>CAZGTH010000037.1:0-2381 GCA_964528455.1 uncultured Planctomycetales bacterium | reverse complement strand
TTCAGCCGCACGCTTTGACCGTTGATCTTGTATTCGCTGTCGCCGCTGCGGTAGAGCACGCGGCCGACGGAGACTTCATCCTGGTCTGCGGAGAGGGTGCCCTGGGACGCGCCGAAGACGAGCGTCACTTCGGCGAAATTGGCGGGTTTGCGCGAGCGGGAACCGGAAAAGACGACGTCCAGCATCCGTCCGCCACGCAGCAGGCGGGCGGACTGTTCCCCCAGGACCCAGCGGATCGCATCCAGCACGTTGCTCTTACCGCAACCGTTGGGTCCGACGATACCGGTCATGCCGCGGGCGAACTCGATGTCCGTCCGATCCGCGAAGCTCTTGAACCCGTGGGCGATGATGCGCTTCAGAAACACGCGGCGTCGATTCCTTTCGACCCAGCTTCGGGAGTCTCCCTATCCCACATATCGTAGCAAGCGATCATCATTCCACAAGGGGCAGCGGAAGGTTCATTTTAACGAGCAGCGCCGGAACGCGACGGCGCCGCCCGGCGGCGCCGTCAACAGGAACAAGATTCGAAAACGGATCACGACGCGACAATATGAAAAAAGGCGGCGGCGCTCACGCCTTGCGGCGTGAGCGCCGATGCTGTGCGTCATCGCCGGCAGACGCCGGTGTGACGACAACGAAACCCGTCCACGCCCGGGCTCCCCAACGCGAGCGCGTACGCCGCCATGGCTCCCAATGATGTAGTGTTTGCGACCAACCCAACCCACCGAATTGCGCGAAGCGAACGCTTGTGCCGACGCCTGCGGCCTTTCGGGACGATCACCAGACGCGGTTGCCCTACGGTCCGGGTGAAGACATCATGACGAATATAGCCGGGAAAGCGCGGGTTTCAAAACCGCTCACGGCTACATTTCGCGCTTTTAAGGTCGATTTGACTGATGTTCTGATAATCTGGCGCATCGTAAACGCCGATGCGCGACCCCGCCACGCGATATCGGGTGATTCGACGCCAACTTATTCGCAGCCCGCCAACATCAGCCGGACCTGTGACGCCAATTCCGGCGGGTTTCCGGCAGCCCGCACCGCGTCGTTCAACGCGCGCCGGCCGGCCGCGCAATCCCCCACGGTCAGCAGCGCCTGGCCGAGGAACAATCCGGCATCCACATCCGCCGGCTCGCGCGCGACGGCTTCGCGCAGCGTGGCGATCGCTTCCTCGGCGCGATTCAGCGCCAAAAGGCCGCGTCCAAGCGCGACCCGGGCGGCGTTCATCCGCGGCTCGAGGGCGACCGCCGCCCGGAATTGCTCCACCGCGCCGGCGATGTCGCCGGTCTCCGCCAGCACCACGCCCAGATTCTGCCGCAGCAGCGGATGATCGGGGGTGTGGGTGAGGCCTTCGCGCAGCAACGCGGTTGCGGACGCCAGCTCGCCGCGCGACGCGAGCGAAAGCCCCAGCGAGACGCGCCCGTCCGCCCAACTCGGGTCGAGGCGCAATTGCTCGCGCAGGCGTGTTTCCACGCGTTCGGTCTCGCCGCGGAGGCTGTGCCAGCGTGTCAGGTACTGCGCGTTCAGACGACGTTTTCGAACGGACTCCGGCAGCCATCGCAGGCCCGCAGGGCTGTCGACCATCCGCGCGAGGGACCAGTTCTCCACGAATCGCGCGGAGCGCATCCCGCGCTCGACCATTGTCGCCAGTTGTGGATCGCGCGGGTTGGCGTGATAGCGCGCGTCGATCGCGCCGCGCAGGCCCGTCGCCCGAAACGTATGAAACTGGATCAACGCGCTGTGCAGCGCGAACGCGCCGAAGGCGGCATTCAGCGCCAGAAAAACGCGGCCCGCCGGCTGCAGCGCGCCCGCCCGCCGCAACCGCCAACGATGAAACGTCACATTCTCGCGCCGAAAGAGCAGCCAGATGTGCAGCCAGACGTAGGCGATGACCGCCGCGAGACCGAGTGCGAACAGAAACGCGACCAGGTCATACAGCCCGCGAAACACGAGCAGGGCGCTCAGGAACAACACGCCGAACACAATATCGTCGGCGAAACGCAGGTCCTGCTTACGCGTGGACTTCCCGCGAAACGCCCACGCGAGCAGCAGCGACAGGCCGGTCAGCACGAAGATGTTCAACCATTCGAGCGGCGGAAACATCGTGAACTGCCGATCAAACCCGGCGAACACGACGAAACAGGCGAGCGTGAAGGCGCCGAGCAACACCCAGCCGCCGATCGCCGCGAACTTCGACCCGACATCCGCAGTCTTCTTCTGCGGCCTGGACGGCGCGGTCTTGGCGACGGAGCGCGGGCGGGTCAACATCGCCGGAGCGCCAAAGCCGACATACAGCGCCTCATTGGGGCATACAGACACACAATCCATACATTTCATGCAGCCGGGATCAACCACGGCGCCAAAATCACGCACTTCCTCGT
>CAZGTH010000036.1:0-6071 GCA_964528455.1 uncultured Planctomycetales bacterium | reverse complement strand
GGTGACGAAGTTGTAAATGCCGCCGACGCCGTTCTCGTCGCCCGGGTACCAGTTCTGCACCGTGGAGTACTTGATGGTCGCGTCATCGAGCGCGACCAGTTCAACCACCGCCGCGTGCAACTGATTTTCGTCGCGCATCGGCGCGGTGCAGCCTTCGAGGTAGCTGACGCTGGCGCCTTCCTCAGCGACGATCAGCGTGCGCTCAAACTGGCCGGTGCTTTGCGCGTTGATCCGGAAGTAGGTGCTCAACTCCATCGGGCACTTCACGCCCTTCGGAATGAACACGAACGACCCGTCGGTAAACACCGCTGAGTTCAGCGTCGCGAAGAAGTTGTCGGAATACGGCACGACCGAGCCGAGGTACTTCTTCACCAGCTCCGGGTGCTCATGCACCGCCTCCGAAAAGGGGCAGAAGATCACGCCGGCTTCGCCGAGCTGCTTTTTGAATGTCGTCGCGACCGAGACGCTGTCGAACACCGCGTCGACCGCTACGCCCGCCAGCGCCGCCCGTTCGTGCAGCGGAATGCCGAGCTTCTCATAGGTCTCCAGCAGCTTCGGATCGACTTCGTCGAGGCTCTTCGGCGCGTCCTTCTTCGACTTCGGCGCGGAGTAGTACGAGATCGCCTGGTAGTCGATCGGCGGGTACTTCACATTCGGCCAGGCCGGCTCGGTCATCGTCAGCCAATGCCGATACGCCTTCAGGCGCCATTCGGTCAGCCACTCCGGCTCCTGCTTCTTGGCGGAGATCATGCGAATGACGTCTTCGTTCAAACCCGGCGGGACCGTCTCGGATTCGATATCCGTGACGAACCCCCATTTATATTCCTGCTTCTCCCATCGTTCGATGGGGTCAGTATGCGTAGACATATCTGCAAACGCTCCTTCGCGCCGTCACTTGCTCAAGCGCCGTGTTGTCCGTGCGACGGGAAAAATCTAGGCCGAGTAGCTCGACCCGCAGCCGCACGAGTGCTTGGCGTTCGGATTGTTGAAGACAAAGCCGGCGCCCATCATGCTTTCCTGGTAGTCGATCTCGGTGCCCGTCAGGTTGCCGACGACGTAGCTCTTCAGGTCGCACACGACCGTGATGCCCTGTGACGCGAACACTTCGTCCGTGTCCTTGACCGGCGCGTGCGCCTGGTCGCGCAGGTCGAGCACATACGACAATCCGCTGCACCCGCCGCCCTTGACGCCGACGAACAGGTACATCGAATCCGGGTGCTTATCCTTCTGCAGGATGTCCTTGATCTGCTCGGCCGCCTTTTCCGTCAGACGAATGCCGACCTGATCGGTCGCGGGCTTGGCGCGCTCCAGCAGCGTCTGGGCCTGCGTCTCGGTCGCCGGGGTCGCGTTCGCTTGTGCCTTGGTCTCGTTCATCGCCTTCCTTTCACGTCATGCGCTCTGTTCGCGCTAGCAAACGGGTTCACTGACTGCGGCGCGGGTCGCCTCGCCCGCGTTTCGCTCCGCCTTCACATGAAATGAGCAGCAATGTCCGCCGTCTCGCAGGCACTCGCCCAGTTCCACGTTACTGCCCAACAATTCTTCAATCGCCTTCCGCTCCATCTCACAGATGTGCGGGTTTTCGCTGGATGCTTCGGGGTAGGGGCAGGTAAAGACGTTGAGTCGCGTCGCGCCCCCGTCGGTCGCGTTCACCAGCAGCCCCTGTTCTTCGAACAACGCGGCCAGGCGCTTCACGCGCGCTTCAACCGCGCCATCACCGACGCCCGCCCGCATTTTCTCAACCAGACGCGCGCCCACGCGCCGCAATACGCCTTCCGCCGCGTCTGCGCCATGCGACGCCCGCAGTTCAGACAGGACCAGCCGCAGCAACTCATCGTCCGCGCTCGCGAAGCGTCGCCGACCTTCGGCCGAAACCCGCCATTCATCCGCCGGTCGTCCGGTGGCGCCGCGCCGGTGCGAACGCTCCAGCCAGCTCTCCGCCGCCAGTCGGGTCGTCTGTTGGCGCACCGCAGTGCGTGTCACGCCCAGTTCGGCGACGATCTCGGCTGTGGATATCGGACCTTGCCGCGCCACGACCTCAAGGACCCGCCGGGCCGGACTGTCATGTTCTGGAAGAGAAAGTCGCACCGCCGTTCTCCGTTTCACGTCACCTCGGATCGTACGACGGGGCGCGAGTTTCGTCAAATTCAGTTGTTTTTATTGTGTGAATCGCCCTGCGCTACTGAAAGCGGCTATTTGAACCCCATTCGCGGCGTCTGGAGACGCATCCGCGCCCCCGGAATCGCGTCCGCAACCTCCCGCGCCAGATAACCCACCGGCGCGAAAACGTCCGCGAGATGGTCCGCCGCGGTGGCGTGCAGATGGACCCCAAGGGACGCCGCATCAAAAACGTCGAGCCCCTGGCCGACCAGGGCCGCGATCAGCCCGGTCAGCACGTCGCCCATGCCGCCGGTGGCCATACCGGGATTGCCGGCGGAACATACAAACGCGCGATCGGCGTCACAGATAACGGTGCGGCGCCCCTTCAGCAGCACAACGCAGTGGAACTGTTTCGCCACGGCGTGCGCGGCCGCGATGCGCGCGGCGTCATCCTGTTGGTTGGCGATTGACACGCCGAAGGCGTCAGCGAGCCGCTTCATTTCACCAGGATGCGGCGTGATGACGGTCGGCGCCGCGCGCCCGGTGAGCCAGTCGGCCCGCGCCGCCGCGACCGCGTTCAGCGCATCGGCGTCGGCGACAATCGGCTTGTCGGCTTTCAGCACATAGTCGATCGTGCGCGCCAGATCATCCGCGCCGTCGCTCGCGCCGAGGCCGGGGCCGATCGCGATCACGTCCGCCCATTCCAGCGATTCGGTCAATTGCGGATCGGCGGTCGCGCACAGGCGGCCGTCGCGCTCCGGCAGGGCCTGCGTCATCAGACACGGCTCGCCGGTCGCGATGATCGCGGCGATTGAGGCCGGGCAGCAGACGCGGACGAGTCCTGCGCCGCCACGCAGCGCGCCCAGCCCGCAAAGCTGCGCAGCGCCGCTCATTCCGGCGGAACCCGCGATAATCGCGACGCGTCCACACTGTCCCTTGTGCGTGGCCGGGTCGCGCGGCGGGGGGCGCGGAATCTCGCTGATGATTCGCGGCAGTTCGCTCATACGGCGTGATCCTCGCAATGCGGATCCGGCGTCGCCTGTTCGACAACACGGTTGATCAGCGCCGCCTGATAGCCCGCGCCGAATCCGTTATCGATATTGACGACAGACACACCCGACGCGCAGCTGTTCATCATCGTCAGCAACGCGGACAGACCGCCAAAGCTCGCGCCATAGCCGATACTTGTCGGCACGGCGATCACGGGCACATCCACCAGGCCGCCGACGACGC
Source organism: uncultured Planctomycetales bacterium (assembly GCA_964528455.1). Classification (GTDB taxonomy): domain Bacteria; phylum Planctomycetota; class Phycisphaerae; order UBA1845; family Fen-1342; genus DSPM01. The sequence continues at coordinate 2,741 of CAZGTH010000036.1, read as the reverse complement.
TCGGCAGAGCGCCTTCCATCCCGGCGACGACGATCACGACCCGCGCCGCGCGCAGCGCTTCAGATTCCGCCAGCAGGCGGTGAATCCCCGCGACGCCGACATCGTAGAACGTGCGCGTGCGCTGCCCCATGATCTCAGCCGTAATGCGGGCCTCTTCCGCGATCGGCAGGTCGCTCGTGCCGGCGGCGGCAATCGCGATCAGCCCCGGGCTCGGCGCCGGCGTTGTCTGGCGCAGTGTCAGGCACCCGGCGCGCTCGTGAAACTCGGCCTCCGGAAACGCGCCGCGGACGCGTTCCGCCGCCTCCGGCGCGACGCGCGTGGCGAGCACATTCGCGCCTGAATCCGCCAGCCGCGCGAATATCTCGGCGATCTGTTCCGGGGTCTTGCCCAAGCCGAAGATCACTTCGGGGAAGCCGCAGCGCAGCGCGCGATGGTGATCGACCCGCGCGAAGCCGATATCTTCGAACGGCAGGCGCCGCAGCCGGTCAATGGCGTGCTCGACGGAGACCTCGCCGGCGGCGAGGCGCGTCATCAGATTGCGAATGGCGTCTTGATCCAATACAGTCGCCTTTTCAGCGGGTTTTGGCGATATCTGTCGCCCGCGGCGCGGCTCCGGAACGCTCGCGCCGCCGCCCGCGCGGAGTATAGCGGCGGAGACGCGCGAACACGCATGGCAAAAGCATCTTCATCATCCCCATCGATCGAAACCGTCGAGCCGGTCGGCGATCGGGTGCTGCTGCGCAAGGACGAAGACAAGAAGACCACCAAGGGCGGGATTCAGCTTCCGGGCAACATCGAGATTCCGACGATCACGGGGCGCATCGTCGCCGTGTCGGCGCAGGTCGCGCGGAATGAGGACTACCCGATTCGCCAGTACGACCGCGTCCTGTTCAATCCGAAGAACGCGATTCCGGTCGATTTTGAGGGCGATAATCGTCTGTTCGTCGTGCCGGTCGAAGATATCGTCGCCGTGTTTCGCCGCGGATCGTAGAAACCGGACTGTCCGACGCAACCCGCATCGATCGAGACGCTTCATGCCGCTTTGTCCAAAGTGCAAGACCCACCTCGGCCGCGTGACCTACGAAGGCCTTTCGATTTTCAACTGTGGCGGCTGTGGCGGGCATGTGCTGAAGCCGGACCGGCTGGATGTCGTGCTGGAACGGCGTGAGATTCAAATGCCGCAGCCGGTGCGCGAGAAGATGATGGCGCTCGCGCAGCAGTCCAATTCGCGCAACCCGCTGTGGTGCTATCGCTGCGGCGCGCAGATGGTCAAGGAGCAGTTTCAGTTCTGGCCGGAAATCGTGCTGGATCGCTGTCAGAAATGCCAGGACGCGTTTCTCGACGCGGGCGAACTGGAGACGGTGCAGATCTACTGGGAATACGCGCAGGATCATCCGGAAGAGTGGGGCGAAGGCGCGCTCGATGTGCGCCGCCGGCGGATCGAGGAGGCGTTGCGGAAACACGCCGACCATACGCCAAAGCGCCAATCACTTGGCGACCGTTATCGCGACCCGCGCAAAGTCCTGAATGACGCGGGGTATGTCGCGATGCAGATCTTGTTTGGATTGCTGAGGCGATAGTCGCGCCTTGGCGCCGATGCGCGGCCCGTAGGGTGGGCCATGCCCACCACTCCCCCTGGCGCGGCTTTCTTCGCGCTGCGACTGATTCCCCCTACCGCTGCTCGTCGACGGCACACGTTTCAATCTGGGTCGTCGGCGCACCACACTCCGGGCACACGCCGGACGTGTTGCCGGTCAGATCGTAGCGGCAATGGGGACAATGCCCGGTAAGCGACCCGCGCCGGTCGCGTAGGGCACGGATGCTGATCCAAAGGACGAACGGCAGGAGCAGTAGCCAGAATGGAAAGGTTAGAAAGCCGATGCCGGACGGTGTGAACGGCGCATCCCACCAAACCCGCCACTCCCAGAAGTTGAACTCCGGACGCTCGGTCCTGACGGCGCCAATGTGGAACCCGGCGTGGTCGGTCTGCGACCCGATGAGAAGGTTGAGATGGAACAGTCCGTGCCTGCTGTTGAACGAAAACGGTCCAACTGAACCGAAGAATGCGCTGATAGGCGAAAGCAACCACGCGGCCGTAAGCCAAACCGCGAGCACCGAAGTTATCCGCGGCTGCTTGGGCGCGATCGGCTGGCGCGGGCCGCGACGCCGAATCAAACACAGCGCCGCCAGTGAGATCGCCGAGATCGCCGGCGACCAAGCCGGAATCGCCACGGTGTCACCACTCCAAGTCGCGAATCCGGCCGATGGCCGGACGCCAAACAGCAGCATCGGTCCGTCGGCGCCGGGGCTGTGGAACACCCAGCCACGGCTCCAGGACAAAGAGAGGCCGTAGGTTGTTAGCGCGAGATCCAAAACGTACGAAAGCGGCCACGCGAGAATGACAATCATGGCGGCCAGAATGGCGATGAATCGCAATGTGAAATGCAGATGGGGGGCTACGTGACGCATCGTTCAACCATTGGCGCATCGCGCGGTCATCGGCCTGCCGCACGCCGGGCAGACGCCGGAATGTAACCTATGATGGGTCATAGCCATAACGATGACATCATCGGCGCTGCCCAGCATTCACAGGTGGCCAAGGGATGGCGGCATGCCCTCGGCACAGCCGTCGGCATGAATCTGCGCAACAACGCCGAGTGCGAGATATCATTGTGCGAAGGCGGGGCTGGTGGCATCTATGAGCGAGCCGTTGTCAAGCGTGTTGGAACTGGTTGCGGTTT
>CAZGTH010000035.1:0-7533 GCA_964528455.1 uncultured Planctomycetales bacterium | reverse complement strand
GCAACCAGTTCCAACACGCTTGACAACGGCTCGCTCATAGATGCCACCCGCCCGCCCGCACATGACTGATGCCACACACTTCATGCTGGCCGGTTCTTCAGCCAAAACGCGAACTCAGCAGCAAGCATGCTGGCGACGGCCAGAACGGCGACGCCAACAAGTGTGACAACAACAAACGGAGAATTGAGTGCCCCATAGAACATCCCTTCAACAAAGAAACCGGCGAGTTGAGCAAACACAATCGTTGCCCCGAGCGGCCAGGCTGGACGAGGACTATGGTGTCCGAGCGCAAACGCGGCGATTAGCGTCCCCAGCATAGTCCAAGCGAGTACTGGGCTATCGAGAGACTCCTGAACACCAGCGACGCGCGCCGCTACGAAGTTAGTAAGCCACATCACGACCCCGCCAACGAATGCTACGAGATACCATCGACGAGTATGTCGTGGGCGTAGCGCAAAGGCCTCCGCGTCTTGGCGATTGCTCTCGGTCCCACACTCGGGACACGTTGGCCGATCACCTGCAATCCCCCGCAGATTGTAGCCGCAGTGGGGGCATTCAATGGGAGGTTTGCGAGAGGCTACCATGCTTCTCCTTAGGGATATCGCGGCCAATCCGTCACTCAAAAAGCGGCGTCGACAAATAGCGCTCACCCGCCGACGCCAGGATCACGACGATCAGCTTCCCCGCGTGGGACGGGCGCTTCACCACCCGGTCCGCCGCGCACAGCGCCGCGCCGGAACTGATGCCGCAGCAAACACCCGCCTCGCGCGCCGCGCGGCGGGCCCACGCGAACGCGTCATCGCTGCTTACCCGTTCGATCGCGTCAATCATCCCCAGATTCAATATCTCCGGCACGAAACCCGCGCCGATACCCTGAATGCGATGATGCGCCGGCTGTGGCGTTTCGCCCGCCAGCGTCTGGCTGATCACCGGCGATTCGTCCGGCTCCACCGCGACGCACTGAAACGCCGGCTTGCGCTGCTTGATGACCTCGCCGACGCCGGTGATCGTTCCGCCGGTGCCCACGGCGCTGATCAGCATGTCCGCCGCGCCGTCGGTATCGCGCCAGATTTCCTCGGCCGTGGTTTCGCGATGCACGCGCACATTGGCGGGATTTCGAAACTGCTGCGGCATATACGCGCCCGGCGTTTTCGCGACGAGTTCTTCCGCCGCCGTGACCGCCGCGCTCATCCCGTCCGCAAACGGCGTGAGCACGAGTTCCGCGCCCAGATGGCGCAGCACGCGGCGACGTTCGACGCTCATGGTGTCGGGCATGGTGAGCGTCAGGCGCAGTTTGCGCGCCGCGCACACATACGCCAGCGCAATACCCGTATTGCCGGATGTCGGCTCGATAATGTGCGTGTCCGGCGTGATCTGTCCGCGGGCGATGCCGTCGTCGATCATCGCCACGCCGATGCGGTCCTTCACGCTCAGCATCGGGTTCATGAATTCGAGCTTGGCGTAGACCCGCGCCTCGGGCCCGAACAGCGGCAGGCGCACCAGCGGCGTGCGGCCGACGGCGCAGGTGATGTCGTCGCGGAGATTCGGCATGGGCATTGGATAGCGGGGGATACGCTGGTATGTCAATTTTCCGGGGAATTTGCCGCCGGCCCGCGGCGCCTTACTCTCTCCGTATGAAATGGATGATTCGGTCAATCGCGGTCGTCGGGGCGGTGGCGGTAGGTCTGAGCCTGGCCTTCGGGCCGCAGGTCAAGGGGCCCAACGTCGGTCCGACAGCCGCCCAGACAGAGCCCGACAGACCCGCCGCGCCCGACCCCGGCCCAGCCGCCGACAGCGGCGCGGCCACTGCCGGCAGCGCGGACGCCGCCGCGGCCGCGGCAAAGCCGTCCGCGCGGCGCGCCGCCGGCGTGCCCATGGACCTGATCCCCGCCGATGCGCTGATCGCCTGGCAGGGTCGCCCGTTTGAGGAAGTCGCGCGCGCGGGGGAGGACACGGCCGACATCACGCAGTTCATCGGTTTTCTACTGCGCTTCGCCGCTCCGAACGATCGCGAAGCGCGGCTCGCGGTGCGGTGCCTGCAGGCGTTGGGCATGACGGTGCAGCACCCGTTCGCGATGGGGCTGCTGGATGTCAGCGCCCGCGAAGTCGATGACGAAAACCTCGTCGACAAACGCAAGGTGGACCGCCTGAAGTATGTGCTCGTCGTCGAGACCGATCGTTTCGAGGCCTTTGGCCGCCTGGTGCAGACGATTCTCGATGAACAGACCAACAACCAGCACGCGGCCCTCAAGCAGCGCGAGGCCGAGGGGTATTCGTTTCAGGAGCTGCGCGACGAGCGCCTGCCGGAGTGGTGCATCCTCGCCTGGGGCAAGATCGACGGGCGCTTTGTGTTCACCATCGGCGACGAGGTCTGGCCGCGCATCGCGTCGGTGGCGCGCCGACGCGAGCGCCCGATCACCGCTGACCCGTGGGTCGCCAAAGCCCACGAAGACGCGCAGCGTGTTCCGCTGGTGGAGATTGTGGTTGATCATCGCGGGTTGCGCGAAAAGCTCGACCCCGTGCTGGAAAAACGCGCGACGGAGTTCTTCGCCGCCTGGAACGCGCGCGATATCGACCGCGCGCACTGGTCGCTTGGCTTTGAGGGCCTCGGCCTGTTTTGCGTGACGCACTATGTCCGCGACGGCGCCACCGAGCGCCGGGTTTACGCCGACCCGGCTGATCCCGATCCGCAGATGCGGGCGCTGATTCCCGATGGCGCCCGTTACGCGATCTACAACCTGCCGCTGAAGAACCTGCTGCCGCGCCTGATCGATGGACTGGCCGCGACGCGCCGCCACAGCGATCGCGAGGCGGCGGTCGCCTTGTGGGAAAAGACGCAGGAGCGGTTTGATTTCGACGGCATGCGCGTGTTGGAGAACATCGGGCCGAAGTTGTTGTTGCACAACGATCCGCCGCACCCGCTGCGCCTGCCGTTCGCGTTTACGACCGTCGCCCGCATCGAGCGCGATCCGGTCGAAACGCGCGAAGCGCTCGAGCGCATGAGTAAAGCCTGGCAGGCCTTTCTCGCCGAGGACGCGCAGCGCAAGAAAATCGACCGACCGACGACGATCATTCGCGACTACGATGGCGTGTGGTTTATTCAAACGCCGCTGTTCGTCGGAATGGCGTGGAAAGTTACCGATCAGTATGTCGTATTCTCGCATTCGCCCGACGCGCTGCGCGAGTATCTGGACAAAATGGAAGACCAACTGACCGCCGGCGGTCCGAGCGCCACAAAGGCCGCCGCCCGCCCGTAAACAAGGACCGCCATGACGCCGACCGCGCCGGAACAGACCCTGACGCACGCCAATCTCGCGAGCGGCGTGGAGTTCGCCGCCGATGTCGCGCCCGATCGTCACTCCGTCGCGCTGACGTTTCGCATGTTGGCCGGCATGGCGGACGAGCGGCCCGAGCTGACCGGCCTGGCGGGGATCGTCGAGGACGCGCTCGACAAAGGGACGAAAAACTTCACCGGCCGCGCCCTGGCCGACGCGTTTGACGCGATCGGCGCGCAATGGACCTCCGCCAGCGGGCGCCAGTCGACAATCGTGCGCGTCGTCTGCCTGCCGGAATACGCCCCGCGGGCGGTCGACCTGGTCGCGGAAGTGATCGCGCGGCCGACCTTCCCGGATGAGGCCTGCAATGTCGCCGTGAAGCTCTCCATCGAAGAGCGCCGCCACATGGAGGACGATCCGCAGGACCTGCTCGGGATCGACATTCGCAAGCTGACCTACGGACCGAATCTCGGCCGCTACCCCGGCGGCGAACTGGAAACGCTGGCGCGGATCACGCCGGAGGATGTCCGTGCGTTCTGGAAGGCGCATTATCACGCCGGCCGGCTGCAAGTGGCGGTGGCGGGCGCGGTGGACGAGATCGCGCTCGGCGAGCGTATTGACGCGGCCTTTCGCGGCCTCGGCGACAGCCAAACGTCGGGCCGGGCCGCGGCCCCGCTGGATTTCACCGCGCAACGCTCGCATCGCCCGAAAGACCTGAAGCAGCAATACATCGCGATCAGCCTGCCCGGCGCCGCCCGCGGCACACCGGAGTTTCCGGTGGAGCAAGTGCTGCTCGGCGTATTGTCCGGCGGCATGAGCGGGCGGCTGTTCACCGAGGTGCGCGAAAAGCAGGGGCTGGTCTACTGGGTCGGCGCCTGGAGCGAGCAAACCCGCGGCGGCGGCGTGATTTCCCTCGGCGCCAGCACCACGCCGGAGCGCAGCGAGCAGACCTATTCGACGCTGATGCGCGAAGTCGAGCGGCTCAGCGAAGACCTCACCGAAGAGGAAATGGAGCGGGCCCGCAACAGTCTGGTGGCCCACGCCGAAACCGAAGACGACCTGACCCGCGCCCGGGCGTCGGCGTTGAGCGATGATCTGTTCCATCACGGCAAGCCGATCGGCCTGGCGGAAAAGATCGAGCGCGTGCGGCGGGTGACAGTGGGGCAGGTGCGGGACTACGCCCGCAATCTGCAGCGCGATCGGATTTGCGTCGCGACGGTGGGCCCGCGGGAGATGAAGTAGTCCGACGCTCAGGCGCTGATCGCTTTGCGCCCAGGTGATCAAGTGATATGGCGCTCAAGCGATCCGGTGATCTGATGATTTGGTGATTTCGTGATCTGGTGATTTGGTGATCTGATGATCCGGCGATTTGGCGCTCACGTGATCGCAAAGCGCCTCGCCCCGAAGGGGCGCCGGAACATAGCCACGGGTGAAGCGAAGCGTCGGCGTAGCCGACCGAAGCGCAACCCGTGGACGCGTTGGATATCGCAACTCGCCCCGAAGGGGCGAAGGAGCCGGCGCCACGCCGCGCGCAATAACTGCTCACGCCTGCGGCGCGCGCAGGGCGACCCGACCGCTAATGGGAGTTCGCAGGGATAGTGCCGGCAAACTGCGTGGCCGGCCGCGACGCCCAGAAGGAGCAACCTGTGATCACGGTTGTAGAGAGACTGCTTGCCGCATTCGTGCTTGCTCTGGTGTTCGCAACTTCATATGCCTATTTTTCGGTGTCATTTGCCCTGATGCGCTGCGGGTCGATCGCGGACATTTCACCAGTCGGGTCCATTGTGTCGGCAGGGATCAGTTTCGTCGTGTTCTTGGCTGCATATGAATTCCTGCACATGTTACGAAGGCGGGTTAATATTGGGCAAAGATGCGCATACTGCAGGCGCCCGCTGAGTCATTTGGTTGAGCCCAGATGCCCCGAGTGCGGGCTATGGGTGTGAGATCTCTTTTAGGCGCCATTCATCTTTTTGCCGGAGGAATCGCATCGCTCCTGGCGTTCTTCATCGCTTCTTTCGCGATGGTACTTGGTGCTTCTTGGGTCGAGGCCGAATTGTATGAACACACCGGCTGGCGCGCGACCGGCAGGTGGGTAAACATGTTCTTCGGCGTGGTGTTACTACCGGCCGCGGCATTCGGAATATATGTCTACGACCGAGCGACATCCGCCGTCACGCAACGATGGAGATTGCCACGTCCGACATGCCGGCTCTGCAATGCGGTTTTGTGTGATCTGACCCATGCCGCTTGTCCATCTTGTGGGCAATCGCTCTGAGGCTCAGACGCACGGGCGCACCGCTCTTGGCGCGCGGCGGCCCCATCCGGCGCTGTGGGGCACTGGCTGGGGCGATGACTCGCCCGAGAGGGCGGACGGGCCTTCTCAATCGGTGAGCGTTCGTCCGCCCTCCGGGCGGTAAGCCAGGCAGTCGACGGAGTGGACCCTCTGCTTCCAGGGGCTCAAGCCCCTGGCAACCACCGCGCGCCCTCCGGGCGTGTTCGCGCGCACGCCGTATCCGCCGCCACAGCCGAAAGGGCTGGGCGATGAGTCTTCATTGAAAGCCGCTCACCCGCTCATCCGTCCGTCGACGCTTCGCTTCGCACATGCCTCCGCCCGTAGGGCGAAGTATCATTGCGAGGCGTCTCAACGCATGGACCGGGGGGCGCGCGGGCCGCTGTACGGCGTCGCGGGGCCGCCTCCCATCTCCCCGCCCGGAGGGCGAACGACCATTGCCAGGCGTTTCAACGCCTGGACCAAGACCCCCGCCCCCATCTCTCCGCCCGGAGGGCGGACGGGCTTGAGCCGCGCCCCGCCCAGGCGTACGCTCCCGCTCATGGACCTGCGCCAACTTCAAGTCGACCCCGACATCAAACGGGCCGAGACGATCCCCGGCTGGGCGTATTGCGACGCCGATCTGTACGCGCTGGCGCGGGAGCGGATTTTTGCGCCGTCGTGGCAGTTTGTCGCGGATGCGGACGCGATTCGCACGCCGGGGCAGACGCATCCGCTGACGCTGCTGGAAGGGTGTCTGGATGAGCCATTGCTGTTGACGCGCGACGCCGACGATCGGGCGCATTGTTTGTCGAACGTCTGCACGCACCGCGCGAATCTCGTCTGCGAGCACGCCGGCGCGCAGAAATCGCTGCGCTGCCGCTATCACGGCCGGCAGTTCGCGCTCGACGGGCGCATGAAACACATGCCGGAATTCGGCGAGGCCGAGCACTTCCCGCGCGAGGCGGATCACCTGCCGCGCCTGCCGCTGGAGCGTTGGATGGCGCTGCTGTTCACCAGCCTGCGCCCGTTTGCGGGTTTTGACGAGTGGATGCGGCCGGTGACCGAGCGGGTCGGCTGGATCGACCTGAGCGCGGCGCGCTTCGCGCCGGAGCGCTCGCGCGATTACCTGGTCGAGGCGAACTGGGCGCTGTACGTCGAAAACTATCTCGAAGGCTTCCATATCCCGTTTGTGCACGCGAGTCTGGCGGACGAAGTCGATTACGGCAGCTACCGCACCGAGTTGTTCCGCTACGCGTCTCTGCAGGTCGGGTACGCGCGGGGCGGCGGCCACGCGTTTACGCCGCCGGCCGGGTCCGCCGATCACGGGCAGGCGGTAGCGGGCTACTACTTCTGGCTGTTCCCGAATCTGATGCTGAATTTCTACCCGTGGGGGTTGTCGATCAATATCGTCAAGCCGCTGCGGGTTGATCGCACGCGCGTCAGTTTTCTGGCGTACGTCGTGGACGAGTCGAAGCTCGACCGCGGCGCCGGCGCCGAGCTCGATCGCGTCGAGCGCGAGGATGAGGCGATTGTCGAACTCGTGCAGCGCGGCGTCCGCTCGCGGCTATATGATCGCGGGCGCTATTCGCCCACGCGCGAGCAGGGCACACACCATTTTCACCGGCTGATCGGCGAGTTTCTCACCGAGGCGTAACAGGCGAAGGGGCGTTGAATGCAGGGGCAGATCGCCGGATTGTTGCGTGACGCGTGGTGGCTGATTCTGGGGTCGATCGCGGTCGGGGTGTTGTTCGGCTTCGTCGTGACGCCACTGCTGGGCTGCGCGGTTCCACTCGTGTTGATCCCGGTTTTCATTTACTTTGCGCTCATTCGCTATGATGAACATGGAAAGCCGCGCGGCTGAGGGCTGTGAACTCGGCGTGAGATCGCGATGTCAGACTCATTCTGTCGAAACTGTGGGACGCCTGCGGGCGCGCAACGCAACCGCGACGGCCCCGAGCGCGACGATCATCACGCCCCGAAGGGGCG
>CAZGTH010000034.1:0-7585 GCA_964528455.1 uncultured Planctomycetales bacterium | reverse complement strand
CGATGTAAAGCGCAATACGCTAGAACAGCGATCCCTGCCCGCTGCGCTGGCTGTCCAGCCAGGCGACCTCGGCCCGGAGGTAGCTGATCTGACCGAAAAGCAGCCCCAGCGTCGACGCCACGGCAAGCTCATCGTTGCGATAAGCGAACTCACGGTCATAGCTGCTCAGCGCATCGGCGCCGCGAGCGATGACAAACTGGTACCGCGTTATCCGCCCGGCGAGTTCAGCGGAGCGCTCGGCAAACAGCCGCTCGACGGCCGCGTCGCGCTTGGCCGGCGTCTTCGGAAGCTCGCGCTCCAAATGGCCGCCGGCGATCTCGATATCCGCCATCGGAATCTGATCGGCCTGAACAGGCGCCGCTCCATCGCCACACTTCAAATAATGCCAGGGATGTCCCGGCTCATACCTGCAAACCGTAAAATCGGCGCCGCCGTTCGAATCCTCGTGTGCGTTCATACTCATCCTCCATATTGCTCGTTGAAACTTGGCCCCTCACCCCCGGCTGGGGGGCAATTTCAACGAGCCATTGCGAGCAGACGCGAACCCGAGGCGACGACGCGTGGGGTGGAATTCAGGCGGGGACGGCGATCCGGGAATTTCTCCGGGGGCTCTGGATTCGGCGCCGCCAGGCGCTACCATGATCGTGTCGGCCCATCGGAGGATCCCGCATGAAGCGTTACGTCGCTCTCGCCCGCGTCAGCAGCCGTGAACAGGAACGCGAAGGCTTCTCACTCGAAGTGCAGGAAGAGGCGCTCCGCCGCTACGCGACGCAGACCGGCGGCGAGATCACCCACTTGTTCCGTATCGCCGAGACCGCCTCGAAGACCGATGAGCGCAAGACCTTCCGCGAGCTGATCCGCTACGCCAAGAAGAACGCGCCCTTCCTCGACGGCCTGTTGTTCTACAAGGTGGACCGCGCCGCGCGCAACTTGTTTGATTATGTCGAGCTGGAACGCCTCGAATCCGAATACGACCTGCCGTTCATCTCGGTCTCGCAGCAAACCGAGAAAACCCCCGCCGGTCGAATGATGAGACGCACGCTCGCGAACATGGCGAGCTTCTATACGGAACAGCAATCGATCGACGTGCGCGAAGGCCACGCCCGCCGCGCCAAGGAGGGCTGGTTCATCGGCAAAGCGCCCTACGGCTACCGCAACCTCCGCGTCGACGGCCGCAGCATCGTGGTCATCGATCCGCAGCCGGCCGCGAACATCAAGCGTATCTTCCAGCTTTACGCCTACCAGCCATTGACGCTCGACGCCGTCATCGAGAAGCTCGAAGCCGAAGGCTTCGTCTTCCGCGACAGCCAGCCGCGATTCCCTCGTAGCAGCGTCCACAACATCCTCAAAGACCGCGCCTACATTGGCGAACTCGAATATGGCGGTCAGTGGTATCCCGGCAAGCACGAACCGCTGATCGACCGCGCCACCTGGGACCGCGTTCAGGCCCTGCTAGACGGCCACAAGCAACACTCCCACGAACTGACCTACGGCAGCCAGTTCATGCACTGCGGCCATTGCGGCCGACCGGTCACCGGTGAACGCGTCACCAAGCGCATGAAGAACGGAACCGAGCGCTACTACGTCTACTACCGCTGCGCCGGTTACACCGCCAATGGCCATCCGCGGATCCGCGTGACGGAAGCCTCGCTCGATGCCCAGATGCTCGGCGTGTTCGACAAGATGCGGATCCAGGACGACAACGTCCGCGACTGGTTCCGCACGGTGCTGGCTTCGCAAACCAAAGACCAGCAAGCCGACGCGCGCGCCCAGCGCGCCGAATTGCAACGCCAGGAGTCGCTGCTCATCGCCCAGCAGGATCGCCTGCTGAACCTGCGGCTGGCGGACAACATCGAGCAGGATGTGTTCGCGAACAAACAGACCGAACTGCGCGACCGGCTGGCGTCAATCAAGCTGCAACTCGACGTGCTGGACCGCGCGCATGACGAAACAGCCGCACTGGCGACAAAAGCGTTTGAACTTTCGCAAACCTTGCGTGAGAAGTGGCTTACGGCGGATTACCCCACCAAGCGCCGAATCCTGGAAATCGTCTGTTTGAACTGCGAACTGGTTGACGTAAGTCTTTGCCCCACAATAAGAAAGCCCTTCGATTTACTCATCGAAGGGCCTCTTGTCCCGTCAACTCGGGGTGACAGGATTTGAACCTGCGACCTCCTGCTCCCAAAGCAGGCGCTCTGCCAGTCTGAGCTACACCCCGTCATGCGACGCGACTTCGAACGCGATTGTACGCCCCGTGGCCGGCGGACGGCAACCCGGCGGCGGGCGGGCGCCGACATAGATCATGCGGCTCCGCCCGACTCCGCCCGCTCTTTTCCGCTATCTCGCGCCCGAGCGACCCATTACAATCGCGCCCATGGCCAGTGACCCCGCCGGCGTCGACTTCACCCACGGTCGCTGCCCGCGCTGCGCGGAGCCTTATCGCGTGGCGCCGGCCAGGGCCGGCGCGACCCTGCGCTGCCGCGCCTGCGATCACGCCTTTGCCGTCGGCGCTGAGGGTCCTGCGCCGTTCGTCGGCGACGTGATCGAGCACAAGCCGCGCTCGCGCGGTTTTGAACTCGCCGTCGGCGAGGAAGAGCTGATCGAGGCGATTGACCGTCACATCGCGGCCCACATCGGGTCGGTCGAATCGGTTTTTCACGAGATCATCTCTGATCTCGTGCATGTGGATGTCCACTGGGTAAAGCCGGATGTCCATCGCCCCTGGCACACGCTGATCACCAGCGGCATGAGTGAAAAGCCGATGAGCGCGCCGGAGGATGCGGAGGACTGCGCTTTCGCCGAACTGCTCGTGCGGCTGCCGCCGAACTGGAAGCTATCCAAAGAGGCGTTCGAGGATGAGCGCTGGTATTGGCCACTGCGATGCCTGAAACTGCTGGCCCGACTGCCGCACGAATACGAAACGTGGCTGTGGGAGGGGCACACCGTGCCGGCGGGCGATCCGCCGGAGCCGCTCGCGCCGAATACGGAGTTCTGCTGCCTGATGCTGGCCCCGCCGAGCGACCTGCCTGAGGAGTTCCACGTGCTCGACACGGGCGAAAAGCGGATTCATTTCTTCTCGATGATCCCGCTGTATCGCGAAGAAATGGAGCACAAGCTCAAGTTCGGCTACGAAGCCGTGACGGCCCGCTTCGAAAAACACGGCATCACCGACGTCATCAAGATCGGCCGTCCGAACGTGTGCCGCCGCAAGCGGTTCTTCGGCCTGTTCTGACCCGCGTCGCGTCGAATATGGTGTGACGACCTGACGGGGCCGATCGTGTCCGATGTCGAGTCCTTCAGGTACTGACCGCCGATGGACAGACGCTTGAATACGTTTGACGCCCGCGCCCGGGCGGCTTTACGCTCTCGCACCCATGGCACTGCCCTACGCGTTTATCGATGAGAATCTCCACGAACGGCGTGAGCGCGTGTTCTTGCTGCTGGCCGGCGTTTTCATCGGCGCGATGGCGATGCTCAACATCATCGGCATCACGCGTTTCATCTCGATTCCGATCCCGCTGCCGGGGTTCCTCGCGGACTGGTGGGGCACCAGCACGTTTCCACTGGCCCTCGCCGTCGGCGTTCTGCCCTATCCGCTGACGTTCCTGTGCACCGATCTGATCGGCGAGTTCTACGGCCGCCGCCGGGCGCAATATGTCGTGCTGGTCGGCCTGCTGGTGAACCTGCTGGTCATCGGCGTGATGTGGCTCGGTCAGGCGCTGCCGGGCGCCGGGCTCGCTTCGCCACCGTGGCAGGACATGGCCCTGAAAAACCCGGTCACGCTACCCGGCGGAACGGTCTTATCCGGCGACAATGTCGAGCTGTTTGATTTCCTCTACGGCTTGACGGCCGCCTCGGTTTTCGCGTCGATGTTCGCGTATCTCACCGCGCAGCTCTGCGATGTTTATGTGTTTCACTTCTGGAAGACCCTGACGCGCGGCAGGCACCTGTGGCTGCGCAACAACGGCAGCACGCTCGTCAGCCAACTCGTCGACAGCGTCGCGGTCATCGGGATTACGTTTGGCGGCCTGTACCTGCGCGATGAAATGTCGGGCCGCGTGCTGCTCGGGCTGATCTTCGGCTCCTATGCGTTCAAAGCCGTCGCCGCGCTGCTCGACACCATCCCGATCTATATTCTCGTCGCGTGGCTGTCGCGGTATCTGCAGATCGACCCGATGGCGGAACATCGTGGCTGGGAAGGCGAGCCGGAGCGGCTGAAATGATCCGCCCCAATCGAGGCGGTTTCGCCTGCCCCGCGCCGGGCCCCCGCTGCTAGAATTCGGCAATGGCGCGGATCCTCCCGTTTGTCATCCTGGCGGCAGGCCTGATCGCCCTGCTCTTCTGGCGCGGCGGCGCCAACGAACCGTTCTATGTGTCGGGCTTTATCGAGGCGCATGAGGTCCGCGTCGGCTCGCGCGTGGGCGGACGCGTGCGCGCCGTTCCCGCCGAGGAGGGGGCGTTCGTCGCGGCCGGCGATCTGCTGGTCGAGCTTGAGCCCTTCACGATTCAAGAGGAGATGGCCCGCGCCCGCGCCGAACTCGCCGCCCAGCAGGCGCAGCTCGCACAGTTCGAAGCCGGATTTCGCAAAGAGGACATCGCGCAGGCCCGCGCCGTGCGCGACGCCGCCCAAGCGGCGCTCGATAAGGCTCTGGCCGGCCCGCGCCCGCTGGAGATTCGATTCCTCGAAGACGCCGTCGCCGTCGCGCAGGCCGAGCTCGCTTTCGCGGACGCGGACTTCAAGCGTCGCAAGGAGTTGTACGAGGCCAAGCAGGCGTCCCAGGAGGAGTACGACGCTTCGCAGCGGGCATATGCGGTCGCGCTGGCCCGCGCCGATCAGGCGCGCGACGAACTGGCGCTGGCCCGCGAAGGCACGCGCGCGGAAGAAATCGCCGAAGCCCGCGCGCTGCTCGCGCAACGCCAGGCCGACCTGGAGCGGCTGGAGGCGGGATACCGGGCGGAAGAAATCGCGCAGGCCCGGGCGCGCGTCGCCGCCGCCGGGGCCGAAGTCGCGACGATCGAGCGACGACTGACGGAGTTGTCGGTCACTTCGCCGTGCGCGTGCCGCGTGGAGGCGATCGATCTGGAACCCGGCGACCTCGTGAGCGCCAACGCCCCGATCATGACGCTGATTGATCCGCGCGACCTCTGGATTCGCGCGTACATCCCGGAAAACCGGCTCGACCTCGCCGTCGGCGACAAGGTCAGCATTCGCGTCGACGCGTTTCCGGAGCGGCGCTTTGCCGGGCACATCAGTTTCGTCGCGCGGCGGGCGGAGTTTACACCCGCCAACGTGCAGACGCCGGAAGAGCGCGTCAAGCAGATGTTTCGCATCAAAGTGGAACTCGACGAAGGGCAGGATGTGCTGCAAGCCGGCATGGCGGCGGACATTTTCCCCGAGGCGGCGGCGAAGTGACCGCGAACGGACGGGCCGACGATGACGCCATCGTCATCGAGACGCGCGACCTGACCCGCCGCTTCGGCGCGCTGGTCGCCGTTCGCGAGGTTGACCTGTGCGTGCGGCGGGGCCAGATCTTCGGATTCCTCGGCCCCAATGGCAGCGGGAAAAGCACCGTGATCCGCATGCTGTGCGGCTTGTTGCGCCCGACCTCCGGCGAGGCGCTTGTGCTCGGGATCGACGCCGCCAGGAACCCGGAGCGCGTCAAGCCGCGCATCGGATACATGTCGCAGTCGTTCAGCCTGTATACCGATCTCACCGTCGCCGAGAATCTCGACTTTTTCGGCCGCATCTACGGGCTGCGCGGCCCGCGGCTGGCGGAGCGCAAGCGGGCCGTGCTCGAGCTGCTCGGGCTGGGCGATCGCCTGCGACAATTCGGCGGCACGCTTTCGGGCGGCTGGAAACAGCGGCTGGCGCTCGCCTGCGCCCTGATCCACGAACCCGAGATCGTGTTTCTCGATGAGCCAACCGCCGGGATCGATCCGGTCGCCCGCCGCGAGCTATGGGATCTGCTGTTCGAGCTTTCGGGGCGCGGCGTCACATTGTTCGTCTCCACGCATTACATGGATGAAGCGGAACGGTGTTCACACATCGCTTACATCTACTTGTCGCGCCTGATCGCCAATGACACGCCCGCGGCCCTTAAGCGCCTGCCGCGTGTCACGCCCGATGGCACGAGGCGGCTTGAACTGGTTTGCCCCGATCCGGTGCGGGCGCTCGGCGCGCTGCGCGGCGCCCCCGGCGTGCGCGACGCGACGCTGTTCGGCGCTTCCGTTCACCTGCTCGTGGAAGGCGCTGTTTCCGACCGGGATGTGATCAGTCGCGTGTCCTCCAGCGCGGCCACGGAGGACATTGCGGTGCGCGAAGCCCCGCCCACGCTCGAAGATGTGTTCGTCGCCCTGACCCGCGCCGAGACCGCGCTGGAGGCGACCGCGTGAACGGCTTCTTCGCCATCATGTCGAAGGAATTCGCCCACATTCGGCGCGAACCGACCACGCTCGTGTTCGCGTTTGTGATCCCCGTGCTGCAACTGACGATCTTCGGCTATGCGATCGACATGACGATCGAGAATATCCGTACCGTCGTGCTTGATCTCGACGGCCGCGCCGCCGGGCGAGAACTGACCGCCGCCTTCATCAACACGCGCACGTTCGCGATCGTCGATTGGGTCGGCACGCATGGCGAGCTCGAACACGCGATCACATCGGGTGAAGCGAAAGTCGGCATCGTCCTGCCGCCCGACCTGACAGAGAACCTGCTGCGCGGCGAGCGGGCGGAGGTTCAGGTGCTGATCGATGGCAGCGACTCGCAGGTGGCGACAACCGCGCTCAACGCGGCGTCACTGATCGGCTTGAACCAGTCGCTCGACCGGGCCCGCAATGTCGCCGCCGCCCTGCAGATTGCGCCGGCCCGCGACCCCTTCGGCCACTTTTCGCTGCCGATCGACGTGCGCCCGCGCCTGCTGTTCAACCCCGATCTGCGTACGGAGTATTTCTTCGTGCCCGCGCTGGTCGGCATCATCATGCAGCTCGTCACGTTGTTCCTGACGGCGTTCGCGATTGTCCGCGAGCGCGAGCGCGGCACACTCGAGAACGTTTTTGTCACGCCGGTCGGCCGTTTTGGGCTGATGTTCGGCAAGCTCGTGCCGTATGCCGTGCTGGGGTTCATCGAGAGCGCGATCGTGCTGGCGGTGATGCGGTTCGTGTTCGGCGTGCCGATCCGCGGAGACTTGCTGCTGTTGCTGGCGCTGATGCTGCTGTTTCTCGTGACGACATTGGCGATGGGCCTGTTGATTTCGACGATTGCCCGCACGCAACTACAGGCCCTGCAGTTCGCATTCCTGATCATGCTGCCGTCGATTCTGCTGTCGGGATTCGTCTTCCCGCGCGAGGGGATGCCGCTGCCGATTTACGTCCTGTCGTTCGGCATTCCGGTAACGTATTTCATCGAGATCCTCCGGGGCGTCATCCTGCGCGGCGCGGGGCTTGGGGATGTCTGGTCCAGCGTGGCCGGCCTGAGCGCGTGCTGCCTGGTGCTGCTCGGGCTCAGCGTGGCGCGATTCCAGAAGCAGATCGGCTAGTGTAATGCCTCATATTTATGCTGACCTATTGTCTCTTGGCGTGTCTTCTT
>CAZGTH010000033.1:0-8923 GCA_964528455.1 uncultured Planctomycetales bacterium | reverse complement strand
TCAGCGCGAATGCCATGACCGGAAACGTCGAGTTGACCGACCTCGACGGCGACCTCGAGGTCGGCGTCATGAACGGCAACAATCGTTACGCTCGGATCTGGCTCTGAATGGCGCGCCTCCCGTTGGTGCCACTGCCGTCTCGGCAGTAGTCTTTCTTGCGCGCTCGGCGCGGACCCCACGTAAGCCCCGCCGTTGCTGCATTGGCCCCGTAGCGCTGACGCATTTCGTTTGTCCGACACGGCCGAGACGGCCGTGGCACACGCAGCCGTTCGCCCAAAGCCGGCCGTGCACACGCGGCCGTCGGGCTGGTGGTGATCGTACCGCCCGCAGCTTCAGCCCCCCCGGTCGCCGGTCAGCGATTCGCGTGATACACTCCGATATTGAAATCACGCCCGAAAAGGGGATTTGCGCGAAATGAGCGACGACGAGAAGAAACTGATCATCGATGACGACTGGAAGGCCCAGGCCCGCCAGGAGAAGGAGCGCCTCGAGCGCGAAGTCGAGGAAAAGCAGCAGGCCGGCAAATTCGCCGAGCCCGACTTCCCCGAGTTGCTGAACCTGATCGTGATGCAGGCCATGGTCGGCCTCGGCATGGTCGGCGGCCCCGGCGGCAAGCCCTATCCGCCGGACCTCGGCCTCGCCAAGCACTTCATCGACCTGTTGCAGGTGCTCGAAGACAAGACGAAAAACAACCTCACGCCCGACGAGCAGAAGATGATGGATCAGACGCTGTACCAACTGCGGATGATCTACGTGCAGGTGAGCGGCGGCGGCGCCGGGCCGGCCGCCGGTCCGGAGATCACGCCCGGAGGCTAGCGCCCCGACGATGACTTCGCCGACTTCCGAACCGACAGCCAGCGCCGCGCCGGCCGATCCGATCATTGATCGGGAGGCGACGAATCCGCACCTGCACTGGCTGGTGCACTTCGGCATCCCGGCGGGTGTCAGCGTCGCGCTTCATCTGGCGCTGTTCGCCGCGCTCGCGCTGATCACCTGGACCGTCGCGGACCGCGCCCGCCCGACGAACGACATCCCGATCGGCCTGACGGACGTATCCGGTCAGGGCGGCGCGTTTGAATGGCCCGATCACCTCGCGATTCCCGATGTCGACCCCGCGACCGACGGCGCCAGCCGCGCCAACGCCACCGGCGACCTGCGCGAAATCGCCGACGCGCTGATCGAAATCGCCGCCAAGGACGCCGACAATCCGGACACGGGCGGCTTCGGCGTGGGCGAAGGCGCCTCGGCCGCCGTGCTCGGCCTCGGCGGCGGCGGCACGCAGAGCGGCTCCGGCGGCGGGCTGGGCAGCGGCTTCGGACAGGTCGGCGGCCTGGGCGGCGCGGGCTTGTGGCGGATGCGCGTGCGCGGCAATTCGTTCGTGTATGTGGTCGACTATTCCGGATCGATCATTCCCGTCGTCGAGGACCTGGAGCGCGAACTGAAGCGCTCGATCGGTCGGCTCGCCAACGATCAGGCGTTCAACGTCATCGTCTACCAGACCAAGTCGCGCACCGGACAGGTCGTGGCCGACGCGTTTCAGTCGAAACTCGAACCGGCCCGGACCGAAACCAAGCGCAGCTTCTTCAGTTGGCTGTCCGCGCGGCAGCCGGACGGCAGTTCGCAGGAACCGGCGCTGCTGGCGCTGCGGCGGGCGCTGGCGATGAAGCCCGAAGTAATCTTCTTCTTTTCAGACGGCCTGCTGCCCGAGCCGGACGAAGTGCTGAGCGAGATCGGCCGGTTGAACCGCGACAGGGCGACGCAGATACACTGCCTGCTGTTCGATGACGGCGTGCTTGGCGCCGGCGCGGCGAGCGCGGCAGAATCGGTCGAGGCGCGCTTCCTGCGTAAACTCGCCGAAAGCAACGGCGGCGGTCTGACGATCGTCACCAGCCGGGACTTGTTCGGCGAACCCTGAATACCCGCTAAGGAGAGCGCATGGCGCGAAAAGCGCGTTGGCTGGTCGCGATCGGAGCGCTGGGCGTCACATCTGCGCTGGCGCAGTCTGCGCCCGAGGGCGAGCAGACGCGGTCGTTGTGGCGGATCGTGCTCGATGGACTGGAATGGCCGGGATACCTGATCATCGCCGGCTCGGTCGCGACGATCATGCTGATTGTCGAGCACTTTCTGACCGTGCGGCGCAGCGAAATCGCCCCGGCTGAGCAGCTCAAGAAAGCGCGGCAGGCGATCGAACGCCGCGACCTGCGCGGCTGTCATACGCTGCTGCGCCAGAGTCGCACGTTCTTCGCGCAGGTGATGACGGCCGCCCTACCGCACGCGATCCACGGCGTCGAAGCGATGCGCGCGACCGCCATGGAAAAATCCAGCGAGCTCGGCGGACGGATGTATCGCAAAGTCGAGTATCTCAACATCCTCGGCAATCTCGGCCCGCTGATGGGGCTGCTGGGCACGGTGCTGGGGATGATCTTCGCGTTCGGCGCGCTCGGCGATGGCGGCTCTGAAGGCGGCGGCCAGGGCGGCCAACTCGCGCGCGGCATCAGCCTGGCGCTGGTCAACACGTTGCTCGGGTTGACGCTGGCGGTGCTGGGTATCGGGTTCTACGGCGCCTGTCGCAACCGCATCGAGGCCTTTACGACCGAGGCCACCGTGGAAGCGCTCGACCTGCTGGAGCGCTTGCGGGCCACCCCGCGAAACTACGTCGATCCGCCGGTCGAGGCGCCACGCGCCCCCGCCGCGGAGGTGTGACGTGTCCGCCCTGCCCCGCGCGCCGCAGCCGCGCAGCCTGACGCTGAATCTCGCGCCGATGGTTGACGTGATGATGTGCCTGATCGTGTTCTTCCTGCTGGCGACCAAGCTGGTGTCGTACAGCAATCGCCCGCTGCGTTTGCCGTGGGCCCAGGAGGCGCGCACCGCGCCCACCGGCGGCGCGGGGACCTATGTCATCAACGTGCGCCCGCTCGACGACACAGGCGACAATGTCGAATACGTCACGACCGGCTGGGCGGGCGAAGCCGTCGCCGAAATCACCGTCCCGGCCGAGCGGCTGACCGACAATCTCGCGGCGGCGAAGGCCGAAGCGACGCGGCGCGGCGAAACGCTGCGCTGCGTGATTCGCGCGGATCAGCGGGCGAAGTATGCCGCGATCGAAACCGTGCTGATGGCCTGCGGCCGCGCGCAGGTCGCGGAAATCGCGTTCGGCGCGCAGATCGGCGCCGACCCGGAGCCCGCGCCATGAAACGCCGCGCGCCCGCCGTCGAGACAATCCCCAACCTGGCGCCGATGGTCGACGTCGTGATGGTCATTCTCGTGTTCTTCATCCTCGGCGCGACGCTGGAGCTGACGCGCGAAGGCGCCTTCGTCACCGAGCTCGACGCCCGCACCGGGCCGGGCGGCGGCGAAGCGATCGAGATTATTCCCTCCATTCGCATTGGCCTGGAAGACGTGAACGGCGGACAGACGTGTCGCGCCTTCGCGAACGGCGAAGCGGTCGAAGGCGGATTGGCGGGGCTGCGGCCACTGCTGGCGCAACGCCGCAAGCTCGGCGCCGATCCGCACAGCCCGGTCGTGATCGGGGCCCAATCCGGCGTCCGCTGGCGATTCGTCATGAGCGCGATGGACGCCTGCGCGGCGGCGGGGTTCGACAACATTCAGTTTTCAGTCGCCCTGGGGGGCTCCTGATGCGCGGCGCTTGCGGCATGCGCCGGCATTGGGTCGCGCTGACGCTCGCGGCGTTCGTCATGGCGCCGCTGACGGCGGCCGCGCAAACCGATCGCCTTGATGAGTTGATTGCGCGGGGCGATGTGGAGGGTGTGCGGCGCGCGGTGGGGAAAACGCCGACCGCGAACGAACTCGGTTGGATCGCGCGGGCGGCGGCGAACCACGCCGGCGGCGCATCCGCGGGCGCCGAGCGCGACGCCGCTTATCGCGCCGCGGAACGCGTCTTTGAAGATTGGCTCGCCGCGCAGGCCCGCGATCAGCAGACGCCGGCGCGGAAGCGCGCGTTTGACCAGGCCGCGGCCCAGGCCGCGCTGGGCGAACTGCTGTTGCAATGGGCCGCGCTTGATCTCGACGCGCTGGAATTCGCCGCCAAGCCGACGCCGTCAACGGATCTGGTCGATCGGCTGCGCCGGGCGCGGCGGGCCTTCGAAGTCGCGGATCAGCAGATTGCGCCGCTGGCCGCGCTCACGCGCGATCGCAAAGCCGAAGATGAGCTGCTGGCGTTGGGGATTTACGATCAACTCGCCCCCGCGCAGCGAGAAATCACCTATCGCCGCGCGTGGGCGGAAGTCGGCCTGGCCCGCGCCGAATCGATCGAAGCCGCTCGGCGTGATCTGCTCCGCACGGCGGCGGATCGGTTTGACGGACTGCTTCGCACCGGCCTGACCGGCGAGGATGAGTGGAATTGCCGCCTGGGGCGCGGCGTGGCGCTGCGCCACGCGGGCGAGTGGGATGAAGCGGCGCGCACGTTGCGACCGGTGATGGATTCATCCACCCGCGCGGCGCTCCGCGCGCGGGCGCGATACGAACTCGGACGGGCGCAGATCGCGGCGCAGCGTTTCGCGGATGCGCGGGCGATCCTGGCGCCACTCGCGACGCGCGACCCACAGCGTCTGCCCCCGGCCGAGCAGGACGCGGCCTTTTTCGTCAATGCGGCGAAGCTGTGGCACGCGCTCAGCTATCTGCGCGAATCCCAAGCGCTGCGCGCCGCCGCAGGCGCCAGCGTCGCGCGCGAAACGCTCACGCGCCAGGCCGACGACGCCCGCGGCAAGGGGCTGGCCGCGCTGAACGAGTTGAGTCAGCAGGGAGACACATGGCGCCAGGTGGTCACCGCGCATCTGGAGGCCGCGATACCGACCGATAGCGACCCGAGCGCGCTATCCACCGGCGAACTGTTGATCAGCGCGCAGCGCCTGGTGGATAAGCGCGACTGGCCGGGCGCGATTGCGCGGCTGAATCGCGCGCTGGCCGCGACCGATCTCGATCGATCACGCCGCGCCGCCGCCTTGTTTGATCTCGGCCGCTGCTATTTCGAACGCGGCGATCTGGCCGAAGCCGCCGACGCGTTTTCGCGCAGCGCCATGACGGATGGGCGCCACGCCCGGGCCGAACAGGCGGCGCTCAACGCCTATCGGCTGTGGGCGAAAGTCGCCGACGCGTCGCGCCGACCTGACGACTATGCGCGGCTGGTGGCGGCGCTGCGCCTGTTGATCGAGTGGTATCCGAATCGCGCGGCGGAGGTCGAAGCCGAATGGTGGCTCGCCGTCGCGCTGCAGGCCGCGGGCGAGCTCAGCGAGGCCGAGCGGATCTTCGCGGCGGTCCCATCGGGCGCGTCGCGGCATTTTGAGGCCCGCTATCGGCGCTGGTCATGCGCCCGCGCATTGCTCACCGCCGAACGCGAGCGACTGGCAGCGCCCGACTACGCGTCGCGGGCGGCGCACATCGCCGAGGAGCTCGCGTCGATCGGCCGGCTGAAACTGCCGGACAACGATGGCAGCGTCCGTTTCCGTCGTGATCGCGATCTGCGGGCCCGGGCCACGCTGGAGGCGGCCGAGATGTGGGCCGCGCCGGGCTTGCGCGACGATCGGCGAACGCTGGAATTACTTGACGGATTTGAGACGCGATTCGACGCCGGGCCGCTGCTCGGCCGCGTGCTGACGACGCGCCTGCGGGCGCTCCGCGGCCTCGGCCAGGACGACAAAGCCGCCACCGTCATTGATGAGCTGCTCGCCGCCGTCGGGCGCGGCGCGCCGAACGCCGAAGGCGTCACAACGTCGGGCTCGGCGTTGGCGTTGATCGCGCAGGGTATGCAGGAAGAACTGGATCAGCTGGAAGCCGCCGGCGATCGCGCGGCGGCGCGGCGGGTCGCCACCGACGCGGCCCCGACGTTCCAGCGATTGCTCGCCTGGGTGGAGGCCGCGCCGGAGCGCAAGGCCTATTTGCCGCCGGTGCTGTACGGGCTGGCCCGCGCCCATTGGCTGGCGGGCGAACTGGACGCCGCCGAGCGGAGCGTGAATCAGTTGGTGCTGCTGGAGCCGGAAAACGGCGAAGCGCAGCGGCTGCGGGCGCTGATCCTGACCGAGCGATTGCCCGAAGACGCGGCGGCGGAGGACATCGCGAAAGCGCGGGCGGCGTGGGGTCGTCTGCTGCAGGACCGCGAGCTGCGCGCCCGCAAGCCGGATCGCTACTGGGAGGCCCGCTGGAACGCGTTGACGTTGATGATGCGCATGGACGCCGCCGGCGATGTGCTGCAAGCGATCACACAGGAGAAGATCTGGTATCCGCAGATGGGCGGCCCGCCCTGGCAAGCGCAGTTCGAAACGCTGCACGCGCAGGCGCGCGACGCGGTGGACTGAACGCAACCAGGCAGCGCGACTTCTGGAGCGTCTTAGCTTTGTAGGATGCGGCTTGCCGCATCGCTTCGTTGGCGCCACGAGCGGCGCCCTACTCGGCTCGCCTTTGGCGCCGGAGCGGCGCCCTACTCGACTCTCACGACGTCGCGTCGTTCGGCCAAACATGCTTACGCCTGCGGCGAAGTATGCCACCCGAGCGCCCGCTGCTACCGCGGGTCGCGCGTCATCGGAATAATCTCCGGTGAATCGCCGACCTGAATCCGCCCGGCGACCTCAAATCCGAATCGCCGATACAGCGCGACATTGCGTGGCGACGTCGCCTCCAGGTAGGCGGTCTGCCGCGCGGCGTCGAGCTGTCGCAGGCGCATCTCAAGCAGGCGCGACCCCAACCCTTGACCACGCCGCGCAGGTTCGACGCCGATCAGCGCTAAGTGCCAATGTGGAACATCCGGATGGCACGCCGTCATCTGATCAAACAGCGCAAACACCGCACCAAGCCGCTCCGGCGGCACACTCGCGCGGAACAGCGCCGCGAGCGCCTCTTCGTCCGGATGACAGCCCGGCGGTAGCCAGAACGCGACGCCGGCGTCGTCCACGACATCGACGGTCCCCGCGCCAGCCGCCTCGCCCGCAAAGGCCATCGCAAAACGGCAGAACAGTCCGCCGCGCGTGATCGCGTCAGGGAAAACCCACCGCGTCGGCGGATCATCGTCAAATGCCCGCGCGAGCATGGCGCAGCGCCCCGCAATATCCCCCGACCGCGTTTGAACGATCCCGTTATCCAACATCCGGTCAGCCCCCTTTCGCATGAACTCTCCCCGCGGCAAAGCGAAATCGAACGGCGAGGGGTGTCATGAATCGCGCGGAAAGTCCGCGTTCTGCATGGCTCGTCTGCCATGTGTTCTGCGACCGCCGTGGGCCTGCTCGGCGTGCAAACACGGTGGATAAAATGCGACAACCCCGGGAGCGCGTGAGGTTAGAATGACGCTAGCCATCGGCTGCCCTGCCGGTCATCGGCCTCGCGGCATACACAGGAGGGCCATCCACTTGGTGCGATGGAGTGTCCTGCGACTTGGAGCTGTCTTTATTGCAGCTACGGTAGGTCTCACGGCGCTATCTCGCTGGATTGGCGTTGTTTGGGACGGACAGGATACAGGTTTGTTTATCGGTCAGGGGCGGCTGCTCGTTAGGGGCGCTATGCAAGGTGTCTTTCCTTCCGGAGTTCGGATCGGGTTCCTTCCAAACCCCAATCTGATCCTGCATCCGATCGTGCACCAAGAGCTGGGGTTCACAGCCATCTCAATTCCCATTTGGATGATGGCTAGCGCCCTGTTCGTTTTCTGGTTGATCATTCGCCGTTGGTGGAAGTCGGCGCCCGTCTCGAATGCGTGTATCAATTGCGGCTATTCGCAAATTGGACTCCCAACTACTCGTTGTCCGGAGTGTGGGACCGACCAAAATGGGCGCGTGAACGCCTAGGCGGGTGATCGGCTTAAGCTGTCACCGAGTTTCGCTGCTTGAAGAGACTCGGGCATGCGACATTCCTTTGGAGCACGCGCCTCCCTGAGGGGGATCGAGCGCGGGAGACTGCGAATGAGAATCATGCACCTGCCGTGTCGTCTTGCTGTGGGCGGCCTCCTGATCCTGCCGGTCGCATGCCTTCGGCCTCCATCGCCATCGATTGGCTACTTGAAAATCACGTCTCAGGGAGAACTCCGACTGGTTGACAGGAACCCGAGGGCCGTAGCGCGCTTCGAGTCACTGCGTTGGGAGCATGGTCCTCGGCGCCCCAAGGCACTGTCGGTGAGCCCCACCGGTGTCATGACCGTGGCGCGGTCAGATGGCGCCCTTGAGCTAATTGACGCGAAGCGCGGGCGACACTTGGCGTCGCCATCGATTGGAAGAATCACGTCCCTGGCGTGTGGCGTCGATGGACGCGTGGCCGCGCTACGTCATGCCACGGATGGCGTTTTGATTGTGATGATCCTCGACTCCGACGGGCACATCTTGCGAGAATTCGCGACAGGGCTCTCCCTCGGGCACTTGTTCGTCGAGAGTCCCACGACAACCATCAGCTGGGACCCGCATGCCGATCTTCTGGCCGTGAGTGTGCGCCTTCAGATCGATCCCAGGGTCTCACCTTCCACTTGGCACGCCAAGACC
The DNA here is from genome assembly GCA_964528455.1 of uncultured Planctomycetales bacterium. Lineage (GTDB taxonomy): Bacteria > Planctomycetota > Phycisphaerae > UBA1845 > Fen-1342 > DSPM01. Next base: position 452 of record CAZGTH010000033.1, on the reverse strand, counting down.
GAGATATTCTCATCGGCAGGCCGGTTGATCAAGCGATTCGATCACCTTGGCGACAGTCGCCTGTTGTCCAACGGCCGGATTGTGGCCGCTGACGCTTCGGGTTCATCACGCTATGGCGTTTATTCAATCGACAGCGGGCAGAAATCATCAACGCTCCCGCGCGGCCGCGTTTTCGACGTGTTCGACGACCAGATCCTGCTGGTTCGCCCTCAATGGGGGCTTATTGTGGGAACTGGCGATGTCTTTCTCGTCAGCCCTGATGGCAGAATTGCGGGGCAGTTTCTTGAGCCGTGTTCGTTATATGATCCATTGGTAATCAACCGAGCAGAATGGGAATGAGTGACGTAGCCCAGCGAAACCGCGAGCGGAGCTGTTCATGCGCGAATGGGAAGTTCCGGGCGCGTGGCATCTATGAGCGAGCCGTTGTCAAGCGTGTTGGAACTGGTTGCGGT
>CAZGTH010000032.1:0-16465 GCA_964528455.1 uncultured Planctomycetales bacterium | reverse complement strand
AGGGTCCGACGGGTACGAATACCCGCTCAGAGGCTCGCTTCATAGATTCATGCCTCTGGCTCATCCGTGGCATGAGCCTTGGTCGGCCCGAATCGGAGATGCGGGATGGGCGTTCATCGCGCCATAGATCAACCCGACCTGATTGACTACGATCTCCGGCGATGGGTTGGCCGGCCCGAGGGGGAGGAAAGTACTATCCCGCCCTATCTCTGGTGGCATCGCTGTCACCTGGATGCGGACGACCGAGTGCGGGAAGGTCTGACTGGTCAGTGGATGGGTGACTACTACGCATACTGGGCGAGTTGTCACTTGGAGTATGCTCTGATGTATCGGGCCACGTCTCTGCACATGTATTATGATCGTGGATGCCATTTGTTCCGAACGCGGGTCTACATGCCGACAATTGGGATCATGCCGTGCCGGATCCGCATTGCGCATGGGACGCCGGATGTCGCTGGTCAGCTAGCGGCGCTGTGGTCTTGGCCCTTCCCTGACGCGATTGTTACCTCAACATACACGCGACGGCCTTCGCGCTGGGCTTGGCGTTGGACTTGGGTGGAGTTGTTTCCACTTTTCTTCTCGTTTCGCCATGTCCTCCGTCAGCTTCGCTCTCGCGCGGGAATCTGCGGCCATCGGCGTTTTGGAGGCTTCCGGATTCGATACCATGGAACGCTGGTGGACGCCTCTGTAGTCGCCGCCCGCGTAAGTGAACTCCGAATCACGTTCGTTTCGTCCTCCTCTCATGATACGAGCGAGGATTTGGAAAAAACGCCAGGGCGGATATGGCCCGCCCCAATGCACAGTCGGTTGCGCGCTCGTCGTTGACGCGCATCAAGGGCCCGAAGCGCCTCGGGCGCCAAGCCGCAAAGCCAGACTCAATCATCCTAAAGTCCGCCGCCGCGGCGCGGCGCGCGACCGTGCTTGAAATGCGCGAAGAACCGCCACCTACCCCAGCGGAAAATCCAACCCCGGCGCCGTCGGCTTCCCGATCAGTTTGCACATTGCGATCACCTGTCCCTGATGCTGGTAGATGTGCGTCTGCGTCCGCAGGATCACGTGCGCCGGCGTCAGTTCCGGCCGGTCGCCGCGCCAGGTCAGCATCGGGCGCGGGGTGTTCAGTTCGTCGGCTGAGGCGCGTTGCAGATACGCGGTCGTCGCCGCGAAGATCTCCGCCCGAAAGCCCTCCAGCGCGTCGATTGTCGGATAGTCGGCGTCATTCTCGTCCGCGCTCATGCGGTCTTCGATCACGCTCAGCCAGTATTGCTGCGCAAAGATGATGTGATGCAGTTGCAGCCGGACCGACGGGTAGCCGAAGCCGGACAGTTCGCGATTCAACTCGGCGGGCGTGAGCAGCCGGCAGTGGTCAAGCAGCTTCCGCAAGCTGCGGTGCGACCGCTCGTGGATGTCGATCAGGGCGGGCGACGTATGCAATGCCGGTCTCCGTGGGAAGTGAGCCAGCGCACATCTTAGCGGGCTTGTCGGGCGCGGGGCGGCTCGGGCGCTGGGTCGGCGTGATCGGCGACGGCGGGGCGGCTCGAACCGCGCAGCCGGAACGGCCGTCGATCCATCACGGGACGCGAATCGTCGCGCGGTTCTTCTTCACGAAATCAAACAAGCCCTGTTCGATGGATTCGCCGGTTGTCGCGAAGAACTCGTCATCCAGCGTGCTGAGCGTCGTGTCGCGGTTCGCGTCATCGCGCGCCAGCGCGGCTTTGACTTCATCCTCCGAAAGGCCGGCGGGAGAAAGCGCCGCGATCGCGCGCTCGGCCAGCGCCGCCGTCGCGGCGCAGCCGATCCGCCGCAGCGCGGGGACAATCTCGGCCACATACTCCGGCGAATTCTCAAAGAACTGCCCGAACCCACCGTTGTTTACCTGATCTTCGAACTCCCCTACGACGTCGACGAGCCGCTCTTCCGGGGGACAGCGCCGCTATTCCGTCACGATGCTCCTTCTGTCCGATCGCCTGTCTGAGCGCGACGATCAGCGAATCGTTCCGGTGTGTCGGCTCCAGCGCGAGGAGTTCATCCGTCGTCTGCCCCTCGTAGCCGTCCAGCCAGATATCGCCCATCGCTCGATCCCCCGAATGTTGTCGACGCGCGGTGTGGCCGAGAGCCAGCTCCGGCGCCGGTGAGGTGCGATAATCAGTGCCGATCGGGAGGCCGTCAAGCGGGGGGCGGACCCCGGTTCTGGGCGCCGCCAAGGCCGCGCGGCGCGCCGCTCGATCCCACAAATCGACATCGCCATTTACCCGACGCCGGGTTATCGCGTATCATCAAGCATCGCCGGGCCGGAACTCCGGCCTGGCCGGGAGGCCTCCTATGTGGTCTTTCGCAGCGTTCTGCGATGAGTTTTACGTAAATACCCGCCTGTTTGTGAAACTGGACCTTAATCCCGCGCGCGATTCCCTGCTGCACTTTTTTGAGCAGATTCGAAAGGCGTTTCCGACGATGACGCGACTCCGCCGTCGCGATGACGGGGCCTACATGCTGGACGAGGACGCGAACGATCGCGGGCGTCGGTTTGTGCGGGTCGATACGCACGCCGTGAAGTTCGGCAATTTCAGCCCGCCGGACTCGGACACGGTCGGGGCGCTGGCGGAGACCGTGCTGACGCAGGCGCCATACGCGCTGAGCCTCAGCGATCTGGATTACGACTACATGGAAGTCGCGTATTCGTTTGATCTGGAATATCGCGGCAACCACGACGAGTTGGTATGTGACACGCTCTTCGCCGATCACCCGTTCATGCGGGCGCTGATGGGCGACGGGCGCGGCGTGATCGATTGTCAGCCGTTCTTCGGCGTGGCGACCGCCCCGGATTGCGAGCAGCAGGTGTACCTGGAACTCAAGGGCCGCACCTCCACGTTTGAGGTGCGCACCGGCGAGTATGAAGCCTCGCCGCTGAGCGTGTGTCTGACCACGCGGCGCTATTGGGGCTTCCCGACGGACAAGGATCTGATCCGCACGCATCGCGACCTCGTCGAGACCGGCGAGCAGATCGCCACCGATCGCGTCGTGCCGCATATTGTGCAGCCGCTGGCGGCGGCGATCGCCAGCCAGCGGTAGGCGCGGTAGGGTGGGCCTCGCCCACCACGGACGATCAGGTGGATCAGCAACCCCAAGCCGAAGGAAGCTCGAATGCGGCGAAGCGTTTTTATCCTCACCCTGGCGACGGCCGGATTTGTGACCGGCATGTTCAGCGGCTGCGTTGGCGGCACGCCCGGCGGCACGAGCGGCTCATCTGACGCCCTGCGCGATTTTCCGCTCGGATCGATCCCCACCGGCTCCATTACGGTCAAGGAACAGACGCTGCGCGTGTGGCTGATGCGGGATGACGCGCAGCGTTCGGAAGGGCTGATGTTCGTCCGGGAAAGTGAAATCGCCGACGACGAGGGCATGCTCTTTATCTTCCCGGATGAGCGCGTGCGCGGTTTCTGGATGAAAGACACGATTACGCCGCTGGACATCGCATTCGCCCGTTTTGATGGCGAGATTGTCATGACGCATCAGATGCCGCCGCTGACGCTGACGTCGTTCCCGTCGGTTGAGCCGGCGATGTTCGCTTTGGAGATGAAGGCGGGGTCGTTCGAGCGGCTGGGCATTCAAATCGGCGATCGGCTGGAGATTCCGGCGGCGCTGCTCGCGGGCGTGAAGTAACAGTTTGCGGCGGCAGTCGGCGGCGGGCGCCTTCTGGCGACGGTCGAATCTAATACGGCGCCGGCCATTGGGCGGCGCCGCTTGGCGTTTGTAGATCACGAACGAGAACGCGATGAATATCTGTCTCTTCGAGGACGCGGCCTATCCGCAACTCTTGCCCGCCGTGTGGCTGCGCGCCTGTTTTGAGCTGCGCTGCGGTCAGGATCGGCTGATCGACAAAGTGCTGCGGCACGTCAATGGTCGCCTGGCGGCGATTCGCGTGCGGCCCGGGTTGCAGGATGTCGTGCTGGAGCGGATCAAGCTGACGCCGCCCGACCCGAATGAGCCCTGGCTGCTGTTGAACGCGCGGCTGCTGGTGACGGGCTCGACGATGCCGCCGCGGGCGGGCTGCGGGTGGGTCGAGCGCGGTCGCCTGCTGGGCGCGAATGTCAGCGATGAGAGTTACGCGGCGCTGAAGCCGGAAACGCTGCTGGATGAGAAACTCGCGGCGACATGGATGCAGGAGCTGTTGCCCGAAGCGACGCCGGGAACGGTCAAGCTGATCCGCTATCCGTGGGATCTGATCGCGGAGAACGGCGCGGAGTTGCGGCGGCAGTTTCAGGACGGCGGACATCGCAGCGGCCATGTGTACGATGGCGCGCACCTGCTCAATCAAAGTGAGATTCACATCGCCGAAGGGGCGGTGGTGCAGCCCGGCGTGGTGCTCGACGCGGAGTCCGGACCGATCACGATCGCCCGCAATGCGCGGATCGAGGCCAACGCGGTGGTGCAGGGGCCTTGCTGGATCGGTCCCGGCGCGATCGTGCGGCCGACGGCGGTGGTGCGCGGCGACACGACCATCGGCCCGGTCTGCAAGGTCGGCGGCGAGATCGAGGCCAGCATTTTCCAGGGCTACGCCAACAAGCAGCACGACGGCTTCCTGGGCCACAGCTATGTCGGGCAGTGGGTCAACCTCGGCGCCGACACGGTGACGAGCGATTTGAAGAACACCTACGGCGCGATTCGTTCGTATATCAACGGCGTCGGCGTTGAGACCGGGATGCACTTTCTCGGGTCGATCATCGGCGACCACACCAAGACCGGCATCGGCACGATTCTGCCGACCGGCTGTGTGATGGGCGTGGCGTCCAACATTTTCGTGCAGACGGGTGTGCCGCGCTTCGTGCCATCGTTCGCGTGGTTGACGGATGACGGGCTGACGCGCTATCGCGTCGACAAGGCGATCGACATCGCGCGGGCCGTGATGGCGCGGCGCGAAATTCACTTCAGCGACGCCGACGAAGCGCTGCTGCGGCAGGTGGCCGAGGACGCTTTCGCGCGCGAAGCCGCCGGCTGGCAGACCGAACAGGGCGCGTGAATTGCGCGACGCGCCCGCGTCCGCCCGGCGAACGGCAGGTGTCTTGTCAGGCACGCCGATAATCTCGATAGTCCCGGCGCCAATGAATCGGCGACGACCCGCCGGCGTGGTCGGGTGGTCGCGTGTGTTGTTTCAATGAACTCGACGCCACGGTAAGGAGAGCCTCGGATGAAACGAACGTTGATGGTTGCGCTGTTGAGCGCGGGTGTGGTTGGTTTGACGGGCTGCGGCATGCTCGGAACGGGCGTGCGCGTCGCGAAGAACATGTCGAAGAGCGAGAACGTGGCCGTGTTTGTCGACGGCAAGGAAGCGAAGCGCGATCAGTTCAAGCAGGCGGCGAGCGGCTACTCGCGTTACAACGTCAAGGGTCAGGTCAGCACATCGCCTTCGGTGCGCTTCGAGATCGGTTCCCCCGACAAGATGGGCCGTGTGACGTCGGTCATCATCAACATTTACCAGAAGTTCGAGTCGGATTACTCGCACCAGGCGGATTACACGATCGTCGCCGGCAGCAACAGCGCCGAAGCGCAGATGCGCCCGGGTGAGACGTACGATCTCGGCAATCTGCCCCCGGGTTTCCGCATTCTGGATATCAGCGGCGCGCAGGTCTCATCCGTGTCGCTGAAGCCCGGCATGCAATATCTGATGAACCTGACAATTCGCGCAGACAAGAGCGAGACGGCGCAGGTATACTTCGAAACGAATTAGCTGATCCCAAGTGCGCCACGGCGAGGCGACTCGCCGAGACGGCGTTCCCGCATGCGGGGGCGCCGTCATTTTTTTTGCGCGGCCCCGCGCTATTGCGGCGGATTGCAGCGCGAGCAGGGCGAGTAGCGCTTGCGCGCCTCTTCAAGCGTCAGCGCGCGTTTTGTCGCGCTGTTTCGCACCGATGCGCAATCCGGCCGGTGGTACTTCTTGCCGGACTTTGTCACGCACACCGTCCCGGCGCCGGCGGCGATCGGCGGAGGCTGCGGCGCGCCGCCGACATTCCCGATGCCGATCGGCGTGGTGTCGCCCGCCAGCTCGATATCCGACGCCGCAACCGCGCCGGACGGCGCCCCGCGACAGGGCGCGCCCCAAATCCCGCGCCCATCAGATTTCGCCGCCGCCACATGCCGCTTGATGTCGGTCAGCTCCGCGAACGCGACGCTGTCATCGACATCCGCATATCCCTGCCGCGCCATTTCGAGATTCACGAACAGGCCGTCCGGCTCGCGCCGCACCAGCGCCCGCAGGCGACCGAGCGCGTCGGCCCCGGCGGCCCGGTCGTGCCACTGCAGCGTGACTTTTTCGCCGGTGAGCAGGTGGCGCAGGAAACACTCGGCGTCCGCGACGCCCTCAGGGGTCAGGCGCGTGCCGAGCAGCGCGATCCGTCGATCGACGCCGCCGACCCGGACGACGATCGTGTCGCCGTCGATCACTTCGCGGACCAGCACCGCCCGCTCGCCCGTCTCGTCGTCACCGTTGTTCGCCCAGGAGGTTGACCACCACCCGCCCAGCACGACCGCGCTGACGAGCATTGTCGGAACCAGTGTCTGTCGCGCCCGGAACATGGCGTCTCCACAGATTTGTCGCCCGATCCATCATTGAAATGTACGCCCGGGCGGAAAGTGTACCGCGCGAAACCGGGGCGGCGATAGGAAAACATGGCATTGCGGACGCGACCCGCCCGCGCAAGGCCCCGCTTGGGCCGCCGCCGCCGGCTTTTCACGACCCGATGGGCGACCCGCCCGCGAACCCCTGGCGGGCCCCTGCCACCCGGACGAACGCGATTTGGCGGGTTCCGGGCGCCGCCGGGACACCCCTTCGCGGGTAGAATGTCGGTGTGAAGGCCGCCAAGAAACCGTTGCCAACGGGCGGAAACGCCCCTATCCTGCCGCATTAAGGCGCGGTTAAGACACGACGAGCACTCCCCCGACTCGCTTTGGCGAGCGCGCTAGAGGATCTACATGAGCAACGCGACTGGCTCCCGCCACCTGCTGGAATTCGAAAAGCCGATCGCCAAGATGGAGCAGGAAATCGACCGGTTGCTGGCCACGCAGGCCAATTCCGGGCGCGATTCGACCGAGTTGATCGAGAGCATCCGCAGCAAGCTCAGTGAGGAACTGACCCGCACATACAGCAATCTGACGCCGTGGGAGACGGTGCTGGTCGCCCGCCACCCCCAGCGGCCCCTGCTGCGCGACTATATCCGCCTGATCTGCCGCGATTTCTGCGAACTGCACGGCGATAAGCTGTTTGGCGATGACCGGGCCCTGATCTGCGGGTTCGCCCGCGTCGCCGGTCAGCGCGTCATGCTCGTCGGACACCACAAGGGTCGCGAAACCCGCGAGAAAATCGAAGCCAATTTCGGCTGCGCCCACCCGGAAGGGTATCGCAAGGCGCTGCAGAAAATGCGGCTGGCCGCCAAGTTCGGCGTTCCGGTGGTGTGCCTGATCGATACGCCCGGCGCCTATCCCGGCGTCGGGGCCGAGGAGCGCGGCATCGCCGCGGCCATCGCCACCAATCTGATGGAGCTTTCGACGCTGCCGACGCCGATTATCGCCTGTGTGATCGGCGAGGGCGGGTCCGGCGGGGCGCTGGGCATCGGCGTGGCCGACGAAGTCGCGGTGATGCAGTACGCCTATTACTCCGTCATCAGCCCCGAGGGCTGCGCGGCGATTCTGTGGAAGTCGGCCGAGCATGCCGCCCGCGCGGCGAACGCCCTGCGTCTGACCGGCCGCGACCTGATCAAGCTGAAACTGATTGACACGATCATCGACGAGCCGCTGGGTGGCGCGCACCGCGACCCGATCGCCGCCGCCCGCAGCGTGGAAACGTGGATCGGCGCGAAACTGCGCGATCTGAAGCGGGTCAAGACCGACGCCTTGCTGGCGCGGCGTTATGAGCGGCTGCGAAATCTCGGCTCGTTCTTTACGGATGAATCGCCGGCGCAGCCGGAAGTCGTCGCCCCCACAACCGCGGCGAAGCCCGCGCTCAAACGCGGTCGGGCGAGCGTCAAAGCCGGTCGTGCGGCTTCCTGAGCCCGAAATGTCCGCGTTCGCATCGAAATCGGAGCCGATTCTTGGCTGATGTTCCTCACCCGGTCTCGATTGACCTCGAACGATCAGCGGGCCTGCGCATCGAGTGGTCGGACGGCCTGTCCGAGCAGATTTCGCTCGGCGCACTCCGCAAGAGTTGCCCCTGCGCCACTTGCCGGGCCGAGCGCGAGGCCCGTTCCGCGAACCCGCTGCACGTCATGGCCCGGCCCGCCGGCGGGGGATTGAGCGTCGCGGCGGCGGAGCTGGTTGGCTCGTATGCCCTGCGGCTGACGTGGAGCGACGGGCACAACACCGGCATCTACGAATTTGCCCTTTTGCGGCGTCTGAGCGAGGCCGGCCGGCCGGCGTGAAAAAATGGAAAAGTCGTGCGTTCACGATCCTGGGCCGTTATAATCCCGGGTCTTAAGAAGTTTGTAAGGTGTTTGGTAAAGGAAAGATACGGGATATGCCGAACCTCGCGAAGCAACCTGACGTTGGCGCGGCCCTGCCGTCGTCCAATGACCTGAATCTGTTCGTGTATGACCGACCGCTCCACCCGGAGTTGTTCCAGCGTTTCGGCGCGTGGCGCGTCAGCCAGGGCGCCTATCACGCCGACATCTGGATTCTGCCGCTGGGGCATCTGGTCACGATTACGCTCGGACACAACGCGCTGACGGAGCTGGTGGCCCTCGAGAACGAGATCCTGCCGACCCGCGGCGTGCTCACCCGCTTCAAGATGAAGGGCGAGCGCGATGTCGAGCGCGACGCGAACGAAACCTGGCAGTACATGTCCAGCACGCAGGTCGAAAACATGGATGACGCGCTCTACAAGGCGGTTCATCACGACCTGCTCAGCCACGCCGGCAAACGCGGCTGGCTGGTGACGCACGAAAAGTGGGCCGATGGCGACCTGCTGCCGTTCAGCTATGTGGATGTCGAGGCCCGCGACCGGGAATTCCACGTCCACGCGTTCCACGCCTATCCGCACGAGCGGACGATCGTGAAAACCCAGACGATTTTCGAGCTGCCGGCGAAGTAGATTTCGCGGCGGCGTATTGATAAGCGAAGCGGACGGCCGCGAGTGGCCGTCCGCTTTTTCTTTTTACTCAGTTGGCCCGGCGTCGCCGGACGAGAAACGCCGCTCTTACGGGCACGGCGTCCCGAACACGCTCAGCAGCCAGGCCAGGTCGGTCACATCCACGCAACCGTCGGCGTTCATGTCCGCCCGCGGGTCGATGTTTTCGCAGCGGCCGAACGTGGACAGCAGCAGCGACAGGTCGCTCAGGTCGCGGGTGAAGTCGCCGGTGAGGTCGCCGACGCAGCCGTCGCACGCGTCGAGCACGCCGTTGTCGTTGTTGTCGGCGCCGCGGCCGCTGGCCAGGTCGTCGCTGTCGACAACGCCGTTGCGGTCGCAATCATCCAGCGCGGCGCCGCAGGCGATGCCCACGATCGACAGATCATCAACCAGCGCCTCGACGATTGAGCCCGCGCCGCGGTCGGACGCGATGAAGCGCAGCACAATCTGCGTCGCGCCCGGCGCGAGTTCGTGCGGGTTGATCGTGCGCAGGCTCCAGCCGACCGGCGTATTCGCCGGGCCGATCGTTTCCACGTTCGTCCAGTTCGCGCCGCCGTCGGTCGACATGTCGACGACAAAAGCGTCATCCGGCGCGCCGAGGCCGAGGTCGTTTGAATACCACAAGTAATAGCGAATCTGCGGTTCAACCAGGCCCGTGAGATCAAACGTCGGCGAGGTCAGCGTCGTCTGTCCGGCGTCGACATCGTGGCTCGCGTCGCGGCTGCCGGCCAGGCCGTTGGTCACCCAAGCTAGGACGCCGCCCGGTGAGAAATCGGACGCGGGCTGCGCGGCGGTCGGCTCCGGATCGACGCGTTCCCATACGCCGTCGGTCGCGTCATCCTCCGGCGCGCCGACCGTCCAACCGCGGGGCAGTTCCATATCGTCGCTCAGCCACTGGCCGAACGGACCGACGGTCGCGGTCCAGGCCTCGTCCGCGGCGCCGCGCGGCAGCGCGTGGCGCCCGGAGATCAGCCCGTCCGCCGTGAGATAGAACTCCGGCGCGGCGTCGCACACCGCCGGCGGCAATGTGGCCAGCCAGCGGTCGCCGCCGATCGGCGTCAACGGCACGCTGTCAAAGTTCGCGCCCATGTAGCGGAACCAGAGCTGCGCCGAGCCGGGCACGAGGCCCTCCTCGCCCGGCGAAATCTCGACTTCGAAGACGGTTGGCGCGCCCGGCGTCAGCACGATCGGCGCGGCGTCGATCAGCTTGATCGCTACGTGCGTAATCAACGCGTTTCCGGTCGCGATCGAGAACGGCTGCGGGCCGCGCGGCAGGTTGAAGCCGCGCACCTCGACCGTCCAGCGGCCCGCGATCGGGTTGTCGACAACGACCTGTTCCATGTTGTTCAGGCGATCGGGCTTGTCGCGCAGCGCCGGAGAATCCGGCGAATTCGGCGTCAGTGTCCAAGGGAAGTGTTCACCGCCGTCGGGGTCGATCAGCAGCAGGTCCACGTCGTTCACCAGCGAGGGAATCACGTTGGGAATCGCGGCCGGATCATCCCACGCGATGGTGACCTTGATCGGTTCGCCGGGCTCGACATCGAGCGAATAGGCGATCGTCTCGCCATGGCCGAGGCTGTCCTCGCGCCACACGCCGGCGCGCAGAAAGTCGATCGTGTCCTTGGCGCGGACCGCGCCGTAGCCGAACTGGTAATCGGGGCCGATGTTTCCAAGATCAGCGGCGTTGTGGGCCAGCAGGATTTTCAGCGTTGAATTGCGCGGATCGGCGGCCAACGGCCGCAGCGTGCGCAGTTCTTCGAGCAGCAGCGCGCTGATGCCGGTGACGGTCGGCGTCGACATCGACGTGCCGCACAGTGTGATCAGTGACCGGTTGTTCGCGCCGGTGGTGGCGGATGTCACGCCTTCATCTTCGTCCGACTGGCAACCCGGTCCGGCGATGTCGGGCTTGAGGCGTCCGTCATCGGTCGGCCCCCAGCTGCTGAAGTCGGTCATCGAATCGTCGTTGGAGTTCAGCGCGCCGATGGTGATGTGGTTCTTCGCGCCGGAAGGCGGGGCGGTGGTGTAATACAGGTCGCCGCAACGCGATACGCCGCGCTCATTTCCGCCGGCCCAGAGAATGCGATGCGGCACGCCGTTGCTGACAGAGCCGCGCACGACCTCGTCGATGACACTGGAGGTGATGCCATAGTTGCCGGTGATGGCGCAATCCCAGAAGCGGGCGGTGTTTGTGCCGATCGAGTTATTCGTCAGATCAGCGCCGTTCATGATGCCGTCGCCGTAGTCGAGTTCGATGTCGCCGGGATCGCTGAACAGCCCGATGCCGGAGCCGCCGGCCTCGAAGCTGTATGAGATGATGTCCACGCCCGGGGCCATGCCGCGATACAGCCCGTCGCTGGCGACGCCGGCCCCGCCGATCGTGGCGGAAACGTGGGTCGCGTGAAAGCTCGCGCTGTTGTCATCCAGCACCGTCATGCGCGTATCGAAGTCGACATGCGTCGCCAGCGCGGTGCCGCCGTCATAGACCATCACGGTCACACCGGCGCCGGTCAGCCCATAGGGCGGTTCCTGCAGCAGGTCGACCTGCGTGGCATGGCGATTGGAGTCGTTCAGGTTGGAGAACTCCGGCAGCGGGGCCTCGACCCACGCCACCGCGTCTTCCGCCGCGAGCGCCGCGACTTTCGACTGCCGCATCTCAACCACGACCGCGTTGATCGAAACCAGGCGCGAGCGCAGCGTGTCGATGTGCGGCTTCAGCGCGGCCGCGCCATCGGTCGCGAAGTCGATGTCATCATGCAACAGCACGTACACGCCGATCAGCGGGTCGGCATCGGCGGATACGATCGCCCACTCCGGGGCGGCGCCGGTCAGCAGCGCGTCGATTTTCCACTCGGTTCGGATTCGCTCGATCCGTGTCAGGCCGAGGCGCTCCACGACCGCCGCGCCCGCGAACGGCGGATCGATCCGGACGAAGAAGTCGGTTCCGCCGAGCGCGCCAAGCGTTTCGACGCCGGCCTTGCGCAGCGCGTCGCGCGTCGCGGCGCTCGGCATGCGTGAGAACCGACCGACCGCGTGCGTGGGCTGGCTGACGCCGCGGGCCCAGGCGAAGTCATCGGGCGTGGCCGGCAACAGGCCGGCCTGCGCCGCCGGAGCGCTGCCGTCGGCGTCGACGATCGCCCGCCAGCGGGATTCGGCCCGGGCCTGGGTGGCGCTGATTCCGGCGAGGAGCGTTACGGCGAGAAGAGCTGTCCGGCGCATCGCGCCCCCAATCTGTTCTGTAGGTGATGCCGTGTTCGATGGGCGACGCCGACGGCGCGGCCATACGCGTATCGTACGGAATTCGGCGCCCGTCCGACAAGGCGATCCGGCGATGTTTCGGGGCTGGCGCCGCGTTTGCGGCGTGAATTGCGAGTTTTTTTGCCGGATGACTGCCCGCGACCACTGCGGCCCCCGCCGGCTTTCGCTGGACGGAGCGGCCCGCGGGCGGCGCCCGCCGCGTCACGACTTCCTTCAGCCGCCGAACGTCGCGCCGGGGATGCGCAGGATGCGGTTGTTCGCGTGACTCCGGCGCTACCCGCCACAGGGGGCGGTGCTGAGCGTCGCGGCGAGGTCGGCGAGGTTGATCTGGCCGTCTTCGTTGTCGTCGAGGTCGAACGGGAATTCGGGGTCGCTTGTGTCGTCAGCGCCGTAGTGCGCCAGCAGCGCCCCGACGCGGCGGAGACAGTTGTCGGGGACGATCTGCCAGATGCCGAACTGATAGCAGATCAGTATTTCGCCATCGGCGGTTGTGCCGAAGCCGTAGATCAAGCCGCGGCTCGGCGGCGCGCCGATCTCGGGCGTGATGTTGCGGATGCGGACATCGTCGCCTTCGCGCCAGAGGGCAAAGATGGACGCGGACCAGTCGGCGAAGATGTAGGCGCCGTACAACTCTGGAATCGCTTCGCCGCGATAGACAGCGCCGCCGATGATGACGTTCGCGCCGTCGGCGTGGGCCCATGAGAAAACGGGGAACGTGAACCCATTGGGTTCCTGCGATTCGTCGAACGGCATTTCCCCTTCCCAGTATCCGCTGCCGAAGTGCTGTCCGCCCGTGCCGGCGGGGATCAGATTCACCTCCTCGAACCGGCTGCCGCCGACGTCGCCGATCCACAGATCGCCGGTGAGCGGGTCGAACCCGCACCGCCACGGATTGCGCAGCCCCATGGCCAGCACGGCCGGGTCGCCAAGGAAGCCGTCGGCGAAGGGGTTTTCCGGCGGAATGGCGTAGTTGCGGTCAGGGTCATCGGGGTAGTCGTCGCCGCTCGGGTCGATGCGCAGAATCTTGCCGCGCAGATCGAACGCGCTGCGACCCATCGTGTCGTCACCAGTGGCCACATACAGGTAACCGTCCGGGCCGAAGCCGATCCAGCCGCCGTTGTGCAGTTCGCGATCCTGCGGCAGCCGAAGGAGTACCTGCTCCGACGCGCGATCGATCGTCGTCGCGCCAAGGGGATAGTGGAGACGCGAGACCACGGATAACAACTGCGATTCGTACCGAGCGGTGTAGAAGAGGTAGATGTCGCGCGACTTCATGAAATCCGGCGGCACGGCGAGACCCAAGAGACCCATTTCAGGGGTTGTGTCGATTTCGAGGAGGCGGATCAGCGGTGACGATTGAAGTACGCCTCCGTCGGCGCGATAAATCGCCCCTACGTGCGGGAGTACGACAAGCCCGTTGTCCACCTCGATCGCCGCCAAGTAGGTTTGCAACTGGGATGGTGGGAAGACGACCTGCTCGGCCCGGATGGGCAGACCGGCTTGGGCGAGAATCGCCCCCGCCAGCGCGGCGGCGATTGCGGCGATCGGGTTACCGGACGGATGGCTCATTGACATCGTCAACCAAAAAGAGGGTTTCTCATGTTCCGCAGGTCGACGCTGCCCCCATGATAGCGACTACTCCCCGCAGGGCGCTGTCGCGAGGACGGCGGCGAGGTCGGCGAGGTCGATTTGGCCGTTTTCGTTGAAGTCGAGGTCGTGTGGGAATTCGGGGTCGCTTGTGTCGTCAGCGCCGTAGTGCGCCAGCAGCGCCCCGACGCGGCGGAGACAGTTGTCGGGGACGATCTGCCAGATGCCGTGCTGGTCGCAGATCAGTATCTCGCCGCCGGCGGTCGTACCGAAGCCATAGATGAACGAACTCGATGATCGGACCTGACGGGTAATGTCGACGACGCGGTTTTGGTTGTCATTGCGCCAAAGCGCAAACACCTTTCCCCTTAAATCAGCGAAAACATAAGCGCCGTACAACTCGGGAATCGCCGTCCCGCGATACACTGAGCCGCCGATGATGACATACGCGCCGCGGTCGTGGTCGAGTGTGTAGATCGGAAAGGTGAATCCGTTCGGCTCGGCCTTATCATACACGCGCTGCTCGCCTTCCCAGTACCAGGCGCCGAAATGCTGGCCGCCAGTCCCGGCCGGGATCAGGTTGATCTCTTCAAACAGGTTTGCGCCGACATCGCCGATCCAGAAGTCGCCGGTAAGCGGGTCGAATCCGCACCGCCACGGATTGCGCAGCCCCATGGCCAGCACGGCCGGGTCGCCGAGAAAGCCGTCGGCGAAAGGGTTTTCCGGCGGAATGGCGTAGTTGCGGTCAGGGTCATCGGGGTAGTCGTCGCCGCCCGGGTCGATGCGGAGAATCTTGGAGCGCAAGTCGAAGGCGTTCTGTGGATTGGCGTCATCGCCGGTCGCGACATACAGGTATCCATCCGGCCCGAAGCCGATCCAACCGCCGTTGTGATGTGGGTCGTCTTGGGGGAGTCTGAGGATCACGTCCTCCGACTGCCGATCGATGGTCGCCGCGCCGGGCGGGTAGTCCAATCGCGACAGGACCGACCAGATTTCGAGGTCGTAGTACGCTGTGTAGAAGACGTAGATTTGGCGAGACGTTTCAAAGTCCGGCGGCACGGCCAGGCCGAGCATGCCCATTTCCGACCTTGCTTGGGCCTCCGGCACTCGTAGTAGCGGCTCGCTTGCCGTGACGCCGTCTTCGACTCGAAGTACCCACCCGGGCGAATGTGGGACGACCAGCAGACCCCCATCCGCTTCGACTGCCGCGATGTAGCGAGAATATTGTACAGGTGGGTTGGCGACTTGATCCGCGCGGATCGGCAAGCCAGCTTGCGCGCACTCTGCGGACACTACGCAAAGCGCTATTGCCCAGCGATAGTTACCGGGCGTACAATGCATTTATGCCCTCCAATCCAGTAATAGGAGCAAATCGATGGCGCGTTGGCTGACACTCCTATCAATCATAGCGGCGATACCCCCAAAAAAACCAAGCAGATATCATCTTTGTGGACGACGATGCCGCGCCGTCTGGAGACGGGAGGACGTGGGCCACAGCCCATAACAACCTTCAGACAGCGCTTCAGGATCCGAACGTTGTCTTTGGGGATGAGATATGGGTCGCCGTGGGCACCTACCGCCCTGCCGACCCAAACGGGAGTCGTTTCGTCTCGTTCACGCTGCGACCGGGAATCGACCTGCTGGGCGGTTTTGCCGCCGATCCGAACGAACCCAATCGGCTTGATCCAAATGGCGTCTCGATCCTTAGTGGGGATTTGTTGGGCAACGACGCCGAGGGTGATTCGAACGACCCGAATCGGAGTGAAAACAGCATTCACGTTGTTGATGCCTTACTACTTCCCACTTTCAACGATCCCAATGGGTCGTATGATCCCAACGACCCCAACTCGATCGATCCAACTGCTACCCGCCTCGTTCGGTTTACCGTACAGGGAGGGCAGGCAGATGGTAGCACGCTCAACCAAAACGGAGGCGGGGCTGGAATCATCACCAATGCCGGGCGGTTCATCGACTGTGTGTTTCGATGGAATGTAGCGAAGGGCTATGGTGGCGGAGCGCTGGTTAAGGCCCGAGCGAGCTTTGAAGAATGCACGTTCTTTCAGAATCATGCTGCGCGGGGCGGAGGCGTCTATGCCGAGTCGCCTTCACGTTATGAGGCGTGTGCTCTGATCGAGTGCCGGGCGGGCGGGTGGCATGCTCTCGGCGCAGCCGTGAGCATGGATTGGCGTAGAGGTGCGCAGATGATGATACTTTGCGGAATTGGTCGGGTACGTGGGGGCCTCGCGCAGGCCGGCGCTCTTGTTCAACACATGCTTACGCCTTCGGCGAAAGCATGCCACCCCGCCGGAGCCGAGCGAGGCTACTGAGGGCCTTGGCGGGGCGGGTGGCATGCTCTCGGCGCAGCCGTGAGCATGGATTGGCGTAGAGGTGCGCAGATGATGATACTTTGCGGAATTGGTCGGGTACGTGGGGGCCTCGCGCAGGCCGGCGCTCTTGTTCAACACATGCTTACGCCTTCGGCGAAAGCATGAATCTATGAAGCGAGCCTCTGAG
>CAZGTH010000031.1:0-20007 GCA_964528455.1 uncultured Planctomycetales bacterium | reverse complement strand
TGAAAGCTATCCCATGTTAGGCCCCGGGGCGCGCCGAAATCCATTTGTTATGGGAACTTCGCGCGTTTCGGGTTCGGACGTGGCTATGCGCGGGCGCCCCATCCTGCAAGCATTGCCGGGACGGCTCGGGCGCCCCACAACCAAACCAGCGAACCGCAAGCCGGCGTCGCGTCGCGTCCATCGCGCGAACGCGTCACAAACACCCACATGGCGAAAGAACTGAAGCCGGGCGTGGTAGCTGAACGTCAGGAAGTGAACGCGGTCCCCCACCCTTTCGCTGCGCTTCAGGATGGGGTGCGCGGCGCTTGCATTCCCGGCCCTGCCGGGCGGCCACTGACAGCGGTCGGCGTTTGGCTTTATCGGCGGACCACCAACGGTTATACTTGCTTGTTTACGCCCGCGTCCCCAGGGCCAATGGGGCGACATCGGGAGCAGCACGAAAAAGCAATGAAAAACCCTGACCTTCTCGACGACGCGGCCGCCATAGACGACAGTCGCATCCGCCTCGTAAACCGCGTCGCGATTCGCTTTGCGGGAGATTCCGGCGACGGCATGCAGCTCGCCGGAACCCAATTCACAAACACCTCCGCCATCTTCGGCAACGATGTCTCCACGCTGCCGGACTTTCCGGCCGAGATTCGCGCCCCCGCCGGCACGCTCGCCGGCGTCTCCGGCTTCCAGATCCAGATCAGCAGCGACGACATCTTCACCCCCGGCGACCGCATCGACGCCCTGATCGCGATGAATCCCGCCGCGCTGAAGACAAACCTCGCGGACCTCGCGGGCGGCGGCATGCTGATCGTCAACGCCGACGAATTCACACCCGCGAACCTCAAGCGCGCCGGCTTCGCGGAAAATCCGCTGGATACGGATGAACTGGCGGATTATCGCGTATATCAGATTCCGATCACCACGCACACCGTCGAAGCCGTGAAGGAAGCCGGGCTCGGCTCCAAAGACGCCGCCCGCTGTCGCAACTTCTACGCGCTGGGTCTGGTGTTCTGGCTGTACGACCGCCCGCTCGAGACCACGCTGAACTGGATTCAGCGGAAGTTCGGCAAACGCGAAGACGTCGCCAAGGCCAACGTGCTGGCGCTGCGCGCGGGTCACAACTTCGGCGACACCGCTGAGATGTTCCCGCTGCGCTATCGCGTCGAGCCCGCCAAGCTGCCGCCGGGACGCTATCGCAACCTCACCGGCAATCAGGCGCTGTCGATCGGCCTGGTCGCGGCGGCGCGGCTCGCGAACAAGCCGCTGTTCTACGGGTCGTATCCGATCACGCCCGCCAGCGACATTCTGCACCAGCTCGCGGGATACAAGCACTTTGATGTCCGCACGTTTCAGGCCGAGGACGAAATCGCGGCCGTCTGCTCGGCGATCGGCGCGTCTTTCACCGGCGCCATCGGCGTGACCGCGAGCAGTGGCCCGGGCATCGCCCTGAAGCAGGAGGCGATCGGCCTGGCGGTCATGACGGAACTGCCGCTGATCATCATCGACGTGCAACGCGGCGGGCCCAGCACCGGCCTGCCCACCAAGACCGAACAGGCCGATTTGTGGCAGGCGATTCTCGGGCGCAATGGCGAATGCCCGGTCGCCGTCATCGCGCCGCAATCGCCGGCCGACTGCTTCGAGGCCGCGATCGAAGCCGTGCGCGTCGCGACGCGTTTCATGATTCCGGTCATGATCCTGTCGGACGGGTTTATCGCGAACAGCGCCGAGCCGTGGCGCGTCGTGAAAGCCGGCGACCTGCCGCCGATCGAGATTCATCACGCCACCAACGGCGATGATTTCAAGCCATATCTGCGTAACGCGCACGGCGCGCGACCGTGGGCGATTCCGGGCACGCCGGGCCTGGAGCACCGCGTCGGCGGCCTCGAAAAAGCCGCGACGACCGGCAACGTCAACTACGAGCCCGAGAATCACCAGCGCATGACCAACGAGCGGGCCCGCAAGATCGAATACATCGGCAATGAAATCGCGCCGCAAGCCGTCTTCGGCGAACCGAGCGGCGATTTGCTGTTGCTGACCTGGGGTGGCACGCACGGCGCCGCCCGCACCGCGGCCCAGCGTCTGCAGGGCGCCGGGGCGTCGGTCTCCCACGCGCACCTGCGCTGGATGAATCCGCTGCCGCCCAACCTCGGCGACGTGCTGGCCGCGTACAAGCAGGTACTGGTGTGTGAACTGAACATGGGGCAACTGCAACTGTTGATCCGCGGTCGCTACGCGATCGACGCCAAGGGCCTGCACAAGGTCAAGGGTCGCCCGTTCATGGTCTCGGAAATCGTCGACGCGGCGCAGGCGCTGCTCGGCGGTCGTCCCGCGACGAACGGCGCCGCCCAATCAAATGGAGGCCCGGCATGAGCGCCCCGCTGACGCTGAAGGACTTCAAGACGGACCAGGAAGTTCGCTGGTGCCCGGGTTGTGGCGATTACGCGATTCTCTCCGCGATGCAGAAAGCGCTCGCCGACCTCGGCGTCACCCGCGAGAAGACCGTGTTCGTGTCCGGCATCGGCTGCTCCAGCCGCTTCCCGTACTACATGAACACCTACGGCTTTCACAGCATCCACGGCCGCGCCCCGGCCGTCGCGACCGGTGTGAAGTGCGCCAATCCGGAACTCGACGTCTGGCTGATCACCGGCGATGGCGACGGACTGAGCATCGGGCTCGGCCAGTTGCTGCACGCGATTCGCCGCAATCTCGACTTCAAGATCATCCTGTTCAACAACCGCATTTACGGTCTGACCAAGGGTCAGTATTCGCCGACCAGCGAAACCGGCAAAGTCACGAAGTCGACGCCTGACGGATCGCTGGATCAGCCGCTGAATCCGTTGACGATGGCGCTCGCCGCCGGGGCGACCTTCGTGGCCCGTTGCGTGGACGCCGACGTGAAGCATATGCAGGAGGTCATCGCGCGGGCCGCGGCCCATCGCGGCACGGCGTTTGTCGAGGTGTATCAGGACTGCAACGTCTATAACCATCACGCGTTCGAATACGCGACCGACAAGAAACGCCGCCCGGATCATCTGCTTTATCTTGAGCATGGCGCGCCGATGGTGTTCGGGACAAACGCCGATCGTGGCGTCCGTTTGGAGGGGCTCAGCCCGGTCATCGAGACCCTCACGGATGACGACCGCTCCGGACTGCTGCGACATGACGAGTCCGTCTCCGATCCGACGCTGGCGATGTTCCTGGCGCGGATGCGGTATCCGGATTATCCCGAGCCGGTCGGCGTGTTTCGGGCCGTTTCCGCCCCGACTTATGATCGCCGCCTGATGGAGCAGATCGAAGCCGCCCGCGAGAAGCGCGGCGTCGGCGATCTCGATCAGCTGTTCAACAGCGGCGACGTGTGGGACGCAAAATAGCCGCGTCGGCTTGCGGGATGGCCGATTAGCGGTTCTAGTGGCTGGCAGACCAGGCGCGGTTGGTAGACAATTCAGGCGCGCGGCGCGATCGAGAGGCGAGACAGCGGGGACTGTCGTCGCGGTATGGTCGCCGGAGCCGCGATTTTCGTTGGGAGGCGCAACGGTATGACCGCACGGGCCATCAGGCTGAGCGTATTGGTTTTGATTCTCACGGCGAGCGGCTGCAACAAGGCGCCGGCGCCGCCACCGATCAACGCAAGCGAGTACACGCTCACCTGGACCGAGACACGGGACGGGAGCGACCCCGGCTTTTCCGCCCGCTCAACGCCGCCTGATCTGGGGATGCGCGAACTGCGACAGATCACCATCAACGCCGACAACACCTTCACGATGACGCTCGTCGACGCCCGCTCGAAAAAACCCGCCAGCGCGACGGAGGCGCTCAAGGGAACTTGGACCGTCGGCAAGTATGGTTTGGATCTGACGACGACTGAAAACACCCTCAAGGGCGAAGCCGCGTCGTGGAAGCCGATCAACGCGCAGCGCATCATGCGCGTCGGAGACTCCGGCGAGGTGCCCCGGCTATTCCTCGGCTTTGACGGCGAAGTGCCAAGCGCGGTCATGGTTCCGGAGTAAGTCGCCCGAAGCGCCTGTTTATCGCGTGGCGCCGAAGTGATCGAGCACGATCGCCAAGTCCAACAGATCAACGCGCTGGTCGAAATTCAGGTCTGCCGCAATGTGATAGCCCGCGTCTTGGGCGCCAGCGCCGATCCGCGCCAGTAAATCGGCCAGATCGCGCAGATCGACGCGCGCGTCCAGCGTCACATCGCCAGGCAGCCGCTCGCCGAGCGGCACGAGCGCAAACACGCGATTGGTCGCCACCCCGGCGCTCGTCATGCCGCCAACGATCGCCCAGCCACCCGGCAAACGTCCGAGATTGCGGTGGTCCATCGTCGGCGGCCGAGCGCCCGCGATCATAAATGACCGAAAGCTTGCGTCAGCGGGATCGAACACCAGCGCCTGGTCCACCGGCCGCGCCGGCTGACCGTCATATCCGCCGCCGTCGATGTTGTATGGATTGTCGCCCCCGCCGATGAACAACAGCCGACCGTCGTCCATCGGCGTCGGCGATGACGCGGCGCGATACACATACGCGCCGGCGTGTGGCGGACGCTCGGTCCAGGCGACCTCCTCATGCGCGCCGTTTCCGTTCGGATCAATGCGCCCGACCAGCGTCGTCGTCGCGGGCAGAAATCCCCCGTTTGTCCGCACGCCGTCGAACACGACCAGCGTATCGCCACTCAGCCCTCCGGCATGGCCGAACAGGCCGGTCGCCGGACCGGGAATCGGCGTGCCCGCGCTCCAGGTATCAGCGATTGTGTCGTACACCTGCGTGTTGCGAACATTGTTGCCGTTCGGCCCATGCCAGCCGCTCACCAGGTATACGAATCGATCATCGCGAACCCCCACCACCGTGTCGTCGACTTCGACCGGCACATCCGCCAGGCGGACGTAACGATCGTTCAATGGGTCGTATCGAAAGGGCCGCGGGTCCGTCGCCTCGCCGCCGGCCCGCACGATATATCCACCGAGCAGATACGCCTCGCCGTTCACGGCGACCGCGTTGGCGGCGATCCGCCCACGACCCTGAAACCCGGGCACATCCGCGATCGGGCGCCATTGCGCGGCGCTGCGCAACCCATCCGGGAAATCGAGCGCCCAGGCGGCGGTCGTGATCGTGCCGGACGCGGTCGGATCGGTGATACCCATAAAGGTGTACAGCGTCGCGGATCCGTCGGGCCGAATCACACCCGTGACGGCGTTGTTGGAGATCGGAGTGGGCAGTGGCGGAAGTTCAATCCAGAAACCGTCGACCGCGGCCGCGTGGGCCGCGCCCGCGGCGCATAGAATCCACCCGATGACTTGTCCGGCCCGGCGCCGCTTGAGATTCATGGGTCAAGTGTAGCAAACCGGGCGATGCGATTTCGCAGATATCTCAAACGCGGCGAACGTCGCTCAATCAATCGGCGTCACGGCCCGCACCGTTTCGACAAACGCGTCGACATCCGCCCGCGTGCCGAGCGCCGGCGCGAGCAGCAACCCCCGGTCGTGCCGTTCAGTACGCAGCGTCGCGGTCTCTCCTTGCCGATCGATCCCCGCCACCTCGCGCCAGGGAACGAATGTGTGAATGCCCCCGGTGTGAATCTCAAGCCCGCGGCCGGTCACCGCCACGAAGTGCGGACGGCTTTGGCGCAGATAGATCGCGTAACCCACCAGCGCCGCGATCGCCAACGCCAGCCCCATGCCCAGCACCCGATCGCGCGACCAGTCGCCTGTCGTCTGCGCCCGCCACGCGTCCCACGCGGCAAAAAAAACCAATCCGATCACGATCAGGAGTTTGGATACGACGCTCGGGGTCAGGTTGGCGCGGTCCGCCTCAAAGATCAGCGTGTTGGCGTCATATTCAAACGCGCATTCCGCGCACTTCGCGGGCGCCACCGCCGGCGGCAGCGTCTCCTGGCATACCGGGCAAAGATCGGCGCGGCGAATCGACATGTCGCGGATTGTAGCGTTCAGTCAGCCGTCGCCGCAGTGGAGAGCGAAACGACATAAACCCATCGCAAGTCGCGGGCCGCGCCAATCGGGCGGGCCTCGATGTCGTAGTGCAGCGCGGACGTTTCGGTGCGCTGCGCGCGGACCAGCTCGCCCAAAGGTGTCATCGCGGGGTAATGCCCGCCAATCGGCGCGAGTACGATGCGATATCCCTCGTCGAAGAAGTTCTCATCCGCCTCAATCAGCGCCATTCGGCCGCCCCCGCGGCCGGCGAGATACAGCGGCCTTTCGAGAATCTGCCACTCGCCGAGCGCGTCGCGCTTGGCCACGCGTACGCCGGTCTCTTCAAAACGCGCGTCCGTCGCGCAGCGGACCACACTGTGATACAGTCCGACCTCGGTCACGCGGCCGACCAGCCATGACCGCATCAGCAGGTCGCGCCCGGACAAGTCGCCGCGACGCTCCGGGGCCACGCCGGCCGCCACCCAGTCGCCGATCTGCACGCGGGCGTTCTGCCCTTGATCGATGCGCAGCGCCATCTCGTTGGGCGAGGCGGTCGCGCCGATCACCCGGGCAATCGTGAAGCGGGCGTGGTCCTGGATCTGCCCGCGAATATCCGTAAGGTCATCAACCCGGGCCGTGAGTTGTCCGAGCGTGGCGGTCAGGGCCAGGTTCTGGCGGCGCAACTCCTCGCGCTCCGTCAGCGCCTCGACCATTTCCTCCGCCGTCAGCTTCCGCCGCCCCTCCGGCGTGGCGACGATCACGCCCACCTCGGCCAATCCCTCTTGGGCAAAGTGCAGCGGCGCCAGCGCGGCCCGGGCCCAGGCTGTCCAGCGCTCCGGGACGACCGCGGCCAGCGCCGACAGCGCCATCAGGACGCCGAATACCGCAGACCGGGATGGCAGCCGCAACCAACGTGACATGCCGGACATTATGGGGCCAGACCGTGGCGACCGCGACTCCTATCCGCGCATGGCTGCTTCCGGGCCCCGGCGCCACTATCAGACCGCATGCCCGCGCGGGCCGATAGCAAACGGCCGCCAGCCGCAGCACACGCAATCGCGGCGCCGAAGCGTCGAGCGCGGCCGCTCCACCGCCCGGACCGGCCTAGCATTCGGCAAAGCACAACGTTCCGAGTGAGGAGCCCGCGTGAGCCGAATCCTGAACCGTTCCAAGCAGTTCCTGATCAGCGAGGACGGCCCGACCGCCTCCGAGTACGCCATCCTGCTGGCTTTGGTGATTGTCGTCGGAGCCGTCGCGATTCGGGGATTCGGCGGGGGACTGCTCAACACCTTCGGGACTGTCAACGCCGCCCAGGGCGAAGGGCCGGGCCGCTAACGCCCTGCTGGCGCCCCGCGCTTTCAACAACACTTTACGCGACTGACGCTTCCTCGTCGGGGGCGGCCCCACCGGGTCGCCCCCGCCCTTCTTTTCAGGCCAGAAAGAAACGCCCGCCGCGCATCCATGCGCCGGCGGGCGTTTCGTCGATCGTCGCCCGTCGCCGAGCGGTCGTCATTATTGCGCTGTACTACCCGAGCACGTCACGCCGCAGGCCGTTGAGGGCCGCCTCGAGCTTCTCATCCGTGAGATACTCGCCGGACGCGATCTCGTCGCGAACGCGTTGCACGAGTTCGCTGCGGATCGGACGGTCATCCGCGGCGTGGCGCAAGGCGGCCTCGGACAGCTCCAGCCGATCGGCCGTCGCGCCGGGGCGCGAATCGTCCGTTGGATTGGGCCCGCGCGCCGGGCCGCGCGTCGCCGGCGGTCCGGCGAGCTGCGTGTTGTTGGTAACCGTTTCGATCATGTTCGGGCTTCCTTTTGCTCGAATTCCCAATGCGACGGACAACTCACTGCCTGCCATCCGTGACTTTGGGCCCCATGTCCCGCCCGCAACCTCCTGCCGCGGGCTTGGCCGACCCCCGTCGACCTTTAGCGGTATCGACTTGAATTCACCCGGGCTTTGACCGAAAAAGGAGAATTCTGGAGAAATTACAGGCGCGTAAGCCCTTGAGAATAGATAATTTGCCGCAATTAACAGCAAGGTAGGGCAGTTCTGTTAAAGTGGGCAAGATTGAATGGCCGATCCGGTAATGCCTGTACGCGCGGATCTTGCGCCTGTGTGAAGCGCTGAAATGCCCCGATGACCCCGCGCGCCCCTCGCCTCGGTCCGGCCATACTCCGCAGCAAATTACCCAAGCGTCTCGTCCGGGTCGGCTTCGCCGCGCACGAAGCGGCGGACGCGATCGTCGGCGCTGTTCATGATCTCCTCGGGCGCGCCGTCGGCCGCGATTACGCCGTCGCCGAGCATCACGATGCGATCGCCGACTTCCTCCGCGCTGCGCATGTCATGCGTAACGATGATGCCTGTCGCGCGGGTCGTTTCCTGCACGCGGCGAATCAGCTTATTGATCGAATCCGAGCGTTGCGGGTCGAGACCGGTCGTCGGCTCGTCGTACAAAACCACATCCGGCGGCGGGTCCATCGCGATCGCGCGGGCCAGCGCGACGCGCTTCTTCTCGCCGCCGGAGAGTTCGGCCGGGTTTTTCGATTCGTAGCCGGCGAGCCCCACGACGGCGAGGCATTCGCTCACCATGTCGTTGATCTGGCGCCGCGCCGCCCGGCGGCCGCGCGAGTTCTGCGCCATCGGGAATGCGACGTTCTCGCCAACCGACATCGAATCAAACAGCGCATTGAGCTGAAACACGAAGCTCACGCGGCGGCGGATCGGCGTCAGGGCCCGCTCCGCCAGACCATCGATGCGTTCCCCGTCGAACCACACCTCGCCGCGATCCGGGCGAATCAGCCCGACGATGTGCTTGAGCAGCACGCTCTTGCCGCTGCCGGACTTTCCGATGATGACCGTGTTGCGGCCGCGCTCGACATCGAAGCTCACGCCGGAGAGCACGACTTTGCGACCGAACGACTTGTGCACATCCTTGAATTGAATGATCGGCCCATGATGCGCGTGCGCCGCTTCGCGCGCGGCGGCGCGCTCGGCGATCGAAGCGGTATGAGCCGCGTGGTCTGCGGATTCACGAGCCATATCGTTCATGCGGCGCCCGATGGGTCAGAACAGCATGCGATTGCCGAACAACGTCTTGTACACGCCGTTATTGACCAGGTTGAGCACCAGGTCCAGCGCCAGGATCGAGATAAAGCTGATCACGAACGAGCGCGTACAGGCCTCGCCGACGCCCTGTGCGCCGCCCGTTGTGTGAAAGCCCATGTAGCAACTGATGAGCCCGATCGCCCCGCCGAAGAACATCGACTTCACCATGCCGACGCCGACGTCCCACATCTCGACCGTTTCCTGTGTAAAGAACCAGTAGGGTTCCGAGTCGCCGCCGTAGACGAACGTGTAAATGATCCACGAGCCGATCGTGCCCATCAGGTCGGCGTACAGGGTCAGGATCGGCGCCAGCAGCAGGCACGCCAGAAAGCGCGGCGTCGCGAGAAACCGGATCGGCTCGGCGCCCATCGAGCGCAGCGCCAGAATCTGCTCGGTGACGTTCATCGTGCCGAGCTCGGCGGTCAGCGCGCCGCCGACGCGACCGGCGAGCATGACGCCCGCGAGCACCGGGCCCAGCTCCATCGCGACCGATACATTTACGACGGCGCCCAGGCGATCGGCAAACCCGGCCGTCGAGAACTGCTCCCACCCCTGCACCACCAGCACCATGCCGACAAACGCGCCGGTCAGCATCAGCACCGGCACCGACCGCGTTCCGATCGCGAAGGCCTGCGGCAGCAGCCGCTTCCAGCCGCGCGGCGTGGCGAGGTCAAGCGGGGCCGGGGCGATGGTCTGCGCGCTGAACAGGCAGAAATCGCCAAATGCCGCCAGGCCGTCGATCACGCGGCCGCCGAGCGCGGCGAACGGCGCGAGAATCGGATTCACTCGATTGGGGGCGTCGGCCATAATCGCTTTACGACTTTCCGCGTCGGAGGTAATCGACCAGCAAGCGTACGCCGAAGCCGGTCGCGAGGCGCTTCTTGTCGTCGGTCGCCACGCCGGCGATGTCGACATGCGCCCATGGCACGGAGCCGGTGACAAACTGCTTCAGGAAGATACCACCGACCACGCAATGCGCGTCACGCACGAGCGAACTGTTCCGCATGTCGGAGTCGTTACCCTTGATCAAGTCGAAATAGTCGTCCCAGACAGGCAAGCGCCACAGGCGCTCGCCGGTGCGCCGGCCGGCTTCGACCAGTCCGTCGCACAGGTCATCATTGTCGCCGAGTACGGCCGCCGCGTATACGCCGAGGGCGATCCGCACGCCGCCGGTCAACGTGGCCAGGTCGATGATCTCGGTCGGCTTGCAGTGTTGTTCGGCGTAGGTGAGGGCATCGGCGAGGATCAGGCGGCCTTCGGCGTCGGCGCTGATGATCTCGACCGTCTTGCCGTTCATCATCCGCAGGATGTCGCCGGGGCGATAGGCTTCGGCGGAGATCATGTTCTCCGCGGCCGGCACCAGACCGGTGACGTTAACGGGGAGCTTGAGCCGCGCGACGGCGCGCATCACGCCGAACACGGTCATACCGCCGCACTTGTCGAACTTCATATCCCACATGCCGCTGGTGGGTTTGATCGAATATCCGCCGGTGTCAAACGTGACGGCTTTGCCAACCAGCGCGGTGACGCGCTTGGACTTCGGCGCGCCGCGATACTCCATGCGGATCAGGCAGGACTTGTGCTTCGCGCCCTGCCCGACCGCCAGCAATCCGTTCATCTTCAGTTTCTGCAGCTGCGCGACGTCGAGCACAGTGGTTTTGATCTTGGGCTCGTCCCGGGCGAGTCGACGGGCTTCGGCCGCGAGGGTCTGCGGGTTCAACTCGTTGGCGGGCCGATGGGCAAGGCCGCGGGCATAGTTCACGCTGTCGCCGAGCGGGACCGCGGCTTTCATCAGTTTCACGGCGCGCGCGACGTGGGCGCTGTCGCCGGATTCGATCGAGACGCGCACTTTCGCGGGCGCGGGTTTTTCGATCTTGCGATAGGTCTCGTAGCGAAAGCCGGCAATGGTCATCGCGAGCGCCCACTCGCCGACCGCATCTTCGAGTCTGGTCGTGGTCAGTCCGTCGATCCACACGCGCACCGCGCTGAGTTTCTGATCGACGATCCATTGCGCCGCGGCGGCAGCGGCCGAACGGACCGCTTTTCCGTCGAGCTTTTCGGCGGCGCCGAGGCTGACGACGGCGACGCGCTTGATCGGGCCGGCGCGGACCACGTGCGCCAGGGCGCCGGCGTCAGTCGGGGCCGCCCCGGCGGCGAACATCTCCCCCACGGCCCCACCGCACAATTCGTCGACCGCCGCGATGGTCGCCAGGGCCGGCTTCGGCATGGTCACCAGCGGGACAACCAGCGCCTCGGGCCCCTTGCGGCCGGCGGCGGCGGAAAATTCAAACATCGTTCCGAGCGATTCCATCCAGTCAATCTCCTTGGCTCACGGCGGAATACTCCCGCATTTGGGGGAAAAAGAAAACCCGGCGACGGATTAGGAAACGCACGGGGTCAAAATGAGCGTTAAGAAAACCGGCGCCGGTGGGTAGACTAAGGGAGTGGACGAGCGTCAAAGGCGAGCCATGACACGACAACGGAAAACTGACACGGCGTTCGTCGCGTTTTGGGCGGGGCTGGCCTGCGCAAGCGGCGTTGCGCTGCCAAGGGCGCCCGACCCGTTGGGGATCAAGACATATCAGAGCCCGTCCGGCCGGTATTCGATTGTCGTGACACCGAGCACGGAATTGGGACAGGGGCGTGGGCGATATGTGTTTAGTAACGAAGGCGAAGTCGTCTGGGAAAAAGAACTGCCGTTCACGCTGTGGGATGCGGCGCTGACCGACGCCGGGGAGACGATTGGATACGCATATTCACTTGGCGTCGGGAACGAGCCCTACGAAGACATCCGCGGGATGGTGCAGAACGTGATCCTCGGGCCCGACGGCGCCGTACGGTTGAACGATCGGTACCCGCGAGACGGAGTTGACTCATGCGGCGGATTGGGGATTCTGCAGAATGCGGTGGGGTTTATCGTCGATCCCGAAGCTGATCGCTTTATCGCGCGCTTGAGAGCGCATTTCGCTCACCCCGGTGAGCTATGGCGTTGCTATCGGATTTCAACCGGGGCGCTCCTAGACCAATTCACGATCAGTTGCGCGCGGGATTTTGAGATCGAAACCCTGCTAGACGCAAGACCCGTCGCGGAAACCGGACTGATTCTGCTGAGTTGGCGCTACGTCGAATACGACTGCCAGGGCGGTCGTGAGTGGGGTGGGCTCTTTCAATTGCTGGACAGCGAAGGCCGCGTCGTGTGGGACCTGCCGCGACCGTTCGACATGCCCGATTCTGCGATCCGGGAACACGAAACAAGCCATGTGATCGTGGAAACTTCAGTACCTTGGCAGTTTGACCTTCGGTTTCCGTGGGAGTGTCCGCGGGTTCGTTTCCGCGTGTCCCCGGTGGATCTGGACGCCGGCAAATGGCATGTCGAAGAAATCTGGCGGGAGGAACCTGGGGGCGCGTCGCCGCCCGCCCGCGACGGACCGGGGCCGTCCGAACGGCTGCTGGGCGCAGCAAGCGGCTTGCACCGGGATCTGAATGTAATGCGCGGTCGGGTCACGTCCGCGAAGACTGCCCGCCCGATCGAAGGCGCGACCGTTTGCCTCACGCAACCCGAATGGCGGCCGCGCCCCTCGAAGCGGAGTGTCAGGCCAAGGCGCGTTCAACGGAATCAGCTCTGGTCGGTTGAAGCGATCACTGACGAGCAAGGTGTGTTCGAGCTTCGCGGGTTCGCGGCGCCGGACGAATCCTGGAATCTGAAAGTACGGTGCGAGGATGGGCTGGCCGACTTGATGATTCGGCCGGCGGACTACAAGTCCACTCCGATCGACGTCGCGATCCAACGCGCCGAAATCGTCATCGATGATGTGCCGCCCGGGCTTTGTGGGAACCAACGCTTCTTGGTAGCCGTTGAGCCAGCTGACACGCCCGCCGAGACGGCGTCCTACGGGGCCCGCTACGTGCCTGAGGGCCAATGTGAGAATATCTCGAGCGACTTGCGCGCCCCAGGGCGTCAGTATGATGTTGCGATCAGCATCTCGGTGGGGAATCAGTACCCGTACCCGATCATCGCCCGTGAGATTGTCGACCTCGCCGGCGGGGAAACACGGCATGTCAGCTTCGCGCGGGAGGGTGGATGCCGAATCATCGGTCGAGCCTTGGATCCGGACGACAACCCGCTGCGGGATGCGAGCGTGCTTGCGCAGTTCGAGTCCAACCCAGGTCGCGCGATCGGCGCCGTGACTGATGACGACGGAGCCTTTGTGATTGAACACGTTCCGCCCGGCGACTATCAGGTCGAAATCTTTCGGCGCAGCAGTCCGGGACGAACCCCCGTCGGACGTTGGGATCATGTCGATTGGCGCGAAGTCCGCCGCGTTGAACCGGGAACGACCGAAAGTCGATGGGACTTCTTCGTTGCGCGCGGGGCGCGTCCGCAACCCGGCGACCTGGCCCCCGAATTCCAAGGCCGTACTCTCGAAGGTGAGACTTTCTCGCTCGCGGAGCAGCGCGGGCATCCGGTTTTGCTTGTCATCGGCGCGGGCCGCGAGACGCCGGATGGCGCCGACACGCCGTTTGTTGCAGCGGTGCTGAGTCGCTACGCCGAAACCGACCTGCTTCTCGTCTGCATCGAGGGCGGTCGTATCGACTGCCTGAGGGAATGGCTCGCGTCTCGATCGACGCCTCCCACCCTTGTTTTCCATCACTGGAACGGGCCGGCCCACGCCGCCTTCGGTCACGGATCGAGCGCCTGGCTGATTGGCGCCGACGGGCGAATTCTGGCGGCGGATCTGAATTTGAAGGACGGGATCGCCGATATCGACGCGATACCCGCGCCCTGAACCGGGCACGAAAAAACCCGCAAGTCGGGGACCTGCGGGCCACGCGCCCGGGAGGACTCGAACCTCCAACCTTCAGATTCGAAGTCTGCCACTCTATCCAATTGAGCTACGGGCGCTTCGTCTGTCGGATCATAGCGGAATGGAACCGGGCTGGGGAGGCGTAGGCGTGCGGCCGACGGGTCAGGCGCCCGCCCTACGCGGCCGATCGACTCCACGCGAGGCCGGCCCACCCGCCCGATGCCTGCCCTCCGCTGAGCGGCTACACTCCGAGTTCCGCGTCGGAATCCGCCGATGATAGGGGTACGGGACCGCGGATTTGTCCTATCTCGCCGCGAAATCGGGCGTTCAATATGAGCAAGCAGGAAGTCTTCAACAACAGCAATCCCGAGCAGCTGCGCCAGTTCATGAAAGCCGTGCTGACCGACTTGCGCGCATTGGAGCGCATGCTGCAGGGCGACATGTTTGAACTGGACGTCCGCCGCATCGGAGCTGAGCAGGAATTGATCCTGATCAACCCGAACGGCCGCCCCGCGCCGATCGCGTTGCAGGTGCTTGATGATCTGAATGACCCGCAATTCACGACAGAACTCGCCAGTTTCAACATCGAATTCAATCTCGCGCCGCTCGAGTACGGCGACGACTGCCTGTCAGAGCTTGAGCGCTCGATGAGTGAAAAGCTGGAAAAGGCGCGGCGCGCGGCGCGAAAGCGCGGGGCCGACTGCGTGCTGGCGGGTATCCTGCCCACACTCGGGGCAGGTGATCTGACGCAGGCCAATATGACGCCGCGCCCGCGCTACTTCGCGTTGAACGAGGCGATGCGCAACCTGCGCGGCGCGGAGTTTGAACTACGCATCACCGGCGTCGACGAGCTGAACATCAAAAGCGAATCGCTGATGCTTGAGGCCTGCAACACGAGTTGCCAGGTACACTTTCAGGTCTCGCCGCACGAGTTCGCGCGATACTACAACATCGCCCAGGCGGTCGCCGGCCCGACGCTGGCGGCCGCGGCCAATTCGCCGCTGCTGCTCGGCCGCCGACTGTGGCGCGAAACGCGGATCGCGGTGTTTCAGCAGGCGGTGGACACGCGACACTCCGGCACCGAACTGCAGGAACGCAGCGCGCGGGTCAGCTTCGGGCGCGACTGGGTGCGCGAGTCCGCGTTGGAAATCTATCGCGACGACATCGCCCGTTTCCGCGTGATTCTCGCCAGCGAGATCGACGAAGATCCGTTTGAGCGGCTGGCGGCCGGCGTCGCGCCGCGCCTGCAGGCCCTGCAACTTTATAACAGCACCGTGTATCGCTGGAACCGCCCGTGCTACGGCGTGCTCAACGGGCGACCAGGGCTGCGGATTGAGAACCGCGTGCTGCCGGCGGGCCCGAGCGTGGCGGACGAAGTCGCGAACGCCGCGTTCTGGTTCGGGCTGGTCAGCGGCGTCGCGGCGGAAATCGAGGACATCACCCAGACCATGCCGTTTGCGATCGCCAAGGAGAATTTTGTCGCGGCGGCGCGGCTCGGGCTCGATGCGCACCTGACCTGGATCGACGGACACCGCATGCCGGCCCAGGAGCTGATCGCGATGCGCCTGTTGCCGCTGGCGCGCAAGGGGCTGGAAAGCTCACATGTGCGCGAGCAGGACATCAATCACTATCTCGGCATTATCGAGGATCGTGTCGCCACGGCGCAGACCGGCGCGGCCTGGCAGTTGCGCTCGCTGGATGGCATGGCCCAGCGCGGCACGCGCGGCGAACGCCTTTCGGCGCTGGTCGCCGGGCTGGTATCGCGCCAGCAAAGCGGCGAACCATGCCACAAGTGGAGTCTGGCGCAGCTGGATGAAGGCGGCGGCTGGAAACGCAACTACCTGCGCGTCGATCAATACATGACAACGGACGTCTTCACGGTGCATGAGGACGAAGTGATCGACCTGGTCGCGAATGTCATGGATTGGCGGAAAATCCGGCATATTCCGGTCGAAGACCGCGATCACCGGCTGGTGGGGTTGGTGTCGTATCGCGCCCTGCTGCGCTACCTCGCCCACGACATGCCGCACGGCCCCAACCACTCGGTCGCGGTGCGCGAAGTGATGAAACGCGACCCCGTATGCGTGTCGCCCGAGACCAGCACCCGCGAAGCGATCGACATCATGCGGCGGAATAGAATCGCATGTCTGCCGGTGGTATCCCGCGACAGGCTGGTGGGGATTGTGACCGAGCGCGACTTCATGGACATCGCCGCCCAACTGCTCGAAACACAGCTCGACGAGGACGCGGAATGAACGCGGCGCGACCTGATGAACCCGCCGCCGCCACCGCCAGCGAGCGCGTCATCGGGCGCTATGGAGGCGATACGCTCGGGCCGACCCTGGTGTGCATCACGGGATTGCACGGCAATGAGCCGGCGGGCGGCATCGCGGCCCAGCGGGTGATCGACGCGCTGCACGCGCGCAAGACAATGCTGCGCGGCGAATTTGTCGCGCTGCGCGGGAATCTGACGGCCCAGGCCCGCGGCGAACGGTATATCGATCGCGATCTGAACCGGCAATGGACGCAGGAGCGATTGGCGGCGCTGGCCGCGCCGGGGGATGCGCCGCAATCGGTTGAAGATCGCGAACAGATTGCGCTGAACGCCGCGATTTCACGCGAGATTGAACACGCGCCGGGGCCCTTCTTCCTGATCGACCTGCATACGACTTCGAGCGTTTCGGCCCCATTTGTGATCCTGCATGATTCGCTGCGGAATCGCGCGTTTGCGCGGGCGCTGGCGGCCCCGCTCATTTTGGGGCTCGAAGAATCGCTGGAAGGCACGATCACCGAACATTTTTCCGAGCGCGGCGGCGTGTGCGTCGCCTTTGAGTGCGGTCGCCATGAAGATCCCGTGTCGGCGGACCTGGGCGAGGCCGCGTTGTGGCTGGCGCTGATCGCGGCCGGCATGGTCGCGCCCGCCGATGCGCCGGCGTCGAGCGCGCTGCGCGGGCGGATCGCGGACGCGGCGCGGGATGTGCCGCCGGTGATGGAAGTGCTGATGCGGCACGCGCTGGAGCGCGGCGACGCGTATGTGATGCGACCGGGTTTTCGGAACTTCGGCGCGGTGCGGCGGGGGCAGGCGCTGGGCGCGCACAACGGGGCCGAGATCACGTCGCCGGTCGACGCGCGGGTGTTCATGCCGTTGTACCAGGCGCTGGGGACCGAGGCGTTTTTCCTGGTGCGGCCGGTGGCGCGGTTCTGGCTGTGGCTGTCGAAAGCGGTGCGGCGGATGGGTGTCAGCCGGCTGATCCAGTGGCTGCCGGGGGTGCGGCCGCATCCGCTGCGGGCGCGCACGTTCCTGGTGAATCCGCTGATCGCGCGGATCGCGGTGGCCGAGGTGTTTCACCTGCTGGGGGCCCGCGAACATCCGGCGGAGCAGGGCCGGCGCGTGTTCGCGCTGCGGCGGGAAGAATAAAAAAAACAGGGTCCCCACCCGGAGGCAAGTGGGTGGGAACCCCGAGGCGAGCGGGTTGACTCATGCGACCGCTTGGGAGGCGAGATCGTCGCAGCGGACTCAACCCGAGATGGAGCGTCGCAAACGAATTCGAGCGGCATGACCCGATATTCGCGGCGGCGGACGGAAGTTTCTGGTTTCTTGAGGGCCCCTCCCGCCTGGTCTTGAGGCGGACCGCGCGTCGTTTGGCACGCATCGGATAGGACGAGGCCCGGAGGCGGAGCCGGTCAACAAAGCGAAAAAATCGCGCAGGACGCTCCCGGCGCGGGCGTAAGCCATTACCCCCCCGGGGGTTTCTGGCTCCCGGGCCGCCCCAGGTCGCGTCGCGGCGGCGGCGACGTCGGCGGGCGGGGCATCGCCGATTTTGTTCGGATTTCTGGCGGCTGGCCCAAGTTTTGCATTGTTTGCAGCCGAAAATTCCAATAAATTCAATGGCTCAGGTCCGAGTCGACGGCCCGCTCGCCCCTTTTCTGAGGGTCGCCGACCCGCTGATCGCACTTCTACCCCACACGTTGGGAGATGATGGATGTCCAGGTTCAAGTTGCGCCGGCGCGGTTTCACGCTGATCGAGCTGCTGGTGGTCGTCGCGATTATCGCGCTGATCATTTCGATTCTGCTGCCGAGCCTCGGCGCTGCGCGGCGCCAGGCGCGCACGACGAAGTGTCTGAGCAATGCGCGGCAGCTCGCGATCGGTTGGGTGGCGTACTCGACGGAGGAGAACAACCGGCTACCCGGTGGAGCGCGCGATTTTGTTCGTCGCAGCACGAATCGTCGCACGACGGCGGTACCTACCGGTATCGTGAACTATCGCCAATGGCGCTCGTTCGACTGGCTGGGAACCATCGGTGAGACGGGCGATCAGAAGGAGGATGTGCCCAGCGAAGGCACGATCTTCAAGTATGTCGGCCAGCAAACCGAGCTGTACCGCTGCCCGGAGGATGACATCGACCTGTCCAAGCGCGAGGGTATCTTCGGGCGCCTCTCGAACGATACCGGCTACAGCTACACATCGCCCACCATGCTGACCGGCGCGAATGTCGAGACGATGCTGTACACGCGCTGGGCCAACAACTTCGGCCCCGACCATCTTCGCAACCAATGGGATCGAAATACGGAAACTTCGATGCCGTGGATGTTCCTCGAAGAAGATGAGGGATACGCGTTGGGTGTCGTACATGACAGCGCGTGGGGAAATCAGGATCAGATCACCGACCGGCACGCCGGCGCGGGCACGATCGCGCATATCGACGGCCATTGTGAACCCATCAAGTTCCAGAAGCTGGCAATCCCGCTGGACGCATGGCGCGTTTACTTCCAATTTCGAGATGGCCGCATCGTTACCGGTGGACCGTACCAGAACGTCAACATGCAGCGTCCCGGCCCTCCCTATGGGTCGGACATCGTGATGGGGTACCTTGATCGGAAGCACGAAGTGGCGGGTGTGCTGCGCGATTAGTGGGCGCCGGCGCGGCGCAATAAACTTCGTACCGATGAGGCCACTGCCGAGACGGCAGTGGCACACCCTGCGCCCCGCTAACGGCGACGGCCGGAGCGCGCCGGCGCGGCGCAATAAACTTCGTACCGATGCGACCATTGCCGAGACGGCGGGCTGCGCGACTTCCCGCTGCCCCTTCGGGGCAGAATGCTCGCGCCTTCATCCACGGGTTGCGCCGCGGTCAGCCAGGGCCGACCTTGCTCCACCCGTGGCTACGACCCTGCGCCCCTTCGGGGCGGGCCAGCGTGGAGTGCCGCTCCCGGGCGCCGGGCGCCGGGCGCCGGCGATGCGCCGTACACGGCGACGCGGTGTACACGGCGACGCGGTGTAAACGGCGACGGCCGCCGATGTGACGTGCTGCGCGGTGAAGCATACCAATCAAAAGAAAGGCCCGCGGCGTTATTCGCCACGGGCCTTTGTGTTCCATCACAATCGTCGTCGCGAAAAATCGCCTTACGCCGCGGACATCTTCTCCGCGCGGGCGGCGGCTTCTTCGATCGGGCCGACGTACATGAACGCCTGTTCGGGCAGGTGATCCCACTTGCCTTCGCACAGTT
This sequence comes from uncultured Planctomycetales bacterium, assembly GCA_964528455.1. Taxonomy (GTDB): domain Bacteria; phylum Planctomycetota; class Phycisphaerae; order UBA1845; family Fen-1342; genus DSPM01. Next base: position 669 of record CAZGTH010000031.1, on the reverse strand, counting down.
CCTTGAAGCTGCGCAGCGTGTCGTCCTTGCGCGTGTAGTTGCCGGGGAAGCCGGTGAACTGCTCGGCGACGAAGAACGGCTGCGAGAAGAAGCGCTCGATCTTGCGGGCACGGCCGACCAGCACCTTGTCTTCTTCGGCGAGCTCATCGACGCCGAGAATCGCGATGATGTCCTGCAATGAGCGGTAACGCTGAAGGATCTGCTGCACCTGGCGGGCGATGGCGTAGTGCTCTTCGCCGACGACGCCGGGGTCGAGAATGCGCGAGCTGGACGAGAGCGGGTCGATCGCGGGGTAAATGCCCTTCTCGGCGATGGAGCGCTCCAGCACGATAAACGCGTCAAGGTGCGTAAACGTCGTGGCCGGGGCCGGGTCGGTCAGGTCGTCCGCCGGGACGTACACGGCCTGTACGCTCGTGACGGCGCCGTTCTTGGTCGAGGTGATCCGCTCCTGCAACTCGCCCATCTCGGTGCCGAGCGTCGGCTGGTAGCCTACGGCGGACGGCATACGGCCGAGCAGCGCGGACACTTCGGAGCCGGCCTGCGAGAAGCGGAAGATGTTGTCGACGAACAGCAGCGTGTCCTTACCCGACTGATCGCGGAAGTACTCCGCCATCGTCAGGGCGCTGAGCGCCGCGCGGAGACGGGCGCCCGGCGGCTCGTTCATCTGGC
>CAZGTH010000030.1:0-22072 GCA_964528455.1 uncultured Planctomycetales bacterium | reverse complement strand
TTCAGTGACTTAACGTCCTCACACTCCGTGGATTCCCGCCTGCGCGGGAATGACGGAAGCGGCGCCCATGCTGTTTCGTCACCCCCGCGCAGGCGGGGGCCCACGACGACTAACGGCGCGGTGACATTGCGCCTTTTATTCAGTGACTTAACGCCCACACACTCCGTGGATTCCCGCCTGCGCGGGAATGACGGAGATGGCGCCCCATTCTCTATTCGTCACCCCCGCGCAGGCGGGGGCCCACGACGACTAACGGCGCTGATTGCGCGACGCCTTCTCACTCCGGGGAATCCCGCCCGTCACTTCGGCTCGACCGGCGCCGCGAACGTCTGCCCGAATGCCGCCAGCGAACCATCGGCTTCGCTCAACCGCCAGTTGGGCTCCTGCTCGCCGGACTTGTCGTAGTTGAACCACACCACCGCCCGTATCCGCGGGTGGTTGCGCTCGATCTGGGTGAACGCGTCGCGAATCCACGCCGCCCGCTCGCCGGATTCGCCCGGCGCGCAGCCGAACTCCGCCAGCATGATCGGCTTGTCCGCGTCGAGGCGCTCCAGCGCCCGCAGCGGCCGGTCGAATACTTCCGCGAACGAATCCCACTTGTGCCACTGGTCGTGACGCGGGCCGAAGTTGTAGCCGTCCAGCGCCAGCCAATCGACGCACTCGGCCCCCGGATAGAACCGCTCGGCGGCGTTCTCCGGTGTGTCGGGGCAGCTCTGATTGTTCGCCGCCCACACCCACTTCACGTTGTCGGCCCCTTCTTCCTGAAACAGCTTCCACGCCCGGCGCCAGGCGGCGACAAACGCGGGCGGATCCCCGCCCCACGAGAACCAGTCGCCGTTGAATTCGAACCCGAAGCGGAGCAGGACCTCGCGCCCGTCGCGCCGCGCGCCGCGGGCCCAATCCCGAAAGAAGTCGTCAAACGCGCCGGCGTTGATCTGTTCGAGTGCCGGCCGGCGATCATGCCAGCGCCAGAGTTCCAGCGAAACGATCGGCGTGGCGCCGCGCGCGTGGATGGCGTCAACCACCTCCGTTGGAAAGGGACGACCCAGGTCACGGTAGAACATGACGTACTTCGGCGACGTGGGGAAACGGGCGCGCTCGGCGTCGAGCATTTCGCCATACCGACCCGGACGCCACAGGATCTGGTAGAGCCCCCATGCCGGCAGGCCGGGCGTGATCGTCCCCGCGGCGGAGGACGGCGCGTCAGGCGCGGTCGCGGTCGCGAGCAATCCGACCGAGACCAGGCCGATCAATCCGGCGACCATCCATCGATTCATCGCGCGATCCTCGCTGAGCCTTACACGCGCCGCTCCCTTCGGTCCGTCACCTCCGCGGACGCGGGGGTACACGACGACCAGAACCGCTGATTTCCTGACGTTTCCTCACTCCGTGGATTCCCGCCTGCGCGGGAATGACGGAAACAGCGCCTGCGCGGGAATGACGGAAACAGCGCCTGCGCCGGAATGACGAAAACAGCGTCTGCGCGGGAATGCCGAGTGCTGCGCCCGCACGAATAACGAGTCGGCGCCTGTTCCTCCCGTCACCCCCGCGCACGCGGGGGTCCACGACGACCAGAACCGCTGATTTCCTGACGTTTCCTCACTCCGTGGATTCCCGCCTGCGCGGGAATGACGGACACAGCGCGTGCGCGGGAATGCCGAGTGCTGCGCCCGCACGAATAACGAGTCGGCGCCTGTTCCTTCCGTCACCCCCGCGCACGCGGGGGTCCACGATGACCGGAACCGCATCGTACGGACAGCCCCGGCGCTTTCAAAGCCGAAAGTCGGGTTCAAGTTCGGCGCCTGGCACGATGTCGGGTTTTTTTGGGAGCGGGCGCTGGGCGCGCTCCGTCCGTCCGGGCGGATAACGCGATCGATTGCATCGCGCGGCGCTGCTCGCTACCCTTGTCGCCTCTTCCAGCGTTTCACGTCGCGCGGTTCGCTCGGCAACATGGCTGTCGCGCAGCAGGCCCGCGATCCGATCGCCGCATTCATCGCGGCGTGTGAACGCCGTGACGTTTTGAGAACCTGTCATTCTTCATGACCGGATCGAAGGAGCCGACATGGCCAAGGAGCAGTGGGGGTCCCGGATTGGCGTGATTCTGGCGGTCGCCGGATCCGCCGTCGGGCTTGGCAACTTCCTGCGTTTCCCGGGACAAGCGGCGGCCAACGGCGGCGGCGCGTTCATGATCCCCTACTTCATCTGCCTGTTGCTGGTCGGCATTCCGATCTGCTGGGCGGAATGGACGATGGGCCGCCAGGGCGGGCGCTATGGCGTCAACTCCTGCCCGGCGGTGCTGAGGGCGCTGGGCGGCAGCCGGGTGTGGAGCTACTTCGGCGTGCTGGGCCTGCTGATTCCGGTCGGGATTTACGCCTACTACAACGTGATTGAGGCGTGGTGTCTGGGCTACGCCTGGAAGTACCTCACCGGCACGATGGTGGTCGATTCCGCGGCGGGCGGCAACATCGGTGAGCAGACATCGGCGCTGTTCCGCGACTTTACGGGTCAGGACAAGGATGGGCAGTTGTTCGGCCCGAACGGGTCGAATCTCGTCTATTTCTGGATGGTCGTGTTCGCGCTCAACTTCTTCCTCGCGTTTCGCGGCCTTTCCAAGGGGATCGAGTGGTTCTGCATCCGCGCAATGCCGGTCATGACGGTGTGCGCGTTGCTTGTGCTGTTCCGGGTTTTGACACTCGATCCGCAGCAGGTCGACGGTCAGACATACACCGTGCAGGATGGCCTGGGTTTCTTATGGAATCCGGGCGCCGGCGCCGAGGGCGGAGCATGGTATGACGCGATTCTGAAACCAAAGGCGTGGCTTGCCGCGGCGGGACAGATATTCTTCAGTCTATCGGTCGGCTTTGGCGTGATCATCAACTACGCCAGCTACCTCCGGCGCAAAGATGATGTCGTGCTCTCCGGCCTGACCGCGACCTCGACCAACGAGTTCTTTGAAGTGTGCTTAGGCGGCTTGATCACGGTGCCGGCGGCCTTTCTCTTCCTCGGGGCCGTGGGCGCGTCGAAGGGCACATTTGGCATGGGATTCGAGTCTTTGCCCGCTGTGTTCCTGCATATGCCCGCCGGACGCTGGATCGGCGCATTGTGGTTTTTCATGTTGTTCCTGGCCGCCATCACAAGCTCCTTGTCGATGCTGCAACCCGCGATCGCGTTTCTTGAAGAAGCGCTGGGAATCGGGCGCCGCGCGTCAGTCACGTTACTGGGCGCGATCGCCGGGTCCGGGTCGTTAATTGTGCTGTTCTTCAGCGCCGACATGGCGGCGCTGGACACCATCGACTACTGGGCGGGCACGTTCGCGATTGTCATTCTCGCTACCGTACAGGTTGTGCTGTTTGGCTGGGTGATCGGCGTAGATAAGGGCTTCAAGATGGCGCATGAAGGCGCGCAGTTGCGTATTCCGTCCATCTTCAAGTTCATCATCAAGTTCGTTTCACCGTTGTTCCTGATCGTGATTCTGACGATGGCGATCCTGAACGAAATTCTCGGGATCGATCTCAGCAAGATTCACCCGAGTTTGCCGACTGCGCCGGAGTCGAGCCGCATACAGCAGTTGATCGACAGCCCCGTCGCGCAGATCGCCATGGGATTCGTGATCCTGCTGATCGTGATGTTTACGATCCTCGTCACGCTTGGGAATCAGCGACTCAGCAAACTCGGTCTTGGCCAGCGCCTGCTGGATGAAGGGAGCGAAAAATGACACTCGCTGACGCGGCCAATGTCGCCGGTGGAACCGGACTGACCCCGGCCGGCTGGACGTTCATGCTGGTGTCGATCGCCGCCGTGCTCAGTCTGGCCATCTTCTGCTACGCGCGGGTCCTGTGTTACGACCCCGAAGCGGCGGATCACATGCAGGCGCCGCTCGACATCGATACGCGCGACAAGGGCACCTAACCCCGTCGAGCCGAAGCGATTGCGCCGGATTCGGGCGGATTGGGGTATGCTGTCGGCATGTCCGCGGCCCACACACCCGTCGAATCGCCCGCGCGGCGCATCCATGTGCTGCATGTCGTCTCGGGCGATCTGTTCAGCCGGTTTGGGCGGATGTATCGCGAACTGGGCTTGGCGCTGACGGACCTGGGCGCGCAGATTACCTTCCTGACGGATAGCGACCGCGCCCGAGAGATGCTGGATATCGCCCCGCTCGAAGCGCGCTCGGCGCCCGGGCTGTCCGGCTGGCGCAGCTGGGGCTTGCGCAATGCGCTGGCCCGCGAGTTCGGCGCGTGCGCGGCGGTGCACCTCTGGGGGGCCGACGCGATGACGCTCGCCCGGCCGTGGGCCCATCATCAGAAAATCCCGCTCCTGCTGCATGCGACCTCGGACCGCGACGCGGATCTGTTCATGCGGCGCGGGTTACGGGCGCGCGAGCGCGTCGCCGCCATGTGTGCCGCCCACCTGACGCGATTCCATGAGCGCTGGCCGACACTCGGCGAGTCCGGCGCGATCCACGACTTTCCCCCGGCGCTACTGCCGCCGGCGGATGTCGAGGACATCACGCCACGCGGGCGGACGCTGGGGCTGGTGTGGTGCGGGCGGATCGAACCGGGCTGCGGTCTGGACACGCTGGTGCGGGCATTGGCGCTATTGGACGAGCGCCATGTCGACGCGCAACTGATTGCCATCGGCCTGGGCAAAGCGCTGGAATATTGGACGCTGGCGCGCAAGCTCGGTGTGCATCATCGTCTGAGTCTCGTCGGTGACGCCTGCATGTGGGACGCCACGCTGGCGGGCGCCGACATCCTGATTCTGCCCCGGAATGAGGCGGAGTTCTCGCTGGCGGGCATGCTGGCCATGGCGCTGGGCAAGATTGTGATCGCTGCGGGCGACACGTTTCCCGACTGGTACGTCGATGGCGAATCCACCTGTCAGGTCGCGTGCGACCCGGCCGCGATCGCGGATGCCGTGCGCCGCGTGGCGGACGCCGACCCCAATATCCTGGCGCTGGGAAGGTCCGCCGCCCAGCACGTGCGTAAGACATACAGCGTGCCACGCCTGGCGGAAAGCCTGATGGAAACATACGCGGCAATGAGCGGTCGCGGTGAGGCCGCGACCGCATGACGCGGAGTGCGGCTACTTCATCGCCCCGCGCGCTGCCGGCCCGCATGCTGAATCTCGCCGCCGCCGGCGCCGGACAAATCGCGATCGGCGAAGTGGCGATCGGCGCCGCGACCGCCATCGCGTTCGCCCTCGCGGCCAACGCGTGGCTGTGGATGACGCTGATCGTCCCGCTGGACTACTCGCCCTTCGCGCGCGGCTTGACCCTGGTTGTCGCGATGCTGATCTGGGGATTATCGCAATGGCGCCTCGGTCAGCGGCTCCGGGAAATCGAGCGGGCGCGGAGATTGCGCCATCGCCGCGCCGCGCTGGCAGAATCGCGGCGTCTGGCTGCGGCCGGCGATCTTGACGGCGCGTACGCCGCTTTGGCGCCAGTAATCGCAGACGCCGAGCATGATCTGACAATTGCGACGCGGGTCGCGCAACTCGTGACCGGTATGGGTGATGCGCAAGAAACGCGCGCGGCGTGGGCGCGGGTCAGTCGGCTGGATCGGCGCCACCTGTATCGCCGCGAAATCCGGCGCCATCTGGGGCGGGAATCGGCCTGAACATAGCGCCAGGGCCGATCCGGCGCGCGCCGCACTGCTTATCACGCGCCGTGCGCGTGTCGATACCAGCACGAGGCGCCTGTGTTGCTGGTCGATGTGGCGCGCGCTAGAATCACGATGCTGAGGGGATCTGTGTCCGGAAATCACGCGGCGGGCGTGTGGAAACCAATGGACGCAGGCCGAGCCAGGGAGACTTGAGCCCATGTTCGAACGATTTACCGATCGCGCCAGAAAGGTGATGGCACTCGCCAACCAGGAGGCGCAACGGTTTAACCACGATTACATCGGGACCGAGCACATTCTGCTCGGCCTGGTGAAAGAGGGCTCCGGCGTCGGCGCGAACGTCCTGAAGAACTTGGGCGTGGATTTGCGCAAAGTCCGGCTGGAGGTGGAGAAGCTGGTCAAGAGTGGCCCGGAAATGGTCACGATGGGCAAGCTGCCGCAAACCCCGCGGGCGAAGCGCGTAATCGAATACGCGATCGAAGAAGCCCGTAACCTTAACCACAATTATGTCGGCACCGAGCACCTGCTGCTCGGCCTGCTGCGCGAGCATGATGGCGTCGCCGCCCAGGTGCTTACCAATCTCGGCCTGCGCCTCGAAGATGTGCGCGAAGAAGTGCTGAACCTGCTCGGCGCCGGCGTGGAGCCGGAAGAGACGTCGGTCGGCGGCGCGCCCAACGGCGACATGGCCACGACCAAGAAGGGCAAGAGCAAGACGCCCGCGCTGGATTCGTTCGGCCGCGACCTGACCGACCTGGCCCGCGAGGGCAAGCTCGATCCGGTGATCGGCCGCGCGGCGGAGATCGAGCGCGTCATCACCGTGCTGTGCCGGCGCATGAAGAACAACCCGGTGCTGCTGGGCGAAGCCGGCGTCGGCAAGACGGCGATCGTCGAGGGTCTGGCCCAGAAGATCATCAGCCTGGAAGTGCCGGAGATTCTGCATGGCCGGCGGATCGTCGTGCTCGACCTGGCGATGATGGTGGCCGGCACGAAGTACCGCGGCCAGTTTGAAGAGCGCATCAAGGCGGTGATGAACGAAGTCCGCCGGGCGCGCAATGTGATTCTGTTCATTGATGAGCTGCACACGCTGGTCGGCGCCGGTGGCGCGGAAGGCGCGATTGACGCCTCGAACGTGCTGAAGCCGGCGCTGTCGCGGGGCGAGATTCAGTGCATCGGCGCCACGACGTTTGACGAGTTCCGCAAGTACATCGAAAAGGACGCGGCGCTGGCGCGGCGCTTCCAGCCGATCCACGTCAACGAGCCGAGCACCGAGCACGCGCTGGAAATCCTGCGCGGCCTGCGCGATCGCTACGAAGCCCACCACCGCGTCCAGATCACGGACGAGGCGCTGGAAAACGCGATCGAGCTGTCGCACCGCTACATCAGCGGTCGCGTGCTGCCGGACAAGGCGATCGACATCATCGACGAGGCCGGCGCGCGGATTCGCATCAAGAGCATGACGGTGCCGCCGGACCTGGCGGACATCGAGCGCGAAATCGAACGCCTGAACGTCGAGAAGGATGAAGCCGTCAAGGGCGCTGATTACGAGCGGGCCGCCGAACTCCGCGACCAGTGCGAATCGCTGCGATCGAAGAAGGAAACGATGCAGCGCGAGTGGAAAGACCGCGCCGAGGAGAAGGACGGCGTGGTGGATGACAACATCATCGCCGAGGTCGTCAGCATGATGACCGGCATTCCGCTCAAGCGACTGGAGAAGGAAGAGGCCGAGCGCCTGCTGGAGCTCGAAGCCGAACTGCACAAGCAGGTCGTCAGCCAGAACGAGGCGATCAGCGCCGTCGCCCGCAGCGTGCGTCGCAGCCGCAGCGGTCTGAAGGATCCGAACCGCCCGATGGGCTCGTTCATCTTCCTTGGACCGTCCGGCGTTGGAAAGACGCTGCTGGCCAAGACGCTGGCGGAGTTCCTGTTCGGCGATCAGGAAGCCCTGATCACGATCGATATGTCGGAATACATGGAGAAGCACAACGTCAGCCGTCTGATCGGCGCGCCTCCGGGCTATGTCGGGTATGAAGAGGGCGGCCAGCTCACCGAGCGTGTCCGCCGGCGTCCGTACTCGGTCGTGCTGCTCGACGAAATCGAGAAGGCGCACCCGGACGTGTTCAACATGCTGCTGCAGATCATGGAAGAAGGCCGACTGACTGACTCGTTCGGTCGCAATGTCGACTTCAAGAACACCATCATGATCATGACCAGCAACATCGGCGCCGACCGCATCATGAGCCAGGACCCGTTCGGCTTCATGAAGCGCGACGACGACGTGAACTACGACAAGATGAAGGAAATGCTCGTTTCCGAGCTGGAGCGCTTCTTCCGTCCTGAGTTCATCAACCGTCTGGACGAAGTCGTGGTCTTCCACAAGCTGGGCCACAAGGACCTGATTGGCATCCTCGACCTCGAACTCCGCAAGGTCGAGAAGCGCCTGGTCGATCACGGCTTGAAGCTGGAAATCAGCGCCGAGGCCAAGGAACTGCTGCTGGAGAAGGGCACCGACGAGAAGTTCGGCGCCCGCCCGCTTCGCCGCACCCTTTCGACGCAGGTCGAGGACGCGCTGAGCGAGCTGCTGCTGCGCGGCAAGTTCGACGGCAAGAGCGTCATTCGCGTCAACGTCGTGGGTGAAGGCGAAGACCGCAAGCTGGAGTTCGAAGGCGTGGACGCGCCGACCAGCGAGCTTGCCGGCGCCGGCGCCGACGCGACCTGACGAACGACGGTTTCACCAAGACTCACCGGCTCTGCGCGGCGTCCCGTCGCGCGGGGCCTTTTTTTCCAACGCCGGGCGGCCGACCGCGAGATCATTGCCCGTTTGGCAAGTCTCGCGGCTCGGCCCTGCCCTTTGCCTTAGGCGAAGTCCATTCGAAAACGTTGAAACCGACTCGGGCAATTTGACAGGCTTACCGATTGTTTTATTATTCAAACACATGAGCACTGCCATGCGAATCAGGGTCGCCGCCATGAGCCCCGAGCGGGATCGCTGGATTGCCCGCGCCGCGTGGCTGGTGATGGCGATCGCCCACGCGCCGGCGCTGCTCGCGGCGGCGGCGACCGTTGGTCACGAAACCGCGGCGCTGCCACGCCTGCTGTTTCTGCTGGCCAGTGAAGTCTTCTTTGCCCTGAAGGTCGTCGACGTCGATTGGCTGCGGCTGCAGTTGAGCGCCCGCGCCAAGACGCGGCTGGCCATCATTGTGGCGCTGCTGCACGCGGATGTCGCCCATCGACAGGTCGTCGGCGTGTCATTGCTGGACCAGCCGCCGCAGGCCATCGCGTGGATCATGGCGATTGGTGTCGTCGCGTGGCGGCTGCTGACGCCGGCCAAGCAGACCCGCCGCGCTACGCGAAGAAAAGTGATTGCCGCCCGCGCCGCGCTGACCGCGGCGCTGACCCGCTATTCAGACACATTCGACCCCACCAGAAGCCTGTGGGCCCGCAGTCGCGCATTGCATCGCGCCCCTCCCGAACCCGCCTGAACTCCCTGACAAATGTGGTGTTCGCTGGACGCTGATCCGGCGATTTTGTCCATTGTGCGCCGACGCATGCGCGGGCGCTTTCGCGCCGCGGCGTTGACGCCGGGAAATTCAGACGACATTCAGCCCATCGGGCTTGATTCTGGAGGAAGCAGACATGAAGAGCGATACTCGCGCGCAGCTGCGCGCATTCACAGTGCTGACCATGGCGGCGGTGACGAGCGCGGCCGCCTTCGCGACGACCGTACCGTTCACCGAGACTTTCAGCGCCGACGCCGCCAACTGGCGGAACTCGAACAACGCCGCCGGCGCGACGTGGAACGCCGGCGGTTTCATCTCGGAAAGCGCGGCCTTTGACGGCCTTGACCCGAACTCGCCGGTCACGCTGGTCCGCGCCAACGGAGCGTTTGACGCCAGCGCCGACGCGTTTGTGGGCAACTGGCTGGCCGACGGCGTGACCGCGTTCAGCTTTGACGTGCGCCACAACGCCCCGGCCCCGGTCAATTTCTTCGCCCGGTTCGTTTCGCAGGCCAACTTCCCCGGCGCGATCGGCGTGGGATTTGTGCCGGTTCTGCCCAACACGTGGACGACCGTCACGATCGGGATTAACGAGTTCAATCCGCAATTCGTTTCGTTCGAGTCGTCCGACTTCAACACCGTCTTCGGCAACATCGCGCGGGTGCAGCTCGGCGTGCTGGCGGGCGGGCTGGCCGGGTCTCCGGCCTCGTTCACGTTCGATTTTGACAACGCCACAATCGTGCCTGAACCGGGCGCGCTGGGGCTGCTGGCGATCGGCGCGGTCGGACTCGTGCGCCGGCGGAGCGCGAACTGATGCGCGGCGAACAACTCACGATCGCGCTTTGCGGGGCAGTCCTGTTTCTGGGCGCCGGGCCGACCCCGGTCCGCGCCGCGCAGTTCGCCTTCGAGCCGCCGACCATTGACCGCTGGCACTATCCGTTTAACTCGACGCGTGGCCGGCGCCCGCTGATCAGCACGTTCGGCGCGACCGGCGAAGTCGGCTTCAACGATCGCGATGGGCAATGTCTGTTCGCCTGGGACACCGGCGGCCTGATTGCGGGCGGGGAAGACCCGAATACCTACGCGATTCGCGCGATCCGCGTGACCCTGACGGCCGACTGGTTCGACGGCCCGGACTGGCCGGTCGACCTGACCGTCGACGAATGGTTCACCTACGACGCGAATTTTGACGGCGAGGTGAACGCCGACGGCGTTCCGCGCGGCGAGCCGAACGACACCGACGGCGAAAGCGATGACGCCGATCCGGGGCGGCCGATCGAGCTGTTCGGCGTCGGCTTCGGTCCGACGTACACGGCCACGACCTACACGGAAACGAGCGCGTACATCGGTTCGATCAACGGCCCCTCGACACCCCGCGATCCGTTTCCGTTCGTGTTTGATCCGAATGGCGCGATGCTGCGGGCCGAAGACAGCGTGCGCGGCCTGTTCAACACCGCGCTCGGCGTCACCAATTTCACGCCGACGCCGTGGGCGATCGGCGCCCCGATCGGCTACACGCCGGGCGCGCAGACCGCGCCGTTCGACGTCGAATTTGAGATCGATCTGACACTGTCTGACGGCCGGGTGCGCCGGTACTTCCAGGAGCAACTGGCCGCGGGCCGGGTGTTTGTGGTCGTCGCGGGCATGGCGAACACGGTGCAGATGGGCTCGACCGCCGCGTTCCCCGTGTTCTTCGCCCGCGAGGGGCTGACGCTCGACCCGCTGGCAAAGGCCGGCAAGCTCGAGATCGACCTTGGCCCGGCGGCGGACATCAATGGTGATGGTTGCGTGGATCTGTCGGATCTCGCGGGCCTGCTGAGCAATTTCGGCATGACGGGCGCGACGCTGAGCGACGGCGACGTCACAGGCGATGGCGAGGTCGGCTTGCCGGATCTGGCGGGGCTGCTGGCGGAGTTCGGCGCTGGTGACTGTGGATAGTGGCGCCGCTGCTTGACCGATCCCGCACCGACGGGACCCTTGCAGCACTGATTTGGGAGTTTGCCATGAATCACAAACTCAACGGACAACCCCGGTCGTCCCTCATCCGGCGCGGCTTCACACTGATTGAGCTGCTCGTCGTCGTCGCGATCATCTCGATCCTGATGGCGATGCTGCTGCCATCGCTGAGCAGCGCGCGGGAGCGCGCCAAGCAGGTCTATTGCCGAAACAACATGCGCAACATCTGGACCGGCGTGCTCGCGTACGCGCTCGAGAACCGTGATCGCGTCCCGTTCGCCGAGGACGTCAATCTGACCGATCCGAGCGCCGATCCATTCGACGAGCGCTATCCAACGACCATCGGCGTCGTGCTGAAGCCGTTCGTCAATCCCGACAGCTGGGTTTGCCCGTCGGCGGTGGCGGGCTTTCCGAACAATGTCGGAGCCGGAAGCTGGAAGATGACCTATACATTCAGCGCCGCCGGTCCGATCGGAGGCGGAATTCCCTATGACCAGAACCCGGCCGCGAACAGTGGCGGCGTGTTTGATCCGGCGGTCAGCAACTATGTGCACTTTGACGGGCGACCGATCGCGAAGCTCAATGGGCGCCGCTATGTGCAGCGGATCGGCCTGAACCACGATTATCGCGGCACATGGACCGTCCGCCGCGCGATCATCGCCGACGCCGTCCGGAACGAAGCGCCCAACGGCGGCATCGGCTACGTTTACCCGCACCGCGGCACGCTGGAGGCGCGTGACGACCTGATGGCCGCGCGCGAGCAGTTTGAGATCAACTCGAACTCAACCGGCGGCGCCGCCCGCACCGGCTATTTCGAGCTGCACGCCGACGGCGAGGACGTCAAAGTCTGGTTCACGCGCTCGTGGGAGCCGCATCTGCCGGGATATTGAAACCCCGCCGCGCGCTGGTCGCTCATGGCGATATAGTACGCCGCCATGAGCGACCAGATTTCCGATCGAAAGGCCAAGCTCGACAAGCTGCGGGCGCTGAACGTCGACCCCTACGGCTGGCGGTTTGAGAACGTCTCGCCGACGGCGGCGGTCCGCGCCGCGGCCGCGTCGCACGACCTGCCGGATGGCGAGATTCAGCCCGAAGGCGCGGCGACGTTTCGCGTCGCGGGCCGCGTGATTCTGCACCGCGATATCGGCAGCCTGATCTTCATGACGCTGCGCGATTCCAGCGGCGATCTCCAGCTCGGCGTCAGCAAGAAGATGATCGCCGGGGCCGCGGACAGCGAAGGCGGAGCCGTCGGCTGGAAAGTCGCGAAGCTGCTCGACCTCGGCGACGTGATCGGGGGCGAAGGGCGCCTCGGCCGCACCAAGACCGGCGAGTTGACGCTGTGGCTGACCGACATCCAACTGCTGAGCAAGTGCCTGCGTCCGCCGCCGGAGAAATTCCACGGCCTGACCGATGTCGAACAGCGCTATCGCAAGCGCTACATCGACCTGTTCGCGAATCCGGACTCGCGCGATGTGTTCCTGACGCGGGCGAAGATCGTGCGTCACATGCGTGACGTGCTGCACGAGCGCGGCTTTGTTGAAGTGGACACGCCGGTGTTGCAGCCGATCTACGGCGGGGCCGCGGCCCGGCCGTTTGTGACGCGCCACAACACGCTCGACATGCAGTTATACATGCGGATATCGCCGGAGCTTTACCTGAAGCGCTGCATGGTCGGCGGGATTGAGCGCGTGTATGAATTCGCGCGCTGCCTGCGAAATGAGGGCATCAGCCCGCGCCACAATCCCGAGTTCACCATGCTCGAGTTGTATCAGGCGTATGGCGACTATCACGACATGATGGACATCACCGAGGCGCTGATCGGGGGCGCCGCCGAACGCGTAATCGGAACAAACAAAATCAGATTCGGCGAGCGCGAAATCGACTACACGCGCCCGTGGCCGCGTCTGCGATACGCGGACCTGTTCGAACAGCATGTCGGCTTCCCGATGCGCGACATCGCCGCCGCCCGTGAGAAGGCCCGCGGGCTGGGCTGGGAAGAGGCCAAGTGGGATGACGCGGTGCTGGTCGGCGCGTTGTTTGAGCATCATGTCGAAGACAAGCTGATCAACCCGACATTCGTGCTGGATTATCCGGCGCCGCTGTGCCCACTGACGCGGCGCGACCCGAATGACCCGAATATCGCGTTGCGTTTTGAGTTGTACGTAAACGGCATGGAAGTCGGCAACGCCTACACCGAACTGAATGACCCCGCCGTGCAACGCGCCAACCTGGAGCGGTCCGCCCTGCGCGGCGAAGGCGATGAGACCATGGCCGTGATGGATGAGGACTTTATCGAATCGCTGGAGTACGGCATGCCGCCGGCGGGCGGACTGGGCATCGGCATCGATCGCGTGGTGATGCTGCTGACCGGCAGCCTGAGTATTCGCGACGTGATCCTGTTTCCTCTGCAACGCCCGGTCGCGGACGCCTGATGTACAAGCTGTTTCTGACACTGCGTTATCTTCACAAGCGGCGCATCGCGTTCTTTGCGATCGGCGCGGTCATGCTGTGTGTGGCGATGGTGCTGATTGTCCTCAGCGTCATGGGCGGCTGGCTGGAGCAGGTGATGCAGCGCTCGCGCGGCCTGCTCGGCGACATCATCGTCGATAACCACACCAGTTCCGGCTTCCCGCTATACGACGAGTTCATCACCGAGATCAGCGCCTGGCCCGAGGTCGTCAAGGCGACGCCGGTGATCTACAGCTACGGCCTGTTCAAGATCGGCGACACTTATAATGGGACCGTGCGCGTCGTCGGGATTCGTCTGGAAGAGATCTTTGACGTCAACGCATTCAAGGAATCGCTGTTCTACGAGAAGTTCTATCCCGGCACGACGCGTTTTGGCGAGCAGCGACAGCCGTTGCTGGGCTTTGATCCGGAGTCTGACCCGGTCGCGACCGACGATGGCGAAATCCTGGTGCGCGATCTGCCCGAGCCGTTCCGCAGCGCTCTCGCGCACGCGGAAGATGTCCACCGCACGCAAACCGGGCGCCCGCTGCGCGACAGCGACTCTGTCCCCGATATGGTCGATGACAGTCGCACTCACTATGGCCGACCGCCGATCCCCGGCCTGTTTGCGCTGACGGATATGCGCGAGCCGCCCGGATATGGCGGCGAACCGCGTCCCGGCGTCATCATGGGGCGCGATCTCGTCGCCGAGCGGCAGCGGGACGGGCGCTATGAGCGGCTGTTTCCGCTCGGGGAGCCAGTGCGGCTGACAATGGTCCCGATCAGCGAAACGGGCAATGTCGACCCGACGCCGATCAAGCTGCAGTTCCGCTACGCCGACGACTCGCGCACCGGCATTTACGAGATTGATTCGCAGCATGTGTATATCGATTTCACCCTGATGCAGAAGCTGCTGCTCATGGATCAAGGCGAACATGTCGAGGGCGGCGTGATCCCCGCCCGCTGCTCGCAGATTCAGATCAAGGTGGCCGATGGCGCCGATACCGAGGCGCTGTCACGGCGCATGGAAGATCTTTACCTGTCATATCTGAGCGATCCGGCCCGGGAAATGCGCCCGGTGGATCGCGATTTGATCGCGCGTGTGCAGGCCGTGACCTGGCAGCGCCAGCAGGCGCACATCATCGGCCCGGTCCAGAAGGAAAAGGCGCTGATGACGATCCTGTTCGGGATCATCTCGCTGGTCGCCGTCGCGCTCGTGCTGTGCATCCTCTACATGATCGTGCTGCAGAAAACGCGCGATATCGGCATTATCAAGGCCATCGGCGGCTCGTCGGTCGGCGTCGCGGCCATCTGGGTGTTGTACGGCGTCGCGGTTGGCGTCGTCGGCTGCGCGCTGGGCAGCGTGTTCGGCGTCATCTTTGTGCGCAACATCAATGAGATTCAGGACGCGCTGATCGCGGTCAATCCCGCGTTTCGCGTGTGGGATATGCAGGTGTATTCGTTCGACCGCATCCCCAGCCGCGTCGCCATGTCCGACCTCATCGGCGTCAACGTTATCGGCGTGGTTGCGGCGACGATCGGCTCGGTCGGGGCCGCGTGGCGCGCCGGGCGCATGCAGCCGGTGGAGGCCCTGCGCGATGAGTAAGCCCGCGACTGGCAAAGCGCTGCTGACCGCGACCGGCGTGACCAAGTATTACCAGATGGGCCCAAGCCGGCTTGAGGTGTTGAAGAATTGCGACCTGGCTGTGCAGCCGGGGGAGTTCGTCGCGATCATGGGCCGCTCGGGCAGCGGCAAGAGCACGTTGCTGCACATTCTCGGCGCGCTCGACATCGCGCAGTCCGGCCGCATCGAGTTCGACGGTCAGGATGTGTTCGGCGCCGGGTCCGAACGGCGTCGCGTGCAGTTTCGCCGCAATTCGTTTGGGTTCGTGTTTCAGTTCTATCACCTGCTTCCGGAACTGAACGTGCTGGAGAATGTGCTGATTACCGAGATGATCCGCACGCCGATCCTGGCATGGCTGGGCCGGCGGGCCGAAGCCCGCCAGCGCGCGACGGCGATTATCGACCGCGTCGGTCTCTCAAAGCGCCTGCGCCATCGACCCAACGAGCTTTCCGGCGGCGAGCGGCAGCGCGTCGCGCTGGCCCGCGCCCTCGTGCATCAGCCGGCGATCCTGTACGCCGACGAGCCGACCGGCAATCTCGACCGTGAAGCGGGCGCGAGTATTCTCGAATTGCTGCTGGAGCTGCATCGCGACGGCCAGACGATCGTGATGGTGACGCACGACCGCGCGGTCGCCGACCGCGCGGACCGGATGCTGGAACTGACGGACGGCCGGCTGGGCTAGACCAGTGGGCGAGTTCCCGGCTCAAGCCCCCACGCCCCATCCGAGACGATTGTGGCTGTTTTTATCGGTCTAATCGAGTGGATTGCTCGCCCGCCGACCGCTGATTACACTGCGCGGTTCTATGGAGTTCCTCCGTACCAGCCAGTTTCAGCGGGCCGCGCTGTTCGCGATCAGCACGCTGATTACATCGCAGAGCGTGCTGCTATCCGCACAGCGGGCGGCGGAGGCCGAAGCCGCGCGCGACGCCGCGCTGGCCGAAGCGGCGGCGCCGCAGTCGACCAGCACCGACATTCCGATGCCCGAGCCCACGCCGACCGACTCGGCCGTGTGGGTCAGCGGCGCCTTTGGCGATTCGCTGCCTCCGCGCTGGTGGGGTGGCGTGGTCGAGGCCGCCGAATCGCGGGCGGCGCTATCGCGTTTCATTCCGGCGCCGCTGACGGCGGCGATCATTACCGCTGATTCGCCTGACCCCGTCAGGTTTGGCCTTGTACGCTCCACCGCTTCCACGGGTCGGGCCGGGCCGCCGCAATCCTGCTGGCTGCGACTCGCGCAAGCGACCGGTCCGCCGGCCTGATTCCCGTCTGCGCGCAGGCGGCGCCCTCGCGCGCTGAACCTAAGACCCGTCGAAAACCAAGCCTAAACCAGAAATCGCATGCGCCGCGCGGCGGCGCGCTAAACGCTTAAGGAAGAAAACATGGTTGAGAAAAACCTCAGACAGCGGTTCATCACGATCGGAATCGTCGTCGTGATCGCGCTGCTCGTCCTGTTCCGCTGGGACAGCGGCTCAGGCCTGACGCACAACCTCCGCCCCGGACAGGACATCGCCGGCGGGTTCTCGATGATTTTTGAGATCGACGACACCGGCGTCGAGGACTGGCAGCGGGCCACCCTCGCCGAAGACATGAAGGCGTTGCTGCAGAAACGCGTCGACCCGACCGGCGTCAGCGATATTCAGTGGTCGGTGCTTGGGCAGAACCGCATCGAAGTGCGTATGCCCCTGCCGCCGCCCGAGGCGAAAGACCTGCAGGACGAGTATCTCGCCGCGCTGGATAAGCTGATCGAAAACAACACGCTGACGCGCAGCGCGATCTTCAGCGCGATGGAAGCGCAGGGCGACGCCCGCCAGGCGGCGATCGAAGGGCTCGTCGGCGCCAATCCGGCCCGCAAGCCGCTGCTCGAACAGGCGGCGACCGCGTTTGACGCCTGGCAGGCGGCCAAGGCGGCTGTCGCCGCCGGACCGCAACCCGCGTCCGAACCCGCCGAGGGTGAGACGGCCGAAGCCCCGAAGACGGCGGATGATCTCAAGATCGAGGAGCGCGACGCGGAAGAAGAGTATCGCGACATCATCGACGAGTTGCTCGAAGAGAATTTCCCGGCCAAGAGTTTCTCCGAAGCCCTGTCGCTCGATCAGAACTCCGCGATCCGCGCCAATATCTTTGAGAATCTCAAGCAGAAGTATCCGTCGCTGACGAAGGAAATCGACGACGTCATCGCCAAGAACGCCGCCTGGAAGGAAAAACGCGGCTTCCTCGACGGTCCGGCCGACTTGCGCCGCATGCTCAGCGGCGCCGGCGTGCTGGAGTTCCGCATCCTGGCCGACCCGCCGGGCGCCAACACGACGCGCTACGACACCTTGCGTCGCAAGCTGGACGAAGAGGGACTCGCGAACGCGCGGGATGACCGCTTCGCCTGGTTCCGCGTCGATAACCCGCCGGCGTTCTTCAACGTGAAGTCGATTGATCAATGGCCGCGCGAACAGCTCGAAGCCAAGCTGGGCGCCGTCATCGCCAAGAAGAGCAACGACGAATTCTATGTGCTGTCGCGCATCGACTCTGACGGCGGCCTGCTGCACGAGGCCGGCAAGACCAAATGGCGCCTGGAGCGGGCGTCGGTCACGCGCGACCAGTCCGGTCGCCGGGCGGTGGCCTTCCAGCTCGACGCCGTCGGCGGCGACCTGTTCCGCAAGCTGACCCGCGCCAACGTCAATAAGCAGCTTTGCATTCTCGTCGACGACGTGGCCTACTCCACCGCCAACATCAACGAGGAAATCGGCGCCAGCGGCCAGATCAGCGGCGATTTCAGCACCGAAAAGCTCAACTACCTCGTGCAGACCATGCAGGCCGGCGCCCTGCCGGCCCGGTTGAAGGACACGCCGCTCAGCGAGCGGGCGGTCGGCTCGAGCCTGGGGCAATCCAACCTGAAGCAGGCCTTCACGGCCGGCATGATCGGTTTGGTGGTCGTCATCATCATCATGTTGGGCTACTACACCATCGCCGGCGCGGTCGCGAACGTGGCCCTGCTGCTGAACGTGCTGTTCGTGCTGGCCGCGATGGCCATGCTCGGAGCGCGCTTCACGCTGGCCGGCATCGCGGGCGTGATTCTGACGATTGGTATGGCGGTCGACGCCAACGTGCTGATCTTTGAGCGCATGCGGGAGGAACGCGAACGCGGCGCTTCACTGCGCGTCATGATCAAGAACGGCTACGAAAAGGCCTTCTCAACCATTATCGACGCCAACATCACGACGCTGCTTACCTCGCTGATCCTGTTCTATGTCGGCAGTGAAGAGATCAAGGGCTTCGGCCTGACGCTCGGATGGGGCATCGTGATCAGCTTGTTCACCGCCCTGTTCGTCACCCGCACGCTGTTCTCGTGGATGGCCAAGGCCGGCATGATCAAAGATCTCAAGATGGCCAAGCTCATCGGCGTGCCCAACATCAACTGGTACGGGATGCGCGGCGGCTTCGCCGTGCTGTCCGCGATCATCATCATCCCCGGCGTTTTCCTGCTGTGGACGCGCGGCGCCGATTCGCTGGACGTCGAATTCCGCGGCGGCGTAAACGCCGAAATCGAGCTGCGCCGCGAGGCGAACCTCGACGACCCCGCGATTCAGAAACTGCTGAGCGATACCGGAGATCGGATCGCCAAACAGGGTGAAAACGTCGGTCAGGCGACCGTGGAGCCGGTCGCGAACGCGGCCCAGGTCTTCCGCGTCAGCGCTCCGAACGTGAGCGCCGAGTGGCTCGCGGCCATCATCGCCGAGCCGCTGGAAGAGATCGAACCGTCGCTGGTGGAGCGCGGCGGCGTGGAGGTTTCGCCCGAGGGCGACGCCGTGATTGTCCAGGCCACGGCCGGCGCGACGGCGAACTCCCTGCAGGCCGCGATCCGCGGGCTGGGGGCCGGCGCTCGCCAGTCCGGCGCCAATATCGCCGCGTCCCGCGTGGGCGCGGTGCTCGGCGGCGGCCCGGAAGATAAGGGCCGTTTTTGGGACATCACCACCACCGAGACCAACAAACGCCTGGTGCAGGTGTCGCTGGTATCCGCGCTGGGTGACAAGCTCGTGATCCAGCCGCGCATCGCGCACCGTTTTGTCGGTCAATCCAACGCCGAGCAACTGCCCTATCCGATCACCAATCGGCGGCTGTCAGCGGTTGTCCCCAGCCTGCCGGATCGCCTGAATCAAGATCTGACCGACTTCCTCGGCGGCGCCGCGATCGTGTTGGACAAGCTCGAACCGGCGATCTCCGTCGAGGACTTCGAGGATCGGCTCCGCGCGATGCGTTTGCAGCCGGACTACGCGAACGTCCCATGGCGCCGGTTTGAAGTGATCGGCGTAGACCCGGCCGGCAAGGACGCGGATGGGCACGAGACCTATACCCGCGCCGTCGTGCTCGTGACGGACCCGGATCCGGATTTCGCGTATACGACCGATCCCGATCGCTGGGCGGCCGGCTTTGCGACCCAGGAAGTCGCGCTCGTCACGGCGACGCTGGATCGCGAGCAGACGCTGCGGAAAGTCACGCAGTTCAAGCCGCAGATCGCCGCGCAGGCCCAGGGACGGGCGACGATGGCGCTGCTGCTGTCGTGGGCGATGATCATCGGCTACCTGTGGATTCGCTTCGGACGCCCGGCGTACGGCGTGGCGGGTGTCGTGGCGCTGATTCACGACGTCTTCGTCGCGCTCGCGTTCCTCGGCTATGCCGGGTTCATTGGCGGGTCGAGCGGGCTCGGCGGCATTCTGCTGATCGACAAGTTCAAGATCGACATGACCGTCATCGCCGCGTTTCTGACGATCGTGGGTTACTCGATTAACGACACGATCGTCGTGTTCGACCGTATCCGCGAAGCGCGTGGCCGGTTGGGTCGCGTCACCGCCGACGTCGTCAACCGCGCGATCAACGAGTGCCTGTCACGAACGATTATGACCAGCCTGACCACGCTGGTCGTCCTGATCATCATGTTCGCGTTCGGCGGATCCAGCATCCGCGCGTTCAGCTACTGCATGATCATCGGCGTCCTGACCGGCACGTACTCCTCGATCGCGGTGGCGGCCCCGTTGCTGCTGATCGGGTCCCGGGTAGAGGACAAACGCACGGCCGCCGCGGAGCCGGTGACCGTCTAGGCCGCCAAACGCTGTGCTCCGCCCGCGCGGGACGGCGAAAATCGGGCGCAACGCCGGCATTGGCCGCGTTTCGCCCTGTCGCCCCGCGAGACGGCTGATATACTTAGACTCCGCTGCGACGGTCACGGACGACCGGGCAGCGGAGTCTTTTTCTTGCCTGTATCAGGGGGCGCGAGGCCTACGTCATGCGCACGGAAATTAAATTCGCATTAGTTGTCGGAGTCATCCTGCTCGCCGGCGGAGTGGCGTGGTTTGGTCGGATGAGCGGCCAGACGGAATCCGGCCGGGATTTCAATCAGGCGCAGAAAGCCGCTGATGAGCAGCCGGCCGGCGCGACGCCGCCCAAATCCACTACCCCCCCCATCAATACACCGAAAACAACCACCCGCCCCGGCGCAACACCCGGCAGCGCCGATGGCGCTGACCCCGCGAATCGCACGCGCCCGCGCATCGACCCGACACCGCGCGACATTGATAAGAAGCCGCCCGGCGGGTCTCCGCTGCTGCCCGGCAGTTCGCCTTCAACGCGTGACGCGGAAGAGTCACGGCCGCGCGCGAACCCGCCGATTTTCGAGCCGCGGGTCGTGCCGCCGCGCGACGAGCGCCCGACCACAACCGAGCCGCCGAAAACCGAAGAGGAGCTGATGCCGCGCGGCGTTGATCCGCGTTCCGACAATCGCGACAACATGACGCCGTCGCGCCCCGCCGACATCGGCAGCGAACCGCGCGATCTGCGGCCGCGCTTGCCGGGCGACCGCGACACGGCCCGCGATGTGACGCCGCCGGTCACGCCGCCCAGCAATCCCTCGGTCGAGCCGCGCACGCCGATGTCCGGATTGCCGGGCACGCCGCCGCAATCGCGCCCGGGCGACAGTCGCATTCTGACGCCACCCTCAGCGACGGCGCGCGGCGAGCGCGAATATGTGGTGAAGGAAGAAGATACGTACGTCGCCATCGCGACGGCCGAATACGGCGATCAGAAATACTGGCCGGCGATTGCGGCGGCGAATCCGGGCGTGGACCCCCGCACGTTGAAAGTCGGTCAGAAGCTGAAGCTGCCGCTGAAGCCGGAAGATCCGGCGGAAGCGCGTCCCGCGGCCACCGCGCCGCCGTCATCCTCGACGCGCGTCACCCCCGCCGGGGAATCCGCGACTGATCGCGTGCACGTCATCGCAGAGGGCGACACGCTGGCGGAGATCGCGGAGCGCTATTACGGCGAGCAGACGTATTGGCCCGCGCTGGCGAAAGCGAATCCGGGCGTCGACGCGAACCGACTGCTCGTCGGCAACAAGCTGCGCCTGCCGGCGAAAGAGGCGTTGACCCGTGGCGAAGCCCGCGAGACGCCCCGCGCTGATGCGCGGCCGAGCAACACAAGCCGCGTCAACGGCGCGGACGACATGCCGGAATACGTCGTCGAAGGTGGCGACTCGCTGATCGGCATCGCCCGCAAAGTGCTTGGCGACGGCGAGCGCTGGAATGAAATCTTCGAGCTCAACAAGGACAAGCTGGAGTCGGCGGACGACATTCGCGTCGGCATGAAGCTGCGCGTTCCGCGACCGCCGCGCTCGCGCGGCTAGGGTTCTGTTTGACGGATTCCGCTATCGCCCCGAAGGGGCGAAGGGTGATCGCCACGGGTGGAGCGAGGTCGGCGCAAGCCGACCGCGGCGCAACCCGTGGATTATGGGCGCGGCGAGTTTCTGCCCCGACGGGGCAGGGGGACGCGGCGGATGCGGCGGGTCGGCGACTTGGTCCGCTTCCTTCGCCCCTTCGGGGCGAGTCACAATCAGAGAGCAAACCACGGGTTACGCGTCGGTCGGCTTGCGCCGACCTCGCTTCACCCGTGGCTAC
>CAZGTH010000029.1:0-23488 GCA_964528455.1 uncultured Planctomycetales bacterium | reverse complement strand
TGCCCACTACCGCAATCAGAGGAAACGATAGGACCTTGCTTGAAACGGCACTAGCTCCCCGGACATAGAGCTATCAGCCAACGGCCGGACGTGGACGCCTGCCTTGGACTACGTCGTCAAGGCAGGGAGCGTAGGGGATGCCGTCTATGTCCGGGTGACGGCTGACTTGGACGTTTTGGAGGGGGACAGGGTAGGCATCATCCATTGCGATGATGCGAGCCTGACCGTACGATATTATCTTGCAGCGGCTAACGCCGGGGATGAGGGGACTGAGCGATCGCAAGCCTATCGCTTCTCAGGGAGCAATAGCGCCGAAATCGCTCAGTTCTTTTTGACGGACGGCGAGGCTGTCCGGGTCTATGAATACTCCCCGCAGCCCAAGCCCTCGTCTCTATCTAACCCTCGCTCCCTCGCTGAAATGACAGACAGACGAATTGAGCAGTGGGTTAATCCCAAGAATGAGAGGGTGGGCTTTCGCATTCGTGAGTGGCTTACCCGGGCATTTGTGGGGGACCGTGAGCAGATACTATCTCGCTTCTACAAGTACTATGAGCCTGACATATCCCTTAATGATGGTATGTCAATCATCCTGCCGTCCGAATTCCCCGGCTTCGATCCGTCGCCGAGGAAGTCGCTGATACCATTTGGTGCCGACTCATATCAGGGGACAACTTGGACCGTCTTCCGGGATGATGCCGAATACTGTCTGCGCAACATTAAGAGGGCCGGATTCTTCCGGGGGCAAATAGTCTTTTGGTCTGCGGACTTGGTCCGCATCCACTACCCTGCAGGGACAGCCACGGACTCATTCTTGCCGTGGAATGAGTTGCTCGATTCAAGTTGGAAACCGATTCACTATGTCCGGTCATTCTCCCTGCTCTCAATCTCGGACGATCCTTACTCCGATCCTTACTCCGATCCATATCTAATGAGCAGTGACGGCATCAGTGATGAGGATGCTGCGCCTTGTGACTGTGAGGACTGCGCAGACTGTCCTTATTGCCCCGAATGCGACGAATGTCCGTATTGTCCGGACTGCCCGGAATGCGAAGAATGTCCTGAATGTCCCACTGCGCCAGAGCCCTTGGAAGCCGTATCAAGTGGGACCACGTTGACTATTACATTTAACAAGGCGCTAGTTGAGGGGACAAGTTGGACAGCGAACTATTTCCGGTGGTGGAGGGGAAATACTCGTTATATTGCCGGGGCTATTGAGACCGTGGGGAATCAAGTGATATTGTCCTCGCCGACGATCAGCGCGCAAACGCACAGTAACGATTGTCAATTCAATCCCTCGGCCGGAGACTATCAAATCACGGGCGTCAACGGAGTAGCCGTCTACTCATTCAGTGGCTTCCCAATTACGCTTGCATAGAGGAGACAACAGATATGTCATATCGCATCGAGGATGCCGTTAAGAGAGTGATTACCGAGAACGTCCTCAGTCAAACAGAGCTAGCCCAGGATGCGCCAGCGGGCGCAATAGAATTGGTCTTAGGCTCCACTGCTACGCTTCCTGTCGGCGCAGAGATAGCCCTTGTTGGATCTGAAGATCAGATAGAAATCGTAACCGTCTGCGATCGAATAGATGAGTTTACTCTGAGGATTGGTCCCGCTTTGCAATCGTCATTCAAGGCAGGATCGTCCACGGCGCAAAGATCATTCGGAGGGCAATTCGTGAGGCATATTGCGAGTGGTAATCCTCCATCATTTGACTCATACCCGGCGATTACAGTTGAGGATCGTGGCCACGAAAATAACCCGTTGACACTTGGAACCGTGGGGATATTGAGCCAAAATCATCAGATCATTGTCACCATTTGGAACGAACAAACTGACTATGCGCAGTCAAGGCGGGTCACGCAGCAAATGACAGAGGCGATAGAGGGCGTCCTGTTTCGCTCTGTCTTTCCGCTCGTGGAGCCTTATTGTCAAACGACCTTGACAGAGGATATGAGCCCCGAAGTCACAACAATCAGGATAGAGCATCCGGGACTATTTGCCGGGGCTTATCCGTTGCCGATTGAGGTTCATCAGGCGGGGGAGCGCTGGTGGTTTCAAATCGTGGAGCAGTTGGACGGGAATACATTCAGGATTCAACCCGGGCGGAATAAGTGGTTCTATCGTGATAGAGCGACCGTCATAAGGCCACGAGTCCACGTCTACGACTCGCTTTGTGAGGGGGCGAGTTACGACGTTAATCAAGACAATCTTTACTACGGGCAACTGACTTATCGTTGCAGCCTTGCCCGTCACCGATATCACGAGCCCTTTATATAGAGGACAAGTGACAAGCGGGGATGAATGATAGTAGTCGGCTCGTTATTTGCGTCCCCCCCGTCACTCGTCGTGACAGGGGGCGCTGTTATCCTTAGCGAGCCTGACAACCGGGTATAATGGTAGGCGTAAGTGTGTTTGGGGGCTTGCCCCGTGGACGTGACCACGGGCGAGCCCTTTTTTCTTGCGCCCATCGATCCATCACCGAAACCGCTTACGGTCAATAAATAATTCTTTATAGGTGGCAGTGGGCAATAAATAATTCTTTTTGGAAGTGGGAACAAGTCAGAAAAAGGGTGGACTGGGCGCTCATTTTCGACGTTTTTTGACCGCATTTTCAGGGGTGGAGGGGCAGTTCTTCCGCCTCAAGTGGCGATTCTTCCCGACGAAATAGACTGATTCACTTGGCGCCGAGGTCGGCGGATCGGCGATGTTAAAAGCGCCAACAGTGTTGCGGAGTAGGACATAGTGACGACTAGCCCGGCGGACGGAGTAGGACAGATTGACGACTAGCCCGGGGAGACGTGGGCTCGGCGTGATGAGTCAGGATGCGAGCAGGAAATAGACGCCCGCTCGGCTTAGGCCGAGCTTGGCTGCTATCTCTTTGACGCTCACTCCGTCCTGTCGCAGTCGTTGGACTCGGTCTCGATTGGCCGAGCCCTTTGGACGGCCGAGGCGTTGGCCGTTGCCACGAGCAACGGATAGCCCCGCCTTGATACGCTCGCTTTTTGTGCTCGATTCCAACTCGGCGAGGACGGCCATAATTTGGAGCATGGCTGAATTGAGGGCGTTGGCTTCGAAGGTGAATCCCTGATTGACAAGGTGAAGTGAGACGCCCTCCGTATGGAGCCCCCTCACAAGCGCCACGGCATCCGAGACGCTCCGGCTGATGCGAGATAAATCAGTGGCCACGATCTGCTTAGCCTGCCCTGCCCGACAAGCCGTCAAGAGGGCGTCTAGGCCACTCCGGCGGACGTTTCGGCCCGTGGCGTAGTCCTCGTACCACGTCACCCCGTCCGTGGCGTAGCCGTGGGCAGATAGCCATTCGGTGATTCGGGATCGTTGAGAGGCAGTATCTTGACGTGATTGACCGTTGCGCTTGGGGCTTGAGACTCTGACATAGGCTGCGATCATTGAGGGATTCTCCCTTGTTTGGCTTGATCCGGCGCTATTGGGCGGGAAATGTCAAGTGAGAAAATGGGGATTTTGTTGGCGCGCAGGGCTTGACGGGGAGCGGAATCAGGAGAGAATTCGACTAGGGAGATCATAACTATGACTAATATCGGTGCGATTTGTCCACGCTGTTCAAATCACGGGTTTGGGGTTTATAGCTACCCTGTGAAGCATTCCGTCCTTCGCCACTCTTTCGTTGTTTGTGAGTCATGCGGAGCCGTTGTCGGGGTGTTTGATCCTGAAGTGGTTCGGCGATTGGATCAAATTGAGCAGAGGTTACGTGCGATACAAACCCAACAGTGAGCTAGCGATTACGACGGGGGAGCCTCGGGGGGGGGATGAGGGGGCTCCCCTTTTTCACTTCAGAATTGTGACGATCAGCGTGATAGCGGCGACGATGAGCGTTGCGGCGGCGACGATGAGCGTCTTGTCTGCCACGGTCAGGGATTTGGTGGCGGTTTCCTGCGATTGACGGGAAGCCTCAAGCGATTGACGGGAAGCCTCAAGCGATTGACGGGAAGCCTCAAGCGACTGACGGCCGATTTCGAGAGATTCTTCCTGCGCCTCTTCAAGGCGTTCTGCCCGCTGGGTTTCGGTGATTTGGTCAAGCTCGATACCAAGCGAATCTAGCAGTCGCCGCCATTGAGGCGGTCGCCTAACCTGCAAGTCGAGAAGGTCATTAGTGACGTTCTGTCTACATATTCTTATATACTCTTCCCGAGTCTTGTTTGTTTCGGCGATTCGATGGTCCGGAGGTAGCGAAGAGCCCCGTTGCGCGCAGAACGTCGCAAATTCATCATCTGACATAGCGTGAAGCTTGGCTTTTACTTGCTCGGCTGCTGTTGGCATTTTCATTTCCCGCTGAAGCACTTCTCTAGGCCGAATAGCGAGAGGGGGACTAGGACGCTCAATGCGATAGCGAGCCATGATAAGAACTGTGAGTGGCGGGCGATTCTGAGCGTCTCGGTTTCCCTTGCCTCTTGTCGCTCGGCTCTCTCCGCCTCGGCTTCTTTATCAGGCTTAATGTCAAGCAACTTGAGAATCTTGTGCCAGCGTACATTGGCGATTCCGCTTGCGTGCTGTAGACCTAGGATGCGATCTAGTTTCGATTCGGGCGATGAATCAGTATTGCCGGTGGGCATTTTGTCTCTGCCAATTGCGATTAGCCACGCCTTGATGAGAAGCTCATCGTCGCCTTTTAGTGCGTCCGTGACCCGCTCCGCTTCTGTTGGCATCTATTTCTCCGCGCCAAAATATGCCCGCTCAATCGCTTCGCAGGCTTGCGTCACCATTTTAGGCCCTCGCTTGACATATGCATCCTTAATCCCCGTCCGATGCCCCGCAAGCAAGCTAGCCTGCATTGCATCCACGCCCGCTTCCACGGCTGCCGTATACGCCCCGTCCCTTATATGAGCGAATTCCACGCTGTCCGGGATTTGCGCCTCTGATCGGTGACGGCGGAAATGGCGAGTGACGTGATTCCCATCGTACGGGTTGCCGGTAGTCGCCACGAAGAGATAGGGCGAGCAGCGCTTGCGGGTTGAAAGATGCTCCCGCAGCGCCACAATCGTACGCTCCCACAGGACAGCGACCCTCGGGACGCCTGTCTTGTCTCGATCCATGACGAGCGTCTTCTCGTCAAGGTTAATATGGCTCGATTGGACGGCTGCGACTTCGGACGGATAGAGCGCCGCATTCAGCGCCAAGAGGTAGAGGGCTTGCCATTTCGGCTTGGCGACTTCTACTAGCGCCCGAAAATGTTGGGGCGTGATTGGCTGCGGATTGACTGAGGCTTTCTTTGGCGCTTCCAACATTTTGCAAAGCGTGAGGACTCGCTGCAGGCGGTCAATGTCTTTGCCACGCTTGAGCCCGTGGGCGAGGATCGATTTGACCACTCCGAATCGCTGCGCCGTATAAGTGGGGGACTTGTCACGCCTCAAAATCGCATCGGAGTATCTCGACAACTCATCGGCTCCGAGGTCTACGACTTGCTTCGCCCCCGTGAGCTTGCCGAATTCGGCCCAAAATTGCAGCGCTTTTCTCTGCCACTTGGGGCTGAGTTTCTTGGCGGCGTAGAGGTCGCCTAATTCGGTCAGAGTGACGGACGGTTTTCTGTCCCCCAATTCATCTAGGCGTGAGAGTCGCTCATCGTCTAGCTCGATTGCTGCGCGCCGTGGATCAGTCAGCAAGAGATTGTGGAAGTAGTCGCGCCAATGCTTTTTGCTGTAGGCATCAGGGGGGAAACTGATGCCCTCACCGGCTGCCAACTCGTCATAGGTGAGGGTTGCGGGATTTTGGGCGTCCTGCCACTGCCGAAAGCGATGGATCGCCTTGGCTTCGTCCCGTCCTGCCCAAGCGGGGGTGGAGTGGCCAATCGGCCGAAATCTCCCGTCCGAAGACTTGGTGAGTCCGATAACTGTTTCGCCCCACGAAGTGATGTAATGCTTGCGATATGGGCGTCTTACGGTTGCCATTCTTGCGGCTCCCCTGTGGGTCTGATTTTACAGGGGATTTTACAAAAAGCCGCTGAGAGCGTCAAATCCAATTGGAGGCGGGGGGAATCGAACCCCCGTCCCGAAGCATTTCAGACCAGGCATCTACGCGCGTGTTCGATCTATTTGGGTTTAAGTCGCCGGCAGTCCGATCGACAGGGCATCCGGGTTCCGAGTCCCGTTTTTTCTCGCCGACGCCCCACGTGACTACTGGGCGTCAGCCAGCCTGCTGGTCGACGCTGACATCCCGCTAGCAGGCGTTGCGGGGTCAACGGGTCACCTATTTCTAGGCGGCCAGACGGTAGCCATTGTTGGCATGTAAAACATTGTGCCAGGTGTTTTACGAGGCCTCCTGACAACCTCGGCGCGCCACCCGGCCCTCAACCTGCCCGGTCGAAGCCAGTCGCCCCCGGAATTCCGGAGTGATCCGCCGGCGCGAACGCCGACGGACCGTGGCGTGGGCTCTCGCCCACAGTGTCGGATTATAGCGAACGCCGGACCACGCGTCGGGCCGCCGCCCTCGGCCGCCTTGAATTGAGCCGCGCGGCGCGTTGGGCCGTTCTGCCCCGTGTGGAGCCGCTTGGCCGCGCTGACCGCGCTGCCGCATTCGCCTATTTCGCGCCGGCCTGCCGCGCCAGCAGCCAGCGAACCGCGTCGTCCAGCGCCGGGCCGACCACGAGTGTGTGCCCCGCATCAGCGATTACGCGAAGCTCCACCGGCAGGCCGCGGTCGGCGGCGCGGCGGGCGCGGTCCTTGCCGGTCTCCGGCGGGCTGATGCCGTCACGGTCGGCGATGATCACGAGCGTGGGCGGCGCCGTCGTCGCGTCGGCGTAGTCCCACGCGCCGGAGATCGTGCACACGCCGGCGACCTGATCCGCGCGCAGCGTCGAAATGCGGCCCGCCGCGATCGCGCCCAGCGAGTGACCGATCAGAAACACGCGCGTCCGGTCAATGCGGTAATCGCGCTCGATGTCCTCGCGCAGTTGATCGAACGCGGCCGGATCGCCGAGAAAAGGCGTCGTCTGCGGACAAACCAGCAGCAGTTGTCGCGCCTTGGCGAGTTCCACGAGTCGCCCGGCGCCGTAGCCCTCGATGAACATCCGTTCGTCGCCGCCGGCCCCGTGAAATGCGATCAGCAGCGGGAGTCCGGCGGGCGGCGGATCGGTCGCCGCGTCCGGCGCCACCAGCCAGTAGGGGATCTCACCCGCCGCGCCGGCCGCGCGGCGCCAGATCATGCCGGTGCGATTTGCGTAGGGGTTTTCGCCGCGCTCCAGCGCCGTGATTTCGGCATCGACCTCGCGCAGATGCGCCAGCAGGTCGATGCGGAACTCGGCCGAGTTCAACTCCGATGGCGCGTCCGACAGCAGCGCGTTCCGCGCCCCGCACAGGCCAACGGCGGCGGGGTTTCCGGTCGCGGCGGCGAGGCGCTGGGCAAACCCCTGGCGCACCGTATCCAGCGAACGCTCGACGCGATACCAGCGGGCCTTCGGCGTGACGAGTGCGTCAGGCGGCTGGTCGGCGCTGATCTCGGCCCAATACGAGCCCGGCGGCAACTTCGCCCAATCGGCCGGCTCAACCTCGGCCGTCGCGATTCCGAACGGCGAGACCTGCAGGCGCACCGGCGTTGACGCCGCGAGGTCGCCGCGCGCGTCGCGCAGCCGCAGCGCCGCTTCGACAACCTGCCCGGCGGCGTGCGGCGTGGCGTATTGGCCGGCGATCGTCACGCGCGGGATGGCGGTGTCTGCGGCGGTCTGCACCGGTGGATCGATCACCAGCTTGAGCGAAGCCAGGACGGCCTGATCGCGCGCGGGGCTGACGCCGCGGATGTCGGCGATCAGCGCGTGCAGATCGCGCACGGCGTTGGCGAACTGGGCCGTGAAGAAGGCGACCGAAGCGCGATCAAAGCGGGCGTTGATGTCCCGCAGCTTCTCGGATGACAGCGGGTCGTTCCGCGCCAGCCGCGCCGCGAACTCCGTCTCCAGCGCCACGTACGCGTCCGCCAGATCAGCGCGCGTCACCGGCAGTGGGGATTGGATACAGGCGATGTTCAACAGGCAAAGAACGTGGACTACGCCGCACGTGAGGGTCACGTTGAGGATTCTCCGAAAGTCGCCGTTTGTGGCCAGGTAGGGGCCCATTAGTTTCCTTTGCGGCGCCGCCGACGCAGGTCGGTCAGGGTTCAGGTTGGGGCGCCTCATGGGCCCGCAGCGGTCTTCCTTCTGCCGAGACCCGAATCGTGACCGGCGTGTAGTTCCGGTCAATGATCGTCAGGCGCCAGCCATCTTCCGCCGGTTTGATCACATAGTCGCCGGGTCGGTCGAGGTCGGCAAACTCGGCTGGGGATTGGCGGGAACTGGTCATGTAAAACGCATACCAGGCGGGGAAGTCGTAAGCCGGGCCCAGTTCGGGCAAGGGCGCCCTCATCCCCAACGCGCTGCGATGGGTGGAAAGGGCATAGCGTTGCGCGTACGCGTATGCGCGTGGCGTAACCGGAACCACGTCCAGGGTCGCATACCGCGCTGCGCCCGCCAGCGCGGCCACCCCCAGGATGACGATCCCGTGTTTGCGAAGCATCTGCCCCAGCGTCCAGTCGCGTCGGCCGGCTTGCAGCGCGAAAGCCGCCAGCAGCAGCGTCAACACCAGCGCGGTGACGCCAACGGTCAATCCAAGCGCGGCCGTTGTTGAATGAACCGGCCGCAAGCTGCCCGGCTCCTCGCGCCATCCGAGGCGCATGTCCTTCCGCATGTCACCGACGCTCAGGCGCCCGTGCAGGCGCGTCATCGCGCACGATGGCCACATCAGCCCGGTCACGTCCGGGATTCCGAATTGCTGGCCGCCGTCGTGCTCAAAAACCGGGGGAATCTCGCACGCGTAGTCGTCAAAAAAGCCGAGCTCGTAGCGGCCTTCGGAAATCGGGTCGAACCGCGCGGCGGCCCAGCGGCGCATCCCGTCCGCCATCGCGAATTGATCGCCGATCACGAACAGATCCAGGTTGATGGCCTCGCCGTCCGAGCCGGTCAGGCGCAACGGGTAGACCGCGTGTGTCGCGGGGAACGTCACCTTCAATGGATGGTGCGTCAAGTTGCCCGCGCCGTCAGGCGAAACTTTCGCCGCCAGAAACCGCCAATCATCCGCGACGTATTGGTCGATGACTGCGCGCGCCGCGGGCGGCGCCGAGAAGCCGTTAGCGGTCAGCCAGTCAATCACGGCCTGGCCGTCCGCACCTTTGATCACCTGTACATCGTACACGCCGGCTTTGACGGATTGGGTGACATCAACGCCGTCGACGAGCGCCGCCCCGCCTGCGGTGCGGAGCGAGGGCATGAAGATCAGCACGAAGAAAAGCAGTGAAAGCGCCGTGAATAGCAGGATGCGCCCGGCGGCGCCGGCGACGGTACGCTTACGACCCTTCCGCAGTTGCCCCTCACACGCCAAGAGGGTGATCAGCAGCACGAATAAGCTGATCGTCACGAACGCGGACCCCTCGGGCGCGATCGATGGTCCGAATGCCGCGCTCAGCGAAGTCAGCGTGTGCGGCGCGCAGGCCTCGATCGCCGTCGGCTCCGCCGGCAGCGGCAGAATCCAACCATAGTCCTTCGCGGCTTTTTCCCCGACGGCGATATCCGACTGCACGATCAACGTCTGGACGCCGTCTTTCCAAGCGATGACGGCCCGCTGCGCGCGAATGCCCGGCTCGTCGACGATATTCTGCGGTCCAAAAAACTTGCCGTCGCCAACGGCGCTGGTCGCGCCGAATAGCGCCAGAAGGATCGCGAACAGGCGCGGCGGGTGAGGCTGTGGCATGACATCCCTCGGTTCCGGCGGGCGAAGTCGTCAACGCTGCTGGGGGATTGTAATTCGAAATCGGGCGCGGACCGGGTGGATCTGGCGGTTTGCGCGGAGAAAAAACGAGCGGCGGCCCCCCTCATCGGATTGCCGCCGCTCGCTCACTAAAGAGGAGGTCTGGTGTGTCGCCTTACGGGCAGGCGGAACCGAACAGGGCCAGAATGCCCGCCAGGTCGCCGAGATCTACGGTGTTGTTGCCGTCGAGGTCGGCGGCTTCGAGGAAGCCCGGGTCGCCGAGCGAGCTGCCGAACGCGGACAGCAGGCCGGCCAGGTCGGCGAGGTCGATCGCGCCGCTGTCATCCAGGTCGCCGGGGCAGGGGTCTTCATCTTCGCTGGCGTCCACGCTGCCGGTCTGGCCGGCGTAGTTCGTCGGCGAATTCAAGGCGACCACGCCGCCGTCGTTCATCGAGTTCAGGCCGTCGGTCGGCACCGCGCCGAACGTGAACGCGTCAAACGCGCCATAACGCACGGTGTCGCCGGCGACGTTGAAGAACGGCACGACGCCGGCCGGGATAATCTGGTCCGGGGTGGGCGCGCCGGGCAGGTTGGCGAACGCCTGCGTCGCAAACAGCAGGTGACGGTTGCTCGTGGGCGAAGTGACGTTGCTCGCAATCGTGAACGAATGCGCCAAGCCATCTGACGACACCAGTTTGTTGCCGGTGCCGACTTCGCCCGGCGTGCCGTTGGCCTCGCGCAGCTCGACGAACTGAATCGTGCCGTCGGCGTTGCTGAATACTTCATTCACATCCCATGTGTGCGCCCCGGCCAGCGCGAGCGCCGCGCCGCCGCCACCTAAGGCGGCAATCAGGAAAGCCCTTTTCATTAGACCGCTTCCTCCAGAATTTCATCTATGCGCGCTCCGCCCAACGGCGGGGTGCGAGATTTCCTCATAATACCATGTCCCGACCGTGGCCCGATCTGGCGCCTACTCCGGATTTTTCTCGGAATCGTCAGAATGGGCCGATTGGGCCGCGGGCGTGCGGGTTTCCCCCGGAACGGGGGCGGCCGCCGCCGGCTTGCCGTCCCGGTACTGGACCCGGCACCGGAAACAGCGGCCGTCGGTGATCATCGCGGTGGCGCACGGCTCGCACGCATCCGCCTTCTTAGCGGCTGCGGCCAGGATATCGCGCCAGCGGCGGGCCTCGCTCCAGTCGGATTCGCTGGAAAACGCCCGGTTCGCGACGCGGCCGGAGTGGCAATGGCCGCACCACCGCTCGGCATATGCCTGCCCATCGGGCGGGGGCGGCGCGGTCGCTCCCTTGGCCATCGCATAACAGACGCGGGAGAAGAAGCCCCGTCCGTCGATGAAGCCCATGTGACACGACTCGCAGAAGCCGCCGGAGGCATGGGCGGCCCGGCAGGATTCACAGCGGGACTTCTTGGGGTCGATCTCGTGGCCGTGCAGATCCAGCGTCTCGAAGAGCGTGACGGACTTGATCTGAATGTTGGCGTAATACCCGACTTCGCACTTTGGGCACCACCCGTCGTCGACGCGGGCCACTGCGCAGCGGCAAATGTCGCTCGGATGCGACTCCGGCGGATGGGCCAGCACCAAGGCGATGACCAAGACGGAAGCGAACATCGCGGTGTCCCCCGAATCCCCGCGCCGGCGGCGCGGCACGCCTGAGATTCTAACTGCATTCGGGCCCGAATAGCGCGTGAAATTTGAAGAGAATCAGGCTTGCGACGCCTGCGGGAACGCGCGGCGTTGCCTGCCAAGCGAGCGCGTGGCGCGAAACTAGTCGCCCAACAGCCGACCAATCGACTGTTCAACGCTTTCCGCCACGAACACCGCGAAATGCGCCCACTGGCCGGTGTTCGCCTCGTCCAGCGCGGTGAGGTACTCGCTGCGCCGGCTCACATCGATGATCGCGTGCGGGAAACCGAGTGAGAGCAGCCGGTAGTTCATCAACAGGCGCGCGGTGCGGCCGTTGCCGTCGCGAAACGGATGGATCGCGGCCGCGTTGTAATGGAGGTCAGCGACATGGACGACCGGGTGCACACCGGGCCGTTTGGCGAGTTCCAGCATCTTCGGAATCAGTTCTCCGAAGCGGTGTTCACCGGGCGGAACGAAGCGCGTGCCGGAGATCAAGACGCGTTCTGTGCGAAAATGCCCGGCCGCCGCCGGATCAATGTCGGCCAGAACGAGCGCGTGAACATCCAGCAGGTCCCGTTCGCTGAGCGGCGCGCCGTGGGGGCGTTCGCTCGCCCAGCCCTCGATCACGCGGAGCGCTCGGTCATGGTTGCGGGCTTCATAGATTTCGCGAAGCGGTCGGCCGCCTTCCGGGGCGCGGCCTTCGATGATCAACTGAGTATCTCGCAACGTCAGCGTGCTGCCTTCGATCGCGTTGGAGTGGTAGGTGAGTTCGACGCGCATCGCCTCGACGACGTTTGGCAGCACGCGGCCCGCGGCCCGCGCCGCGACGTAACGCGCCTGCAGCGCATCCACGCGCGCCAGCGCTTCCTGCAGGACTGTCGGCCCCGCATCAAATGCAAGCAACGGCTCCGGCAATACTGGCTGACCGCTCATGACGAATGATCGTACGACGCCTTTGGCTCGCAAGCCAACGATTCGCAGTTCGCCATGAGGCCGGAGAGCGCCCCGGCCGCGCCTACCGGCAGCGTGGGCACGCTTGCCGCCCGTCTTCGCACTCTGAACACGCCTCAAAGCGCGAAATGCTGCCGGAGCCCGCGCACTTCGGACAATCGAGCGAGCCGTTTCCGCCGCATGGTTTGCAGCGGGCTTTCCCGCCGTCGCAGTCGGCGCAGTCCACCATTTTGAACAGCGGCGTCTTCAGGCCGTTGCCGCGGCGCCATCCGACCTGCTTGCGCACCTCGCCATCGCCATCGCACGCTGCACATCGACGCTGGCCCTGGCCGAAACAGGCGCGGCAGCGCATCAGGCCGTGAACGCAGTCCGCGCAATCGAATGACGCCTGCGTCTTCAGCCTGCCATCGCAGTGCGCGCAGACGACGCTGCCGGCGCCGTCGCAGACCGGGCAGGGCCCCGCGCCCTGTAGCAGTGAACGCGCGACGGGGCGCGTTCCGCCGCCCGCTGGCGGCAGCGATCGAGATCTGGGTTGCGATCTTGGCGCCGGTGTGGCCAGCGCCGGTGTCGGATCCGGTTCAGGCGGCGGATCGGGAATCACGATCGCCGCGCGGCCCTCCGCGCCGACCGGAAGCAGCGTCTGCGGTGGCGCGGGCTTTGCGAGCAAGGCGCCGCCGATGAACACGCCCGCGACCGCGACCACCAGCGCCGCGACAATCGCCCACCACGGGACCGCTTTGGGTTCCTGCGTCACCGGCGTGCGGCGCGGCTGGCGCGTCGGATCGATCGGGTTGCAGCCGGCGCAAAGCGCTGCGCCCGGAGCGACCATCGGCGCGCCGCAAACTGTGCAATGATCTGTCGACATGGCGCTTCTCGAATTGACGTTGTCAGACACAGCGACGAACGTGCGCGACGCTCACAGGAGGAATGGGTGGAGCGCCTGAACAGGTGAACCACCGCAATTCTCTTTTGAGGCGCTACAACTAACGACTCCTAATCATACCGTAACCAACGCTGACAGGAAAGGATGGCGTTTTCAGCCCTGGCGCTCGATTTTCAGCAGGGCCATTTCGATCGTCAGGCCGGGGCCGAACGCCAGCGCCAGGCACAATCCGTCCGGCCGTCGCTCAAACAGGGCGCGCATGATGAAGAAAATCGTGGGCGAAGACATGTTGCCATACGCGGCCAGAATCGCGCGGGAACCGTCGAGCGCCCCGGCCGGAAGCGCCAGACAGGCCTCGACACTGTCCAGAATCTGCGGGCCGCCGGGATGCGCCAGCCAATGGTCAATCCGGCGGATGTCGAGCTGATTGTCGGCCAGGAACGCGGTCACCGCGGCGGGCAGATGTCGGCCGATCGTGTCGGGCAATTGCTGCGAAAGCGTCAGACGCAATCCGTGATCGTCGGCGAACCACACCATCTGGTCGGCCGCCTGCGGCAGACTCACGCTGCGACAGTCCACAACCCGAATCGCCGAAGGTCGAGCCGCCAGGGCAAGCGCAGCGGCGCCGTCCGCAAAGAGCAGATTCGCCGTCAGTTGATCGAGATCGTCGCTGTACTGAAAGTGCAGCGATGACAACTCGCACGCCACAATCAACGTGTCGGCGCTCGACCGCGCGCGATGCGCCAGCCGCAACGCCGCCAACCCGGCCGAGCAACCCATGAACCCCAGATGCCAGCGGTCGACGTCATTCGACAGTCGCGCCGCGGCCAGCGCCGGCAGCTCAAGCCCCGGCGCCCCGGCGTGCGTGCAGGTCACGGTGATCAATGATCCGACGTCCGCCAGCGCTTCCGCCGGCAAGGCGGCGATGGCCCGTTGCGTCAGGTCCGCGGCGGCGGCGTCAAATCGCGCCATGCGCGCGCCCATGCCCGGCCCGCGCGGCTGCTGATCGGCGGCGAGATACAGCGGCTCGCCCTCGCGATGCTGTTGCGCGCCCAGAATCGCCAGATGGCGCTTCTCAATTCCGGTGAGGTTGATCACCCGCCGCATCAGTTTTGCCGTGCGGGGCGACGAACACGCCTGGGTCAGCAAGTCGCCAGCGTTCTCGCGCGGTAGCGCGTGCGGCGGCACGGCCTGGCCGATTCCGTGGATGTAGAGCGATGAATCGACCATGAAGGGTCCTTTGTTCGCGCCGGCGGCGGGTACCCGCGCGTGGCGTCCGCGTGCAACGATGGTAATCCCGGCGCTCCGTGGTGGCATCGGAAAAACCCGATCGGCGCGACCGCGTACACTAATCGTTGCGGAATGACGCGGTTTGGCGGCGCGAGACGGCTTTGGCGGAGCGCGGAAATTGTCACAGCGACGTCTGGTGGGCGAATTGATGGACGATCCGGCCTTGGCGGCGGAACCGCTGCGGCGCGCGCTGACCGGACTCGCCCGAGTGAACTGGCTCAGCCGCAGCACGGCGACCTTATGGGGACCGATTCGGGCCTTGGCGCGCGAACACGCGCCGCGCCCGCTGTCGCTGCTGGATGTCGCCACCGGGAGCGGCGATGTGCCGGTCGCGATCGGGCGCCGCGCCGCGGCCGCGGGTGTGCCGCTGGAGATCGCCGCGTGCGACATCAACCGCGGCGCCCTGGCGCTTGCGCAGGACCGCGCCGCCCGCGCCGGCGTGCAGGCGCGCCTGTTTGCCCATGACATCGTGACAGACGCGCTGCCCGATCGGTTTGATATCGTGACGTGCTCGCTGTTCATGCATCATCTGCGTGACGCGGAAACCGTAAGCGTCCTGCGCCGCTTACGCGATAGCGCCCGGCGCCTGCTGCTCGTGAGCGACCTGCGCCGGGGCGTGGGCGGATCGACCGCGGCCTGGATTGTCCCGCGCCTGATCACGGCGTCGCCGGTCGTGCATGTTGACGCGTTGCGCTCGGCGCGCGCCGCGTACTCGTTGGCGGAGTTTGCGCGACTTGCGCGGCAGGCCGGCCTGGCGAACGCCGAAATCGCGCCGCGTTGGCCGTGGCGGTTTCTGATGCGATGGCGACCGGAACGCGAGGAGCGACTTCCATGACGCGCGCGCAGCCCGACGTTGTCATCATCGGCGCCGGTCCGGCGGGCGCCGCCGCCGCGATCACGCTGGCGCGCGGCGGCCGGCGGGTCGTCGTGATTGAGAAGGAGCGGTTTCCGCGCGAGAAAGTCTGCGGCGGAAGCGTCTCCGGGCTCGGCGCGCAGATGTTGGCGAAGCTCTGTGAAGATGAGGCGACCCGCCCCGGCATCGTCGAGACCAGCGTGACGTTTGTGATCGGCGCGTATCGGGTTGCGATTCGCCCGGACGGTCGCACACGGATGGTCCTGCGCGGCGCGCTCGACGCGGCGCTGATCGACATGGCCCGCAGTCTCGGCGCAGAGGCGCGCTTCGGTATCGCCGCCGAGCTGGTGGATGAAGGCCCGCGCTGGGCCGTCGCGGTTGGCGACGAGACGCTGCGCCCGAAGTGGATTCTCCTCGCGTGCGGTCTGGGCCGCCTCATCGCGCGGCTCGGCGTTTCCGCGCGGCCGCGCGGTCGCCGGCTGATTTCGCAGAGCTGGATGCAGCCGGCGGTCGCGCCGTTGCCCGGGCTCGGAGAGGTTGAGCTGCATTGGCTGCGCGGCGGCTACATCGGCCTGGCGACGCCATCGCCCGGAAGCTGTGTCGTCGCGCTGGCGGCCGACGCTGCGCGCGTCAGGGGGCAGAGTCCGTTTGAGTCGTTGCGCGCCCGGAACCCCGCGGCGCCGATCTTCGACCTGCTGCCGACCGACGCGCGCCCTTACCGCCCGCGCGGCTGCGCCGGGTTCCCGTGGACGCCGCGCCGCGTGGTCTCGAAAAATGCGCTGCTGATCGGCGACGCGGCCGGCTACGAAGAGCCCTTCAGTGGTGAGGGGATCGGCCTTGCGCTGTGCGGGGGCGCGCTGGCGGCGGAGGCGTTGCTGACCGCGCCTGATCCGGCCACCGCGTATTCACGCGCGCTGCGGCGCGCGCAACGCCCGATCCTGCGCCGCACGCGCTGGGTCAGTCGCCTGCTGCGCATGCCGGGGCTGATCGATCTGTCGGAGCGGCTCCCGCTGGCGCCGCAACCGCTGCTGCGCATGATCGTGGCCCGAATGCACGTCGGCCGTCCGACGCCATCCGGACTGGCCGATTAGTTTAATTGGCGAATTGTCCTACCCTTCGCGCGGGGCGGCGGCTATCCTGCAGTTCTGATTTCGCCTTTCGGGAACGCGTGATGTCGCAACCAGAGAAGGTCAGCGTGGCCTGCGATTGCGGAGCGCGCCTGCGCGTGCCTCCCCAAGCGGTTGATCGCAAAGCGAAGTGTCCGAAGTGCGGCCAGTTCACGCGCCTGCGCGCGGTGGAGGATGCCGCGGCGGCGCCGCGCGGCGGTCATGGGCGGCCGCCCCGTCCTGCGCCGGCCCCGGTCGCGGCCCGTGACCAGATTCGCCTCGACTGCGCCTGTGGAAAGCGGATCGCCGTGCCCGCCAGCGCCGCCGGCCGCAAGGCGCGCTGCCCCCAATGCAAAGCGACCGTCACGATTCCCGGCGCGGCGTCGGGGGACGCGCCCGACCTGAGCGCCCTCTCGCACGGCGACGCTGTCCCCGAAGACGAACTGCTGCGGATCGCGCCCGTGGAGGACACGCCGCGCGAGTCATCGATGGTTGTGCCGGCCGATCTCGGCCCGCCGCGCAAGTGTCCGATCTGCAAACGCGAATGGCCCAGCAAGGCGATCATCTGCACGGATTGCGGCGTCGATCTGAAGACCGGCCGATCGCCGCTGAAGAGCCAGGAAGACTCGCTTAACCAGGCCTACGCGACGACCGACGCGCTCGTCCCGGCCATCAGCTATATCTCGTGGCTCGGTATCTGGCCGGTCGCGTCCGAGGCCTACGGCCGATTCACGCCGTGGGTCACGC
Organism: uncultured Planctomycetales bacterium; assembly: GCA_964528455.1. Classification (GTDB taxonomy): domain Bacteria; phylum Planctomycetota; class Phycisphaerae; order UBA1845; family Fen-1342; genus DSPM01. Next base: position 6,273 of record CAZGTH010000029.1, on the reverse strand, counting down.
GCGGCATCGCGTTGCTGACCACGATCGTCAGTTGCTGGTACATGGTCGTATTCCTGTTCGCCGGCTGGTTCAACATTGACCCGGACCCCGAACACATGCGCCTGATGCTCTGGGGCGGCGATGTCGACGCCCTCGTCGCGGCTGTCGAAACCGAGGCGGACGACCCCAATGGCGCGGCCGGCCAGACAACCGATGGCCGTCTCGAGCCGAACGCGATCCGGCAGATGGTGATGGCGGCGCAGTTGGCCGACATGAAGTCGCAGGCGGAGTTCATGGAGTATCACCCGTACCAGTTGATCTCGCACATGTTCCTGCACGGCGACCTGTTCCACCTGATCGGTAACCTGATCTTCCTGATCGTGCTCGGCTCGCGCGTGAACGCGCTGATCGGCAATGTCCTCACGTTGATTCTCTATCCGCTGCTGGGCATCGCCGCGGCGCTGGCGGAGCTTGCGGCCCACGAGGGCGGCTTCCCGTCGGCGCTGATCGGCGCCTCGGGCGCGATCATGGGGCTGGCCGGCATGTACCTGGTGTTCTTTCCCGTGCACAAGGTTCACGTGGCGGCATGGCTGCGCGTCACGCTGTTTCATTACTCTTCGACCATCTTTTCCATGCGCGGGTTCTGGGTCGTGCTCTTCTACATCAGCTTTGATGTCCTGTTCACCATTCTTGGCGCCGAGGACGGCGTGGCGCACTGGGCCCACCTGGGCGGGTTTATCGTCGGCATGGCCGTCGCGCTGGCGCTGTTGTTCGCGCGGGTCGTCAACGCCCGCGGCGGCGACATCATTTCCGTGATTCTCGGGCATCGCGCCCGCGCGCTGGTCGGCATGCCCAATCGCAAGGAACTGCCGCTCTGGTAGCGTGTGCGGCCGCTTGGACAATCCACGTCATCCCACCTCATGCGGCGCCGGGCTATACTCCGGACGAGCCGCCACCGGCGCTCGCATTTGTTGGAAGGAGCGGTAATGCCAGACGTGATCGCGAAACGTGTCGCCGCCGCGGTGGAAAGCGCCTCGTGGATTCGCGAGATGTTCGAGCGCGGCGTGCGGCTGAAGGCCGAGCGTGGCGCGGACAAGGTGTTCGACTTTTCGCTCGGTAACCCGAACGCGCCGCTGCCGCCCGCGTTTCATGAGGCGCTGCGCGCTGTCGCGGCCGAGAAGAACGACGGGCTGCATCGATACATGCAGAATGCCGGTTTCCCGGATACGCGCAAGGCGATCGCCAATTACCTGTCGAGCGTGTACCCGCTGGAGTTCGGGCCGAACGACCTGGTGATCACGAGCGGGGCCGCCGGCGGCGCGAATGTCGCGCTGCGCGCGATCGTGGAGCCCGGGGACGAAGTGATCGTCAATGCGCCGTTCTTCCCGGAGTATCGCGCCTACATCGAGAACGCCGGCGGCGTGATGAAGGTCGTGCCGACCGACGCGACGTATCAGCTCGACCTGACGGCGATCGAGGCCGCGATTTCGCCGCGCACGCGGGCGGTGATCGTGTGTTCGCCGAACAATCCATCCGGCGCCGTGTATGGTGAGAAAACCCTCGCCGCGCTGGGGCAGCTCCTCTCGCGGCGCGAAGGGGCCGAAGCGCCGATCTACCTGCTGTGCGACGATGTCTATCACCGTGTCGTGTTTGAGACGGGCGTTGCGCCGGCCGCCGCGGCGCACTATCACCGCGCGTTGGTCCTCGGCAGCTATTCGAAGGATATCGGCATCGCCGGCGAGCGCATCGGCTGGGTCGCCATTCCGCGCAGCGTGCCCGGTCGCGACAAGCTGTATGCGGCGATCGTCATGCTGAACCGCACACTCGGTTTTGTAAACGCCAGCGGCGTCATGCAGCGCGTTGTCGCCCGCTGCGCCGACGCCATGTGCGATCTCGGCTTCTATCGAAAGAACCGCGACCTGTTGTACGACGGCCTGCGCGAAGCGGGCTACGAACTGCCGAAACCCGGCGGGGCGCTGTTCATGTTCCCGCGCACGCCGATGGAGGATGACGTCGCGTTTGTCAGTCAACTGATGGAGCACGGCGTGCTGGTCGTGCCGGGTTCGGGCTTTGGGGCGCCCGGGCACATCCGCGTCAGTTTCTGTGTCCCGCGCGAAACGATCGAACGCGGCCTGCCCGGCTTTGCGGCAGCGCTGCGCCAGGCAAAGGCGAACGCATGACCAGTCACGGCCCATTGCGGATCGAGGTCTTCAACGACCCGATGTTTTCCGAGAACGGCTACCTGTTGTGGGCGGACGGCAGCCCCGAATGCTGGATCATCGATCCCGGGTTTCCGCCGCAGCCGGATGAGATGATCGACATGATCGAGCACGACGGTCTGAAACCGTCGCTGATTCTGCTGACGCATTGTCACCTGGATCACATCGCCGGCATTCCCGACCTGCGCGAGCGATTTCCGGATACGCCGATCGCCGCGCCGCGCGGCGAAGCCCGCGCGCTCACTGACCCGGAGGTCAACCGTTCGGCGATGTTTGGCTTTACGTTTACGGCGCCGCCGGCCGACCAGCTGCTGGAGCCCGGCGCCGTGTTGCGGCTCGGTGCGCTGGAGTGGCGCGCGCTGGACGTCAGTGGTCACTCGCCCGCCGGACTCGCGTATCACTGCGCGGCGCTCGGCGTCGTGTTTGTCGGCGACGCGTTGTTCATGGACGGCGTCGGTCGTTACGACTTCCCCGACAGTGACGGCGAGCGACTGTTCCGTAACATCGCCGAGAACCTGCTGACCTTGCCGCCGGAGACCGTTTCTTATTCCGGTCACGGGCCGGAAACGACAATCGGCCGCGAGAAAAAATCAAACCCGTTCTTGTCGGAGATGAAGCGGCGGTGATCGAACCGCGGGCCCTCCGTCGGCTGCGGAATGGCGCAGGCGGTGGAATCGTGGGCGCCACGGCGCGGCGCTGATCGGGTAATGTTCATCACATACTGAACCGTGGTGGGCAGGGCCCACCCCACAACGAATTCCGGACGAGACAACCATGACTCTGCTACAACTTCGCGGCGTGGTCGGCCTGCTGGCGGTGCTGCTTCTTGGCGGCTGTGCATTGCGCCAGAACGACATCAGTCGCGGCTTTCCGCGCGGCGACGCGGCTTGGCCATGGACGTTGAAGGGCGATGTCTGGAGCGGCGACATGGCCGCCGCGCGCGAGGGGCTCGGCGCCGACGCCGACAAGTGGGCCCGCACAACGCCGCAGCGCGTCTGGCTGGCGGTCTATGAGCACAAATCGCGCCCGCCGGAGCGGATTATCATTCGCGGCTTTTCCTATGCGACTTTGGCTGACGCGGAGAAGGCGTATCGCGAGCGGCTCCCGATCCTGCCCGACCGCTTCGACGCCGGCGACGAGGGTACCTGGACGCCGGACGGCGTGTTGTTCCGCTGGCGCCGGATGGTGTTCGAAGTCTTCGGCGTGACGACCGAAAGCTCGGCTGCGCAAGCGGCCTACGTCTCGGGCGAATTGGAAAAGCGCATGACGGCGGAGATGGTGACAGACCCGCGGTAGGGCGTCTCGACCCATCTCCCGATCTACGCCGGACGCCGACTCTGCACGACGCGGAAGCGGCTGGCGACGAATGACGCGTCGGTCAGTGTCGCGTTGCCCGCCGGGTTGCATCCCGAGACGTGATAGTCGCTGAACGCGGCTGACTGGTTCACAAAGATCGGCCCGGTCAGATTGCACGACAGCGGCACGCCGGCGTCGACCGCCACCCGCTCGGCCTCGTCCAGCGTTTTCTCGTCCGTCGCGTACACGCCGAACGTGATCGCGCCCAGTTCCTTGGCCGCGCGGCCGGCCAACTTCAGGCTTTCCGCGGTGTCGGCGGTGCGCACGATGTACGCGATCGGGCCGAACATTTCGCGCATATACAGCTTCTCGTCATTCGCCTCGGCCTGAAGGATCAGCGGCGTGCGCGTGCGGGCGTTGGGGAACGCCTCGTTCTCGACCGGCGCCGCGGCGCGGACGACCTTGCCGCCGTCGGTCGGCGCCTGCTCAACGCGTTTCAACGTGTGCGGGTTCTGCAATGCGCCCAGCGCCTCGGCGGCGCGGCGCGAGTCCGACACAAACCAGTCGACCGCCTTGACGATGGCGGCGGCGGCGTCGTCGAAGCTCACTTTTTCGCCGCCGACGCGAATGCCGTCGCGCGGAATGAAGATATTCTGCGGCGTGGTGCACATCTGCCCGGAATACAGGCACAGCGAGAACGCGAGATTGCCGGTCACGGCCTTCAGGTCTTCCACGCTGTCGAGCACGGTTGAGTTTACGCCGGCCTTCTCCGTGAACAGCGTCGCCTGCGGGGCGTTTTGTTCAATCCACTCGCCGAAGGCCGAGCCGCCGGTGTAGTCGATCAGCTTCACTTCCGCGCGCTGCGCCAGCGTCTTCGCGATCGGCGCGGCGGACGTATCCGCGGCCAGCGTGACAAGGTTCGGATCAAAGCCGGATTCGCGCAGCACTTCGCGGGCGACCTCGACGGTGATCGCCAGCGGCAGCGCCGCGCCCGGATGCGGCTTGACGATGACGGGGTTGCCGGTCGCCAGGCTCGCGAACAACGCCGGGTAGCTGTTCCAGGTCGGGAATGTCGAGCAGCCGATGACCAGGCTGACGCCGCGCGGCACGATCGTGTAGCGCTTCTTCAACGTGATGGACTGGTCTTTGGCGACCTGCTTGGTCCAGTTCGATGTCTCGGGGACATGCCGCATTTCCTGCCACGCGTAGGCGACCGCCTCAAGACCGCGATCCTGTGCGTGCGGTCCGCCGGCCTGAAACGCCATCATGAAACCCTGGCCGGTCGTGTGCATGACCGCGTTCGCGAGTTCGAAGCTGCGCTGGTTCAGCCGCGCCAGGATTTCGAGGCACACGCCGACCCGGGCTTTCGCGCCGGCGTCGCGCCACTTTGGCATCGCCGCCTGCGCGGCCTTGAGCAACGCGTCGACATCCGGCGCGGGGTATTTCACGTGGAGTTCAACGCCGAAGGGCGACACTTCCTCGCCGACGGTCCCGGCCCCGGCCGGCTGGCCGAGATCAAACACGTTGTTGAGCCGCGCCTGAAAGGCCTTGAGGCCGTCATCTTTGGCGGACTCGCCGTAGATCTTGCCGCTCGGCACTTCCGGGTAGGCGCTCCAATAGGTCCGCTCGCGAATCGCCTGCGTTGCGCCTTCAAGCGTTTTGGCGTGTTTTTCGAACCAGTCGGTCATCAACGAACCCCTCGCGCGTGCTGTTGGAGCGCGGCCACCGCCGGCCGCGCCTCGTGTGTTCGTGTGGCGCGCCGCCGTCCGGGCGGCGACATCCGCTGCGCCTAGTCGCGAATCAACCCCTGCTTTTTCAGCATGTCCATGACGATCTGCGCGCTTTCCTGCGGCTCGCGGCCGTAGTTTTCGAGCACGAGCTCCGCCTTCAGCGGCTCTTCATACGGCGCGGAGATGCCGGTGAATTCCTTGATCTCGCCGGCGCGGGCTTTCTTGTACAGCCCCTTCGGGTCGCGCTTTTCGCATTCCTCGATCGGCGCCTTGACGTACACCTCAAGGAACTTGAGCCCGGCGTCTTCGTGGATCTTGCGCACCAGGTCGCGATCGGCGCGATACGGGCTGATGAAGCTGGTGAACGTGATAATGCCGGTGTCCGCGAACAGCTTGGCGACTTCGCCGATCCGCCGGATGTTCTCGGTGCGGTCCTCCGGCGAGAAGCCGAGATTCTTGTTCAGGCCGTGGCGGATGTTGTCGCCGTCGAGGCAGCGGGCCAGGTGGCCGCGCTCCATCAGCGCGTGTTCCAGCGAGAAGGCGACCGTGCTCTTGCCGCAGCCGCTCAGGCCGGTGAACCAGATGGTGGCGCCTTCCTGCTTGAGCAGCTCAAAGCGGGCCTTGCGGTCAACGTGTCCTTCATGCCATGTGATATTCGTCGCAACTTGTTTCGACACCGAATGTTACCTCCGTTCGTTTCGCCGTTCGTTCCTGATGTGAATCCGGCAGTGTAGCGGGGGGCTGGGGGGAATGGAATTGGACGGCGGATTGTCGCTGAGGTTCGCGGATTGGCGCCGGATTTGACCCCTTCGTGTGCGCGGGCGCGCCCAGCGGGCGCCGTCGGCTTCGGTCGGGAATCGGGTGTTCGTCATCGTCTGGTTCCTTTCGGGCAAAAAAAAAAGCGGGCGAGCCGAAGCTCGCCCGCGAGGTTGGGAGTTAGTCTTTGGTTTCGGATGCCGTCCGAAGGACGATCCGTCCGTCGAGCGGCACGACTTCAAGCTGGATGTTGAGGCCCTTGCCGTCGGCGTGCATCCAGGCCGAGCCGATGC
>CAZGTH010000028.1:0-25981 GCA_964528455.1 uncultured Planctomycetales bacterium | reverse complement strand
TGCCCACTACCGCAATCAGAGGAAACGATAGGACCTTGCTTGAAACGGCACTAGTTGCGGCATTGATCCGAAGGGCCGCATTTCTGAAAGGGATCTCGATGGACACGACGAGGGGGCTGATGGTCGCGAGCCTTGTGCTCGCCGCCGTCAGTATTGGCGCGGCGACGCGATCGCTGCGCGCGGCGGATCACATGGAAGCGCCCGGCACGCGGGCCGATCTGGTTGCGGACATCGCCGACGTATACGCCTGGCACGACGCGAACGCCGGGACACTGACGGCGATCATCACGTTTGACGGCATCAAGGCTCCGGAGCAGGGCCAGTCCGGCAGTTTCGACAAACGCGCGCTCTACACGCTCAATATCGATAACGATGGCGACAATTCGGCGGATGTTTCGGTGCGCGTGCGGTTTGGCCGGAACAGCGCCGGCGAGTGGGGTATGCGGGTTGAGGGCTTGCCGGGCGCCAGCGCGAGTTTCGAAGGCGCAGTCGAGGCGGTGCTGACTGGCGGCGTGAACGCGCGGGCCTTCGCCGGGCTGTTTGATGATCCGTTCTTCTTCGATCTGGATGGCTTCAATCAGACCGTCTCTTCGGGCAATCTCTCGTTTGACAGCATGCGGGACTCGTTTGCGGGCTCCAACACGACGGCAATCGTGCTGGAAATGGACCTTGCGGCGGCGACGGCGGGTAGCGAAACAATCCAGGTCTGGGCGACCACCGCCCGGAAGGGAGGTTAGCCATGCGACGCTTCGACCGTTTGGGTTTTGTGGCCCTCGCCAGCATGGCCGCCTTCGGCCTCGGCGCCGGCTGCCCTTTTTTTGCCGATTCGTTTGATTTTTCTGACGCGCCGGACGCTTCGTTTTCCCGCGTCGATCGCATGGGAATGCCCGCGATCGCCACGGCCGTCATCAGCAGTAAAGACGCCTATAACCAGGCCAGCCCACGCGATGACGCGATGGGCGATTTCGTGGGTGAGATTACGTCGATCGTCGCCGCGCTTCACGAGGCGCTGGATGATGACCTGACCGGCGCCGGTCTCATCCCGTGCGACGCGGGCGACTGCGTCGGTCAGGCGGCGCCACTCGTCGTGCCGGACACGATCAAGATCGACGTGACGCAGACCTCCAGCTTTCCGAACGGTCGGCGCCTGACGGATCCGGTGATCGATATTACGCTGGCGGTCGTGTTGCTTGATCTTGGCGCGGAGGGCCAGACTGCCGCGACATTGGCCGGGCTCCCGCTTAATCCGCCTGCGAACGACAAAGCGTTTTCTGGTGTGTTTCCCTATCTCGCGGCGCCACATCAGCCGTGACGCGATTGTTTGGAGCGAGTGATATGACTTTGCAGACTGTGGTGGAAAGCCGGGTGTCGGCCGCTCGCGGGTTCGCCGCGCAAGCGGCCGGCGCCTTCGCGCTCGGTGTCCTTGCGATGTGCGCGGCCCCCGCGGCGGCGCATGAGTTCTGGCTGCAGCCCGGGGCCTACTCTGTCGCGCCGGGGAAGCGCGTCGCGGTCGCGATCCGGGTCGGGGAGCGGTTTGCCGGTGAGCCCGTGGCGCGAAAAACGGCGCGAATCGAGCGCTTCGAAGTAATCCCGACCAGATCTGGTGGCAAGTCGGTCACCCCGCTGCTCGTCGCTGGGCGCGAAGGGGCAGAGCCTGCGGGGAGCTTCACACCCCAGGCGCCAGGGTTGCATACGGTTGTGTTTCGCAGCAACCATGCGCAGATTACGCTCGAACCCGCCAAGTTCGACGACTACATCAAGGACAAGGGACAGGACGCGATTCTGGCGGAGCGCGCCAAGCGGCGGAATTCAGCGGCGGCGCCGGTGCGGGAAATCTACTCGCGCTGCGCGAAATCGCTCATCCACGTCCGCGGAACAGTGTCCGGCGCCGCTCCTCAGGACGAGCCGACCGGCTTGACGCTCGAAATCATTGCGGACTTTGACCCGACCGCGGCGCGGGAAGACGCGGCTTCCCGGTTCCGGGTCCTGTTTGAGGGCAAGCCGCTTTCGAACAGTCTGGTAACGGCCTATTGCCGCGATCCTGCGCGCGAAAGCCGTGGCCGCACCGATGCGAACGGCGTGGTCGTGCTGTCGATCGACGCGCGCGGCCCCTGGCTGGTTGAGTGCATGCACATGCGGCCGACGCCCGGACGCAACGATGCGGACTATGAGAGCATTTGGTCGTCACTGACGTTTGAAGCGGCCAGCGCCGCCACAACGAAGCCGGACAGCACGGAGTAATCCACCGGCTTCGACGTTCCAATTTTCCGGCTGACTCCGCTATGATTCGAGCGCGAGCCTTTGGACAGGCCGCCTCGGGTCGTTGTCGCGTGAATCTGGCGCGATCGCCGCGATGGTGGCGGAGGATGTGACGTGTATTCATCAAATTCGATTCGTCGGCTTATGGGCGTGGCGCTCGCGATCGTGCTTTGTGGTCACAGCGCGGCGTTGGCGCAGAACAACCCGACCCCCGAGGCCGATCAGCATTTTGCCGCGCAGCGGTGGGCCGAGGCCGCCGCCGCATACGAAGCCATCACCAAGAAACACCCGAAGGACGCCCGAGCGGCGGCGCAAATGGCGATCTCGCTGCACTTCGCCGGCGAGTATGAGCAGGCAGCGGCGGCGTTCGAGAAGGCGGCGAAGTTTCCCGCCGTGCGGCCAGTCTGCCTTTACAACCTGGGCTGCGCACGGGCCAAGCTTGGTGAGAAAGATAAAGCCTTCGAGGCGCTGGAGTCCGCGATTCGCTTCGGCTTCGACGACGCGGGCACGCTCACGAAGGACGCCGACCTCGCCTCATTGCACGCTGATCCGCGCTGGGAGAAGCTCACGAAGGCCGTGAGCGAAGCGGGCGACCGGTATCGCGCCTTTGATTTCTGGATCGGCGAATGGGATGTGGTCAATCCGCAAGGCGTCAAAGTCGGCACGAACACCATCACTTCAATTGAGAATGGCGCTGTCATCCTGGAGAAGTGGGACAACGGCCGCGGCGGCACCGGCACGAGCATCAACTTCGTCGATCCGGAAGATCGCATGTGGAAGCAGGTCTGGGTCGATCAGGGCGGCGGGGTTTCGCGCTATTCGGGCGACTTCACGGACGGCGCGATGCGCTTCACCGGCGTGGCCACCAACCGCCAAGGCGTCCAGCAACTGACGCGTTGCACGTTCACACCGCTCCCGGATGGAAAGGTTCGCCAGTTCATCGAGCAGTCGAGCGACGAGGGCGCGACGTGGAGCGTGTACTTTGATGGGACGTATGTGCCGCGTAAGCCAGCCGCCAAGTCCGCCGGGAAAGCGACGAGCGCCGAACAACCTTGACGAATAACATTGCCGGCGATCTGGTCGAGTGAATTCCATATAATGCGCTGATGCTGAGAATCGGCCACCTGACATTCGATTCCCCTTTCGTGCAGGCCGCCCTGTCCGGCTACAGCGACACCGCTATGCGATTGATGGCGCGGCGGATGGGAGCTCCGTACACGCTGCATGAGGTCGTGCTGGATCGGCTCGTCATTGAGAAGGGCCGCCTGCAGAAGCGCATTCTCGACGTGTCGCCCGACGAACACCCGGTCGGCGGGCAACTGATGGGTTCGGAGCCGGAGCAGTTTTCCGCGGCCGCCGCCCGCATGGCCGAGAGCGGGTTTGATGTCGTCGATATCAACTTTGGCTGCCCGGTGAAGAAGGTGCTGGGGCGCAAGCGCGGCGGCTATCTGCTGTCGGATCCGGAGACGGCGATCGAGATTGTGCGTCGCGTTCGGGACGCGGTGGACTCGGACGTGCCGGTGACGGTGAAAATGCGACGCGGGCTCGATGACACGGCTGAAAGCGAGGACAACTTCTTCCGCATCTTTGACGCCGCGTTCGATTATGGCATCGCGGCGATCACCGTGCATGGCCGCACGGTCGAACAGCGGTATGTCGGGCCGAGTCGCTGGTCGTTTCTGGCGCGGGTCAAGAAACACGCCGGTGAACGGGTGGTCCTCGGCAGCGGCGATCTGTTCACCGCGGATGATTGCGTGCGCATGCTGCGCGAAACGGGCGTTGACGGCGTAACGATCGCCCGCGGCTGCATCGGCAATCCGTGGATTTTCGACGAGGCCCGGGCGCTGCTGCGTGGAGATCCGCTGCCCGATCCGCCGACCGTCGCCGAGCAGGGCCGCGTGATTCGCGCGCATTTCATGTTGTCCGAGCAGTTCAACGGCGCAGCCGCGGGAAAAGTGATGCGCAAATTCGGGATCAAATACGCCGAACTGCATCCCGAGTACGCATCCGTGCGTGCCGCGTTCATCGCGTGCCAGACCAGCGCGCAATGGCTCGACGTGCTGAACGACTGGTATGATCCGCAGCGCGAATGGGCCCCGGGCCAGCGCAAAGTGGGACCCGGCGACCTGATCGCCGCAGGAGCGTGTGCTTGACCAGACCCGTATTCGGCCTGACCGTCGTCGTAGGCCTGTCCGCGCTGCTTTCTTCGACCGGCTGCCAGCAGCCCGCGCCCTTTCGCGTGATGTCGTTCAACATCCGGAACGGCACAATCGATCCGCCGCCCAACGACTGGCTTTCGCGGCGGGCGAGCGTGATCGCCACGATTCGCGAGAACAAGCCGGACATCGTCGGGATGCAGGAGGTCATCGCCGCGCAGGCGGACGATATCGCGCTCGCGTTCCCGGAATATCACTACTTCGGCGTGGGCAATATGGACGGCGCGGATGGCGGCGAAGCCGATCCGATCATGGCGCGGAAGGACCGGTTCAACTACATTCAGGATGGTTACTTCTGGCTGAGCGACACGCCCGGTATTCCCGGCAGCGTGGGATGGGACGCGCGCTATCCGCGGCTGGTGTCGTGGCTGAAGCTCAGTTTCAAATCCAATCCGAATTATGTGCTGCTGGTGCTCAATACGCATCTGGATCACGTCGGCGCCCAGGCGCGGCTCCGCTCCGCCGAAATGATCCGGCGCCTGACGGATACTTACTCGGGCACGCCGATCGTGGTGCTGGGCGATCTCAATTGCGAGCCGACCGATCCGCCCTACGCGGTGCTGGCGAAGAAAACCGGCAACCTTGCCGAACTGCGCGACGCGTTCCCGGCGACGCCCTCGCGCGGCACGTTTCACGGCGCCTTTGACGGCGTCGACGATGGCCGCCGGATTGATCACATTCTCTACACGCGGCGGATCACCTGCCTGTCCGCGTACATCGACAGCGAAACGCACAATGGCCGCTTCGCATCGGATCACTTTCCGGTTGTCGCGGACTTGCAGGTGCAGCAAGTCGCGGATCACGGGGCATGGTGAGCCAGGCGGGCAAATCCGACTTACGACACCAACCGCCCCACCGCCACCGTCGCCCAAGCCGCGATCCATGCCAGTCCCGTCATGCCGACAAATGAAACGATCGGCCACACCCATGAGCGCGTCTCGCGCCCGATGACGACCAGCGTGCTGGAACATTGGGCGCAAAGCGCGAAGAACACCATGATCGAGATGGCGACCGGGACGGTGAAAATCCGCGCGCCGGTATCCGGCCAGCGCGCTTCGCGGATCGCGGTCTGGAGCGGCTCCGACGCTTCGTCCTCGTCCGCGCCGAGGTTGTAGATCGTGCCAAGCGTCGCGACCACGACTTCGCGCGCCGGGAATGACGCGATCACCGCCATTCCGATCCGCCAGTCCCATCCCATCGGCTTGACCACCGGCTCGATCGCGCGGCCCATCTGTCCGAGATAGCTATCGCGCTGATACGCCCCCGCCAGCTCATGATCGAATCGGCTTTCGTCCCAGCTTTCCGCAGCGGCACGCTGCTCGACGCGCGCGCGCGTTTCGGGCGCGTGCGGGAAGTACGCCAGGGCCCAGACGACCAGATTCACCGCCAGGATGATCGTGCCGGCGCGCACGACAAACCCGCGGGCGGCGCCCCCCACCCGCGCCCAGATCGCCCGCGCCCGCGGCCACTTGTACGATGGCAATTCGAGCATGAATGCCGGCGGCGGACCGCGAAACACCGTCTTGCGCAGCAGCAACGCGATGGGCAGCGCGACAATCAGGCCGACCAGGTACATGCCCAGCAGCACCAGCCCGCGCAGATCCACCCATCCGCCGAGATATGAGGTCGCAGGGATCAGGGCCGCCGTCAGCAGCACATATACCGGCAGCCGCGCCGAGCAGCTCATGAACGGCGCGATCAGGATCGTGACGAATCGCTCACGCCTGTCGCCGATCGCGCGGGTACCCATGATCGCGGGCACGGCGCAGGCGTACGACGAGAGCAGCGGGATGAACGCCCTGCCGGTCAAGCCGAATACGCGCATGGCGCGGTCCATCATGTACGCCGCCCGCGACATGTAGCCGAGATCCTCCAGCAGCGCAATGAACGCGAACAGGATCATGATCTGCGGCAGGAAAATCAGCACGCCGCCGACGCCGCCGATCAGGCCATCAGTGACCAGGCTGCGCCACATACCGGCGGGAACCCACGCGCCGACCGTTTCTGACATGGCGCCGAAGCCGCCGTCGATCAGGTCCATCAACGGTCCGGCCCAGGTGAAGATCGACTGGAAGATCAAGAACATGACCGCCAGCAGAAGCAGTCCGCCCCAAAGCGGATGCGTGATGATGCGGTCCGCCCGTTCGCTGCGCGTGCTGAGGCTGTGTCCGACGCGCTGCGTCACACCCGCCAGCGCCGCATCAATCCACGCGTACCGCGCTTCCGGTGTGGTTCCGGGCTCCGGGGCGGCAACGCTTGGCGTCGGCGGAAGCCCGGACTCCAGCGCGCGTTCCACGGCGATCCGCAGCGGCGCGGCGCTGGCGGAGCGGGTCGCGACGACGGGAACAATCGGAACGCCCAGACGCTCACCAAGCAGTTGCGGGTCGATCGACAGGCCGCGGGCGCGCGCGATATCGCTCATGTTCAGCGCGACGACAATCGGCTGATTGAACTCGTACAGTTCGGTGAGCAGGAAAAGATTGCGGCGCAGGTTGGTCGCGTCGACGACGACGATCGTCAGGTCCGGGCGGGCGGTTTTCGGCAACCGGCCCTCGAGCGCGTCGCGCACGAGCGCCTCATCCGGCGACACGGCCGTCAGGCTGTAGCTGCCGGGAAGATCGAGCAACTCGACGCGCCGCGCGATACCGCGAATCGGCGCACGACCGACATCGACGCTGACGCCGGGGTAGTTCGCGACATGCCGCCGAAACCCGGTCAGCAGATTGAACAGGGAACTCTTGCCGGAGTTGGGATTGCCGATCAACGCGACAATCGGCGCCTGCCCCTCGATTGAGACCGGCGTCAGGCGCTGCGAAGCATCGGCGCGGCCGGTCATGCCAGAACCTGCGCTGGGCCGCGCCATCAGTCGTGATCCTCTCGGTCGGAAAATCCGGCGATCGCCGGCAGGCGCCGGTCTATGACTCGAGTTCTACCAGACCAGCTTCCGCCGCGCGAAGCGCGAGGTGCGAATCGCCAAGTCGAACGCGCAGCGGGTCGCCCAGCAAGGAACGCCCCAGCACGCGAATCTCAGCGCCGCGCACGACGCCCAGTTCGGCCAGACGTCGCGCAACTTCCGACGCCCCGGTCACGCCGCGAATCTTGTATGTAATCGCGTTTACCGCGTCTGTCAGCCGCATTCCGCACTCCCGAGATCCCGCGTGTTTCGCGTCTCTACCGGACGTTTGATTATTCAATCAAACGCATGATGGGGCAAACAAACCCGCCCGTCAATGCCCGGAAACCGGAAAAAAGGGGCAGGTGAGGGGGGATTGGCGGGTCGGCCACCCCGGGGGCGTCGCCGCGCGCTCCGGATCGGGCGGGTGATCGTCGGTCCGGTTTGGGGATGGGGCGCGTCAACCGCGGGCTTGGATTCGATGTCGCGGCGCGTCATAAATTATCGGATTGGGCTCCAATCGCGCAGTACTGGCGTCACCATTTTTACTGACTAGCGACGCGGCCACTGCTGGTCGCCGATGTATAAGGAGGTCGTGCGCGGCGGTCGCGCCGAGCGCAGCATGCGCGCCCTGACCGCACAAAGCGTTAGGATACGTCAAGACGACTCAATCATCGGAACAGGAGTGTTGCGTTGACGCGACGACTCATTTGGATTGGCGGGCTGGCCCTGCTGCTCGCGGGTTGCGCCGAGAAATCGGATCGCGCCGTGAAATCGGAAGACGCGGGCGCCTCGAACCGGCCGGCGGCTGTGAAATCGACCGGCGCCGGCGCGGAGCGGCGGCCGGGCATGGGCGAGATGGTCTTGATCAACACGACGCAGGCGGCGACACCCGCTCGCGGCGATGCGCCCCCGGCGCCCAAAAGCGGACCGTCACAGGCGAGCGCTGCGCCGGTCGCGGTGGCGCCGGCGAACGTTCCCGCGCCGATCGCGAATGACAACCCGCGCGCGGCGCGGGCCGCTGAGTTGCGTGAGCGAGCGCGGATGCTGTGGCAGGCGCGCGTCGACAATGACTACGACACGTGGTTCGGAATGCTTGATTCGCGTGTACAGTCCTATGGCGATGTTGCCGCGTTTCGTGAGTTCTGCGAGACGCGTGAGCCGTTCCTCTACGAAGCCTTCGAGATTACCGCGACGGAAGTCGACGGCGATATGGGCTGGGTGGACGTCAGCAACCGCGTGAAAATGCGCCAGATGCCGCGCATTCCGCCGCGCGATGTCGTGACCTCCGAGAAGTGGCACTATCGCGATGGCGCGTGGGTCCCGATTCCGCGACCGGAAGCGCCTTTCTTCCCGGTATCGCCGTCGCGTCGCGACGCGTTTGAGGAGAGCCGCGTGCGCGAGCGCTGGGAAGAGACCTGGCGAATCAAGGCGGCGGTGCAGGAGAAAGAAGACTTCGCGCCGATGCTCGACTTCTGCGATCCGCGCGATGTCGCGCATGTCGAGGTTGAAGAGTGGAACGAGCTGAACAACATGTGGCGGTATCTCAACGCTGAGATCGTCTGGATTGAGGCGGTCAAGGGCTCCGATACGGCGCAGGTCCGCGTCAAATACACGCGCAAGATCAATGACCCCAGCATGACCAAGCAGCCGCCGCAGGATGATCTGCTGACGGAAGAATGGGTGCGGGTGGACGAACAGTGGTACGTGAACCTGAAGAGCGACGACAAGGATACGCAATGAGATCGATGAACTGTTTCCTACGCATGGCGGCGGTTGGCCTGCTCGGCGGCATGATCGCGCCGACGTTGGCGCAGGACGCAGAGAGCGCGCCCCCCAACGCGGAACCTGCGGCCCAGGCGGAGCGCGCGGCCGGCCAGGACGCCAAAGACCCCGTGGCTACGCCTTCCGCGCCGGCGGTTGACCCCGCCGCCCCGGTCCACTTCAAGCCCGCCTATGAGGGTCTGCCCGAATGGCTGAACTGGAAGTGCCACCCGGCCCTCGGTGATCTCAACGGTGACGGATTTGCGGATCTCGCCGCGATTTCCCGCAAGGGTGACGGGCCGAAGGTCTGGTTTGCTGACGGCAAAGGCGGCTGGATTGAGAAGTCAGAGGGTCTGGTCAACAACCTCGGCTCCTGCGGCGGCGGTGTGATCATCATTGACGTCAACCGGGACTCGCACCCGGACCTCGTTGTGGGCGATCACTGCTACGGCCTCTACGTCTTTCTCGGCAACAGCAAGGGCGACTGGAAGACGGCGGCGAGCGCGATCAAACCGCCGCACGACCCGGAAATGCCGAAACCGAAGGGCCCCTTTATGGGACCGCAGCAGTTCAGCGGCTGCGAGTCGATCGCGCTCGGCGATATCAACAGCGACGGGCATTACGACATCGTGACCGGCGCGTCGCTGGAGGGCGGATTCGCGGTGTATCTCGGTGACGGGACTGGCGAAAACTGGACGCTCCGAAAGACGACGCTGCCCGACTGGGGTTGGACGAATCGCCTGGTGATGGCGGACTTCAACGACGACGGCAAGATCGACATTCTCGCCGGGCGGCTGATGGGCCCGCGGGTTTATCTGGGCGATGGCGCCGGCGATTTCCAGGAAATTGCCGATGGATTCCCGACGCCGAAGATCGTCGGGTTGTACTGGGGCGTGCGGGCGGCGGACGTGAACAAGGATGGCTTGCTCGACGTCGTGTCATGCAACCTGTCGGACGGCCCGGAAGTCTACCTGCAGGAGCGTTACGAAGAAGAAGTCGTGATCACACAGGCGGCGACCGAAGGCGCGGAAAACAAAGACGCTGAGCCCGTGAAGAAAATGGTCACGAAACTGCGCTGGAAGAAGCAGCCGGACGTCATGCCGGAAATGCTCGGCGGCGCGGTCGGCGTGAACGTCGCCGACTTTGACGGTGACGGCAATCTCGACTTGTTTGTCTCCGGGCGCTTGCCGCGTATCAAGGGCCTGCGTCACGGCGTGTATCTGCTGCGCGGCAACGGCAAGGGCGACAAGTGGGAGTACGTGGCGAACTGCGGCCTGCCCGCGGACGGCATGGCATGGAACTGGGGCGTGGCGATCGGCGACATCAACGGCGACGGTGTGCCGGATGTGGCGGTCGGCTCCGGCGGTGATGTCGCGGTTGATCCGCGCGGGCAGCAGCAACCGATTCCGCCGCAGCGACTGTTGGCGTGGATCACGGAGCGCAACCCGCGCGTCGCGGCCAAGCCGCAGCCGTAGCCACCCGACATAATCAGCGTTTGCGCTCGCGGGATCCGGTGTTTGCCGGATTCCGCCTTTTTTTTCGGCGATCCGACCGTAACGCAATGTTCATATCCAAGTCACGCGCGCGTCAGCCAGCGCGCGTATTCTTCTGCAATGACGACGAGGCTGCCTTCGGCGAACACGCTGCACGCGCGGCGCCCCCGAGGGCGTTTTGACAGGAGATATCACGATGATTCGCAGGGCATTTGCCGTTCTGATTGGCTTGGGTCTGGTGACGTTCTCGATGGGCGCGGACTGCGACATCAATCCCGACTGCGAAGTCTTCTGCAGCAACGCCGCTGCTTCCGACGCGCCGCCCGCGGCGTAGGGCCCCGGGCGGCACTCATCCCGTTCCACCGGCGACATCCGCGTCTGTTTTCGGCGCGGGTGTCGCCGGCTGCCTTGTTTTGTCAACTTCCGTAACAACTTGACATTCCACCCGCCCCACGATGCGATGGGACCGTGTCACAAGCCGGAACAGATCGCCTTTTCGTAGATGTCGTCGAAATCCTCGTCCAGGGCGGACGCGGCGGGGACGGCTGTGTCAGCTTTCGGCGGGAAAAATACGTCCCCAAAGGCGGCCCGAACGGCGGCGACGGGGGAAACGGCGGGTCCGTGATCCTGGTCGCGGACGAGAAACTGAGCACCCTGCTGGCGCTGTCCGGGCGGCATCATTGGCGGGCCGACAACGGAAAACCGGGCAGCGGCTCCAATTGCCACGGAAAAAGCGCGAAAGATCTGATCGTGCCGGTACCGGCGGGGACGCTCATTTATGACGCCGACAGTGGGCGACTGCTGAAGGATCTGGTGGAAGACGGCGACACGGCGCCGGTCGCGCTCGGCGGTCGGGGCGGACGCGGGAATGCCCGCTTTGCCAGCCCGACGCACCAAGCCCCGCGCGAGTCAACGCCCGGCCGGCCCGGCGAAGAACGCAAACTCCGACTCGAACTGAAATTGATTGCGGATGTCGGCCTGGTCGGTCTGCCCAATGCCGGCAAGAGCACGTTGCTGTCGCGCCTCACAAACGCGCACCCGCGCATCGCGCCCTACCCGTTTACGACGATTACGCCGCAGTTGGGCATCGCGGAACTGCCTGGTTTTCGCCGGCTGGTGATCGCCGACATTCCCGGATTGATCGAAGGCGCGCATGAAGGCGTCGGCCTTGGCGACGCGTTTCTGCGCCATGTGGAACGCACGCGCGTCATCGCGCATCTGGTCGATATGTCGCCGCCCGAGGGCGCTCCCGCACCGATCGACGCCTACCGCGTCGTTCGGCAGGAGTTATCGAAATACAGTCCGGCGCTGGCGGCGCGGCGCGAAATCATTATCGCGAATAAGATCGATCTTACCGGCGCTGATGACGCCGTCGCTCAGTTCCGGGCGGTCGTCGGGCGACCGGTGATTCCGGCTTCCGGCGTAACTGGCGCGGGCATGCGCGAGTTCCTCGAAGCCGTGTGGGTGGCGGTGGAAGAGGCCAAGCGCGAGCAGGTCGAGAAGCCGCGCGAACTGATCGACTTTGGCCCGGTGACTTCGTTTGATGATGATGAGGCCTTTGATTTCGGCGTGGATCAGGACGCGACGCCGGATGGAGACGCGCGGTGACGCCGGTATCCCCCGTTGAATCGCTGCTTGTGCTGGACGTCGGAAACACACGCATCGGCATGAGTCGCTGGGACGATGACGGGCTGCATGACGCCCGCCGCGTGGCGGCCGCCGACTGGGATACGGTTGACGCGAATCTGCGAGAACTTTGGGAGCGGGTCGGCACGCGCCGCTCGCGGGCGGTCGTGATGAGCAGTGTCGATCCGTCAGTCGCGGCCCGGCTCTCGGAAACGGTGGTCGATATCTGTCAGGCGGACGCCGTCCGCGTGCGTGACGACATCGCCCTACCGCTGCCGCTCAAGCTGCCGGTCGATCACGAGGTCGGCGCTGATCGGGTGTGCGCGGCGGCGGCGGCCTACGAGCGCGTACGTGGCGCCTGCGCGATCGCGTCCTTCGGCACGGCGATCACGATTGATCTTGTTTCCGCAGACGGAGAGTTTCTTGGGGGCGCGATCATGCCGGGATTACGGCTGTCATTGGCCGCCCTGCACGATCACACCGCCGCTCTGCCGCTGGTGGCCGTCGCGCCACCCCAGGGGGCTGTCGGCAGCACGACGCATGACGCGATCCTGCAGGGGGTTGTGTATGGCGCCATCGGCGCGATGCGCGAGCATGTCGAGCGGTATGCGACCGCGCTCGGTGAATGGCCCAATCTCACGATCACCGGCGGCGACGCCGAGTTGATCGCCCCGCTTGCGGATTTCGTCGACGCCGTCGCGCCGGAGTTGTGCCTGTCAGGCGTGGCGCTCGCCTACCGCAAAGCCGCGGGCCAGCCGTAGCGTCATGTTTCAGCGGCTGACACTGCCGGGACCGGCGGCGCTGGCGATCGTGCGCCTGACCGGTCCGGAAGCAGCGGCGTTTCTCGATCAACATATCCGCCCGCTCGCGTCAACGATTGAGACCCCCACGACCGAGTGGCTGGTTGACCCGACACGCGTTTATCGCGCCGCGTTCGTTGACGAGCGGAAGCAACCGATCGATGACATTGTCGTCACCGTTGCGCGACACGGGCCGGATTGGGATGTGCGACTGCACCTGCATGGCGCGCCGCCGATCGTCGCGATGTGTGAGCGATTCGCGGAGCGCGCCGGCATCGCCGCCGGGATCACTGACGCCGCCGAGAGCGCGTGGTTGACGGCGAATCCGTTATTGGCCGCGGCGGAGGCGATAGCGCCGCGGATGTTGACGCGGACCGGGGTGCGCTGGGCGTTGTCCGCCCCGAGGCGGTTGTCTGATCTGTTGCGCCTCGTGATTGAACGCCTTGGCGATCTGGAATTGCGCAACGCAGTGCGCGCCGCCGCTGACCGCGCGGTGTGGGCGGAACGCTTTGCGACGCCGTTGCGGATCGCGCTGGTCGGCCCGCCGAACGCCGGCAAGAGCACGCTCGTTAACTACTACGCGGGCCGCGCGGCGGCAATCGTCTCGCCTCAGGCCGGGACGACGCGCGACTGGATCGAAGTGCCCGCCGAGATCAGCGGCCTGCCGGTGGTCTGGCTCGACACGGCCGGTGTGCGGGCCACGGCTGATCCGCTGGAGTCGGCGGGAATCGACGCCACGCTGCGACAGGCGGCGGCGGCGGATGTCGTGGTCGTGCTGGAGGACGCGACGGCGCCGAGGGGTTTTTCAGTGCCAGCATTTCGCGCGCCGATGGTGCGCGCCCTAAACAAGATTGACCTGCTCGGCGAGGATGCGGAGCCGCCGACCGGAGTCGTGGCGATCTCCGCCGCGACCGGCGCGGGGGTTTCTTCGCTGGATGCGGCGGTGCTGGGCGCGTTGGCCGTTGATGTGGCGGATCTCCACCAACCTGCGGCGCCAAGTGATGACATCGCGGTGTGGCTACGGAAAATCGCCGAATCGCCGGAGCGGGAGGCCGTCGTCAGACTTGCATCGGCGCTGATCGCCTGAGGCGCCAACATTCGTGACGCGCTTATCGAGGCGCAGCGGGAATCGCCGCCCTGCCGCGATGAAACGCTATCGCCGGCCCACCTCGGCCCGCCCCGCCAGGTTCGCGACCGCAGTCTCAAAAAACGCCAGCCCGTCGCCCGGGCCATCCGGCCCGCCGGCGTACGCCGGATGCTGGGACAGGCGCAGGGCGCGTTCCGGGTGCGGCATCAGGCCGAAGACGCGGCCGGTTTCGTCGCACACGCCGGCGAGGTCGGACATGCTGCCGTTCGGGTTGGCCGGCCAGTCGCGGCCGAAGTCCGGGCAATCGACGTAGCGGAGCGCGCCCTGCCCCGCAGCGAGGGCGGCGCGCTCGGCGTCGGCGTCGCGAAACACGACGCGGCCTTCGCCGTGCGCCATCGACATGCGATATGTGCGCCCGGGCTCCAGAAACGCGCAGCGCGTGTCATCCGCGGCCCGCAGCGTGACCCAGCGATCGAGATAGCCGGCGGGTGTGTTATGCGTGACGCTGAACGTGGCAGGCGCGCCGACGGGCGTGAAGAGACCGAGATGCGCCAGCGTCTGGAATCCGTTGCAGATGCCGAGAATCAGGCCGCCGCGTTCGACGTGCGCGCGTAACGCCTGCTCCAGCCCGCGCCGCATGCGCAGCGCAAACACGCGCCCGGCGCCGAGATCGTCACCAAAGCTGAATCCGCCGGGAATCGTGAGCACATCGCAACTCTCGAGCACTTCGGGCTGCGCGATCAGCTCGTCAACGCGGACGATCCGGGCCCGCGCCCCCGCCTGCTCCCAGGCGAAGGCGGTTTCGTGTTCGCAGTTTGTTCCCGGCGCGCGGACGATCAATGCTTGTGGAAGCGGCATCAGTTCTTCTCCGTCGGCTCAGCCAACCAGGTGTTCTCATCGGGCGCGCTCGTGATCAGAATCCACCGACCATCGGGCGTCCGCGCCGCGCCTCTCAGCTCGTCATCCAGGGCGCCGACGATCGGGACATCCTGCAGCGTTGGCGGCGCCTGGTTGAGATCCGCCAAAGTCAAGCGCCAGCCAAGGCCGGCCCGCGTATTCCGTACTAATAACAACCGGTCAAGGTCTTCGCACCAGACGAGATTCTGAATCCAACCGGGGGCGTCAAACGCGGCGATGAGCACATCGGGATCGCTGGTGTGCGCGGCCGACGCCAGCGCCTGCGCGTCATAAATGCGGATCTGGGCGTCCTCGGCGTAATCCGCCGTCGCGATCGCGTCGCGCTCCTGGTAGCGAATCCGTTCGGGGCGCGTCCCACCACTCGACAGGTCATCCGCGACAACACCCAGCCAGGCGTCATCGAGGCGCCGTCCACTCACGGCATCGGACCAGTTCACGCGGTGGATTTCCCCGCGTCCGTCCACCGAGTTCCCGATGAAGGCCAGATCCGGCCCCATCACGGCGATCCCTGTTGGATGCGAAATGCGATCCGCGCCGTCAACCGTCAAGCGGATCAACGCCCGGGGCCGCAGCGGAAGTTCCTCGGCAAACTCGCAGACGCGCAGGACTCCGGTATCGGCGTCCCCATACACGAAGACTTGTTCCCCGATGATCTCGATCCCCTGCGCAGCGCCGACATCGTGGCAGGTCGCCGACTCGACCAGGCGCAGGCCCGCCGGCGGACGAACCGCGCACCCCCACGCCGCGAGACCGGCGGTAAGCCAGACGCCTGACGCCGTCAGCAACGTGCGCGCGCTCCGCTTCAGCCGGCGTGACACGCTATCGCTCAATCGGAACGCCGATCAGGTTGCCGTATTCCGTCCAACTGCCGTCGTAGTTGCGCACATTCTCAAGGCCGAGCAGATACTTCAACACGAACCACGTATGGCTCGATCGCTCGCCGATGCGGCAATAGGCGATCGTCTCTGACTTCGGGTCGATCTTGGCGTCTTCGAAGTAGATTTTCTGCAGATCGCGCATCGCTTTGAACGTGCCGTCCGGGTTGACGGCGGATGCCCACGGCACGCTGCGGGCGCCGGGGATATGGCCGCCGCGCTGGGCGGTTTCGTTCATGCCCGGCGGCGCGATGACCTTGCCGGTGAACTCGTCCGGGCTGCGCACATCGACGAGGTTCGCCTTCCCGGCGGTGGCCGCCAGCACCTGCGGCAGTTTCGCGCGCAGCGAGTCGTCGACCTTGGCGACTTTGTACTGCGTCGGTTGCACGCTGACTTTGTCGGTCGTCAGCGGTTTGTTGTCTTCGCTCAACCACTTGACGCGTCCGCCGTTCATCAGGCGAACGTCCTTGTGCCCGTACATCTTGAACAGCCAGAAGCCGTACGCGGCGAACCAGTTGTTGTTGTCGCCGTAGAGCACGACCGTGTCGTCCGGCTTTACGCCGGCGTCCGACATCAGTTTCTCGAACGCCTGTTTACTGATGATGTCGCGATTGGTCTGATCCTGAAGCTGCGTCTGCCAGTTAAAGCCGATCGCCCCGGGAATGTGGCCGGCGGTATAGGCCTGCGTGTCGACATCGATTTCAATCAGCTTGACGCCGGGCTTACCGATCCGCTCCTGCACCCAATCCGTGGTTACCAACGCGTCCGCGTGCGCATAGTCTGACATGTTTTTCTCCTCAATGGGCAGAGGCCCGCGACGGTCAATCGCGCGGTGAAAGTCCCTCGCCCAGTTCTTTCAGATGCTTCGCCATGTTGCCGGTGTATTTGAACACATCGTCACAAAACAGCATAACGCCGACGCCGGTTGGTCGCTGCGCTTCGAGCACGCGGCGCGCCCCCTCGAAGATCAGGCCGGAACTCGGCCCGGCCCGCAGTCCCTCCGTGCGGAGGAGTTCCGCCGCGCGGTGGTAGGCCAGTTCAAAGTCGATTTCGATGATTTCGTCGATCAGCGACGGGTCGAACAGCTTTGAGATTCCGAGCTGGCCGACATTCCGCAGTCCGGGAACGTCGTGCCCTTCGGTCGGCTGCACGGCGTAGATTTTGATGTCGCTTCTTCGCTCACGCAGGTAGCGGGCGGTTCCCGTCACCGTGCCGCATGTGCCGAGCGAGAAGAACACATGCGTGACCGCGCCATCGGTCTGCCGCCAGATTTCCGGCCCGGTTGTGTCGAAGTGGGCCTGCGCATTCTGCTGGTTCTCATATTGGTTCGGCATGACATATCGCCCCGGCTGCGCGCGGGCGTGCGTCAATGCGAGATTGATCGACCCCTCGCCCATGCCGGGTGACGGACACAGATCATCATTGACCACATCCAATTCCGCCCCCGCCAGCTTCAGGAGCATCTTCTTTTCCGCGGGGACCTTGTTGGGCACGACGGCCCGCATTCCGTAACCGCGCGCGCTCGCCATCGCGGCCAGACTGATGCCCGTGTTTCCGGAGGTCGGCTCGACGATGCCCCGTTCGGGGCTGACAGCGCCGCGCTGCTCAAGATCACGCAGCATCGCCCACGCCGCCCGGTCCTTGACCGAGCCAAACGGGTTGAGCCACTCGAGCTTGGCGTAGAGCGCAAAATCCGGCGCCGGGTTCAGGCGGTTGATCCGCACCAGCGGCGACGGATTGTCGGCGTCGGGCAGCATTTCGAAAATCGAGTCATAAACGCGCGTCGCGTGATTCATCCGCAAAGCCCTCTTCTCAGGGGTAATGGCGTTGATAGCGTAGCGTCCGGGCCATTTTCCGTCTGAATAACGCCTCGGCGGCCCCCGGTTATCAGGCCCTCGCCTCGACGCCCCCCGTCGGCCGTTTTACAATGAAATATTGGCAAGGCGTCCGATGAAGTCATTACGGAGGACGCCCCCGAGTCCCGCGCAGACGCGGTCGCCGGGTGCTGATCGCCCGGAGAAAGGCTGAGATGGTCGCATTCATTCAAAACCTGGGGATGTGGAACGTCCTGATCATCCTGATCGTGGCGTTACTCCTTTTTGGCAACCGCCTCCCCGAAGTGGCCCGGTCGTTCGGCCGCTCGATCAACGAATTCAAGCGCGGCATGCGCGATATTGAAGATGACATCGACGACGATGAGAAGCGCAAGCCGCGGGAGAAACTGGAAAGGCCGCCCGTCGACCGCGCCGCCGAATCACGCGAGCGCCAGCGCGAAAAAGAGTCTGTGCCGCGCGATGATGACTAGTGGCGGCGCTTTACTTGATTTGATGACCCCTTGAGACCCGCCGTGATCCCCTACCGCGCCGGCGAGCCGCTGACCTGCCAGCAGATCCGCGAACTCGACGTGCTGGCGATCGAGCATGTCGGTATTCCCGGCATCGTCCTGATGGAAAACGCCGCGCGCTCCGTGGCGGAAATCGCTTTTGGCGCGCTGGTCAACCCGGCGTTGTCGCCCACGTGCGTCTTATGTGGCTCCGGCTCCAACGGCGGGGACGGGTTTGTGGTCGCCCGACACTTGCACAACGCCGGCGTGCCGATCACCGTGATGCTGGCCTCCGCTCCGGACAAGTTGACCGGTGACGCCCGAACCAACTACGACATCGTGACGCGGATGGGGCTGCCCGTTCTGCCGGCGGATGCGGCGATTGAGCGTGTTTCGGCGGCATTGAGCAAAGCCCGCTGCGTGATTGATGCGCTGCTGGGCACCGGGGCGACCGGCGCGCCGCGCGGGCGGGTTGCTGAGCTCGTCGACCTGGCGAATGCGGCGCCGCTGGCCACGCGGATTGCGGTGGATATCCCGACCGGCCTCGACGCGGATGATGGGACCGTGCACACGCCCTGCTTTCGCGCGGATGCGACCGTGACCTTCGTCGCGGCCAAACCCGGCTTCGCAGGCGCGGGCGCCACAGCCGTGCTGGGCCGCGTTTGCGTGGTCGATATCGGAGCGCCGCGGGAACTGATACCGGGGCAATCGTCCGACCGCCGCGCGGAGGCGGGTACCGGCTGATAAGGCCGCTCCGGTCGGTCGATCCCGAAGCTCGTTTGGGTTGGCGCGGGGACGGCCCCCTCCGCGGTCGCGGGCCCAGGACGGAAACGCCGGTCGGGCCTCGCGCCCCCGCCCGCCGGGTCGAAATCAGAGTTGCAGGGTCGAAGATTCGATGTTATGAATAGTGGTTCGTAACGCGGGTGTAGCTCAGTGGTAGAGCGTCACGTTGCCAACGTGAATGTCGTGGGTTCGAATCCCATCACCCGCTTCGCTGGACGTCGGTCGCCTTGAGGGGTCACCGGCGTCTTTCTCTTGTCACGGGCGTCACTTACGGCGCTTCGAATCCGCCCTTCATTTCACTCCGCGCATTTGCCAACGTCGGACAATAACGGCATGAGATGTCAACCCGGGAAAGTGGTCAGTGCAAGGTTTAGTGCAAGCGCAACTTGAACATGCGCCGGAGTGCTGCGTGCGCGTCCCGCGCGCGGTGGTTTATTCATTCGATGTATCACGTGGTTTCTGATGCCTACTGGTCCCGCGAACCAGTGATGCGCTGCGGGCGCGTTGTCAGGCGCGCTGGCGCTGCTGCGGCGCGGGGATTGCGGCGGGTTGCGTGACGCTGAGGTCCGGCAGCGATGCCATCGCGCCCGCGACGTCGAGCAGCTCCGGGTCGGTGTAGATCGCGGCGGTCAGTTCCGGCTTGGAATGCCGCATCGCGGCTTGCGCCGTTCGCAATGGCACCCCAGCGGCGCACAGATGCGTGCAGAACGTCACGCGTAAGGCGTGGATGTCGACAACGCGGTCTCTGGCGTCGCGCTTGGCGATTCCGGCTGCGGCGAGGTCGCGGTCGAAGATCCGCGTCAGGCCGGTCGGCATCGCGAACAGCGGCGTCGTGTCGGACAACTCGACCGGGATCGGCTCGCCCCACCGCCGGGCTTCTTCCTGCAGCGTCGCCAATCGCGTGGCCAGCCAGTCGCGCAAATCCGCGACCAGATCGGCCCGCAGTGGCAGGCTCGCGTCGCGGCGGTTCTTGGCATCGGCCGCGTACAGCACAACATGCGGCGTCGGCGTGTCGAGCTCGAGTTGCGTGACGGTCAACGACGCCAATTCGCCCTTCCGCAGGCCGGTCATCGCCAATGTCTTGTAGATCAGGCTGCGCTGCAGACCTTCGCGGCGCAGCGATTCGATCCGTTCTGTTTCTTCGGCCAGCAGCGTCTCCGCGCGGGCCGCCGCGTCCGGCAGATCATCGAACCTCAACGCCGCCTTTTTCCACGTGGCCCGCGTCTTCCGGCCGTCGATCGGTTCAACGCCCTGCCGCGTCGTCTGGCGTCCCAGTTCCGCCAGTGGCCGCAGGCGAGCCGTCGTCAGCAGGCGTTGCAGTTCATCCGCAGTCAACGCCCGACGCTGGTGTCGTCGATCGGCGCGCTGGTCCGCGCGCGGCAGGCGCAGGAACGGATTGGTCGGTAGTCGCCCCGTCCGCACGCACCAGTTCCCGAAGCCGACAAGGCTCTCGCGATAGCCGTTGCGCGTCGCGGCGCTGAGCCCCCGGTCCGCCTGATCGGCCAGCCACGTCTCGACCTTCTCGCAGTCGATCTTGTTCAGGCGCAGGATGCCGCTTTCCTTGAGCAGGCGATCCAGCCGACACCGCAGCATCGCGATCCGTCGCGGCGCGTTGCCGCGGGCCCGCAAGGTTTGTTCGTAGATGTCGAGGTGTTGCCGCAGCGGTCGTGTCGCGTGGTCGGCCATGCCGATTTCCTCGGCCGACATCACGCCGGCCCGGATCAGTTCGGCGTGACGCTCATGCTGCGTGAGCACCGCGCGGGCGGCGATTTCGTCTTTGCAGCCGGTCAGAATCTCGACGGTCTGTCCGCCGCCGTCGCGGTAGCGAGCCCAGTACTGCCGCGACTGGCCCCGGACCCGCACGCGTCCATCGGCGCTGTCGACGACTTCGCCGGACCGCATCTTGCCGTTCTTCAGTCGCCAACGCGCGATGCGCTTGCCGCCCTGCTCCACGATGTCCGCGTCCGGCGGCAACGGCGCGGTGTACGACTTCCTGAAAATGCATCCCATGGGTTCGTTCCTTGCAGACCGCGTCAAACGCGCGCGGGTTCAGCACAGTCAGCGGCGAGGGGCGGAAGATGGCAAGGCCGATTGTCGAACGACCAGCATCTCAGCGGCAGCGCGACGCAGATCAGCGGCACGGGACGCATGCCGCGACTCACAGACATTCGCCAGATGCAACAGGCGTCGCCGCCAGGACGCCGCCGTCCAGCCCTGACGTTTGCGGATCAGGTCGACGATGTCGCGTGGAAGTTCGGGGCGCGCATCGGGTTCAATCCACGCCGCGATAGGTGTCAGCGGCGGCCCGCAGCCGACCTCAACGAGGTCCACCCGGCCGAACGCGCGTTTCAACTGGTCGACTACAGTGCGCACCTTGGCCGGCAACTGATGCGGCAGTTCGGCTTCATCGGCCGAAAACGCCTGCGCCAAACACAAACCCCCGCTGGCGCTACCGTGAGTGGGGGTATTGGTTGTGGTCGTGGCCAACAGCGCCAGCAACGCGGACTTATTGCGCTCGACCCGGGCCAGTAGCTCGGGTGTCAACGCCTTCCGCGGGCGAAGACGGAGTGAACCTCCATCAACGTGCGCTGAAATGCCTACTCGAGCCAGTTCTGCCAGTATCGATTCAGCTGCGGCCCGACTGCGCCGGGCTTCGCCTACGGGTGAATTGCTGTCACCGTAACCAATACCCCCTGTGGCGCTATCGTTGGGCGGGGTATTGGTTGTGGTGCTGGTTCCGACGAGTTCGCGCAGCGCCGGCTTGAGGGCCTGAACACGCCATAGCAGACTCGGTGTGAGCGCCTTGCGGGGACTGAGGCGCAGCGCATCTCCATCGATCTTGATCGATACGCCGGCCCGGGCCAGATCCGTCAGCAGTTGTCGGGTGGTGTCGCTCATATCACCACCTCGTCATCTTCGTCGGTGTGGTCTCCTGGCCTCACATCGACGGCCTGTTCGTTGTTGTTCACATGGCCGCTTTCATCATCATCACCATCACCGCCACAACCAATACCCCCACTGGCGCCGCCGTGAACGGGGGTTACGTATTCGGATCGAAGCCGGAACCGCTTGCTGGGCTTGCCGCCCTTCGGGCCGGGCTTCGGATGGCGCCAGTCACCCACACCCGCTTCGGCTAGTGCATTCAGCGCCAACTCAGCCCGCGCCGAGTCGCGGTGGAACCGGTTCAGGACATGTGTCAGATCGCGCACGGATACATCGCCGCCCATCGCCGCGATCTTCTGGATCAACTCGCGACGACGACGCTCGACATCAGTTTCGGCGAAACGGCCATAAATGCGTCTCGCCTCATACTTGAACCATTCGGTGACCGCGATCGCGCGTTGCAACGCGTCCGGATCGATGACTCCCGGATGCCGCCCGGCTGATACCGCCTCCACACACGCGAACAGCAATGCGAACCGCGCGCAGTGCCCTTTCAGCTTGGAGAGGTGGGCGCGCAGATCGTCATCTTCGGTGTCATCGACCTGATGCACGTGGAGGTCGTGCCACCGTTTGAACACCGGCTTCGCGGCGGCGGCCAGCCGCAGGTAATTGGGGCGCGGCTGACCTTCGTCGTATGCAACTGGGATCGCCTGCAGCCCCTCCAGTAACTTCCGCCAAGCGGCCATCACCTCGTCGTCGAGATCGTGGTCCACCCACACGGAAGGCTGGGTCGGCGGCTGCGTCAACAGCACCCGCGCCAGCAGGCCGGAGTCGCGCTCCTCGCGTCCGAAGTATCGCGCCAACACACCCGGCTGGATGGTCCCGACAATCGAAACCGCGGCGCGTTCCACAAAGCACGACGATGTCGTCTTGCGGTCTGACTGGATCGGGTCGGCATCGTTCATGGCGAGCCAGGTTGGAAGATCGCCGCCTTTGCCGCCCGAGTAGCGGTTGAAACTCGCGACCCAGCTGGAGAGCTCCGGGAACACGACCAGCAATCCCAGCGGGTTGACCGCATGGATCGAAATGAGCTTTTCGATCGTGATGTCCTGAACGAGCGTGCGCCGCTCGATTGGTGGCTGCGGCGCGACCGGAGGCGCGGACGGATCGTCGACGTTTTGGTTCGCTCGTTTCCAGTGCGCGAGCGCCAACTCGTAGTGCTTCGCCGCTTCATCATGGGCGAGGATGGCCTGCGCGTACTCCCGCAATTCGGCGCGATGGATCTCCAGCAGCGGACGCGTGACGAGCCGTAGCGGGGATGACTTGTTTGAGCCACTCGGCGCAATGGTGACGCCCCACAAGATCGCCGGTTCCACCCACCCCTTGCGGAGGATCCCTGCGCACCGATTGCCAATACACCCGGCCGCTGTTACCAGCGTCGCTAGGGCCGCGAAGGCCGGGTCGGTCGCGGTGCAGGCGGATACGGTCAGGACCACGCGCCGCATCGGGTCCGGCAGGGCATCCATCGGAAACGCCCGCCAGGGATCGATGCGACGAGGTGGACGCTCGGACGACGCCGCGTTCGGCGACTCGGTCAGCAGAGCGCCGAGCGTGTTCGACTTCAGCGCATCCTGATATCGCTTGGCGATCGCGGCGGGCGAATATTGCTTCGGCGTCGGCGACTCACTCAGGTATTGCGCGACCGTCTCGACCGCCTCCGACTCGGACAAGCCAGCCCGCACCGCGATCGCGGCCGCGACGTAGAGACGCTTCGAACCGTCGGTCCGATCCTCGGTGCGCAACTTGCGCATCGTGCGTAACGCGAGCTCTTTCCGATCGTCCTCCGAGGCGCTGAGAACAGCCGCGTCGACCGCCGGCGCGACCTTCGGCGCTGGCGGCGGGGGCGCGATCAGCGTTACCCACGCCGCTGGCAGCTCGGCCAGTTCCACCTCCCCGGGCGCGCAGCCTGCGCGCCATCGGTATGGTTGGCCACTGATATGCATCGACGGCGGCGCCACGATCGAGCCGGCATCGGCCTTGACGTCGATCCCGGGTCGCACGCCGGAGCGTGACCGAATCTCGCCGCCGGGGTGTCGGAAATAGAAGTGCAGCCCCCCGCCGCCGCTCTCGGCGGTGATCGTCACCGGCAATCGCCCGAGGTCGGCCTCGGTCTCCGTAAGTGATGTGTGCCCGCCGCTGCCGGAATCGATGTCGACGACCATCAGACGGGATGTCGCGCCGGTCAGGATGCCGATGTTCGCGTCCGGTTCGCGCGTCCACCACGCCGTAATCGCGACCTCGTCGGTTGTGGCATCTTTGAAGCCGTGCTGCGTACGCGGGTGCTTGCCAGGTGTTCGGCAGTCCGGTTTCCCGCAGGAGCAGCCATCGGCGACCGGGTAGTGCACCGGAAACACCGGCCAGTCGCGGGCGATGTATTTCATCGCCGCGTCAATGTTGCTAGAATGCACCTTGTAATTCCTGTTTCTGTGGCCCGTGCGCGCGCCTGCGTCACGGGCCGTTTTTTTTCCTAGTCCACTTGTCCGAATGCAATGATGGGAGTGGTTGTTGGAGTTGTGATCATCCGGCCGCCTCATTCCGCCCCGTCCGAAAGCCGTTGTGTTCCCAAGCTTCTAGGTCACTCCGCGACCAGCGGCGCAGGGCTCCAATCTTCGCACCGGGCGGCAGCAGACCGCCATCGGCCCAGCGAAAGATTGAGCGGGTGGACGTGCGATAGCGGCGGGCGAGGTCCGCCGCGGTGAGGTACTCGGGCTTACTTGGAAGATCAGCTGACGTCTGTCGCTGCTGAGGCTGCTGAGGCTGCTGAGGCATGGATGGCGCTCCTTTGACGCGCGTCCAAGGCAATCGTCGTGATCGCCGTCATCCTCAGTTTTTCCGCGCTTTTTCGCTCGGGCAAAACCGCTACTGCGGGAGTCCCGCTCTTGGTCCCGCTCTTACTACCGCTCTCGTGGAGGATTTTTTTTCGAGCCGAGTGGCCTTCGCCGCGAATTCTGCCGAGTCGGTGTCAGAGTCGCCACCAGATACCAGTAGTGCGCGTTCGCGGTTGCTCCGCGACGCCAGACGCGCCCTTGACTATCTCGGCCCACCTCGCGGTCATCTGATGAAGCGCCCTCGCCTCGCGCCTTCCTGAGCGAATCCACCTTAACACCAACCATCTTCGCTGCCATCCCGCTACGGACCCACTCGCCATTACTGGTGTTCAAGCACGGGATATTGTTCAGCTTGAACGGGTCAGGGTCTGAGGGCTCATTTGCCGTTGCGGAAGGAGCTGTGTTCAAGGGCCCGTCTGCCCGGCTCAGGACAGCCACAAGGTGCTCACAGAGATCGGCCGAGGCCCGCGCGGCATCGCCGATGTCGCTGATCCACTGATCGGGCAGTTCGGTACGCCACTCAGCCGGAAGGTACTTGCATCGCGCTCGATAGCCAGGGTTGCTCAATAGCTCATAGGGTAATACGAGCTCCCCATTTGCAAAGGGCACACGTATGTGCCGCTCTGCGGAGAGCAGTGGGTCCGCATTGGACCATGCTGCTACGAAGAGCGCCTCCCACCAGCGGGCCTCTTGATCGCCAAACCGCCATCTAGGCTGGTCCCTGAATGGGCTCGTTATCGCAAGAATCCGCCCGCCCCGCTCTGCCAGACGCCTCAACGTGGATGCCGATGTCCTTGAACCGAAAAACACAACCATCCGGACAGCGGGCCCCAAGATCGTCACATCGTTGACGTCGTCTTGGTTGCGACCAATAATCGGGTGTCTGATCCATGCCACCGATGTGCCAGCGAAGTTCGGATCAGAAGGGTCACAATCCAGTGCTGGATCCGCCGCTAACTCAGCTGCACGGTGAAACAGCCGAACAGAAACCGGCTCTTGCTGCGCGAGCTGCGTGAACGCGCTCCCGAGGTCGCATAATCGTCGTCGTGTCCGACTGTCCACCGCCATCCACCTTTACGCCCTTTTCTCGATTCCCGGCACCCGTGTCGTGCATCATCGCCTAGTGCCGTTTCCAGCAAGGTGACATAACTTTCTTTCTCGACAGGGCTTGCG
>CAZGTH010000027.1:0-44538 GCA_964528455.1 uncultured Planctomycetales bacterium | reverse complement strand
TGCGCGATTCGCCCGCCGCCTGATTGGTGATCCGAATCGTATCCCCGACCGGCTCAGGCCCCGACGCGGCGTCGGCCTTGTTGACCGAGAAATCCGAAAAGTCGCCGAAGCCGCTGAAGTCGGCCTGGGCGGCGCTGACGACCCCAATACCGACTACGAGCGACGCGAGACAACGAACGACGAAAACGGGGGTTGGCTTCTTCATGGGCGTTTGCCCTCCTTGAGCCCGGGCGAAGGCGCGGACTGGGCGGGCCGCCGACCCTCGGCGGTTCTTCCCGGCGCCTCGCTTCAATGGCATTCCAACTATAGTTGGCAGACAGAGCGGATTTCCAGTCGTAGTTTCAGAATTTGTGCTTGGAGAGCAAATACGCAAAGCCCGGCTCAAGGCCGACCTGACCCAGGAAGAACTGGCCCGTCGGGCCGGACTCTCGCGGAATTACGTCAGCCTGCTCGAACAGGACGCCAAGTCGCCGACCATCAAGATGCTGCTGCGCATCTGCAAGGCGCTGGGCGTCAAAGCCAGCCGGATCATCGCCAGGATCGAGAACGACTAGCGGTCCCCGCGTCCGGAAGCAGCGTCCATCCCGTTTCCACGGCATACCGCATGCGATAGTGATTCCCGTCCGCGCACTCCACGCGGTACGCGCCGAGGTCGGCGTCGAACAGCGGCCCATGATCAACCGAAGCGCAGGCCTTACCGTTTGCCTGCAGGAACGCCCCAAACCCCAATCGTTCGGCTTCGTGGTCGAAGGCGGTCGCGAATGTCCTCGACCGCGCGGCGACGCGGCTGGCCGCATTCGGCGTAATCACGGCGATGCAGCGGCGTTTCGTCGCGCGTGGCAAGGCGTAACAATCCAGATAAGCCCGATGCAAGCGCGCCGGTTGCGCGCGGGCGTCCACAATCGCCCGCGCGGCGAGCGTTTCGGCTTCGTAATCGCTAAGGGGCGCGCAAGCCGATAGCCCGGCGAGCAGTAAGCAGGTGGCGTGGGTTCGCATGGGTTCCTCCGAGCGGGTTCAACCCGAGGCGTCCTCATCCGGCCGGAGTGCCGGGAGAGTGATAAGCCCAAATGCGGCTCGCGGTGTATTCCCGCGTGCGGTCTTGTATTCCACCGCCCTCCCGACCCAGTCAGGAAAGGACGTTGCTGAATACGTCGTCCGTTCGTCTACGTACCATTTGGAGGTTATCACGCCTCGTCAACGCCGAACCTGCCATAGCGCGGCGGCGATGTAAAGCGCAATACGCTAGAACAGCGATCCCTGCCCGCTGCGCTGGCTGTCGAGCCAGGCGACTTCGGCCCGGACGTAGCTGATCTGGCAGTAGAGCATCGCCAGGCTGCAGGCGACGGCGAGTTCGAGGTCGCCGCCATAGGCGATCTCGCGGTCATAGCGGCTCAACGCCTCGACACCGCGCGCGACGACATCTTCGTAGCGCGCGATCCGGTCCGCCAGTTCTTCGCTGCGCTCGGCAAACAGCCGCTCGACGGCCGCGTCGCGCTTGTCCGGGGCTTTCGGAATCTGGCGATCCAGATAGCCGCCGGCGATCTCCACGGCCGCCACCGGAATCTGATCCGGCGTGACCGGCGCAGCCCCGTCGCCGCGCTGCAGATAGTGCCAGGGATGCCCCCGGTCATACCCGCTGAACGTGAAACCCAGTTCGGCGTTCGAATCCTCGTGCGCGTCCGTCATACTCATCCTCCATATTGCTCGTTGAAACTTGGCCCCTCACCCCCGGCTGGGGGGCAATTTCAACGAGCCATTGCGAGTAGCTAGTGTAGCGCATCATTGATACCGGCCCACCAAAGCGCGGCGATCGCTCCGCGCTGCGCGGCCATTCGAGCACGCCAGCCGCCGTGCAGAGGGTTCGTGGCGTGGGTCGGAAATAGCGAAGCGCTACACTAGTATGAAGGCGCAATTGTTGCACAAAGTCCTTGTGCCGCCGAAACACCTCCCCTAATGTCTCCGATAGACTCACATCGGAGGTACGGATGCCATCTGCGCCCGAAAGTAACAAAAGACGCAGTGACCAAAGGACACTAGCAGACTACTTTTTCTATTTGGCCAATCCAATTCGACGCGACGAACTTGAGCGATTTCGAGTGAAGTTCGAAGCCGTCCATGGTGACACAGACCTCACACAACGCTGGACATCGATGCTGGAGCGGGACGACCGACAATGGCTCATTAAGCACTATCCACGACGGTACTGGAATGGGCTTCCCCCGTTTGTACAAGCGTTCGTCAAGAGCAAGATGGACGCCGCGCGTGTCCACGGCACACTAGATGACATGCCAGACGCTTTACTTCGACTCTACCTAGAAGGCGACATGGGCGTAGATGGAATAACTCGGTAGTTATCGCACATTCTTGGGAGTCTGCCGAGCTTCTGTGTCGCTCTCGGACCCTTGTGGCCCGGGCCCCCGCGATCCCTTCTCTATCGCGTCCTGAAGGTCATCCTCCGTCGACTGCGCACCAACGGAGGATTGTAGTCTACGCTCATCCTTGAGTACTTCGAGGCCGACTTGTTGTTCTCCTGATATTTCGGCGAGCTGAAGTATCATGATGAACAGCAGTACCATTCCAAGAAGGCCCCGACTCGCTACTGGTATTCCATCCGAATTGTGTTGCTTGTATCCGCCGCCAGCAACCTGAAACACCAGCTGTATCGCAATCACCAACATCAGAACCAACAACACGCCTTGTTTGTCAAAACGAGAGCGCACTCGCTTCGTATGGCGGCGAAGGCGGATGTACGTTCTGGAACGTTTCCATTCCGCCTGTATCTCTTCGTTCGTCACGGATTCAGAAAACTGCGCCGCCAGCCCGCATACGAACGGAAGTCCGCAGAGGAAGACGTAACCGAACGTGTAGATCCGCGAATGGTTCTTTCCGTTGCCTGCTAATGTAAACAAGTGATGGCTAATAGTGACTGCTACGACCAATAGACCGAACATGAAAGGCTGTCTCGGCAAGAAGAATGCCTCGGCAGGGGTCGGTCGTCCCCGCACCAACAAGCTCCAGTTGACTGGAAAACAGATTCTGATGAACAAAATCGCAACAGCAACGGTCAATACCTTGTCTGGGATAAATCGACAGAAATTCACGATGAGCGTTGACAGGTCATCTGGGTTTAGGCCTAGCTCTTGGCTGAGCATGGGGATATTGGTCTTGATCCAATTGCTACCCGTGATGATTGACGCTGCGAGTTTTGCCGACACGCGCCCATCAATGGCCAAGGACGTAGATTGGCCTCCCACTTGCCAAAACACGACTAGGCCAACGAACGCCAGCCCCGTTGCGACGGCTACGCCGCCTAGCATAACGAGTGAAGCACTCAATGTTGGACCGTCCTCGTTGCCGAGCTCTCGAAACCAACGGAATTTGGCGATCCACCCCCAATAGAGGGCACCGATGATGTTTAACGGCATCCACGGGAGAGTATCGAGAGGAAACAGCAGAGGATGCACTATGGAGGATGAGAGACAAGCCACTATCGCTCCATACCAAGGGCCGAGGAGGAATGCAGCTAATGCAGTTCCGACCATGTCTAGGTAAAGGACCGTGGGGAAAGTGATCGCTAGTGTAAGCCCGACCGCATTTAGAGCCAACCCTGCTAATAGGATTGGGACGCGCTCATGTCCAACATTGTAGTTTAGAGCCCATGTAAGGCGGCCATGCGAGAGTGCGCTACTTCTCGGCGTCGACTTCGCAAAGGCCCCAACGAACCGGCGCCAATGGCCCCGAACTTTCCGCGAATGTCGCGAGCCGGGGCGCAGGTAGATTACGAACAGAATTACTCCAACGACGCAACCCACAAGGAGATTCGACTTGAGAATGACCAGTGAATAAGCGATGATCCCGAGCAAGTAGCTCAGCGCAGAAAGACTGGGTTTCGACGAATCTGCCAACGGATGCTCCTTGAGGCTGACTACGGTCAGAGATAATGGCCTATTCTGATAACTACTTGCCATCGATTCTCACAAAACACCATCGCAGGTACCGTTTCCTGATAAAGGATATCTCTGCTAAACGTCGCGTCAAGCGTAACCCGCTTTGAGGGAATTGGGTTATGTATCGGATGCGAAACAAAAAGCCTCCATATTGCTCGTTGAAACTCGGCCCCCCACCCCCGGCCGGAGGGGGGAGTTTCAATGAGCCATCGCACCCGCACTCGATCTCGAACGTCGTTGGCAATGCCGGTTGGGCCCAGGAAAACCGATCCCGGCAAAATTCTCGCGCCGCGCGCTGGCCACGGCGCCGCCAGGCGCTACCATGATCGTGTCGGCCTTTCGGAGGATTCGCCATGAAGCGCTACGTCGCCCTCGCCCGCGTATCGAGCCGTGAACAGGAACGCGAGGGCTTCTCGCTCGAAGTGCAGGAGGAAGCGCTCCGCCGCTACGCGACGCAAACCGGCGGCGAAATCACGCAGCTGTTCCGCATCGCTGAGACCGCGTCGAAGACCGACGAGCGCAAGACGTTCCGCGAGCTGATCCGCTACGCCAAGAAGAACGCCCCGTTCCTCGATGGCCTGCTGTTCTACAAGGTGGATCGCGCCGCCCGTAACCTGTTTGATTACGTCGAGCTCGAGCGCCTCGAATCCGAGTACGATCTGCCATTCATCTCCGTCTCGCAGCAAACCGAGGGAACCCCCGCCGGACGCATGATGCGGCGCACGCTAGCGAATATGGCGAGCTTCTACACCGAGCAGCAATCAATCGACGTGCGCGAGGGCCACGCCCGCCGCGCCAAGGAAGGCTGGTTCATCGGCAAGGCCCCCTACGGCTACCGCAACCTCCGCCAGGACGGCCGCAGCATCGTGGTCATCGATCCGCGGCCGGCCGCGAACATCCAGCGCATCTTCCAGCTCTACGCCTACCAGCCACTGACGCTCGACGCCGTCATCGAGAAGCTCGCAACCGAAGGCTTCGTCTTCCGCGACAGCCAGCCACGCTTCCCCCGCAGCAGCGTGCACAACATCCTGAAAGACCGCGCCTATATCGGCGAACTCGAATACGGCGGCCAGTGGTACCCCGGCAAACACGAGCCGCTGATCGACCGCGCCACCTGGGACCGCGTGCAGGCGTTACTCGACGGCCACAAGCAACACTCCCACGAACTGACCTACGGCAGCCAGTTCATGCACTGCGGCCATTGCGGCCGACCGGTCACCGGTGAACGCGTCACCAAGCGCATGAAGAACGGAACCGAGCGCTATTACGTCTACTACCGCTGCGCCGGTTACACCGCCCAAGGCCATCCGCGAACGCGCGTGACGGAAGCCTCGCTCGATGCCCAGATCCTCGGCCTGTTCGACAAGATGCGGATTCAGGACGACAACGTCCGCGAGTGGTTCCGCACGGTGCTCATCGCGCAGACGCGCGACCAGCAAGCCGACGCGCGCGCCCAGCGCGCCGAACTGCAACGCCAGGAGTCGCTGCTCATCGCCCAGCAGGATCGCCTGCTGAACCTGCGGCTGGCGGACAACATCGAGCAGGATGTTTTCGCGAACAAACAGACCGAGCTGCGCGACCGCCTGGCGTCGATCAAGCTGCAACTCGACGTGCTGGACCGCGCGCACGACGAAACAGCCGCACTGGCGACAAAAGCGTTTGAACTCTCGCAAACCTTGCGTGAGAAGTGGCTTACGGCGGATTACCCTACCAAGCGTCGAATCCTGGAAATCATCTGTTTGAACTGCGAACTGGTTGACGTAAGTCTTTACCCCACAATAAGAAAGCCCTTCGATTTACTCATCGAAGGGCCTCTTGTCCCGTCAACTCGGGGTGACAGGATTTGAACCTGCGACCTCTGCGTCCCGAACGCAGCGCTCTAGCCAGACTGAGCCACACCCCGGATTCTTCGGCCGGCTTCCGCCCGCCGAGTCAGGTGACTGTAGCAGATCGGCCCCTGAGTTCAACCCCCACCGGCGCGTTCGCCCGGGCTTCGGGGTTCGTGCGGCGATTGGCCAGTCCCGGTCCCCCACCCGGGCGGCACGCGTGTCAGACTTGATCGGACCTAAGGAAAGCGGCGGCCGGCGTCTGAATCCGCCGGCCGCCGCGTTGGTCACGTTTCTCACACGCTTCTGGCTCCGCCAGGCGCTAGCGCGGCGTAATCCGCACGCTCACGCCCGGCGCCCACGTCTTGAACTCATCTGTGTAATACTGATACGTCCGGCTCGCCGGCCCGGTGTAGTCGCCCGGTACCGCCGCGATCAGGCTGATCGGAATCTCCACCTTCTGGCCCGGCGTGAACGAGCGCCAGTACAGCACCACATCACGCCCACGCGTCTCGTAGGCCGCAATCTTGCCGGCTTTCACGAGTTCCTTCAGTTGATCGTGGCGCGGCTCCAGTCCGCCCGGCACGCCGATGATCGCGATCGGCGTCGGCAGCGGTTCATCCGCCTTGCTGCGAATCGTCGCCACGATTTCCGTCACTTCGCCATCGGCCAGCGTCGTGTCGCGCAGCTTCACATCCAGCAGCAGCTTGCACTCGTCCGACGTTTCGGGCAACGTGCGATTGAAGCGCACCGAAACCGCGTACGGCATGCGTGAGCCGTCATTCATCCGCAGCTCGATCGTGTGCTTGCCGGTCGAAAGCAACTCACTGACATTCGCCAGCTTGATCGGCTCTTTGGCCGTCGGCTCAAACGCCACCGCTTCACCGACCGGCGCCCCATCGACGAACAACTGCACAGCGCCGGCGGCGCGATCGGCGGCCCGAGCCTCGTCATACTGCACAATCGCCTGCAGCGCCAGCACCGTCGACTGCGTGGAGCCGTAACGCCCCGACTTGCACGTCTCCGCCAGGTAGCGCACGGCCTGCTCCACCGCGCCGGCGTACGACGGATCGCGCAGCCACGACTGCACGGCCAGCGCCGTCGTTTCGATCCGCAGCGCATCGCCGCCACTGCCGACGATCGACTGGGTCGCGCCATCCACGAAGCCATCGCGCGATTGTTTCTGCGCCAGGCGATCGTTCAAGCGCGTCGCGGTCGACGCGTCGCCGATCATGCCGAACACATTTGCCGCCAGCGCGACGACATAGCTGTTGTCCGACGCCAGCGCCCGCTCCTTCAGCGAAGCGATCTCAGCGCTTAGGCCAGTCACGCCCGCCCGCGTCAGCGCCCACAGGATGTACGCGTCGGAGCAGTCCTTGTCCGCGATCCAGGTGTGCAGCGCCCGGCGTTCACGCTTGAACCCGCCGGAACCGTCGCGCTGGTTCATCAGCCAATCGCGTGTCCGGCTCAGCATCGCCGTATCCACCGCCCGCACCTGACCCATGTCCATGAATTCCATCAGACCAAACGCCGTGAGCGCCTCATGCCCCGGGTCGGCGCCGAACCACTCATATCCGCCGCTCTTGCACTCGTAGCCCGTCAAACGCTCGTAACCCTTATCGAGCAACCCGCGGCTGCGCTCGATCAACTGCGGATCAACGCCGCTATGCGTCAGGAAGTACTGCTGTGCCATGACCAGCGGATAGGTCGATGAACTGGTCTGCTCAAAACATCCGTACGGCTCGCGAATCAAGGCCGCCAGCGCCGACGTCATGTTCGCCAGCGGTGTCGGATACACCACGATCTCCGCACTGACGCTGTTTCGCACAACATCCGCCGGGATCTCGAAATCGCGCAGCACCGCGCTGTCGCGCTCCAGCAGGCCGCCGAGCGCGATTTCCGACGGGAAGCCGGCGGCTTCGATGTTCAGCGTCCGCGTCACGCGATCCTTGTACTGACCATCCGTCGCAAGCACCATGTACTCGCGCTCACCGACGGCGTCGCCAATGATCATGTCGATGATCTGCCGCGCCCGCCCGCCGGCCGCGAGCGAAATCGGCTGGTTCGTCGACACCTCGATATCGCCGGAGATCTCCACTTTGGCCAGCACGTTCTGCATCGGCCGGTCCAGCCCGTTGACCAGTGCGACCGGCAGTCGCACGACATCGCCGGCAGTCACAAACAACGGCGCTTTCGGCTCGATGTAGAACGGCTCAACCGATTCGATCAGCGAATGCGTCGCGCCCAGCGCGCCGTTCTCGTCATGCGCATCGGCGACAACCCGAAAACTCGTCACCGCGTCACTCGTGTCGAACTTCACGGTGGCCATGCCGCTCGCATCGGTCTTCACACCCACATTCCAGAACAGCGTTTCGGTAAAGTCCGCACGATCGTTCGGGCGACGACCGGGCCGCGTCGTATGCGCGTACTCGCGCACCACGAGCAGTTGCGCGGGCGCGTATCTCGCGTCAAAGTCGTCGTCACCATGCATGTAGCCCAGCCCCACCAGCCCGTCGCGACGATCCTCTCGCGCAATTCGTTTCGCAAGTTCCTGCTTCTGGCCGGCCCGGCCTTGTGCAACGACCTCATTCTGCCGCATATTCGCGTCCCGCGGCGCCTCCTCGGCTGGCGGCGGCGCCGGATTTGGCGCTGCCGCCTCCGCGATCTGTTCCTCATCCTCCATCTCGCCGCCAAGCGCCTGGACCAGATCCCCCTCCGCCTTGTCGACAGCGGCGGTGGACGGGACAGGACGAGCGAGCATTACAGTGAACTTCCGCTCGTTGGCGCCCGCGCCACGCGTCGCATAGCGCGTCACAACCTCACGCTTCGCCAGCGCCCGCCGACCGGCGTCGCCAAACTTCTCCACAAACTCATCCACATTCATGAGCGCGAAACGCCGCCAGCCCTGCGTGCCCAGCAGCAAATCCAGCGCGATGTCCGCCTTTTCCTCGCCGCGATCGAGATACACGTGCGCGTCAAACAGCTCGCGCACATCCGACTCCAGCAGCGCCATCGCCGGCAATCGCGGCGGCTGCTCGCGCGTTTCCAGCATTTCCATCACGCTGTCGTCAAACACCGTCAACCCGACCCACGCCGACACCGGCTGGCCACGCTCGTCGGTTACCCGAACACCCACGTTCACCGGCTCGCCCGGCGTATAGCGCGATTTGTCCGGCGTCAGCGCGATTTTCAAACTCCGATCCGGTTCCACGAAAATCAGGCGCTCCGCCAGCGGCTGGCCCTGTTCGCTCCAGACCGTCGCCGTCAACGCGCCAGCCGCGAACGCCGGCGGTGTCAGCGACACTTCCGAAAACGCGCCGTCGCGCGCCAGCACATTCGTAGACGCCAGTTCCTCCGCGTGGCGGCTCAGTGTGACGCGGCATTGCCCGGTGACGCCCGCCACCCCCACCCGCAACGTGATCGGCGCGCCGGCGGAATAGCGATCCGCCGCCGCCCGCAACGAGGCCCCCGTCGGCTTCACTTCGGGAAGCGGAAACGTCCGCGTGATCCCGGCCGGCTCGTCGATGCGCATCGCATACGTCTCGCCACGGCGTGGCGTGAAGCTGATGCGCCCGCGCCCTTCGTGCTCACTTCGAAAACTCGCGACCGTGTCGCCGCGATCATTCAGCACCACACCCGAGATGTCCGCCGGCTTGTCATTCGGCGTACGCGCCTCGAAGTAGACCCGCGTCGCGAGCCCCGCGACCAGGTCGCCGCCTTCGGGAAACAGATTCAGGTCTACGGTCTGCAGCAGGATCGGTATCGTCTTCGACGCGGTTTCCACCACCCCGCCATCCTCGATCACCATCACGAGCACGCCTTCGCCGCGCTCGATCGTGCTCGGCAGCGCGAACTCGGTCACACACCCGCCCAGTCCGTCAATCTTGCCCGCCCGGCGAAAGACTTCTTCGCCGTCGACTCGGGCAATCGTCGTCACTGTCGCCCCGACCGGCGCCCCGCCTTCGGCCCGCGTCGCCGCCAAGGACGCCGAAACGGTGTCGCCCGGACCATACCCGTCCCGCGCGAAGGTGATCTGCGTCTTGATCCGCGGCGGCCGGTACGCCCGCACCTCGAACGAGCGTTCTGTCGGCGCATCGCCGGTCATCGGGTGTTCGACCCGCAGCGTGTACGTTCCGCCCGCCAGATCCGACGGCAACTGCCAGCTGATCGGGATGATGCTCTCCTGCGGCGCCGCGTAGCCGCTCATCAGCGTCTCACCCTTCGGGCTCACAATCTTGACATACGCGGATGGCGACTCGTCCTGCGACGGCATGTGCGGTCGCCGCGTCGCCGCGTCCAGCATCAGCCCGCGGGCATACAGCGTTTCGCCGGGGCGATAAATCGGTTTGTCCGTTGAGAGATGCGTCAGTGATCGCCCGGCCCCGCCGAGCTGCTCGGGTTTGGCCGGCGCGTCCGGCGCGTTCTGGGCCAACAAGGACCAGGCGCCAAGCGCCGCAAACGCGGCGGCGGCAATGCGAAAGAACGGAGGGCGCATGCGAAAGCTCCTGAAAGGTCTGACTGTGCTTGACATGGTATTAGACCGGCGACCACCCGCGGGGTTCCCCAATTCCAGGAAATCGCCGGGCGTGCTATCAGAGAGAGCGAGGCGAGTACCCCCGAGCGCCCCGATGCCGCCCTGAAGGGGCGCCGGACAGTAGCCACGGGTGAAGCGGGGTCGGCGCAAGCCGACCACGCGTAACCCGTGGTCAACACGCTCGTTGTGATTCGCCCCGAAGGGGCGAAGGAGCCGGTGAGGTCGCGAAGCCTCAGTCTGCCGGCGTGAACCGAACCAGCTCGCAAAGGTCGAGATACAAAATGTCGCGCTCCGACCCGCTGCTTGGCGGATCAATCACGACAACCGCCTCAAACTCCTGCCAGCCGTTGATGACGTTGAAGTCATTTCCGCTCAAGACCCAGAAGCTGTTGTCCGCCAGCCGCAACGTCCCGACGAACGCCGCCCGATCGGTAATCGTCGTCTCCGACTCGAGGGCGCCCAGCAATGTCGCCAGCTGCCGCAACTCCCGCGTCAGGTTGACGAGCTCGCCCGTGGTCCCATCGAACGAAACCGCGTCGCGCTGCGCCCAGCGATTGAAGTCCCCGTCGTCATTGACCACGAACACGAGCGTGTCGCCGTCGGCGTCAACCAGCAGCAGGCTGCCCGCGCACAATGTGCCGTCCGCCGTGCCGATCGGCTCGCGCACATCGCCATCGCCCGGCACAACGTCGTTCGGGTCCGCTGTGTCACGATCCAGCGCGTCGCGCAGCGCCGCCAGCGACAGCGGACAGCCACCCGCGCCAACCACCACGAAACCCGCCAACAGGATCAGACTCAGAATACGCGACATCGCGGGCGTCTCCGCCAATTGGTAACATCCCGCGCGTACGGATGGCGCGGTGGCATCGGTTCCATCGGCGATCGCCCGCATCAAAGCGGAGCGCGTCAACAACGAAAGGCCGAAGGCGAAAGCTGAAGCGCAATTATGACACGATTCCGCGAAACGCGTGCTATTCGTCGAGCAATTCGCGCAGTTGCGAGACGTGCTCGGATTCCACCGCGATCTGTGAACGCGCGAATTCCTCCAGCGGGACATCTCCCTCCACCCGCCGCAGCAGATCCTGATACCCCTCGAGCGCCGCTTCTTCGAAAACCAGCGCCATCCGCAACGCCTCGCGCCCGCTGATCGCCTCGGCCGGGCAATTCACTTTGATGTCCAGTCGCGGAACGCGCCCCAGCGAGCGAATCTTCTGCGCGATCACCTCGGCGTGTTGAATCGTCTCATTCAGACCCTCGCGCAGGACCGGCTCCACCACCAGGCGGTCCATCCCGCGCACGGAGTTCAACAGGTGGATATAGCGCGTCGCCGCTTCCACTTCTTCCGCAAAAATACGGCTGAGCTCACTCACGAGTTCGTCGGGGGAAATTTTGCTCATGGAACCTTTCCGGGGCGGGCGACGCTAGCGTTCGACATTTTCCGCCAGACAACCACTCTGGCAACTCGGGCACGAATCCGGCGATCCGCCGCACGATGGGTCCACGCCGCGCCACGCCTGCAGGAAACGCCGCGCCGCCGGGTCGCCGGAGTCGACAAACCGCAGGAAGGACAGCACGCGCTGCGCGACTTCGTTGCTCAACAGGTGCTCGAGCTTGCAGGCGTCAATCTCCGCCTGCTCCGCGTCGACACCGAGGAACTCGTGGAACAGCCGCTGCGCGACCGTACGCTTCGTCTTGATCGCGTCGACTAGCGCCTGACCCGATTCGCTCAGCCGCAAGTGCCGATTGTCATCCTGCACAATCAGGCCGGCGTCTTTCAACGGGCGCAGCGAAATCGAAACGGAGCCGCGCGTGATGTCCAACTCGCGCGCAATGTCCGACACCCGGGCATAGCCCAGTTGCTGGATCAGGTCGTCGATCGCCATCAGGTGATGGGCCGCCGAATGGGTGACGACGTTCTGCTCGAAT
Source organism: uncultured Planctomycetales bacterium (assembly GCA_964528455.1). GTDB lineage: Bacteria > Planctomycetota > Phycisphaerae > UBA1845 > Fen-1342 > DSPM01. Next base: position 32,305 of record CAZGTH010000027.1, on the reverse strand, counting down.
TCTTTCCAGACTTCCACGCTGACTCCCGCGTCAGGCGCCGCTGACGTGCCCCCTAGTATACCACGGCGGCCCCTACTCCTCGGGCGAGGTTCCCAGATCGTCAGGCGTCAGGTCGCGGTCAATCGAATAGGACTCGCTGAACCAGCGACCAAGGTCCACCATCTTGCAACGATCAGAGCAAAATGGGTACGGGGCGGGCAGGGAGCCCGCATATTCAGTCAGTTTGTCGCAGATTGCGCACTGGTACCGGGGCATATGCGGGATATTATGCCCCGCGCGCAAACCGGCCAAGCAAAAAAAAGACCGCCCGCAGCGCGCCGGGTTGGATCCCGATCGGCGAAGCCGCGGACGGTCAGGTCTGTTTCGTCTGGCCCCCGTGAGGCCCCCGCCAACGGCCGGCGCCTACAGGTATTCCTTCACGTATTCCTCAAGCTTGCGCTTGGCTTCCTTCTCGATCTGCCGCACCCGCTCGCGGGTCAGGCCGACCGTTTCGCCAATCTCCTTGAGCGTCATCTTCCGGCCGTCCTTCAAGCCATACCGCAATTGCAGCACCGTCGCTTCGCGATCGTTGATCCGCCCCAGCAACTGCGTGACCAGTTCCGCATCCGACTCGTTGAAGACCGCGTCGTGCGGTGTGGGCATGCGATGATCCGGCAGCGAATCCGTGACCGAGTTGCCGTCCGCGTCGGACGTCGCCTGGTTCGGGCACGCGCAGGCCCGAATCGCCTGCACAACCGCAGCCGCCTTGCGCGGCGTGATTTCCCGATGCGCGGCCAATTCATCCACCGTCGGCGGGCGACCAAGCCCCTCTTCGAGCTGGCGCATGGCCAGGCGCATTGCGCCGATCTGCTCCATCAGATAGCTGGGGATGTGGATCATCTGCGTCGCGTTCTGCACCGCGCGGCGCATCGCCTGATCAATCCAGTAGCTCGCGTAAGTGCTGAAACGGGACCCGACACTCGGATCAAAACGGTCGACCGCGTTGACCAGACCGACATTGCCTTCTTCGATCAGGTCTTCCATCGCCAGACCGCGATTGCGGAAGTGCTTGGCCACGCTGATGACCAGGCGCAGGTTGGCGTTGATCATCCGCTCGCGGGCCATCGCCGCGTCGGCCTGGATCCGCTCGGCTTCGCGGATGCCGATCGCGCCCTCGGCGAGCAGGGATTCAGACCTCGCGGCGGCCTGAATCTTCGTGCCGAGCGCCTGCTCCTCTTCCGCCGTTAACAGGGCGTACTGCTTGATTTCTTTGAGATAATCACCAATCGCGGAATCGAGTCGAGTCGCCATCAATTTCCCCGGCTCGAGCTTCTTGCGCGGCGGGCGCCGCGCATCCTTACGCGGTGCACATCGGCGTCGCGGTTCCCTCCCGTGAACACCTTGAGACTATACGCGCGCCAACGGCATTGGGCCAGCGCTTATCAGGCGGCGTGTGCGCGCCGGCGGCGCAGTGGCGGAGACTGGCGCGGGTTATCGGAAAAAAGTATTTTCGGCGCTTCGCCCGGTTCGCCAACTCATCACGCGTGTCCGGCGCCCCCGAAGCCTGTCGCCCGCAGCAAATCGCCCAAGCGCTCGGTCGGCAGGCCCACCACGTTGGAGAAACTCCCGTCGATCGACGCGACCAGCCGGTCGCCGACGCTTTGAATCCCATAGGCGCCGGCTTTTTCCGCCCAATCGCCGCTGGCCAGATAGGCTTCTCGCGCCGCCGCGTCGTCGCGCATCCGCACCCGCGTCGTGACGGCGATCAGGCGCCGCGCGGCCCCGGCGCCAGACATTATCAGGCACACGCCCGTGACGACGGCGCACTCGACCCGCGCCTGCGCTTCCAGCATCCGGCGCGCGTCCGCGACATCGCGCGGCTTCCCGAGCATCTCGACACCCGCGGCACCACCCGGCAGCGCCACGATCGTGTCGGCCCCCAGCACCCAACGACCCGGCGCCTCGTCCGCGACGCGGCGGGCCTTGAAGTAGGCGAGCGCCATCGCCCAAGCGGCTGGCGGGCACGCGCTGGGCCGAAGCTGGGGCTCCGGCAGCGGACACGCCCGCACCTCAAATGGGACGCGCATTTCAGCCAGCAGCCGGCGTCGTTGCGGACTGGCTGACGCCAATATCAGGGGCGGGTTTTTGACGTTTTCTCGCATGCGGTTGACCGACAATGTCACTGCCATTAGATCGTCCGCTGTGAAACGCGTCAAAACAAACCGATCGGGCGTAGCGCCGCTGCGGCTCGGGTCGCACCTCTCCATCGCGGGCGCGATGAGCGGCGCGATCGAAACCGCGCTGGCGCTCGGGTTCAACACCGTGCAGGTTTTCGTGAAGAACCAGCGCCAGTGGCGATCAACGCCGTTTCGCGCGGACGATCTCGAGCGCTGGCACGCGCTGCGACAGACGCCGGACTTCGGCCCGGTGGTCGCCCACGCGACCTATCTGATCAACCTGGCATCGGCTGACGACGCGTTGCGCGAAAAAAGTCGCGACGCGTTCGCGGAAGAGCTCGGCCGCTGCGATACGCTCGCGATCCCCTACCTCGTCGTGCATCCGGGAGCCGCGGGAACGGCGGAGCCGGCGGAAGCGATTCGCCGCGTCGCGGCCTCGCTGGACGAAATCTATCTGACGCAGCCGAGATTGCGGTGCATGACCCTGTTGGAAACCACCGCCGGACAGGGCACGACGCTCGGCCGCTCGATGCGGGAACTGGGTGACATCATCAGCGCCACGCGAAACGCGGACCGCATCGGCGTGTGTGTGGACACTTGTCACGTGTTCGCCGCCGGGTATGACATCCGCGACCCGGGCGCATGGTCAGAAATGCTGGCCGAGGCCGATGACGCGTTCGGGCTCGGCCGCATCCGCTGCTGGCATCTAAATGACAGCAAAGGCGCCTGCGGCTCGCGCCTCGATCGGCATGCGCACATCGGTCAGGGCGAAATCGGCTCGGCCGGTTTTCGGAATGTGCTCAGCGAACCCCGTTTTGCGCAGTTGCCATTGCTGATGGAAACGCCGAAAGGCGAGGATGAACGCGGGCGGGACCTGGATAAACTCAACGCCGCGCGCCTGCGGCGGATTTACCGGCAGGTCGCGACACCTGCGTAGGATGGTATTGGTCGAGCCGCGCGCGGACCGGACGCGGCACGGGGACCCAACATGACGCGTTTCATCGCAATCACAATCGCTCTCCTGGCGATCGCCACGGCCGGCGCGCAAAGCACGAACGAGTGGTCCGACCTCGATAAGCGGTTCCAGGAGGCCATCGACGACGCGGAGTATCTCAGTCTGAGCGTCGCGATCGTCCATGACGACCAGATCGTGTACGCCAAAGCGTTCGGCATGGCCGACACGGCGACCGATCGCCGCGCGACGCCCGATACGCTCTACCGGATCGGGTCGATTACCAAGATCTTCACCGCCCTGCTGCTCGCGCAGATGCGTGACGATGGGCTGCTCCGCCTCGACGACCCCATCGGACCGGCCCTCGGCGCGGAGTTCAAACTCCCGACCAATCCCCTCGGCGCCCCCGCCATCACGTGGCGACATCTGGCCACCCACTCTTCCGGCTTGCCGCGAATTCCCACCAACCTCACGCCGAAACTCGGTGATCCATACAACAACTACTCCGTCGAACAGATGCGGGCGCTGTTCGATAACGTCATGCTCGAAAGCCCGATCGGCTCCCGCTACAGCTATTCAAATCTCGGCTTTGGCCTGCTCGGATACGGGCTCGAGCGCGTGGGCCGGCAGCCGTACGACAAGCTGCTCGAATCGCGCATCCTGCGCCCGCTCGGCCTCCACGACACGTGTGTCCATATTCCGGAGTCCGCGGCCGATCGCGTGGCGCGGAGCTACATCGACCACGACGGCATCGTGCCCGCGGAAGATTGGGAACTGGGCGTGCTTGGCCCGGCCGGCGCGCTGGCCTCGACCGCCAACGACCTTGCGCGCTTCGCGATCTGGCAGCTGAAGGCCGGTCGCGCGGAAACGGAAGTCGTGCGGACGGGGACGCTGGCGGAGACGCAGCGACCGCAGGTGATGACGCCGGATTGGAAAGTCGGCATCGGGCTCGCCTGGCACATGGGGCGCGATCCGGCGCTCGGCGCGCTCGTTTCGCACGACGGCGGGGTGGCGAGTTTCTGCAGCCACATCACACTGGCGCCGGACAAGCGTGTCGGCGTCGTCGTCCTGACGAACAGCGGTCACAGCCTGAACGAGATCGGTATCTCGACCCTGCGCCGGGCGGTCGCGCACTTCGAGCGCCCGAAGACGCCCGACGCCGCGCAAGCGGACATCGCTCCCTGATTCCAATCCGCCGTTTGTTGCGCCTCAGCCGCTCCTCTGTCCCCTGACCGTGGGCGCCCATCGCCCGCGCGCCGCGCTTCTCCCGATAGGCGATGCAGGAATAACCGTCAATCCGGGGACCGCACATGCGCGAATCGCAGCCGCACACGATCGACGTTGAGGAATCACCGAGCGCAAACATCGCGCCTGACCTCGGCGTGGACAACCTGCTCGACGGCATCGAGTCGATCGGCCCGATGGTCAACGAGATCCGTGAACGCCTCGACGAACTCGCGCGACGCGAAGCGTCGATTCGCGAGCTTGAGCGCGGCTCGCAGCAGCGACACGACCGGATCCGCGAAGCCGTGCGCGAACAGGTCGCGCGGGAATTGCGCCAACGCGAGGCCGAACTCACCCGCGAAGCCGAGCGGATGCGGGCACAGGAAGCCCAGCTTGCCCGCAAGGCGGAAGAACTGGCCGCGCGCGAGGAAGCCTTTCGGGCGCGCATCAAGGATCAGGAGCATACCCGCGCGGAGATTCAGCAGGCCCTCAATCGCCTTGAGGAGCGCCGCCGCTCTTTGCGCGGCGCCGATCGGCAGGAGATTCATGAGCGCGTCGAGCGGTTGCGCGGGCAGCGCGAGGAACTGCAGCAACGCCTGGGCGCAGCACGGGTCGAGTTGACCGCGGCCCGCACCGATCTGTCACAGGAGCGCGAGGCGCTGGCGCGCGATCGCGCCGCGGTCGAGCAGGAACGGGACGCGATCGCCAGCCAATCCCGCGAATTGGATGCCCATCGGGCCACGCTGCGGATTCGGACCACCTCGATCAGCGCCGAGGAAGCGGCGATCCGGGCGGCTGCGCAGCAGACGCGCGATGAATCACAGCGCCTCAGCGACCGGGCGCGCCGGCTGCGCCGCCATCAGCAGCGGCTGGCGGAACGGCACACGCGCCTGACCAATGACGCCGTGCGCCAGCGCCACTCGGCCGCCCGGGCCCGGACTCGCGACGCCAACCTGGCCCGTAAGGCGGACGAAGTCGAGCGGTTGATCGAACAGCGTTCGGCGGAGTTGGAGCAGCGCAGCGCGCAGACCCGGGCCCAGGCCGCGGCAATCGACGCGCAACGGGCGAAACTACAGAAGGAGCACGAACAGCTGGAGGCGCGGGCGGCTGAACTGGCGGCCCTGCGCGATGATCTCAGCACGCAGGAGCAGATGTGGGAGGCCGTCGAGACGGCGCGGGCCGAGGCCGCGGCGGAGCGCGAGCGGGCCGCCGAAGCGGGTCGACGCGCGGCTGAATCCGACGAAAGCGCTGCGTCCGCGAACGCCAGTGCGCAGTCGCTCACCGAGCAGTTGAACACGCTACAGGCTGAGCATCAGCGACAGACAGACGCTGAGCGCGACCTGCGCGACAAAGTAGACTTCCTCACCGCACGGATCGCCGAACGTGACGCGGCGCTGGAAGCCTCACAGCGGGCGCTGGAGGAACGGGCGGTAGACGCCTCTGCCCTGGATGCCGGCCTGGCGCGAATTCGAGAGATCCGCGCGCGGCTCCGCAACGCGGCGGCCGCTTTGCGGTCGCAGAAAAACGCAATCTCGCACGAACGGGAGCGACTGGACCAGACCCGCGCCGCGCTAAAACGACGGGCGGCTGATCTCGACGAGCAGGCGCAACGGGCGGACGAGCGCGACCAGCGTCTGCAGCGCCGCGCGGCCCGGCTCATGACGCGTCTTACACGCAGCCGACGACGCGCCGCGGACATCCGTCAGACATCCGCCGCGCTCGGCCAGCTCCGAGCCCAATTGGAAACGGAACAGTCCGACCTCGCGCGGGAAGTCGCCGAGATCGCCACGCAGCGCGCCGCGCTGACCGAGGAGCGCGAGGCCCTGACCCGACGTCAGGCGACAGACGAAGAACGCGCCATCCGGCTGGACGCGCAGCAGCGCCAAATCGCCAGCGACGCAAGCGAACTGGCCGAGCGCGAAGCGGAGTTGCATGAGCGCCTGGAAAGCCTTGAGACCCGCGAAGCGGAGTGTGATGCGCAGCACGCCGCGATCGACACGCGCCTCGCGGAACTCGACCTGCGCGAATTGAACCTGAACGAGCGAGCGACGACGTTGGCCCGTGGCGAAAGCGAGTGGCAGGCCGAACTCGCGCGACGTCGCGGTCAGACCGAGGTGGAAGCCGCAAACGTGGCGGATGAGCGGGAGCGACTCGATATCGAGATCGCCGACCTGCGCGCCGAGCAGGCTGAGTTGGAGTCTGACAAGAGCGCCCTGATCGATGCGCGGCAGACGGTCGAAACGCAGCGCAGCGCTCTGGAGGCTGAGCGCGCGGCAGTACTGCGGGAGCGGGCGACGTTAGACGAGGCCCGGACCGCGTTCGCCGCTGAGCGTGAGGCCGCCGCGCAGGCGATTCAACAGGCGCCGCCGCCTGACACGTCGCAACTGGATGCGCTGCGGGCGGACCTGGAGCAGCGCTCCGCGACGCTGTCCGAGCGGGAAGCCGCCCTGGCGCGCGATCGCGACGCGTTGTCCGACCTGGAGGCGGAACTCGTACAGCGCGAAGAATCGCTTGCGACCAGTGACGCGGACATGGCCCGGCGCGAATGGGACGTCACGTCACGCGTTGACGAGATCTCGAAATCAGAAACAGCGCTTGAAGCCGCGCGGGCTGAGCTGACGCGCGAGCGCGCGGCGATCGAATCGGAACGGGCGCGATTGCAGGGACTTGCTGACGCCGCCACTCGCCAGCACGAAGAGGCCGCCTGGGCGGAGGCGACGCACGTCGCCGAAGGCGTGGCGCTGGAAGAGCGCGCCAAGGCGCTCCACCAACGAGAGCAGGAGCTGACCGAGCAGTCCCGCCGTATTGATGAGGACCGCGCGCGCGTTCGCGCAATCGAGCTCGAGGCCCAGGACATGGCGGGCCGAATCGCGGAACGCGAGCGGTCGCTGGTCAGTCGCGAAACGCGCCTGGCGGAACAGTCCAAGAGCGCCGAAGCGGCGATGCGCGAGGCCGAAGCGGCCCAGCAGCGCGTCGCGGCCGAGGAAACCCGCCTGCGCAAGCGGATTGCGCGCATCGAGGAGCGCGCGACACGCGTCAAATCGCAGGCGGCCCCGCTGAGTCTGTTCGGACGACTGACCCGCGCCACCACCGCGGCCGCGCTGATCGCCGCGCCGGTCGCCGTCGCCACCTGGTGGCTGGATGCGCCCGTGTTTCGGGGGACAGCGCTCATTCAGGCCTCCCACGCGGAGGCCGACCCGGTCGGGCTCGCGGCGCGACTCGCCCAGCTTCACCAACCCGCCCTGCTGACAGAAGCGGCTCCGGAGGGCGGCCTGGCCGGACCGTGGCGCCGCGCAGTCGCTGATGAGCGTGTGCGCGTGGCGGGTGGGCCGGCGCCATCAACGCTGACGCTCAGCGTCGACACCACCGATCCGGGACTGGCGGCGCAACTCGCCGGCGGCGGCGCGGCGCGGTTGATCCAACTCGTCGCCAGCAACGATGCGGGACACCCAGACAGCGCGGCGCGCATCGCCGAGCTTCAGCAGGAGCGCGACGCCGCCACGCGGCGGCTCACTGCGGCCAGAGCGGAGCGCGCCGAGCTGACGCGCGAACTGCTGGCGGATGCGCCGACCACCGTCAGCGATCCGGGGCGAGAGGCGTACGAAGCCGCGCTGGCGGCGTGGCGCTGGACCGCCGAGCAGGCGGACGCGGCGGAAGACGCGCTGTGCGTGCTCGATTCTCAGCCGCCACAGGCGGCGACCATGGACGACGCGGCGCTGCTGGCGATGCTGCAGCGCGACGCGGTGTACCAGGCGGACCATGCCGAGTTTGAGCAAGGGGCGCGCGAGCTGCGCGTCGCGGCGTCGGTCGCGCTGGTGCTGATCCGTGACCCGGTCAAGACGCTGCGGCTCGTGGCCGACGACATGCGCGGCGTGATTGAAACCCAGCGCAGCGGCGCGAGCGCCGCGATCAGCGGTCGACTGGACGCGGCCGTAACGGCGCTGCGGGCATTCCACGAGAGCGCCTCGGAGTTTGCGCAACTCGCCAACGAATGGCCACATGACTTTGAGACCGCGACGCTCGATGAGCGAAAACTGGCGCCGTTCCTCGAGCGGCAGGCCGAGGCCGCCCGGCGGGCGGTCGCGTTGCGCGCGACGGCGCTGGCGACGCACGATCAACTGCAGGCGATGGCGGACGAAATCGCCGGGCTGGGCGGCGCCGACGCCGAGGGCCGTGTGCTGGCGTCGATGCTGCGCGGCGAACTGAGCCGCCTGGCCGATGCGGTCGCCTCCTTCTCGACCGCGGCCGAGCAACTCGATCGATCGCGCAACAAGGAGATTGACGAAGCCGCGAAACGTCTTTCGGTGCTGGCGACGCGGATGCGGGCCCGCGGCGAGCAGGCGCGAACCGATGCGCTGAACCGGGCGCGCGAAATGCTGGACGGCATTCTGGCGCAGCAGCTCGCGGATGCCCGATCGCTGGCCCGCGACCTCGCCACGCAGCGCGACAGTCTGCGCGCGGACCTCGAAGCCCGGTTTGAAATGGCGCTGCGCGATGACGCGTCCGCTGAAGCGGCGACCGCGGCGCGACCCGATCCGGGCCCGGCGCTGGAGCGCCTGGCGCAGCTGGATCAGGGTGTTACCAGCGATGAGCGCCGCCTGGCGGAAATCGAGACCGAGCTGCGCCTGATCCCCGCCTCAGACGTGTCGCTGCGATGCGTGGAGCAGGACACTCGCCAGATCAGCGGCGAGCGCCGCGTCGAAAACACGGCCACCGCGGGCGCGGCCATGTTCGCCTTCGCGCTGGTCACGAGTCTGGTCATGCTCTCGGGCGGGCGCCGCGGCGCATGACCGAAGTCGCTAGCGCGGTCGAAACAGGTTCGAATACACGTGCGCCGCGACATTGTTGCCGACTTCGATGCCCTCGGTCTTGTCGAAACTCCAGTGAATGCCGAGATAAATCCGGCTCTGCCCGTTGGACTCCTCGGCCTCGGAAAGCGTTGAGAACGACTTCGGAACCAATGGCCGGACGGCGCCCTGATCGTCGCGCGTCACGCCGTTCAGTTCGTCCGAAACGAATGTAAACGCGATGTCGTCGGTCCCGAAGAACTGGCGCAGCGTTTCGAAAAGCGCGCCGCCAAAGCCGGCATGGCCGGAAGGGTACGCCGGGAAGGGCGGCGTGAAATTGCGGCCTGCAAGATTGCTCGCGGGCGCGCCAAGCGGCGAGAAGTCCGGAATCGCAACTGTATCCGGGTTCCCATCGCCGAGCCCGCTGGGGCCCGTGTTCGGATCCGCCTCGCGCACACCGGTGCACGGCCGCCAGAAGTTGTAGTAGTACTTCGCGTCCCAGACGGCGATGCCGGCGTCAGCCATGCTCACGTTAACCAGCGCGAACAGTCGCGCGTAGGCCACTCCATCGAGATCGCGATCCGCCGCGATCGTTCGCGCCAACTGGTTGTAGAGGCGCGGCGGCGCACACAAGCTCGGCGTGCCATCATACGCCCAGAAGATACCGATCTCGGTCTGCTCGGCCGTGCGCGCCGTCGGCGTAACGACGCCGTCGCCGCCGAGCCGAACCACCTCTTCATACGCCTCCGCGTACTCGGCGCTGTCGAGTGATGGGGGCGGCGCGCATCGGAACTGCGTCACACTGTTCATCGCGAACGGCGCGACGTGATACCACTCTTCGCCAAGCGGGCTCTGATCCGGATTCAGCGGATCCCGGCGCCACGCGCCCGGCGCGTCGTGAAAAGCATAGTCCTGAGAGATGTCGGAGCCGTCCGCCTCGCGCATGGCGAGGATCTCCGCCGCCGCGCGACGCCCCAGCGCGATGCCGGCCGCTTTCCACGGCGAGTCGGGCCGGGCGTCGAGGTCAGCCACCAGCTCCGCATCCAGACGCGCCGCGTGCGATGGAAACAGGGCGACCAGCGTATCGTGCGCGGCCTGGGCGACCGCCGCACTGGTATCAATCAACTCCCGTGACCGGTCCATGCGGGTGTATGGCTCAAAACCACCTTCGGCGACTGCCACCGAATCCGCGATCGCAATGTGCACGATCGCCATCGCGCGGCTCGACCGCGTCGGGCCGAGCTGGTGTCCAAAAACGCGATCCTCGCTCTCGGAAACGGCCGTATGATCGAGCCCGCTGGTGTCCACCGCGATCTGGTTCCACCGCAACACCGAGTCCTTCAGTTCATCTCCCGGAAACGGAGCGAAGAAAGGACATCCCGCGACAAGGACCAGCAGTGACGTGAGTAGAACAATGCCCCGCTTCACGGTAACCCCCTGACGAATGGCCACGCCAGATGCCCTTTTGGCTCGGCGGATTAGGGGTTAATCCTAATTCGGCTGATTGCCGAAAGCAAATGAAATCTCAGCGGGGCGCCGGCTCGCCGGCGCCGGCCCGATAAATCGCGACCGAACCGAAGTTCAGCAGTCGAACCGTCACGCCGACCAACCCCGCCGCCCGCAGCCGTTCCCGCATCATGTCGGGGGGTTCGAACGTCTGGATCGACCGCGGCAGGTAGCGGTACGCCCCCACCCGATCACGGCTGATCCAACCCGCGATTCGCGGCAGCAGGACGCCGGAATAGAACGCAAACCCCCATCGTGCCAAGAAGTTTCGCGGCGGCGCGAACTCCAGGATCGCGACCCGGCCGCCGGGGCGCAGCACGCGCCGCATCTCCGCCAGCCCGCGCGGCAGGTCCTGAAAATTGCGCACGCCAAACGCGCAGGTAATCACGTCGACGCTCGCGTCGGCCAGCGGCAGGCGTTGCGCATCTCCGCGAATCAACGTCGCCAGCGACGCGACCTCGGGCGGATACGCCCCGGCCCGCAACATCTGCTCGGAAAAATCAAGGCCGATGATCTCGCGCGGGCGCGGATTCGCGGACGCCAGCGCCCGCACCATGTCGCCCGTTCCGCAGCAGATATCCAGCGCAATATCGTCCGGCTGAATCGCGACCGCCCGAATCGCGCGGCTGCGCCAGGCGGCGTCGCGCCCGAGGCTGACAACGGCATTCACGCGCTCATAGGAGGGCGCGATCGCGTCGAACATGGCCTCTACCCGCGCCGCCTTGTCATCGCGACGATGTGGGTCCGCCAGCGTGGAAGCGTCCCACGCGGGCGTTCTGGCGTCGGTTCGGTCCTTTGTCGCCGGTGAAGTCATCGCGCGGGAGTATAGCCGAACAGGCGGCGTTTCTGCCCCGCGGAGAAAGCGCAGCAGCCTCTGCGGAAGCCAAGAAAAGGAGGAACGCGGCCCGGCTTTCGCCAGACCGCGCCCCGCAATCCCTCATCCCGCCCGTGCTGTCTACTCGCGCGAAACTACTGAAGGTCGTTGCGAATCCACGACACGCGCGAGTTGTTGTCATCCGCCATGTCGGCCAGCACCGCGACCAGGTCGATGTCCTTGTCGCCGTCAAGGTCGCCATATCCCAACAGGCCGACCGTGCCGGCCGCCTCGAAGTCCATTGCGATCACGCCGCTCCACTCGTCGCGCACGTTCGGGGCCGATTCAAAGTAGCGGATCGCGCCATTCGTGCCGCCGACGACGATTTCAAACTTTCCGTCGCGATCGACGTCCACGACCTTCACGTCCAGCGGCTGATACGACTCAAAACTCACCAGCACGTGCGAATCCCAGTCAAACTCGAAGCGGTCGCGCGTGTCCGGATCCTGAATGGAGCCGCCCGGATGCTCGAACAGCACCAGTTGCATCTGCTCACGGCCGGTCGCGACCACGTCCGGATTGCCGTCGCCGGTCAGGTCCATGACGTCGATCGAGTACGCGTCGCGCACGCTGCCGATGCGCCACTGCGTCCAGATGTCGGACGCGATGACTTCACCCGGGCCGTCAGGGTTCTCGAACCAAGCCACCTGCACGTTGTTGTCTTCGCCGGCGGCGGAGATCAGGTCCAGATCGCCGTCGCCGTCAATATCCATCGCCATCAGGCCGTTGGCGCCCGGGCGATCGAGGCTGCTGTAGCGCTCGTGGCGGCCGACGGTGATCAGCTGCCAACCCTGGCCGTTGGTGGCGCCCTCGCCCGGATTCAGGAACACCTGCAACTCGCCGGACACGATCGAAATCGGGGCGGCGTTGGAGCTGGCCTTCGGCGAAAGCGTCAGGTTGAAGCGGCGGGAAGCGACCACGTCACCCGCGCCGTCATTGTCGAAGTCCGCGATTTCCACCCGGGTGTAGCCCTGCTTCAACGTGACATCAAAATCCGCGATGTTCACCGTCGGAGGCAGCGAATCGGTCAGGATCGCCTGAATCTCCTGGTTGGTCAGCGTCGTCGTGCTGCCGGCGAGGTATTCGTTGTCCGGGTTCGGATCGCCCCACTCGCGCAGCACCGTCGTGCGATCTTTGGGGTGATGCAGATACACGACGCCATCTTCCGTCGCGGCCACCAGATCCAGCGCGCCGTCGCCGTCGATGTCGCCGACCGCCACGTCGAGCAGTTCCTTCCAGCCGCCGGCGCCGTCAAACGTCAGGCTCAGGTAGTCCACCGTGCCGACGGCGCCCTGGCTCAGCAGGATCTGAATCACGCCGCCCGGCCCGCCGTACCCCACCACCGGATCCACCTTGCCATCGCCGTTGAAGTCCACGGCGAACGGGCGACGTTTCATGTCTTCGGTGAGGAATGTGCGCGTTTTCACGGCCGAGCCGTCGGTGAAGGTGCGCGCCTGCACCAGATTTTCGACAAACGGATCGCGCGTGGCGAACACGCCCGTGCCCGCGGTCCCGGTCATCTTGGTCAGAAACGGATAAGACTCACATCCGACGACGCAGACGCCCGTCGCCAGCAGGCTGATCCACCGCAGCCGCCGCCATCCTCGCTCCAGCATCATTGGCACTCCGCCGCCCAGAGGAATCGTTCGATACACTTAGCGCAATTGCGCTCCGCTTATCGGGTCGGCGACGTAGGCGCCCGGCTTGAATATCCGCGCGGCGGCGCGGCGGTATGCGGGACAGGCGGCGGCGGCGGGCGTGGTTTATCGGTCGCGCAAAGCCAGCTCCGGCGCGCTTGATCCGACCGGATTTCCCGCAATTGCCGCGCGGAACTTCGCGATCAGACTGAACACGACCGGCACAAGAATCAGCGTGCCGATCGTCGCCACCAGCAGCCCGCCCAGCATGACAGCCGCCAGACCGCGATACAACTCACTGCCGGCGCCGGGCATCAGCGCCAGCGGTAGCTGCCCGCCGAACGTGGTCAGACTGGTCATGAGCACCGGACGCACGCGCACCGCAACGGCTTCGCGCACGGCGTGGTCGACATCCATGCCGTCTTCGCGCATATGAATGAGCGCCTGATTGACCAGCAGAATCGCGTTATTGACGACAATGCCGATCAGAATCACGAAGCCGAGGAAGGTCAGCACATCCAACTGCTGCACCGGCTGATCGGTCGTCATCAGCGTGCCGACATGGGCCACCCAGAGTCCGAGAAAACCACCCATGATCGCCAGCGGCACACTGAACATGATGACGAACGGGTACACCCAGCTCTCATACAGCGCCGCCATCAGCAGATACACAATGATGATCGAGAGAATGAAGCGACTGCTGAGGATGTTCAGCAGGGACTGCAGCGTCCAACCCTCCCACTCGCCGACCATCGCCGCGCGGGATTCCTGGAGCTTGTCGGCGTTACCGGTCAGGCTGACAAGAACGCCGGGACTGATCGCGCCGGCCGCGCGCAACCCCGGCACCATCTCGTCCTGAATGCGATTGATCACGGTGTCGAGCGCCAACGCCTCCGGCGGCGACACGGTCAGCGTGACCGAGCGTTGCCGCTCGATGTGCTTGATGCGTTCCAATGAAGCTGTGTCGATCAGATCCACGGCGGCGGAAAGCGGCACGATCGTCCCGCCGGGCGCAAACACCGGGATCTCGCCGATCGCCCGCGTTGGCTCGCCTTCCTGACCCTTTACATACAGCGAAATGTCAATCGTCTCGCCACTGTCGTCACGGTAATCCCCGACATAGGCGCCATCGACGGCGGCTTCGACAATCAGGCCGATGTCGACGACATTCAGGCCAAGGTCGGCGGCGCGCTCGCGGTTCGGCACAATGCGCAGCTCCGGACGCCCGAGGCTAAAGTTGGTCGGGTCAGGTTGCGGTAACCCGAACTCCTGCATGCAGGCGCCGAACAGCGCCGACGCGGCGGCGACGACATCGTCCAGGTTCTCGCCGCGAATCTGGATCTCTGCGTTGTTTCCGCCGCCGAACGCGAACAGGTTTGTCTGAATAAAGATGGGATAGACGCCCGGAATGCCTTCCCCGGCCACCGTCATCAGATTCACGAGCGGCTTGACGCGGGCCGGGTTCGCGCTCGACGCGCCCATGAAGCAGCCTCCGCCGAACGAGACGAAGAAGAAATTGTCGACCTCGGGCGGCGGCGTCAACCATTCGCGGCGCAGGCGATCCGCCTCAAGCCCCTTCAGCGCGGACAGCCCGCGGATGCCGCCCTGTTCCAGGCGCTGCTGCACCATCTGCCGCCACTTGCGGTCGAGCTCCGCCTTTTCCGGCGACCCCTCGGGTGATTCCCAATAGGGGCGCATTGTCTCTTCAATGACCGCAGACATGCGGCGAAATTCATCGAGGCTGTAGCCCGGCGGCGTCAGCAGAAATCCGAACACGAGGTTGCGATTGCCGGTCGGCAGGTAGGTCGGCGGCGGGATCAGGAGATACGCGATGCCCAACGACGCGCCGACCATCGCGACCGCGACAAGCGCCTGCACCGGCCAGAAGCGGTTGATCGCGCCGACTGCGCCACCCAGCATGCTGGCGACACCGCCGCGCCGCGCGGTCTTGTCGCCGCCGAAGTCGACCGCCTTGCCCTGTCCGACCAGGCGGCGGGCCAGCGGCGGAATGACGGTGACCGAAACCACGAGCGACAGCGCGACCGCCGTGGCCGTCGCGATGCTGATATCGCGGAACAACTGGCCGGCTTCCTGCTGCACAAAAATCACCGGCAGAAACACCGCGACGGTCGTCAGCGTGCCCGCGAGCACGGCGCCGAACACTTCGCGCGTGCCGTCATACGCCGCCAGCCCGATCGGCTTGCCCATTTCGCGATGCCGATAGATGTTCTCGAGCACGACAATCGCGTTATCCAGCACCATGCCGACCGCGAACGCCACACCCGCAAGCGAAATGACATTCAAGGTGCGACCGGTGGCCCACATCACCATGAATGTGCCAACCACGGAAATCGGAATCGACAGCGCCACAACCACCGTCGCCCGCCAGTTGCGCAGAAACAGCATCAGCACGACGACCGCCAGCGCGCCGCCGAACACGAGATTCGTCACGATCATCTCGATCGAATCGAAGATGTACGTTGTTTCGTCATAGACCTGCGTCAGTTCCAGACGCATGTTGCGCGGTTCGAGCAACTCGGCATTGCAGCGGCCGATCGCCTCTTTCACGCCATTCATAACTTCAATCACGTTCGTGCCGACCTGGCGCCGCACCGGGAACGCCAGCACGGTCTGCCCCTTGCTGCGCACGAACGAGCGCTGCTTGTCGAACGTGACTTCCACTTCGGCGACGTCTTTCACATACACCGGGCCGCCGGGGGTATATGCGATGACGGTCTTGAGCACCTCGTCGGGGTTTTCAAACTTGCCGACCGTGCGCACGGTAAAGTCGCGCTTGCCCTGGGCCCGCGTGCCCGCGGAGATATTCGCGTTCTGTCGGCGGAGCGCCGCTTCCACCTGGGAGAACGTCAAGCCGCGCGAGGCGAGCAGGCCGGCGTCGACCCGCACCTGCACCTCGCGCCGCATGCCACCCATCACTTCGACGCCCGCGACACCCTTCACCCGATCCAGGTATGGCTTGATGAAGTCTTCGGCAAAGTCGTTGAGCTTCGGCGTATCTTCGTCGTTCTCCTCCGCGTACAGAATCAGCCAGGCGATCGGGCTGTCGATCGATGGGTCCGCGGCCGCGATCGAAGGCTCGTCCACTTCGAGCGGATAGCCCGTGACCTGGCGCATTTTGTCGTTGACATCGCGGAGCGCGGCGTCCTTGTCGACGCCGGGATAGAACTCCAGCGTCACTTCGGCCTCATTGTCCAGCGACGAACTCGTCATCTTGTACAGGCCGTTGACGCTCCGCAGCATCTCCTCCTGACGATCGACGATTTCCTCCTCGATCTCCTGCGGATTCGCGCCGAGCCAGGTCGTCTTTACCGTCACCACCGGCACATCGACCGTCGGCGTCAACTGCACGGGAATGCGCGTCAGCGCCAGGCCGCCAAACAGCGTGACCAGCAGCACACCGACCGAAACCGACACCGGTCGTTCCAGACATGTTCGAATCAGATTCAAGGCGAGCTCGACCCTTCTCCGGCTCCTCGCCGGGCTGGAATGCGGGAACCTAGTGGCTGCCCGGCGGCGCGGCGCCTGGCTTCTTCGCGGCGCCATCGGTGGCCGGCATCGCGGCCGCCTGGGAAGGGGCGGCGCTCGGAGCCGGCGATTCGCTCGCGCTCTCCGGCGGCGTAAACACGACCGCTGTGGGGCCCATCAGCCGCTCATTCGCGCGCGAGACGACCAGATCACCGGCGCGAATGCTGTCGCTGATGATTTCGACGTGCAGCCCGGCTTCGATGCCGGTTCTTACCGTGGTCGGCATCGCCATGTGGCCGCCGTTCTCGCCGGGGCGAATCACGTACAGCGTTTGCGTGCCGCCACCGCTCGGCGCCAGCGCGTCCTTGGGCGCCATCAGCCGCTTGCCGCTCGGCCCCGCCGGCACGTGCGTCCACACGAACATGCCCGGCAGCAGTCGTCCGTCGGCGTTGTCAATATCGATCTCAACCGGGAATGAACGGGCGGACTCGACCGCGAGCGGAATCAGTCGCGTAATCGTCGCTTCCCGATTCTCGCCGAGGGCTTCGATCACCAGCATCGCCGGGGCGCCGGGGCGCGCAAACTGCACAACCGCTTCGGGCGCTTCGGCGCGGACACGGACTTTGTCGATCGCGACGAGTTCGCACACCGGATCTCCCGCGCCGAGCCACTCGCCGACCTCCGAGCGCTTTTCGACGACAAAGCCGGCGAAGGGCGCGACGATGCGCGTCTTCTCGACATCGCGCGCGAGGCGCTGCACCACCGCGCGCTGCCCTTCCAGATCCGCCCGCGCCTGGCTGATGACTTCGGACCGCACGCCGTTCTCGCCCTCCTCAAGCGACAGGCGGGCTTGCGCCAGGCGCTGCGTTGCGGCGACGTGTTCCATTTCCGCGTCCATCCGCTCTTTCGCGCTCGTCTGGCTGTTTTCGAACAGCTTCTGTTGTCGATCGCGCTCAAACCGCAGGCGCCGCTCGATCGCGTCAAACTCGGCGACGGCCGCGCGCAGACGCTCAAGCATCTCACGACGCACGCCGTTCTCAAGCTCCGACAGGCGGGCCTGCAACGCGTCGAGTCGGCCCCGCGCCTCGTCCAGGCGCAACGCCGCCACCGTGTCATCAATCCGGCAGATGAGGTCGCCGGCTTTCAACGCGGCGCCTTCTTCGGCCGGCCACTCGGCGATGATTCCCTCGACCTCGGCCGCGACCAGCGCGCGTCGATCGGCGCGGACCGTTCCGACCAGGCGGATCATCGCCGCGCTGTCGCGCTCGATAATCGGCGCGACGACGACCTCGGTCGGCGGACGGCCGGGCTGGGCCCGGACGGCGTCAGCCGCGAACAGCGATAGCGTCAAAATTCCGACCGCCCAAACCCGCATACATATCCCCCGTCGCGATTTTCGGTTCACACCCGCCGTAGGGGGCCGATTTCGCGCGTATCGCCGCATGAATCCCGATGACGTCGGATGATACATCGCCAAGGCGGATTGGAAACCGCCGCCGCGCCAAACTGCGCTAATTCTGGAGCAAGACGCCCCGCATGACGGTTACCGGGGAGCCGTCCGCCAGAAAAGCGGACGCCGGGCGCGCGTGCAGCGCTTCGGCAAACGCGGGTCCGTAGAGCGCCGCGGCGTCACAATCGAGCGCGGCGCTGGCGGCTTCGCGGATACGCCAGCGCGGGTGGTCGACGCGATACTCGGTCGTCCGACCGCCGCGGCGACGGGCATAGCCCCAGTAGTGTTCGGTGATAAACTCGGCTTCGCTGCCGGCTTCGGCGGCGCGCGGCTGACCGGACGCGGTCATGCGAATTGATGATTCGCGACCACCCCATTTCCAGGCGTACAGCACCTGGTCGGGCGCTGCGGCTGCAGGCGCGAGCGCATGCCGCATCGGCAGCGCGATGTATTTCTCGCCATACACGGCTCGCGCCGTCCACGCGATCGCGCGGCGCGGGACGATCTCCTTGATGAACGCGACGCCCCGCCGCCACCCCTCGGGCCCCCAGCGGCGGACATAGAAGCGCAGATTGACTTCTTCAAAGTTACGGTGAAAGGGAATGGCTACGCCACAAACGCGCGTATTCAGAAACAGGAACCCGACCACGCTGATGAATGTGCGGCCATTGAAGTCGTCGAGTTCTGTGCCGGACGGCGTGAGCGGGCGCACGACGCGCGGGTCAACTACGTAGTTCATCATCGCGAGGTAACGCCACTCGGCAGTCAGGAACGGTCGCTCCGCATTCGCCATTCACGGCTCCCTTACTCGCTGAGCATAAAGAAACTCCGCGCCGGGTGGGCGCGGAGTGTTGAGGTTCAGTCGTTTCATTGCGGGGCCACGTTAGCGGCCAAATCTCCGCAGCACGCGCACCGAGCGCGGGCGAATGTCATCACGCGCAGCGCTGGTGGCGCGAACCACGCCGCCGCCGCGGGTGAAGCCGCGGCTGATGGCCTGCGCCGGGCGGACTCCGCGCGAATCCGTCGCGCCACCGACCGCAACGCCGCGCTCCCGTCCGCCGACGCTCACCGCCGCGCCGCGGCTGGCCGACACGCCGTCCGGGCCGATGCTGAGGTTGAAGGTCGTGCCCACCGCGCCGAGCGGCGTCGCGACGGCATTGCTGATCGACAGCGACACGCCATGCTCATCCGCGCCCACCGCCACGCCGCGCGCCGTACTCACGCGCCCGCTGCGGGCTTCCGTGCGGGCGAAACCAACATCGCCCTCGTAGCGG
This sequence comes from uncultured Planctomycetales bacterium, assembly GCA_964528455.1. Lineage (GTDB taxonomy): Bacteria > Planctomycetota > Phycisphaerae > UBA1845 > Fen-1342 > DSPM01. Next base: position 12,959 of record CAZGTH010000027.1, on the reverse strand, counting down.
GCGGTCGCGCCGGCGTCGCCCGGTCGGCCCCAGCGGCTGCTGGCATTGGCCGACGTTTCCGTTTCCGCGGCCAGGCCGGTTGCGGTGAGACTGACGCCAAGCAGCGCGCTCATCGTCAACTTCGCAAAACGTTTCATGGCTCTACTCCTCAGCGCCCGAGGCCGGGCGATTGCTTGCTTGTTTCGGTCCTGCTCATAACGGCCCGCGAGTTACTGCTTCCCGAGCTACCGACGCGGCAATTCCAGCACGGTGACCCGCGAGGCGCCGCGGCTGAAGCGGTCAGCCCGCGCTTCGGATCGGACCAGCGCCTCGCCGCTGTTGAAGCGCGTCACCGTCACACCGCGACCTTCGGCGATCGACTGCGATCGCAGACCCGCGTTGCTGATCGACACGACGCGACCATGGGCCCGACCGCGCGTCGTCTGCGCGAATGAGTCGCTCAGGCTCGTCGCATCGCCGTGAAAATCCGCGCGGCTATGCGAACGGCTGTCACTGACGGCCAACCCGTGATCGCTGATCGCGGTTGAGAACGATCGGCTCGTCGCGCGGCCGTGGAACACGCCGTCAGCTTCGGCGCGACTGTCGCTCAGCGCGACGCCGCCAATCGTGGCCGCGACACTCTCGCTGTCGGCGATCGCCCGACCGCCGAAACGGCCGCGGGCGTCTGCCGAGGAATTGCTGACCGCGAGTCCGTGGTCGGCGACGGCCGCGGCGCGGCTGTCGGCGAATCCACGGCGATTGGCGCGGGCGTCGCTGTTGGCGATCGCCGTGCCACCATTCGCGGCGCCGGCAATGGCGGTTGAGCGGGCGTTACCGGTCGCGGTCGAGGTGGCCGTCGCGCGGCCGCCGTTGGTCGCCGTCGCCACCGCGACAGCTTCGCCGCCCATCGCCGTCGACGACAGGCTGATCACCATTCCGGTCATGCAGGCGAAAAAGCGTTTCATCTCACATCTCCTTTGTCTTGCGTGAACGGGCGTCGCCGCTGGGCGATTCGTCGTTTCACGTCGCCCCCTATCGACGGGGACCGGGCGAGGAGTATTCAGGGTGAACCGGAAAACGGCGTTTCCATGCGCCAGGGGCGGGCGCCAGCTACGGATATCGGGCGTGGATCAATCGCTCGGCGCGCCGCACTCCGGGCAGCGCGGTTCGGGCGCGCCGCGCAGGCTATAGCCGCAGGCCAGGCAAACCGGCACACCCTGCGCCCGCAACATTTCGCGCAGCATGCGCCGCGCCTCGTCGCGAACGATCCAGCCCAGCAGCAACATCGACCCGCCACCGGCGACGCCCCCAAGGACTCCGCCGACAATCGCCGGATAGGGCAGCCAGCGGCGAAGATAGAGCGCGAACACGACCGCGAAAGTAATCAAGGACGACATCAGAATCACCAGTCGGAACCAGAAGAGCGGTCGGCGATAAATCCCGAGCGTCACGCGCCTAATCAGAGACTTCCGCTCCCGCGGGTCGTCCACCAATTCAAGCTCGGGGAACTGCTGTCCAAGGAATGACGCTTTGGCCATCTGGTTCCTCTCCGAGCGCGACGCGCAAACTGCAGAAACCACCACCTGATTCGCCTATCGCTTTGCCGTCCATTCCGGGCTGGCGTAGCGGGCCCGACGGGCTTCGACATCCGTTTTCTGCCGGCCTGTCCACGCGCGGGTGGCTGGTCGAAGCCCCAGCCCGTGCGCCACGCGCGACCCGAATGACTGGCCCCATGCTTCCACATCCACACGCGCGGCCTCGGGAAGGCGCGCGCCGGGATGCGCAGCGTACCGCTGGTCCAGCATCAGGGAGCCGTGCTGCAGCACGCGTCCCGGAATGCGCCGCTGCGAACTGCCCAGCAGCTTGCGACCATTGAGCAGCAAATCCGTTCGCCCCGGCGTTTCGAAGCAGAAGAATGGACCGCTGCGCGGGGAGGGGAGCGGCGCGTCGTCCGGCGCGGTCTCGCATGTCACGCCGGCCGCGCGCAGCACCTCCGCCCAGGCCTGATGGGCCAGTTGATACAAGCCGGTCGGCGCGACTCGCCCCAACGGCAGCGTGTCGTCCACCACCAACGCATAGGTGATCTCAAGATCGTGCAGGATCGCCCCCCCGCCGGTCGTGCGGCGCACGATCGGCAGCGCGCGAATGTCCGCGGGCTGCGTCGAAAGATCGCCGAGCCGCTGAAAATACCCGAGCGAAAGCGTGGCCGGCTCCCAACTGTACAGGCGCAGCGCCGCCGGCGCGATGTCCAGGTCATACAGCAGGCACTCATCCCGCGCCATGTTCGTCGCGCCATCGAGCGCCGGATCCAGAAAAATCGCCAGTTCGGCCGTCATGACCGCATCCTAAGCGGCCTCGCGTCGCTGGCGAAATCAGCGCATCACCGCTAAAAACGCGAGAATGACAACGATATCCAGCCAATCCGATGTTCGCCTTCAGGATTTTCCCGCTGATGTCTCCGCGCCGGCCGTCGGCCAACTGCCTCCCACCATCGCGTGGCGCGGCGGCGAGCCCGGGGCGCTGCACCTACTGGATCAGACACTGTTGCCAGGCCAGGCGACGACGCGCGTGTGCCGCTCCGCCGAGGACGCGTGGCAGGCGATACGCGATCTGGCGGTGCGCGGCGCCCCGGCGATCGGCGTCGCCGCCGGTTACGGCATGGCGCTCGGGTCGCGCGCCGCGATCGAGCAGCCGCGCGCCGGCTTTCTTGCCAAGCTGGAAGATGTTGGCGCGTATCTGCGGACTTCACGCCCGACCGCCGTCAATCTGGCGTGGGCGACCGAGCGGATAACGCGCGTCGCGCGCGAAACCACCGCGCCGGACGGCGCGACGATCTGGCGGCGCCTGCTGGCCGAGGCGCACATCATGCTGCGCGAAGACGCCGAGTGCTGCCGCAAGATCGGCGAGCACGGCGCGGCGCTGATCGCGGAAGGTTCGGGTGTGCTGACCCATTGCAACGCCGGGGCGCTGGCCACCGTCGCCTACGGCACGGCCACGGCGGCGATGTATGTAGCGCATGAGCAGGGCCGAAAGTTTCGCGTGTTTGTGGATGAAACGCGTCCACTGCTGCAGGGGGCGCGGCTGACGGCGTTCGAACTCGCGGCGGCGGGAATGGATGTCGTGTTGCAGTGCGACAGCGCGGCGGCGAGCCTGCTGCGCACCGGACAGGTGCAGGCGGTGATCGTCGGGGCCGACCGCATCGCGGCGAACGGCGATGTGGCCAACAAGATCGGCACCTACGCGGTCGCGCTGGCGGCGCACCGTCACAACGTGCCGTTTTACGTGGCCGCGCCGCGGAGCACGTTCGATCTTAAGACCGCGACAGGCGACGCGATTCCGATTGAAGAGCGGCCGGCCGAGGAAGTGCGCGGCGGATTCGGCGCGATGACTGCGCCGGCGCGCGTGGCGTGCCGCAACCCCGCGTTCGACGTGACGCCCGCCGAACTAGTGGCGGCGATCATTACAGAAGTCGGTCTGGTTCGGCCGGTTAGTCGAGAAGCGGTCGCCCAGATTTTCGAATAGCGGGCTTGCCAAACGGTGCGGGCTAGGCTCTACTTTTCGGGTATTGGCGCGGTGCGGTCACAGTCAGGGCGTCTCCGTTCGTGGGACGCGCGTATCCACAGTTGAACCGCCCGTCTGTTTTAATGTCGTGTCGCGAAGTGGCGCGTCGCCATTTCAGTCGACCGGCGGGACGAGCACTCGCGTACAGGAGGCTCTAATGTTCAGGAAGAACTTGTGGTGGAAAGGCGCTTTGCTGATCGGCGCCGGCACGATGCTTCAGTTGTCTGGCGGCTGCCTCTCGGCCGCGATTCAGCGAATCCTGGTGGCGGTGAACTTCGACTAGGCGTGGGTCTGACCAAGAGCAACAATGGAGTGTGAACCAATGAAACTGAAGTTCAAGGTATGGGCGCTGGCGATGAGCGCCGGCATGATCGCGTTCCAGTTCAACAATTGTGCGCGTTTCCTCGGCGACCTCGCCGGTGATGCGCTGTGGCTGCGTGGCATCGACTAATCGTCGAGCCTGAGCGAGATCAATGCCCGTGTCCGCGGCAGTGAGCCGGGACGCGAAGGAGAAATCAAAAATGAAGCGAAAGTGGATTCAGCTCGCCGCGCTGCTTGTCGGCGGCGCCTCGATGCTGCAGAACGGCTGTGTCAATGATTTCGTGGGCGGCTTTTTCAATACGGGCTGGCCGACCGACAATCGGATCCTGAACCTGGCCATTGACATCCTGAACGAAGAGCTGTTCGGCTAACAAACGCGACCGGCTGACCGATTCGGTCTGCCGCTTCCTGAGGAGACAATGATGAAACGCAAACTGACCCTGCTGGTCCTGACCGGCGGATACTTCATGGCACTGGGTTGGAACTGCCTGCCGAACATCGGCGGCTCGATCAACCTGGCCGGCTAGAAACCCCGTTGCGGCAGCGGCCGGCGCCACGGCGGGCCGCACAGAACCATGGGAGGCGCCTTCGGGCGCCTCTTTTTTTTGCCAAGTGACTGGACCGGGTTGATCGGGCAGTCAGGAAGCCCTTATAGTTCCGACGATAGATTTTCGGGCCCTGTGAATCGGGAGTGACGCCAGATGCGAAAAATGCGGGTCAAGGCGTTCTTCGCCTTGTGTGCGGGGGCGACGTTGTTCCAGGCGGGCCCAAATGGCTGCCTTCAGTTCGGCGCCTATGAGGCGCTGGGCATCTTTGATTTTTGCGCCATCCTGAACTGCACTCAGGGGACTTTCTTCAACTTCTGCGAGCCGCTGGCGACGCTGACTGACTGTCCGCAGCAGGCGGCAAACCCGTAAAGCACTAGGAGAGCGGACGTTATGAAAAAAGCGACATTGTTACGCCTGTTCACCGCTGCGGCGGCTGGCGGGCTCTGCTTCCAGTTTGGAAGCTGTGTGCAATTCGTCGGCCAGCTCAATCCGTGCGGCACGGTGCTCGCGTGTGATCCGGCCGCCTTCCTCTTCGCGACATCTGGCGCCAGCGGTCTGGGCGACGATCTCGCGACCGGGAGCACGAATTCGCCTTTCTGCACGGTACCCCCATTCTGCATGCAGGATCCCCTGTTTGGCGGCGGAAACCCCTAGGCGATCGAAAAAAAAACCACGATTCTGCTGGCGGGCCCGCGTTTTTCTTGACGCGCGGGCCCGCTTTTTGTTTCACCCCGCTCGCATCTGTACACTGATCCCGCCGTTTCACGGGCGCGTTCCCCAACCATGCTTGCGCCAGGCGCCGCGTCTTGTCGAATCAGATGATCAACAAGTTACACATCTCGTGGGCGGTTCGTGCGTTGTGAGGCGTTCTTGCGCGAAGTAATGATGCATACGCGCGTGTTTCGCGTGACAATCCACCGCTGATCGCGTAGGGTCGAAAGCATCTCGCAGCAAATCCCCCGTCCGAGAGGAGCGCCCATGCCCCGACAGATGGCTGTCATTGCTTTCCTTTTTCCGGCGATCGCGCAGGCCGCGCCGTTCACCGCTGGCGGCGGGGCACTGCGCAGCATCGAAGCGGGCAACCTCCATCGACCACAATCAAGTAACTGATCCGGCCAAGCCCGGAGCACGAGACGTCTTTGCCGCCAACCTGCGCTACGCCGACCCGAACGATGGCGTGGTCACGGTCGCGGGCATTGAACTCTCCGGACGCCTCGCCACCGATGATGATGTACTCGGCGCCGAAACGACAGAGCAGGGAGGTGCAGGTTGATTCGAAGAGGACTGATCATGGGACTTATCGGCCTGACCGCCATCACGGCGGTGGCCGAGCCGTACTGGGTTTCGTGGAGTGGGGACAGCTCTCCGGAGGAGGAGGGCTGGTCGCGGACGTTTACGGACGCGAACGGTGTCGCGGGTCAGGGTGGGGCGATTCGCACGCTGGAGGGTGGAAGCCTATTCCTCGATGGTCTGCGAGACGTGGATATCGTCGATGCCTACGAAATGTCCCGTGGGATCGACCCCGATCCAGGTGAGGTGTTTGAGATTCGCTGGGGACTGAACTTCGTCGATATACCAAACTCGCCCCGGATGGATGTTGGAATCACGGTCTTTAGTGATCAAGCTACCGCTATCGTCTTGAGATTCGGCGCGAGTGCATTTCGCAGCATGTTTGAGTCTACCGAGGCCATTCCGATAGATATGACGATCCGTCATGACTTTGTGATTCGATCAATCGATATGGAATCATACGAGCTTTTCATTGATGGAGCGCCAGCCCGATCCGGCGCTTTCCGACCAACGGTATCAAACTCGCGTGTTGGGTGGGGCGACAGCGTTCAAGGTGTCGCCTCACACAGTTCGTGGGACTACATAGAGTTCGGCGTAGTCCCCGAACCCTCGACCGGGATTGTCGTGGTGGTCGCGGCAACCATTGTTCAAACCGTAAGGAGACGAACGTGACTATTAGGATCCTGACACTCTGTATGGTTGCATTCACTACAACCAGTATCTCGCTTGGGAGTATTATCTCATCGGAGGGGGGGGGCGGGGTTGCTGGAACGGACTTCGAGCTTGACCCGATTGCTGATACGATCACGATCCTTCGCGGAGCCGGAAACGACTACCAGTTCTACGCGGAGACCTCCCAAGGCAGCGGCGTTCCCGATGACATCACATTCATCGAGATCGACTCCGGCGCGACCGGCGACTTCACGATTCTGATCGACCACCCCGACCCGAACATCGCGGGCGCGGCGGACCTCTTCGCCGGCGACCTGCGACATCCGAACGGCCCCACCGACACCTGCACGGTCGCGGGCTACGACACGCCATCGACGCTGACCTACACGACCGCCGCGCTGGATATGGGCTGGTATCACCTGTCCGGCACATCGAATGACGGACCCGCGGCGATCGCCCGCGTAGTCATCGACGTGAGCGGCGTTGCCGGCGCTGACACCAGCGGCGGCTTTGGATCGGTCTACTTCTCACAGTCCGGCCCCACCTCCGGCGGAGATATCAAGGTGGCCGATTTCAGTTCCGCGGCGTCGGTGTCCTCGACCGAGGAAACGTTGTATGAGCATAACGGCGCTTTCTATGTGACCGACTAACCCGCGACGACTAAGAACCCGGCGAGCAAGTTCGAATCGCTCGCCGGGCTCTTTTCTTGGCATCAGCAAGCGCTCGTAGCTCGCCTTGTCGGCGAGCCGAAGGCATTGGCTCCCGCCCCTCACTCCTTCTCTACCTCATCACGCGATCCCAGAATCCCCCTCCCAGCCCCAAGAACCCCGTTATCCCACGCCAAACCCCAATTCCACCCCCTTTTTCCGAAAGCGCCTCCCACCACTCCCGCTTGAAACCCAGCGGCGGACGCATCCCAGGCGGTTCTGGGGCCTGCCAGAGTAAACCCGGCTTTCAATCAGGAGCCTGACCATGAAGCGTTTTCTTCCTCTCCTCGTGACGGCGTTTTGTTTCTCGACCGCAGCGGTCGCGGCGCCCGTCGGACAGTCTTTCAGCTATCAGGGCGAGTTGGTCCTGAACGGCGATGTCATCAATGAGAACTGCGACTTTGAGTTCTCGCTGTGGGATGCCCCGGTCGCGGGAAACCAGATCGGCGCCACCGAAACCCAGCTCGACGTTGAACTGCAGAACGGACGTTTCTCGACCATGCTCAACGCAGCCGCGCAGTTCGGATCGTCGCCCTTCTCGGGCGAGGCCCGCTTCCTGCAGATCGCCGTCCGTCATCCGGCCGGCGTCGGACCGTTCGTCCCGCTGAATGGACGCCAGGAAATGGCCCCGACGCCGTTCGCGATCGGACTGAGCCTGCCGTTCCAGGGAATCGCCGAGAACAACCTCGGGTCGGCCTTTGAGATCGTCAACAACGACATGGGCTGGGCGGCGACGTTCCGCAACAACAACCCCGCCAACCCGGACGCGGCGCTGAACGTCACGTCGATGGGCGGGCCCGCCGGCCAGTTCCTCAACGACTCCGGCGGCACGTCGCTGGTCTCCCGTGCGGTCGGCTCCGGCGTCGCGTTTTCCGCGACGGCCCCGGGTTCCGGCGGCTCGTCCGCGATTCACTCCGTCATTGACCTGCCGGGCGCTCCGGCCGGATCGGCCGCCGTCCGGGCCGACAACATGTCGCTCAACCCGGCGACCTACGGCCTGCTCGGCACCAGCGCGGGAAGCGGCTACGGCGTCTACGGCAAGTCGCTCAGCGGCTACGGCGTGTTCGGCGAAGCCACCAGTGACTTCGGGTTCGGCGTGTACGGTCGGGCGATGGGTCGCAACGGGATCGGCGTCTACGGTATTCACCCGGACAACATGGGTGTGAACCCGGGCGTTGACGGACTCTCGCAGTCGATGGAAGCCGGCGCCGCCGGTGTCCGCGGTCGCTCGACGGCCACCAGTGGTGGCACGGCCGGTGGCCCGAATGATCCGCCGCGTGGCGGCAGCGGCAACCCCACCGATCCGCGTGATCCGCACGATGCCGCGGCGCTCTACGGTGTGCTGGGTCAGAGTATCGCCGGTATCGGTGTTCGCGGCGAAGGTCCGGTCGGTGTCGAAGGCGAAGGCGACGAGGCGGGTGTCACGGGTATCGCGAATGACATCGGCGGCTACGGCGTCTACGGCGAAGGCACCTACGGCGTCTACGGCGTCGGCAACGACGGGGCAGCGGGCGTCACGGGTGTCGCCGGCAACAGCGCGACGATCGGTATCCACGCGATCGGTGAAGGCAGCGCCCTTTCCGCTCCGGCCCTGCGAGCCGACAACCTGAGCGGCACCGGCGTGTTCGCGATGGCCGATCGGGCCATCGAGGGTGAAGGTGGTCAGTTCGGTGTTCGCGGCGCCACGTGGGATGAGAACGGTTACGGCGGCGTCTTCACGAACTTCGAAGGCGGCATCGCCCTGCGTTCGACCGGCGACGCGGTTGTCGACGGCACGCTGACGGTCAACGTCCTCGAGATTCTCGGCGGCGCCGACCTGGCTGAGCGGTTCACCTTCAGCGAAGACGCCGAGCCGGGCATGGTGGTTGAAATCGATCCGGCGGCTGCGGGCAACCTGCAGGTCTCGAAGTCGGCGTACAACAAGCGGGTCGCGGGTGTCATCAGTGGCGCCAACGAGCTCGACGCCGGTGTGGTGCTGGGTGTGACGGCGGCCGGTCCGCGTGATCTGCCGGTGGCGTTGAGCGGCCGCGTGTGGGTGAAGTGCGACACGCGTCAGCGTGGGATCGAGGCCGGTGACCTGCTCACGACCTCGGACATGGCCGGCTATGCGATGCCGGTTATCGACCGCGACAAGGCCGACGGCGCGATCATCGGTAAGGCGATGAGCAGTCTGGCCCAGGGTGAAGAAGGCCTGGTGCTGGTGCTGGTGAACCTGCAGTAACAACGACGGGATGACTTGTGCGGGCGTCCCACGTGTGGGGCGCCCGCTTTCTTGCCCAAAACAACCGTTATCCAAACAAAGGGACGCGAGCCATGTTCAAGCCAATCAAACGAATCTTCAGCCTCGGACTTGCAACCGTCGCAACCACCCTGCCGCTTCAGACCGCCAGCGCCCTGCCGATTCAGGGCATGCCGGTACCCGAGCTGGCCCAGTTTGACACACTGATGCACGACTTCATGGAAAACAACGGCATCGAATCCGGCCTGCTGGCCATCATGAAGGATGGCGTCATCGTCTATCAGCGCGGGTTCGGCTGGAAGGATGAAGCCCAGTCGGTTCCATTGCGGCACGACGCGGTCATGCGGATCGCGAGCATCACCAAGCCGTTTACCGCCGCCGCCGTGCAGCGGCTGTACGCGAGCGGCGCACTGGACCCGAACGACCTCGTGTTCGATGTCGGACAGCCCGGTGGCGGCATCATGCCGTATGCGGCGTTTCCCAGCCTGGTGGACAACCAGATTCAGCAGATCACCGTGCAGAATCTGCTGTCTCACACGAGCGGCATCGGCACGAACGACGCCAACGACCCGATGTTTCGCGAGATCGAAATCGCGGACGCGTTCAACAACGCGGACATCCCGACGTCGTACCCGCCCGGCCGCGTCAAAACGACGCAGTGGATCCTGGGCCAGAACCTCTCCGGGACGCCCGGCGCGAGCTATTCATACTCGAACGCCGGTTTCATGGTCCTCGGTCAGGTCGTCGAAGCCGCGTCGGGAATGTCGCACATCGATTTCGTGCGCAACCACGTGATGGGGCCGATGGAATGGATGCCCCTGAACGAAGTTGTCGCCGGACGCACTTTCCCGGGTGATCGTGATCCGCGCGAGCCGTGGTACGACAACGGCTCGACCGGCGCGAACGTCTTCAACCCGGACGGCGATAACGTACCGATGCACTCCGGCGGCTATCACCATGAGCTGCACTTCGCCAGCGGCGCGTTCGTCACCAGTTCGGCCGCGCTCGTGCAGCTCGCCGAGATGTACTACGTGCAGGCCGAAAACCGCAACGCCGGCCTCGCGACGACCTATGGCGCGCTGACCAACGGCGTCCGCAGCAATCGCTCGCACGGCGGTCTGCTGTGGGGCACGGAATCTCGCGTGCAGTCGCGCACCGACGGCGTGAACTGGGCCGTGGTCTTCAACAAAGGCGGTCCGGGCACGAACTGGTCGGGGCAGTTTCGCACACTGATGAACGACACACTCGACGCCGGTGGTATCAGCTGGCCGACGCAGGGTGTCGAGGGGCAGTGGGTGCAGTTCGGCGGCTTCGGCCTGCCGGGCAGCGGCGCATACGAGAACCCGTGGAGGTTCTTCCAGGTGGCGCTCTCGCAGAGCCCGGATGAAGCGACATTGAACTTCAAGCCTGGTCAGTCCAGTTGGACCGGCGTGATTAATCAGAAGATTCGCCTGCGGGCGCCCGAAGGCGGCGCGGCGCGTATCGGACAACAGTAGTCGATCGGATTTCAGTGGTCCGGCTCGTCCGATGGCGAACGCGTTACTGAAACTTGAACACCACTCAGAACGGAAAAATACAGAAGGAGCCTCACAGTGAAGACAACAGCGTATCCACATCGGAAAAGGAGGTACGTAGCGACCCTGGTCGCGCTTGGCCTCGCGGCGGGCGCGCAGGCCGGCGGCATCCCGATCAGCGGCATGCCCGTGCCGGAGATGGCGAACTTCGACCAGCTGATGGTCGACTTCATGACGGACAACGACATCAAGGCCGCCGTGCTGGGCATCATGAAGGACGGAAAGATCGTCTATCAGCGCGGCTTCGGCTGGAAAGACAGCGGCGAGACGATCCCGCTGCGCCATGACGCGGTGATGCGCGTCGCGAGCGTGACCAAGCCGTTTACCGCCGCGGCGATTCAGAAGCTGTACGCGACGGGCCAACTGGATCCGAACGAGTTTGTGTTTGATCTCGGCCAGACCGACGGCGGTATTCTGAACTACACCCCGTTCCCGGCGCTGAATGACGCCCGCTACGCGGATATCAAAGTCCAGCAGATTCTCTCGCACAACAGCGGTCTGCCCGACAATCAGATCAGCGATCCGATCTTTCGTGAGGTCGACATTGCCGACGCGTTCAATGACGCGGACATCCCGACCGCTTATCCGCCGGGCCGCACGCGGACGATCGAGTGGTTGTTGGGGCAAAACCTGCAATACGCGCCGGGCGACCCGAACAACGTCAAGTACTCCAACATCGGCTTCATGGTGCTGGGCCAGGTGATCGAAACGATCACCGGCACGAACCATCTGACCTATGTCCGCAACAACGTGATCCAGCCGATCGAGTGGCTGCCGGTCGAGGATGTCGTCGCCGGACGCACGTTTGAGAACGAACTCGATCCGCGCGAGCCGTACTATGACAGCGGAACCTGGGGCACGAACGTGTTCGACCCGGACGGGGACGATGTGCGTCGCCCGCACGGCGGGTATCACCACGAACTGCACTTCGCGAGCGGCGCCTTCGTCATTAACACGACGGTAATGCTGAAAATGGCGGAGCACTACTTCGTCAACGTCGAGGGCAGTGGCAATGATGAGGCGACGACCTACGGTCGTCCGCGCAATGGCGCCCTGCCGGCGAATCACCGCGACCACGGCGGACGACTTTCGGGCGTCGGGTCGTGGATGGTGCAGCGCGACGATGGCGTCAACTTCGCGGTCATCGTGAACAAGCGGCTCGACAACGATCCGATCTTCGAGATGCGCGACATGATTCACGCCGAAATCGACGGCGGCGGGTTCACCTGGCCGACGCAGGAAGTCGACGGGCAGTGGGCGGACTTCTCTGAGGTCTCCGCCGGCGACGGGGCCTATGAATCGCCGTGGAGCGACTTCACCGACGCGTTGAGCGCCAGCCCGGCGGAAGCGACCGTCAACGTGAAAGCCAGCACATCGGACTGGACCGGCGTGATCAACCAGAAAATCCGCCTGCGGAACCCGCAGCCGGGCGTGGCGCGCATTGGCCAACTGTAATCGCGATCAGGGAGTCCATCAGTTCGCCCAAGGCGGCCGTTCACGGGTCCCTTGGGCGTTCTATTTTTCTTAGGGACGCGCCCTCGCGACCTGACGCGTCGATCTGCCCGGCGGGCGCCTATGCTTCGCCCGCAGGGCGAACGAGCCATGCCAGCCCGCTTGGTAGACCCGGCCCATGCTTCGCCCGGAGGGCGAGCGAGCCTTCTAGCCGGCTGTAGAGGCCCGCCGTCATGCTTCGCCCGCAGGGCGAACGAGCCTTGCCAGGGGCTTTAGCCCCTGGACGTGGTTTCCGCGCCATTGCTTCGCCCGGAGGGCGAACGGAGGCCCGCGCGCGTCGGCCCCCCGGGCCGGGAGGGAACGACCTCGACTCCAGGGGCTAAAGCCCCTGGCAAACTCCGTGCGCCCTGCGGGCGGCGTTTGTGCGGCGAGTTTTACTTTTCTGGCGTCTTCCGGCCCGGCGGGCTGCGCTGTCAAGCCCAGCTTTCCCGCGCGTCGCATTCGCATCAGACGCCGCGGCTTCGCACCATAATCACCCACCGCGCCCTCGCCCGGATTCACGCCTACGGCTGCGCCGAAGGCATGAATCTATGAAGCGAGCCTCTGAGCGGGTATT
>CAZGTH010000026.1:0-45204 GCA_964528455.1 uncultured Planctomycetales bacterium | reverse complement strand
ACGTGCCCACGACGCCCTCAATAAGTCACGGAATCAATGAGACGCTACACTAGATCGGGAGTTGGTACACCGCCGGCGCGACGCATTGAAACGGGTGGTTCGCGCCATGCAGGCGTTCGGAGTGTCCGACCATCAGATATCCGCCGGGATGCAGTAACTTCGCAAAGCGGTTCACCACGCCTTCCCGCGTAGGCTGATCAAAATAGATCATTACGTTGCGGCAGAAGATCACGTCGAACGCGTTGCGAAACGGCAACGACTCGGTCATCAGATTGAACCGCGAGAATGTAATCAGGTCGCGCAAGCGGGCGTCGGCCACATACACGTCGCCATGCGCGCCGGCGCGTCGCTCGAAGTAGCGGGCCACAAACTCCGCCGGCGCCGCCTCCATGCGGCCGGCCGCGAACAGCCCTCTGCGGGCCGACGCCAGCGCCTTGGATGAGATGTCGGTTCCCAGAATCCGCACCCGCACATGCGGCGCCCCGCGCAACGCGTCATCCGCGGTGATGGCGATGGAATACGCCTCTTCCCCGCTGGAGCACGCCGCGCTCCAGATGCGACAAACCGTCTGACGCCCGGAGGCGGCCAGGCGCCCCAGCACGCCCCGCAGAAACTCGAAGTGCGCGTCCTCACGGAACAGCCGCGTCGTGTTGGTGGCGATCGCGTCGATCAGATCCGATAGCGCCTGACCGGTCGCGTCAGCTTCGACCTGGTCCAGATAGGCCTGATAGGTGCTACATCCACGCTCGCGCAAACGCTTGCCGAGCCGCGCCCGCACAAACGCCCGCTTGTCGTCCCCGAGGGCGATTCCGGCCTCACGGTGGACCAGCGCCGCGATCCGGCGATAGTCCTCCGCCGACAAGTCCAATCCCACTTCCGGCTGGGCCGCCATCGGATTCTGACCCCCGTCGGTTGGCTGGTTTGCCCCGGGACCTGCAAGCCGTCGGGGCTAACCTGCTCGCTCAATAGGGGTTATCGACAAGCCGCCGCCGCCAGGCGAGTCAGCTGAAATCGGCGGTCGGCGCCGCAGGCGGCGGGAGAAAAAGGCGACGCCGAGCCCCACGCGGGACCCGGCGTCGCCGGAGGAGGATCAGCCACACACCCAGAAATTTGTCGGGCGGGCCGGTTTATTCCGATTTCGCGAAAATCAGGCAAAAAATTCCACCTGACCGCGCGGTGCGCCTATCGCCGATTGCTGAGCCAGCCCTCCAGCGCGGATCGCCGAAACGCGTACCGGCCCGGGCGGGCAAAGCCGCGCTGCACTAGCGGATTGTCGGGATCGATCACGATCGTCACCAGATCATCACCCCGTCCGAACCCGAAGAAGCCCTCCGGGCGGCCGCCGACCGGGCCACCCATCATCGGCGGCTGCATCATGGGTGGACGCGTCACCTGTTGCTCGGCCATGTTCGCGAAGCTTGAACTGGCAAAGCTGTTGCTGAGATTCAGCAGCGCGGTGCGCCCCTGGCCGGGGTTCAGCACGCCCAAGCCGCTCTGGCGCAAGGTGTTGAACGCGACGTCGACATCCCCCTGCCCCATAATGTCGGCGATCGCGACATTCTGTCGCAATTGCACTTCGTCGCCCCAACGCCGCATCGCTTGCGTCACGAACTGTCCCGGCTGGAGTTGGCGGCGCTGCGCGGTCATGGCGCTCATCACGTCAACCAACCCGCGATCGAGCAAGAACGCCTCAAACCGTCCAGTGCCTCGCTCATAGTCGATGCCGAAATTCCAGGTGCCGCGTTTCGACAGCGTCGCCACCGGCGTATCCACCGTAAAGTCGCTCTTCAAACCGCCCTCCGCCACGCCGGCGCGAATGCGGCCGTAGCCCACGCCGACGCGGACTTTCTTGGCGTCATCGGTCAGCAGGGATTCGCTGATTTCAGTGAGGCTGACCGAATCGATCAGCACGCACATAAACGGTTCCTGCTCGCCGAATTGCAACTTGATCGCCGAGCGCAGCCCGGTCAGCAATTGGGCGCCGGCGGCGAGTTCATCGCCTTCCTTCACCGGCGCCCACGGCGCATCGGCGGCGGTACGGGTTTTGACGTCGCCCTTGAGCTCAATCACGCGCGCGGTCAGCGCCTTGCCGTCGGCGGGTGTCGCGGGGGCGCGCGTCGGCGCCGGTTGTGCGTTGGTCGTGTCAGCCGGCTGCGCGGTTGACGCGGCGGCGGGCGCTGGGGCGGCAGTCGCCGGCTTCGCCTCGGAGACGGGCTCCATCGGCGCCGGTTCGGATTGCCCGACGGCCGAAACGGCCATCGCGCCCAGCATTAACGGCGCGATCCAACCGCGGATCGACAGCCGCCTGGGGCCGGATTGACGCATCATCGACCGGCCCACGTTCGCGAAAATCCTCGAATGGCGCATGCGGCTTCTCCTCAAAGTGACGGACGCCCGGAACTGCAGGCCCTGTGGGGATTATTGCGGCCAACAGGGCGGGGTCAAATGGCGGCTTGATTCGGCAAAGTCGAACGCCGGCGCGAACGTCCATGTGGCTGCGCTAGCTCAGCGCTCATCACGCGCCAGAATCCGACAATCGGTGACGCAGATCGTCAATCACCCGCTTCCACTCTTCCTCCGAGTCAACTTCCGCCCAAAGATCGCGTAACTCTGAGCGCGCCGCGATTCGGTTTGCGGCCCGAATCGCGAGTTCGCGCATGTCCGGCGAGATGGGGTCGATCAGCGGGATGTCATCCGCCTCTCGGTACATTTCCGCGTAGTCCGAGCTCGCCCGTTCGAGACTCGCCGCTACGACCTCCGCCGCCGCAAGGGCGATGCAGCAGTCCGGCGACTCAAGATCGGCGTCCGCCGGAGCGTCGATCACGCGTTTTAGGACATCGCGCACGCTAGCCTCGTCGCCGGACTCGATGAACTCGACCAGCCAGTCACCGGCATCGTCGTTCTCGAGATTGCGACATCCCCACGCGCCCATTCGGTTACTCCGTTGTGTTTGCCCTGGGCTATTCGCGTTCCCCAATTGCAGTTCTCTGATTGTAGGGTCGGTTAAGCGAAGCGAAACCCGCCCCGCTCACGCGCGACGCTCAGGGGGCGAGTGTTGGGGGTAGGATTCGCTTCGCTCAACCCCTTACTTTTCGACGCGCCTACCGGCGGGCCGCGCGTACGCGCAATTCCGGCGGACTGGTCGTCACCAGCGCGCCGGCCTCGACGCTTTGCGTCAGGAACACCGACCCGCCAATGATCGCGTTGTCGCCGATGCGCGTTTCGCCGCCGAGAATTGTCGCGTTTGCGTAGATAATGACATTGGCGCCAACCGTCGGATGCCGCTTTACCCCGCGGGCCGCGGCGGCGTCGGGCACAGAATGGGCCCCGAGCGTGACGCCCTGATAGACCGACACGCCGGCGCCGATTTCGGTGGTTTCGCCGATGACCACCCCCTGGCCGTGATCGATGCAGAAACGCGGGCCGATGCGGGCGCCGGGGTGGATATCAATACCGGTCAGGCGGTGCGCGTGCTCCGTCATCACGCGCGGAATCAGCGGCGCGCCGCGCGTGTAAAGCTCATGCGCAAAGCGCTGGACCGCGATCGCCAGCACGCCCGGATACGCCAGAACCACTTCTGCGATCGAAAACGCGGCCGGGTCGCGGTCAAACGTGGCCTGCACATCCTGCGCGATCAGCGCCCGCGTGTCGGGAATCGCGCCGAGAAAGTCCGCCACGATTTGCCCGCCGCGCGCTTTCGCCGCTTCGGGCGCAATGGCGGCGCCGCCGGCGAGCCGCATGCCGTCGCAAATCGCGGGCGTCAGCCGATCCGCCAACTCGGTCAGCACCGTCAACGCGACATCTTCCGCCGCGCGGGTCGCAAAGCCGCGGCGGCCGTAATGCGCCGGAAAGGTCAACTCCAGCAGCAGGTCGCACACCTCGGCGATGCTCTGACGCAGCGGCGCAGCGCCGCCGCACTCGCCGGAGATCGCCATGTCCGCGACGATGCGCGTCGCCAACGCCGCGCGGCGCCGGACGGCGTCCGTTTCGGACGACCGCGCGGCGCCACGACTTTCCTCGTCGCTTCTCGTCACGGATGCGCGACCGGGCGCCCGCGACCGTCGAGACAATTGATCACGACCTGGTCAAGGCTGTGCGTCCCGCTCGGGCGAATCTGAATGCCGCGCTCATGCGTCGTTTCCAGATGGTAAATCGCCGCCCGCTTGCGGTTCAGCAACCCTTCCGCGACTTCCGGCGACACGATCACTTCGATGTTCTGCACCGCGTCGCGCGTCACGGACAACTGCAGCAGCCGCATCACGTCCAGCGCCACCGACTCGGCGGTCTTGACCAAACCGGTGCCGCGGCAATGGTGGCAATCCTGGTACACGCTGCGCGTCAGACTGGCGCGCTGCCGCTGCCGGGTCATTTCGATCATGCCGAAGCTGCTCATGCGCAGCACCTTGGCCCGCTCCTTATGCGCCCGCAGGTTGCGGATCAACCGTCGCTCGATCTCGCGCTTGTGACGCTCCTCGCGCATGTCGATGAAGTCGCAGACAATGACGCCGCCAAGGTCGCGCAATCGCAACTGCCGCGTCACTTCGTCGGCCGCCTCCAGATTGATCTTGAACGCCGTCTGCTCCGCGTCGGCTTCGGTGCGGAAGCGGCCGGAGTTCACATCAATCGCGACCAGCGCCTCGGTGGAGTCGATCACCAGTGATCCGCCGGACTTGAGCGGCACATGCCGCGAGTGCAGGCGTTCCAGTTCGGCCTCAATCTGATACTTGTGGAAGATCGGCGTTGTCTGGTCGTAGCTCTTGACCGTATCGGCCGACTTCGGGCTGAAGACCGACAGGAAGTCGCGCGCCCGCTCCGCCGTCGCCTCATCATCGACAAGAATTTCCGTGATGTCGGATGAGAACACGTCGCGAATCGTGCGAATCACGAGGTCGGTCTCGCGGTACAGCTCGGCCGGGGCCTTCTGCTTTTCGCGACGCTTCTCGACCCGTTCCCACAGCCGCTGCAGGTAGCGCAGGTCGCCCTGCAACTCGCGCTGGCTGCGGCCGATCGCCGCCGTCCGGGCGATGAAGCCCATATCCTCCGGCAGCTCCAGCTCCGCCAGCACCGACTTCAACGCGCCGCGCGCGTCCTCGTCCTCGATGCGACGCGAGACGCCGAGCTTGCGCATGCCCGGCATCATCACCAGGTAGCGCCCGGGAATGCTGAGATAGGTGTTGAGCGTCGGCCCCTTGGTGCCGATGCCCTCCTTCGAAATCTGCACGATCACTTCCTGGCCGCGACGCAGGCACTGCTGAATCGGCGGACGCGTGCGGCGCGGCATCTTGCGGCCGACTTTCTCAGCCGGATGGGAGCCGCGCGGGAAGTACTTCGGATGCAGGTCGGAGATATGCAGGAAACCATTCTTACCCAGGCCGAAGTCGACAAAGGCCGCCTGAATGCTCGGCTCGACGTTCGTCACGACGCCTTTATAGATGTTCCCGACATGGTTCTCGGCCGAGGCGCGCTCCAAATAGATCTCGTCCAGACGGTTGTTCGCCAGAATCGCGATGCGGCACTCTTCGCCCGGCACGACGTTGATAATCATCTGCCGCGGCACGACCGGCGTATCGGCCGCTGTCTCGTCATCGACCGCTTCGTCATCACGATAATGCGGGCGGCGGCGGCGACCCCGTTCGCGCGGACGGTCTTCGAGCGTGACCTCCGCGACGGCCGGCTCGTAATCTTCTTCGTCGTCGTCGTCCTCTTCATCCAGGACGGCGTCTTCGACATCTTCGCGCAGCTCGACACCCAAGTCTTCCAGGTCGTCTTCTTCGACAATCGGCGCGGCCGCCAGTTCGATCACATGGTCTGATCCCGATTCGGCGCGCTCGCGCTCCGCGCGGCGGCGGCGACGCAAGCGCCGCTTCTGACTCGGCGAGAGACGCCGCTCCTGTTCGTTCAGATCGTCGTCATTTTCCTCGGCCTCCCGCGCCACCGGTGGAGGGGACGCCGGAACCGGCGGCTGCGCAACGTCGCGCTCCGCAGCCGGAGCGCCGGATCGGCCTGCGCCCCCGCGACGTCGACGCCGGCGCGGACGATCTTCGCGGCCGGCGCGCTCACCGTCCGGGCGACCCGCAGGCTCTTTCGCGCTTTCCGCCTCCGGGCGCGGTGTGCGCTCGGCAGCGGGCGCCTCCCGACTCGGCGCCGGCGCGGCATCCTCCCGGCGCGGACGATCATTGCGGTGATTAGTCGAACGGCGCCCGGAGTCGCGCGGAGCCCTCGCATCAGAGGCGGGCTTGGCCGCAGCGGACGCGGGCTCTTCCGATGAGGTTTGCTTCACGGCCGGCGGCGTTTGCTTCGCTACTGGCGCCGCCTGCTTTGCTACCGGCGGCGCCTGCTTCGCGGCCGGCGCGGGTGGCGTCACGGGCTTTGCCGTTTGCGCCGGGGCGTTGGCCGGCGACAAGCCATCCGGATCGCGCCACCGGTCCGCCCCGGGCGGGCGAGCCGACGGGAACCGAATCACGCTCGGCGCCGCGTCGTTGGTTGATACCGTCGCTTTCGCGCTGGCGTTGGCGGTTGCTACGCCGCCGGCGGCCGTCGTCGTTTTTCCCCCGCCGCGACGGCGCCGCGGACGCGACGGCGCCGCGGTCTCGGCCGTGTCCGCCACCTTCGGCTCGGTCGGCGGCGGCGTCTTGCCGACCGTCGCCGCGGTGGTCTTCTTGGCCCGCGTGGTTTTCTTTCGGGTGGTCTTCTTACGCGCCGCCGGCTTCGCGCTCGTGGCGGTTTCGGCGGATGTCACTTCGTTCGTTTCTTCCGTCGAGGCGCTCTTGGCGCGCGTGGCGCGCTTCTTCTGCGTCGACTTCTTTGTGGCGGTCTTCTTCGTTGTCAAGACTGTGTCCTTTCCGTCGGGGGCCAAACATCGAGGCCCGCCGGCTCTTTCGTCCATTGAATGCGCTCGCGCGTCGCCGCCGCGTCATGCGGGGCGAGGCCGAGCGCTTCGAGAATCTCGTTCGGGCGGACCGATCGCTGACCGTCAAAGGTCGCAGTCAGCCGCAGCCCGTCCGTTGTTTCCTCCAGCTTTTCTACATACCCGCGAATATCGATCGGCCTGCGCGGCTTGTCCGGTCCGAAATCGCGCTGCGTAATCACTTCGCGGGCGCTCAGAAACGCCCCGATCCGATCGGCCAGATCCGCCGGCGGTTCGATCAGTCGGATCGCGTACGTCACCGCGTGCGCCGCGTACCCCTTGCCCGCGACGCCGGCCTCAATCCGCAACAGCCGGCAATCGTCCGGCAGCGTCGGGGCCAGCGTTTCGAACAGTCGTCGGGCCGGCCACGGCTCGCCGAGCTCGACGACAAACAGGTCATCCAGCGAAGCCGAGCCAAGTCCGCGCGGCAGCGGCGCCGTGATCCGCGGAATTGGGTTGAACCCCTCCGACCAGGCCAGCGGCCAGTCGGCCCGGAGCAGCGCCCGATTCAGCAGGCGCAGCTCGTCATGATGCGACAGAAACCGCAGATCACCCGTGATCGCCAGGCGCATCGCCGCGTAGTGTCGCGCGCGCGGCGTGTTCGGCGTGGGTTTCGGTTCGCTCATGGCGGTCGTCATCTCGCGATCATCCGCTGCCGTGTCCATCTAGTCCGTACTGCCGTCGAGGATGTCGAGTTGCTCACGCAGCGCGTTGAGCACCTGCCGATCCGCGTCAAAGCGCAGCACCTTGCGGGCGAGCGCTTCGCAATCCGCGATCCGCGTCGAGCGGATCACCTGCTTCACTTCCAGCAACTCCGGCGCAGCCATCGACAGGCTCCGCAGGCCGAGGCCGAGCAGCAACTGCGTGTAAATCCGCGCTCCCGCCATCTCGCCACACAGGCTCACGGGCGTCTTGAAGCGCTTGCAGCCCTTGATCGTCTCGCGCAACAGGCGCAGGACGGCCGGACTGTGCGACGCGTAAAGATGCGCGACGCGCTCATTGCCGCGATCGACCGCCAGCGTGTACTGCGTCAGGTCGTTCGTGCCGATGCTGACGAAATCTACATGCCGCGCGAACGATGACATCAGCAGCGCCGCCGCCGGTGTTTCGACCATCATGCCCAGCGGCACATTCGCGCCGAAAGGCACCCCTTCCTCCTCCAGGTCCTCCTTTACGTCGTTCACGATCGACATCGCCTGGCGCAATTCGATGACGGTCGTGATCATCGGGAACATGATCCGCACATCGCCTTCCACCGCGGCCCGCAGCATGGCGCGCAGGTGCGTCTTGAACATATCGAGATGCTGCAGGCAGTAACGCAGCGAGCGCAACCCGAGCGTGGGGTTCGCGTCGTGCGCCTCCATCCGCATGCTGCGCATCATCTTGTCCGCGCCCAGGTCGATCGTGCGCAGCGTGAGCGGCCGCCCCTGCGCGTGGCGCACTGCGCCGCGGAACACCTCGTACTGCTGCTCCTCCGTCGGTGGGCGCTCGTTGGCCAGGAACATGAACTCGGTGCGGTACAGCCCGATCCCCTCGGCTCCGGCTGTGATCGCGGTCCGCGCCTCCTCGGCCAGTTCAATGTTCGCCTGCAGCGTGATTTGCACGCCGTCCAGCGTGATCGCGGGCTGATCCCGAAGAGGCGCCAGCTCGGCGATGTGCGCCTTGTACGCCAGTTGCTGCTGGCGAAAACGGGCGACCGTGGTCCCGTCCGGATCGGCGATGACGATGCCGTTTGTGCCGTCGACGACGATGGTCTCGCCGCCCGTGATGTCGCTGGTGATGTCGTTCAGGCCGACCACCGCCGGGATGCCGAGCATGCGCGCGATGATCGACATGTGCGAGGTCTGGCCACCCACGTTGATCGCGAACCCCAGAATGTGCTCGCGATCGAACGTGACCGCCTGCGACGGCGTGATGTCGTGGGCGACGATCACGACCGGCTCGGTCAGCTTGCGAATGTCTTCGCGGGCCTTTCCGAGAATATGGCGCAGGACGCGCTTCTCGATGTCGTAGAGGTCGCGAACGCGTTCTTTCAGGTATGAATCGGCGACGGCCCGGAACTCGCGCTGGCGGCGGTTCATTTCCTGCCCGAAGGCGTACGCGGCCGGATAGCGATACTTCTCAATCAGGTCGACGACGCTGTCACGCAGCCGCTTGTCGGTGAGGATGGCGAGGTGAAACGCGAAAATCTCGGCGGTCTTTTCGCCCAGCTTGCGCGTGGCGGCGACGCGCAGCTCTTTTACTTCTTCGCATGAAGCCGCCAGCGCCGCTTCAAGCGTGCGGACCTCCTGCGGGGCCTGGGCCGCGTCGATGGTCCGCCGGGGAATGCGGAATTCTTCGGTGTCGAGAATGAGCGCCGTCGCGATGGCTACGCCAGGCGAGGCGCCAATGCCTTTTTTCTGAATCATATACTCACGGGCGTCGCAACCTTGCCCGGCCTCTCGCGCTTCGCGAGGGCCATGCGGCGTCGCTTCGCCAGCATCCGTGATTTACTCGTCAAATCCGCTCTGGATCAACGCCACCACCGCGTCGGCCGCTTCGTCGGCCTGATCTCCGTCAGCGGTGACCATTACCGTACTGCCCTGTGTCGCGACCAGCATCAGCAACTCCATCGCGCTGGACGCGTCTGCGATCCGCTCTTCCACCTGCAACCGCACGGTCGCCTTGTATCGCGCGACGGTGTCAACCAGTCGCATGATCGGCCGGAAGTGCAGGCCCTCCTTGTTTGCGATAGCCACCGTTCGTTCGACCGCCACCCGCGCGTCCCATTCTGATTGGCCCACCCTTGCGGCGCCGATTACTTTGCGAACTGCCGGTTATCGACGTCCGACAGGAGGTCCAGGATCTTCTCAGCCGTGTCGGTCTGGCGTAGAAACTTACGAAACCGCTCTTGCTGCAAACTGCGAAACACAACATCCATCGCCCGCAAGTGCTCTTCCGGATGATCTTCCGGGCTGACCAGCAGGAAAATACCGAACACCGGCTCGCCATCCAGCGAGGCGAAATCCACCCCCGCTTCACTGCGACCCAGCGCCACCACCACCTTCGGGAAATCCGGGATCTTCGCGTGCGGCGCCGCCACGCCTTTTCCAAAGCCGGTCGTGCCGCGGGTTCGTTCGCGAGCGATGATCGACTTCGCCACCGAATCCGCCCGATCCGCCGGGAGTGAGCCGGCCGCGACCAAACTCTCGACTAGCTCACGAATCACACCGTTCCGCTCCGTCGAAACGAGCTTCGGAATGATCGCTTCGGGTCGAACCAGATCGAGCAGCTTCATTGCGGCATATCCCGGCCGAGGTCAGTGAGGGTGCTTTCGATTGCGCAGCTTCTCTTTATGTCGGCGGATCTGGCGCTCGATCTTATCCATCAGGAGGTCGAACGCCGCAAACGCGTCCGCATGGTCCTCGCTGGCCACGAATGGCTGCGTCCCGTCCGTATGGACAATGATTTCCGCGGAATGGTGCCCGTCATGACCGTCGATCACCACGTCTACCGACTGAATCCGGTCATAAAAGCGGTCGAGCTTCTGGGCCTTCTCAACGCAATACGTCTTCAGGTCTTCCGCCACCCCCATGTGGCGGCCTGATACCGTCACCTGCATATGTGCTCCCGGCTATATTGACACGGGTTCATGAGCTGTCTGACGCGTCAAAAACCAATACTTCACTCTATGGCGGGCGCGAAAACGCGTCAAGCGACCGCATTCGGCGACCGGCCGAGCGCGAACGCTCGGACCGGGACGGCATTAGCGGGAGGGCGTCAGGCGGGTCAGCTGGCCCGCTTCACAACGGTAGGGGCGACCTCGATCAGCCGGGGGGCGTCCTGGCGCACGCCGGTGACGCGGGCGACCAGCGTATCCAGCAGCCGGCCGCCGATCTCTTCCCCCCCGAGCGAGAGCGTCGTCAGGGCCGGATGCACCTGGGCGGCGATCGGCTCGTCGCCGCAGCCGATCAGCGCAAAATCAGCGCCGGGGGTCCGGCCCGCGGCCGCAGCCACCAGCATCGCGTCGATCGCCAGGGCGTCGTCTGTGGTGATTACCGCCTCGGCGGCCGCGATGGCCTGTCGGGCCTCGCCGCCAAGCGGGCCGGCGATTTCAAAGCTGGAAAGCCCGATCCCGGACTGCTGGGCGACCTCACGGACGCCATCGGCGAGCATGTCGGCCCGGGGCCCGCGGCGCAGCAGGACCGCGGAACGCCGACCGATCGCGGCAATATGCCGCATCTGCATGCGACCGCCCTCGCGGTAATCCGGGCGGATCACATCAATATCCGGAACACCCTGCTCGGAAGCGGAAACCACGCCATGCGCCGGGTGATCGGTTCGAATCTGCCGGACAACCTCGTCGGAGAGCGGACCGGCGGCGATGAAGCCATCCAGTCGCTCGGCCGGGAGCGCTTCAATCACTTCGATCGGATGATCGGCCAGGGAAACCATGTGCACGAAATAGCGCGCATCGGAAGCGGCGCGCAACACGCCGCGCAGGATCCCCGCCGTAAGCGCGTCCATTTCGGTATAGAGAACAGTGACCGTGAAACTGCGGCCGGTGGCGAGAGAGCGGGCGGCGTGGCTGGGGCGGTAGTTGAGCTTGCGGCACGCTTCCAGCACGCGGGCGCGCGTCGCCTCACTGATATCCGGTCGATTGTTGATCGCCCGCGACACGGTGCCGCGCGATAGTCCGGTCTCTTGAGAGATATCCTCGATTGTGACCTTGGCCATGGTGCGCCTTGCGGCTTTGGGTGAACGGCCCGAACCCGGCAGCTGAACTTCGCTGCCAATCCGATTCTAGAGATATTATCGAACCATGCAAGAACCACGTTCCGGTTTCGCGCTGAACAGATTCCGAAGCGCGCCGCGAAGCAGGCCCATAAATGTGGCCCTGGCTCACTGCTTCCCAGCGTAACGAGAATTCAGTCAAGAAGGAATGAAAAGCGCAAAGAAGCCCGGCGGCGCCCGCATGGGACGCCGTCGGGGAAAAAGCCGTTTGAACCAGAAGCCCGGTCGCTACGGAGCGCCGACCGTCCCGAGGAGGACTTTGTCCGCGTCCTGCACGCCCAGCGGGCCAAGGTTGCTAATCTGCTCGCCCAGCGAGGGCGCCCCTTCGCGCACGGTGCGGACGTCGGTCGGGTCGGCAATGTCGTATCGCACATCGCCGCCAGAACCGGTGCGCAACTCGATCTGCATGATGTCGTCGGCCGTCGACGTGCCGCGCAAACCGAGCAACCTGCCCAGAACATGCGCCGCGGCGTTGGCGATGGCGTTGGCCATTTCCTCCGGTTGCACGATCGCGTTCGAAAACACCGGCGGCAACGCGTCGGCGGAGGCCTCGGCGATTTCGGAGGCGAACACGACGCCCACCCCGGTCCGCAGGTTGTTTCGCGCATCCCCAAAGTCGGCGACGCCGAACAGGTCAAACGTCGAAAGGCCATTGCCTACATGAATCGTCGTGTACGGCGCGGTCGGGGCCGGGTCGTCCGACGAGGTGAACTCGATGTCGTATGCGGCGAAAATCGTCCGCAACCGACTGAGGGTTTCGGCCTTGATCGTCTCGGTGTCCACCGCGGACCAGGCCTGGCCCAGGATCAGGCCCAAGCCGGGCGCCGACAGCGCGTTAAGGTCGACGGCCGGATGGACGCCGACCGAAAGTCCCGGGGCGTCATTGAAATCGATGACGACACGTTGCGTCGTCGTGCTGACGCCGACGCCCCGCACGATCTCGACATTCAGACTGTTCCCGCCGTCAACGGCGACAAAGAAGTTGTCGCCGTCCTCCTGCACGATGAACTTGGTGCTTTCGTTGAAGAAGCCGACGATCCGGCTCGGCGCCAGCGAGCCAAATACATCGCCGCGCTGCGTGATCCAGGCAAAGATATCCTGCGTCTGATCCAGCAGGATCAGCGCGAAGTCATCCGCGTCCGTGAAGAAGCGGCCGAGACCCGGGGTATCCGTGAACGACAGCTTGATCTGGTCGCCGGCGGTCACCGGTCCGAGATCCATCACGCTGCGGCGCCCCGCCCCGGACGGCAGCACGACCGTGGCCTTGTCGTCCACGAGCGGAACCTGCGGCGTTTCCGCGCTGACTGTCGGCGTAAAGCGATCCACAACGATCACCACCGCCGAGGAGTACGTGCGCACAGCCGGCGTAATGTCGGTGTCGATTTCGGCGAAGAAGAAGTACGTGCCCGGCGGAATCGAATCGCCACCGAGGATCGGCACGTTGTCGAGCGAAAGCGCCGTCGGGATCCGCAGGTCGATATCGTTGCCCTGCGCGGGATCCGTGTCGAGTTGCAACGCGGTGCTGGCGGCGACGCCCGCCAGAATCGTCTCGCCGTCCAGCGTCTCCGCGACGGCGGTGATCGGCGACGAGCACGGCGTATAGGTGTCACTCACCTGGCCGGTTGACAGCTCGAATCGACGCACATTGCCGTCCATGGAGCCGGTCAGCGCGGCCTGATTGTTGGCCGAGAACGCGACCGACAGGACATCGCCGTCATGGCCGTCGAAGGTGCGCGTCGCGACGCCGGCGTCCAGGCTGTAAAGAATCGCCGTATTGTCATCGGAGCCGCTCAGCAACTGCTTTCCATCGAACGAATACGCGACGGCGTTGACCGCCTCGGTGTGGTCATCAAA
Organism: uncultured Planctomycetales bacterium; assembly: GCA_964528455.1. GTDB lineage: Bacteria > Planctomycetota > Phycisphaerae > UBA1845 > Fen-1342 > DSPM01. The sequence continues at coordinate 31,670 of CAZGTH010000026.1, read as the reverse complement.
GGCAAACACGACACCGCCGGTCGATGTGTCCCAGATGCGGACGATGCCATCGGCGCCGGCGCTGGCGATCAGCGACGAATCCACCGGCGAGATCGCCGCGTCGTTAACCGCCGCCGGATGAATGAACTGACGCAGCACGTTGCCGTCCGGCAACGACCAGACGATCACCGAGCCATCGTTGCTGGCGGTCGCGAGCCGCGAACCACCGGCGGAATACCCGAGGCCGTTGACGGCGCTCGGATGCCCGATCGTGCGAACGACAGTGCCATCGACGCCGACAATCCGGACGCGCCCGTCAGACTGCGCGTACGCCAGCGTGTCGCCGTCCGGCGCCCACTCAACCGCGAGAATCTCAACGCCGTCGTCACCGCTGATCGTGCGGATCAGTCCGCCGGACTCATTGTCATAAAGGCTGACCGTGCCGTCGCGGCTGGACACCAGAATCTGCTTTCCATCCGGCGAGAAGACCGCGTCGGTGACCTGATCGAGTGGTCCGTCCAACACGCGCACCGGCAGGCCGGTCAGGAAGTCGATCGTCACCGCTTGCGCATCACAGACGTCAAAGTCGCCATCCAGTCCCGCGCGAAGCGTTCGCGCGACACCCGGCTCCAGATCAAACACGACCTGCGCCCAGAGCGGCGAATCCACTGACGTGACGAGCGTGTCGATCTCCGGCGGCGGCACGCGGAACTCGATCGTCGGCGCCCGAATGCCGACCTGCACCGTGATCGAGCTGGTGCTCGTCACGCCGACGTCGTCCGTTACGCGCAACCGCACACGATAGGTGCCGGGACGCGTATATGTGTGCGGGACCACCTGAAGCGTTTCGGTCGCACCGTCGCCAAAGTCCCACTCGAACGAAACAACTTCGCCGTCCGGGTCGAAGGACTGTGTCGCGCTGAAGTTGAAAATCGCGGGGGCAAACTCGGCCGCCGTGCGGTCAACATTGATGACCGCCACCGGCGCTTCGGTCACGCTGATCTGAATCGTCTCGGTCCCGGTCGCGCCGCGATCGTCGGTCACCGTCAGGCGAACCGTGAACGTTCCGGTGCGCAGGAACAAATGCGTCGGCGCGATTTCGCTGCTGGCCGGGGAACCATCGCCGAACGTCCAGCTCCGGTTGACGATCACGCCGTCATCCGTGCTGCGCTCCGAGGTGAACTCGACCAGGAACGGCGCCACACCACGAATCAGATTGGTGGAGATGATTGCCGTCGGCGCCACATTGAAGTTGTTTCCGCCCGCGACGTTTCCCGGCACGCCCGGAATCGGCAGGCCCGTGCAGCCCGATAACAGGGCCGAAATCGATAGCGTCGAAACACTTATTATGGCTACAATGCGACCTCTTGAGAACGGCATGCAGTTGGCTCCTGTGTAAACAGCGTGGCAAGCACGCCGGCTTCGGGCGTAAGTATGGGTCCGACTAACAGTCGGATCAACCCCCGCAGGGGCCGAACGGCGAAACATTCGCCGCTTTTCGGGCGCCCAAAGGCGGCCGGACCGGAGGAGACGCGGATGAAACTGGGCCGATGGACCCGAATGACCCTGGCCGGGGTGGTGGCGCTGCTGGCGATCGGCGGATGTCCGTCGCCCGTCAGTGTCGACACGATTTCCGGCTCAAACGGCAACCTCGGCGCGTTTCCTGCGGCGGGCGCGTCAAATCCGACGCCGACGAACACGAACGACGTCGCCGGAGCCTCGGGGGTCTCGGATCGCTTTGGTCAGACCAGCGGCGTGGGAACCCAGCAGGACACCCTCGCGCAGCGATTCCCAGGCTGCTCGCCCGCCCTGCTCGAGGCCCAGTGGAAAAACCGGATCTTCGAACTGGTCAACGAGGAACGGGCCTTGGTCGGCCTGCATCCGGTGACCCTGAACACCACGCTCGAGGCGCAGGCGACCGAATACGCCTGCGAGATGATCCTCTACCAGTTCTTCGATCACGTGAACCCCGTGACCGATTCCACGCTCAGCGCCCGGGCGGATCAGTTCGGCTACGACTATTACTTCATTGGCGAAAATCTGGCCGCCGGTCAGACCACGCCGGAAGAAGCCATGCGCGACTGGATGAACAGCCCCGGCCACCGCGCGAACATCCTTGAGCCGCGGTTCATCGAACTCGGCGTCGGCGTGCGCGTCGGCGGAGATTACGGCGTCTACTGGGTGCAGGAGTTCGGCGAGCCGGCAGACTAGCCGCCGCAAGACTTCCTAATCGGTTCAATCGACCGAGATTCCGCCCGCTTCCAGCGCCGGCGCTTCCGGCTCGCGGCCGGTCTCGTATGTCGGCGCGATCGGCGCCGGTGTTTCTTCCACAAGCCGGCGCACGAGCTTCACCGCGTCATACCCTTCCGCCATGCCGGCAAAGTTGCACGCGATGCGATGGCGCATGACCGGCACCGCGGCCCGGCGAATATCGTCGAGACTGACGCTCCAGCGCCCGTCCATGGCGGCATACGCCTTTCCGGCCCAGATCAGATATTGACCGGCGCGGGGCCCGGCGCCCCAGTCCACGTACTCTCGAATGAAGTCGGGCGCGGTCGGATCGCCCGGTCGGGTGGAGCGCGTCAGGCGCGTGACGTAGTCAATCACAAAATCCGTCACCGGAATCGCGTTGACCAGCTTCTGCATGTTCAGCAACTGGCGGTCGTTAAGCACGGTGCGCAAGGACGCTGCCTCGCCCGTCGTCGTCGCGCACAGAATGCGGCGCTCTTCCTCCAGCGTCGGGTAGTCGACAAAAATGTTGAACATGAAGCGGTCCAACTGGGCCTCGGGCAGCGGATAAGTGCCCTCCTGCTCCACCGGGTTCTGCGTGGCGATCACGAAAAATGGATTCGGCAGCGCGTGCGTCTCGCTGCCGCTGGTCACTTCCCGCTCCTGCATCGCCTGCAACAGCGCAGCCTGCGTCTTCGGCGGCGTGCGGTTGATCTCGTCGGCCAGCACAATATTCGCGAAAATCGGCCCCTTGACGAAGCGAAACGCGCGGCGGCCGTCCGGCGTCTCATCGATCACGCTGGTGCCGGTGATGTCTGAAGGCATCAGGTCCGGCGTAAACTGCACGCGGCTGAACTTCAGCGACGTAATCTGCGCCAGCGTCGAAACGATCAGCGTTTTCGCGAGCCCCGGCACGCCGACCAGGAGGCAATGCCCACGCGTCAGCACCGCCGCCAGGATCTGATCAATCACTTCGCTCTGCCCGACGACGCGCCGGCTGAGTTCTTCGAGAATCAGCGCGCGCGACTGGCGGAACTGCTCGAGCAGCGTGCTGAACGTCTGCTTGGCCATTGCGTCTCCAACATCTCAGTATCCAGCCGGTGTGCGCCCGGTCGTGGTTCGCGCGCAGGCGGGAAATCCACAAGCTCAATCGCGCGGCAATCGGCCCGCTTCAAACGCTGCTCGCAACCGCTCATACGCCGCGCGGTACGCGATAAAGCGCATATTATGTCGCTCGCGCTGCGCGTCGTCCGGAGCCATGTCGGGATGCCACACCCGCGCCGCTTCATGCCAGGCGGCGGTCAGCGCCTCCCGCGTGGCATCAGGTCCCAGCCCGAACAGCGCCAGCGCTTCAATCTCCTCCAGCGCCGCCGCGCCTTCCGCCACATGCCGCTCAGCGGTGGCCCGCGCCTTCTCTCCTGCGCGGCGCAAGCGCGGCCAGTCCCACGCGTCCGGCGCCATCGCGCCCAGGCTGGCGCCCATCACCGTCATCGCCCGTGTAAACGGCTTGCCGCGCAGCTTGAGCAGGCGGTCAAGCACGCCGCCCGCGGCGCCGGCAACTTTCGCCCCGACCCGCGCCCCGGTCTTTCGGCTCTCGTCACGGCGGCCGTCCAGCAGCGGTTCGACATCGCGGATCCACACGCGGCGCATGAAACGCGCCATCGCGTCGGCGCCCCGGCGGCGAACATCGTCGCCCTCCGGCCCGGCCGTCGCCTGTCGATGCCTGTCTGCGCCGCGACCACCCGCGGAGCCGTCTTTCATGTCGTTCGCTTCCCGTCCGGCCCGCTTTCGCCCGACCGCCGCGCCCCGTCCGGATCAATCGCTTATAAGATGTAGTTACGGCGATTCGGTCGCGGCGACCGTCGTCCTGATCGTAGCGGAGAACCGATTGCCGGTCATCGCGCTCATCCTGATGACGACCCTCGGCGTCGTCGCCTGGCTACAAAGGCGCCGCGCCCCGAGCGGCGTCGGGCTCGGCGTCAGCGCGACGGCGATTGGGGGCGCCCTCGTCGTCCTATCTGTCGCTTACCTTGAGGAACTGGCGGTCACAGAGCGACTTACGCTCGCGCTGACCGTCATCGCATATGCGGCCTTCGCGCTGCGCTGGGTCGCCGACGCCGACGAGGGCCCAATCCTCGAACTGGTCGCCACACTCGCTGGCGCGGTCGCGGCGGCGCTCGCGATAGGACTTGCGGCGGGCGCCGGTGACTTACTGCAGGCATGGGCGCTCTTGCCGCTGATCGGCCTCGCCGCGTATGCGTGGATGCCGCTCGGGCGGGCCGGCGGGCAATTGGCGCTGCTGGCGCTCGCCGCGGGCGGCGCCTTGGTGGCGATTCCCGCCTTCGCAGGGCCCTGGCTCACATTTCTGATGGCGTTCGCGCTGCTGGCGCTGGCGCTCGTGCCGGAGTTGCGCCATTTCGCCCTGCGCAGGCGCGTCTGGCTGCGCGAGCCGCAGCGCCTGCTGGAACCGCGCCGCGCTTCCGCCCTGCTCGACACGCTGCTGCTCATCGGCGGAATCCTCCTGGGTGCGCTGGCCCTGCGGGCCGCTTCGCACGGCGTGTCGCCATTGACGTTATTCGTCGGCGCCATCGCAATCGGCACGGTCGCGAATCGGCGGCGGTGGCTCGGCGCCGACGCGCTCACGCTTGCCCTGACCGGCGCGATCGGATTTTGCGTCTGGCCGGCGTGGTTCATGGACGGACCGCGCGCGATCACATTCGGCCTGGTTGTCGCCGCCGGCTATCTCGTGTGGCTCGCGCGATTCTGGACGCAACAACTGCTCGACGGCAGGCCCTGGACCACCACCGGGCGGCTGATTCCGGTCGCCCGCCAACTCGGCCGACTCGTCGCCCTGCTCGCGGTCGTCCGCGCGGCGTGGGCGGCGCCGCTCGTCGTATCCGGCGCGGCGGGGTTTTCGATCGGCGGCGCGGCGACGATCAGCGCGGCGGTTTGCGCCTTATTCGCCCTGGGCGTCGCCGTCATGATCGCGCGCGATAACGACGCGCAGCCCACATATTTCGGCGCGGCGGCGGCCAGCGCCGCATTGGCGACATCACTGATTTTTTCCGCCGGCTGGATCGCGCTGGTCGTCGGCAGCGCGACGAGTGTCGTCGTCCTGCTCGGCCTCGCGTGCGGCATGCTGATGATTTCGCAGCTGATCCGCGGCGTCGGGCCGGTCGGGCAGCGGTATGGCGTGCTGGTTTGCGCCGGTTTCGCGCCGACGCTGCTGATCTGGCGCCTGCTGCTGTTTTCGATTGATACGCAGGCGATCGCCGCGACGCTGATGATCGCCACCGCGGCGGCGGTGAGCATTTTCGCCGCCCGACGCCGCCCGACGCCGGAGCAGGATGTGCAGCCCACCCGGACCGCGGCGCGCCTGGAGCCGGCGCCGAAACCGCCGCGGGCCAAAGCGACGCAGGACGCCCTGACGTGAGTGAATCGAACCGCAAAGAGTCGTCCGCGCCGCGTGACGATGTGGCCCGACAGGCGGAACGCTACACACGGGTGCGCGAGGATCATTCCTCCGAGACCGCTGAGGACTATGTCGAGTTGATCGCGCAGCTGATTCGCGAACATGGCGAGGCCCGCACCGTTGACCTCGCGCGCCGCCTCGGCGTGTCGCACGTCACCGTCACGCGCACGATCGCCCGTCTGCAGCGCGAGGGGTTGGTCAACACGCGGCCCTATCGCTCCATTTTCCTGACCGATGACGGCCGCTCGCTGGCGGAGGTGGCCGAAGAGCGTCACCAGCTCGTCGTCGCGTTTCTGCGCAAGCTGGGCGTGCCGGAGCGGGCTGCGGAGACCGACGCCGAGGGGATCGAGCATCACCTGAGCGACGCCACGATGGAAGTCTTTCGGCGGTTCGTCGAGGGCGACTGAATCCAGTTTTCTTCTGTCGAAAGGGAAGTCGCGTGGATAAGCCCGCCATTCAACTCGCGGAAACGGACGCCGATATCGCCGCCTGCCTGCCGGTCATGAGAGAGTTGCGTCCGCATCTCACGACGCCGGAAGCGTTCATCGCGCGCGTGCGGCGGCAGCACGCGCAGGCGGGCTATCAGCTGGCGTGCGCGCGATCAGAAGGGGCCGTGGTGGCGGTGGGCGGGTTTCGCGTGGGCGAATATCTGGCGTGGGGTCTGGCGATGTACATCGATGATCTGGTCACGTCGGAAAGCGGTCGCTCCAGCGGCTTCGGCGGCGCGCTGCTGGACTGGCTGTTTGAGCACGCCCGCCAGCGCGGCTGCGATCAGGTCCACCTGGACAGCGGCGTGCAACGCTTCGCGGCGCACCGGTTCTATCTGAAGCATCGGATGGAGATTACGTCGCATCATTTCGCGATTCGGCTGAGGTAGCGGCGCCGCGAGACGAGCCGCATACTTCAGGACTTCTGCCAATCTCGGTGCGGCGAGCCGCACCCTACTTGACTTGACTCGGCGCTTGACCTAGCGGGTTTGCTCTCAGCGTTCGGCGACTAACCGCCCCTACTCCGCGTCGTCCACAAGCCGCGCCGCTGCGGGCGGTTGCTGCTCCACCCGCGCCACATCCGGGCGCATCACGCCGCGTGAGGCGTCGGCGCCCGCGTTCAGCAGCGTCCGCGGCACGAGCATGAACACGATCAGCAGGAAGCCGCAAAGCACGGCGCCCATATAGAGCGACTCGCGCGGGGCGAGGTCGGCCGGCTCGTCGCTGTCGGCCATCAGGCAAGACGCGATCACGCGCAGGTAATACGCCGCCCCGATCGCCGCCGTGATCAGCGCGATAATCACCAGCGCGATATACCAGCTTCTGAACGGCTCCGCCGATTCGGCCGCGGCGGACAGCGCCCCGCCGAACAGCCAGAACTTGCCCCAGAAACCGGGCGTCGGCGGCATCCCCATCAACGTGAACATCGCCAGCGCCATCAGCAGCGCGATGCCGGGACTGCGCTTCAGCAGGCCGGCGAGATCCTGCACGGTTTCGCACGCCTGGCCGCGTTTGCGCAACAATCCGAGAATCGCGAACGCCCCGAGGTTCGCGACGCCGTAAATCATGACGTAATACAGCACTGCCGCCGGCCCGTCGCCAAAGAACGCGCCCTGTTGCCCGGCGCCGGCCATCAGACCGACCAGCATGTACCCGGCGTGCGCCACGCCCGAATACGCCAGCATGCGCTTGACGTTGTTCTGCATGAACGCGAGGACATTGCCCACAACGACGCTGAACGCGGCGATGACCCACAGTGTGTAAAACATGCCGGGATGACTGAGCGTCAGCCAGCCGGTCAACGACAGCACCTTGGTGATCGCCATCACGCCCGCCAGCTTCGGCACAAAGCCGAGCATGCCGGCGACACCGCTGGCCGCGCCTTCGTATACATCCGCCACATAGAAATGCAGCGGAAACGCGGCGATCTTGAACAGCAGACCAGTAATCGTCAGTGTGACGCCGACAACCGCGACGCCGTACGCCAGCGCGCCGCCTTCGGCCTGACCGGTGAGCGCGGCGCGGAGCGTTTCCATCGCTACGGGGCCGAGGCTGGTCGTGCCGGTGGCGCCGTAGAGGAAACTCATGCCATAGGCCGTCAGGGCGGCGGCGAACGCGCCCAGGTAGAAATACTTGGTGGCGGATTCGAGCGAGCGCGAATTGGATCGGCTCAGGGCGACAATGATGTATGACGGCACGCTGACCAACTCGATCGCCATGAACAGCACGATCAGATCATTCGCGGCCCCCATCATCATCAGACCGGCGATCATGAACAGCATCATCGAGAAAAACTCGCCGGATTCTTCGAGTCGCGGCGTGGTCCAGTTCACGATCAGAATCAGCACGCCGAAGATCAGGGCGCTGATGCGGACAAAATCCGCCAACGGGCCGAGCAAAGGCCCCCAGCCGCCATCGACGCTGCGATATTGATAGTCGAGCCCGCCGATCGCCATGACGCTGTTGTCGCCACTGGCGACCGCGGCGACAGCCGGATTCAGGAACTTTACGAAAACGATCGCGAGCACGAGCGCCGCGAGCGAAATCCACGGCAACAGGCGGCGCCAACCGTCCCGACCGGCGCCCAGCACCAGCACCAGACAGCCGGCTCCGGCCACGATCAATTCCGGCGCGAGCAGCGCGAATGGATTGGCCATCAGCGGGCGCCTCCGAAGATCATGGTCGATGAGGCGACTGACCCGACCACCGCGTCGCCGCGCAATTGGGCCGTTCTCTTTTCATTCGCGGGCGTCTGGCGCGTGACGACACGGCTCATGACCTGAGCTTCCAGGGCCGGGTCCAGCGTGTCGGTGATCAACCGCGGCGCGACGCCAAGCAGAATCACAACCAGCGCGAGCGGCGTCAGAATCGCGATCTCGCGCGCGTTGAGGTCGACGGTCAGGCCGTGTTTGAGGTCCGGCGTATGCGGCGGCTCCTTCAACGGGCCGAACAACACCTTGCCGGCGCAGTAGAGCATGTAAATCGCGCCGAGCAGAATGCCGGTGGCGCCAAGTCCGCCATACCACGGACCGAGCGATTCGGAACTGAACGCCGCCATCAACACGGTGAACTCACTGACAAACCCGTTCAATCCCGGCAGGCCGATGCTTGAAAACACGAACAGCATCAAAAACGTCGCGAGAATCGGCATCTGCTTCGCCAATCCGCCGATCTGGTCCATGTCGCGAGTGTGATAACGCTCGTAGATCATGCCGACGCAGAGGAACAGCGCGCCGGTGCTGATGCCGTGATTCACCATGTACAGCACTGAGCCCGTCAGACCGAGCGGCACGAGACTGAACAGCCCGAGCATGCAGAACCCGAGGTGCGAAACGGACGAATAGGCGACGAGCTTCTTCACGTCGCGCTGCACCCACGAGCACAACGCGCCGTAAATGATGCCCGCCACGGCCAGCGCGCCCATCAGCGACGCCCAGCGCACCGCGCCCACAGGCACGATCGGCAGGCTGAAGCGCAGGAACCCATACGTGCCCAGCTTCAGCAGCACGCCGGCCAGCAGCACGGAGCCGGCGGTCGGCGCTTCGGTGTGCGCCAGCGGCAACCAGGTGTGCAGCGGAAAGAACGGCACTTTGATGGCGAAGCCGCAGAAAAACGCGATGAACAGCAGCGACTGCTCCAGCGCGGAAAGCCCCTGCGCCAGGCTCAACGTGGACAGCGTCGTGAGATCAAACGTGACGACGCCGGAGCCCCCGATCTGCGCCGCGCGGACCGCGAGGTACAGAATACCCGCGAAGGTGACCACGCTGCCGAGGAACGTGTACAGGAAGAACTTGTTGGCGGCGTAGCGCCGATCCGACCCGCCCCAGATGCCGATCAGGAAATACAGCGGCACGAGCGTAAACTCAAAGAAGATGTAAAACAGCAGCACATCGCGGGCCGCAAACACCCCGAACATGCCGGCCGTCAGCAACAGCATCCAGGCGTAATACTCGCGCACCCGCGTTTGAATCGAAGCGAAGCCGCATGCGATCGCCAGCGGCACGAGCAGACCGGTCAGCGCGATCAGCGGAGCGCTGATGCCATCGATCGCGACGTGATAACTGACGCGCAAGCCGCGGATCAGTTCGGCGCCCTCGAACTCGCCAAGCTGCAGCCAGCTCAGCCTGGTCTCGGCATACAACCCGCCGACGGCGTCAATCTGCAGCCAGAGCCACAGCGCAACCAGGCCGACGACCATGCCGACGCCAAGCGCGATGCGCGGAATCAGCCGCTCCATCGCCGCCGGCAGAATGGCGACGCCGATCGCCGCGATGAGCGGCACGAGAACAATCAGATTTAGCGCGAGTGCTTCCATTCAGTTCGTATTTCAGCCCGTTGGGGTCAATGCTTCCTAAGTCGAGATTCGATCCAGCCAGGTCCAGACGACGAGCAGCAGCCCGACGCCCACCGCCATGCCGAGCGCGTACGTCTGCAACGCGCCCTTCTGGGGCAGCCGCGCGATCCGACCGAGCATGTCGGGCGCCGCGCCGGCCAGATTCACCACGCCGTCCACTGTATTGCGATCCGTCCGGAAACACAGTTCACCGAGGGCCCGCAACGGTTTGGCGAACAGCGCGTTGAAGATTTCGTCCATCCAGTATTTCGCATGCCACACCGCCCACAGCGGGCCGAGGGCGCGCTTGTCCGGGTCCTGCTGGGGCGCGGCGCCGTAACGCACATACGCCAATCCGATGCCGGCGATCGCGATCGCTGCGGAGATGTACATCAACCACGGAATGCCGGAGCCGTGATGAATATCCGCCTTGACGATCGTGCTGCTCTCCAGCGCGTGATGGAACACGCCATGCGGCGCCAGGAAGAACAGGAAACTCGACGCCGCCGCGTCGACGTGCACGCCGAGATATCCGGCGAAGATCGCGCCGAACGCCAGCACGTACAACGGCCGGATCATCACCGGCGGCGACTCGTGCGGATGGTCGCCCGCCTCCACCGGCGTGCGCGTCTCGCCGTTGAAGCACAGGAAATACATGCGGAAGGTGTAGTACGCCGTCAGACCGGCGGTGATCAGCAGCAGAATGCCGATGTAATCCGCCCGCTCAAACGCGGCGTGAATAATCTCGTCCTTGCTCCAGAAGCCCGCCAGCAGCGGGAACCCGGCCAGCGCCAGGCAGCCGATCAGCATCAGCTTCTGGGTCTGCGGCAGAATCTTCCGCAGGCCGCTGAAGTGGCGCAGGTCAATCACGTTGCCCATCTGGTGCATCACGCTGCCGGCGCACAAGAACAGCAGCGCCTTGAAGAACGCGTGCGTGTACAGGTGGAAAATCGCGGAATCCGAGGCGCCGACGCCGAGACCGACGAACATGTACGCCAATTGGCTCATCGTCGAATACGCCAGAATGCGCTTCATGTCGTACTGCGCCATCGCCATCGTGGCCGCCAGCAGCGCGCCGATCAGTCCGATGACGATGATGGTCTGCGCGACGATCGGATCGGACGTGAAGATGACGCCGCAGCGGGCGATCATGTAGACGCCGGCGGTCACCATCGTGGCGGCGTGAATCAGCGCGGAGACCGGCGAGGGACCTTCCATCGCGTCCGGCAGCCAGATGTACAACGGGAACTGGACGCTCTTGCCCAACGCGCCGCATAACAGCAGCAACCCGACGACCGCCCCCTTGGTCAATCCGCCAAGCGCCTCGATCGGCTGGGCCGCGAAAGCGCCGAAGTGACGGAACACGACTTCGTAGTCCAGCGGATTCTCACCCGCGGCCAGGTACGGCTGAATAAACGAATAAATCGCGAAGATGCCCAGCGCGAAGCCGAGGTCGCCGATGCGGTTGACGATAAACGCCTTCTTCGCGGCGGCGGCGGCGGACTCTTTGCCGTAATAAAAGCCGATCAGCAGATAGGAGCTGAGACCGACAAGCTCCCAGCCGAGATACAGCATGACGAAGTTCCCGCCGAGCACGAGCATGCCCATCGAGAACACGAACAGTCCGAGAAACGCGAAGAACCGCTCGTAGCCGCGCTCGGCGTGGCCGTGATGATCGCGCTTGTAGCCGATCGAGTAGACAATCACGAGAAACGCGATGAAGCACACAACGAACATCATCACGCCGGTGAGTGAATCGAAGAAGAAGTTGACCGGAATCCAAGCGTGCCAGGTTTCGGCGCGCTGGTTGCGCATGTCGCGCAGCGGAATCCAGTCGTATACGTGATAGGTGACGGCGTGCTTACCGGCGTTGTGCGTGTCAGTTGCGGCGGCCTTCGGGCCGGGCGCGGCGTGATCCGCGACAATCGCCGGATCGCCATGCGCCGCGGCGGCGGGCTGCGCCGAGTCCGGCTGCGCGGCCGCGGCGTCGTTCCCTTCGTCCCCGTGCTGCGCCACGAACACGATCGGCGCGGCGCCGAGTTTCGCGTCCGCATGCGCATCGGCGTCCTGATGGCCGCTCGCGCTGCTGAGCGTCATCACAAACAACCAGGCCGCCAATGCGGCGGACACGCCCGCGCCGATCACGACCGGCCAATGGGCCCGATCGCGCGGCATCCGCAGGCAGATCATCAGCCCGGTGAGCAGCGCGCCGGCCAGCGGCCACAGCGGCATCGTCGCAAACCAGGCATAGTTGACAGAGGCTTCGGCGAGCATTTACGCGTCCCGCAATTGCTTGAAGACGTTCGCGTCGAGCGTGCCGCGATACCGGAACAACAGCACGACCATCGCCAGCGCCAGGGCCGCTTCCGCCGCCGCGACCACCAGCAGGAACAGCGAGAACATCTGCCCGTCCACCGCCGGCGTATTGCCCGCCAATGGGTAGCGGCCGAACGCCACGAGCGTGACGACGATGCCCTGGAACATCAGTTCGGTGCACAGGAAGATAATGATCAGATTGCGGCGGGTGACAAAGCCGATCAGACCGAGCGTAAACAGCGTGGCGCCCAACGCGAGCAATGACGGAAGCATCAGAGCGCGCCCTCCGCGTCCAACTGGTCGCGTTCCGGCGTCGGCGCCGGGCGGCGGGCAATCGCAATCGCGCCGACCATCGCCGCCAGCAGCAGCACACCCGCGATTTCCACCGCGACGATCTGCCGCGTCAGCAGTTGAATCCCGAGATTCTGCACACTGCCGACCGCGAGCTGCGCGGTCTCCGCATCCGGGACGGGCGGCGGACCGCCGGTGAAGACACGCGTTGAAATCGCGGCGATCACCACAAAGCCCGCCAACACGCCGAGAAAAGGCTCCCGCGCCATCAGGTCATAGGGCGCGGCTTCGCTGCGCTGCGCGAGCATGATGACGAACGAATAAGTCACGAGGATCGCGCCGGCGTAGATGATCAGCACGGCGGCCGCGAGGAACTCGGCGTCCAGCACGGCCAGCAGGCCGACGACCGAGATAATGACCAGGATGAAGAACAGCGCGCTGTACACCGGCCGCGAATGGGTGATGACGCGCACCGCGCCCCACAAACCGACCAGCGCCAGCAGCGTGATCCAACCGCCCTTAAAGCTGTCGACGTTCGATCCGAAGAAGATCATCAGCAGCGCGCCGGCGCCGCCGGCCAGGAAGATCAGCGCCAGCCGGCGCGAATCCGCGCGGCCCGACGGCAGCGCCAGAAAGAGCGCGAGCGCCCCGACCAGTATCAATGTCATGAACAGAAGCGGCATTCCACTCGCCGTTTGTCACGTTCCGCCCGTCGCCGCGCGCGCCGCGCGGACAACAGGCGGGAATTGTCCCGATTTACCGCTGAAATTCGCCGCGCCGGATACAGCCTGCGCGCCGCGGCGGCAGTGTAGCGGGGCGCTTCGGCGCTGGCCAGCGCCGCGCCCGTCCTGCGACTTACAGCTTCCGCTCGGCCGTGGGCTTTCCGACCGACTTCTCCTGCCCGCCGGTCAACCCGTAGTCGGTCACGGGCGGGTTCTTCCGCGGCTTGACGTCCTTCGTCTCGTCGAAGATCCGCAGCAGTTTTTCCTTGTCAAACACCATTTCCTGTCGCGACTTTCCGACGAGCTCGTAATGCGGCGTCAGCTCGATCGCGTCGCACGGGCAGGCCTCTTCGCACATGCCGCAATAGATGCAACGCAGTTCGTCGATGTCGAACTTGATCGGGTATTTCTCGCGATCCGGCCACGGCGACTCGCCGGCTTCAATATGAATGCAGTGCGCCGGGCAGGCCGTGCTGCACATGAAGCATGCGACACACGCCACGCGGCCGTCCGGGTCCTTGTTGAGGCGGTGGACACCGCGGTAGTTCTCGACGCGGAGCGTCCGCTTCTGCTCCGGGTACTGAAGCGTCGTCTCCTGCCGCTTCGCCTTGCTGAACATGTGACGCAAGGTCGTGCGCATCCCCTCGATCACCTGCGGCAGATACAGCTTATCCGACGTTGTCAGCGTCGGAGCGGAAAGCATCAGAATGTCTTCGTCGCGAATCATGGTTCAGTTCCTGGGCGCCAAATCAGTAGCCAGTGGTGGTGACGTGCGGCATATTATCCTGTCGCCCGGTCACCTCCTGTTTCGAACGCGCCGTCACGAACAGCGCCATGCCGATCAGCACGGCGTTCCCCGCCAGCGCGAACAGCACGGTCGGCAGATTCCCGACAAATCCGCGATCCGGAATCAGGTGGAATCCAAGCGCGGTCATCAGCACCTGCAACACCAGCGCCCCAATCGCCAGCGGCACCATGCTCTTCCACGCCAGTCGCATCAACTGATCAAACCGGAAACGGGGCACGGTCCAGCGAATCACAATGTACAAGCCGAGGAACAGCGCGATCTTGCCGAAGAATATCCCGAACTTGATCACCGCCGCCAGGAAGCCGACGTTCCACCACGTGTGCTCCGGCGACCAGGTCGAGAAGAACGGGAACGGCGACCAGCCGCCCAGGAACAGCACAATCACCAGCGCGCTGTTTGTCGCCATGTGCGAGTATTCCGCCAGGAAAAACGCGGCGAACTTCATCGCGCTGTATTCGGTGTGATAGCCGCCGACCAGCTCCTGCTCGGCCTCGGCCAGGTCAAACGGCGTGCGATTCGTCTCGGCGAACGCCGCCGTCAACACAAGCACAAACGCGACCGGATGCAGCAAAATGTACCAGACGCCGCTCTGCGCCTGGGCGTAGACGATCTTGTCGAGCTCGAGCGTGCCGCCGATCAGTATCACGACGAGGACGCCCAAGCCCAGCGGCACTTCATAGCTGATCATCTGCGCCGTGGCGCGGATGCCGCCGTAGAACGCGTATTTGTTGTTACTGGCCCACGCCCCGAGCACTACCCCGTACACGCCAAGCGACGCGATCGACAACATGTACAGCACGCCGACATTGAGGTTGGCGACCTGTGTGCGGACGACCTCGCCGGCCGCCATCCACGGGAAGTGAATCTCGCCGGCCCAGGGAATCACCGCGAAGCCGATCAGCGCGACAATCATGCTGATAAACGGCGCCATGATGAAAATCGGCTTATCCACGTGCGCCGGCGTGAAATCTTCCTTCATCAGGAACTTGATGCCATCCGCCAGCGGTTGCAGCAGCCCCCACGGCCCGACGCGATTCGGGCCGATGCGGTCCTGGATCCAACCGGAAAGCTTGCGCTCCGCCAGAATGGCGAACGGCGCGGCGACGCCCGCGATCACGCCCAGGCCGACGGCCATCATGATGATCGAGAAGAAAAGCTGGTTGGCCAGCAGGTCTTGTATCAACTCCATCGCGGACACGCGCTCCTAGTGGGCATGCTCGGGTTCGGGACGCGGCGTAAAGATATCCGCAAACGCGGGAATCTTCTCGGCCATCGCTTCGCGCGCCCGCGCGGCGCGGTACAGCCCGGGCCGACCGACCAGCTCGTGGAAGAACTGCCCCTCGGCCTTGACGCCTTCAAGCGGGTTCAGCGCCCGCTCGAACGGCTGAATCAGGCCGTCGACATTCATAAATGACCCTTCACGCTCGGCCCATGTCGCGCCGGGGAAGCGGATCGTCGCGTGCTCATCCAGCGCGGATTCGAACAGATCGTGCGTAATCAGCGTGTCAATGCGGCTCAGCCCGCGCGCCTGTTCGGCCGTGATCCACACCTGCGGATATCCGGCCGTGACATACGCCAAACGGAACTTGCCGTCGCCGGCCGCCTTGGCGAACTGGTCAAACGGCATGCTCGGGCCGCCAAGCGCCTTGCAGATGGCCTCGACGCCGCGCCGGTTCGGCGCCTTTTCGGCGCGAATCGTGAAGCCCTTGTTGAATTTCTTATCTTCGCCGACGACCGGCACATATCCGGTGACCAGCGTCGCCTGGGGGGCGCGATCACGCACGAAGTTCGCCAGCAGCCACGCCTCTTCGCAGCTCAACATCGGACTCAGCACGCACGCCACACCGGCGCCCTGATCCGCCGCGGCGGCTTCGTCGATCAGCTTGCGCAGCAGTTCGGGCGCGGCCTCCCAGCGCAGCGGCTGCCACGCGCCGTCCTCGCGGCGCATCGCCTGATGAAGCCGCTTTGAATCGTGAACGTATTTCCAGCCGAAGCGGGATTCGTCGCTGATCCACCACTCGTTGACTTTTTCGTTGAAGCGCGGGCGCACGCGATAGATCCGTCCGTCGTTGTGATCGATCCAGATCGTCGCGCCGCCGCTGGTCGTCGGATCGACCGAGGGCGTGGAGCGCAGGTTCCAGACGCGCTGCTGAAACAGAAAGTCCTTGCTGAGCAGGGCGCCGACCGGGCAGATATCCACGACATTGCCCTGCAACTCATTTTCCAGCGGAACGCCGGGAAAGACGTCGATCTCGGACTTGTGGCCGCGATTGATGATCCGCAGTTCGCCGGCCCCGGCAATCTCGTCGCCGAAGCGCACGCAGCGCGAGCACACCACGCAGCGATCAGAATACAGCAGCGTCTTCGACCCGATGTCCTTCTTGGGATTCTTATACTTGTCCTCGACCATGCGCGAACTCGCGTGGCCGAATTTCTCGCTGTAGTCCTGCAGATAGCACTCGCCCGCCTTGTCACATACCGGGCAATCCAGCGGATGATTGACGAGGTAATACTCCATGACGTGCGACTGACTCTCGGACACCACGTCGGAAGCGAACCGCACTTCCATGCCGTCCTTCACCGGCGTCTGGCATGACGGAAACAGCTTCGGCGCCCAGTCCAGCGCCTTGGTCTGCGGGTGCGGCATCTTCATTTCCATCAGACACAGCCGACACGAGGCCACCACGCTCAGCCCCGGGTGGTAGCAATAGTGCGGCACGTCCCAGCCGGCTTCCAACACCGCCTGCAGCACGGGGACGCCGTCCCGGCACTCGATCTCTTTTCCGTCGACTGTGATCTTCGGCATTGGCTCGCCCAGCGGTCCTTTAGTTTCGCTTCAGTTTTTCCGGCGTCATGTAAGTGCCGCCGAGCGCCTGCGTCGCGCGGCCCTGCATGATCGGCAACTCATACGCCGCCGGATTGGTCTGCATGATGCGACGACTCACCGACTCCGCCGGCTGCGCGGCGATGTGACCTTCAAACTCGCGCCGGAATTTCTGCACCAGCGTCCGAATCGGGAACGCGGCGCCGTCCGGCAGGCCGCAGATGCTCAGCCCCGGCATCATGCCCATGTTGTTCGTGATCTCGGCCAGCAGGTCAAGGTCGTACTGCCGCCCGGCGCCTTCGCGCACGCGGGCCGCGATGCGATGCATCCAGCCCGTGCCCTCGCGGCATTGCGTGCATTGGCCGCATGATTCGTGACTGAAGAAGCGCGTCACGTTGTACAGCACGTCGCGAATGTCCGTGTGCTCGGCGACGACAACCGCCGCCGCCGTGCCAAGGCCCAGCAGCCCGTAACGGCGCGGGTCGTCAAAATCGAGCAGGCAATCCAGTTCGTCACAATCCTGATTGACATCCACCTTGCCGTCGGCCGGTTTCGGGAACATGTCGCCGCGCAGAAAGCCCATCGAGATGCCGCCGGGGGCGACCGTCTTGACCTTCATGTTGTCGCGCATGCCGCCGCCGAAGTCCTTGCCGTAGATCAGCTCGCGGGTCGTGATGCCGAGCGGGCCCTCGTAGCAACCCGGGCGATTCACCGGGCCGCTGACGCAGTACATCTTCGTGCCCTTGGAATTCTGCGTGCCCAGCCCGTTCCACCAGTCGAGTCCGCGCTCCAGAATGTGCGGCAGACACGCCAGCGTTTCCACGTTGTTCACCACCGTCGGCTTGCGGAAGAGCCCTTCGACCGCCGGGAAAGGCGGCTTGATGCGCGGCCAGCCGCGCTTGCCTTCCAGCGATTCGATCAGGCCGGTTTCTTCGCCGCAGATATACGCCCCCGCCCCGCGGTGAATGTAACACTCCAGGTCATACCCGCTGCCGCGGATGTTCTTGCCGAACAGACCGTCGGTGTACGCTTCATCCAGCGCCTTCTGCATGACGTGGAACTGCTCGGTGAACTCGCCGCGCATGTAGATATAGGCCACCGTCGTCTGCGTGGCGTAGCCCGCGATGATGATGCCCTCGAGCATCATGTGCGGGTCGTGTTCCATCAGTACGCGGTTGCAGAACGTCGGCGGTTCTGATTCGTCCGCGTTCACGCACAGGTAGGTCACCTTGCGGTTCGGCGGCAGAAAACTCCACTTCACACCCGCCGGAAAGCCCGCGCCGCCGCGGCCGCGCAGGTTCGCGCCCTTGACGAACTCAATCAGCTCGTCGGTCTTCATCGCCAGCGCTTTATCAACCGCCTTGTACCCCCCGGCGGCCTTGTATTGCTTGATGGATGGATCCGCGCCTTCGCGGCAATTACGCATCAGGACCTGTTCGTATGCCATCGTCAGTGCCCCCGCGCCGGCTTCTCGCCCTGCGGCGCGTCGTACAGGTCGCTGCGCGGCATCGGCAGCTTGTCGCTTGCCGGGTCCGCCAGCAGCTTGTCGAGCTGCTCCGGCGTCACCTTCTTGTGCATACGCTCGTTGATCATCAGGCACGGCGCGTGATCACACGCGGCCAGGCACTCTTCGGTCATGAATGAAAACTTGCCATCGGGGGTCGTCTCATGCTCGCCGATGCCCAGCTTGGTCTGGATCGCGGCCTGCAATTTGTCCGCCCCGAGCAGTTGGCAACTCAGCGAGCGGCACAACATCAGCACTTTCTCGCCGCGCGGGTGGGTCCAGTAGTGCGTATAGAACGTCACCACATCCATCACCGCCGAGGGCGGCACTTCCAGCAATTCGGCGATGTCCTTCATCGCGCGCACGGAGACATAGCCGATCGCCTCCTGCGCGACATGCAGCGCCGGCAGCATGACCGCTTGCTTGGTCTCATAGCGCGGAAAGAAGGCGCGGATCTTCTGTTTCACCGCCTCGCTCAGGCCCGGCCCCTCATCCGCTGGGGCCGCTGTGCGATCGATCGCCTGCCAGGACAAAGTCCGCCTCCGAAGGGTTAGTCGCTATCCGCCGGTCCGCCGCGCCGCGAACGCCAGGGCCGCGTCAAAAACTCGCCGCCTGATCGGAAGTTCGAAAGATAGCGGAAGAACGCTTCACGACACAAGTTGCGAAACGAATGAAACGCGATCCTGACGGAGGGACGGGCGATCGTCCGGACGAGACGCCCCACGACCACCCGCGCCCGGCGCGCTTCCGCTTCGCAAGTTTACCGATCCAACTCCGCCGCGATGATCTGCAAGCTGCCCAGCACCGCCACCACATCGCTGATCTGGTGCCCGCGAATCATGTCCGGAAACGCCTGGTAGTTGATGAACCCCGGCGGACGGCAGCGGGCGCGATACGCCGAGTTTCCGCCGTCACTCGCCAGGTAAAATCCGAGTTCGCCGGTCGGGCTCTCGATCGCGCCATACACCTCGCCCACCGGCGGGCGCAGGCCGCGATTCGTCATCACCTTCTCGAAGTGAGCGATCAGGCCCTCGATCGAAAAATACAGCTCGCGCTTATCCGGCAGAATCGCCTTCTCATCGTGCATGACGTTGATCGGGCCTTCCGGCATCATCGCGACCACCTGCTCGATGATCTTGATCGACTGCTTGACTTCCTCCAGCCGGACGAGGAATCGCGCCAGCACATCGCCACCGGTCGACAGCGGCACTTTGAAGTCCACCGCCGGCGCGCCCTTGCCATCCCAGTTGTCGGCATAGCAGAGATACGGGTCGTCTTTTCGCAGATCGCGCCGCACGCCGGCGGCCCGCGCGATCGGGCCGGTCACCGACCACGCGATCGCGTCTTCGCGCGATATGTAGCCGACCCCCTTGGTGCGCTCGATGAAAATCCGGTTGCGCAGCAGCAGCTTTTCCACGTCGACCAGCGCCGCCGGCAGCTTCTTCTGCACAAAATGCAGCAGCCGGTCCGTCCAGCCGGGCGGCATGTCCTGCATCAGTCCGCCAACCCGCGTGTAGCTCACCGTAAAACGAGCGCCGCACAGCTCTTCGAGCAGATCGTAAATCGTCTCGCGCTCGTTGAATCCGTAGAAAAAGCCGGTAATCGCGCCGAGGTCCAGCGCCGCGGCGCCGAGGCACAGCAGGTGGTCCTGAATGCGACCCAACTCGGCGCACAGCGTTCGAATCGCCTTGCAGCGCGGCGTCAGTTCCAGACCAAACAGCTTTTCGCACGCGTGATGCCAGGCGATGTTATTGACGATCGGAGAGATGTAATTCATGCGGTCGGTGACGACCACGTACTGGTTGAAGTTCAGATCTTCGCCGAGCTTCTCAAAACCGCTGTGCAGGAAGCCGTTGTCGGGAATGCAATTCACCACGCGCTCGCCCTCGAGCTCCAGCACGAGGCGCAGCGTGGTGTGCGTGGCGGGGTGCTGGGGGCCGAAGTTCAGCGTCCAGCGATCACCGCCGCCCTCTTCACGGGTCAGACGCGAAGCTAATGTTGGCGCGACCATCGTCATATCTTGTTTCCCAATCCGGGTGGCACAGGCGTCTCGCCTGTTTGACATTCGTCCGGGCCAGCCGCCCGGACCACCCGCGGTGCTCTAACCCGCGCTGTCTATCCCGCGCGATCCACCTACGCGCTGTCGCGCCGAATCACCTCAAACGCCTCGCGCTCGCCCTTGCCGCGCAGCGGATAATCCTTCCGCAACGGAAAATCGACAAACGTCTCCGGCATCAGAATTCGCCGCAGGTCCGGGTGCCCCTCAAACCGAATGCCGAACATGTCAAATACTTCGCGTTCGGTCCACTCCGCCCCGCGCCACACGCTCGTCGCCGAGGGGAGCGTCGGGTCCGGATCGTTCACAAACACCTTGAGGAACAGGCGATGGTTATGCGTCAGGCTCAGCAGGTTGTACGTCACGCCGAAGCGATCTTCCGCGTCGGGAAAATTCAGGTAATCCACGCAGGTCACATCCGCCAGCATCTCAAACTTGCACGCCGGATCGTCCCGCAGAAAAGCGAACACCTCCAGCGCCTGCGCCGGCTCCACGCGAATCCAGACCTGCCCGGAATCGCGCCCGTCGAGATAGGTGCACAGCGGCTTGGGGGCGTAACCCGCCTGCGGGAAACGCGCCTGCAACGCCGCGATCGCCTGATCAATCGCCATTTCCGCTAGTTCCTCGAGATACCGGCGAGCCCCGGACCGACTTCCACGTTCTGCGGCGCCTGGGCGATCAGCCCCAAACCGCGCCCGCGCTCCGCGCTCGGCCGCACGCCGTCCATATCCACCATCCGCTGAATCTGCATGAAGCCTTCCAGCAGCGTTTCCGGTCGCGGCGGGCAACCCGGCACATACACATCCACCGGAACAAACTGGTCGATCCCCTGCACGACCGCATAGGTGTCGAACACACCACCCGACGAGGCGCACGCCCCCATCGAAATCACCCACTTCGGCTCGGTCATCTGCAGGTAAATCCGCTGCAGCACCGGCAACATCTTCATCACCACCCGGCCCGCCACAATCATCAGATCGCACTGCCGCGGCGTGAAACGCATCGCCTCCGAACCGAAACGAGAAATGTCGTACCGGCTCGCGGCGGTCGCCATCAGCTCAATGCCGCAACAGGCCGTGGCGAACGGCATCGGCCACAAGCTGTTCTTGCGGCACCAGTTGATGCCGTACTTTTTGATCATGTCGGTGACGTGATCCAGCCGCGTCGCGGAAAAACCGCCATCGGCGTGGCCTGCGTGTGCGCTCATGTCATCCGCCCCTGATTGCTTAGTCCCACTTGAAAATGCCCTTCTGCCACTCATACAAAAAGCCGACCGTCAGCAGTGCGAAAAACAGCCCCGCGCCGACCAGAATGAACGTCGGGGACGCCCCGTAGCTCTCGGCCGCCAGCGTCAATGGCGAAGTGGCGCCATCCTGCATCATCTTCGGCCAGGTCACCGCAAATGGATACAGGAAAATCACTTCCACATCGAAAACCAGGAACATCACCGCGACCAGGTAAAAACGGACGTTAAACCGCTTTCGGGAGTCGCTGAAGGCGTCCATGCCCGATTCGTAGACGCTGTCCTTCGTCGCGCCATGCCGCTTCGGGCCCAGCAGGTGCGTCAGCACGCCGACCGTTACGGCGATGAAAATCACGATCAGAATCAGGATCGCGACAGAGGATAGATCGCTGGCCGGGGGCACGCCCGCTCCTTCTCGATTCGCGCTTCACAAGTTCAAAACGGCGACTACCAGAGTGTAGAGGGCGCCTCCCCACCCCGCAACTTGGCGGGCGACGCGGGGCCGCGCCGCTGCGTGGATTTTAGGGCTGTGGAATCGAAAACGTGTCGCCCTGCGACAGATCGCCGGTTTCAAAACCCAACCGGAACCAGCGGGCGCGCTGGGCGCTCGTGCCGTGGGTGAACGACTCCGGCACGACGTAGCCCTGCGAGCGGCGCTGAATCGTGTCATCGCCAATCGACGCCGCCGCCTGCAACGCTTCGTCGATATCGCCGGCTTCCAGAATCCGCTTCGTCCGCTGGGCATGATGGGCCCAGACGCCGGCCAGGAAATCCGCCTGCAATTCCAGGCGAACGGACAGGTCGTTGTATTCGGCCTCGCTCAGCCGGCCGCGTTCCGAATGCACTTTTTCGGTGATTCCGAGCAGCCGCTGCACATGATGGCCCACCTCGTGCGCAATCACATAGGCCTGCGCGAAATCCCCGGGGGCCCCGAACCGCCGGCTCAGCTCGTCATAAAAGCTCAAGTCGATGTAAACCTGCTGATCCGCCGGGCAATAGAACGGGCCGCTGGCCGCGCTCGCGAAGCCGCAGGCCGACTGGGTCTGGCCGCGAAACAGGATCAGTTGCGGCTCGACATATCGCTCGCCCCGCTCGGCGAAAATCTTGTTCCAGACATCCTCGGTATCCGCCAGCACAACCGAGACAAATTGCGCCAAACGATCATCTTCCGGCGGCGCGCTGGCGACATCGCTTGACTGTGGGGCCAACGCCCCCGATTGATCGAGCACCGCCTGCGGATCGCCGCCAAGGAAATACACCACCAGCGCCAGGATCAGGATGCCGACGCCTCCGCCCGCCATCCCACCCGCGCTCAGGCTGCGGCGATCCTGCACATTGTCACTTCGCCGACGACCTTCCCAGCGCATCGCGATCCTCCCAGGCTGTGGGCCTCCATGATAACTCCGCCCAAAGCGACCGGCGAGAAACCCGAGGACGGAGCCCGACCGAACGGGCAGCCCGGAAGGGTGGCGGCGGCGCGTGACCCGAGCCTGAAGCGGCGGTGAAACCGGCGTTATTCGTCGCCGGCGAGACGGGAAACGACCGCGCTGGCGATCCGGGATGCGGACACAGCGGGATCGGCCGCGATGTCAAACGGCGCGACCCAGACATGGGCGCCGTCCGCCGCGCGGATCAACTCGGCCAGCACATGGGGCCGTTGTTCATGCGTGATATAGCGCCCGTTGATCAGAAACGCGACCCGCGCCTGGCGCGCCGTCTCGGTCAGCGGCTGGGCCGTCATCGCGCTGGTTGTGGTCGGGCCGATCACCGCAAATCGCGCGTCCGCGCCAAGGATCGCCAGCAGATGATCGGCGATCGGCCCCGCGTCAGCCGTCCCGGACCAACCGGCAGGCGGGGCAAACGGCATGATCGCGATCCGCATTCGCTCGTCGCGCGCAGCGGCGACAACCGGCGCTCGCCACAGCTGCGCCAGGACAACAACCAGCAGCAGCGCGAGAGCAACCGTCGATACGCCGGCGCGCCGCGCCCCGCCCGGCGCGATCATGGCGGGCGGCCGGCTTTGGGTTGACTGCGGGGAATCGCCTGCGAAAGGCCGCGGCTCGACCATCAGCCGGTAGCCACGCCGCGGAAGCGTTTCGATGTAACGCGGTTGCGCCGCGGACTCGCCCAGCGCCGCGCGAATCTGCCGCACGCAGAAGTGCAGCGCCTGATCAAACTCGACATGATCGTCCGGCCAGATCGCCCGCCGGATATCCTCGCGCGAAACCAGTTGTCCGCTGTTCGCGATCAGCAGCGCCAGCAGCCGCGCCGGCTGCGGCGCGAGCCGCTCGGTGCGCGCGGCGCCATCCGCTTCAGCCGCCGTCAGTTCGCCGGTCGCGAGATCGAAGACGCAATCGCCCAGGGCGACCCGCTGAGATGCGCCGCTGCTGTCGCTCATCCGGTCCAATATAGCCGATGAAGGTCCAGCGCCGTCGTCACGCACGCGCGCCGCGCTCCACCAGCAGGCGGGCGATTTCTTCGGCGCCATCGGCGCGCGCCATCTGTAACGGCGTCTGGCCGGCGGCGTCGAATTTTCGCCCGACCCGGTTTACGTCGGCGCCGCCCTCGATCAGTCGCACGATGAGGTCTTTGTCGCGCGCCCGCACCGCGAAGTGCAGCGCCGTCGTGCCCAGGTGATGTTGCCGCTCGACCTGCGCCCCCGCCTCGAGCAGGACCTCGGCCATCGGAACCGATCCAGCCCCGATCGCGCAGTACCACAGCAGCGCAAAGTCATGCGCCCCGCGCTCATTCACGCGGCGCGGGTTCTCGCGCAGCAACGTGCGGACCCGCGCGATGTCATTCCGGGAAACCGCCGTCGTAAGCGAGTAGGGCGCGCCATGCTCCAGCAGGAACTCCACAATCGGGCGCCGGCCGGTATGCGCCGCCGCTTCCACCGCGCCTTCCGTCGTGGTCGCGACGGCGTGCGCCAGGCGCGGATCACGCTCCACCGCCGCTTTCACCCGGTCCAGATCAAAATGCGCCGCCCCGACCACCGGACCGCGCTCGGCGTAGGGAATCTTCTCCAGGTCCGCTGGGGCCGCATACGGCCTGCCGGCCGCGTCGAACGCGCGCCGCGTTTCCTGATGGTCGCGCGGGATCGCTTCGTGACCATCGAGCAGCGCGACGACTTGCTTATGATCTGCCTGCGCCGCCAGCGCGCGCGGCGTGTGCCCGTCCGCGTCGCGCCCGTCGACCACGGCGCCAACGCGAATCAGCATCTCCGTAAGTTCGAGACTGCCGCGCCGCGCCGCCAGGTGCAACGGCGAAACGCCATTCTCGGCCGGCGGATTCGGATCGGCGCCATTGCCGAGCAGCGTTGCCGCGGTCAACTCGACAACCGGCATTTCCGGATAGTCAAACGCCGCGAGCAGCGCAGCGCGCGCCGGCTCGCCATTCAACGTCGGCCGCGCGTTCGGATCCGCGCCGTACTGATACACGCGCCACAGATCGGGCCCAGCCCCGCCGATGGCCGCCGCAGTCATCGCCGACCCGCCGATCGGGTGGCCGGCGTTCACACGCGAGGGATCTTCCGCGGCGCTTTTCGCGAACGCTTCCCAATCGCCGGCCAGGGCCAGTTCGTGCAGGTCCGGCGCGTAGCCGCGCGCTCGCAGCAAGTCGCCCACCGCGCGGTGTCGCCGGAGCAGCGCTACCGCGAATGCGGACCGCCCGTCGGCGTCGCGCGCGCCGATCAGACCCGGGGCCCGCGCCAGCACGGCCCCGACCCCTTCCACATCCCCACGGGCGGCGGCGGAAAACAGCGCCCGCGCGTCCGGGGGCGCTTCCTGGGCGGCCAGGAGGCCGGCGGGGCAGGTTGCCGCCGTAAGGATCGTGGCGGATTGCTTAAGAAAAGTCCGACGGGTGAGCTGGGACACGGCGCTCCTCCATTGCGCGTATCTGCGCTCTGGAAGGTTACGCGCGCCCACGGCTGATTACCCTGAGATTGGCCTGAGGAGCCACTGAGGGGGCCGGCGGGGCAATTCTTAGGCGTTTCTACTCAGCACCCTTGGCCTTGACCCACGCGTCCTTCAGCGACACGGCTCGGTTGAAGACCGGTTTTTCGCCTGTCCCGTCCGGATCGACGGCAAAGTATCCCAGCCGTTCGAACTGCACGCGGGCGATGCCATCGCCCCACATCCCGGCGTCAACGCTGTTCCAGTTCGGCTCGATCCAGGCGTTGTCGATCACCTCCAGCGACGCCGGGTTGAGATTGTCCAGAAAACTGCCCCCCTCGGGCGTGTCATCCGGGTCCTCGGTCGAGAACAGACGGTCGTACAGGCGCACCTCGCAGGGTTTCGCCGCCGCCGCGCTCACCCAGTGCAGGGTCGCCTTGACCTTGCGGCCGTCCGGGGCGTCGCCGCCGCGCGTGGCGGGGTCATACTCACACCGCAGCTCGACGATCTCGCCGGAAGCGTCCTTGATGACCTCTTTGCAGGTGATGAAGTACGCGTAGCGCAGCCGCACCTCGCGACCCGGGCCGAGCCGGAAGAACTTGCGCGGCGGATCTTCCATGAAGTCATCGCGCTCGATGAACAGCTCGCGCGAAAACGGAACTTCGCGCGTGCCCGCCGACGCGTCCTCGGGGTTATTGATCGCGGGGAGCGATTCCACCTGCCCTTCCGGATAGTTTTCAATCACGATCTTCAAGGGCCGCAGCACACCCATCACGCGCGGCGCGCGGGCGTTCAGGTCCTGGCGCACGCAGAACTCCAGCAGCGCGATGTCGCTCACACCGTCGAATTTCGCCACGCCGATCCGCGCGCAGAACTCGCGAATCGCCTCCGGCGTGTAGCCACGACGCCGCAGGCCGGCGATGGTCGGCATGCGCGGGTCATCCCAGCCCCGCACGTGCCCGCCTTCGACCAGGTCGCGCAGCCGTCGCTTGCTCATGACGGTGTAGTTGAGGTTCAGCCGCGCGAATTCAATCTGCTGGGGATGATGCAGCGGCCGGCCGCTGTCGTCGGTCAGGTTGGCGAGGAACCAGTCATACAACGGGCGATGATTCTCAAACTCCAGCGTGCAGATCGAATGCGTAATGCCCTCGAGCGAATCTTCGAGCCCGTGGGCCCAGTCGTACATTGGATAAATCGGCCACGCGTCGCCCGTTCGGTGGTGTTTGGCGTGCAGAATGCGATACATGATCGGGTCGCGCAGATTCAGATTCGGGCTGCGCATGTCGATCTTGGCCCGCAGCGTGCGCGAACCATCCGGAAACTCCCCTTTCCGCATCCGCGTAAACAGGTCGAGGTTTTCCTCGATCGTTCGCGCCCGATGCGGGCTCTCCCGCCCCGGCTGCGTCAGCGATCCGCGATACTCGCGAATCTGCTCCGGCGTCAGATCGTCGACATACGCCTTGCCGGCCTGAATCAGTCGCACCGCGCACTGATAGATGAACTCGAAATAGTCGCTGGCAAACAGCACACCGGCCCGCGGATCGGATTCGCGCGCCCCCGGCCAGCGAAACCCGAGCCAGCGCACATCTTCAATAATCGAGCGCACATACTCGTCTTCTTCGCGAACCGGATTGGTGTCATCAAAACGCAGATTGCACCCGCCGCCGAACTCCTCGGCCAGGCCGAAGTTCAGGCAGATGCTCTTCGCGTGGCCGATGTGCAGAAATCCGTTCGGCTCCGGCGGAAAGCGCGTCTGCACGCGACCATTCCACTTACCGGCGGCGTTGTCGGCGTCGATGATCTGCTGAATGAAATGGCGGCGCGGGGCCGCGCTGGATTCGTGCTCAGTCATGGGCTGCGGGCGCTGGCGCGCGTCGCTCTCCTGTTGATTACTTCGCGTGTTCGGCCTGCGTCTGCGCGATTTCCGCGCGCGCGCCGTTCAAAAACGCCTCGGCCAACGCCGAACGCGTGCGGCCCGACCGCCACGCGACGACCACGGCCCGACTCAGCGCCCGTCCCGCCAGCGGCAGGTAGGCGCGCTTCTTGGTCTGATCGGCGTGCATGCACATTTCGGGCACAATCGAGACACCCAGGCCCAGATCGACCAGCGCCTTCAGAAAGTCAAGTTGCACGCCCTTGCACACGATTCGCCGCGAAATCCGCCGCTCGCGGCAGAACGCGTCGACCTGCTCACCGAAGCAGTGCATCTCATCCAGCACAATCGCCGGCTCACGCTCAAGGTCGGTCACGCGCACGGACTTCGCCTCCGCCAGCGGGTGATCGCGCGATACGCACGCCAGCATCGGCTCAACAAACAACTGCTCAAACTCGATCCGATCATCCTCGATCGGCAGGCTCATGAACGCCATGTCCAGCTCGGCGTTCCGCAGGTCCGCGATCAGATGTTCCGTCAGATCCTCCCTGACGTGCAGTTCCGCCTCGGGGTGTTCTTTCAGGAACCGCTTGATCCAGCGCGGCAGCACCATCGGCGCGATCGTCGGAATCGCCCCGACCGTCAGACGTCCGCGCCCGGCCTCGGCGTCGTCGCCGACACAGGTGCGCGCCAACTGCATCGCCTCCAGTACCGACCGCGCCCGCGGCAGCAGCGCCTCACCCGCCGTGGTCAGGGCCACCTGTCGGCCCAGCCGATCGAACAGCCGCACGCCGAGCTCCTGCTCCAGCTTGGCGATCTGCTGGCTCAACGAGGGCTGCGCGACGCCGCAGCGCGTCGCGGCGGCGCTGAAACCGCCGGCGTCCACGACGGCGACAAAGTACTCAAGGTGTCTGACTTCCATCGGTTAATGATCTCGATTGGGGGTGCGGGATCGTACCGAAACCGGAGCAATCCGACCACTGCCACGGGGTCGATCGGTCACGGAGCGGGCGCCGGGTTCGACCCTAGCCGCCGTTCCGCCCGCCGTTACCGTTGCCGTTTCGCTCAATAATCCCTACGAATCCATCCAGCGACGCCGGGTTGGCCAGCGCGTCACGATTGGCCACTTCCTGCCCGAGCAGCACGTTCAGCACCGCCAGCTCCACTTTCTTTCCGCTGATCGTATACGGGATGTCCGTCACCGCCCGAATGTGGCGCGGCACGTGGCGCCGTGTGGCCCCGGCCGCGATCGCGTCTCGAAGGCGCCGCTGCAACTCGCCGCTGAACTCCACGCCGGCCCCGAGCTTCACGAACAGGCAGATCTCCACATCGTTATCCGCCGTCGGGCGCCCCACCACGATGCTGTCGAGCACTTCCGGCATGCCCTCCACAATCCGGTAGATCTCCGCCGTGCCGATCCGCACCCCGCCCGGGTTCAGCGTCGCGTCGGAGCGACCGTAGACGATGACGCCGCCGGTGTCGGTAATCTCAATGAAATCGCCATGCCGCCACACCTCGCGCTCCGCGTAGTGTTCGAAATACGCGGCTCGATAGCGCGCCCCATCAGGATCATTCCAGAAACCGATCGGCTGCGACGGGAACGGCGATGCGCATACCAGCTCGCCCTTCCGGCCGATCACCGGCCGGGCGTTTTCATCCCACGCCTGCACATCCATCGCCAGGCCGCGCGATTGGATCTGCCCGGGATACACCGGCAGCAGCGGGTTCCCCAGCATGAAGCAGGAGATGATGTCGGTGCCGCCGGAGATACTCGAAAGCTGGAGGTCCGACTTGATGTTGTCATACACCCAGTTGAACTGTTCCGGCGCCAGCGGCGAGCCCGTCGACAGCACCGCCCGCAAAGCGCTCAGATCATGCGCCTGCCCCGGAACGCACTGCGCCTTTTCACACGCCGCCAGGTACTTCGGGCTGGCGCCGAACAGATTGACGCGTTCGCGGGCCGCCATTTCCCACAGGCGCCCGACGTCCGGAAAGGCCGGCGCGCCCTCGTACAAAACAACCGTCGCGCCCACCCCCAGCCCGCTGACCAGCCAGTTCCACATCATCCAGCCGCACGTCGTGAAGTAGAAAATCCGCTCGCCGGCCCGCAGATCACAATGCAGCGTGAGTTCTTTCAGGTGTTGGACCAGCGTGCCGCCATGGCCGTGGACAATGCACTTCGGCACGCCCGTCGTCCCGGAGGAGTACATGATGAACAGCGGATGATCGAACGGCGTCTCTTCATAAGTCGGCCCGTCGGCGGCGGTTTCCGACGCCAGGAAGTCGTCCCACCAGATCGCGTTGCGAATCGGCGACAGGTCGGCGTCGGCGCCAAGCAAGGGCACAACAATCACGCGCTCGATCGATGGCAGCGCCCCCGTCATCTCGGCCGCCCGCGCTACACAATCGATCCGACGCCCGTTGTACGCATACGCTTCGGTGGTAAAGAGCACTTTCGGCTCGATCTGCCCAAAGCGATCGAGGACGCCCTGCCGCCCGAAGTCCGGCGAGCAGGATGACCAGATCGCCCCGCCCGCGGTCGTCGCCAGCATCGCGATGATCGACTCCGGCACATTCGGCATGAAGCCCGCGACGCGATCGCCCTGCTTCACCCCCGCCGTCCGCAGACCGGCCTGACACTGCGCGACGAGTCGGCGCAGTTCCGCCCACCCCACCGCGCGCCGCGCCCCCGATTCATGCTCAAAGATGATCGCCGGCTGATCCCCGTCATGCGACAACAGATGCCGCGCGTAGTTCAACGTCATCCCGGGGAACCAGCGCGTCCCGAGCATGCCGCTGCCGACCCGCGCCTCTTCCGCCGGCGCGCTCGGCTTGACCTTCGTCAACAGCATCAGCTCGGTCCAGAAGCGATCACTATGCGCGACGGACCACTTGTAGAACGAATCCCACTGCGCCGGAAACCCGAATCGGGCGGCGCACGCCCGCATCAGCTCGGCCATCTGCGAGTTATTCGCCCGAGCGGGCGAAGGCGTCCAAATCGGGTCAACGGGCATCAATACCTCGCGCAAACGTGTTCAGGACCGGTCATTCGCAGTATCGTGCCCGGATTGGGCGATCGCAACCCGACCTCGCAAACCGTCGGAAAGGGGCCGCGTGCAACCGGAGACCTGGCAGGCCGTTGACGACTACCTCACGCGGACGATCGTTGGCGAAGACGACATCCTGCGCGGCGTCCCCGCCGCGAGCGTCGCCGCCGGTCTGCCGGATATTCAGGTCACACCCGCGCAGGGCAAGTTGCTCCACGTGTTGGCCCGGTCGATTCACGCCCAGCGCATCCTCGAAATCGGCGCGCTCGGCGGATACAGCACGATCTGGCTGGCCCGCGCGCTGGAGGCGAACGGCCGCCTCACGTCGCTGGAAATCAACGCCCGATTTGCCGAACTCGCCGCGACCCACTGCGCGGCCGCGGGCGTTGCCGATCGCGTCGAATTCATCGTCGCCCCGGCGCTCGAATCTCTGCCCCGCCTGGCGGCCGAGCGGCGCGGCCCGTTTGATTTCACGTTCATCGACGCCGACAAGGAGAACTGTCCGGCGTACTTCGACTGGGCGGTCCGCCTTTCCCGGCCCGGCGCGATGATTATCGTCGACAATGTCGTCCGCGGCGGCCGCGTGGCGGACGCGGACAGCGCCGACCCGGCCGTCCGCGGCATGCGGACCATGCTGGCGGCGATCGCGTCCGACCCGCGGGTGAGCGCGACCGCCGTCCAGACCGTGGGCGGCAAGGGGTACGACGGCTTCCTCCTGGCAGTCGCGAACTAGGCGTTTCCGGCTCACACGCGCGGTCGTCCCATCCTGAAGCGCAACGAACTTGGGGGGAACTGACGAGTGCAGCCGTGGAGACTTCGGAGCTATTCCCAAAGTTGCTGGCCCAGGCGTTTCAGGGTCGCGGAACCATGTGCCGAGTGCTCGGCGCGCGATTGAACGAAAACATGGACTGTCTCAGACATCCGTCGGGCGTGATTTGTAACACGGTCGGGTGGCATGGTCTCGGCGTAGCCGCGAACATGGGTCGGCATAAAGTGGGGAGACGATGACGCGCTGCGGCTTGGGTCAAGTGGGTAGGCGCCTCGCGCATGGCAGCGCTCGCGCACAACACATGCTTACGCCTTCGGCGAAAGCATG
>CAZGTH010000025.1:0-46666 GCA_964528455.1 uncultured Planctomycetales bacterium | reverse complement strand
CGCAACCAGTTCCAACACGCTTGACAACGGCTCGCTCATAGATGCCACCAGACCGCTAAGCTACGGGACGGGGCATGCGCCATGAGAGACTCGCCTACGCCTTTATCGAGGAGCATTCCGGACTCGTCGGCGATCTCGGCAATGAGTCGCGTCCGCCCCGGCTAAGAAGAAACCGCGGGCGTACGGGCGAGACGCCCGTACCACCCGCGGTTCTAAAGGCCCCCCTTGCTCTACTTGGCGCGTCGACTCCGCGTCATGCGCTTCTGCCCGCACAGCGCGAACATCGAAGCCATCATCATCGGG
Source organism: uncultured Planctomycetales bacterium (assembly GCA_964528455.1). Taxonomy (GTDB): domain Bacteria; phylum Planctomycetota; class Phycisphaerae; order UBA1845; family Fen-1342; genus DSPM01. Next base: position 46,363 of record CAZGTH010000025.1, on the reverse strand, counting down.
AACAGCCCGAAACCGCACAGCCCACCGACCGGGTCAATCTTGTCGATGTCGAACTCCGGCGCCTTGACGTCGTTCGCGTCCTGCGCACCGTTCGGATCGGCCGGCAGCCGCGCATCGGCGTTGTTCGGGTCGGCGACATCGTTCGGCTCCGGCGCCTGCGCGGCGTTCGGGTCCGGATCGACCGGCGGCTGTCCGTTGAACGGATCATCCGGCAGCGCGTCTTCGCAGTCGTTCACGCCGTCGCCGTCACGATCGGCGTTGTTATCCACGTCCGGGCAGGCGTCGCAGGCGTCGATCAGACCGTCGCCGTCGCCGTCCACCTGGCACTCATCCGGCACGCCGTCGCCGTCGCAGTCAGCGCTGGCTCCGCTGGCGATGTCGTTCGCGTCAGCCGCGCCGTTCGCGTTGCAATCGACCAGCGCTCGGGCCGTGTACTGGAACGTGATCCGCGTCTGACCGGCGGGCGAGTTGTCATTGATGACCAGTTCGACCACGCGCTGGCCGGCCTGCTGCGGCGAGAACTGGATGCTGAACGACGCGCTGACCGACGGCGACAACACCGTCGACAACAGCGTGGCGGTCGCGTCGGCCGCCGCGGGTCCGGCGAGCGACACGCTCGCGTTCAGCGTGGCGTTGCCGGTATTCCTCACGCGCATCGGGACGTTCAGCGTTTCGCCCACGAGAATTTCGCCCAGATCGATGATCTCACCATCAGCCGTCTGGACGCCGTCCACCTCGATCGCCGCTTCAGACGCCAGCGCGGCCAGGCCGGCGCCACTGACGATGAAGCCGTAATCCGGGTTGTTCGGGTCGTCGCTCAGGATCGTGACCACCGCGACGCGCTGTCCTTGGGCCGTGGGCGCGAAGCCGATCGGCAGCGTGGAGAATCCGCCCGGCGCGATCGTCCGCGGACCGGCGGAGCCGAGCGTGTAGTCGCCCGCCCCGAATCCCTGTACCAGGATGTTGCTGATCTCGAGCGGGCCGGCTCCGAAGTTGCGCAGCGTCAGCGCGATCCCGTCCTGGCCGCCGATCGGTGTATCGTCAAACCGCAACGTCGAGCTGATGCCGACCGGCGTCGCGCCGTTCGTTACCGCGAGCAGGCCCGGATCCTGCGGCGCGTCGATCGCTTCATTGCTGATGCGCAGTTCGTAACGCTGCACATCATCGACGCCGTCGTTCGAGTACACCTCGGCCACCATGTATCCCGCCAGCGTGAAGGCGATCGGCGGGTGATACTCATCTTCGCCGGCGTCGTTGAAGTCGATCTGCGCCACAAGCTGAAACTGATTCGTTGAGGCCGACACGCGGCGCCACAAGCGCAGGCCCAGGTTGCGAGCGGCCTGCGCGTTGACCGTAGTGGTCGTGGTCGTCCCCTGGGCGCCGAACGCATACGTCGATCCGATCGGCGTCACCCGAATCGCGATCGGCACGCCGCCAAACGCCGTGAAACCGTAGCAGTCGCTCGCGCCGTCGCGCTCCAGTGCCAATTCGCCGAAGACGCGCGTCTGCGGAGCGCTCGCGGGATCACCCAGCGGGCCAAACAGGAACGTTTCGTCGCCGAGGTCGTCGTTGTGTTCGGCGCTATCTCCGTAGAAGAACTGCACGCCGCGAATGTCGTCTTCCTGTGGCCCGTCAAAGCCGACGTTCAGCGCCGGCTCCATCAGTTTCGTGCCGTTCTGCGGAATCGTGTGGTGGAGCCCGAGGCCGTGACCGTGCTCATGCGCCAGCACGTTTCGCAGGTTGCGGAAGCCGTTCGCCGGGTTCGTAAAGACGCCAATGTCGTCGCTGTCGAGCACCATGTCGCCGCCGCTAAACGGAAAGTGGTTCACCGCCAGCGGGCCCGGGCCGAGCGGCTTCATCGCGATCCGCATGTCGCCGCGCACGCCGACCTGACCGAGCGCATTGGGGAACACGGCGCCATCATCACTCACTTCAACAAAAGTGATGTTGGTGACCTCGCTCCAGCGATCCAGCACGGCGCGAAACTGCGCCTTCCACGCGGCGCGGCCGCCCGGAAAACTCCCGTCCAGCGTCGCGAAGAGGTTGCTGGCCGCGGGCGGCTCGTTGAGCAGCGTCGGGATCGGCGTGCCATCCGGCACAAAGCTGTAGGTGATCGTCATCGGCTCGCCCGTGGCGACGGAGCCATCGGTCGCGGTAAACGTCCAGACGCCGGCGCCGGCGACAAACGCCGCCAGTTCGTCGTTGGCCACGCTGCTGAGGGCCTCTTCGATCGTCGCTTCATCCGCATGCGGCTCAAACATCACGCTCATGCTCGACAGCTCAGAGCACAGGCCGCAATGATGACCGTCCGCCGCCTCGCGGGCGTGCGACAGGCGTTGCATCACCTGATCCAGTTGGCGATCACGCACGCGGCCGGCGCCCGGGCCGGCGGTGGCGACGCTGACGGCGATACACGCCAATAGCAGCAGGGCCAGCCCCATGCGGGCAAACTGGGCCAGGCGGTCGGTTTCGGGCGTTTCATGGGCGTGGGTCGAATAGGGCGTCTTGCGGGTCATTTGCGGCTCCTTCGTCAGGGTTTGATCAAGGCGGTATCGCCTGTACCCCCCTGTCACGAGCGAAAGCCCCGCGCGGACCGTGCCAATGCGAAAATCGGGCTCCTCAAAGCGCTGTGGCTGATAATCGCGGCCGATTTCCGCGATTGGCGGCGCCTACTGGCGGACTTGTGCCGGTCGGCTGACACGATAGTGGGGGCCACCGCCGCGCCGATCGAGCGAGCGCGCTGCAAGCGCCGCAAGCGCGCCGATACTCACTCCCCGAAGGGGCGCCGGAGAGTAGCCACGGGTGAAGCGAGGTCGGCGGAAGCCGACCGACGCGTAACCCGTGGTTTGTTCGTCTGATTGTGACTCGCCCCGAAGGGGCGAAGGAAGCGGACCGAGTCGTCGACCCCACCGCGTGCGCCGCGTCCCCCTGCCCCCCGTCGGGGCGGGCTAGCATTGAACGTGCGTGGACAAGAACCTAGGCCCGGCGAATCAGGTTCATCGGCGACTGCCGACCGATGATCTGCTCCGGTTTCTGCTTCAGCCAATCGCGGAGCACGGTCGCATATACGCGTCGGAAATCGACGCCGAACTCGAGATCACCGCGATGCAGGTTCTTCAAACTCGGATGCTTGCCGTGCAAACCCGGGCGCACCGCTGAGCCGAACAGGAACATCGGCGCCGCCTCGCCATGGTCGGTCCCGCCGCTGGAGTTTTCCTCGACGCGACGGCCGAACTCCGAGAACGACATGATCAGCACGCGATCGAGAAGTTTGTCTTCGGCAAGCTGATCGACGAACGCCTTCATGCCGGAACTGAACTCCGTCATCAGATTGCGGTGGCGACCTTCCTGGCCGGTGTGCGTGTCGAAACCGCCCATCGAAACATAGTAGATCCGGGTCGGGAGGTCGGCGGCGATCATCCGCGCCACCATCTGCAGCGATCGCCCGAGCCCGCCCGTGCGGCGATTGAAACGGCCACTGCCGAGTTCGCCGGTCGCGCCGCGGATTTCGTCCGCGCCGACCTGGGCCTGCAACGCCGCCCGTTGCAGATACGCCGCGAGCTCGCCGTCGTTCCCCGCCTGCACGAGTGGCGTATCGCCATCGAGATTATTCAGTTTGCGGAATGTCTCGGCGGCCTGCGGGTCGCGCTCACCCGAGCGCCAGCGGAGCGAATCGGGACTTTCAAACGCCAGCGGCATGAACTTCTCGCCCTGCATCGCCAGCGGCGCCTCGCCCATCACGGCCACGCCGTCACTGGGCGACGGGTCGGCGCCGTTGCAGCACGAATCAAAGTAGCGCCCGAGCCAGCCGTTGTGCGTCTTGAGATCCGGATCGGCGGTATGCCAGACATCCATGCTGACAAAGTGACTGCGGTTCGGGTTCGGGTACCCCACGCCCTGAATCACGGCCATCTGACCATCATCAAACAGGCTCTTCAGCCCCTCACAGGTGTTGGGCACGGCGACGCCGCCTTCGAGCTGCAACGTGTCGCCTTTCTTGATCGCCAGCCGTGGGCGGGCGCGGTAATACTCATCCATCTCGACCGGGACGATCGTGTTCAGGCCGTCGTTGCCGCCGGCGAGCTGCACGACGACGAGAATCGGGGCGTCATCGCGCTTCGCGACGCGCGGCTCGAAATTCGCCAGCGCGGTCGCGGTGCGCCCGAGAAAGATCGGCAGCGTAGAGGCCGCGCTCAGAAACGTGACGCCGCCAGCCAGAAACTCACGCCGCGAAGTGTAGAAGTTGTCGGACATCGGGTTTCCTTGTGACCGGGCCGGATTGCCGATCGATCAGTTCCGCTCACGCTGAAGCACACGGCGGGCAAGGCGCCTGCCCCACCCATGAGAATCAAACCGCCAGACCGCACTCAGTTCATCTGGTATTCCGGCGTGCTGCACATCAGTTGCAGCATCGTCAGCAGCCGCTCATCCGCCTTGCGCATCTTCGGGCGAAACTCTTTGCCATCGGCGCGGAGGTAATCCGCCAGCAACTCCGCTTTCTGCTCCGACAGCGGGGTCGCCAGCACGCGGGTCGCGAAAAAGTCGACAATCTCGCGGGCGGTCTTGAGTTCATAGCTCTCCACCACCGCCAGCGGGTCGAACGCGACATACCCGCGCTGCGACACGCGCGACTTTTCCTCCATATCCATGCTGCGCATCGACATCTCGGCCATCGATCGCTCGAACATCTCCTCGTCGTTCCACTCCGACTTGTCCACCGCGCGTCCGCGCGGGGCCGGCGCCAGCATCGCGCTCACCACGTTGTAGCGGTTGAACAGTGTCGCGGTGTTGATCCACGTCGCGCCACCCGGCCAGCCGCGCACGTTGGGCGGCTGCAACAGCTCCTGCCCCATGCCGGCCATTGCGCGCTCCGCCGCCCGCAGATCATGAATCGACTTGCCGAACTGCCGCGACGTGCCGATCAACACCTCGACCGGGCTCTTCACCAGCGCCCCGCGATGATCCGCATGATAGAAGGCCCGGCTCTCCAGCAGCGTTCGCATCACCGGCTTCAACTCGTAACGCTCCCGTCGAATCACCGCGGCCAGCGACTCCACCAGCGCTCGGTCGGGCGCGGGTGTCACGAAGAATTTCAGCAGCCGCTCCGCCAGATAGCGGGCGCACGCCGGCTGTTGCAGGATGATCTCAATCACGTCATCGCCGTTCAGCCGACCGCTGCGCCCGAGGAAGCGCTTCTGATCGTAGTCGTGCAGCGCCTTGCGAAACACGAAGCCGCGCTCGTCATATCCCCAGCCGGTAAACGCCCGGGCCGCCGCCTTGATATCACTTTCGGTATACGCGCCTTCGCCGAGGCTGAACAACTCCAGCAGCTCACGGGCGTAGTTTTCATTTGGCTGGCGCTTGTTGTTGCGCGCCCCATCCAGATACACGAGCATCGCCGGATCGCGACTGACACCGAGGAGTAACTCGCCGAAGTGATCGAGGGCGTGTCGCCGCAGGAACTCGTTCTGCTCTTTCATCTTGATCGCGTCACGCACTTCCCGCATGCCGCTCGTGAAGTGGCCATGCCAGAACAGCGTCATCTTTTCTTCGAACGGTCGCGGGGAATGCGCCAGGCGATCAATCCACCACAGACGCGTCTCCTCAAACGCGCGCCGCTCCATCTTGCGCCGCTCGTCGCGTTTCTGGCGGCGCTCCTGCTCGGACAGATTGCGCAGCGATCGGCGATCCTCCGGCTCATATAACTCGCCGGGCACCGCCGGCGGCGCGATCGCGTATGGAATCTGGTCGTAGTCAATCAGGAACGAGACCGCCTCAGCCGGCGAAAGAGCGGCCAGCCGGTCCACTTCAGCCGGCGTGCCGCCAAATCCCGCGCGGCGCAAGAGGTGCGCCGCCGCGCTCGCGTCCCAGTCCTCGGCGGCGAGCGGGGCCATCGAGGCCCGCTCATCGGCGAGACCAACCGAGAGCGTCGTGAGCGTAATCCAGCCAGCCAGAAGTCTGCGCATCGTTAGGCCTCTGCGTCACCGCCCGGCGCGGTCCGCCGCCGCGCTCCCATATCAAACAGCGTAACGTCGCGCCGCCGCCGGGCATTGCCGAAACCGCCAGAAAAAGGCGGCGTTCTCGTGGATTTCACGGACGCGCGGCGGCCGGTTTGACTCAGGATATCGGTCTACCTACCATCCTTACCAGAATAATTGACGCGATTCGGCGGTTCTCCGATCGGCAGTGGAGACGAATGGGCGCCGAAGGTAGACCGCAAAAGGTGGAGGTGTCTGATGGCCGGACCGAACACGCTGGAATTCAACGATAGCAACTTTGAGGCCGAGGTCGAGAACGCGAGTGTGCCTGTCCTGGTCGACTTCTGGGCCGAATGGTGCGGCCCGTGTCAGATCCTGGGGCCCGTGATCGACGAGCTCGCCACTGAATACGACTCCAAGGTCCGCGTCGGCAAGCTCAACATCGACGATGCCCAGGCCACCGCGGGGCGCTTCGGCGTGCAGAGCATTCCGACCGTCATCCTGTTCCATGAGGGCAAGGAGATCGACCGGATCGTCGGATTGCGGCCGAAGGCGGATTTTCAGAAACGCCTCGAATCCGTGCTGGCCTCGACCTAACGCGCAATCGGGCAAAAAGCCCACCGCCAACGACAACGTGAAGCGCGAAACACCGGAAGCACAGCCCCAGCGGCTGTGCTTTCTTCATGAAGACACGGCCGCGACCCGCATTTGATGGAACCCAAACCGCCGCTGACCGCGCCCGCTAGCCCGATCGCGGCGCGAGACGGACAACCACCAGCCGATAAATGGCGAACAACACAAACACGACGCCCGAGAGTTGTGCCCCGCGATAGGTCGCATGATCGACGATCCCGCGCGCTTCCTGCGCGCTCGCCCCGACCGCGCGGCGCGTCAGCGCATCGACGCGTTCCATGCTGCGCTCGGACGCCTCGCCATCCAGAAACTGCCGCACTTCCCCCAGCAGCGCGCGCAGTTCCTGTGTCGTCGTCGTCAACGCGTCCGCCGTGGCCTTGTATTCTGTGATTTCAAAGGGCTTCTCTGATTCGGCCGGCGTGCCGGTTTCCTGCCGCGCCCCGTTGTTCGAGAGTTCCTTGACCTGCTCCAACGTCGCCGTCACCGCCGCCGAGGTTTCGCGCCAGGCGTCGCCCGCGCGCGCCGCCTCATCCAGCGCCCGCTCCACCGCTTCCACCGTCTGCCGCGCTTCGGCCAGCGTCGAACGCAGCTCCGGCTGCCGAGTGTCGAATTCCTCCAGAAACTGCGTTGATTCGCTGCGCAGCCGCGCCGGCAGATCATCCGCGATCGACGTGAGTCGCGCCGCGCTCTCCGACACATTCGCGGCGCTTTTGACCACTTCGCGAATCGACGGTGTCTCCTCCACCCGCGTGACCAGGAATTGCATCTGCCATCGCAAGAGCGACGGGTACGTCTCCAGCATGTCGCGCATCCGATCAACCGAATGCGCAAGGCTCAGCGTCGGATCCAGCCCCTTGCCGAGCCCTTCCGCGGCGAGCATCGGGGCGCCCAGCACCAGCTCAACCACGTTCACGCCGCTGGCCGGATCGCTGAAGGGGATCGCCGTCTCGGCCGCGAAGACGCCGTGGATCGGGTGGGCTTCCGAGAACGCGTCGACCCGCGCCTGCAGTTCCGCCATGCGCGCATCATCCACATGCGCGCGAACAATCTCCTCGCTCCGCGCCTGCAGGCGCTCCGCGGCCGCGACCGCGATTTCCTGCTGATCGCCGAAAAGGGACCGGCCCTCTCCGTCACGAAGATAGCGCGCCATCCGCACACACAGCACCCATACATCCGACATCCGGCGCAACGGCTCTTCCTGCGTCAGGCGATCCTGTACCGCCGGAATCATCCGCAATCGCCAGCTTAGACTCGCTTGCCGCACGGCCGTGTCCTGCGCGGTCGCACTGATGCGCTCCGCCGCGTCGACGATTTCTGATTCAAAGTAGTCGGCGAATCGATCCAGCTCCCCCGCCAGTTCATTGCGCCGGACATCCGGAATAAAGGCGTCTGCAGCGGGCGGGCCTACCGACAGCTGCGACAAATCGGGAAAGCCATCCATTTTGCAACCGCTGGATCCAAGCGCCGTCAGGACCATACCAATCGCCATTCCGCGCGCAATAGCCGTGCGCATCCCACTTCCTCCTCGCTTGCCTGTCGGGTCGGTTCGTCGATTCGAGTGTATGGCGTCGGAATGAATTCGACGACATCCGGCCGCGCGCCCGGGAAGGGCGACTTCGGGCCCCGCCACCGCGCGCTACAGCACGCGCGCCCAGATCGCCTTCAGATACCCCGACTCGGGGCAGTTCGAGCGCACCGGATGGTCCGGCCCCGCCCCGGTCTCGTCGAAAACCTGCAACCCGCGACCGGTCTGCCGCCCGGCGCGGTGCACGACCTGCGTGAACGCCTCGCGCGACACCAGCCCGCTGCAACTGCACGTCAGCAGGACGCCATCGCGCGCCACCACGCTCAATGCCAGCCGATTCAAATCCAGGTATTTCTTCAGCGCCTCGTCGTAGTCGTTGCGCGACAGGCAGAACTTCGGCGGGTCGAGCACGACCACATCGAACGTGCGCCCGCCTTCCGCCATCTGGCGCAGGTACTTGTACGCGTCCGCGTGCGTGAATTTGATTCGCGCCTGATTCAGATTGGCGTTCTCGCGCGCCATGGCGACCGCTTCCTCATCCAGATCGACGCCGATCACATCCGCCGCCTCGCCCAGCACGCGGGCCGCGATCGAGAATCCGCCGGTATAGCAGCACAGGTCCAGCACGTTCTTTCCCGCACACAGCTTCGCCAGGCGGCGCCGATTGTCGCGCTGATCGCAGAAAAACCCGGTCTTGTGTCCGCTGGCGGGCTTCACCCGAAAACGCAAACCGTGCTCGCGAATCACCACGCTCAGATCGGGGTCCGGCGTTTCGGGCGCCGCGAAACCCTCCAACTGACACACCCGCGCGTCCGCCCGCGACACGATCCGCCAATTCGCGCGCTCATCATGCGGCCGGTCCAGACTCGTCGGCGGGCCGAGTTCGCCGATCAGCGCCTGCGTGAGCAGGTCGGTGCGCTGCGCCATTCCGAGCGAAAACAGCTCAAACACGAGCACATCCGCGTAACGCTCCGCAATCAACCCGCTCAGCCCGTCGCCCTCGGCGTGCACCAGCCGATACGCGTCACTGTCCGCCGAGACCCGCGTCATCTCGCGCAGTTTCACCGCCCGCGCGATCGCGTCGGCCCAGAAGGCGTCATCTACCCGCGTATCGCCATGCGTGAGCATGCGAATCGCGATCTGCGATTGCGGGTTATACAGCCCGCGCCCGAGCAGCTCGTTGTCCTTGATATACACATTGACCACATCGCCCGGCTGGGCCGCTCGATCGGCCTCGCGGACCATGCGTTGATAAATGAACGGGTGGTTGGTCGCCGAGCGCAGCGTCACCCACGGCCGCTCGAACCCCTCGGGGTTCGCCGCCCGCGTCTTCGGCGCCCGCGGCGCGCGGGGCTGCCGGCGTTTTCCGTCATTTGAAGCGAAAGACCGCCCGTAACGTTGGTTCATACGAATGGTGTAGCGGATCGGCGACGGCGGGGAAAGCGCAGCGACGACAGATCCGCGAACGCGCCCACGCCAGCGCCGCCCGGCCCGATCGCGCCAGCGTCACCGACCCGAACCCCGAAAGCCCCCAAGCGGACCCTCAGGGACGCGGAGTCTTCCGAGCGCGACCGCCGCGGCCGCCCGAAAAGTGGAGCTTCATCACCGCCAGCATCACCAACATCGGCGCGATCATCGCCATGCCGCCGGCCCCGCATGCGCCGCAGGCGGGCATGTCCATCAACTCGTTCGGGTCGGTAGCGGCCGCCGTGATATCAAAAACGTCGGAAGTCGCGCCGACGAGATCGTCGGCCGTGGCCTGCAGGGAGATCGCCGCGCACGGCGTATCGATCGACGTCATCGCAAACGTCGCAACCCCACCGACCGCCGCCGCGCTCGTCGTCGACAGAACACCACCGCATGAGGACACCAGGGTCAACTCAATCGTGGCGCCGCTATCCGTTCGCCCGCCCGCCGCGTCGATCACCTCCACCGAAATGGGCGGGTTGATGTTCTCCCCCGCTTCCGCCGCAGTCGGCTGCTGCACAAACCGCAGCGCCACCGGCGGGAGCGCCGTGATATCGAAGGGATCGGAACTCGTCCGCGGCAGACCGCCCGCCGCGGCCTCCAGGCTCACCAACTCACATGGCGTATCCACGCGCACCGTATTGAATGTCGCCAGCCCTGCGGAAGCGGCGCCCGCTCCACCGCTGAGCGCTCCCCCGCACGCCGTTTGGAGTACCAGATCGATCGTCAGGTCAGAGTCGACGCGGTTCGCGAACGCGTCAAGAATCTCAACGGTGATGGGCGGATCGATCACGCTCGCGACACGCGTATCTGTGGGTTGCTGCCCAAAGCGCAACGCGCTGGGCGGTCCCGCCAGGATGTCAAACACAGCCGAATCAACCGGCGCCCCCACGCCCGACGCGCGCAGCTGATAGTCCGCCACCGCCTTGTTGATTCGCAGGCCATCTGTCGCATCCCACTCCGCGACGCCGTCTACCGTCGACTTGGAGAGGCTTGTCTCCACCAGCAACGGCCAGCCGTTCGGGTTCACGGCTGCATCCAGCGTGACATCCACGGCCGGCGTCGTCACGGTGTTTCCGATGGAGTCCTTCACGGTCACGGCGACGAGAATGTCGCCGCCGGCGATCGTGTCGACCGGTTCCAGCGAGAACTCCAGGCGGTTCGGTGGCCCCGCCAGAATGTCGAACGCCGCGCTTTCGGCGGTATCGCTCGTCAGAAACGCGGCGCCGTCATGCGACGCGCGCAGCGTGTAGCCCGCGCCCGCGGCGGCGATCGAGAGGTCGTCCGCGTCCGTCCATGTCGCTACGCCGTTGACCGTCTGGCGCGATAGGGCGCCGAGCAGGGCCGCGGCTGACGGATTGTCCTGGATCGTCAGCGATATGAGTCGCTCATCATTGAGGATCAGATTCCCGCCGAAGTCGACGATCGCGATCGCCGGCAGCAGGTCATCGGTCGCTTGAGTCGATCCCGGCTGCGCGCTGAACACGAGACGATCCGGGGCGCCGCGCGTGATGTTCGCGGCGACGATGCCCTGATTTGTGAAGGCCCCGCCGGCGGTCGCCGTCGTCACATTCAATGTCGTTTGCGCCGGTCCCGCCGCGCCTTCCGGGCTGCGGATCAGCAACCGCACGCCCGTGATCCGCAAAATGTCTTGCACGACCGGGGAGGTACCACTCGTGAGTGTGAACGTGATTTCTTCGTCGGCGACCCCGCTCGGCGTGACCGTGGCGGCCACGTTGATCGCCCCGCCATTAAGCCCGATGGTCGCGCTTTGCGCCATAATCGGGGACATGGGGTCGAACTGAAAACCCGGACGAACCTGGAGCACGATTTCAGACGCGGCGCCCGAGGAATACTCGGGCAGCATTGTCTCAGCGATCGTGATCGTATTCACAACAAGCGCTACGCCGCCGGCGCCGGCGCCGACCGATCGGTTCGTGTCCACGTTCAGCACGATGTTGGGCGAGTTCACCGAATCCGCGCGCGTGATCGTCGTCGCCGCCATCAACGCGAGTGTGACACCGGCCCACCGCGCCCCCGCCGAGCGCCACCTACGCGAACAATCCAAGCCCGAAGCCGAACGGAGCGCCTTCATTTGTTACCCTCAGATCGTGGTGACCTCACAGCGGCGGCGAATCCTAGAGCCTGCCCATCGGCCCCGCAATCGGCCACACGGCGCCGTGCCCTCAACATATCGGCGCGCGACGCCGCTATAGTTTCGCCATGTCCCCCACGCTTTGCGCCGCGTTGATCGTTCTGCTCGAAGGTCTCGGCATCGCGTCGATCTTTCCGGTCATCCACGCCTATGTCGCGGAATTCGCCATTTCCGAGACCTGGGTGGATCGCAATTTCTGGGTCGGCGGCCTGCTGGCCTGCGTCGCGCTGCCGAAGGTTGTTTTCAGCGCCGTCTGGGGGCATTGGTCAGATCGACTCGGGCGTCGGCCGGTCCTGATGCTCGTCACGCTCGGCGGTATCACCGGGTCGATCATGTGGGGCCTGGCGCCGGGTGTCGGGTTCTTGTTTCTGATCGTCTCGCGCATCATCGTCGGCGTGTTCGGGGCGCAGGCCGGGCTCGCGTATTCCATCGTCGCCGATGTGACCACGCCGGAGGCCCGGGCCGGGCGGATGGCGATTGTCGGCGCGGCGTTCGGTGTCGCCATCACCGTCGGCCCGATCTTCGGCGGCGTGATCGGCGCGCTGGCCGGGCTGCGGGCGATCGGCTGGTGGTATGCCGGGTTGCAGTGCGCGTCGCTGGCGGTCATCACGTTCGCGTTGCGCGAAACGCGGCCGCCGCACGAACGCGAATATCACCCCAAGACGCGTGAAAACGCGACTTCTGACGCCAATACCCCGCCCAGCCAGGATGACGCCCACGGCCGCACCGCCAGCGCCGCCCCGCCGACCGCCTCCGCCGCCATCTGGCTGATCCTCGCCGCCACGCTGCTGGCCACGATCGGCATGTCCGAGATGACCTCTACCCTCGGCGTCGTGACCGAAACGCTGTATGGGTTCGACACGCGCCATGTCGGCTACGCCTTTGCGTTCTTCGGTTTTGTCGCGGCCTTGGCGCAGGGCGCTGTCCGCCGCGTGTCGAAGGCGATCGGCGAGAAGGCGCTCAGCGGGCTGGGAATGGCGCTGTGCGGCGCCGGTTTCGGACTGCTGGCGCTCACGCCGAAGCTGACACTGTTTTTGATGGCGATGAGTCTGGTCGCCGTCGGCAGCGCATTCAGCGTGACGGGCCTGACGACGTTGATGTCCCAGGCGGTGGATGCTCGCCGCCAGGGTCGCGCGATCGGGATGAACCAATCCGCGACCGGCCTGGGCCGCGCGATCGGCTTCTTTCTCGGCAGCGGCTTGCTTGTCTACGGCGTGGCCGCGCCGTTTGGCGTGGCATGCGGCATGATGGCCCTCGCGGGGCTGCTGTTGGCGCAGGTCAGGCGCGACCGCGTGGCGGGCTGAGTCGTTGCAGGAAAACGCGCGCGGCGCGGCGAGCGCCACACGCTATCCTGTCGGCTCCAAACGCGTGTCCTTGATGGAGTCTCAGCATGTTCACATCCGGCAAAGACGTCGTGAGAGATCGTCGCGAGTTCCTGAAGCTTGGCGCGCTGGCCGGCGTCGGCGTCCTGGCCGGCGAGTTGCTGGCCGACCAACCCGCGCCCGAGGCGCAGCGCGGCCCCGCGCCGCAGTCGCCTTTCAGGACGCCGCCGATGGAGCGCGTGCGCATCGGGTTCGTCGGCGTCGGCGGCATGGGATCCAACCATATCCATCAACTGCTGAAAGTCCCCGGCGCGGAGATCGCGGCCGTGTGCGACATCGTGCCGGAGAAAGTGAAGCGCGCCCAGGACGCGGTGGAGCAGGCCGGTCAGCCGCGCCCGGAAGGGTTCGATCGCGGCCCGGAAGACTACAAGCGCCTCTGCGAGACAGTCGCGTGCGACATTGTCTACAACGCGACGCCGTGGGAACTGCATGTGCTCATCTGCGTGGCGGCGATGCGCGCCGGAAAACACGCCGCCACTGAGGTGCCCGCGGCGTACACCGTCGAGGGCTGCTGGGAGCTGGTCGAAACCGCCGAAAAGACCGCGACACATTGCGTAATGCTGGAGAATTGCTGCTATGACCGCAGCGAGATGATGGTGCTCAACATCATTCGCAACGGCCTGCTCGGCGAACCGCTGCATGCGGAGTGCGGCTACCTCCACGACCTGCGCGGCGTCAAGTTCAGCCGCGACGGCGAGGGCCTGTGGCGCCGGGCGCATTCGCAGACGCGCAACGGCAACCTGTATCCGACACACGGCATCGGGCCGGTCGCCAACTATATGAACATCAACCGCGGCGATCGCTTTGAGTATCTGGTTTCCATGAGCGGCCCATCACGCGGGTTGCAGCGCTGGCAGCAGGCGCATCTGGACAAAGACGACCCGCGCCGCGCCGAGCAGTATGTGCTCGGCGACGTCAACACGACATTGATCAAGACCGCGCTCGGCAAGACAATCTACCTGGCCCACGACACGAATCTGCCGCGTCCATACAGCCGGATCAACATGGTGCAGGGCACGCGCGGCGTGTTCAGCGACTATCCCCCGCGGATTCACATCGAAGGCCGCAGCCCGGGTCACGCGTGGGAGAAACTGGAAACGTACGCCGACGAGTTTGAACATCCGCTCTGGAAATCAGATGCGGTGAAGAACGCCAGCGGCGGACACGGCGGCATGGACTATCTGGAGAATTACCGCCTGATCCAATGCCTGCGCCGCGGCGAGCCGACCGACATGGACGTTTACGACGCGGCGGCCTGGAGCGTGCTCTGTGCCCTGACCGAGCAGTCGGTCGCGAACCGCAGCCGGCCGATGGACGTGCCGGATTTCACACGCGGCGCGTGGAAGACGCGGGCGCCGCTGGGGATTGTCGGGGGTTAAGCGTCCGCGGACCTGACGTGGCTACGGTCGCGTCGGCAGCGGCGCCACGCCGAGCTCGGGGGCGGCAGTGGCCGGGGCGGTCATTTCTTCCTTCACCGCCTCGTGCGGCGCGGTCGAGAGGTGTCGATCAAAGAACGCGATTACGCGGGCGGCGTAGCGCTCCGGGTGCCGGATCACGGCCTGATTGTGCCGCGCGCCGGGCGCGATCCAGATTTCCTTCGGCTCCGGCGCCATTTCAAACAGCAACTTCGTCTGTTCCACCGGCAGATACGAATCCTCAGCCCCGTGGATGAACAGAATCGGCCGCGGCGACATCCGTTTGAGCGCCTTCTGCACCGATGGAAACACGCAGCGAAACTCACGCTGGGCCAGTTTCACCATGATCCAGCGCAGGAAACGCCAGAACGCCGGAGGATGGTTCTCATACAGCACTTTCACGCTGGCGAAGATGTACGCCCAGCGCTTCATGAAATACTCGATCGTGCGATCCGTGCTGAACGCCCCGTCGAGCACCATCGCCCGCACATCCTCGCACTCGGCCGCGCCGAACACCGACGCGCACCCGCCGCGCGAAATGCCGAACAGGCCGATCTGCTGCGGACGGTCGTTGTCGCGCAGCCAGTCGCGGGCAAACGCGATCGCGCCGCGAATGTCGTCCACCTCGCGGTCACTCAGCCATTGCCGCGGCGTATAGTTCGGCTCCGAAGCCGATCGGCCGTGATTGCGGAAATCAAACGTCAGAATGTCGTAGCCGACGTGCAGCAGCGGACGGCAATAGCGGGCGCACGAGCGCATGTCCGAGCAGAATTCGTGACAGAACAGCACCAGCCCGCGCGGCGCGCGGTCCGGATTGGCGCGAATGATCGACCCCGCCAGCGGCAGTCCATCAAACGCGGGGAACTGCACCGCCTCGCCATCGAGCGCCTCAAAATCCTGCGGCGCGCGGCACAGCGGCGGCTTGGTGTTGCGCATGATGTTGAGCGAAATGCGGGCGTAGCGGAGCAGGACCAGGGCGGGCACGATGACGAGCAGCGCAACGGTGAGCACAATCGCGACGAGCGCCCAATTGCGCACCAAGGCGTCAAAGAGCAGATAACCCAGCAAATCGCCACTCCGCAGACCCGGCGCGAAAATGCGCCATGGGAAGAGGATTCCGGCAGCCGCGCCGCGCCTGAACCGCGCCGGATGCTACTCTAAAGTTCGGACATTGCAAGCCTTAGGTTTAGCGCCAACGGCGGCGTCGCGCGTCAGGCGCCGACCAGCAGCGCCACGGCCCAACACGCCATCGCCTCGCCGCGGCCCACCGCGTCCAGCCCTTCGTTGGTTGTCGCCTTCACAGACACGCGATCCAGCGGAACGTCGAGTAATTCCGCCAGACTCTCGCGAATCGCGGGTTTGTGCGGTGTCAGCCGCGGGCGCTCGGCGTGAATCACGACATCAACATTCTCGACCCGCCAGCCGGCGGCCTCAACGCGGGCACGGACCTGCCGCAACAATTCGCGACTGTCGGCGTCCTTGTATTTCGGGTCGGTGTCGGGGAAGAGCTCGCCGATGTCGCCGAGGGCGGTCGCCCCGAGCAGCGCGTCGCAGATCGCATGCAAAACGACGTCGGCGTCACTGTGGCCGAGCAGGCCGACATCTGAGGGAATGGGCACGCCGCCCAGCACCAGCGGGCGCTCCACGCGGGTCCGGTGCAGGTCGTAGCCGACGCCTACGCGAGCGTTTCCTGACATTGCAACCCCCGTTACAACGACATGAATTCCGCGAAAACCCAGAAACCGTATCGCACAAGGCCTTGCACTCTGGCAGAATACCCGACTTACGGCGACGGCATCGGATTGTACATCCGACGAACCAGAATAACCCGGGTAATGACATGGCGAGAAAGCGCGCCAGTTCACGGACATCAGACGACGGCCGCCCGGAGGCGCCGCGCCCGGAAGCCGCGTCGGGCCGTGAGAGGACCCGCCAGAACAATCCCCAATCCATGCTGGATCGCCTGCGGGCTCGTGAACGCCAACTGGCGGCGGTGGTTCAGCTTGGTCGAACGGCCCTGGCCGGCTGCGAAGAGCAGTCGCTGTTTCAAGAGGCGACTGTGCTCATCGCCGATGTGCTCGATGTGGAAATGACCAAGGTGCTCGAGCTCCTGCCGGACGGCGCCACGTTGTTGCTGCGGGCGGGCGTGGGGTGGAACGACAGACTCGTCGGAAACGCGACGGTGGGCGCCGGCCTCGACTCGCAGGCGGGCTACACGCTGCAGAGCAGTAAGCCCATCATCGCCGAGGACCTGGGCGCCGAAACGCGCTTCCATGGGCCCCCACTGTTGTTTGATCATGGCGTCGTCAGCGGTATGAGCGTGATCATCGACACGGAAGCGGACCCCTGGGGCGTCTTGGGCGCCCACACACGCTCCCCACGACACTTCACCTTCGACGATGTGAACTTCCTGCAGTCAATGGCGATCGTGCTGTCGACCGCCATCCGTCGACAGCGCGCCGAGCAGGTGATCCGAGACCGGGAGCACCGCCTGCGACTCGTCATGCAGGCGATGCCGGTGTTGATCGCGTATGTCGATACGGACCTGATCTATCGCCTCAGCAACGGGCGGTTCGGAGACTGGTTCGGGATCAGTGAAGACAAAGTGGTCGGCCGATCGATCCGCGACGTCATCGGAGATGCCGCGTTTCTCCAAATCGAGCCCTATACGCGACGCGCGTTGAACGGCGAGCGCGTCTCGTTCGAAACCACGCTGCCCTATCAGCACGGGCCCGTGCGAGATGTCCACGTCATGTACATGCCGCACCATGCGCCGACTGGCGAGGTGCTCGGCTACTACGCGATGATCGAGGATATCTCAGAGCGGAAGGAGTCGGAGCGCGAACTCGAACGCTGGGCGGACTTGCTCGAAGTGCGCGTCGCGGAGCGAACCGCCATCGCCGAAAAGCGGGCCCAGGACCTGCGCGTCCTCGCCGGCGAATTCAGCCGCACCGAGCAGCGGGTGCGTCGGCGTCTGGCCGTGGCGATCCATGACGACCTTCAACAGGTGCTGGTCGCGGCGAAAATGCGGCTGCCGATGCAGGAGCGGGCCGTGGCTCCCGAGCAACTGGCGGCGGTTCACAAGCTGCTGGACGAAGCGCTGGCGAAATCCCAGGCGCTGGTGCGCGAACTGCGACCGCCCGTGCTGCAACATGGCACGCTGAAAGACGCGTTTGACTGGCTCGCGCGCCAGATGAACGAGCGACACGAACTGCGTGTAGAAGTGCAGTGTGCCAGCGAGATCGCGGTCGACGACGAGGTAAAGACGACGATCTTCGAAGCCGTGCGGGAGTTGCTGTTCAATGTCGTCAAGCACGCCGCGACCCGTCAGGCGACGCTCAGCGCGGCGCAGCTGCGCGACCTCGTGACGGTCACCGTCGCGGACAACGGCCGCGGGTTCGCGCCCGCCGAATCGGGCACGGGGGCCGGCGGCTTTGGTCTGCGCAGCATCGATGAGCGCGTCGCCGCCCTTGGCGGAAAGCTGGAGATCGAATCCGCGCCGGGCGACGGCGCCCATTTCCGCCTCATCATCCCGACAAACAGCGATCGCTAGGATTCGGGCCCAGCCCTACGGGAATCCCCCAGCAGATCCAAGGGCGCCGCACAATCTCAGAATGGCGGTCACGCCCGATAGCCGTGGGCTGACAATCGGGCAATGATGATGTGCGGAGCGGGCATCCGGCGATGCCTGGCTTCGCGACGCACACCGGGGCGAGGCGCACAATGGGGCGGGAATATTTACAGATCATCCTGGCGGAGCCGGATGACGATCACGCGCTGCTGACCGAGCGGATGTTGCGGGAACTCGGCCCTTCGCATCGGCTGACGCGGCTGAAGACTGAAAACGACGTGAGCATCTATCTGCTGGGCTCGAGGCGTCACAGCGCGCCGGACATCATGATGCTCAGTCAGTGTCGCCCGACTTGGGATATTTTTGAACCGCTGCGGCGCCTGCGCGACGATGCCCGCTTCCAACGGACCTTGTTCGCGTCCCTGATGATCTTTGAAGGGCCGCAGACCGAGTGGCCGGCCGATGTGTCGCTGACGAAACCGGTAACCGAGGCGGGCATTCGCGAGATGCTGACCGGGGTCCCGATGCGACCCGTGTTTAGGATGGCGCCGCCGATCAACGGGGCGATGGCGCCCACCGTGAATGGAATCCCCCACTAAAATGGGATCTTAGGACATGGCGATTCTCGACCAGCTATCGCCCTCCGACGGCACACTGGTGGGTTCGATGACTGACGATCCGATCAAGCGGATTGTGATTGTGGACGACCATCCCGCGCTGCGCATGGGTTTGCGCGCATTGCTTAATGACGAACCCGGCCTGACCGTCATCGGAGAGGCGGCTGATCTGCCCACCGCGCTGCGGCTGATTGGCGAAGTCACACCTGATCTGGTCGTGGCGGATATCTCGCTCAGTGACGGGAACGGTCTCGAGCTGGTCAAGCAGATTACGCAATGGGATCCGCCCATTCGTTCCATCGTGCTGTCGATGTATGACGACTCGATTTACGCCGAACGCGCGGTGCGGGCCGGGGCGATGGGATACATCAATAAGTCGCGGCCAAGCGACGAGATCGTCCGCGCGATCCGCCACGCGCTGGCCGGGCGGATCGCCTTGAGCGACGACATTACCGAGAACGTGCTGCAACGCTTACGCCAGCGGGCGGATGACCGCGACCCGGTCGATCGTCTGACGGATCGCGAAGTCGAAGTGTTGACCGAGATCGGGCGTGGTCTGACGACGCGCCAGATCGCGGAGCGGCTGCATGTGGCGGTCAAAACGATCGAGACCCACAAGGAAAACCTCAAGCAGAAGCTCGACCTCGGCAGCGCCGCCGAGTTGGCGCGCTTCGCCGTGCAATGGCTCTCCGGATCGGAAGCGTAGCGCCGCGACGCTTACAGCGCGCGGACGAAATGGGCCGGGTCCACCCCCGCCCGCGGCAGGATCGGCGCGATATCTTCCAGAAACCGCTGCGCGTCCGTGTAATATCCCGCCGTCGGTCGGATCTCCGGCGTATGCGCATGCCACCAGGCGTTGAAGTGCCGCATCAACGCTTCGCGCAGATACTTGGCGACCATGCTCGCCAGCGCGACCGGCAAATGCCGCTGGTCCGATTCCGTCGCGAACGCGATCTGGCACACATGCCCGCCGCGGCAAAGGCGGTAAGCGCTCATCCCTTCGCTGATCTCCAGCTCGGTCAGTTCGTGCGCGGGCAACGCCTGTGACAGCATGTCGCGATAGTTCGCCCGCCCGCCGAGCCGATCGACGTGGATGTGTACCGGCTCGTCTCCGGCGCGGCGGACAATCCGCGTAATCAGATCCAGCACCTGCTCGATCAGGACGGCGCCCTTGTTCCGCGTCTGTCGCACGCGATCATTAAAGCGCGCCTCACCGACGACCCGCGCCATCAGGCCGCGACAGCGCGTGTTCGTCTTCTCCATCTCGCGCGAGAGTCGCGCCGCGATGCTTTCAAACGCCGACTTCTCGCGTTCGAGCGGTAACGCCGTGTCCAGCGCGTCATACCACGGCGTCTGCGGCGTCCGCAGCGCCGCGCTGCCCAGGTCGTCGATCAAAGCCGACAGGCTGCCGACGCGCAGCGCCGCCGCCGACGCGAACGCCAGCACCGGGCGCTCCAGCGACTCCAGCTTGCGCCCGGCGCCGAATACCTTCTTGGAATCGTCGACCGCGAGTTTCCACGATGTCGCGGCGCCACTGCGGCAGACGCAACCGCGCAAGGCGCGCCAGATGTCGGTCGTCGCGTCCGGCACACGCCACACGCTGGCGGCGACCACCAGCGGGCCGAGCGTCGGGCCATAGCCGGCTTCATCAATGCCCGCGACCAGCGGCACGTCAGAGCCCCAACGTGTAGAAAACGGCCGTAAACAACATATCAGCCCCGATCAGCCAGACGATGCTCTTTACGACGGTCGTCGTCGTCGCGCGGCCGACGCCGACTGCGCCGCCGGTGACGTTCAAGCCCTCATAGCACGCGAGCGACGCAATCAGCGCTCCAAACACGCACGATTTCATCAAGCCGGTCAGGTAGTCGGCCGGACCGACCGCTTCGCGCGTCAGATCGATATACGTCAGGGCCGGAATGTCGAGCACGAAGACGCCGGTGAGAAACCCGCCGAACATGCCGACGATGTCGGCGATCACGGTCAGCCCGACCATCATCACGGTCGTGGCCAGCACCCGCGGCACGACGAGAAAACGAATCGGGTCCAGGGCGTGGGCGCGGAGCGCTTTGATCTCCTCGCCCTCGACCATCGCGCCGAGTTCGGCCGCGATCGACGCGCCGGCAAAGCCGCTCAGCAGAATCGCGGTGATCAGCGGGCCGAGTTCGCGCAGCACGGCGATCGCCACGACATCAGCCGTGCGCTCCAACTGACCATACAGCGCGAGTGTCGGGGCCAGATTCAGCGCGAGGATCACGCCGATGAACAGCTGCACCAGCATGACAATCGGAACGCTCTGAACACCGAAGCGGACGGATTGCGCGAACAGCGGCTCGGCCCGCACGCGACCGCCCTGTCGGCTGCGGGCCAGGGCCACGCCGCGACCGACCGACCCCATCAGCCGCATCACGCCGCCGAGGTACTCGACGCCGCGCAGCGTCCCGACCAGCGCGCCGCGCGCCGCGGCGCCGACCGCCTCAGGAAAGCGGAACCAGAACGGGGCGCGAGCCTTGGCGCTCACAACTTCAAGGCCTCATCCATCGATGTCGCGATCAGGAAGAACTTTTCGAGACGGGTGATTTCGAACAGACTGCGGACGCGGGCCTGCGGATTGACCAGCACCATCCGCACGTTCTTGCGGTCAGTATGCCGTTTGATCTCCACCAATGTGCCGACGCCGGACGAGTCCATGTACTGCACTTCGGACAAGTCGACGATCAGGCGCTTCGGCCGGCGCTCGATCAGGTCGAGCAGTTGCGTGCGCAGCGCGGGTGACGTGCGCAAGTCCACCTCGCCGCTCAGCGTCACGCGCGGGGCGTCAGCGCCGTCCTCGATTCGGACGATCAGGTCATTCGATTCGGTCATGTCTTCGCCGATGAGGGGTCTACCAGACTCGCCGGGCATTTTCGCATTGTCAGCCGCATTCCGCCACCCTCCGCCGGCGCATATTCGGCGGAGTCCATGATCTGTTTGATGATGTGAACGCCAAGCCCGCCCGGCCGCACCTTGTCCAGGTCACGCCCGCGAATCGCGTTCGGGTCAATCTGGCGCCCGTAATCTCGAATGACAACTTCGAGCCCTTCCTGACCGTCCGGCGTCATGAATTTCTCAACGCGAATCCGGATCGGGTTCCCACCCGCGTTGTCGTAGCCGTGGCGAATCACGTTGGTCAGCGCTTCGTGAACGGCGAGCGCCAGATCCTGCGTACACGTCTCGGGCCAGCGGCATTGCTGCGCAAACTTGCACAGCTTTTCCCGCGCCGCCGGGAGTGACTCGGCATCGCTGCTGACTTCCCACTCGATGGAAGGCTTCATCGGCGCACCGCTCCGATCACCTCGACCTTCTCGTCGGGTCCGTTTCCGTCGGCCGCGTCACGATGCGCCACAACCTGCACTTCTCCCGCGCGCAACGCCTCGCGCCAGCGACCGATCGCCTCCGCCCGCTCATCCTCCCGGGCGTAATACCGATAGCCGTAGTCTTCGTCGCACATCCGCCGCAATGCGAGAATCGCATACATCCGAACGCCCGAATCCTTGTCGTCCAATAAACTGACGAGGGTGTGAACCGCGTCGCGATCCCGCATCTCCGCCGCGCGGACCACCGCCAGGGCCCGATCCGGCGGATAAACGGCCGTCAGGTCCGATCGCCCGGCGCCGGGCATGGCGCAACCGGCGCCCGCCAAAGCGAGCCCCAGCAGGCAAACCAAACCGGCTCGGGAGGTTACGCGCATACCGGGAGTCTACCAACCGAGCCCCGTCCTTGCCAAAACCCGCGCCAAGTGGCCGGACCCGGCCTCCCGCCCGCGAGCGACTGAATCGGCTAGACTCGCGCCCTGAGGGTAGTGATCCGGTTTTTTGGAGCCGCAATCGATGAAGCTCGGCATTTTGTCCACCGCACCGCATTGTTATAGCACGCGCCGGCTCAAGCAGGCCGCCCAGGAACGCGGGCATCAGGCCACCGTGCTGAATACGCTGCGGTTCGCGATTGAGCTCCAGCACGGCGAGCCGGACCTTTATTTCCGGTCAAAGCACATTTCGGAATATGACGCCGTCCTGCCCCGAATCGGGGCGTCGATCACTTATTTCGGCACGGCGGTGGTCCGGCAGTTTGAGCAGATGGACGTATATACGCCAAACACCGCCAACGGGATTACCAATTCGCGGGACAAGCTGCGGGCGCTGCAGATCCTGAGCCGGCATGACATCGGTATTCCGCACACGACGTTTGTCCGGGGGCGCGACGATGTGCTGCCGGCGATCGAGCGGCTGGGCGGCGCCCCGGTCATCATCAAGATTCTCGAAGGCACGCAGGGCGTCGGCGTGATCCTGGCGGAGACGACCAAGGTCGCGGAGGCGATCATCGAAACGCTGCAATCCGCCAAGCAGAACGTCCTGGTGCAGCGCTTCATCCAGGAGAGCCGCGGTCAGGATATTCGCGCGTTCGTCGTCGGCGATCGGGTGGTGGCCGCCATGCGACGCGTCGCGCAGGGCGATGAGTTTCGCAGCAACGTCCACCGTGGCGGACGGGCGGAACTCGTGACACTGGATCCGAAAGTCGAAGAAACCGCGGTCCGCGCAGCGCAAATCATGGGCCTGCGCATGGCCGGCGTCGACATGCTGGAGTCTGATCGCGGGCCGCTGATCATGGAAGTGAATTCGTCACCCGGGCTCGAAGGGATTGAAGGGGCGACCGGGCTTGACGTGGCGGGCGCCGTGGTCGATTACATCGCATCGCAGGTGAACTTCCCGGAACTGGACATTCGACAGAAGCTGACGGTCAGTCGCGGATACGCCGTCGCGGAGTTGCAGATTCCCGAGGGTTCCCCGCTCGTCGGCCAGACGATTAGGAACTCCGGCTTGCGCGACCGCGACATTGTCGTGCTTAATCTGGCGCGCGGCACGACGATTATCTCCAATCCGCGCGGGTCGCGCGAATTCGAGGCCGGCGACCGCTTGCTGTGCTACGGCCGGCAAGACACGATGCGCGACCTGATCCCCGAAAAACGCAAGCGCAAACGTAACGTAAAGGTGCAGAAGCTCGACCCGAAACTGATCGAGGAGCTGGGAGGCGCATAGATGGCGGTGGAGTCGCGATTGCCCTGGGCGGATGTCGGCCCCGGAGAGGCCCGCGCGCTCGATATCGCGATTTCGGAAAGCTACGCCAGCCGCGAAATTCGCATCCCGGTCTTTGTGCGGCGCGGCCGCGCGGATGGCCCCACGCTCGCGATCACCGCGGCCGTGCATGGCGACGAGATCAACGGTGTCGGCGCGATTCGAGAACTGATCGGCGCCCCGCCGTTCGACGTGATCGCGGGCACGCTGGTGCTGGTGCCCGTCGTGGCGATGCCCGGATTTGAACGCCACTCGCGCTATCTGCCCGATCGGCGCGACCTGAACCGCTGTTTTCCCGGATCCGCCGAGGGCAGCCTCGCGCGGCGGTTGGCGCGGGCGGTGTTTGATCAGATTATCCGGCACAGCGATTACGGGATTGATCTGCACTCAGCGGCCGTGCGGCGCACCAACTTCCCGAACGTGCGCGCGGACATGAGCATCCCCGCGGTCGCGGATTTTGCCCGCGCTTTCGGGGCCGAACTGATCGTCAACAGCCGAGGGCCGATCGGCTCGCTCCGTCGGGCCGCGACCAAGGCCGGGTGTATCACCATCATTCTGGAAGCCGGCGAAGTGTGGAAAGTTGAGCCGGGTGTGGTGGAATATGCCCTGCGCGGCATTCGGAACTGCATGTGCGCAATCGGGATGGTCACGGGCCGTCCCACCAAACCGGCGTATCGCGTGGAGACGGATGCCACGAAATGGATTCGGGCCACCTATGGCGGATTCCTGCGATTTCACGTCGGCCCGGGCGATATCGTCGGCAAGGAACAGGCGATCGCCACGAATTCGAGCCTGATCGGCGATGAACAGAACGTGATCCTCGCGCCGCGCGATGGCATCGTGCTCGGGATGACGACGCTGCCCTCGGTCGCGCCGGGCGACCCCGTCTGCCATCTGGCGTATCCCAAGCGCGGTGTGCTGCGAAAGGTCGAGATAGCGGTCGAGCGATTGAATGTCGACTCGCTGCACGAACGCGTCCGTGGGGACCTGGCGACCAACATGCTCGTGACGCCGCGCGAGAACACGAACGAGGAGGCGAATCCATGAGCAAGATGAGCAATCTGGGCGCTCGCCGTCTGGCGGCCTGCGGCGCGCTGGCGGTCATGATGATCAGCGCCGGTTGTGCGACCTGGCCGCACGGCGCCTATCGCGTGTTTCGCGTCGATACCGGCGCGGAGTGCGAACTCGACGCGCTGATCGCCGCCGCAGACGAAAGCGACATCGTCCTCTTTGGTGAAGCGCACTACGATCCGATCTGCAATGCCGCACAGGCGGCGCTGTACGACGCCCTGCTCGCGCGGCGGGCGCAGGCGGGCCGGCCGCCGACCACGCTCGCGATGGAGTTCTTCGAAACCGACACGCAACCGGCGCTCAACGCGTATCTGCGCGGCGATTTGCCCGAGACGGAGTTTGTGACGCAGACCCGCCAGGGCCCGAAGTACGCGGACTCGCATCGCGCGCTGATCGAAAGCGCCAAGCGCCACGACGCCGATGTCATCGCCGCCAACGCCCCGCGAACAATCGTGCGCGCGTTTCGCGAGTCGGGCGAGGAATACGCCGCCTTTCGCGCCGCCCAGCCGCCGGGCGATCAGGCGCTCATCCCGGAAACACTCACGGTTCTCGATGGCGCCTATCGGGACCGATTCATGGACTTCATGCGTGGCGCCGTCGAAGCCCATGGTGGCGGCAGTGACACGGATGAAATGATCCTGCTGGATGGCGACGCCCCGCCGCCCGATCCGATGTCGCCGGAACGCATGTATATGGCCCAGTCGCTGTGGGACGAATCCATGGCGAGCCGCATCGCCGCCGCCCGCGCCGCGCAGCCGGACCGCAACGTGCTCCTGATTGTCGGCGGATTCCATGTCGAGCGCGACGGCGGCACGACCCGCAAGCTGCGAATATTCCGCCCGCATGACCGAATCCTCGTCGTCCGATACCGAACCGACGAGGAGGGCGCGGACTTTATGCCGGCAGACGAAAAATCGGGAGAGTTTCTAATCATCGGTCAAGCGGGCCCGCAATAGCGCCGGCCGCCGCTAGACTCTCCGCCCATGAGCCATCCGCACCCATTACCCGCCCCGCTGACGCTGCTGCGCGTCACGATCCGTAACCTGACGTCGCGCCCGATGCGGACGCTGCTGACCGCGCTCGGCGTCTCGGTCGGCGTCGTCGCGATTGTCGCGCTCAAGACCATCACCGACGGCACCTGGGCCACGGTCAACCAGATCATCAGTCTCGGCCAGGCGGAACTGATGGTGTTCCAGGGCGGAGTCGCGGCGGACATCTTCAGCGTTCTTGACGAAGACGAAGTCGGCGGCCGCCTCGAGGCGACTTCCGGCGTGGATCGCGCCGTCGGCGTGCTGACCCATCCGATGCCGGTCGAAACCCGGCCGTTCATGGCGGTGTACGGCGTGCGCATTCCGAACATGATCCTGATCGAAGACAAGCTGGTCGAAGGACGCCTACCGCAGAACGATGACGAGATCGTCGCCGGCGTCGTCGCCAAACGCGCGCTGGAGCGCGCGGTCGGCGACACGATCGAGCTGCAGGGTCGCGATTACACGCTGGTCGGTATCGTCCGTTGCGGCGCCGTGTTTCTCGACGGCGCGCTGTTCGCGAGTTTGCCGCGGTTGCAGGAAATCGCGGGCCGCGGCGGACAAGTGACGCTGTTCCAGGTCGTGCTCGAGCCCGGCGTGGACGAACGCGAAGTGATTGAGCGCATCGAAGCAGAGAACAAGGACCTGTCCGCGATCGCGGACGCCAGTGAATACAACAAGATCGACCCCGGGCTGGAAATCGCGCAGGGCATGCTGTGGGGTGTGTCGATCATCGCGATCATCATCGGCAGCCTGATCGTGATGAACACCATGTGGATGTCCGTGCTGGAACGCACGCGGCAGATCGGCGTACTGCGCGCCATCGGCTGGCCGCGCCGCGCCGTGACGCGCCTGATCCTGCTCGAATCGCTGGGCGTCGGCATGGTCGCGGGCGTCTTCGGCGTCATCGGCGGCGTGGGGTTGGCGGAGTTGACATCCGCCCTGCCGGTCACGTCGCAATTCGTCGACCCCGTGTTTTCCTGGAGCACACTCGTCATCGCGGCGATCATCGCCGGGCTGTTGAGCGTCGTCGGGGCGCTGGCCCCCGCCTGGCGGGCCGCCAGGATTTCACCGGCGGAGGCGCTGCGCTATGAATGACCACGCGTCTGTGACGCAACCCCGCGGCCCCACGGATCCGACCGGCCCGCGCAACCTGCCCGGCGTCACGATCACCGGGCGCGACGTGACGCGGCATTACGAATCCGGCCGTATTCGCGCCGTCGACGGGCTGACGCTCGACATCGCCGGCGGCGATTTTGTCGCGATCTGCGGCCCGTCCGGGTGCGGCAAGAGCACCTTGCTGAACCTGCTGGCCGGGATCGACCGCGCCGACCGTGGGACGCTGCGCGTCGCGGATCGCGATCTGGCCACGCTCGATGAGAACGCGCTCGACGAGTACCGCCGGGCGACGGTCGGGCTGGTCTTTCAGTTGCACAACCTGCTGCCCGAGCTGACCGCGCTGGAAAACGTGCAGGCGCCGATGCTGATGGGCGGCATGCGCGGCCCGCAGCGGGTGGCCCGCGCGACCGAACTGCTTGAACGCGTCGGCCTGAAGGACCGCATGCAGGCCCACCCCAATCGGCTGTCCGGCGGCGAGCGTCAGCGCGTCGCGATCGCGCGTGCGCTCGCCAATCAGCCGCGCCTCCTGCTCGCGGATGAGCCGACCGGATCGCTCGATTCGCGCACCGGCGCTCAGTCACTGGACCTGCTGGAGTCGCTCCGCCGCGACGACGGCGTGACGCTGATCATGGTCACGCACGATCCGAACGTCGCTACCCGCGCGGATCGCGTGCTTAACATGCTGGACGGCCGATTCGTCGATTAGCGGAACCCGGCGCGTTTACGATTCGACGAAATAGTTTCGCCCCCGCGCCGGTTTATGCCGGGACGAACGAACCGAATCCAGGATCAGGCATGCGGCACGCGGTCATCATCGGCAACGGCGTCACCGGCATCTCGGCCGCCCGGCGGCTGCGCGCCTTGCAGCCCACCTGGCGCATCACGGTCATCTCCGGCGAATCGACCTACCACTATTCCCGCCCGGCGCTGATGTACATCTTCATGGGCCATATGCGCTACGCCGACACAAAGCCGTTTGAGGATCGCGTCTGGGCCGAGGAGCGGATTGACCTGGTCCGCGACTGGGTAACCGAAATCGACACGAAAAGCGCCAGGCTGCGCCTGCATCGCGCCGGCGAACTGCCCTACGACAAGCTGCTGATCGCGACCGGGTCAAAGTCCAACCGCTTCGGCTGGCCGGGCCAGGACCTGCGCCGCGTGCACGGCCTGTATGATCTGATGGACCTGCACGCGCTGAACACCAGCATGCGCGACACGCGAAAAGCAGTTATCGTCGGCGGCGGCCTGATCGGCATTGAACTGGGCGAAATGCTGCACTCACGCGGCGTCCACGTCACATTTCTGGTGCGCGAATCCGATTACTGGCGCAACATCCTGCCGGCCGAAGAGTCCGCGATGGTGTCGCGTCTGATTCGCCAGGAGGGTTTTGACCTGCGGCTGGGGGCTGAACTGGGCGAGATCATCGACGATGGAACCGGCGCCGCCGGCGCCGTCGTCACCCGGGCCGGCGAGCGGATCGAAGCGCAGATCGTCGGTCTGACCGCGGGCGTCTCGCCGAATCTCGATCTCCTCCGCGGAACCGAAATCAAGACCGGGCGCGGCGTGCTGGTCGACTGGTCGTTGCGCACGAACATCGAAAACGTCTGGGCCGCGGGCGACTGCGCGGAGATTGTGCGGCCCGACGCAGAGCGCAACCTGACGCAACAGGTCTGGTACACCGGAAAAATGCAGGGCCGGTCCGCCGCCGAATCCATGGCCGGCCGCGCAACCCGCTACGACCCCGGCATCTGGTACAACTCCGCCAAGTTTCTCGATCTCGAATATCAAACCTACGGCGACGTGCCCGCGAACCTCCGCGAGGGGCAGCGCACCGTCTGGTGGGAACACGCCAACGGGCGTAAGGGCCTGCGCCTGGTCTACGCCGACGCGGGCGAACTGCTCGGCGTGAACGTGATGGGGATGCGCTATCGCCACGAAGTCTGCGAAGCATGGATTCGGGACAAACGCCCGGTGAGTGAGGCGCTGAGCGATCTGCGCACGGCCAACTTCGATACCGAGTTCTTCACACGCCACGAAGACGAGATCATCAGCGCGTTACGGAGTCAGATCGGATGATCGAACTCGCCGTCCTCCAGTACAACCACGATGAAGAGCGGATCGGATTCGCGGAGCCGCCGCGGGCTGAGTCGCGCGCGCCCGGCGTCGGCGAGTGGGTCGGGATGGCCCTGCTGGCGATCGGCGGATTCGCGTTCCTGCTGGCGGCGTTTGGCCGGTTTGCGACTGGCACGTGGCTGATGACGGTCGCGAGTTTCGGACTGATCACCGTCGGCGGCGTGCTGTATTACTGGCGCCGTTGGGCGGGGAGCACGCCGGGCATCAAGCATGACGACACGACCTTCCGCGACATCCAGACGCGGGGGCTGTGGGCCTGGGGGCTGGCGGTCGTGATCACGCTGTTCTATGTCGCGTACTACTGGTATGACGAATTGAAGGCGATCGGGCTTCCGCCGGTGCTCGACGGCATGATCCGCCTGACCGACCCGCTGTCTTTCGCGCTGCGCGGCAGGGCGTCTGACCAGTGGTTCATGTACGCCTTTCTTTACACGCTCGCGATTTTGATTTTCGCGGCGCGGATGGTGATGAAATATCGCCACAGTCGCTATCAACTGATTCGCACCGCGTCGGTGAGTTTCTTTCAACTCGGGTTCGCGTTCCTGCTGCCGGGGATTCTGGTCGCGCTGAATCAGCCGGACCACTATTTCACTTATTTCTGGCCGCTGGCGCCGCAAACCCTCTGGCCGGGAGACGGCGACGGCTTCGGCCCCGGCAAGTTTCACAGCCTTGCCGGCAAAGGCGCGATGGGGATGTTCATTCTCGGCTTCGGCGCGTTCATGATCCTGCTCGCGACGCCGGTGCTGACCTACTTCTACGGGAAGCGCTGGTACTGCTCGTGGGTCTGCGGGTGTGGCGGATTGGCCGAGACGCTCGGCGATCCGTGGCGCCAGCTCTCGGACAAGTCGACAACGGCCTGGAAAATCGAGCGCTGGCTGATTCACTCCGTCCTGGTCGCCATCGTGCTGGTGACGGCGTTCCTGTGGATCGACTACGCGCAAAGCGGCGCCCTGACCGGCACATGGGCGATGCCGATGCGCAAAGTGTATTACTTCATCATCGTGCAGATGTTCGCGGGCGTGATCGGCGTCGGGTTTTACCCGCTGATGGGTAGTCGCGTGTGGTGCCGCTTCGGCTGTCCGATGGCGGCGATTCTCGGCATTCTGCAACGCTATTTCTCACGCTTTCGCATCACCACCAACGGTGGGCAGTGCATGAGTTGCGGCAATTGTTCGACCTACTGCGAAATGGGCATCGACGTCCGCGGGTATGCGCAGCGCGGTGAGAACATCGTGCGGGCGTCATGCGTCGGATGCGGCGTATGCGCGGCGGTTTGCCCGCGGGGCGTATTGAAGCTCGAAAACGGCACATCAGCGCAGGGCCGCTACAAAAGCGTCGGCGGGCCGTTTGTGCAGTTGACGCACGATATCCGCCATGCGCCCGACGCGCAGCGCGGCTGATCGCCGCGATCGATGAGACGCTCGACCAGCCCACCCCGAGCGCGACGATCATTACGCCCCGAGCGTTACGATAATCAGGCGCCGAGCGTGGATCGTCACGCCCCGAAGGGGCGCCGGACAGTAGCCACGGGTGAAGCGAGGTCGGCGCCAGCCGACCGACGCGTAACCCGTGGGTCAGTTCGTTTGATTGTGACTCGCCCCGACGGGGCGAAGGAGCCGGAAAGCAGTCGCTGACCCACCGCATGCGCGACGTCCCTCTGCCCCGTCGGGGCAGAAAATTCACCGCGCCCGTCATCCACGGGTTTCGCCGCGGTCGGCGTGCGCCGACCTTGCTTCACCCGTGGCTACCACCCTGCGCCCCTTCGGGGCGAGCCAAGCGTGAATTATGATCCGTCAACCAGAACCTAGGCAGCGTCCATGTCGGCGTCCTTCGGCCGGGCACTGTCGCGACGGCGCTAATCGTCATACGCTCTGCTGACCGAAACGGGAACAGAACAGCCCGTTCGCTGCTTCAGAATGGTCAGGAGGCGTGATGTCGCAATACTACGATCCAGCCGATCTGCCGCGATTCAAGGAAATCGGCGAAGCCGCGCCCGATCTGGCGGATAAGTTTTTCGCCTGGTACGGGGCTGTTTTTGCCGAAGGAGCGCTGTCGGAGCGGGAAAAAGCGCTGATCGCGCTGGCGGTCGCCCACGCCGTGCAGTGCCCGTACTGCATCGACTCATACACGCAAAGCAGTCTGGAAAAGGGCGCCAACATCGAACAGATGACCGAGGCTGTGCACGTGGCCGCCGCGATCAAGGGCGGCGCGGCGTTGGTGCACGGCGTGCAGATGCGCAAAGTCGCCGACAAGCTGAGCATGTAATCGGGAGCGGCGGATTGAGCGCAATCATCGGATCGCTGGCGCATCGTTCGCACCCGCTGCGCGTGGTCGCCGCGCAGCGCGAAGTACTGCATGACCGCTCTGGCGTACCCGCGTTCACGTCGCGCCTGTCGGCCTGCGGGTTGGCCCCGCTGCGCCGTACGCGGCTGCGCATCCTGCAGATCAATCTCGGCAAGATGTGTAATCAAACCTGCCGCCATTGCCATGTCGACGCCGGCCCGGATCGCAGCGAGATCATGACCCGCGAAACGATGGCGGACTGTCTGCGCGCAATCGAGCAGGCGGATGTCGAACTCGTCGACCTGACCGGCGGCGCGCCGGAGATGAACCCCGACTTCCGCTGGCTGGTGGAGCGGATTCACGCCCTCGGCCGGCGCATGATTGATCGCTGCAATCTGACGATTCTGACGCTGCGCCCCTACGCCGACATGGTGGACTTTCTCGCGGCGCGGCGGGTCGAGATCGTCGCCAGCCTGCCCTACTACATGGGTCGACAGACCGACGCGCAGCGCGGCGACGGCGTCTTCGAAAAGTCGATCGCCGCGCTGCGCAAGCTCAACGCGGCGGGCTACGGGCGCCCGCAGTCGCCACTCGCGCTGAATCTGGTCTACAACCCGGTCGGGGCGTTTCTGCCGCCAAGTCAGGCCGCAATCGAAGCCGACTATCGCCGCGAGCTGCAACGCCGCTACGGAATTGTGTTCACGTCGCTGTTCACGATTACCAACATCCCGATCAACCGCTATCTCGAGTACCTGTTGGAAAGCGGTAACTACGAGGGCTACATGCGTCGGCTCAGCGACGCGTTCAATCCGGCGGCCGTGGCGGGCGTGATGTGCCGCGACACACTGAGTGTCGGGTGGGACGGCCGGCTGCATGATTGCGACTTCAACCAGCAGATCGACATGAGTGTGGAACCAGGCTTGCCGCAACACATTCGCGATTTTGACGCCACGGCGTTTGAGGGCGCCCCGATCGCGACTGATCAGCATTGCTACGCCTGCGCCGCGGGCGCGGGCAGCAGCTGCGGCGGAGCCGTTGTCGAGTAGCCGTCCGCCGCGCGATTCGGTTTCGCTCGGACAATCAGACTGAACGCAACCGCCGCTACATCGCCTGCAAGATCGCCTTTGCCGCGTCCGCAGGCGCCGGCGAACTGATCACCGCTGAACACACGCATATCACATCGGCCCCGGCGCCGCGCACCGAGTGCGCGCTCGCCGCCATAATGCCGCCAATCGCGACCAGCGGGCCTTCCCATACGGAGCGGGCATAGCGAAGCGTCTCCAACCCGGCGATGTGCGCCTGCGGCTTGGTAGCCGTCGGGAACATCGGCCCGACCGCGATATAGTCGGGATTCTCCGTGATCGCGGAGCCAATCTGCGCGCGGGTGTGCGTGCTGACGCCGATAAGCAATCGACCGCCGCCTGCCTGTCGGGCGTCCGCGATGCGCATGTCGTCCTGCCCGATGTGTACGCCATCCGCGTCAGACAGCCGCGCAATGTCGGGGCGATCGTTGATGAAGAGCAGCGCCCCCGCCGCGCGCGTGCGCTCGCGCAGCCAGCGCGCCCGGTCGAGCAGCTCGCGATCCGGCAGCGATTTCTCGCGCAGTTGCACAACCTTCGCGCCACCCGTGAGCGTTTGCGCCGCCGTTTCCCGCCAATCACCGTGACACAGCGCCTCGGTCACAATCACATACAACCCGGCGGCCTTCAGCGCCGCCCGTCCGCCGCCGCGCAATTCGAACGCGGATTGAAGGGCGTAGCTCTCATATCGCAGCCGATCCGCGATGGAAACCGCATCAGCAGCGTTAATCACCGCCAGTTTCGCGTACTCGGCAATGACGCGCAGGGCCTCGCTCAATCGCCCGCAGGCCGAGCCGATGATCCGCTCGGCGTCGCGGCGCTCCGTTTCGCCGGATACGCGCGTATCGCGACCGACATCGTTCTCAATGTCGCGCGCCGCGAGCAATCGAGCTGAGCCGACCGCAGCGCCGATCTCCGCTATGCGATGTCGCATGGCTTTGCAGCGGGCCGCAAGGTCCCGATCATCCCATGCCAGACGCGCATGATCTTCCAGCGTCCGCAACGCCTCGCGGGCCCGGTTGAGGTTCGCGTCAATGATCCGCAGCGCGGCGTCAGGCATGGCGCCTTACCAGTTGATTTGTGTCAGTGCCGAAAATGGCGTGTGCCGGTCATCACCAACGCGGCCCCCGCCGCGTCGCACGCCGCGATTGTATCCGCGTCGCGCTTGCCGCCACCCGGCTGGATAATCGCCGTGACGCCCGCGTCGAGCAGCCCTTGCGGGCCATCGGCGAACGGGAAGAAAGCGTCAGAAGCCGCGACGGCGCCGGCGATGCGCTCCGCGTGTCCGTTTTCCTGCGCAAGCCACAGCGCCAGCCGGCAACTCATCACCCGCGACATCTGCCCGGCGCCGGCGCCGATCAGCATGCCATCACGGCAGAGCGCGATCGCGTTGGATTTCGTGTGCTTGCCGACCAGCCACGCCAGCCGCAGGTCCGCCCACTCGCGCGGCGTCGGCGCCCGGCCGGACGCCACCCGCCAATCGGTCTCGTTAATGTCCAGCACATCCGCGGATTGCGCAAGCGTGATGTCCAGCGCCCGGCGCCGCTCCAATCCGCCGACGGTCCTCCAGCGACCCAAGGCGCCGACCTCGATCAGTCGCGCCCGCGTCCCCCACTCCTTTTGCGTTTCGGTCGCGCCGCCCCCGCGAATGACGCGAATCGCCTCCGGCGAGATGCGCGGCGCGACCAGCGCTTCGACAAAAAACGCCTGCGGCGGCGCCGCGCAGCCGGCCGCATCCGGGCGCAGGCGGCCGAGCGTCGTCATCATCGCGGCCGCAAAGTCCGCGTCGACATCGAAATTGACCGCCAGGATACCCCCCATCGCGGCGTTCGGGTCGCCGAGATACGCGCGGCGATAGGCTTCCAGCCGCGCCGACGGCGTATCTCCCGTCGCCACACCGACACCGCACGCGTTGGTGTGCTTGATGAACACACAGGCGGCCAATCCGACGCCTCCGTCGGACTCTACCAGCCGCGCGCCGGCGTGATCGAGATCGACACAGAGTCGCAGCGCCGCGTCGGCGTCGAGATAGTTGTTGTAGGAGCACTCGACCGAACCGGCGCTGAGGCTTGCGCAGGGGCCATCCGCGTCATTC
Organism: uncultured Planctomycetales bacterium; assembly: GCA_964528455.1. GTDB lineage: Bacteria > Planctomycetota > Phycisphaerae > UBA1845 > Fen-1342 > DSPM01. The sequence continues at coordinate 11,701 of CAZGTH010000025.1, read as the reverse complement.
TTCGCCGTGATCCAATCGTAAACGCCCGCCGTCTGGTGCGGATTTTCACCGTAACGCAGCGCGCCGCGAAATCGCGTCTGCAGTGTCTCGCGCCGCGGCGCCGGCGAATCCGGCGCCGGCCCATCGAGATACGCCGAGACACGTCCGTCGTAACCCGCCGTCAGAAAAAACGCGTCGGCCGCCAGACGGCGGCGCGTCTCATCAGAGACATCGCCATTCGCGCGCAGCGCGGCCAGCACTTCGCGCTGCGCTTCCGGGCCGGGGACCACCACCACATGCCGATGGTTCTTCGCCGCGGCCCGCAACATGCACGGCCCGCCGATGTCGATCATTTCGATCGCATCCGCCAGCGCGCAATCCGGCCGCGCGATCGCCGCGTCGAAGTCATACAGATTGACCACGACCATGTCGATCGGCGTGATGCCGGCGGCTGTTAGTTGAGAAACGTGGCGCGGGTTGTCGCGATCGGCGAGGATCGCGGCATGCACAAACGGGCTGAGCGTCTTTACCCGCCCGTCGAGCATCTCAGGAAAGCCGGTGACCGTTTCCACGAGCGTGACGGGCAGGCCGGCGTCGGTGAGTAAACGCGCCGTGCCGCCGGTAGAAAGCAGTTCGATTCCAAAGCCGCTATGCAGCTCACGGGCGAATTCGACGACGCCGGCCTTATCGAAAACACTGATCAGCGCGCGGCGAATCGAACGCATGCGGGTCCAGTCACTCCCCCGGTCGGTCGGCGGCGCTAATCATCGCGACCGTACGACTTGCTGATCTTCGACTTCCCGCCCAGCGCGGGTCCCGGCGGAACTGTTACGGTCGTCGGCTCTTCGATCACCACGACCGGCTCTTCGTTTTCGTCCGTCGCTTCGGCTTCGGGGTCGCCCAGCAGCGCGAGGCGCACCTGCTCGGCCTGAAGCGGATCCACGCCGACCGGCCGCGCACAGAACACGCGGCCATCCGCCGACGCGAGGAAGACCGTCGCATTGTTGGGCGACGGCATCGGGAGGGTCAGCCCGTTGACCGCGGCCCCGCCATGCGCGACGCCGTCCTCCACGTTCACGGCCTGCAATCGACCGTCACGCGTCAATGTCCACACCATGCCTTCATGAAGGCTCAAGGCCTTACGCGTGTCCGGAAGCTTCCACCGCACGCGCTCGCCACGTTTCAGCGGATCCGCCTCGATCGCGACAAGGCCGTCTTCGGTCACGAACTGAAACACCACATCCGGCGTGACCACCGGACCCTCGTTCAGCTTGCCGCCGAGGCGCACGCGCCAACGCGGCGTCCCGGTATCGAGGCCCATCAGGTACAGCGACTGGTCCTGGCTCGGGACATACACGCCGCGCTCGTTCGCCTCCAGATTGCCAACAATCGGACCACTGGTTGATCGGATCCAGTGGCGACCTTTGTCGACCGAGCGGCACGCCAGCACGCGGCCATCGGTGCTGCCCACGAATAAATGTTCGCCAAAGACCACCGGCCGCGACACAATCCGTCCCTGCGTCAGGACCTTCCAGATCGCAAAATCGCGACCGAACGGGAACGCGTAGTAACGCCCGTCCAGCCCCCCGATGAAAAATCGGGCGCCATCCGTCACCGGGCCGGCGCCCGCCGGGAAGCGCAGGGCGAATTCCTGCACCGGATCGCCGCTGACCTTGTCGAAAATGATCACCTTGGGGGGCGTCGCGAAGACCGTTCGCCCCTCCACATGGCAGGGGGCCGGCACGCGATAGTTGCCGCCGACGATCGGGCGCAGCCAGCGGATGGCGCCGGTCGGGGCATGGACGGCGAACGCGTAGGAATCCTGCGTCATCAGGTAGATCTGATCATCGACGAGGTAGGCGTCGACGATCCGCTGATCGGGGCCCAGCGGCAATTGAATCTGCCAGAAGCGCGTCAGGCCGATTTCGCGCAGCGCCTCGGCGGAGACATAGTCCTGCGCGAAAGCGGGAGACGCGAACAAAGCGAATAAAAGGACGCATTTTCGCATGGGCGGCGTTCCAGTCGGCGGAGCGGGGTTTATCCTGAGCCGGGACGCGCCAACGCGCCCGGGAAGGAACCCCCGATTCCCGCGAATCCACCGCGCAGGCTAGCCCAGCCGGACGAGTCCCGTCAACTTCCCGCCCCGTGGAAGTCGCGACGACGCTCGAAAACGCTTGCGGCCAAACGCGGCGCAATCTATGATTCGCGCGGCGGTGGCTGGTCAGGGTGGACCGCGCGCCACTGGGGGCCTCCCGGTCCTCCGGGTATCATTTTTTTGGATTCGCGCCAATTATCGTAGGAGTTTGAGATGAGAACGCCGCGCTGGATTGCGACTGGGCTGGTCGGACTGATCGCGTTGACCACAATCACGGGCTGTCAGGATGGACGGGGTGAGCAGATCACCGCGTTGCAGGAGCGCGTCAACTCGCTGCAAATCGAGCGCGACCAGCTCGAGCAGGAACTGATCATCGCGAACGATAATGTCGAGCGCGCCAATTCGCAGCTCGTCCAGGCGAATCAGGACCTCGACGCCGCCCGCCGCAACGCGATGGACTTGCAGTCGCGCTTGTCCGCGGCCCAGCTTTCGATGACCCAGAACCCGGCCAGCCGGCAGTCGAACCTGCCGACGGATTGGGAAGGCTCATCCAGTTCACCCGGCATCGCGTGGACCGACATCGGCGACACGATTCTGTTTGATTCCGGCAAGGCCACGCTCAAGAGCAGCGGCAAGGACAAACTGCGTCAGGTTGCCGGCCAGATTCGCTCGAGCTTCCCGAACCGTCAGATCTGGGTCGTCGGCCACACCGACAGCGATCCGATCAAGAAGTCGGGTTGGAAAGACAATCTGGAACTGAGCCTGCAGCGCTCCGCCGCCGTCACGCGCGAGTTGCTGGACCTCGGCCTCGATCCGCAGCGCGTGGTCGCCGCCGGCCAGGGCGAACACAATCCCAAGGCCGGCAACAGCGGCAAGGGTGACAAGGCGCAGAATCGCCGCGTGCAGATCGTCGCCGTGCAGGTGCCCAACACCAACTAAAGCGCCAGTCGTTTCAAGGCGCGATCCGAACATTCAATCGCCCGCGCCGGGGGCTGTCCTCGGCGCGGGCCTTTTTTGTTTGCTCCCGGATCGACCGCAACAGACTGGCGGGATTTTCGTGGCGGCCGACCCCCTGGCGATTTCAGTCCGGCTTAAGCTCCGCCGCGCGGGGCCTTCGCCTCGCGCGGCGTCTTTGTGATCACGCGGTTCCGAAAAAAAACGGTCCCGGGCGAAGGCGGCCCCGACTGCCCGAATCGGGATTGATTTTGACCGCCGCGCCTGCGTAACGTGAGTGAGCCGGGAAAACGACTTCCCGACCCGCGATGGACAGCCGCTCCGCCCCAAGGAGGCGAAGCATGGTCTTTATGCTCTGGACACCCCTCCGCATGCGGCTCGCCGTGTACTTCGCGGCGACGTACCTCGCGTTGTGTTGATCTGATACGCCAATCAGCCTTGGCGGTGGCCTTCCAGGCTGAACCGCTCCCGTTTGCCGCCGACATCCCCCCTGACTAAGCTCTGCCGCATATGGTGGAGATCCCCCGAAAACTCGACGCCTCATGGATCCGCCTGGCCATTGTCGCCAGCCGGTTCAATGAGATAATCGTCAAACGCCTCGTGGACGGCGCCAAACAGGCCTTTGCCCGGCATGACGGGGCCGACGCCCGGCTCACGACCGCGTGGGCCCCGGGCGCCTTCGAACTCCCGCTGGCGGTCTCTCACCTCGCAAAGAGCGGACGTTTTGACGCGATTGTCGCCATCGGCTGCGTCATCCGCGGCGAAACGCCCCACTTCGAGTTCGTCGCCGGCGAAGCCGCCCGCGGCGCGATGGAGGCGATGCTGCGCATCGGCGTGCCTGTCGGTTTCGGGGTGCTGACCTGCGATTCGATGGAACAGGCGATGGAACGCGCCGGTGGGAAACACGGCAACAAAGGCGCCGAGGCCGCCGAAGCCGCAATCGAGATGGCCAACCTGCTGCGCCAGTTGGCGAGCGATGGCCGGTAAGCCCCAATCCACGAGCGTCGTCGCCCGCATCCGCCGACCGGCGCGAATGCTCGCGCTGCAGGCGCTCTGCGCCTACGAGGGCATCGGCGACAAGTTCCGCGCGGAGTTGTCGTCGTTCCTGCGCGATGAGCAGACGTGGACTGACATCGAGTTGCCGGCGCCCGTCGACGAAGATGTCGTGCGATACGCCCAGATGCTGGCGAACGAGACTTGGGCGGCACGCAAGGGTCTGGATGAGCAACTCGCGAAAGTCTCGGGGCAATGGTCGGTCGCGCGCATGACGCTGGTCGATCGCAATATCCTGCGCCTGGCATTGTGGGAGATTCGCGACAACGACGATGTGCCCTGGCCGGTCGCGATTGACGAAGCCGTCGAGCTTGCGAAACGCTTCAGCGACACGCGCTCGGCCGCGTTTGTAAACGGACTGTTGGATTCCGCCCGCAAGATGCTGGAAGACAAGCGGGCGCAGCAAGAGGGACGGGATGGGGCTGTTTGACGTATTCAAGCGCGGTCTCAGCAAGACACGCGACAAACTTGTCGCCGGCATGCGCCGCGTGCTGGCCTTCGGGCGCAAGATCGACGAAGAGTTGTTGGAGGAACTCGCCGACACCATGCTCGCCGGCGACATGGGGCCGAAGCGCGTCTACATGTTGCAGGACGAGGTCCGCAAGGCGTGGAAAGCCGGCGAGATCCGCGAAGCGCAGGAGATCCTGCCGCTCCTGAAGAAACGCGTGGCCGAGATGTGGGCCGGCGGCGACCGCGAAATCAACTGGGCGCCATCCGGGCCGACCGTGATTCTTGTCGTCGGCATCAACGGCTCCGGAAAAACCACCAGCGTCGCCAAACTCGCGCAGAAACTCACGAATGACGGCAAGAAAGTGCTGCTCGGCGCCTGCGACACCTTTCGGGCCGCCGCCATCGAACAACTCACGATCTGGGCCCAGCGGTGCGGCGTCGAGATCGTCAAGCACCAGCACGGCAGCGACCCGAGCGCCGTCGCGTTTGACGCCTGCGAGGCCGGCGTCGCCCGCGGCGTGGACGTAATTCTGATCGACACCGCCGGCCGCCTGCACACGCAGGATCATCTGATGAAAGAGCTGGACAAGATCAAACGCGTCATTACCCGCAAAATTCCGGACGCTCCGCACGAGACAATGCTGGTGCTGGACGCGACAATCGGCCAGAACGCCGTCAACCAGGCGCGAATGTTCGCGCAGTGCGTGCCGGTCACCGGCGTGTTTCTGGCGAAACTCGACGGCTCCGCGCGCGGCGGCGCGGTTGTGAGCATTCGCGATGAACTCGATATTCCCGTGAAGTTCGTCGGACTTGGCGAAGGCTACGACGATATCGCGAAGTTTGATCCGGACACTTTTGTCGCCGCGATGTTTGAAGAGGAATAGCGATGCATCCCGTCCTCGATCTGTTTGAGCAAGCGGCCGCGAAGCACAGCGATAAGCTCGCGGCGGCGGATCAGAGCCTGCAACTGCCCTACGGCGCGATGAACGCCGTAGCGCGCGGCCTGGCGCAGCGCATTGCCGAGACGACCCAGGCCCCGCGCGTCGGGATCGCGGCGCCCGCGTCCGCCGCCGGCGCCGCCGCGATCTATGCCACCTGGTACGCCGGGAAAACGCCCGTCCCGCTGAACTTCCTGCTCGAACGCGCGTCAATCGCCGAAATCGTGCGCGACGCGGGCCTCAACACGATCATCGGCATTCAGCAGCTTGTCGCGCCATTCGCCGCGTTCGGACTCAAGACGATCGAACTCAACGCCCAGACGCTCGTGCCGGGCGCCACCCCGGCGCCGGCGGCGAAACCGGAAGACACCGGAGCCGTGATCTACACGTCCGGCACCACGGGTGGCCTGAAAGGCGTCGAACTCACGTTCAGCAATCTGGTCGCAAACGCGCGCGGCGCAATCGAGCATGTCGGCATCACGCCGGAAGAATCCCTGCTGAGCGTTCTGCCGCAATTTCACAGCTTCGGCTTTACGACACTCACGGTGACGCCGCTGTCCTGCGGCGCGACGGTCTGGTACCTGCCGCGATTCAGCCCGAGCGCCGTCGTCAACACGATTCATGAGCGCGGCGTCACGATCTTCGTGGCGACCGCGAGCCTCTACGCCGCGCTGTTGAAGCTCAAGAGCACGCCGGAAGACGCGCTCAAAAGCCTCAAGCTCGCGGTCAGCGGCGGTGAACCGCTGTCGGCAAAAGTCGCGGCCGCGTTCCAGCAGCGATTCGGCGTGGAGATTTCCGAGGGGTACGGGCTCACCGAAACGTCACCCGTCGTTTCGATCCAACTCCCCGGCGAGAACCGGCCCGGCTCGGTCGGCCGCGCGCTGCCGGGTGTGGAAGTGTTCGCCGTCAACGAAGATCGGAAACCTGTCGCCGCCGGGGTGGAAGGCGAACTCGCCGTCAGCGGCGCCGGCGTGATGCGCGGTTACCTGAACAAGCCCGACGCGACCAGCGAGATCCTGCGCGACGGCGTGCTGTATACCGGCGACGCCGGCCGTGTCGACCCGGACGGATTCATCTACATCACCGGGCGCGTCAAGGACATGCTGATCGTCGGTGGGGAGAATGTGTTCCCGCGCGAGATCGAAGCCGTGGTCGAGCAGCATCCGGCGGTGGCGGAGGCGGCGGTGATCGGCGCGCCGGACGAATCGCGCGGGGAGGTCCCGGTCGCGTTCGTCACGCTGCGCGAGGGCGCGCCCGCCGTGGATCCGATCGAATTGCGCGAGTTTTGCCGAGACAAGCTAGCGGGCTACAAAGTGCCGCGCGAAGCGTTCGTGATTGAAGAACTGCCGCGCGGCCCGACCGGCAAGATTCTGAAACGCGCGCTGGTCGAGCGGCTCAAGCAAGGCTAGCGAACCCGAACGCGCGCACCGGCGAAACCCACGGGCGTCGATGATTCGCGGATCGGCCGCTATCGTTTCTCGATGCGCGCCACCCAGCGACGACCGTCGAACACGTGGCCGCAGCCGCGCCCGTGCCGATGTCCGCGGCTCTCGACGACGACCCCGCCGCGATAGTAGTGGGAGCAATCCGGCGTGCACACATGCTCAGGTCCCCGGCCGCGCCGCACGACCACGCGCTTCGAAGCGACGTAGCGCCGCCCGTCCCAGGAGTGCCCGCAACCCGGGCCGTGCCGGTGACTCTTGATGACGACGAGCTTACGACCGTCGTAGTAGTGATGGTGGCAGTCCACCGTGCAGACATGGCCACGGTCGCCATCCCGAACGATAATCGTCGTCGAACGCTTCTCACCACAACCGATCAGTGTCGCGGCGGCCGCGATCATCGCCGCGAGGGTTGTTCGTGTGGTCATTTTCCCGTCTCCGGATCGATGTCTGCCCCCGCCCCCAGGGACGCGACCCCATCTTCCCGGACCCGGCCGGGGCGTCAAGCCACGAGGCCGGCAGCTTGCGGGAACCGCGGAGCGGAATACAATACGGGGCTGTCGGGGACGTAGCTCAGCTGGGAGAGCGTCGCGTTCGCAATGCGAAGGTCGTGGGTTCGAATCCCATCGTCTCCATTTCCCGCTTTTGACGGCTCAGCCAGCGGCTAATCGTCGCAGATCGCGCCGAATAGCCCCAGAAACGCGCCGAGATCGCCCAGATCGACATCCTGATCCGCGTCCATGTCCGCCGCGATCGCCGGCCCCGCTTCACCGAACTGGCTGAGGGCCAACGCCAGGTCGCCCAGATCGACGACATCGTCGCCATTGAGGTCGCCGGGGCAACGACCGGGCTCATGCCACAACAGTAGAAAGTTGTGCGCCGGCAGGTCGAACAAGGCGGAAAACGCCTGCCCGTCACGCGGGATGGACTCGGCCGCGATGACCCCGCTCGACCCGACGCCCGCGCCGTCATACCGCGCGTCGTCACTGTTGAGCGCCACCCGCCAACGCCCGTCGCGCGGCAGGCCGATGCGCCGCGCGTTTGCCCCCAGCGCCGCGTCATCATCGAAGTTCGCGACGACCACGAACGACTCGCCGCCATCCTCCCAGCGCTCAAACGCGAACACGCGCGGCGTCTCGTGCACATGAAACGCCGCCGCGCCGGCGGTCGTGAACAGCGCCGGCCGCGTCGTGCGCAGACGAATCAGGTCGCGATAGAAATCAAACACGCCGCGATACGTGTCCTTATGGCTCCAGTCGATCTTCGAATACTGCCAGCCGCTGTCCTCCAACCATTCCGTGCCGTGCAGAATCGCCGGCACGCCGCGGGCCAGCAGCGTGACGCCATGCGCCAGCTTGCTGCGTCCGATGGCGACCGCGTCGTCATGCGGCGCGCTCGGGTCGAGCGCCTGCACGGCTCGCTGATTCCCGTTCAACGGCCAGGCGTCATCATGCAGCTCGAAGTAATTGAATACGCGCAAGCCCTGCAGTTCACCGGTCATCCGCGTCGCGGCCTGCGCAACCGGCCCGATCGCCTGATTGAACAGCGCCGCGTTGCGCACCGCGTCCTTGAACGCCGTGTGATACTGCGTGTGAAACCCCAGTCCGCCGTCGCTGGTCGAGCGTGTGAACCACGGATCGTCGCCAATGACCTCGGCGATAATCAGTTTGTCGGTATAGCGGCGTTTCACCAGGTCGTTCAGATCGCGCAATAGCGCGTTGCTTGCATCCGGCTGCGGCCCCCAGGTAAACGCCGAGATCGCGTCAACCCGCAGGCCGTCAATCCGGTATTCCTCGAACAATTGAATCGCAGCTTCCAGCACGATCTGGCGCACGCGCGGCGCATCGAGATCAAGTTGCGGCCCCCACGGCGTCGACGCCGGCGGCGAATCGAAGAAGATGTTGTCGGCGGCGGTGGGTCCGGTGAAATTGCCGAGGTCATGCCCGCCGCTGTCGAAGTGGTTGTAGACGACATCGAGCACCACCGCGATGCCGCGCGCGTGCAGCGCGTCGACCATCGCGCGAAACTCGTCGGGCGTGCCCATGGCGGACTCGATCGCCGCGATGGCCAGCGGGTTGTATCCGCCGGAGTTCGCCCCCGGCCATTCAATCACGGGATTGAGATACGCGACATTCACGCCGAGCTCGGCCAGGTGATCGGCGCGGGCCGCCACATCGACAAATCGCGAAGGCGTCGGCGCCCCGCCCAGCGGATCGTTGCGCCCAGCGAATGTGCCGATATGCAGCTCGTAACACACCATCTGCTTTTTCGCGGGCGGCGTGAATGGCCCGGTCTGCCATGAGAACGCGGTCGGGTCCACGACGACACTATTGTTCGAACTCGCCGGAATCAGCTGTCGCGCGACCGGGTCCGACTTCCAGGTCGATGTGGCGCCGAAATAGTACTTATACGCGGCGCCCGCGGCGGCCTGCGGAACCAGCGCGATGAAATCGTCCCCGACGCGCGTCATCGGATTGCCGAGCGACCAGTTGTTGAACGCCCCCCGCACATGCGCCGTCGGCGCGTTCGGCGCCCACACCCGGAACGCGACACCCGCCGATGTCACGGTCGCCCCCAACGGGGCATGGCTGAGGGACATGAAGTCGAGCGCAAATCGGTTGTTGACGTCCGGTTCGTCCGTCAGACCGTCCGGCCCGAGGTAGTCGACGTCGTTTCCGTCGATCAGTTCGAAATCGTACGAAAGCGCATCGACATCCCGACCGTCGAGCGCCGCCTCCCACACCGCGTACGGACCACGCGCATAAAGCGTCTCCGCCGGGAAAACCCGCGTCGGAACGCCGGCCACGAACTGGCGGACGCGCGCCGCGGTAAGGTCGCCGTCCAGCGCCTGGAACCGCACGCGAAACGGCTCGTTCCGCAGCGGCACGGTCGGCGACCGATCATGCGGGCCGATGTGCGAAACGCCCCGCCATTCGATCCGCCCGTCCGGCTCCGCCGCCGCGACGAACAGAGAACCGGCGAGGCTGGCGACAAGGGCGGCGGCGCGCGAAATGGGCATCATTGCTCCAGAATTCGATCTTGAGTGAAGCTGCCCACCCATGATAGCGGCCGGCCCAACGCCCCGGGGCACGATTCCGGCGCCAAAAAACGCGGATTCCGAACGTCCGCCGGACGCCGCTCGCGGGCTCGAAAAACGGCCCGGAATTGACCCGCGCCTCCCCGATCCGGTACGCTATTCCGCGTGTAATGCGCGTACTGGTGGACGGAAATAACCTGCTGCACATCGTCGGTCAGCAGGAGCCCGACCATCCGCCGGGGCGCACCCTGCTCTGCGCGACGCTCAGCCAATGGGCGATCCTGACGCGGGCGGACGTGCATGTCGTGTTCGACGGCCCCACGCCGACGGCAAGCCGCGTCGCGCAGATCACCGCCGAACGCGTCGAACTCACTTTCAGCGGCCTTCGATCGGCCGATGATGTCATAGATGACCTGCTGCAACGCGACTCGGCGGCCCGGCTGCTGACGGTTGTATCGTCCGATCGGGAAGTGATGGGCGCCGCCCGGCGACGGCGGGCGACGGCGGTGGGGTGCGCGGAGTTCTGGCAGGCGCTGCGGCGCCGCCTGGAACGGCCGCCACCCGGACCGCCGATTGAGCCGCCCGAAAAGCGCGGCGGTCTGGCCGGCGATAGTACGGCGGAGTGGTTGCGGGAATTCGGCTTCGTTCCATCCGGCGATGACGAAGCCTCCGATGAAGATTCGCAGAGAGGGCGATCCGATGATTTCGACGAGCCCGAAGAATAGCAATGCGGCGGACGCCGAGCGACGCCATCAGGCCCGGCAACCGATCGACGCCGATGTATGGTTACTGGACCGCGGCGGCGCGGCGGTCCGCTGCCGCTGCCTGGACGCTTCCACGGACGGGCTGCGCCTGCGGGCGCCGATCGGCTTCGGGCTTCGGCCGGGGCAGATTGTGGAGCTCAGCTCGAGCGCCCCGACGCCGACCGCGCACGGCGTCACGCGCCGCGCGGCGGAAGTATTGCGCACCGACTTTCAGTTCGGCGGCGGCGGCGACTGGATCGAGCTCGGGGTCAGGCTGCGCGGTCCGCTGCGCATCGAAGACTTGGGTTAGCCGCCGGTCGTCTGCAAAACCGACTAACTGCAACATCGAGCCGCGCGTCTTCCGCGCGACCTCGGTGTTTTCCTTTTTGAACGCCCACGCAAGTCGCCCGCTCGGCGTTGCCTAAAAAAAGAAGGCCCCTCACTGGTTTCCCAGTGAGAGGCCTCAAAAGCTGGCGATCACCTACTCTTGCCCGATCAGGACTACCATCGGCCGCGCGGACTTTACTACTGAGTTCGGAATGGGATCAGGTGTTTCCCCGCGCGTATCGTCACCAGCAGCTCATGTGCCTCGGCCGAAGCCGAGGGTTGCACTCGTAACAACAAGTTCGTAAACCGTGGACGCTGCGTGAATCTGATTCACAACAGATCATAAATGTGGTCAAGCCGTCGACCGTTAGTACTGGTTAGCTGAGGACATCTCTGCCCTTACACACCCAGCCTATCAACCTGGTGGTCTACCAGGGGTCTTCAGCTCTCCCGAAGGAGGCACCGAGTCCTGATCTTGGGGACGGCTTCCCGCTTAGATGCTTTCAGCGGTTATCCAGTCCGGACTTAGCTACCCTGCGCTGCCGTTAGCACGACAACAGGCACACCAGAGGTCCGTGCCGCCCAATCCTTTCGTACTAGGGAGACGGCCCCTCAAGACTCATACGCCCACAGCAGATAGGGACCGACCTGGCTCACGCCGGTCTGAACCCAGCTCGCGTACC
>CAZGTH010000024.1:0-69044 GCA_964528455.1 uncultured Planctomycetales bacterium | reverse complement strand
GCAAGCCCTGTCGAGAAAGAAAGTTATGTCACCTTGCTGGAAACGGCACTAGGGCGCCAACAATAAGCCGCGTGGCCGCAGGGACACGCCCCCCCCATCGCCCACCTCAGCCCGAATCCCAATCCCCCTGTAGAATCCGCTACAGCCGGGGGCCCCGCTGCCCGATGCGCAATACGCCGACAACGGTTCGACGGATCGAACGAGCGGCGATTGCGCCCAAGGGGCGCCCGGGGGGATGCGATCACAATGGCGATGATCGAAGCGCATGGCCTGACGAAGGTGTTTCCGAACCCGGATGGGTCCGAGAAAACCGCCGTCGATCATGTCAGTTTCGAGGTCGACGCCGGGCGAATCTACGGCCTGCTCGGCCCGAACGGCGCCGGCAAGACCACCGCCCTGCGGATGATCAGCGGCCTGCTGAGCGCTACCGCCGGCAACGTGATCATGGACGGCCAGAACGTCACGAATCGCCCGGAGGCCGCCAAGAGCCGCATCGGTTATCTCACGGCCAACACCGGCCTGTACGCCCGTTTGTCGACGCGCGAAATGCTGCGCTACTTCGGCGTGCTCTATAACCTGCCGGCCGATCGCGTCCGCGACCGCATTGCGGAACTGACGGAGTGGCTGGGCATGGGCGAGTTCCTGAATCTGCGCTGCGGCGCGCTGTCGACCGGGCAGCGACAACGGGCGAATATTGCGCGGGCGATGATCGCCGACCCGCCGATCCTGATCATGGATGAGCCGACGCTCGGTCTGGATGTCATGAGCAATCGCGTGATTCTCGGACTGATCGAGACCCAAAAGAAGGCCGGCAAGGCGATTCTGCTGAGCACGCACGCGCTGGATGAGATCGAGGTGATGTGCGACCGGATCGGACTGATCCATCGCGGCAAGCTGATCGCCGAAGGCACGCTGGATGAATTGCGTGTGACCGCGGACCGCCAACGACTGAGCGAAATATTCCTGACACTGGTGCACGCTGATGAACCGCTTTTCGCGGATTAACACAATCTGGCGCAAGGAGCTGGTCGACACGCTGCGCGATCGGCGCACGCTGATCGCCATGGTCGTCGTGCCGATGGTGCTTTACCCGGCGCTGCTGCTCGGCTCGATGCAGGCGGTCGAAGCCCAGATGGCTTCGTTGCACGCCGCCCAATACCGGATTGTCGTGCCGGACACCGTTACCGCGCAATGGTTGCTGCAGCAGATCGACAGCGACCCCGCCCGCCGCACCGACCCGACCGGCAAAACCGCCGAGCAGATCGTCGAAGAGGTCGCCGAGCGCCCCTCAGCGCGCGGCTTCGGCCAGCGCGGGACGGAGCCCGCCCGCGACGAACCGCCGGCGTATCAGATCATGACCCTGGCCGAACTGGACGCCACGACCGGCGTTGTCGCTGAAAGCGAGACCGAAGGCGAAGCGGAAGGCGCCGACAGTCCGCGCAATGAGGGGCAGGCGACGATCACGCGGATGCGCGCGATTGTCGACACCGGTCACGCCGAAGTCGCGGTCGCGATGTCGAACCCGTCGCCCGGCCCGGAATCCACCGGCTCCACCCGCGTCGCGATCTACTACGACGAAAGCGATATTCGCAGCGACATCGCCGCCAAAGGCGTGGCCGGCATTCTTGAACGCGTCAATGCCTGGCGCGTCGAGGAGCGTCTCGGCGCCCGCGGGCTTGACCTCAGCTTCATTCGCCCGATCGCCGTCGCCACCGACAACATCGCCACGCCGCAGAAGATGGCGAGCTCGGCCTTGGGACAAATCATCCCGCTGATCCTGATCATCATGACGATTACCGGCGCGATCTACCCGGCGATCGACCTGACGGCCGGCGAGCGCGAGCGCGGCACGCTGGAAACGCTGATGGTCGCGCCGACGCCGACCATGGACCTGATCGCGGGCAAGTTCATCGTCGTCACGCTGATTGGAATCCTCAGCGCGGTGTTGAATCTGCTTTCGATCGGCCTGAGCGTCTACTTCGGCGGTATCGGCGATCTGTTCGCGCAGGGCATGGGATTTGTGCTGCCGCTGTCGGCCTTGCCGTGGATCTTCCTGCTGCTGCTGCCGTTGGCCGTGATGTTCAGCGCCATGCTGCTGGCGGTATGCAGCTTCGCCCGCAGCTTCAAGGAAGCGCAGAACTACATCGTGCCGGTGATGATCGCCGCCATGATCCCGGCCGTCGTCGGTATTCTGCCGGGCACGCGCCTGGAAGGGCCGATCGTCGTCATGCCGGTGGCCAACATCGTCGTGCTGACGCGCGAGCTGTTCCTCAGCCGCTTTGACTACAGCGCGATCTTCCTCGTGGCGCTGTCCACATCGCTTTACGCCGGGGCGGCGGTCGCGATCGCGGCCCGGTTGTTCGGACAGGAAGCCGTGTTGTTCGCCGATTCCGGCTCGGTCAAGACGCTGTTCCAGCGCCGCTTCTTCAAGGCGCAGGCGGTCCCGAGCGTGGCGCAGGCGCTGCTCATCACGACCCTGGCCTACACGCTGAACTACTACATGCAGCAGAGCTTCGCGCAATCGCCGACCCTCAGCTCCGGCGTCAGCTTCCTGTACGCGCTGGGCACAACCCTGTTCGTCGTTCTCGTCATCGGCCCCTGGTGCGCGGCCCGCTATACGCGCACCAATCCGATCACCACGTTCCGCCTGCGCGCGCCGGGTTTTGTCGGCGTTGTTTCCGCGCTGCTCATCGGGCTGGGCACGTGGGCCCTGACGGCCCGCTGGGGTCAGATCCAACAGAAGCTGCTCCCGTTCGATCCGCAGGCGCTCAAGCAGATCGCGGCGCACTTCGCCTGGATCGATGATGTCAACATCTTTGTCGTCATCGCCTTCATGGCGATCATCCCCGCATTTTGTGAGGAACTGTTCTTCCGCGGCTATCTGCTCTCCGGCCTGGAGCGCCCGCTGCGCCGCGCCGGCGCCATCGTCGTCTCCGCCTTCGCGTTCGGACTGTTTCATTACACGCTGCACAAGATGGCCGGCACCATCACGCTCGGCCTGCTGCTCGGCCTGCTCGCGGTGCAGTTCCGCTCGATCTGGCCGCCGATGATCGTCCACATGATGCACAACGGCATCTCGCTCGCAGTCCAACATCCGGGCGCGGTCCCGTTCATCGATTTCTTGAGCCGCTTCGCTGACGGCTTGAGGAGTCTCAGCAGGGCTCTCAGCAGGGCTTTCCCCCGTCTCGGGCGACTCGACGATTTTCTGGGCGGCCTCAAGTACACTGAGAATGGGCCATCAGACATGCTCACGCTGATCTGCGGCGCGCTGGTGCTGGTCGGCGTCTGTCTGGCGCTGTTCGTCCCCCATCGCCGCCGCCAGCCGGATCTCGGCCTCATCGCCTCCGCCTCTCCCGAAGCCTCCTGAGGCCTCGCCTTGCGACCGCCGGGGCCGCGGATTACGCTGATCAGTGTTATGGCGTTGACCCGCTGTTGCTGTCGATAACCCGCCCGCGTCGGCGCTGTCACGCCGCCGCGATTCCGCATTGCCCAAACCCGGAGGCTTGTCTGTGAAGCAATTCCTGTCCGCGCGGATCGCCAACATCACGCAGTCCGAAATCCGCAACATGACGCGCGAATGCGAACGTGTCGGCGGCATTAATCTGGGCCAGGGTCTTGGCGATCTGCCCACGCCGCCGCTGGTGAGCGAAGCCGCGATTCAGGCGATTCGCGACCGCAAGAGCACCTACTCGTTCCCCGAGGGCACGGCCGATCTGCGACAACTGATCGCCGCCAAACTGAAACGCGACAACGGCATCACCGCCGATCCGAAATCCGAAATCACCGTCACGATCGGCTCGTCCGGCGGATACGCCTGCGCGATCATGGCGCTGTTGAATCCCGGCGACGGGATCCTGATGCTGGAGCCGTACTACGGCTATCACCTGAACGCCGCGATTCTGGCCGGGTTGCAGCCCCAGTTCGCGACGCTGGCGCCACCGAAGTTCGACCTGGACGAGGCCGTGATTCGCGCGGCCCTGCAGCCGAACACGCGGGCGATCGTGCTGTGCTCGCCCTCCAACCCGAGCGGGCGGATGTACAGCGCCGACGAGATGCGCGTGATCGAGAAGATCGCTGTCGAGCGCGATCTGCTGGTCATCACCGACGAAATCTATGAGTACATCATCTATGACGGCCGCAAGCACGTTTCGGCGGCGACGCTGCCCGGGCTGCGCGATCGCACCGTCACGCTGATGGGGCTGTCCAAGACGTTCAGCATTACCGGCTGGCGCCTCGGCTATGCCGTCGCGCCGGAGGCGATGTCACGGGCGATCACGCTCGCGAACGATCTGTTCTATGTCTGTTCCCCGACACCGCTGCAGCACGGCGTCGCCGCCGGGTTCAATTCGCCCCCGGAGTTCTTCGCCAAACTGAAGGCGGATTACCAGCGCAAGCGCGACATCATCTGCGAGGGTCTGGCCGCGGCCGGACTGGAGCCGATCGTGCCACAGGGCGCCTACTACGTGCTGGCGGACATCGCGCATCTTGGCTTCAAGAAGGCCAAACAAGCGGCGATGGCGCTGCTCGAAACCACGGGCGTCGCGAGCGTGCCGGGCACGGCCTTCTACCAGGGCGCGACCGGCGAAACATTGCTGCGATTCTGCTTCGCGAAGGAAGATGAAGTGTTGAAAGACGCGTCCAGGCGGATTCGCGCATTCAAAGGATCGCCGGCGCATGCCTGAACTCGCCTGTGAAACGCCGATCGCTCCGAGCGACGCGAAATTCGCCTTGCGCGAAACAGCGCGGATGTTCTATGACCGCGGCTGGGCCTTCGGCACGAGCGGTAATTACAGCGTCGCGCTTGATCGAGAACCGCTGCGCGTGTTGATCACCGCCAGCGGACGCGACAAACGCGCCCTCGGCCCCGACGACTTTGTGATTGTCGACGAAACCGGGCAGCCGATCGACGGCCACCAGCCGAAGCCATCGGCGGAAACGGCGCTGCACACGGTCATCGCGACCCGGCCGGGCGTCGGCGCCGTGCTGCACACACACTCGGTCTGGAACACGCTGCTGTCGCGGATCGCCACGGACTGCGTCTATATTCAGGGCTATGAAATGCTCAAGGGGCTGGCCGGAACCGACACACACGAAGCCGCGGTTGAGATCCCGGTATTCGAGAACACGCAAGACATTCCCGCGCTGGCGGCGGAGCTGAAGTCGCGCTTCGCGGTCGGCGACGCGCGGCTGCGCTACGGCTTCCTGATGCGGTCTCACGGGTTGTACACCTGGGGTCGCGACCTGACCGAAGCCCGCCGGCATGTTGAAGTGTTGGAGTTTCTGTTCGAGGTCGAGGGGCGGCGTTTGTCTCTGCATAGCGCCCCCTGCTGAGGAGAACCCGCGATGGCGACCATTCGAATCCCGGAACAACGCCGCACCATCGACAACGCCGAGGATATCTCGGCATTCATCGCCCCCTTCGGCATGACCTATCAGCGCTGGCCGCTGGAGGATCGCGTCGATCCGGACGCGTCGGCGGACGAGATTCTCGCCGCGTACGCGCCGGAAATCGATGAGCTCAAGCGTTCGGGCGGCTATGTCACGGCTGATGTCATTGATGTCAAGCCGGATACGCCCGGCCTGGATGCGATGCTGAATCGCTTCAACAAGGAACATCGCCACAGCGAAGACGAAGTGCGCTTCATCGTGAAAGGCGCTGGCCTGTTTCACATTCACCCGGATAACGGGCCGGTATTCTCGATTACCGTTCAGGCCGGCGACCTGATCACCGTCCCCTGCGGCATGCGGCACTGGTTCGACCTGTGCGCCGAGCGGCGGATTCGCGCGATCCGGTTGTTTCAGGACATCAGCGGCTGGACCCCCGAGTATGTCGCCGACGGCGCGCATGTCGACTTCGCGCCGCTGTGCTGGGGCCCGAATGACATCGCGCCGCCGCCGGGCTTCAAGTCGACGATCCCGACATCATGAAAGACGATCCGCGCGTAGTGCTGCTGGACATCGAGGGCACGATCGCGCCGATCGCCTTTGTGCATGATGTGCTGTTCCCATTCGCGCGCCGGCGCCTCCGCGATTTCCTGCAGCAAAACTGGGATGAACCGGGTGCGCGCGACGCGCGGCGGCAGATCGCCATCGACGCGGGTGTCGCCGAGGCGCCGCTGGCTCCCCTCGTCGAACATCTCGAGGCATTGATCGACGCCGACGCGAAGGCGACCGGCCTGAAGCTGTTGCAGGGAATGATCTGGGAGGGCGGGTTTCGCTCCGGCGAATTGCGGGCGCCTCTGTTCGCCGATGTCCCGGCGGCATTACGGCGGTGGACCGATAGCGGCCGCCGCGTGTGCATCTATTCCAGCGGCAGCGTCGCGGCCCAGCGACTGTTCATCAGCCACACCGACCACGGCGATTTGTCACCGCATATCAGCGGCTACTTCGACACAACCATCGGCCCGAAACGCGCCGCGGCGAGTTACGCCGCGATTGCGCAGCGTCTGGAAACACCGCCCGCGCGTGTGTTGTTCATTTCCGATGTCGTGGAAGAACTCGACGCCGCCGCGAGCGCCGGCCTGCGCTCGCGATTGGCGCTGCGCCCGGGCAACCCGCCGCAGCCGGCTTCGAAACATGACCCACTGGCGGACTTTGACGGGCTGCTGCCTGACTGACCCGCCTTCCGCCCGGGCAAACGCATTGTCTACGATCCCGCCACCCGCTGCTGCGCCAGAATGCAAGCGGCAAAGCAAAGCAGCGCAACGCCGGCCAGTTGCGGCTGATCCAGCAGCGCCAGCAGCCACGCGTCAAGCAGCGCGATGCCCGCGACCCAGCCGCCGATTACGCGGGCGGCCTTTGGCGCGCCGCCATCTGTGGTGTGCGGTGCGCGGCGCGCGGATCGGGCGATCCAAAGCAGATAACATTGCCAGCACACCATCACGGCCCCTGCGATCGCCGCGTAACGCCACGCGCTCGGCCGCAACCACAGCATCGGGGCAATCGAAACCAGCATCAACGGGATCGCGACGAGAATCGGGCCGCGCGCGCCGACGCGCGCCTCATTTCGCGCCGCGAGCGTCACGAGCGTGACATACACAAACACCGCCAGCGCCGCCGGCGTCATCCGCTCCCAATCCAACCCGCAATTGAGCGTCACGGTCGCGTAGAAGTAAACCAGCGCCCGGCACGCCCCCATCAGTGGCGCCGCCCACACAAACGGCTTATGCAGCAGGTCGTACAGGACGATCGTCGCCAACAACGTGGCGCACGTCACGACGGCCGGCGGCCCCAGGCGAAAACTGAGCAGAAAACCAGCCGCCAGCGCCGCGCCGGCCAAGCCGAACGCCGCGGCGCGCGAAATGTCGCCGCGCGGGATCGGTCGATTGGCGCGCTCCACCGCGTCGCGCGGGGCATCGACGACATCATTCAGCGCCATGCCGCCGACATAGAGCAGCACAACGGACGCCAGGCAGATCAGCACGGGCGCCGACCACGCCTGTTCGAGTCCGGTCGCGGCCACACCGACGCCGACAAGCACATTGCTGACGCATGTCGGCAGATTCGAAACGCGCCCGAGCGCCAGCATTGTCCGGATGCGCCGCGCGAGGCTCAACGCGACACCCGCTCGATCTCGCGCCGCAGCCACGTCACCTCGGCAGCGATGCTTTCGGCCAGTGAGCCGCCGCGCGCCGCTGCGGGGGCAACCTGCCAGGCGTACGTTTCGATCTCCAGGATCGGTTGCGCATCGTCCGCATGCAGGGCGTCCAGGCATGCCCCGATCTCGTCGCGTGTCGTGCGCAGCGGTCCGATTTCCGCCAGATGAATCGGCACATGAAAATGCGTGCGCCATTCGCTCGGGCCCGCCGGCGCGTCGCGTAGGGCGCCGGGCAGGTCCTCATACCATCGCGAGTCGCCGTCCGGGGTCCGGATGGCTGTCTGGTGCAGATATCGCGGCTCCACCAACCCCTGCAACGCCCGCCGCGTTTCAGCGTCCGCGAGCGCTTCGCCGCTGAACGTCGCCGTCGGGATTGCTGACACCTGCACGCGTCCCACCTCGATTCCCGCGTCGCGATAGGCGGCCAGTGTCGCGCTTTGCGATTCGAACAGCGCCGCGGCGTGACAGATATCGTGACAGACGCGAATGTGCCGGCGAATCAGCTGCGCGGGACCGATGGGCATGAGCCTGTCTCGCAT
Organism: uncultured Planctomycetales bacterium; assembly: GCA_964528455.1. Taxonomy (GTDB): domain Bacteria; phylum Planctomycetota; class Phycisphaerae; order UBA1845; family Fen-1342; genus DSPM01. Next base: position 60,908 of record CAZGTH010000024.1, on the reverse strand, counting down.
GAACGCGACCACATCCGCGGCCCGCTGCAGCGCGCAGCCGGGTTCCGGCTCAAGATCCACGCACATGCGTCGGCCGGTTTCTTGTTCGCGTTGCGACAGCCATGTCGCCATTTCCGCCAGCCGACGCGCACAGGTATCGAGCGCCGCGTCATCCAACCATGCGCCCCAGCCAAGCGGGACCGTCGTCACGCTCAGCGCCTCGCCGCCTGCGGGCGCCAATTCGCACAGAATCAGCGCCAATCGGCGCGTGTACGCGGCGCGCTCGTCAGTCGTCCAGTCCGGTCGATACACGTCGTGCCGAACCGTTTCCACGTGAAATGCGCCAAACGGAAAGCCATTGAACCCGATGACGCGAATGCCACTGGCGCCGAGTTCGTCACGCCACGCGCGAATCTCGGCCCGCGCCGCGGCTGTCAGCGCCACAGTTGGCGCGAGTTCGCGCGCTACGCTGTCGGGCAGCCATAAACCAACGCCGATCACCCCCAGACCGGCAGCGCTCCGCGCCTGCGCGAGTTCACGCGTGATGCCGACCCGCGCGGCGGCCAGCGTCGGCGCCGGCGCGACATTGGCGCAGTAGGCGATCGCCGGCGCATCGTCAGCCGCCGTCGCGCCGTGTAATTGTCGCCGAGGAGCCGCGCCGCTCATCGCGCGGCCGGCTCGGTGCGGAACTTGGGAGATTGCGACAAAAAGGCGCGGGGATTCTCGAACATCACGCGCTGAATCAACGCCTCGACATGTCCGCGGCGACGCATCTCGCGCCGCGCCGCCGGCGCCGACAGCGGATCGCTCGGCCCCCAGTCGCCCGCGGAATTCAGGCAGATGCGCTCCACGCCGTGCGTTTCCAGGATGTCCACGGCGCGTTGCGGCGTGCACTTGGTGTCCGGGTAGAGCGTCATGGCGCACCAATACCCGCCATCCAGCGGCAGGCGCACCGTGTGCTCCTCGACGTGATCGATGAGGACGCGCTCCGGCGCGATGCCGGAATTCTTCAACGAGTCCACAATCAGGCGCGTGCCCTTCAACTTGTCTTCCAGGTGCGGCGTATGAATCAACACGAGCGCGTCATGGCGCAGCGCGAGGTCAAGCTGCTCCTCGAAAATCGCCAGTTCGTTGCGGCTGTTCTTGTTCAGCCCGATTTCGCCAATCCCGAGCACATTCTGGCGGTCAAGAAAACGCGGGATCATGCCGATCACTTCGCGCGCCAGGCCGGTATCCTCCGCCTCCTTGGCGTTGATGCACAGCCAGCAATGATGCTGGATGCCGAACATCGCCGCCCGGCGCGGCTCGGTTTCCGTCAACTGGCGAAAGTAGTCGTTGAAGCCCTCCGCGGAGCGGTCAAAACCCGCCCAGAACGCGGGCTCGGTGATCGCGACACAGCCCGCGTCCGCCATGCGGACATAATCATCCGTTACGCGGGAGACCATGTGAATGTGTGGATCAATGTACTTCACGCGCGATCCCGTCCGGGCCACGCGCCGCACGCGCCTTTCTCTCCGGCGGCTGCGACCGGCTCAGTCGTCGGATCGCTCAGGGCCTCGAGGGTCCGCCGCGCCCGGTCGGGTTCGCCATCGCTGAGAATTCGAATCGCGGAGCGCAAAGCGCTCATGCGAAAGTCCTCGACCGCGCCGGGCGCGGCGCGCTCAACGCGATCAAGAAACGCGGCCAGATCGATCAGTTTCGCGCGGTGCGCGAGAAAATCGGCCTCGATGACGGCGTCCGCCGAACGCTTCTCGATGGCGCTCATGTCCTGCTCCCGCAAAGGCGTCCGGCGCCGCGCTCCGATCGCAACGCTGAAATCGCGCTCCGCATCCGCCGGCGATCAATGTCCTGCGCGTCAAAGCCCTCGCCGATGCCGCGCAACAGCGTGATGGTCAGCGGCCCGCCGAGATGTTCGCGAAACTCGTCGAGTCCCGCCAGCAACGCGTCAATGTCGTCCATCGCGGGATCGTACGGCGCGAAGCCGAGTCGGGCGAGCAGGTTCAACACGCGCTCCGCGTCCGGCGCCGAAAGGGCGCCGATCTCGCGCGAATAGAGCGTGTCAATCGCGATGCCGATCGCAACCGCTTCGCCGTGGCGCAGGCGGTAGTTCGAAAGCGATTCCAGCCGATGCGCCGCCCAGTGACCAAAGTCCAACGGCCGGCCGACGCCCATCTCAAATGGATCGCCCCCTTCGGCGATGTGTCTCAGATGCGCTTCGGCCGAGCGTGTGATCAACGGCGCCGCTACGCGAACATCACGGGCGAGAATGCCCGCCAGATCGCGCTCCAGGGCGTCAAACAGCGCCGCGTCACGAATCAGACCGATCTTGGCGATCTCCGAGAACCCACTGCGCCAATCAGCCACCGACAGACTCGTCAACAGGGCGTTATCATTGATCACGGCGGCCGGCGGCGCGAAAACGCCGGTGAAGTTCTTCTTGCCAAAGGCGTTGACGCCGTTCTTGACCGCGACGCCGGAATCGCACTGCGCCAGTGTCGTGCTGGGCAGACGGATCAGTCGAACGCCGCGGTGCGTCGTCGCCGCGCAGAATCCGACAACATCCAGCATCGCGCCGCCACCGACGGCGATCACGTAAGACTGGCGACACAAGCGCGCGGCGTGCATCGCGCGCATCAGCGCATCGATCAGCGAAGCGTCGTTCTTGGCGTTCTCACCGCCGGCCACGATCACCGGCGCGTCGGTGGGCGCGAGTATCCCGGCAAATGCGGCGCAATACTCGCCAATCCGCGCCAACAAGGTCGGCTGCGCGCGACACAGGCCATCGTCGACAAAAAACGCACACCGGGCCGGCGTGGCGCCCGCGCTGGCGCGGACCGCTTCCGCGAGGGTCGCGTTGGCCGCATCAAACGCGTGCTCGGTCACGCGAAACCGGAATCGGTAGCGCACACTAAAATCCAGATCAAGGTGTACGCCCGGATGTGCCATTCGCCCGCTCCCGCCGAACCGGTCAAGCTCACTTGATTCCTATTCTATTTCGGCCTTGCGGGGGCCGCATTGCCGAAACCCGCAAAATTCGCGCGTTTCCACGCGCAGTCCCTGCTCCTGCCCGCGCATCCAAGGCGCCCGACGGATCACGTCGATAACTCAAGAAGGGCCGTGGCGCCGGATCGCCAGGCCCGGCGAGTCACATCAACCGACGGATGGAGTTCACCAAGATGAAACGGAATCTGATCGCGCTGGCGGGGCTGACAGCCACGCTGGCACTGCCCGGCTGTTTCCCCGGCGAGGCCCTCAACCCGACGAACACGGACACGAACAGCGGGCGCGCGATTACCGGCATCATCGCGGACGCAGCCGCCCAGTCGAGCGGCGGCTCGTTCATGATCGTCGCTCAGTCGGCGGACAGCATGAAGATCTACACCGACACGACCGACGGAATCGGCGCGTTTCAGGTGCAGATTCCGGAGAGTGAGCAAGGCGAACTGTTCCTGATTTCGATTGTGTCTCCCAACAGCCAGGTCGCGGGGCCGGTGGTGTTCGAGCAGAAAGACGGCATGGGGATGACCGGTCTGGAACTCGCGGGCTCGGCCTCGCTGGGAAAGATCGACATGCCGACGGATGTGAGCGACGGCCCGATCGAGCCGGGCGCTGACGCCGACATCGGCGACTCGCAGGTCGCACAGGACGTGATGGCCCGCCTCGATGACAATGGCGTTCCGGTCGGTGTGCCGAATATCGGCAAAGGCGCGGACGCGGCCGGCAGCACGTCGAGCAACCCGCGACAGTTGTGCGACTCTGACCTCGATGGCCTGATTGACCTGTTTGACGCCGACGACGACGGCGACGGCACAGTCGACGAGTTTGACGGCGACGCGACGCTGAACCCGGCTGAAGCGGACGGCATCATGCTGAACTTCTTCATGAACCTGAAGCTGAACGGCCAGCAGGCGGAAGTCTTCTTCGACGGCGACAAGGACGGCATTGACACGTCGCTGAAGGAAGACACGGTCATCACGTTCGAAGTCCGCGGCACGGAAGCGCTGGATGGCACGATTGAATCGGTACGCATTCTGAGCGCGCCGGCGCCGACGTATCTGACCGGGGCGACGCTGTTGGGCACATCGACGCTGTGGTCGGATGAGGGCTTCAAGCTGAACCCGGATGGCGACAACCACTTCCAGGCGTTTGTCGTGCCGAACGACTTTGTCAACGCAGGCGACACATTCCATGTCGAGATTACGATGGCGGACGGCGCCACCAAGACATACTCGCGCATGATCAATTACGTATTCAAGAGCATCCCGAAGCTCGAGCAGGTCGGCGTCAGTGGATCGCTGGAGGCGGTTCTCGGACCGGCGACGATCGACTTCGACGGCGCAGCGGATCTGACACTGGAGTGGGCGCCGCCGGTCGACGAAACCGGCGCGCTGCTGACCGATCTGAACTACTTCTTTGAGGTGTTCTTCTACTCGGCGGTCGACAACACGCAGTTGCAGGAGATCAACGGCGGCGCAACGTGGCCGACGGCGATCAGCGGCTGGTCGGCGGAGATGCGCCGGGTGGAAGTCTCGGCTTCGGATCTGACGCTGAGCGAGGCCGGCAAGTTCATGTTCACGTTGCCGAAGGAGATCTTCGTCGACGCGGTCGAGACCACGGATGGTGAAGTCGCGGTCGGCAGCTACAAAATCGACATCGCGGCCCAAAACAACGGGAACAACGCGGCGCTGATGCTGGACTTCAACAAAGAATAGCTGGCGCCCCGATACGCGGCACGGAGAACGCGGTCCCCAAAGGGGCCGCGTTCTTTTTTTCTTGCCACAACACCTCCACGGGCGACAGGCGGCGACGCGCCTGGATAGCGATAACTAATGCGCATGAGCGCGATGCGGCGCCCATGACCGATCATTCCGGAGAATAAGGTTGCTTACCCAATCTCGCAGGGCTAGGTTGGAGACCGCCTGCGGAGTCTGCGACTCACGTGGACCCGATCGAATCGGGTGCGCGCACGAGTCGGCCGTTCCGCGGCGCTGGGTTTCTGAATCGTTCAGACGCGCGCGTCTGAACCAACTTTTCTTGTGAAGGGGTCAAAATGGGGGTTCGTAAGTTGAGTAGCCGTTGTCGCTTGGGCGCGCTCGTGCTGGGCGGAGCGTGTTTTGCGACCGGCGCAAACGCTGACCTTATTCCTGAAGCCGGTGGCGGCAGCATCGGATCGGCGCAAGTGATTGTCGCGAGCGGCAACGACACGATTGTCGGTGGTGTCAGCGGCGACGCCACGTTGATTGGCTCCGGCGTCGCGACGATCACGTCCGGCGTTAACGGCGCCGCGGGACGTTTTCGAACTTCGCTCGCCGGCGGCACACCCAATGGGCAGTACACGATGGCGTCGCACGCAAACAACGGAGAGTTCGGCGGCGACGGAACGGCCCGACAATACTCGGATGTCACATTCACGACAGAAGTGTTTTTCGACGACGATGATGGCCCGGGACTCTATCCGGAGTTCCGCTTGACCGACGCCACGGCAATCAACGGCGATGGCACGGTTCACCTGGAATTCGGCGAGTTCGGTGACAACGCTGATCTTGTTTTCGGCTACGATGTGCTGGACGTCACCTCCGCGACACGCAATACCGACTTCTTCAGCTTCACCGGGCTGCTGCCGGGTAGCACGCTGACGGCGGAGCTTCTGTCGGACGGATTGACATATGGATTCTTCGATGGCCGGCTGCGGATGTTTGACAGTGGCGGCGGCTTGCTTGTCGACGTCGATTCCGACAACTCCACGGGGCCAAACCCCTATTTCGAAGTCACGTCCACAATTGTCCCCGGCGACGGCATCATTGTCATCGAAGCCGCACATTCGGGTAACGCCGCTCGCGCCGGCGGGACGTACAACCTGCAGGTTGACAGCTCGGTCATTCCCGAGCCGAGTTCTCTGATACTGATCGGCCTTGGCTTGATGGGCGGACTGATCCGTCGGCGCTAGCCGATTCGCCTTCGACAATGCGGAATCAACGATGGTCCTCACCGCATGATGGTGGGGATCATTTTTTTTTCGATACGCGACCAGGGACGCGGCGAATCCGACCAGGCGGCGCCCCCGCGGGCGATCCAGAAACACCGCCGAGACGGCAGCGGCGAACGCACGAAACCCCACGGGCCGCGCCCTCCCCGACGACGCGGCGTTTCAACTTTTCGATTCCCGCTTATGATATCCCCCTCAAGACTCTGGGCCTTTATGGCGGAGCGCGGCGGTCCCGCGCGGTGGTTGGAGCGACGTCGAATGAGAGCACACTGGCTGTTGGCACTCGGATTCGGAATCGGACTGGTCGGCTGCGCGCAGCAGAAAGCGAAGCCGCAAGCGACCGCGCAGGCGGAGAATCATCCGCAGCAGCGCGCTTCGAAGCCTGTCGCGCCGGCGCCGCGATCCGGCATGGATGAAATGGGGTTGCTGCCCAATGACGGATCGTCGACGCGCGCGGTTTCCCCGGCGCCGGCCAAACCCGTCGACCCCCCGGTCGTGGCGAGCGCTCCGCAAGACGCGCCCGCGCCGGCAACGCCGCCGCCCCCTGCCCCGCCCGCGCCGAAGCCCGCGGTCAACCCGCCGGCCGCGACCGACGCGATCACGCTGCTGCCGCGTTATGAGAAGGGAGCCGTCGATTACTTCGAGACCAGCCAGACGATCGAGCGCGAACTGATCCGCGGTGATGACGCCACGCGTTCGGCCGTCACGCAGACGATCGGCATGCAGCGCGAAGTCATGGAAGTCAACAACGACGGCTCGGCCGATGTCCGGATGACGTTCCAGCGTTTCGGTCGGATCGACGACACCGGTCGCGCGCCGCTGGACTACGACACAGACCGTGATGACTACGGACGCTCATCAACGCCGCTGGGGCAGGCGCTCCGGGCCCTGATCGGTTCACAGTTTCGCGTCGCGCTGGATCGCGAAGGCGATTTGACCTCGCAGGTCGGCCTGGGCAACGTGCTCGAGCGGGCGACGATCGGCGCCGATCAGCCGACGCGGCTGGCGCTGGTGACGGAACTGGCGGAAGACCGCGTCTCGTATCGCTGGGGCACCGCGATCTATGCGCTGTGCAGCCCCGAACCGGTCAGCGTCGGCGACAAGTGGACGCGCGTGGTCACGCAGGAAGATCAGGCGACCGGCAGCCGCACGAATTACTATTACAACACGCTGGAGCGAATCACCGAAGAGGACGGTCGCCGTCTCGCGATTATTCGCTTCACCGGCGAGATCAAGCAGGATCAGCCGGGCCTGTTCACCCTGATCAACGGCACGTTTGAGGGCACGGCCGCGTACGACATCGAGCGCGGTCAGTTTGTGCGCAAGTCGACCGAAGCGGAGATGAGGTGGCGCCTCGGCGCCGCCCCGACCGAAGGCGAAGACGACAACGCGATCCGCGTGACAAACCGCGCAAACGAAACCGTCCGAATCATGACGCCGGACGAGCGAGCCGCGGCGTACAAGGCGAGCCATGGCGGATAGCCGAACGTATCGGGCGACGGTGTGGCCCGGCGCCGCGCCACAGGACGTACAAGCCTGATGTCCAAGCCGCGACGCGGCGCGCGCACGCGCCGTCCTGATCAACCGCCCATTCCGGCGCAGCGTGGCCGCGCTCCCAAGGCGCCACGGCCGACGCTGCTCTATGTGGATGAGGACATGCTCGTCGTCGACAAACCGGCGGGCTATCTCTCCGCCCCGGGTCGTGGCGACGCCCCATGTGTACTCGACGCGATTCGCGCCATGCCGGAGATTCCCGACGATGCGCCCCTGCGCATCGTGCATCGCCTGGACAAGGACGCCAGCGGTGTGTTGTGTTTCGCCCGCACGCGCGAGGGGCAGCGCGGGCTCGTCGGGCAGTTCATGGATCGCGAAGTCGAGAAGGTCTATCACACGATCGTCCTCGGCGTGGTACCCGAGCCGGGGCAGGTCAACGCGCCGATCTCCTGGGATGATCGCGAGGGTCGTTCCCGTATCGGCGGACGGCGCGCGAAGCCCTCGTTGACGCGCTACGCCCCGATCGAGCCGCTGTTCGGCCATACGCTGCTGGAATGTCGCCCGGTGACCGGCCGCACACACCAGATTCGCGTGCACATGGCCCATATCGGCCATCCGCTGGCGGTCGATCCGGACTACGGCGGCGCCGCGGAGTTGCGGCTCTCGGACCTGAAGCCGAACTACGTGGCCAGCACGCGCCGGCCGGAGCGTCCGTTGATCGGGCGGCTGACGCTGCACGCCGCCCGGCTGACGCTGCGGCATCCGCTGCGGAACGAAGAGATGCGGTTCGAGTCGCCGCCGCCCAAGGACTTTCGCGCGGCGGTCACGCAATTGCGACGGCTGCTGGGCAACGCGGCGGGCGATGGCAGCGAGGGGGATGTGATCTTCGAGGATCAGGAACCGGATTCAGACTGATTTTGCTGATTCACGGACAATCGCGGTGGCGATGCGCGACCGTCACGGCCTAAGCTGGGGTAGGGAAGGCTGCGCGCTGCGGAAGCGGAGGGGATTATGAGACATTGGACCTGTTGGGCGATACTGCTGTTGACGACCGGGGTGGCGAGCGCGGACACGGTAAACTTGTATCCGTCGCGCGACAATACGATCTATTCCGAGAATTTCGCAGCCAGCAACGGCCTCGGCGCCTGGATGTTCGCGGGGCGCACGGGAACCGGCGATACGCGCCGGGCGCTGGTGAACTTTCGCGTCGACGGCATCATTCCGGATGGCGCAATCATTGAAACAGTGACACTCCGCCTGCACATGTCGCGCACCACCAGCCCGACACAGGCGGTCAGCCTGCACCGCGTGCTGGCGTCGTGGGGCGAGAACATTTCCGACGCCGGGGCCAATGAAGGGACTGGCGCGCCGGCGTCACCCGGCGACGCGACCTGGCGATACCGCTTCTACGATGACACCGGCTGGGCCAACCTCGGCGGAGACTTTGTCAGCGCCGCGAGCGCGACGACGAACGTCGCGAGCGTCGAGTACTACAACTGGAGTTCGGCGCAGATGGTCGCCGACGTGCAGTACTGGCTGGACAACCCGGATGAGCAGCACGGCTGGCTCATCAAGGGGAATGAGGCGGCAAGCCGAACCGCCAAGCGGTTTGATTCCAACGACAACCCCGTCAACGACTTTCGACCGCTTCTGAAGATAACGTATACAATTCCGGAGCCGGGGGCGTTTCTGCTGCTGATCGTTGGCGCTCTGGCGCTTCGTCGTCGATAAGTAGCGCCGTTCCGCGATTGCGCAGGACGGGTTTGTGCGGTTGCGCCACCGCCGACCCCACGACCACCCCCACGGCGACCGTGTCGGGCCCGCGGCTCGACATTTTGACTACCAAGCCCCGTAATCAGGAACCGCCCATGCGCATCGCGTATTTCGATTGCTTCTCAGGAATCGCCGGGGATATGACACTGGCCGCGCTGCTCGACGCCGGCTGCCCGCGTGACGCGCTTGATGACTGTATTCGCCGCTTGAATTTACCCGGCGTCAGCCTGCGTGTGGAGCGCGTCAAGCGGCATGGGATTTCCGCCAATCACGTCACCGTGGAGATCCCGGAGGAAGCAAAGAAAGCCCACCGGCACCTGTCGCACATCGAGAAGATCATCGACGCGGCCGACCTGCCCGCCCCGGTCAGCGCGAACGCAAAACGCGTCTTTCGTCGTCTGGCCGAGGCCGAGGCGAAAGTGCATGGCACGACGGTCGAGAAAGTGCACTTCCACGAAGTCGGCGCCGTGGACGCGATTGTCGATGTGGTCGGCGCCTGCGCCGGGTTGGCGGCCCTCGGCGTCGAGCGCGTCGTCTGCGCGCCGATTCCCACCGGCCATGGCACGGTGCTGTGTGAACATGGCGTGATGCCGGTCCCCGCGCCCGCGACAGCCGAATTGCTGATCGGCGTGCCGCTGGCCGCGTGCGACGAAGCCTGCGAACTGACCACGCCGACCGGCGCGGCGCTGATGACCACACTGGCCACGCAGTTCGGACCGGCCCCGGCGATGCGCCTGAGCGCAATCGGCGTCGGCGCCGGCACGCGCGAGGGCAAGACGCGGGCAAACATCATGCGGGTGATGATTGGCGAAATCAGCTCCGCGGACGAGGGCGCGACGACCGATACGGTGGTCGTGCTGGATGCCCAGCTCGATGACGCGACCGGGCAGGAGCTGGGACACGCCGCGCAAATATTGCTCGACGCCGGCGCGCTCGACGCCATGCTGATTCCGGTCCAGATGAAAAAGGGGCGGCCCGGCAGCCTGCTGAGCGTGCTGGCGCGGCCGGAAGACGCCGATCGGCTGCAAATGATGATGCTGCGCGAGACGCCGACGTTCGGCGTCCGGCGGAGCGAGTCGCGGCGGATCAAGCTGGCGCGGGAAATCATGCGGGTCGAAACCCGTTTCGGACCGATCGAGTTAAAGGTCGGACGGCGCGGCGACACGCGGCGGGCCTGGCCGGAGTATGAATCCTGCGCGGCGGCGGCCCGGCGACACGAAGCGCCGCTCGCGGAAGTTCAGCAGGAGGCGCTGCGCGTCTGGCGAAATGAGCATTCTGGCTGACACAATCGGGGGTTCGTGGACGCCGCTGCTGCTGGTATTCGGCGCGGTGGCGATCATGATGATGATCTTGCGCCGAAACTACCGGCCGACCGGGACGGTGCGCGAGGTGGCGCGCGACAACATGACCCGGCTGAAAGAGCAGCGCGAGGTCCGTGACACGATGGACACGCTGCTGATCGAACTCGAAGAGGTCTCGCGGCAGGTGGCGGCCCAGATCGAGACCCGCTTCGCGAAGCTCGAGGTGGCGATCCGCGACGCCGACGCGCGCGTGGCGGAGTTGCGGGCGCTGGCCGAGGCCGAAGGGGCGCGCGACGATCTGCGACCCCTGGAAGCACCCCAGCTACCCTCGACCGGCGACGACCGCCCGCAGCAGCCCGGAAACGCGCTTGACCTGTTGGTCGGCGACGACGAGCACGAACCGTCGGCGAGCGATCCCGGGCCCGCGGAGGAGCCGGCGGAACCCCTTATGGTCGACAACAAGCGGCTCGAGATGGCCGCCGCCCTGAAACGCCGCGTGTACGAGCTGCAGGACGCCGGACGCCGCCCGCTGGAGATCGCGGAGTCGATGGGGGTTACGCTGGGAGAGGTGGAGTTGCTGCTGCAGTTGCGGGGATTCAGGCGGCCCTAGCGTTCGGCGTTCGTTTGGGCGGCGATGATATTCGGACCTCGACCGGCTGAATGACATTGCCTCGCGCCGATTTGATTGGCTATGATACTTGTGGAATACTGACGTAGCAGGAAGGTCGCGACAGACCGCAGATTGATGTGCCGCAAGGACTAGAAGAACAAATGACGACGCATCCCATTTCCTCAAGCATGCTGTTGGCGGCAGCCATCGAAGCGTCCCAGTCCGAACAGGCCAGGCCGTACAACTATGTGGTGGCATGGACGGACGCCGGAGCGGACAAGCCCTCGATCAAGCTGAAGGGTTTTGAGAGCCTGGATCGGGTGGCCACTTATTTTGCCGACAAAGACGACGCGCGGTACATTGCCCACGCTCGTAAGCAAAGCGAGGACCGAATCTTCATCGGCCTATGATCGCCTTGCGAGCATGGCTCGCAATGGAGTTCGAAGTGCCGGTCATTCAGGTGTCGCACGATCAGCACCGCCCTTTCGCCGCCGCCGTCCTCGAATACGACAACATCGTCCTGGACAAGGTGCGGATCAAGTTCCTCGTGGATACGGGAGCCACCCGCTCGATTGTGACGCCGTGGTTTGAGCAGCTGCTCGTCGAAAAGTACAGGCATATCAGATTCAACTTCATGCCCGACGACGCGATCAAGGCGGTGCAGACGCTCAACGGCGAACTGCCCGTTCGCGCCCTCAAGCGTGTCAGCCTGAGATTCGACGCGGTCAACGGCGATCCGGTCGTCATTCCGCTGGACTGGATCTATTTTCTGCGACAGGACCAGAGCAGGAAGCGGGACAAGTCCAAGGCTGTTCCAAGACCGCTGGATCACGCGCTGCTTGGGCAGGACGTGATCGCCCAGCACGCGCTGGTCACGATCCGGCGCGCGGGCGGCGTGATCACTCGTCAGTCTGAACGCGTCAGCAAATGGACCGAGGAACTCAGGGTCCCGGCGGCCCTTCCACTCCAGACCGAGTGGGTCGACTAACGCGGCGTAGACGCGGGCGCGACGGACGCCTCCATTGATTCCCCGTCCGTCTCAGCGTCACCCGTCAGCCAGCGGTCCAGCGCCTCGCGCGATTCGTTCGCCAGAATCATCGGCGCCAGATACTCGCGGGCGAATGTCCGTGTGGCCCAACCGACATGCGAGCCGTCAGCGCCGCGCGATTTCAGGCGGCGGGTCCAGCGGACCTGGCGCAGGCGCTTGTCATACAGACGCGCATTGGCTTCGGTCAGATCGCCGGGTCGTTCGAAGCCAATGGCGCCCGCCGATGGGCCGCTGTTGCGGTCGATCGTGCCGAATACGGACGTGCCGACCTGCAGGCTGACATCATGTTCGGAATAGAAGTTCACAATGCCGGAGCGGGTGCGGCGCAGCGCGGTCGTCAGGTCATATTCCGGTGAAATCGCCGGCGCCAGCAGCAGGGCCATGTCGATCTGCCGGCCCGGGGGCAGCGCCTCCAGCGCCAGCACCGCGATTCCGGCGCCGCCGGAGTGGCCGACGAGGTGAATCGGCGCGCCGGGGTTCTGATCGCGATATTTGATGATGGATTCGGCGAGCGTGGCGGCCTCGCCGCGATTTCGTTCGAGCATCGTCAGGTTGCCGAGGAAATTGCCCGGCACCTGAGTGGTCCAGTCGTAAATCTCGACGTGGGACATCACGCCGCCCTCGATCAGGCCGCGGGCGATCCGCTCGTTCCACAGGCTGCGCCCTTCGATGCCGGGCAACACATACACAATGCCGCGGCGCGAGTCCCGGGCTTTGATGTCGCGATTCGGCGACGCGCAGCCGACCAGTGTCAACAGTGTCAGCCCGAACGTCAGCAAGGCGTTTCGGCGAGTCATATGCAAGGTTCTCTCGACAGAATCCGGCGCCGCGGCCCTCAGGCGGCGCCACGAAACACGGCGAGGCGCCAGTATCGCACCTCATCATATCGGCGATCTGCGCGTGTCGGCGCCAGCGGGCGGCGCCGGGTTATCGGCCCGAAACCAGTGCCCAGCGGCGTCCGCGCCAACCGAGCCACATTGGGGCCGCCCCGACAATCACCATCGCGATCGCGGTCACGGTCGCGGTGGACAGCGCGCGACGGATCAGCACGTCCCCCGCCGCCGCGTCCGAGACCCACAACACCCCCTGCGCGAGCAGCGCGGCGACGAAGGTCACCATCGCCCGCACCCACCACACGCGACCGTCGGCCCAGCCGCGCACCACGGTGATGAACACCGACGCCGCGCCGAGCGCAAAAGCGTGCACGCCGAGCGGCCCGGTGGAGCCCAGGTCCTGCACAAATCCCGCCAGCCAGGCGGCGATCCGGGCGTCATGGCGCGGGGCGCTGTAGGAAATGGCGCAAGCGAGAATCAGAAAGAGGTCCAGCGCGTTCCAGCCAAGGCGGCCGACGATCATGGTCTGACCGAAGTACGCGACGAGCAGCAGTGTGGCGAACAAACCCCAGCGCAATTACTCGCCCCGTCTCGGCAGACTTCCGGGCAGCGTGGCGTTGTCGAGCGGCACGCGCAGCAACTTCGGCGAGGACTCGATCACGCGACCGTCGCTGCGCTGGTAGGAAAAGACCACCTGCACCCAATCGCCGCCAAGATCGACTTCGTCCGGCCATGAGAGAATGAAGCCGTAGTAATAACCGCCGATCGCGGCTTTGCGCACCGCAAAGCCCATCGCCTCTTCGGGGCCGAGTTCCCACTCGTGAGCCAATTCGCGCTGCGGGGCCCCGGCGGCGTTGGCATAGAGGCGGTAGACCTGAGCCCGAATCGTGCCTTCGATGAAGGCGCCTTTTTCGGTCTTGCCCGAGATGAAGTAGGTCGCGACCTTGAAAGCGCAGACACGCCCGTCGCGCAGCCCCCACGGCTCACGCGGCCAGTACTGGATGATCTCGATGATGTCATCGCGCGTCGCCACGCGCGTCGGGTCCACCTCGCGCGGCTTGACGGTGGGCTTGTCCGTGTTCAGAATCCGAACACTTGAGGGCACATCACCCTTCGGCGGCGCCACACATCCCCCGATACACGCCAGCGACGCGCAAATGAAACCGGCAACTTTCGCGCCGCGTTCAATCATCAATCTCAATCTCCAAGCCGAGCTCGTCCGGGCGACACGCCGCGGACCACCCGCCCGTCCGGCGCGACGAGACATCATCGCCGGGCGAGCGCGCGTTCTATTGCTGCGGCGTCAGTGTATTCGACTCCGTGAGCTTCACTTTTCGCTGGTCCTGCAGCGTGAGCGGCACCTGGTACGCATTGTCGTTCAGGCGCGGGGCCGTACCGGGGGCGCCGAGCGGGATATCGTAACCGCCGTTGCGCGGTACCGAGCGTGGGGGCGGCGGCTGCGTGCCGGGGAACGGGCCGAGCGTGTCATCCGCCGACTCCGGCGCCAGAAGCTCCGGCCGAACCCGCAGGTTGCCCATCAGGGCGCTGCTGAGCACTTCCGGCGGCAGGATGCCGCTTTCGTCACGTGCGCGAACCGAGATGTCGCGGAAGTCCTCAACCGACCGCACAACACGGGGCGTCAGGACGAGCAGCAGCTCGTTACGCCGCGTCTCGTTCGTGCGGCTCGACGCAAACAGCCCGAGAATCGGGACATCGCCGAGAATCGGAATCTTCTGCTCACGGCGGTTTTCGCGCGAGGTGATCAATCCACCAAGCACCACCGTTTCCGCGTCGCGCACACTGACAGTCGTTTCCGCCTCGCGACGGAAGAAGACCGGGGCCGTCACACCCTGGCCGACGTCAACCGTTGAGTCAGTCAGGTCCGACACCTCCTGGCGCACTTCCATGCGCACGAAATTGTCCGGGTTGATCTGCGGCGTGACTTCGAGGCGAATGCCGATTTGCTCGCGGGCGACCTGCGTCGTCACCTGGCCGGCGACACTCGTGCTGGTCCCCGTCACGTACGGCACGTCGTTGGTGATATTGATGCTCGCCAGCTGGCCGTCCATCGCGACGATCTGCGGGCGACTGAGCACATTCAAGCTGCCCTCGTTCTGTAACGTACGGAGCAGGAAGTTGAAGTCTTTGCCGGTAATCGTGAAGCTGAAGCCGCCGAGACCGGTGCCCGCGGCGCCGAGGTCTGTGCCGCCGACGAAGTCGAAGGTAGTCGAGTCGGTCGGGCCGGCCTTGGTGTACTGCAAGTCCTGGAAGGCGAACTCGACACCCAGATCGAGCGAGTTGTCGACCGTAACCTCGACGATCAGCACCTCGATCATGACTTGCGATAGCGGCTGATCCAACTGGTTCAACAGATCGAGCACTTCCTCACGCCGGCGCGGCGAGAAATCGACGATCAGGCGGTTGGACTCGTCCGCGGAATAAACGCCGATCTGGCGTTCAATGCGGGCGGTCGCGGAAATCTGGTTCTCCAGTTCGCCGAGAATCGCCTGCTGGCCCTCGTTGTACGACGTCAACTGTTCCCGCAATGCCGCGGGCGGCGCGTAGCGGGGGTTGTACACAATCTGCTGCCGCGGCTGCTCTTCCACGCTGTCGAGTTGGATCACCAGCTCTTCCAGCAGGTCGAGATAGCCCTCGGTGCCGGCCGCGACAATCGAATTTGTCCGCGGCTCCGTCGTAAAGCGCAGTTCCTGGCGGCCCGCCGCCGCCCCGATGACGGCGATGTCCGACGTCCCGGCGGCCTGATCGCCGGACTGCTGCTGCGAGCGCTCAAACAACTCGTTCAGCATCGTGACCATCTGTTCGGCGTCGCTGTTACGCAGACGGATCACGCGGATCGGCACGGAGTCCGGCGGCTGATCAATCGCCACGATCAGCGAATCGACCAGCTCGACGCTCTCCGGCGGCATGATGACCACGATTTCGTTGGTGCGCGTGTTGTCGATGACGGTGATGTTCTGCCGCACGCCGCGCGGCAGACGCGGAACCTTGAGATCGGGCCGCGACGCGAGAATCAAATTGACGGCCGATCCGCTTTCCTGCGCGGTCGATCCGCCGCCGCCGGCCCCGCCGCCGCCATCGCCGGTAATCGTGCCGGCCTCGAGGCTGAGGATGTTGCGGAGCAGCTGGCCGCCGAGTTCGACGTCCGTCTGGGTGAGTTTGTAAATCTTGACGACGGCGTTATTGCTGGCTTCTGCGCTGTCGAGCTGGCCGAGCAGCGATTCAATGTCACGCACGATCATCGGCGGCCCGACCACGACGATCGCGTTGGTCGATGGATCGTGGAACACGGTCACATCGCTGCCGGCGCCCTGCTGGCCGGAGACCTGGTAGATCTCCTGGGCGCGCTGCGCGAGTTGCTCGGCGTCACCGCGGCGGACGGGGATGACCTTGGTCACGCGGCCACCTGGATCGAGCGGCTTGTCCAGAATCTCGATCCAGCGTTCGAGCTGGGTCATGTCCTCGCGAGCCGCGGAAAGCAGCAGGCTGTTGGAGTATGGCTCCGCCGCGATGTACATCGGCGTGCCCTGCGACTGATCGCCCTGACCGGCGCGCGACTGCGTGACCATTTCCTGCAACAAGCCGGCGATACTGACGGCTGAGCCGAGCAGCACCGGACGCAGGCGCACTTCCATCGTCGGCACGGCGTCGCGGTCGAGATTCGAGATGTACATCTTGGCTTCGTGCAGGTAATCGCGCGTGCCGACCAGCAGCAGCGAGTTCGTGCGATTGTCCGCGAGAACGTGCAGAATATTCTTCTGCCCGTCGGGCGATACATCGCGCTCGGATTCGCGGCGACGGTCGAACATCTGCTGCAGCAGCGACGCCAGCTTGACCGCGTCAGCCTTCTGCATCGCCAGCAGTTCGGTCGAGACGATCTGTGACGCGTCGGCGCTGTCCAGCGCGGTCGCCAGATCGCGGACCATCTGCATCATTTCCGGGGCGGCGACGACGATCAGCGAATTCGAGCGATCATCCGCCCGCAGGATCGCGCCGTCGCGGGCCTTGTTCGCTTCGACGCCCATCGCCTGCATGCGCTGGTCGATCACCTCGGTCAGCTGCTCGGCGATCTGCGACGCCTGCGTCTGGCGCAGGCGGATCACCTCGGGCTGCAGGCGGAACTCGGTCGAGGGACGATCCAGTTCCTGGATCACGCCCGCCGCCAGCAGCACGGCATCGGTCTGGCCGATGACAAAGACGGTATTCGTGCGCGGCTCGTGCTGCACAACGACGTTGTAGGGAAGCCCACGCGGCGCCATGCCGGGCGGCTGCGGCGGCATCACGCCGCGTTCGAAATTCTGCTGACTGGACTCGGACGGCGGCATCAGCGCCTTCTTCCCGCTATCAAACATCTCCTGCACGAGCGTCGCGACGGTCTCGGCCTGGGCGTACTCGAGGCGATACGACTTGATCTCGATGTCGTGGGCCTCGGGCAAGCGATCGAACACGCCGACGATTTCGCGCAGCGCGTTGTTGTTCTCTTCTGACGAGAAAACCATCAGCGAGTTGGAACTCGCGACCGGCAGAATCCGAATCGGCTTATCGAGATTCAGCGGCGGCAGCTCCGAGCCATCGGCCAGCGTCAGCAGCAGTTGCCGCAACTGGCGGGCCTGGGCGTTGTCGGCGGCCAGATCCGACTGGATCATCTGGTTCAGGACTTCGGCAAGGTCTTCGGCGCGATTGTTTTTCAGCGGGAGAATCAGAATGCGGCCGGTGGAAAACGCGGCGATGGCCTGATCCTGCTGAATGTCCACGTCGATGCCATCGATCAGCGACTCGACCTGCTCGATATGGGCTTCTGTGCCGACGATGATGATCTTGTTGGAACGGGCGTCCGCGGTAACGCTGGGTTGCTCGGCCGCGGGCACGCCCTGGTTCGTGAACAGGCGCGTCAGGATCGGTTCCAGCAGCGCAACAGCCTCGGTCGCGCGCAGGTTCTCGACCAGACGCACACGCGTCATGAAGCCGATCTGCGAATCGACATCCAGCCGCTGAATCAGGGCTTCGATCCACGGCATGTTGCGCTCCGACGCCGTCACAATCAGCGAGTTGCTGCGCGACTCGGCGATCACGCTGAAACGATCGCCGCGATCGGGCGAATCGGTGCGCGTACCGATGAATTCGGTGATCGCGGTAGTGATGATCGGCTCAATCGCCGCCGCGGTCGTGTTCTTCAGCTTGAAGACGCGGATATCGCCGGCGGATGACGCCTGCTCCATCAGCAGCAGCATCTGCTGCACAAACTCGATATCGCGGCGGTCGCCGGTGATCATCACCTGGCGGCTGTCGATCGGCGTGACGACGACATCGCCGCGCAGCTGCCCGCTGATGCTCTGCAACGGACCGGAATCGTCACCGGTGGTGGTCGGCGGCGGAATATCCGCGACTTCTGCCGGGGGCGCGGGCTCCGGCTCGTTCGGATCATCCGCGTTCTGCACCAGCATGGCTCCGACAAAGCGGCCGAACCCGCCGGCTCCGGCGTCCGCGCGCGGGCGGCCGGGTTCGCGCGAACGACGAGAGCCGCGCTCCGCATCGCTGCGGCGCGGCACGGATGTCGGCTGCGCCGAGGACGGCGTTGGCGCCGCCGAACGCGGCGCGCCGCGCGAGGAGCGCGGGCGCACTGACGAGCCGCCGGAAGATCGCCCGGACGTCGGGCGAATGCTGGAGCCGCTGCCGCCACCGCCGCCGCGACGGTTGTTCTGCATCTCGTTGATGCGATCCGCGGCTTCGGTGGAGCTGATGTTGGTCAGTTGAATGATGACGGTCTGGTAGTCGTCGGGACGAATGTCGGCGAGTTGGCGGACGACGCCCTCGGCCATGCCGTACAGCGCCGGGTCGCCGTAGACGATCAGCGTATTCGTCGTGTCATCCGCTTCAATCGTGATCGTGCGCGACGGGCGACCGGTCGCCTCGGCCCGGGAGCGCTCTCCGTCATTCAGCACGCGCTGCAATCGGCCGGCAAGCGAAGCCGCATCCTGACCGAGGGGCACTTGGATCACGCGCACCCCGTGCGGCTGCAGGTCGGGGCTGTCGAATTCAAGAATCAGGCGCTCGGTCTTGGCGACTTGCGCTTTCGTGCCCCAGACGATGACTTTCTTGCCGTCGTCATTGGGCGTGACCACGGCCGCGTTCATGCCGGTGGCTTCATCCAGCAGATACGGCGAGATGCTTGAGACAATCTCGGACGCGAGCGCGTTCGTCACCGTGAAACTCGCAATCTCGCGGCGGTTGGAACTCTCCAGGTTCTGGATAATGAGTTCGTCGACCTTGTCGATGTCCTCCGCGATGCCGAACACCAGCACCGAGTTCGTGCCGGGCTCGGCGACCGCCTGCACATCCAGCGTTTCGCCGCTGGCGCCGCCGCCACCGCCGGACATCATCTGCATCGGGCTGCGTCCACCCGCGCCGCGCGGGGCCGCGGCCCCTTCGAGTCCGCCGCCGGCGGCGAAGTTGTTGATCGCGGCGGCGACGACGTCGGCGTTGGCTTCCTGCAACGAGAACACGCGAAAAGTCTTGCGCTGCGCATCGGGCGTCGGGACGTCGGCGATCGCCAGCAAGGTCTTGACGAAGGCGAAGGTCTGCTGCGAGCCGAGCACCGTAATACTGTTGGTGCGCGGATCGGGGACGGCCGTAAACGCGTCGATATCCAGTCCGCCCCCACCCTCCAGTTGGCGCGAAAGCATCATGTACTTCGCGAAGGCCGTCTCGACCTCGGTCACGACCTGTTCGGCGCGGGCGTGCTTGAGCGGGAAGTTCTGAATCTCGAGGCCCATGCTGTCCTGATCGAGCACGCGGGCCATCTCATCCATCTGGTTGAAGATGTGATCCGGCGCGCGGACGAAAATTTTCTTGGCCGCCTGGTCGCCGATCACGACGACGCGCCCGGCCATCGACGCGACCTGACGCGCTCCGCCGCCGCGGCGCGAACCGCCTTCGAGGTCGGACCCGCCGACGCCGCCGAACATCTGCGCGAGTTTGTCGGCGAGCTTCTCCGGATTGGCGATATTGACGGGAATTTCGCGCACGTCCGATTTCGAAAGCTCGTCGAGCGTGCGGGCCGTGGTGAGAATCTCGCGGCGGGCGTCGCTCGGCCCCCATACGATGATCGCGTTGGAAACCGCGTCGGACGCGACGCGCACATCCGTCAGCGGCAACTCGGCTCCGCGTCGCGACGCGCCGCGCGATCCGCCACCGACATAAATGTTCTGGGACGTCTCCGCGATCGAGGCGGCGTCGCCGAATTTGCACACGTAGGTTTCCGCTTCGGAAATCGCGCCTTCGATGTCCACCGCGCGAATCTGCTCCTCGACGCGCGGAACATCGCGCTCGCGACAGGAATAGACGATCGCGTTAATCCGCGCGTCTCCGGAGACCCAGACCGGGCCGATGTCGCTCGGGCTGCCACCGCGATTGCCGCGCCCTTCGGCGCCGCCGCTGACATTGCTGAACAACTCGCTGAGCAGCGGCAGCACGTCATTGACCTTGGCGTTCTGCAGTGGATAGCGATTGACGACGATGACGCCGCCGGGCGTATCTTCGAGTTCCTTGATCGTCGCGGTGATCACGGCCATCACTTCGACCGGGGCCGACACGAGCAGCGTGTTCGACACGGCGTTCGGCACGATCTCGGTGGCTTCGATCTTGGCCGGTTCCAGGCCTTCGATCTTGACCGCGCGTGATTCCTCGACGTCCATGATCTGCGCGCCGCCGCCACGATTGCGGAGGTTCTCCAGCGCGCGGGTGCTGCGCCCGCCCTGGCGCGAGCCGAGGCCGAGCGCGCCGCTGAGGGCTTCGGCGGCTTCTTCGGCGCCGACATTCTCCAGGCGGAACAGGCGGATGATCACCTCTCCCGGCGGAATATCGAGTTCGCGCAGCAGCTTGCGGATTTCCGGCAGCAGTGACGCCTCGCACTTCACAATCAGATAGTTGTTGCCGGGATCGGTCGCGATTCGGACGCCGCTGCCGCCGCCGCCCGCTGCCGCCGCCGCGGCCTGCTGTTGCATCATCTGCTGCAACATCTGTTGTTGCTGCTGCTGGCGCTCGTCCTCGCCGCCTTTTTCGCCGCCCTGCTGGCCGCGCTGGTTCTGTTGCTGCTGCTGCGGGCGCACCGGCTGCCGCCCGGCGGAGCGCTGGTTGAACATCATGTCGAGAATACGCGAGGCGGAATTCACGTCGCCGTAGCGGAACTCGAAGATGCGGATGACTTCGCCTTCGTCGAGGTCTTCCTCGATCAGGTCAATCATGTCCTCGAGATCGCGCACCGCCATCTCGGGGCCCTTGATGATGAAACTGCCATCCGGCAGCGCCACCACCTGCGTACGCATGTCAGGATCGGTCGGCTGGCTGTCACCAACGACGACATCGGCGGCCGGCGTGTCGTCGGCGGCCTGGTTCAGGTCCGCGCCGGCCGCGGCGGGCGTGGCGCCGTCCCAGCTCGCGAACTGCGCCCAACCGGTTTCACCGGGCCTGGTCGCGGACGACGTGGGGCCCGGCGCTTCGGTGGTATCTTTCTTTGCCCCGGTGGGCGCTGCGCGCTCGCGCTTGCGGCGGATGCGCTCCGGCACTTCGCCGTCGTCCCACAAGGGCTCGACGATCGACGCGCCTTCGGGATCTATGCCGCCGGCCGGTAGCGAGACGTTGATCGTCGGGTCGCGCTGCGTCATCGCCTGCAGCAGTTGCTGCGGGTTCCCCTTCGGCTGGAAGCGGCGGATGACAATACTGGGCGGCATGCTGGATTCAATCTTGCGCACCGCCTGCTCGATTTTCGCATACTCATTCGGATAGCAAATCACCTTGATCATGTTGCCGGTCCAGGTCGAGTCGATCACCGGACCGCCTTCACTCTCCGGCGGGAACAGGTCCGCCACGTCGTACGCGATGTCGAACGCGTCGCCGTTGACGATCTTGATGAAGTGCATCTCGCGGTCGCCCAAGCCGCCATCGGTGTCCTGACTTGGCGGCGTATCGAGCACTTCCAGATAGCCTTCAAAGATCCGCATTTTCTGCTTGTTCGCGGACACGATCAGGCGGTTGTTCCACTCATCCACGGCGATCGAGACCCCCTCTTCACCGGCGCCGCTGAATGACTCCATCGCCGTCAGGGTCTCGTGAATCTGCGTCGCGCGCTTGTGCTTCATGCCGAAGATCTGCAGCTCCGGCACGGCGTTGCTGCGCGTGTCGAGGTCCTTGATGAGCGTGTAGAGCTTCTCGATCTCGTCCTTGCGGCCGGACAGGATCACCGAGTTACTGCCGGTGTCCGCGATCACGCGGATCGAAGAATCGGCGCCGCCGAAGCCGGGGAAAAAGCCCCGACCGCCACCGCGACCACGCGAGGAGAAGAACCCTCCGCCACCACCGAGGCCGGCGGTTTCGCGCACGGTCTGGGCGATTTCCTCGGCGGAGCCGTTTTCGATTTCGATGATCTGGGTGATTTCGCCTTCAGACTGTGTATCCATCATTTCGACGAGGTCGACCGCCAATTCCTGCAACTGCGGCGGCGCGAACACGACGACGCGATTGTTCTCGGAATCCGGCACGACCGATGTGGGAAGCTGGACGCCGCCGCGGGCCGCGCCCGGGCGCTCCATCGCCTTGGCGCGCAACATCTGGTCGAGGCTCTGCGCAACGACATCGGCCTTGGCGAACTTCAGGTCATAGCTGCGGGCCTCGGCCGAGTCGGGCTTTTTCATTTCGATCTTGGCGATCATCGAGTCGATGAACGGCAGATTGCGGGCCGGGGCCATCACGATCAGCGTGTTGGTCGTCGGCTCGGCGAAGGCGCCGGGCTGCAACTGCCCGCGGCGCTGGTTCTGCCCCATCGACCGCAGGAAGAACTGCACCTGCATCGCGACCATCGTGGCGTCGAGCACTTCCAGGTCGTATGTCTTGATCTGGATGTTCTGATCGTCCGGCTTGTCGATCATCTCGACCAGCGCGCGAATCTGTTCGAGCGTGTGTTCCGGCGCGCGGACAATCAGCGTTCCGTTCGACGGGCGAACCTGGACCAGCTGATTCTCGCGCGACTGCCCGCGGCGCGAGGCGCCGAAAATCTCGTTGATCGTCTGCGAGATGTCCCACGGATCGGCGTTGACCAGCGGAATCGACACCCACGGCGTGTCATCCTGCGCCGCGCTGGCGTCGAGATCAACGACCAACTGCTTGACTTCATCCATCTTGGCCGCCGGCGCCTGCACGACGAGCGTCGAGCCGCCGCCAACGGCGTAAAACGCGAAATCGCTGGTCTTGCGACCGGCCTGGCGGGCGTTGTACTTGCCGTTCAGGACATTGATCAGTTCCTGCGGGTTCATGACGTTCTTGAGTTCGACGGTATCGAGCAGGACCGATGACTCCGCGGCGCGTTCATCCAGCGCGACCGCCCAGGACTTGATCTCCTCAAAGTCCTCATCGGCGCCCGAAACGATGATCGAATTCGTCATCGGCTCGACGCTGATCTGCAACGTGCGTTTGGTGCGGATTTTCTCGCGCAACACCTGCTGCAGCACGGTGTTCACATGCATCGCGTCGGCGTTGGCCAATTCGATCGTGCGAATCTTGTCCGTCCGCGTCGCGACCTGGTCCAGTTCTCCGATCAGTTCTTCGGCCATCGCCATCGCGTAGCGCGGCGCGTTGACCAGCACGTTATTCAGCCGCGTATCCACGCTGACGTTGATCAGACTCGCCGCGGCCCGGCCGCGCGTATAGCCGACGCGCACATTGAGCTGGTTGCGCAACTGCTCCGCGACATAATCCGCATCGGCGTTGACGACATTGAAGGTGCGGCGAACCGGCTCGACATCCTCGGACTTCGTGACAAACTCGTTGACGAGCCGCTCAATCTCAGGAAACTCGTCGCGCGGCGCGCTGACAATCAGCGTGCCGGTCGTCGCGTCGGACGATACCACGCGGCGCAATCGGTCCGGCCGCGACGGGGCGTTGCCCAGCACCCGTTCCAGATTCCGCGCCAGTTCGCTGACGTCCATCCCCGCCACGGGGAAGGTCTTGACCTCCACCGGCGTTTCCGGCGCGCCCTGCGACTCCACGTCGTATTGTTCCAGCAGCGACAGGCCCATCTGCACCGCGACCTGCGGCGCGTTCAGAATCACCCGGTTGGTGCGGTCATCGCCGGTCACGCGAATCAGACGCGCGACCGTCGAGCCGAACTGACGCTCGACCGCAGGCGTCAACTGATCGCGCAGCCAGTTGGCGGCGTCGTTGGCGCTGGCGTGCTCCAGCGTACGGAATTCGATCTGCTGTTCGATTTCTTCGCCGATCGCCTGATACTCCGCCAGCAGGCGCTCCGCTTCTTCCAGCGTGCTGCGGCTGGCGGTGACGAGAATCGTCTCGGTGGTCGGGTCGGCTTCAAAACGGGCGATGACGTTCGGCTGCTGGCGGGCCCGCTCGCGAAAGGCGTTGTTCATCCGCGAGGCGATCGAGCTGACACTCGAACCCTGCCCGGGCAGGCGAATCGTCTTGATCACGATGTCCTGACCGGCCGGGTCATCCAGCTTCGCGATCAGGGCTTCGATCGCGGGAAACTTCTCGACCGGCGCCTCGACGACGAGTTGCGCGCCGGAGTCGAACGCCTGTACGCGCGATTCGGCCGGGGCCCGACCGCGTCCGCCGCGCGCGCCACCGCCATGCAGGCTGGTAATCGCGGTCGCGACCTCGCGCGGGTTGCTGAACTTGAGCGTGTAGTAGCGGGTTTCGGGCTGTTGCTCGGAAACGCGCTGCTCAAAGTCCTGCACAAAGGCGCGCACTTCTTCGACAGTGCTGCTGTTGGCGCGGATAATCAGCGAATTCGTCGCCGGCTCGGCCTCGATGCTCGGCCCGGAACTACCACCGCCGCGCCGCTGGCCGCGGGCCGCTTCGGGCAACAGCATCTGCGCGTATTGCGCGAGTTCACTCGCGTTGGCGTAGGCCAGCGGAATAATCACCAGCGGCGAGCCATCCGGCTCGACATCAAGCCGTTGCACCAGTTCGATCATCTCGTCGATCGCGGGCTGCACGGCGCGGACCATGATGTCGCCATTGTCGGTGACCGTGATTTCCGAACCGGAGCGCCCGAGCGTGGGATGCTGGTATTGCCGGAAGAAGCGGTCGAGCGTATCGGCGATCGACTGGGCGTTGCCCTTTTCAATCGTAAAGGTGTGCGTCACCGGCATGTCGCTGACGGCTTTCGCGTCGAGATCGCGAATCACCGGCTCGACGTCTTCGTCCCACTCGGTGTCGGTGCAGATCACGATCAGCAATCCGGCTTCGTCGAGCGGGATCACCTGCGATGTCGGCGCGACGGAAACCGGCGCGCGACCGCGACGACCGCCGCGCGACCTGGAGGTCGTGGCGTTCCCGGACAGGATCGGGTTGATCACCTGGGCCACGCGACTCGGCGTGACGTTCACGAGTTCGACGACGTGGCGATTCTGGCGCTGATCGTCGGGGATTTCGAGGTCCAGATCGCGGATCACTTCCGCGACGCGCGTCATGTCCTCGCGCTCGGCAATCACATGCAGCGCGTTCTGGCGCGGATCGGCGACGATCGACGGCCCGCGCGCCGCCGCGGCCCCGCCGCGACCACGTTGCTGTCCCGCCCCGCCGGCGATCTGCTGCACCAGCGGCTCAATCTCGGTCGCGTCGGCGAACTGCAGCGTGAAGGTCTGGAAATTGCTGTCGACGCGCTGGTCGATGCCTTCGAGCAGCTCATCGACGCGCTTGTGCCCGTCATCGGTCGCATACACGATGATCGCGTTTCGACGCGTGTCCGGGACAATGCGCACCGTCTTCTTGGCCTTCTCAAAGACATCTTCGACGATGATGTCTTCCGGATTGGCCTGATTCTGCTGCGCCTGCTGATTCGGCACGCGCCGCGCCGTACGGCGGCCGCGTTGCGGCACTTGGCGCACCGGCGTGCGCGACTCGCCCTGCTCCTGCTCGAAAATCTGATTGAGCAGGTTCGCGACTTCCTCGGCGTCGGCGTACTGGATTTCCTTGACCTTGGTCGTGAACTCGCCGATTTCCGGCTTCACGTCCACCTGCTCAATGAAACCCGCGACTTCCTTCAACTCCTCGGGCGTGCCCTTGGCGATGATGCTGTTGGTGCGCGTATCGGCGATGATCTTCAGCGTATCGAAGCTCTCCTGATCCATCTCCTGCGCGGCGGGCTGCGGCGTGCGGGACCGGCGACTCTGCACAAGGCGGCGGGATACTCCGGAATCCAACTCGAAAAAGTCGCGCAGCATGCCTTCGATCACCTGCGCGTTGGTCTGGATCTTGAATATCTTCGTATTGCGCGGGTCGTAGAAGTCGTCCTTCAACACGTCCAGCAGCCGCGCAAAACGCTCCACATCCATCGCAAAACCGTTGATGCGAATCTTGTTCGCTTCGCCGACGACCACGGGCAAGGCCCGGTCCGGCATGCTGGGCGCGATCAGGTCGCGCACATCTTCGGCCCGGCGATCCCGGATCTGAATCAGCACCGAGACGAACTCCAACGGGCCCAGATTCGCCGCGCGAAACGCCTCAAGGCCGTCATAGATGCTGTCGGTCTTCAGGTGCTTGGGAATGTCCCCTTCGCGCAGGACGTAGGTAAAGCGATCGTCGGTGTGCAGGAAATAGCCCTGCATCAACAGCAGGTAGTTCAACTCGTCGATCGCTTCCTGCTGCGTGAAACGCTGGGTCGACGTGTAGGTCAGGTCGCCGCCAATGATCGCGTCTTCCTGGCCCAGCGCCGGCTTGCCGATCCGCTGAATGAAATACGCGATGACGTCCTCAAACGGCATGCCGTCGAACGCGAACCACTCGGTTCGACCATCATCCGGCAACGGGCGCGGGACCACGACGTTGGGGTTCTCGATCAGCTCCGCGGAGTTGGTCTTGTCTTTGGCGCCGCCCGCGGGCTCGGCGCCGTCCGCGGGTTTGGCGGCGTCCGCGGGTTTGGCAGCGTCATCCCCGCCGCGCTGGGCCGCCTCGATCGTGCGATTGCGGCGCGGCGTGCGGTTCGGCCGCGTGCGCTCCGCCTCGGTCCGACCCGGACGGGCGGACGGGCGCACCGCAGGATTCTGGGCCGGGTCCACCGCCGGGTCGACGCCCGGGCCCGGGTCCTCGATGGCCGGCTCGTCCTCGACCGGCTCGGGCTGATCATCGACCGGCTGTTCCGGTTGCTCGGACGCGGCGCCATTGGGGTCGGTCACCGGCTCCGGATCGCCACCGGCCGGCGGTTCGGTCGGCTGGCCCTGGTCGTCGCGCAGGAACTCCTCCGGCGCGGCCGCCGGCTCGCCATCGGAATCGCCGGACTCGTCGGGGGACTCCACCACCTTGGGCAGGGGCCGCCGCGGCGTTCGCGCGGTCTTCGGAACCGTCGGGTCTTCGGGATCGCCGGGGCGAATCTGCTGCTCGCCGGCGGCCTGTTCGTTGGCGCGGTCCTGCTCCAGTTGGCGCTGCAGCGCGGCCTCGCGCTCCAGCCGCTCGCGGCGGGCTTCGTCCTGCGCCGCCTTTGCCTTTTGGCGGGCTTCGCTGGTCCCCGTCACGCGGTCCGGAGAAACCGGACGATTCAGGCGGGGCCTCGGGCCGGGTTGCGCCTCGGCGGATGGGTCGCCCGACGTTTCGGCCGGTTTGACCTGATTCGAGCGGCGCGGCTTCGCGGGCGGGGGATCGTCGTCATCTGACAGCCCCTGCTGGCGCTTGCCGGCTTTCGGCTTGGCAGGTTTGGCGGCCGGCTGGCCAGCGTCCGGCTTGGCCGGGTCGGCCTCCTTGGCGTCGCCAGGTTTCGGCTCGGCCGGCTCTTCCGGCGTCGGCTTGGCCTTTTCGGTCGGCGGTTCCGTATTCTTCTTGGGCGGATCGACCGGTGGCTTATCCTGACTGACGACGATGCCCGCCGCGAGCCAGGTCCCCAGAATCAGGACGATCGAACCGACAACTGTTTTCCGTTGTTGTGGAACCGACATGCGTTTTCCTCTGTTACGCCGACAGTCGGACTGTCGGAGGTTGATGCGTTTGTAAGCACTCGACCTTCAGCCGCGCTCGCCGACGCCGAAGGCGTGTCGCAGGCTTATACCGACCGCGAGGCGTACGGCGCCGCGCGTCAGTCGCTATGCGGCTCCCGGCGTCTGACGCCGTGCGAGGCCGCGCATCCCCGCCTGCGCGGGGATGAGGAGCGCTGCGCCGGTACGCCAATTCACCGCTCGCCGTGCCGCAATCAGGTGTCAGAGCCGTCTGACGCTTCCGCCGCGGGGCCGTCAGGCGATTCTTCCGAAGGCTTCTTCCCGAACCGCGCCGCCCGGTACTCGATGATCGC
The DNA here is from genome assembly GCA_964528455.1 of uncultured Planctomycetales bacterium. GTDB lineage: Bacteria > Planctomycetota > Phycisphaerae > UBA1845 > Fen-1342 > DSPM01. The sequence goes on along the minus strand of CAZGTH010000024.1, from coordinate 32,577 downwards.
CGACAAGTGACCCGGCTCGTCGCCGCTCAACTCCTCGCGATCGGCCCAAGTCGTGCCCAGCGGATAGAAATAATACCGCCTGGGCGCTGGCTCCGACACTTGCACGATCAGCCCGGTCGGGTGCACGAACACCAGCCGGCCGTCGTCGATGTCGGCCCCTTCGTCGTACTCGCGCGGCGGAATATCCAGCCGGGAATCGTCCGTGACATAGGCGATGTAACGGCCATTCATCGACGTGACGCCGACGAGGCGCTTCTGATCGGCGTCGCGACGCGGATCCACCGCAGCGACGCGCGGCGGACGGTCCTCCTTCACGACGGGCGTATCCTCGGGAGACGTAACGACCGGCGGTGGAGGCGTCGGCGGCGGTGGCGGCACATACGCCGCGAAAACATTCCGCTTGCGCAGGTCATTGTAATGCGCCTCCGGGAGCAGCGGCGGATCGCGGCGCGTGGCGATGTCCTGCATCGGTTCGTGCTTCACGCCTTCGACGTCCGGCAATACCAGCGTCTCGACGCGGACCGTAACATCCAAATCCGGGCCATCCGGCGACGCCTCGACCGCGTTGCGCTTGCCCTTGCCGCTTCTGGCGGGCTGGTGCTTCGCCACCATGTCCAGCGATGTCACTTTGACCAGGTATGGCGCGTTGTATATCGCGTTCACGAACTCCAGCGCTTGCGCGTAATTGGCCGTAAAGCTGATATCGAGCGGAAGCTCAATGAAACCCTCGCGATGGTCACGCGGCTTCTTGGCGGGTTTTTGCGAAACCGTGACACGCTCCAGTCGCATGCGGCGCAGCAACTGGTCGATGTCCTTGCGGAACTCGTTCATCGCCGCGTCCTGATCGGGGCTGATCGTTTGCGCGACCTGCGCCTCCCAGAGCTTTTTTTCCTTTTCGCCATCGACGGCGATGCGGGCGAGTTCGGCGCGGCGGCTCTCGAGCGTCGTGATCTGCTCATCCAGCCCGCGCAGCGGCCCCAGCACACCGCGCTGCACAACCTGCCAAATCCCCAGCACGGCGACCATCGCCCCCGCGCCCAGCATCAGTTTCTTTTCTCGCGTAATCGCGCTCATTCTTCAATCACTCCGTCGCGCCGCGCGCTAAACGTCTCTCAGGAACTTGCGGCGGTCTTTCTCGCGCTTCTCCGCCTGGTCTCGCCACTCGCGGACATCGATCGCCTCGACGGTAATCGTCATCCGCCGCGCGAACTTCGGGTCGGTCGTCGTGCTTAGCTCGGCGTCGCCGGCCGTGGCGCGATACAGCGTGCGGCCCTTCTCGTCCGTCAGGCGGCCGATCGCCTGGACCAGTTCCAGCACGGTCGCCTGATCCTTGGCGTCGAGCTCGATTGTCATGCGCCCGGTATCACGGGCGTTAAAGCGCAGTACGAGCAGTGATTCCCGGGGCGTGCCCACCTGGCCGATGTCGTCGATCACGGCGGCGAGCTGCGCCTGGTGCTCCAGCCAGAACGCGTCGAGACGCTCCTTGTCCCAGTCCTGCGCCTCCATCACGGTTACTTGCAGTTGCCGGGCTTCCTTCGCTTTTGTCGTCAATCCGCTGATTTCACCCTTCAGCGCCGTGATCTGCCGCGAACGGTCGCGAAACTCCGTGACCGCCCACGCGACCAGCGCGACCGCCACCACCGCCGCCGCAATTCCCGCGAGGCGGGTGCGCTTGATCAACTCTGCCCGCGGCGGGATCGGCCGCTTGGGGTTGAGGAAGTCGATTTCCAGCGCGCCTTCGCGGCTCACACCCCAGGCCAGGCCGAGCGTGGCCGAGAACGCGCGCAACTTGGTCGAGTCGCGCTCGGGCGACTCCAGCACCGGCGTCGGGTCAAAGAAGTTCGTCGGCAGATCGAACCGGGACTCCACCGCGTCGAGCAGGCCGGTTTCGATGCCCGTGCCGCCGGCGATGATGATCTGATCAATGCTGCCGTCGGCCTCGCCGGCGCGATAGGCCTGCATCGTGCGTGTGATTTCGAGCAGCAGATCGCGAACCGCGCCGGCCTCGAATTCGTCTGACAGTTCGCGCTCGGTCAGTTCCGCCTTCGACGAAACGCGACTGTCCTCCATCACCAGCTCGCCGAACTGAAACGGCACGCCGACATTCGCCGAACGCGAGAACGCGAGCCGCTCGTCGCGGACCACATCGATTTCCGTCATCGTCGGACCGACATCGACGAGCATCACGGCCTGATCGCGGGTGGCCGGCAGATGGCGCACGGCGACCATATTCGCCCACGGCCGCAGCCCGATGCGCGCCGGGGCAAGGCCCGCCGCGGCGCAGGTGCGCTTGATGTGCTCCAGCGCGTCACGCCGCACCGCGGCCAACAGCACCTGCGTGACCTGCTTGCGGTCATCCATATCAAATATCGCGTAGTCGATCTCCGCGTCATCGAGCGGAAAAGGCAACTCCTTCATCGCCTGAAACCGCACCGCCGCCGCCACTTCGTTCATCGGCGTCGGCGGCAGTGTGAGCCGGTTGATCACGACCTTGTCGCGCGGCACATCAACGATCACGCGGCGGTGACTGAGATTGCGGCGCTCCAGCGAGCGCTTGATGAAGTCGCCGAGGCTCTCGGCGTTCTCGGTATCGACATTGGCGGGCAGGCGGACCGAATGCGCGTCTTCGAGCGCAATGTCGCCGCGGCCGATCTTGGCGACCAGCATGCGCAGCGAGCGCTTATCCCAGTCCAGGCACAACACCTTGCGCGGCAACTTGATCAAAACAACACTCCCCAATCAGTTCAACGCGGCTACTGCGGCAGATCCACCAGCAGCGAGTCGTCATCCAGCGGCCACGCCCGTCCAAGCTGCGTGAGCTCGCGATGATATCGGATCTGCGGCAGCGGACCGACCATCTCAAACACCCACTCGAATCGCCGCGATATCTTCGCGTGATCCGCGTATCCCATCACCTCTACATGAAACTGATACGCCTTTGTCGTCGCCAGGGGCGCAAACTGTTGGAATGTGCCCGCGCTCACCACCCCCGCCGTCACCGGCCAGGCGGTCGTGCGCAGGGCGGCGGGGGTGTTCTCGCGCAGGTCGTTGCGCGTGGCGATCAGGGTGGCGGCGATTTCGTCATTCACGCCCGGCAATAGTCGCAATATCCGCGCCGGCGCGACATTGATGTTGATCCGCCCGGGAATCATCCCCTGCTGCTGCGCCGGCGGCACGACCGTGAAGCGGTCCATCAGGAACGGCAGTTCCTCCAGCGTGACCGGGCTGCCCGCGAGCGCGCCGCTGGGCGCGGGCGCGTTGGCGTCGCCCTCGACTTCGCCGCTTCCGGCGTAGAGATCCGCCGGGCTGCGCACGCCTTGCAGCGCCTGTTGATCGAGCCCACTGATAAACGCGATTGACGCCTGGCTGAGCGGGACTTCGTCGGGCACGCGATTGGGGTCTTCTTCTTTCCGCGTCTGCCACTCCGCCAGACCCGCCTGAATCGCCGCCGCCCCGCCATTGAGATTGATTCGGCGCTGGTTGTCGCTGGCGACCTCCGGCTCGGCCGACCACACCGTCAAAAACGGCGCGATGCCGGGATTCAACACGCCGTCGGCATTGTCATAGGAGGGAAAGCTGTTTTCGCCGTCGTCTTCGTTCTGGTCGAGAATCCCGTTGCGATTGACGTCCTCGCCATAGAGAATCGCGGCCGTGACATTCCGCACGAGCAGGAGTTCTTCGACCGTATCGAACGGCCCGTTCTTCACGGCGTAGGGCGGCTCGAGCGTGCTGTAATACTCCGTCTCAGCGCCGTTGGCCCGCGGCTCGTCGTCGTCATCGCGCCAGTCCAGAATCGCGTCGATAATCTGCGCGACATTGTCAATCTGCAGCTCGTTGAGAATCGGCGTAATCAAGTCCGTCAGCTGCTGATCACTGGCGACATTGAGATTCAGCCGGGCGGACTCCGGCGTCGCGCCGAAGCGAATCACGCGGCTGTCAGTCGAACTGGCGACATTGTAAGCCGGCGCGACGATCGAATAGCGCCAGGCGCGCGCGATCGGCTCGCCCGAGCGCAACATCTCCAGCCGCGAGCCAAGCTCGCGCACCGGGTCGCTCTGGCGGTCATACGATTCGGACCAGATCAGGCCGTGATGAAACAGCTCGGGCCGATGCCACCATACGGACGGATCATCGCGCTTCCAGCGCAGTATCGCGACAAGCTCCTGAAATCCGGACTCCGCCGCCAGCTTGGCCTGCTGGGCGTCATTCGTGGCGTATCCGCCCTGCAACTCCGCGCGGACAAAGAACAGAAATCCGCCCAGCGTCACGATCAGCAGGCCGATGACCACCAGCGTGACGGGCAGAATGAAACCCGGTCGCGGCGTGGCGCCGGGCTGAGATCGCCTCCGCGTCATGGCGCGCTCTCCCCGGTCATGCCGAGTGTTTCGAGCACTTCCTGGCTGACGCGCTGCATGCGGTTGCGGAAGAAGCGATCCGCGGCGGGAATGCGAACGACGACGCTGTAGCGATCGGCGTGAATCTGCCCGTCGCCGAGCGCGTACTCCGGATCACTAATCGGGAATTCATCCAGGTCGCGGTCTTCCAGCTCATCCGCCGTCACGGGGTCATAGCCGACCGTCACCTGAATCAGCTGCGGGAGCGTGTTGCCGGTATTGGTCTGATCGATGGCCGAGTTCCAATCACTGGTCCATACGACACCGTCGAAGTAACGGAACTCCAGATACTTGAACTCGTTGCTCCACAGGTCGTTGCGCACCTGCAGCGGGTCGTCGTCGTTAATGATCGTCTGGCCCAGCGTCTTTTTCTCGGTCCGCACGATCCCCTCCACGCGAGGCTCGCCCGACTCCTCTTGCTCCGTCGGATGTACCCACAACTGGTACACCAGCAGACGCAGGTCGTGCTGCGCCTGCGGCGGCACGTCGGATTCGCGCAGAAACGTGTACTGATGCTCGGCCGGGAGCGCGGTCGTCAGGAACGTGATCGTGCGGCGCGTCCCGAGCATCCGCACATCGCCCGTGCCTTCCTCCGCGTTCGGCTCCTCCGCGGCCGCCGATTCCTCGTCGGTGGTCGCGAGCACGGCGGGAAAGTGAAACTGGTCCATTCCGGGACAGCCGGTGAGTTCGCGCTCGAAATTGTCGAGGATCTGCCGCGCCAGCGCTGTCCGATCGGCTTGCTTGCTGAGTTCATCGCGCACGCTGACCGCCTGCCAGAAAAACGTCAGCAGCACGCTCAGCATCATCACAATCAGCGTGATCGCGATCAGCGTTTCCAACAGGGAGACCGCCCGGCGACGCGTGGTGATCGCGGCCATGACACGTCCGCCGCGTTGTTCGCGCCGTCGTCGCATCATTCGCCCCCCGCGACGCCCCCGCCCGATTTTCCATCACCGCGGACGCGCCCGCCGCCCGGTCCACCGCGATCGCCGCGGCGCGTGACGTCGGTGCCATCGCGCGGCGCGCCGCCGCCGTTCTGGCCCATCATCGTGATCAGTTCCTGAATCGTCGCGTCGTCAAACTGCCCGCTGCCGCGCAGCAGTTCGATCGCGGCGGATTGCTCGGCGGTCAGCGGCGGCCCGTTCGAAGCGCCACCATTGGCGCCGCCATTGGCCCCGCCACCGTTGGCCCCGGCCCCGCCGCCGGCACCCCCGCTCAATCCCGGCACTCCCAACTCGCCCAGATCGAGTCCGTCCAGCGGATTGCCGCCGGCCCCGCCGGCGCCCCCGCCCGCCAGCACGCCGGAGCCCAGCGTCTGGAAGAGCTGCAACAACGCCGGATTGGCGGCGACCAGCGCGATCAGTTCCGCCGGATCACGCGGCAGCGCCTGCACGAACTCCTGCGGGTCAAACGAAGCCGGATCCAGCCCGAACTGCTCGGTCAGGCTGCCGAAGAAGTCGAGTTCCGTCTGTGTCGCGCCGAAATCTTCCGCCATGTCGATGCGACCTTCTTCCTCCGCCGCCTGCAACATGTGCAGCTCGCGCACGACAGCGGCCCCGTCGATCAATTCGGGCCGCTCGGGGTCGTTCTGGCGAAGGACCTGGATCGTCACGACCCGCAGTCCGTTGTCGATGTTCTCCGGATCCACCGGGGCTTCCACGCGGCGCCAGAAGTATCCGACGTATGCGTCGCCGAAGCGACCGGACCAGACTTTGGCATCGCCCTCGGTCGTGATGTCGGGCTCGACTTCGAGGAAGAAATTCTCCCGATCGACTTCGAGGCGCGCCATCAGGCGGTCGGCGATCTGCGCGGCGCGCGACTGCTGCTCCGCCTCTTCGATCATGCGGACACCGCCGATGAGCTGCGCGCCGAGCAGGCCGAGCGCGGTGACCATGATGGTCAGCGCCACGATCACCTCCAGCAGCAGCACGCCGCGCCGCGACCGCGCGCGTTTTGAGCCGTTACCAGCCTGGCACATCGAGGGCCTCCACTTCGTTCGGTTCCACATCCAGCTTCGTCGGTCGCTCAAACTCGGCCGGATCGAGCTTGGGCGCATCTTCGATGATCACACGCCCAAGGCGTCCGTCCAGCGTCATGCGCAGGCCATGACCATCCTCATCCCGCAACACCCAGCGGGCCGATCCGCTGCGCCCGTCCGGATAAAACGGGATGATGTGCTTCGGGTCCAGTTCGTCGATCGGCGTCGGCTCCGGCTCGAGATCGTCGAACGGAATAATGTCGTCCTCAATTTCTACCGGCGGCGGCCCGTCCGGCAGCGGTGAGACCTCCGCCACCCACACGCCATCCAGCAATACCTCGCCGCGGGCCCAGTCCGCCGCGATCGGCACAAACCGATCGGGGGCGAGCACCGGGTCCTGTTGCGCGGAAATCCGGATCACGCCGTCGCGGCGGAAGATCAGCCGATGCGTGCGCGTGTCGGTCATGCTGCGGGCGCGAATCATCGCGATCGTGGACTTCACCTGCGACGCGCTCAGCGGCAATCGCTCGCCCCGGGCCGTGCCGAAGAAAACCGGCCACGAAAACGCGGCCAGAATCCCGAGCAGCACAATCACCAGCAACAGCTCCAGCAGCGTGAACGCCGGCCGGCGAACATCACGCGACGGCGACCGGCGTGGTGACAGCACGAGGCGCAATTCGGGGACGCGCTTACGCGTCCTTCCAGTTGGTGATGTCGTCATCCGTGCCTTCGACGCCGTCGCGACCCGGACTGGAGAGATCGAAGCCCTCCTCGTTGTACTGCCCCGGCGACTCATAGTTGTAGTCGTGCTTCCAGGCGTCCTTCAGGTCGGATTCGTTCTTGATGTACGGTCCGCGCCACTTCGCGCGGGCTTCTTCATCATCCGGCGCCTCCACCAGCGCCATCAGGCCGTTATCCGACGACTTGGGGTATTCGCCCATGTGCATCCGGTAAAGGTCCAGCGCGCCGTTGAAGCCCGACTTGATCGCGGCCCGGGTCAGGTCCTCGCGCGCGCCCTGGTCGGCGCCGAAGAACTGCGGCACGACGATCGCGGCCAGGATGCCGATGATCACAATCACCATCAGCACTTCGAGCAGTGTAAAGGCGCGACGCGCGATACGACGATTCTGCTTTCGATTCATCTTGGCATTCTCCACTCGGTTTTCTCCGCGGGTGACTATCCCTTGAACCCGCCGGTTGACATCTTCAAGATCGGGATCAGCAGCGCGATCGCGATAAACAACACCATCAGACCCAGCACCATCAGCATCAGCGGCTCCAGCAGACGCACGAACAGGTCAATCTGCCGCGCCGTCCGCTGCTCCTGCGTATCCGCAATCTCCAGCAACACCTTCTCCAGCGTGTTGCTCTCTTCGGCGACCGCCAGCATGTCGACCATCGACGGCGGAAACAGGTTGCTCTCTCCCAGCGGGCGTGTCAGCGATTCGCCCTGGCGCACGCTTTCCGCCGCGCCGTCGATCGTCTCCGCCAGCAAATCGTTGCCGGCGGATTCCTTGGCCACCTTCAGCGACTGCAGGATCGGAATGCCGTTGGCCAGCAGCGTGCCGAAGATACGGCAAAACCGGCACAGTGACACCATCGTGAAAATCCGCCCGATCCCCGGCGTCTTCAGTTGCAGCAGCGACCACAGCTTCCGGCCGGATTCGCTCTGCAGAAAAATCGTGAGGCCCACGCCGACCACGAACAGCACGCCGATCAGCGTCAGGTATTGCGTGCCGAGAAAGTCGCTCAGGCCGAACACGACCTTGGTCGGCCAGCCCACCTGCTGCTTCTCGATCAGCGGGCGCACCTTCGGCACGACATACGACATGATGAACGCCACCGCGCCGAGCCCGACGGTCATCAGCACCAGCGGATAGATCATCGAGCCGATGAACTTATTGCGCAACTCGTCCTGACGCGCGACAAACTCCGACAGGCGCGTCAGCACGTCTTCCATGAAGCCGCCCTTCTCGCCGGCGCGAACCATCGCGACGTGCAGCTTCGGAAAGGCGTTCGGATGTTTGTCCATCGCGTCGGCCAGCGTGTCGCCGCCGGCCACATCGTCATGCACTTCGCGCAACACGCGCGCCAGCGCCGCGTTCGAACTCTGTCGGCCGAGCACATCCAGCCCGCGCAGCAGCGGCACACCCGCGCGCAGCAGGTCGGCCATCTGCTCATACGTCACGCCGACCACCGACTTGTTCACGCGCCGCGCCCGGCCCGTAAACGCCGACGAGCCGGTCGCCTGCACCTCGCGCAGTTCGATCGGCGCCAGCGTTTTCTCATCCAGAATGCGCGTGGCGGCCATCTCCGTGTCGGCCACCAAGGTGCCCGTCACGGCCTGACCATCCACGCCCCTGGCTTTATAGGCAAACGTCGGCATCGACGCGCAATCTCCTCGGCCCGCGGCCCACGCCGCGACATCGCCCCTTATACCCCGCTCGAGCCGCGCCGGATGCGACGCCGCAACCAGTGCGCCGTGTGCGGGTTATAAGACGTGCGCGGTCGATCCGCGCCCAGCGGCCTTTCTGTCACAACCTTGTGATTTTACGCGGTTTGGGTACATTGTGACAGCAACCAGCCGGGCCACTTCGCCCGTCGTGCGGCCGGGTCTCAGGGGGGACGCCGCTCTCGCGAAGGGTCCGAAAACCTCCACACGGAGTTTCCACATGGCGAATCCGGATCGCCCCGCCGGCAGCGAGACCTTTGCCGAACTGGCACTTTCAGCGCCGATCATCGCCGCCCTGGGGGCCCAGGGCATCGACGAACCGACCGATTTTCAGCGCCAGGTCATCCCTTTGATGTTCGACGGGCGCGACATCCTGGCCCAGACGACCACCGGCGCCGGCAAGTCGGCCGCCTACCTGCTGCCGCTGCTCCAGTCGCTGAAGGCCGGCGCGGGGATGCAGGCCGTGATCGTCGCCCCGACACCCTCGCTCGCGCGGCAATTGCACCGCAAGGCGAACCGCTTTCGCGACGCCTGTGAAGTGCGCGCCTGGATCGCCACCGGCAGCCGCGACGACGATGAGGCCGAAGACAATCGCCCCGCGGAAATCCTGATCGCGACCGAGCGCGGCGTGCGCGACCTGCGGGCCGAAATGCGCTTCGACCCCGCCGCGCTGAAGACGATCGTCATCGACGAAGCGGATGTCGTGCTCGATTCCACCCGCGGCGACATTCACGCCATGCTCGGCGGAATCGAGGCCGAGTATCAGCTCGTCGTGATCGCCGGCCTGATCGACGAAAACGTCGCCGACCTGTCGGAAGAATTCCAGCGCGAGCCGCAGCGAATCGAGATCGCCGCGGAGAACACGCCTTACAAGGCCGCTTCGCAACGCGCCTTCGATGTGCACGACGATGATGAGCGCCTGGACGTGCTGGTCGGCTGGATCCAGACCGAAAAGCCGCCTTTGGCGGTGGTCTTCACCAACAACAAGCAGTCCGAGCGCACCGTCGTCGAGGCCTTGCGCCGGGCGCGGGTCGGTGTGCGCGGCATTGATGAGCCGCATCGCCGGCGCGGGCGCCCGGGTGGCGGCGGCGGCGGCGGCGCCCCCGGCGGAAATCGACGCGGCGCTCGGGCGGCGGATGTCGTCGTGTGCGCAGACCCCGCGCCGATTCGCGTATCGACCATGCCGCTGTCGCACATTGTGCATTTTGAACTGCCCGACGACACGGCGCAGTACCGACATCGTCTCGATCGCTGCCTGCGCCTTAAGCGCGACGGCTACAGCGTGGCGCTGCTGACACCCGCTGAGTCCGATCGCCGCGCAAAGATCGAAGCCGAACGCGGCGCCGCTTTCGAAACGCGCGAGACGCCGGAGCCCAGTGGCGAGTGGCGCGCCAACGACCTGCCGCCGGATCCCAACGAGCGCCGACAGGGGCGCGGCGGCCCGGGCGGGCGCGACAATCGCGGCGGCCGGGGCGGACCCGGTGGACGCGGCGGACAGGGCGGTCGCGGTGGTCCCGGGCGCGGCGGCGACGGACGCCGACGTGAGGGCAATCGCGATGGCGGCGGTCGCGGACGCGACGGTGGTCGCAATCAATCAACGCCGGGCGGCGCCCCGGGCGGCTCCGGCGTGCAGGATTCGAAACCCGCGCCGCCCCCGCCGGTGCGACGCGATGAAGAACTCGACTCGCGCGGCGTGCAGCCGGCGAAGCGGACATTGGGCAGCCGATTCGCGCCGAAGCGCAAGCGGCGCTAGGCGCGGGGGGCGCCTCCTGACACTGCCAAGGCGCCCCGCAGCATTCGCGCAGCCGTCAGTGCTTCACATAGAGGGTCCCGCTGATGGTGGTCAGTGTGCCGCCGAGGCTGGCCACGCCGGTGGCGGCTTCGAAAGTCGCGACTTCGATGTCACCTGCGGCCGCCGGACCGGTTTCTGAGTAGTACACACTGCCGAATCCGGAACTCGTGTCGGCGCCGGACACACCGCTGACGTCGATCACGATCCGCATCACCGCCGCCGGGCCGTCGTGCGATGTTCCGCTTGTGTCGAACCACGCCACGTCGAACTCGTTGGTCGTGTAGGTGAACTCATCGCCGCCGTTGAAACCGCCCGCGTAGCTCGCGCCCGGCAAAGTGAACCGCAGTCCCGCGCTCACCGGCTTGGGCACGCCGACGAAGCAGACATACCGATTCGGCTCGCCGGCCCCTGTCGGCTCGGGGTCGCTGTTCGGGTCGTTGGGGTCATACGGCGCCAGGCGCAGCACGGCCCCGTTGGAAGTCGTGATGTTTCCGCCGTTGGAAGTCCAGTCATCGCTGGACTCGTTGACCGTAATCAACAGATCGAACACGAAGTCATCAGTTTCGCCGTCGAAGTCGCCGCTGGAATGACCGCTGGTGTCGAACGCGTCGACTTCGAGTGTGACGGCGGGACCGCTTGACGCGGAGGCTCCACCGCCCGCGCCGGGCGCGAGTTCACTTTGCCCGCTTCCGCCGCCGAGCGACTCCTCCTCGCCGCTGCAGGCGGCTGAACACAACTCGATGCAGCCGCCGCAATCATTGCCAAAGTTCGCGAGCAACTCGGCGAGGTCTTCGAGAGCGACCATCGCGTCGCCGTTGAACTCCGCGCACGGCTCGTAGCCCGGCTGGCCGGATGATCGGCCGAACGACGCGAGTAGCGCCGACAAGTCGGAAAGATCAACCATCTGGTTCCCGGTCACATCGCCGGGACAATTCATGAACTCGTACGCGCCCAGATCGAGCGAGTCAATGACGCGAGGGCCGCCTGTGAGGTCGACACCGAGCGGGTTGTTCGGATCGCCACCGTCGTTTGGGTCACAAAGCGCCAGCGGAAGAAGATTGGGGTCGCCTGCGCTGACTGCGGGCGAGCATCGCGCAACGCGGAAGTCATACGCAGCGGGGTCCGCGAAACGCGGGTCCGCGTCGATGTTCGCGCTGCCGGCTCCGCTCCAGCCGCCCTCGATCAGCGTGTTGATGATGTCAACGCCGGAACCGGGATCACTGACCGGCCCCGCGCCATTGCTCCAGATAATGTTGTTGTGAATCTTCAGCGACGTGGACAAGTTGTGGATCGCGCCGCCATTTGCGCAAGCCAGATTGTCGCCGAACGTGCAGTTGTTGAGCGTGTACGCGTCGACCGTGTCATTCAGCAACGCCCCGCCGTTTCCGAGTGTTTGGTTGCCGCCGAACACACAATTCGTGACGAAGACCGGGCCGGCGTTATCCAGCAGGAGGCCGCCGGCGCTGTTGGACGCGGTGTTTCCGACGATAACGGTATTGGCGAGGCAGAATTCGCTTGATTCGACGTGTATCGCGCCGCCGTCGCCAGTCGAGACCGGCGTGTTGCAGTCGGCGGTGGTCAGATCAGCGCCGGCGCGGTTGTTTTCGAAAACGCTGTCGAGAACCCGAACAATCTGGTCCACTGAAAACAACCCGCCACCAGATTCGGAAGCGATGTTTCGGGTGAACTTACAGCAGACGAATCTGACGGAGTCTTGAAAACGGCTTGTCAGGAAAACGCCTCCTCCAGAATCACTCTCGTTCTCAATAAATCGCGTTGAAGTAATCGTAGTTAGCCCGTTCTGCAGGCTCCACAACGCACCACCGTCGCCCACAGACAAGTTTTCAACAAAATTACATTCGGTGATTGCGCCCTGCGTCTTTTCAAGCCGAATCGCGCCCCCATCCGGAAACGCGGTCGCGCAGTTCGCATCGTTTCTCGTCTCATTCTCTAGGAATATCGAATCCTCGATTAGGTAAGCACCGCCCTCAATTGACACCGCGCCACCGCCGCTGCCCGACCCGCACACCGCTAGATTTGCGCTAAACAAGCATCCGGATACGCCGACAGCACAGTTGAACGCGGCACTACCTGCGGCAAAAATCGCACCCCCGCCCCGAAAACTGGAGTAGGCGATGTTTGAGCTGAACTCACATCCTGAGATTGTCGCGCAAGAGTCTTGGGCTAAGTAGATTGCCCCACCCCCGGTTGCGCCAACACAACTATTCCCTGCAAACTCGCAGTCTATGAACGCCGGGCTCCCACCTTGGGTGACGGCAATAGCACCACCATTTCCCAATCCGGTATCCACGACGTTGTTGGAAAAGACACACCCTTCAATCTCGGGGCTTGTTCCGACACAGAGGATCGCTCCTCCGTCGCCTGCGGGAGTGATTCGCCCATTGCTTATCGTAAGGCCCACAAGACGACTGGCGGCGGTCTCGCCGCTCGCAAACACAAATGCCCGCCCCGCACTCTGGCAGTCGACCACGCAGTTTCCTGGACCGTTTAGTGAACGGACGGTGATAGCCTTACCGAGGAAGTCGACATTCCGGTTGCCGACGCCGGAGTACGTCCCGTCCAAGAGGACAACTTCGTCTCCTGTCGCGGCAGCGTTGATACCGGCTTGGATTGTTGGCTGGTCCGTGGGAACCGTGATCGTGGCTCCCATAACCGGGACGGCTGCCCACAGGAGAAGCGGAGTCCATTTGGCGAGCATACGTTACTCCAAAGAATAGGTTGAAGGCGCAGCAGCACGGGCGTACTATATCGTGGATGATCCGATCTCGTCCATTGGCGGCGGCACTGCTGAACCTGCTTGGCGTGACCGGCGCCGACGCGGCGGCGACCCGACTCGTGCCGCTTTCCACACAGTCGATTGACTCCCCGGTTTGGATCGATGATCGCACAGAGAGCCTCGTGATCTCGAAGTCGGGCTTCATTGCGTCCTATGTGGATGGAGAGTTGGTGTCCCCCCTCTACCTCCAAATCGGGCGCCGGGTAGGGGTCGCTTCCGAATCGGGATTACTGGGGTATGCCTCCGAGGCGAAAGACACTTTCCTCCTTTGCTACACGACGCGAACCGGGACAATCAGAGTGGCCCGCTTTGAGAGCGATGGCCAACGGGCGGACCCCAATAGCGAGCAGATAGTATTCGACTTCCCGCGGCGCCCTGGCGGGGGCGTCCACAACGCCGGTTGGATCGCCTTCGGCCCCGATGGCTACCTCTACATCGCCACCGGCGACAACGGCCAGTTCGAGAACGCGCAGGACTTGACCATCCCCAACGGCAAGATACTGCGCATTGATGTCAGTCATGACGCCTTTCCCGATGATCCGCTGCGCAATTTCGCGATCCCGCCGGACAATCCGTTTGTTGACATGCCCGGGCTCGAGCCGACCATCTGGCATTACGGCTTGCGCAATCCGTGGCGGTGCAGTTTTGACCGCGAGACCGGCGATCTGTGGATTACCGACGTCGGCAACGGGCAGCGCGAGGAGATCAACTTCGTCCCCGCCGGAACGCCGGGCGGAATCAACTTCGGCTGGCCCTGTTCCGAAGGCTCCATCGCCGGCGAGTTCGGCGACGATGACTGCGATCGCGGCGCGGCGCCGCTGATCGACTTTCCGCACCCGTTCTTCCGCGCCATCATCGGCGGCTATGTCTATCGCGGCGCGGCGATTCCACACTTATACGGGAAGTACATCTTCGCCGATCTGGTGAATCGCATTTTTACGCTCGAGCCGGACGGCGATGGCTGGAAAGTCCGCCTGCTGCTGCGCACGAATGAGCCGGTGTATTCGTTCAGCGAGGCGCCGGACGGCGAGCTGTACGTCTGCACGGCGAACAATGTCTGGAAACTGGTCCCCGACCCGTGCCGCGACTCCATCGCCAACGTGCTGGCGGCGTACGGCGCGTGCGCCAAGGACGCGCAGTACGACGCGGTCGCTGATCTGAACGAAGACGGCTGCGTCAACCTGAGCGATCTGGCGACGGCGCTCACGACGGGGCCGTGCGCAGACTAGTCCGCTCCTCGTCTACTCCGGCTCCACACCATTGTCGCCGTCTCCCGCGCGCTCCAGTTTCGATCGCCATTCCGCAGCTTTCGCCTCGTGCCCTTGATCCGGCGCGGCCGCGTGCCAGCGGTCGTACGCCTTCGCCAGACGCCGGATTGCGGTGGCGGTCACCGGCGCGTGCAACCCGTCCGATTCCATGTACGTCGCCACCGCGCTTTCCATATGTTCCACGCCTTCGGCGAATCGTTCGCGCGTGACCAGCAAGATCGCGTAATGCGAGCGAATCTCCGCGCGGTTCCGCGCGGGCAGCACGAACTCCGGCGCCGCCAGGCCGCGCTGATACAGCGTTTCCGCTTCGTCATAATGCCCGGCGCCGGCGAGGGTTTTCCCCAACTCATACGCCGCGCCGATCGCGTTCACCGAATCCGGGCCACTGGTCGCTTCGTGAATCGCCAGCGCGCGGCGAAGTTCGGCTTCCGCCTCGGCCGACTTCCCTTGCCCGCGCAGGATGCGGCCCAGTCGCTCGTAACAACGGGCCGTATCGCGATGTTCCTCGCCCAGTGCGACCGCCAGAACACGCGCCGCTTCCCGTATGGTACGCTCGGCGGCGGCCAAATCGCCATTGTTTTCGTGCAGCACAGCGATGTTCCACAGCGTGATCCCGACTTCCCGGTGTTCGTCGCCGAGTTGTTTGCGCTGGATGGTTAGCGCATCGTCGTATAGCGCCGCCGCCTCGTCCGCCGCGCCGAGTTTTCCACGCACGCGCGCCAGGCACTGCAAGGCGACGGCCACCGATGGATCATCGGGGCCGTGGATGGCGCGATTCACCGCCAGCGACTCTTCAAAAACGGCCTGGGCCGCTTCGGACTTGCGTTGATCCTCCAGCGAGCGGCCCAGCCGCCACGCCGCGAGACCCACCGACCGACTGACATCGCCATCGATGCGGCGATACACAGCCAGCGCCTCCCGCAGCATCGCTTCCGCCTCCTCGACGCGCGTCGCGTCGGTTTCGAGCAGCTCCGCCAGCGATGTCAGGCAGGAGCCGATCTGCTCGTGGCCGTCCGGGTATGTCTCTCGCCCGCGCCCCAGCGCCTGGCGAAACAGATCGATGGCCGCCTCCCGCTGTCCCTTGCTCTTCAGCAGGTGCGCGATGTTGTGCATATCGGTCACGACATAAGGATGTCGCGCGCTGAGCGTCGCCTCATGCGCGGCCAGCGCCCGGCGATAGTACGCTTCCGCCTCGTCCAGAGCGCCGAGATAGTGCTTGAGATTGCCGAGACTGTTGAGGCCGACCGCGACATCCTCATGGTTGTCGCCAAACATGCGGCGGTTCATCTCCATCGCTTCCAGCAGCAGGGCCTCGCCTTCCTCGTACTGATCCATGTCGACCAGCAGATTGCCCAGGTCCGTAATGCTCCACGCCAGGTCAGGATCATCACCGCTGACGAGGCGACGGCGCATGGCCACCCCCGCCCGCATCAACTCTTCCGCCTCCGCGTAGCGCTCCTGAAACTGCCGCGCTTCGCCGAGGTTGTTCAGGCTGCTGGCCGTGTCGTCGTTGTCTTCCGGGTTAATCCGCTGATAGAGCGCGAGCGCGCGCTCCAGGTTTTCCTCCGCCGGCTCCAACGCCCGAATCTGAAGAAACGTGACGCCAAGGTGTGAACGAATCGCGGCCTCGACCTCGGGCTGGTCCGCCAACTCCGCGCCGACGCGCTCCGCCGTGCGGCCCATGATCTCGCGCAGCAGGGTCGTGTCGCGCCCCTGGGCGACGCTTGGCGCGACTCCGGCCAGCATGTCCGTCAGGAACTTCGTCACCCGCTCGGCCTTGTCGCGCTCGGCGCGGGCCTTCACTGTCTGCTCATCCGCCAATCGCCGTTGCGCCGCCTCCTGCGCCCGAGCCCGCTCCGCGGACTCCGCAGCCTGCAGCGCCCGGCCTTCGGCGTATGTCGCGCGCACGAAACCAACCGCGGTGCCGATCGAACCGAACGTCAACAGCACGGCCACGACCGCCGTCACCGCGAACGCCTGCTTGTTGCGGCGAATGAGCTTGCGCAGGCGATACGCCGCGCTCGGCGGCGAGGCGGTGACCGGCTCATCCTTCAGGTAGCGATCGATATCCGCCGCAAAGCCGTTCGCCGTTTCGTAGCGGCGCGCCCGATCTTTTTCGAGCGCTTTCATGATGATCCAGTCCAGATCGCCACGCAGCGCCAACCCGAGCCGCTTCGGTTCGACACCGCGCCGCTCCGCGATCGACGCCAGATCATCGGTTTGGGTGGACAGGCGCGTACTCGGCTTGCTGGGCTCATCCTCGCGAATGATCCGCTTGATCTCATCCAGCGCGGCGCGACGCAGACTCCTGGCGTCGAACGGCGTCGCCCCGGTGAGCAGCTCATACAGCAGCACGCCCAGCGAATAGATATCGCTGCGCGTGTCGATGTCCACGCCGCCGGCGTCGGCCTGCTCCGGCGACATGTACGCCGGCGTGCCGATGAACTGGCCGAACTCGGTGAACATCGTCTGCTCGGTCAGCCGCTGCTCGGTCGCCTTGGCGATGCCGAAGTCGATGACTTTCGGTACCGGTCGGCCATCAACGCGCGTTACCAGCACGTTACTCGGCTTGATATCGCGATGGATGATGCCCTTCTGGTGGGCATGCTGTACCGCGCCGCAAACCTGCACGAACAGCTTGAGGCGATCTCGAAATGACAGGCGATGATTGTCGCAATAGTCGGTGATCGGAATGCCGTGAACCAGCTCCATCACCAGGAACGGTCGCCCGGCGGCGGTCGCGCCCGCGTCGAGCACTTTCGCGATGTTCGGGTGATCCATCAGCGCCAGCGCCTGCCGTTCAGCTTCGAACCGCGCGATGAACTGCCGCGTATCCATGCCCAGTTTTATGATTTTCAGCGCGACTTCACGGCGCACCGGCTGTTCCTGCTCCGCCAGATACACCGCGCCAAATCCGCCTTCGCCAAGCGGCTTGATCAGCTTGTAGCGACCGATCACCGTGCCCGGCTTTTCCGCCGCCGCGCCGATTCCTTCGCTCGGCGTCGCCGCGATCGTTTCAGCGTCGCTGATCGACCCGCGCCCAGAAGCAGAGGTCGGCCGCTCCGCCGCGCTGTCGCGCGTCACGTCCGTAGCGCCGGCCGACGCTTCGTCCAACCGCTCGAGGACCGCGCGCAGCACCGCCTGGTCGCCCGCGCAGCCCGCGTGCACGAAGCGCTCGCGCTCGGCGGGAGGAAACGCCAGCGCATCGCGGACGAGCTGTTCGATCAGGGCGATCTGGCGCGATGAAAAGTCTGCCGGGTCCGATGGGCTCACGAGGAGACTCCTGATGATGGGCGCGAATTCGACTTGAATTTGTGCTTACGCGACTTGGACGCGGCAACGACGCCGGGCGACCGAATTGTAACGCCTTTCGATGTGGTCGTCGTCGTGCGCCATCGCCACGCGTTATCGCCCGATACGCGCAGCGGCGCTACTCGCTGATTAGCTCGGCGGGATCACGGATTGACCCGCCAGGCGGCGGTCGGCCTGCTCAAGTACGCGCTCGGCGATCTGCTCCGGGTTGTATCCGGCAGGCGCCAGGACGCATGGCTTGCCCTCATCGCGCGCGTAGCGGCGCGCCTCTTCCGCGTGCAGGTGCCCACACAGCTTGATCAGCGCAAGCACCAGTCCGGTTTCAGGACGTCGGATCGGGGCGCGCATCGGCTCGCCGCTTCCGTGTTCCGTCAGTTCAACCCACTCGACAGCCGCCAAATCAAACGCGTCGACCATGCGCTCGATCGCGTCCTGCCGGCGCTTGCCCCCAATCACGACGATGCGATGTCCGCTGAGCAAAGTTCGGGCCGCGGCGACGCGCTCGCTCCAGACGGAGCTACGATCCTCGTCGGCGTCATTGCGGGGCGCAGGCGCCGGGCTGGACTGACTCTCAAGAATCGCGGGATGCGGCCGGAGACTCGGCGGAAACGCGTCGTACCGCATTCGCGCTGTCGCGGGGCGCAGACGCGGATCGCTCGACCGCACGCCCAGGCGCATCAACTCCTCGAAGGCGTCATTGATCCGCTGACAGTCGTGCTCCTTCCCAGTCCCTTCAGCGGGAAGGCGTCGGACGTGATATTCAATGCGCTTCAGCAGGGACCCCACCCGTTGCACAGTCGCCTGGCGGCCGTCGACCTGCTTTGTCAGCCCGCGCACTTCCGCCAGCAGATCCGACGCCCGGCCCGGATCGGCGGAATCATCGATCGTCATGTATCGCGAAACGAAAATGTCGCGACTCCGCGTTTCACGCCGCAACCAGACGTGCGCGTCTTCCTGATCGGCATCCGGCTTTCTTACCCATGTGCCGTTCAGCGCGACCCGCAACGCGGAACTCGCCTCGGCCAGCATCTCAAACGCGCGAACCACCTCTGGCGGCCGCAGTCGCTCGTCGTTAACGCCGGCGGCGAGCAGCGCGGCCTCTCCAACCGCCTCATAGCATAGTGCGATTCGGTGCAACGACGCGTCGTCGGGTTGTTCACGCTGGTACACCGCCCACAGGAAGCAATCCGGCAAGTTCTTTGCTTCAGCGATCATCGCGTCGATTTTGGCGATCATTTCCGCCTCATGCGCCGAGCCAGGCAGCGATGCGCGACGCTCGACGGCCACGCGGCATGACCGGGCCTTCAGTGCGCAGCGTTCGGCGATGAGCCGCAGGTCCAGATCGGCACGATCCGCCTCCTGCCCGATCGCTTCGGCGCCGGTCCGCTGCGCTCCCGGCCGCTGAAACGCGGTTTGCGCCGCCAGCAACTCCTCGGCCACACCTCGCACCGGAACCCGCGCCACCGCGCCGCCAATCGCAAGTGGCGCGACGCCAGTCACCTCGTGTCCGCGCTGCGCAATGGGAGCAATCTCGGTATCCGCGTCAGATTCGGTCGCCTTGCCCGGCGAGTCATCGGCCGCTCCGTCCGGCGACATCGAACCGGACCCTTCCGACGCGCGGCCTGCGGCGTGCTCACCGTCATTGGTCTCCAGGATCAGGTGCGCCATCTCAACCATCAGCGCGCGCAACGACGGTGATCGTGACATCTCCTCCTGGATAACGGCGCGTAGCGCCGCAAGCAGCCTTTCACTCTTATCATCCACCGCTGTCTCCACCATCTCTGCGCTACCTCGAGGATAGTCTACCCTGAGGCGACCAAGGGACGAGGGAAATCGGCGATCAGCGCGCCACCGCCGCATGGTCCCTGGGGCCCAACCCGCACTAAGATACGCTTCGATGAGCCAGACCCCGCCATTCAGCGCCGCGCTGCGGAACATCCGCATCGTCCTCGCGCGGCCGATCCGCGCCGGCAATGTCGGCGCGGCGGCGCGGGCGATGGCGAACATGGGGCTTTCCGATCTCTGTCTCGTCGCGCCGGTCTGCGACCGCAACGAGGAAGCGGCGCAGGGCTTCGCCGCCCGCGCGAAGCCGCTGCTCGACAACGCCCGCATCGTGGACACACTGCCGGCCGCGCTCAGCGATTGCGTCAAGACTTTCGCGACCAGCGGCAAAGGCGGCGTCTATCGCCGGCAGGCGGGCGTTACGCCGTGGGAAGCGGCGGAGATCGCGCTGCGACACGCCGGCGCCGGCCCGGTCGCGATCACATTCGGCCCCGAAGATCGCGGCCTGCTCCAAAGCGAGATTCTCGAATTCGATCATGTAATCGAGATCCCCAGCGATGACGGCTATCCGGTGCTCAACCTCGCGGCGGCGGTCATGGTCATCTGTTACGAACTGCGCCGCGCGATGGTCGCGCCCGGCGCCACGGCCGAGCGCGAGCCGGACAGCGCCGATGCCCAGCCCGCATTCGCCGGCGACGCCCTCGCGACCGATGAGCGCAAGCGCGTGCTCTACGCCAAGCTCTTTGACGCGCTCGACCAGGTCGGCTTCTTCCGCGCCAAGCCAAAGCCGGAACATCTGCGCTATGCGTTGCGCCGCGTGCTCGGCCGCGCCGCATTGACCGTCACCGAGGTCGACGTCTGGACCGGCGTTGCCCAACAAGTCGCCTGGTATGTCGAACGCAGCGCCGGCCCGGACCTGCGGCGGAAGGACTAGCGAAATGGACCTGACGCGCTATTTGAATCCCGAAATCGTCCGCCAGGTCAGCCGGCTCGACCTGCGGGCGCGGTTTATCGTCGAGGGATTTCTCGCCGGCTCGCACCGTTCGCCGTTTCAGGGCTTGTCGGTCGAGTTCGCGGAGCATCGCAAGTACACGCAGGGCGACGACCTGCGCACCATCGACTGGAACGTGTTCGCGCGGACAGATCGGCTGTATGTCCGCAAGTATCAGGCCGAAACGCATCTCGAGTGCCATCTGCTGGTCGACACCTCCGCCAGCATGGGCGCCGTCGGGCCGATCGGCGGCGCTGACAGCGACCACAACGCGAAACTGATGTACGCCGTGCACCTGGCGGCGGCGCTCGGCTATCTGGTCATTCACCAGCAGGACGCGATCGGGCTCGGGCTGATCGGCGCCGGCCTGCAGACGCTGCTGCCGGCCCGCTCACGCCGGGCGCATCTGGCCCAACTGCTGGCGACGCTCAGCAGTGTGACGCCGAGCGGCGAGACCGGCCTCGCGCGCGGTGTGGACGAAGCCCTCGCGCGAATTCGGCATCGCGGCGTGATCGTGCTGATCAGCGATCTGCTCGCCGAGCCGGAGGACGTGCGCCGGGCGCTGCGCCAGATTCGCTATCGCGGGCACGATCTGATCGTGATGCACATTCTCGACGCGGTCGAAGCCCGCTTCACGCTGGACGGGACCGTGCGCCTGGAAGACCCCGAAAGCGGAGAGACGCTGACGGTGGACGCCGACGCGGTCCGCGCGGCGTACCGGACCGCGATCGCGGAATGGCGCGGCGAGCTGCGCCGCGAGATATCATCGATGCGCGGCGATTATGTCGCGCTGGATACGGCCACGCCGTTCGACACCGCGCTGGTCGAATTCCTGACGCAGCGCTCGAAGCGGCGCTAGCGCGACGGCTTGTTGTCGCCGAAGTTACATGACCGATAAGGGCCGTTGAGTCAGTTAGCGCAGGCTGGATGCTTGTTTGAAATGCTGGCTGAAGTCGAGCGGCCGTCGGCGCGACGATCACTTAGCCCGGCAAGCGCGCCTCGATTCGCTCGCAAAGGTAGTGATAAGCCAACTGATGGCATTCTTGAATGCGATCGGAGTGGGCGTGCGGCGCAATCAGCGCCAGATCGCACAGTTCCGCCATCGCCACGCCGCGCTCGCCGGTCAGGCCGATGACCACCATGCCGATCTCGCGTGCGGCGCGCATCGCGTTGAGCACGCTGGCCGAGCCGCCGCTGGTGCTGATGGCGATAGCGACATCGCCCGCCCGCCCCAGACCGCGCACCTGGCGCTCAAACACCTGGTCATAGCCCAGATCATTCGCCAGCGCCGTGAGAATGGACGTGTCCGTCGTCAGCGCGATCGCCCCGGCCGGCGCCCGATCCCGCTTGAAGCGCCCCAGCAGTTCCGCCGCGATGTGCTGCGCATCGGCCGCGCTGCCGCCGTTGCCGAACACCAGCACGCGCCCGCCGGCCGCGAACACAGCGCTGATGCGGTCCGCGATCGCGTCAAGCGTCGCGCCTTGCGATTCCAGCGCCGTGATGACCCGTTGATGTTCCGCGACCACGTCGCGCCAGGCGCGACTCATCGCGCCGGCGCCCCCGCCAGACGAATTCGCTCTATCTCGTTGGTTGTGCTGTACCCCTCCACAAACGGCACAATCACAACCCGCCCGCCGCGCGCCGTCACGGCGTCTCCGCCAACGACTTCCGACGGTTCGTAGTCCCCACCCTTGACCAGCACATCCGGCGCGACGCTCGCCACCAGACCGGCGACCGACGCGTCGTCAAAAAGCACGACATAGTCCACCGCTTCCAGCGCCGCCAGCATTCGACACCGATCGCGCTCATGGCGAATCGGGCGATCAGCGCCCTTGTTCTGCGCGCGGACCGAAGCATCCGTGTTCACGCCGACAACCAGCATGCTGCCGTGCGACTTGGCTTCCTCCAACAGCGCGATATGCCCGGTGTGCAGCACATCAAAACAACCGTTGGTAAACACGACCGTTTCACCGCGCTGCCGCCGCGCCGCGAGCTCGCTCAGCAACTCCGCCAATCCGCGGATCTTCCCGACGCCGCTCGCCCCGCCGCGCCGCAGTTCTTCCAGCACTTCCGCCGCCGCGATCGGCACGCAGCCGAATTTGCTGACCTCAAGCCCGCCGGCGATGTTGGCCAGCGGCGTCGCCTGTTGCAGCGATCCGCCCGCGGCAATCGCCATCGCCATCATCGCCAGCACGGCGTCGCCGGCGCCGGTGTTGTCATACACCGCCCGCGGTCGTGTCGGAAATCGCTCCGTGCCGCCGTCCGGCTTGACCAGCAGCGCCCCGTCGCGCCCGAGCGTTACGCACATCGCGGTCAACTGCAGCCGCTGCGCCAGTTCCGCGGCCGCCGGCCCGATTTCGACATCCTCGAGCGCGCGACCCGCGCCGATTTCCAGCTCCGCGCGGTTCGGCGTCAGCGTCAGCGAACCCGCGTATTTTTCCCAGCCGGCCTGCCGCGCCGGATCGACCAACACGGGTTTGCCCGCCGCCCGCGCCGCTTTGATGATCGCGGCGCACACATCCGGCGCGAGAACGCCTTTGCCGTAATCCTCCAGGCAAACCACATCCACCCCGGCAATCGCCTTGACCGCCAATTCGATCAGCTTGCGCCGGTCCGGCCCGATCGGTGGCCCGACGCGCTCGTCATCGACGCGCAGGATCTGCTGGCGGTGACGATGCTCTGCCAGGCCGACCAGGCGCGTCTTGGTAATCGTCGGGCGATCGTCCGTCACGAGCAGACCAGTGGTGTCTGCGCCGGCTTCGGCCAGCAGCGCTGTCACGCGGCGGCCGAACGCGTCATCGCCGATCATCCCGCAGCAAACCGCCGTGCCGCCGAGCGACTGGATGTTCAGCGCGACCGAACCCGCCCCGCCGACGCGGTCCTGCCGCTCAATCACGCGCAGCACGGGCACCGGCGCTTCGGGGCTGATCCGCTCGGCGTCGCCGAAGACGTAGCGATCAAGCATGAAATCACCGACAAGCAGCGCCCGCTTGCCGGCAATCCGCTCAACGAGGGTAATGAGGTCTGTGTGCATAGCTCGCGGCGCGACGCCGAATTACACGGCCGCGCAAACCCGCTTGGCCGCGTCGGTCAGGTCGGCGGCGGTAATCAGTCGCTCTATGTTCGCCTTGGCGAGCATCTCGCGGGCCTTTTCGACGTTGGTGCCTTCCAGTCGCACGACAACCGGCACCTTGAAGCCGACCTCCTTCGCGGCTTTGATCAGCGCGTCCGCGATCACGTCGCACTTCGCGATGCCGCCGAAGATATTGACCAGCACCGCCTTCACGGCTTTGTCCGCCAGGATGATGCGAAACGCCTCGACGGCGCCTTCGGGTGTGACCGATCCGCCAACGTCGAGAAAGTTGGCCGGCTCGCCGCCGTGCAGCTTGATGATGTCCATCGTCGACATCGCCAGGCCGGCGCCGTTCACCAGACAGCCGATGTTGCCGTCGAGCGCGATGTAGCTGAGGTTGAACTCTTTGGCCCGTAACTCGGCCTGATTCTCCTCGGCCGGATCAAACAACTCCTCGATATCGGAATGGCGGAACAGGCCATTGTCGTCGAAGTTGAATTTGGCGTCGATCGCGAGGATCTCGCCGGCTTTGGTCTTCACCAGCGGATTGATTTCCGCCAGCGAACAATCCTTGTCGATGAACAGCTTGGCGAGTTTCAGCATGATGTCGGCGGCGACCTTGCCCTGATCGCCGGTCAGGCCGATCTCCGCGGCGATCGCCTGCGCCTGAAACTTCTGCAGGCCGAGATGCGGATGAAACCACGCTTTGCGGATCGCTTTCGGGTTCTTCGCCGCGACTTCTTCAATTTCGACGCCGCCTTCGGCGCTGGCCATCAGCACCGGCACGCGCCGGGCGCGATCCAGCACCACGCCGAGGTAATACTCATGATCGATCTCCACCGCGCCGGCCAGCAGGACCTTGCGCACCTGCACGCCTTCCGGCCCGGTCTGGTTGGAGACCATCGGCTCGCGCAGCATGCGCTCGGCGTGCTGTTTGGCCTCATCGGCGCTGGACACCAGCTTGACGTAGCCGGCCTTGCCGCGACCGCCGGCGTGTACCTGGGCTTTGACGACGATCTGTTTGGCGCCAATCCTGGAATAGGCGGCCGGAACTTCACTGGCCGATGACACGACCTCTGACGGCGGCACCGGCACACCCGCGTCGGCCATCAAGGTCCGCGCCTGATATTCATGAATCTTCATAGTCGCTCCGCTCGCGTCGGTGGATCAGAAATCGCTTGTTCGCGGCACAAACCGCGCAGTTTAGCCGCCGACGCGCAGCCCCGCCAATCGGCGCGGCGCAGGCCCGCCCTTCCCGTATAATCGCCTGACGCCACAACGGCGCGCCGCGAGCCCTGTCATGATCCGCGAGTTTATCGATACCGCCTTCCTCGAAGACTTCGTCGCCGGCCTGAGCCGGTCGACCGGGCTCGCGATCGGTATCTACGGCTCGCAGGGCGGCGCGCTGGCCCTCTCCGAACCCGCCTCGGACTACGCTCGCCGCGCCGGCTGCTGGCAGAGTTTCCTGCCCCGACCGATCCCGCTGACGCGTCTGGCGGTGGACGACCCACCCGCCTCGCTGGCCTTTATTCCGACCCGCGGGGCGCTGATTGTCGCCGCGCCGATTTACCTGCGCACGGAGTCGATCGGCTGGATCGCGGTCGGTGAGTTCCGCGAAGGGGACGATCCACCGGCGGCGGCGGGCGATTGCGCCGCCCTCTGGCGGGACTTGCCAAGGCTGAGCCGCGCGCCGGACTCCCACGCCTCCCAGACGGTGCGTTGGGCGTCGCGAATGCTGTCCAGTCGCTGCAAACAGGAGGCGCGCCTGAATGACGCGGCACAGAATCTGTCGTCCATCGGCGACATCGCCGAACTGCTGAGCGGCGAGCAGCACCTGCAGCGGATTCTCGACCGGATCGTGACGGAAGCGGCCCGTTCGATGGACTGCCCCTATGCCAGTCTGCGACTCTACGACGAAGCGACGGATGAGCTGCGCATCAAGGCCGCCCATCAGCTGTCGGACGATTACGCCGGCCGCCCGGCCGACACGCGCGGCGAGAACCCGATCGATGACGAAGCCCTCAAGGGAAAAACGGTTTATATCGAGGACGCGCGCGAAGATCCGCGTATCCGCTTTCCCAATGAGGCCAAGCGGCTTGGCATCGTCAGCGGCCTGACCGTCGGGATTCTCTATCACGGCCGCCCCGTCGGCGTGATCCGCGTGTATACGAATCGCCGCCGCCGTTTTCGACCTGGGCAGCGCAACCTGCTGCGCGCCCTCGCCGCGCAGGCCGCCACCGCGATTGTCAACGCCCAGTTGCTGGAGGAGCGTCTGCGGGCCGCGAGCATGGAACGCGACATCGAACTGGCGGGTGATTTGCAGGCGCGCATGATCCGGGTCGAGCCGCCCACGCACGCCAAGATCGAGACGGCGTTGGTGTTCGAGCCGAGCTGGCACGTTTCGGGCGACTTCTGCGACTTTTTCCGTCGGCCAAACGGCGACCTCGTGGCCGCGATCGCGGATGTGGTCGGCCACGGCGTGCACGCCTCGCTGCTGATGACATATGTCCGCGGGGCGATGCGCGCGTTGATCACCGCCGCGCCGGACAGTGATGACATCGGCGACATCCTGACGCGGTTAAACCGGCAGGTCTGTGAGGAAACGCAGGCGGCGGAATTCGTCACAGTGCTCATGGTGGCGGTGGATCCCGACGCGGCCGCGCTGCGCTATGCGAACGCGGGCCACGAGCCGCCGCTGATTCTGCGCGGCCCGGAGACGATACGCCCGATGGAGGGCGGCATTGTGCTGGGCATCATGCCGGAAGAAGAATACGAAACACGCCACGTACCGCTTGAGGCCAACGATTTCATTCTGCTCTATACGGACGGGCTGATCGAATCGATGAATTTCAAGCAGGACATTTTCGGGCGCGACCGCCTGCGCGACTCGCTGGCGCGCTACGGAGACCTGCGTCCCGAAACCGCGTTGAAGAACATCCTGTGGGACATCCGGCGGTTTGTGGGGCTGGCGGAGTTGTCGGATGACCTGACGATGGTGGCGTTGCGCGTCGCGCCCAGCGCGGCGGCAACGGATGCGGAGCCGACGCGGCCAACGGCGTTGCGCGCCTAGCGGCGCGCTGATCGGCATTGCGCGCGTAGCGACGCGCTGATTGGCGTTGCGCGCGTCGCGGCGCGCTGATTGGCGCTTTCGGCGTCAGCGCGCGTCATTCCCGCGGACGCGGGAATCCACGGCCTGAGAGGGCGCTTAGCCAACGTGGTTAGTCGTCGTGGACCTCCGCCTGCGCGGGGGTGACGAGGGTAGGAACCCCAGGCCTGCGCGGGGGTGACGAGGGTAGGAACCCCAGGCCTGCGCGGGGTTGACGAGGGTAGGCCCCGGCCTGCGCGGGGGTGACGAGGGTAGGAACCCCAGGCCTGTGCGGGGGCGCCGAGGGTAGGCCGCGCCTGCAGCGCGTTGGCGACGCGAACAAGCTCCCCGCCGGCGCGGGGGGCGGGGAACGAAGGAACGGAGAACACCCATGTGGCTCGGTCTCGGCGCGGTTGTTGCCTTGCTGGCGGTCGCCGCCGGCGCCTTTGGCGCGCACGGGTTGCGAGAGACGCTGGAGCCGCGGGCGCTGGAAGTGTTCGAAACCGCGGCCCGGTATCAGATGTACCACGCGATCGGGTTGGTGTTGATCGGCGCGATCGCGCACACCGCGACGCAGCGACGCTGGCTTAACATCGCGGGCGCCGCAATGACCATCGGCGTCGTCGTATTCTGCGGCAGTCTGTACGCGCTGGCGCTCGGCGCGCCGAAACTACTGGGCGCTATCGCCCCGATCGGTGGGGCCAGCTTCATGCTCGGTTGGCTGGCGCTCGCGATCTTCGCCTTCCGCCGACGTTCCGTCTGAACTGCGGCGTTCGACCGTATCGGCCCAAAGCAGCCACCCCATCACGATCACACACGCCACTTTCGCGACCAGCAACCCCAGCGGCCGCGCCCAGTGCCCGGTGAAGATTTCCACGATATCGGTGACCGCGAAGATCGCGAAGGCGCCGGCGCCAATCCGGCAGCGCCGCCTGCGGGCGCCAGACTGCGCGCGACCCGCCATCAGCAGCGCAACGGCGATCACGCCCCACAACATCGCCTCCACGAGGTTAGACTGCCCATGCGGCGTGTCGAATGGCGCGGGAATCGGGCCGGCAAGTATCAACATGGCTCCAATGCGGGCAATGGCCGGGACACGGACCGCGCGACGCCCGCACGTCCGGATATGATGCGAATCCCGTCGAAATCAGACGGGGCCGATCGCCCGGGGAATAGGCCCGCATCCCGGCGGCGCGACCGAGCGAACTGTAACGTATGCCAGAGGTAGCGAACAACGCCATGCCCCATGACGCCGCGCGACACGCTGACGAGATCGAGTCCCGCGTATCCGCGCTCGCGGCGCGAACCGTGGAGCGACACATTCAGCAGGACGCCGCTTTCGCCGCCAACATCGACCTGACGCGCGCCGATTGGGAGGCGCACACCCGCACGCGGTTGCTGCAACTCGCGCAATCCGTCGCCGTCGAGCGCCCGGCGCTGTTCGCGGAGACGATGCGCTGGACGCAAGAGGGTTTCCTCGCGCACGGCGCCTCAACCGCCGACCTGATCGCTTCGCTGGGCCACATGCGGGCCGCGATCGACGACGACCTGTCGGCCCGGGCCGCGGCGGCGACAACCCCGCACATTGAGGCGGCGCTCACAGCCCTTTCCGAGCCCGTCCATCCGCGCGCCCCGATGGCCCCCGGGCCGCTCGCCGAGCCGCGATTGCGCTATCTCGAGGCGGTGCTGAGTGGGGACCAGGCGTCGGCCATCGAGCAAATCCGGCGCGTCGCCGAGTCCGGCGCGACGCTCCAGGAGATTTACGCCGGCCTGCTGCAAGTCGCGCAGTACGAAATGGGGCAAATGTGGCTCCGCAACGAAATCAGTATCGCGGATGAGCATTTCGCGACCGCCTCGACCGAGCGGGCGCTGGCCGAATTGCGGCGCTGGTTCCAGACCTCGCCACCAAACGGCAAACGCGTGGCGCTCGCCGGCGTCAGCGGCGATTTTCACGGCCTCGGGCTGCGCATGATCGCTGACCTGTATGAGCTGGACGGCTGGGATGTCGCGTATCTCGGTCCGAATATGCCGATCGACGATCTGATCGAGTTTCTGAATCGGCGGCCGCCGGACCTGCTGGGCCTGTCGGGCAGCACCTGCCTGCATGTCCGCGTCACGGCGCTGACGATCGCCGCCGTCCGTCGACATTGGGGCGCCGAACGGCTCCCGATCCTCGTCGGCGGGAGACCGTTTGACCAGGTGGAAGACCTGTGGCTGCAAGTCGGCGCAGACGCATGCGCGCACGGCCTCACGGAAACGGTCCACATCAGCCGCCAGTTGGTCGGATTGGACCCGGCCTGAGCCGCCGAATCGCCCGCGATTTCAGCCCCGCCGCGCCTCCGCGTGACGCGTTACAATGGTCGCCGAAAGGAGCGCGGCCTTGCGGATTATCACCCAACCACGAATTTATCTCGTCGGCCGAACCTCGGTCGAGCGCGGCGAAGTCGACCGCTTTCTGAAGGAAAACGAAGTTTCCTGGACCACCGACACCAGCGTCGGCGCCGAACAGCTATGCGAGATGGCGGGACGCACCTGCTATATGTCCTTCGGCAAGGGTCGCAAGACCAATGCCGAGTACCTCGGGCACATCATCGGCGTCGGGCACGGCTCGGTGCTGGAACACGCGACCTGGAATTTTCTGATCACCGGCGTCTCGCGCTCGTTCACGCATGAGCTCATTCGGCATCGCGCCGGCTTCGGCTATTCGCAGCTCTCGCAGCGCTATGTGGACGAAAGCGATTGTGATTTCGTCGAGCCGACCTGCATCGCCGAAGACGAGAAACTCCACGCGATCTGGCAGAATGCGATGCGCCAATCCCACGAGGCATATTGCGCACTGGTCGACGGACTCGCCGAGAAATTCAAGGACGAGCCGGAAGCCACGCTGCGCCGCAAACTGGCGCGGCAGGCGGCCCGCAGTGTGCTGCCCAACGCGACCGAAACCAAGATATTTGTCACCGGCAACGCCCGCGGACTACGGCATTTCATTGAGATGCGCGCCAGCGAGCACGCCGAAACCGAGATTCGCGTCGTCGCGGCGGAAGTCCTGCGGATCCTGCAACGCGAATCGCCGAGCATTTTCGGCGACTACAAGCTGAAGCCGCTGGCGGATGGCACGTTTGTGGCGGAGACGGAACATCAGAAGGTCTAACCTGCCCCTGGCTCGCGCGGCGCGGTTGCTCGCGCCGGCCGTCGCGTTGTCGCTGGCGCTCATCGCCGGCAGCGCGGCGGCGCTGGACGGCCCGGACATCGAGGCCGCCTACCACGAGCGGTTCACGTCGCTGCGCAGTGACGACGTTGTCGCGCATGCCGACCTCGCGGCCTGGTTGCGCGCGGAACGCGCCTGGCCCCTGCTCGAAAAGCAGTGCCTGTACCTGCTCGGCCTTGACCCGGACCATTACAACGCCGGCGTGCTGCTCCGCGAAGCCCGGCGCCAGATGGAAATCGCCGAGCAGCCGGAGCAGGATCCGCCGGAAGACGAGGCCCCGGAAGCGGAGGACGACGGCCCGGCACACCTGCCAAAGGCCCCCTGGCTGACGGTCGCCGACATCAATCGCATCCGGCTGGGCGAATACGGATTGGACGGAAAGCCCGAACCCGTCAAAGTCACATTCGCCGCCAAACCCGTGCAGCCGCGCTTCGAGGATCTGGTGCGCGACGCGGTCGATCAGGGGCGCCTGATTGACCCCGGCTGGGAACGCGTGCTCCGCAATGGTACGGACGTCGAACGCCTGCAACTGATCCTCAGCGCGACCGACCTCTCGCAGGCCAGCCGGATCAGCATCAAATCCGACCCGCGACTGTTCCGCGACTTTCAACGCTACATCTCGCCATTGATCAACGCCGGCTGCGCCCGCTCCGGTTGCCACGGCGGGCCTTCGGCGAATGTCTTTCGCTTACCGACCACCGGTCGACGCTCCACCAAGTTTCTCTACACGACCTTCTATCTGCTGGACCAGATCGAAACACCCAACGGCCGCCTGATCAATCGCGGCCTGCCGGATCGCAGTTTGCTGGCGCAGTACATGCTGCCGCCGGAGGTCGCGGACATCGATCACCCGCCGACGCCCGGTGGTTATCGGGCATTGATTCCGGATACGAAGGACCGCCGCTACCAGCAGATCGTCGCCTGGATCAGCCGGCTGCGGACGCCGCGGCCTGATTACGGTATCCAGTACGCGGCGCCGGATTGGATGAAGCCGAAATCCAAAACGGCGGACGCCGCGCCGGCTGAAACCGACGACGCGAAGCCGTAGACGGGGCGGGCCGTGGGCAGCGCATGTCAGCGATTTCGGAGAAGTGGCGAGCGGCGCGCACGAGGAGCGCGGCGTCCGATGCGAGTGGGACGCGCGGGGAAAGCTGGGCGTGGCAGCCCAGCCTTCGCGACTGGAGCGTGTGAAGTTAGAACGCGTGGACTCGGGAGATCGCGTGCGAACGATCCCGCGCAAATCATGCTTACGCCTGCGGCGAAAGCATGCCACCCGCCCGTGCAGTATCACGGGAGTCGAAAAACACTTCTTTAGCGACCTGTTAGGATAACATCCGTCAAATGCATGAGAGATTGCCTCGAATGAGCTACAGGGTTCCCTTTCTCTCTGTGGTTATGTACCCCTCGGAGCCGCCAAAGGATCCGGCGGCGATCGTACAAGTCGTATGTTCCTGGTTAGCGCCC
The DNA here is from genome assembly GCA_964528455.1 of uncultured Planctomycetales bacterium. Taxonomy (GTDB): domain Bacteria; phylum Planctomycetota; class Phycisphaerae; order UBA1845; family Fen-1342; genus DSPM01. The sequence continues at coordinate 981 of CAZGTH010000024.1, read as the reverse complement.
ATCGTTGAGTCGTGTAACGCGCATGGCGTCAAGATAGTCACGAAGGGAGGAGCAGTCCTCACTCCGCGAGTGACTGAGCTCAGCCAGGTTGTAGAAAGTGTGCCGGGTGGAGAGTTGAACCCAATCATTGAGCTTCAAGACGCGTCAGTGGATGACGGCCTGGTCGAACGATATGGCGAACAACAGGCCCGTACTCTCGCACTAGGCTACTGCGTCGACTACTCTCATGAAGAGCGTTCCGTATCAATTCACGTCAACTTGGATCGATACTTGTTGGTGGACATTACAGGGCGGGCGCGTGAACTTGTGCAGAAAGTCGCGGAGCTGGCGCCACTCAGCTCCGGTCTGATTGAGTTAGCGGATGGCTGGTCAACGGGGGCGGGGCTGCTCTATTTTCCGGGTCTTCGGTTGTCCACGGTTGACCCCGTGCGGCAGATTGAGGCCAACAACTGGGACTTGACCTGGCGCATTCGGCGGAAGTCTGTCGTCAGAGGGGTTTTTTGGGGCACGATTTTGGGGTCGCCCATTCTGAACAAGATGGGCAAGACCCGCGAGGTGTTGGTTGATGAGTTTCGAGCCGTAGCGCCTCGGGTCACTCGGCAAGATGACTTCAATTGCGCTGACGGTAGCGTCGGGTTCTATCTGTCGGAGCGTCCCCTCGCGTTCACATGGCCTTTCGGCAGTTTGGGCCCATTAGCGCTGGACCGCGCGTGGTGGCTGCGGAGTGTTTTGAGTGAACACGGCTTGCTTATGTGAACGTTACTCTTAGTTCCTAATGTAGCGCTTCGCTATTTCCGACCCACGCCACGAACCCTCTGTACGGCGGTTGGCGTGCTCAAATGGCTGAGCGGTGCGGAGCGATCGCCGCGCTTTGCTGGGCCGGTATCAATGATGCGCTACACTAAGTCGCTGTAGGGTGCGGCTTGCCAAGGATTTTGCGCCCGGAAGCGCGCACGGGGCTCGCGCTGGACAAGAAAGTGG
>CAZGTH010000023.1:0-72884 GCA_964528455.1 uncultured Planctomycetales bacterium | reverse complement strand
CATCTCCGTCATTCCCGCGCATGCGCCATCTCCGTCATTCCCGCGCATGCGCCATTTCCGTCATTCCCGCGCAGGCGGGAATCCACGGAGTGAGAAGGCGTTCAGTTCTGACGCCATTAGTTGTCGTGGGCCCCCGCCTGCGCGGGGGTGACGAATCAATCAGCGCCGTTGGTCGTCGTGGCCCCCCGCTTGCGCGGGACGATCAGGTCGCCAGACGCCCGACGTATACGTGCGTGTCGTAGACGAACTCGACCACGCCGTCGCGCTCGTGCCGGTCGAGCAGCGCATCGAGCGCGGCGCGCATCGCCTCATAGCCGGGCTGACCCTCGGCGGGAATGTACGAGCACGATCGGGTGCGGCCGTGGGAGCCGGCGCGGTCCATCACAGCGCTGTGCGTGAAGACCCGCAGTTGGGCGTCGGGGCCGAGGAATCCCTGCACGCGCCCATCCGCCGCCGCGTTCTGGTGTTTGATTTTCAGATAGTCTGTACCGTGATCGCGGCAGAATTGCTCATATTCCGCCAGAAACGGCCCATCTTCGCGGCGGTTGTTCCACAGCAGTGCGACGCGCGGCTTGCCGCGAGCCTCCGGCTTGAGAATGCGTTGGAACTCGCGGGCCGCGACCGGCGGATCAAACCAGTGAAAGGCCTGCGCCGCCGTGATCCAGTCCGCCGACGCGTCGGGCAGACCGGTTCGCTCGGCGACGCCGTCCACGATCGTGAGCCGCGCATTGGCGCCGTGGTCGCGCATCAGGACGGCCCGCATCTCGGCGTTTGGATCGACCGCCAGTACGGGGTGGCCGGCGTCCAGCAGCAGCTTCGTGAATATTCCGGTGCCGGCTCCGATGTCCGCGACCGCCTGCGGCGCCTGCAAGCCAAACTGCGCGTTGAGCCAGGTGATGACTTCGCGCGGGTAGTGCGGGCGAAAGCGGGCGTAATCATCCACGCGGCCGGAGAAGCGACCGCTGGAACTGGGAGATTGGGGGGTCATGGGACCCTCTGCCGCGCCTTGGTCAGTTGCGCAATGACGCGTCAATCAACACGATGGATCGCGTCGCGATCGTCCGCAGCGGACGCGACTTGTCGTCGACGGGCGTCTCCGCGAGCGTGCGCACCGTGCGGATGCTTTCTTCGCCGACGACGTGGCCGATGATTGTGTACTCGCCATCCAGCTGGGGCTGGCGGCCCAGCGTGATGAAGAACTGGCTGCTGGCGGAATCGGGATCGTCCTGTATGCGGGACATCGCGACCGTGCCGAAGTCAAATTTCTCGTTGGTGAATTCAGCCGGAACCGTCTTGCCGTCCGGACGCGCCTGCGGACCATCGCGCTTTGCGCCGCCCTGCATCAGCACCCCCGGCGCGATCACGAGAAACTCCGTGTCGTTGTAGAACCGGTCGCGCACCAGCTCCAGAAAATTCAGTACGTTCAGCGGGGCGGTGTCGTACGACAACTCAATCCGAATCTTGCCGTAATCCGTCGTCAGGATCGCGTCCTTGCGGGCCTCGACGCGGAACTCGGTCGCGGCGGTCGGGCGCTCCCCGCCAAACGGTGTCCAGCGCAGGAAATACGCGCCGGCGTAACGGGCCGGCCGATGCAAGTCGGCAAGGTTGAGCTGCGCGCCGACCATGGCCCCGGGCGCGAGGCGAATGCGGTCGACCGTCGGTCCCTCGATCAGGCTATCCGCCGTCGCGCGAACCGGCGCCTCGCGCTCGCGCTCAAATCGGATCGTCAGGTTCGGCGCTTCGTTGGACCCCAGGATCAGAGACCGCGGCAGATCGACCTGCTCGGCGGCGATTGGCGTGGTCAGGGGGATGTCGATCGTTTCGCGGGTCGGATTTGTCAGCGTGAACCGTACCATCACCGGATCGCCGGGATTGAAAACGGAACTCGTGGCCCGCACTTCGGCGATCAGATCGCGCACGCTCACCGTAGACGCTGGCGTTTGCCCCAACGCGACGGCGGCGGAATTCAGGGCCAGCGTCAGCCCGACCAGTCGGAAAATGCTCAAGAAAACGCCCCAGCCAGATTTTTCAAGTGGGATCAACCGTATCGCCCTGTTATACACGGATCGACGCCGATGGCGCCGAGCGGGCAGGATAGCCGCAACCGCGCCCTGCGATCAAACCTCCGGGTCGCTGCTGAGGCTGCTCGCTCGCCGTCCGCGGGGGATCAGCGGGCTGATCAGATAGCCGAAAGCCGCCAGCACCAGGAAGATCTGCAGCCACCACAGCGCCAAGCCGATCAGGATCGGCACCAGAATCAGGTGCGTCAAGGGCCGATCACGCCGGACGTATGCGTTTACGACATGGACGTAACTCACGCGGCTGACCATCAGCAGGCCGACGATGATGGTCGCGCCGCACATCAACCAGCGGGTCCAGACCGCCCACTGTTCATAGGCCTTTGTGAAATGCAGGTCTTCGTGCAGCAGCAAGAGCGCCACCAGCGCCGCAGCCGCGGCCGGAGACGGCAGGCCACTGAAAGCGCCGGCGCCGGACTCGTCCTTCACATTCTCGACGTTGTAGCGGGCCAGGCGGATCGCGGCGCAACTCACGTACACAATCATCGCCAGCAGGCCGAGCTGCCATTCCGGCCGGCTCAAGATGGCGCTGCCGTCCGGCGGGGCGGCCAGGCGCAGCAGGGTCGTCAGGTAAAACACCGCCGGCGCCACGCCGAAGCTGACGACATCCGCGAGCGAATCGAGCTGGGCGCCGAATTCGGTCGTTTTTCGCGTCAGGCGCGCCAAACGCCCGTCGAGCGCATCGAACACCATCGACAGCAGCACGAGGTAGCAACCGACCGCGACATAAGAGGGGGCGAACTCTCGCAGGCGCGGAATCTTCAGCGGGGCGGCGCTCACGTCGAAGTAAACGTCACGCAGCGCCAGAATGCAGCAGACGATGGCGACCACGCCACACAGCAGATTACAGAGCGTGGCGACACTCGGCAGGATCGCGACGCTCAGCAGCGGCCGCGGCAGATCGTCATGGTCCATGGCGGAGCGGCCGTTGGGCGCATCGCTGTCCGCGTGTTTCGCGTCTCGCGGGTTTTGCAGCACCATCGTTTGCCCCTGTACGGCGATTAGTCGCGGGCGGCTTGTTCAAGGCGGGCGAGGATGGTGTCGCCGCCGCGCACCGCCTGTCCGACCTCGACGCCCACCCGCCAGCGCTTGGACTCGGGCGCCCGTAACTCCGTCTGCGAGCCCAGTTTAATCATACCGTAGCGCTCGCCGGCGGCGAGCGAATCCCCCGGCCGGGCGGCGCAGACGATGCGTTTTGCGAGCAAGCCGGCGATTTGGCGCACAAATACCGGTCCGGGCAGTGGCGGCATCGGCTCGATGCGCATCAGGCTGTTTTCGTTCTTCAGCGTCGCTTCGTCCTTGAGGGCGTTCAGGAACAGCCCGGGGGAATAGGCGATATCGCGGACGACGCCGGCGCACGGGGCGCGGTTGATATGCACATTCAGGACGCTCAGGAACACGACGATTCGCAATTCCGGGGCCGCGTCGGGCGTCGCGCGATAGTCCCGATCGATTCGCATGATCTTCCCGTCGGCCGGGGCGAGCAGGAGGTTGGCGTCTTGCGGCGGATTCCGCGGCGGATCGCGATAGAACATCAACATCGCAAACGCCGCGAGCGCCGGCAGCAGGGCCCACCAGCCAAAGTACCAGCCGATGGCGGCCGTGATACCGCCGCCGATCAGGGTGATGAGCGTCACTTCCAGGCGCGCGTAACGAGCGATGACGGCTTCTCCGGTTGTGGTTGGTTGCGTGTGCGACTCGGATGCGCCCGCGCGGGCCGACGAATGGAACGCGACCGCCGCAGGTCGCGCCGCGCTCCGGCTGCTTAGTACTCGTCCTCGTCGGACTCCAGCGTCTCGCGCCAGACGTCGAGGTGCTCAAGGTACTCGCTGGTGCCGCGGGCTACGCAGGTCAGCGGGTCGTCCACGACTTTGACATCCAAGCCCGTCGTCTTCGAAAGCACCTGGTCTAACCCCCGCAGCAGAGCGCCGCCGCCGGCGAGGTGAATGCCATTATCGACCAGGTCCGCGGCGAGTTCCGGTTCCGCCTGTTCCAGCGTCCGCAGCACGGCTTCGCAGATCTGGCCGATCGGCTCTTTCAGGGCCTCGCGGATTTCTTCGGCCGAGACGGTCGCGCGGCGCGGCAGGCCGGAGATCATGTCGCGGCCTTTGACCTCCATCGATCCCTCTTCGTCCTGCGGGGCGGCGGAACCGATCGTGATCTTGATTTTTTCCGAGGTCTGCGGGCCGATCATCAGGTTGTAGGTCCGCTTCAGGAACGCGGCGATCGCCTCGTCCATGTCATCTCCGGCGACGCGGAGCGAGGTGCAGATCGCGATGTCGGCGAGGCTCAGGATGGCGACTTCGGTCGTGCCGCCGCCGATATCCACGATCATCGACGCGGTCGGCTCGAAGATCGGCAGGTGCGCCCCCAGCGCCGCGGCCTGTGGCTCGGGCACGAGGTGCACACGCCGGGCGCCGGCGCGTTGCGCCGAGTTATACACGGCGCGCTTCTCCACGTGCGTAATGCCGGATGGGATCGAAATCACGACGCGCGGGTGTGCGAGCGATCGATTGCCGTGGACCTTTTTGATGAAGTATTCGAGCATCGCCTCGGTGATGTCGAAGTCGGCGATGACGCCGTCCTTCAGCGGGCGAATAGCGGTGATGCTTCCGGGCGTGCGGCCGAGCATTTCCTTGGCGACCAGGCCGACGGCCTTGCCTTGGTCGGTCTCGAGCACTTGATTGGTGTTTTTGCGAACAGCCACCACCGACGGCTCGTTGAGCACAATCCCCTCGCCGCGAACGCAGACGAGTGTATTGCACGTTCCGAGGTCGATGCCCATATCCAGGCTGAACAGACCTGTCAGGCGACGGAGGAACACTCTCCTAGCTCCTCCAGCAATGACGTGACAGCCAGTGACGCATCCGCTTCCTTGCGTTCAGCGCGCCGGCGAGATTACAGCGGAGTGATTAACCGCCGGGGGCGGGAATCACGCTGCCGAACATCGTTTGCGCTCGGTAACCCACATAAATCAGCGCCACCACCAGAAACAAAAACCCGATGATGGCCAAGACAGTGTACACGTCATTCTCCGGGGCGTAGCGTGAAGCGCCGCCGGGCGTTCCAAATTGCGACATTGGCCGGATCCCTTCTGCGCCGCGGCGCCTACAGTCCCTGCTCGTAAACGACCGAGTCGCCGGGCCGGACATCGCCCCGCACCAGCGTTTCCAGCACGCCGCCGGCCTCCTTCGGCCGCACCTTCTTGATGATCAGGTCGCCGAGATAGCTCGCGCCGTCGCCGCCCTGGCGATACACCATGAATGTCATGCCGTCGACCACGCCGGAGGTTTCACCGACGTCGATCGTGGCATAAGCGCCGTCGACCGCAATCACGCGGCCGGCCACGCGCCGCGACGGCGGCAATGAACTCGTGACCACACCCACTGGCGTCGCGGCCGGCCGGACGATCTGCGCGCCGCCGGCGACCTGGCCCTGCAGATCGCGGTAGCCCTGCTCGCAGGCGTACAGTTTTTCCTGCAGGTTGCGGCCGTTCTCATTAGCGATCGTCAGTTCGGATGTGAGTTCGAGGATACGCCCGTTCTGGGCGGTATTGCGGGATTGGAGGTCGTTGGTCCGGGTCAGCAGGTCGGCGTTGCGGGCCCGCAGATTGGCGGTTTCGGCGGTCGCGACTTCCAACAGATTCTCAAGCCGCTCGCGGCCGGCTTCGGCGGCCAGGGCGCGATTGCGGGTCTCGGCCGACTCGGTGCGGAGCTTGGCCATTTCGGCGTCTTTGGTCGCCAGGGTGCTCGCGAATTGGTTCACCTGCTGCTGGAGGTTGCGAATCTGCTCGTCTTTGAGCGCCATGCTGGCTTCGGACGTGTTGACCACGTTTTGGACTTTCACGGCGAGCGCATCGCGCTGGGCTCCGCGGATATCGGCGACTTCCTTGTAATTGCTCCACTGGGCGGCCGTGGTGACGAATAAAATCGAAACAACGATCGAGAGGACCGAATTCAGGACAACAAAGACCTTGGTCAACGTGCTCACAGCGGGAACTCCTTCATCGACCGCTATATGTCGGGCTCCGCGCCTGTGCCGCGGACATTGGCCCCCAATCGCGCCGCGCCCTCGGCACGCCGCCAACCCAGATCGGGATTGTACGCCGACCCGGGCCGTCTGCAACACCACCCGTGAACCGCTTTCGGAACCTCGCCGACTTGCCCCCAAGGGCGCCGACTCGCTAGCCTATCCGGCTCATGGAGTTGTCCGTCACCATCATTGACCCTCACCGCCGGGCCGAACTGTTCGGTCCCGGCGATCGCAACCTGCGGCGAATTCGTGACGCTTTCGGCGTGCGCCTGCACGCGCGGAGCGACAACGTGCATATCTCGGGCGATCCGGCCAGCGTCGCCCGCGCGGCGGCGGTGCTGGAATCCGTCCAGCAACTCCTGCGGCAGCGCGATTACATCGACGAGGAGCAGGTCGAAGACGCGATCGCCCGCGTCGAGGAAGAGGAGAGCGGGCCGTCGCCGGACACGATTCGCGTCTTCGGGCGCGAGGCGGTGTCGCCGCGCACCGACGGCCAGAAGAAATACGTCCGGGCGATGTTCGCCCATGATGTCGTGTTCTGCCTGGGCCCGGCCGGGACCGGCAAGACATACCTGGCGGTCGCGGTCGCGGTGAACATGCTCAAGACCGGCAAGGTCAAGCGGATCATCCTGACGCGGCCGGCGGTAGAGGCCGGTGAGAAGCTCGGCTTCCTGCCGGGCGATCTGCAGCAGAAAGTGAATCCGTATCTGCGTCCGTTGTTCGACGCGATGGCGGACATGATGACCTTTGAACAGCTCAAGCGGTTCATGGTGAGCGACATTGTCGAGGTCAGCCCGCTGGCGTACATGCGCGGCCGCACGCTGAATCATGCGGCGGTGATTCTCGACGAAGCCCAGAACACGACCCCGTCACAGATGCTGATGTTCCTCACGCGTCTGGGCAACGAGAGCAAGATGATCGTGACCGGCGACGACAGCCAGATGGACCTCGCGCCGGGTCAGCCCTCGGGGCTGATCGACGCCACGCGAAAACTCGCGAACTGCGAGGGGCTGGCGATCATGCGTCTGACGGGCGCGGATATTGTCCGTCACCCGCTGGTCCAGAATATTGTCAGCAGCTACCAGGCGTTTGAAGACCTGAAAGCCGAGCAACAGCGCACAAACCGCGCGGCGCCCGCGGCGGGCCGCGCGGGTCCGGACGCCGATATACAATCATGAAGATGTGGCCGTTCAAGCCGAAAATCAGCTCCCGTCGCAAGGAGATCCGCCGGACGCGCGTGGAGCGCGGGGCCGTGTGGTATCGCCGGCTTCCCGGGCATCTCAGCCCGTGGACGGTGGCGCTGACGCTGTTCGCGGCGGTGGCGGCGGCGCTGATTTTGAATTCCGGCGATGAGACGCTCGATTTCCGCGTCGGGCAGTATCTGCCGCGGGCGGTCACGTCGCGCGTGCAGTTCACCGTCGTCGACGAGAAGAAGACGCTCGAAGTGAAGACGCGCGTCGCGCAGACCTCCCCGGTGTTCTACCGCCTCGACGACACGCTGGTGGCGGACCTGGAAGGTCGCCTGATGAACGCGATCGCGCTGGCGAAGGCGAACATCGGCGATCGCGAGAAACTGATCCTTGAAGCGAACAAGGCCAAGCTGCAGCTGGACGAAGGCGCCGCCACGGAATTGCTGCGGCTGGCCGAACTGCCCGACGACCGCTCGCACGAGCAGCGCGTGCAGTCTGTCATCAAGAAACTGACGCAGCGCCCGCTGGTAGAGGACAACCTGCAGGCCCGGCAGCGCAGCGCCGCGCTCGAAGCGGTATTGGCGTATCCGGGCGGCGCGCAGCAACGGCTGGCGCGCAACGCGTTGATCCCGGTGACCGAAGAGGCGGTTCGCACCGCCGCGCGCGAAGCGACCCAGTCGATTTTTCCCGAGTCGATGCTCAACAGCATGCAGCAGTCGATCGTGGAGATTCTGCGCGACGGCGCCGACGCGGCGCAGATGAAGCCGCTGTTTCGCTATGACAGCCAGACCACCGTGCAGGAGGCGCGGGCCGCCGAGGATCGTGTCGAGGCCCAGGTCAACGCGTTCGGCAAAGAGGATGTGCTCGCGCCGACCGGCGTGCTGACGCCGGAATCGCTCGACCTGCTGCGGGCCGAGCACAAGGCCTATCTCGGCTCGCGGCCGGATTCGACCCGCTGGGGCGCGATCGCCGGGCGTTCGGTGCTGGCATTTCTGATCGTGATCGGTGTCGCCGCGTACATCGCGCACTTTCAGCATCGCCGCATCGCGGCGGATCCGCTGCGCCAGACGACGACGGCCTTGACGCTGCTGTTGGCGCTGGCCATTGCGCGGGTCACATTCCTGCAGACGGGCGCTACCACGATCGCGGTCGGGGCGCACGCGTTCGCCGCCGCCTTGCTGGTGATCATTTTCGCACACGGCTCGGTGTTCGCGATTACCGGCGCGCTGGCGCTGCTGATTACGCTCGGCACCCAGAAGGGCGTGGGCTTCTGTACGACGTTGCTGGCCGTGTCGGGTGTGCTGCTGTTCGGTCTGCGCGATGTGCGGCATCGCGGGAAAATCGTCCTGGTCGGCGCCAGCGCGGCGATCGTCGCGCTCTTTTCGTCCGCGAGTTCGGGGATGATCAACGGGCAATCGTTGTCATTCGCCGTCAACAGCGGTATCTGGGCGGGCGCGGCGACGATTGCGGCCGCGTTCGTTATCGAAGGCGTGCTGCCGGGTATCGAGCGACTGTTCCGCCTGAGCACGAGCATGACGCTGCTCGAATGGTGCGACCCGAACAAAGTGCTGCTGCGGACGATGGCGGCCGAGGCGCCGGGCACCTACAACCATAGTCTGCTGGTCGGAGCGCTGGCGACCGAAGCGGCCGAAGCGATCGGGGCCAACGGGCTGCTGGCCCGGGCCGGGGCCTACTATCACGACATCGGCAAGGTCAACAAGCCGGAATACTTCGTCGAAAACCAGACGCCGGGCGCGAATCCGCACGATCGCCTGTCACCGGCGATGAGTCTGCTGATCATCATCGGCCACGTGAAAGACGGCGCCGAAATGGCGCGCGAGTACGGCCTGCCGGCGAGTCTGCGACCGTTCATCACCGAGCATCACGGCACCACGCTGGTGGAGTATTTCTATCACGCCGCGACCAAGGCCCGCCAGGCCGGCGACCCGCAGGTGCAGGATTCGGAATTTCGCTATCCCGGCCCGAAGCCGCAGTCGCGCGAAACGGCGATTGTGATGTTGTGCGACGGCGTGGAAGGCGCGGTGCGGGCGATGTCGGAGCCGACGCCCGGTCGAATCGAAAACGTCGTGAGCCAGATCATCCAGAAGCGCCTGATCGACGGACAGTTGGACGAAAGTGATCTGACCTTCCGCGAGGTCGCGATTATCGAGCGCAGCCTGGTGAAGACGCTGTGCGGCATTTATCACGCGCGGATTGAGTACCCGGAACGCACGGCGCCGGCGGCGATTCGGGCGTCATCGGCGTAGACGGCGCGTTCCCGGTGCCGCGTAAGACCCGCTTGAATATCACCATCCAGAGCGCCCTGCGCCGCGCATGGCGTGGCGCGCCCCTCCTGCGGCGCGTTGCGCTGCATGTGTGTGCCGCCGAGCGATTCAAGGCCGGGGAACTTTCGATTGCCGTTGTCGGCGCGCGGCGGATGGCGACGCTGCATCAGCGCCACTCGAACATTCCCGGACCTACGGATGTGCTGACCTTCGATCTCGGCTGCGAACGCCGCGCCGGGCGCATCGACGCGGAGATTGTCGTGTGCGCTGATGTCGCGGCCCGTCGCGTGAAGGGGCGTGGCGCGTCAGCCGCCGCGCTGAATCGCGAACTGGCGCTGTATGTCACCCACGGCATCCTGCATCTGGCCGGCTACGACGACCACACCCCGGCCGGCTACGCGCGGATGCACGCGCGGGAAGACGCCTTGCTGGAACAACTCGGCCTGGGGCGGGTGTTCTCCGCCGAACCTGCGGAATAGCTCGCTGGAACCCGGGTTCCCACCTGACCGCCTGACCGCCTGACCACCTGTGGCCGAGGCCACGGAATGCGGCCCCCCGATCAGCTCCCGCGCGTCCGGAGAAAAATTCGAGAAATCCGCCGATGGGCCGGCCTAGCATTGGAAGCACGGCCGCGCTGCAGCGCTCGACCCGCAGACCCGGGTCGCCGCGGCCGCAAGAGGATCAGGGGATATAAGTCATGATGCTGAAGCATGTTGCGGCAATTGCGATTGCCGGTTGTCTCGCGGCCTCCGCCGTCGCGAATGTGACCTTTTCGGATGTGATGATCACCGGCCCGTTGGCCGGAACGTTCAGTTTTGTGACCGGCGATTGTGACATCGATTTTACGTCGACCGCGATTGTAGGTGACGGGCAGGCCCTCCGCAGCGGCGAGACGTCGATCAGTTACATCGCAGAGGCGGATATGGGCCTGGTGTCCGATGAACTGTCGCTCAATACGCTCGGCGCCCTGTCGGGTTCCGGCACGCTGACGATCCTGGAGCAGGTTTTTGACCTGACGCAGGTGGGGGAGCCGCTGATCGGCAGCTTCATGGCGACGCTGACGATGAATTCGGAATTGCCGCTGAACGCGACCATCATGTTCGACACGCCCAGCACGCGGGTGCGCGTGAACAAGCGGGTGACACTGAACGCCGTTACTGAGACGGCCGAACTTGACCTGGCGAGCGTGGCGCTGATCGAGCAGCGACTCAACACCGTTCCCGAGCCTGCCAGCCTGTTGCTGCTGGGGATCGGCGCGATGTTCATTCGCCGCCGCTGATTCACCGCCTTCGACGAAACGAATGTTGAAACGAACGTCCGGACATCCGGGCGTTCTTTTTTTTTCGGGCGGGGCTTGACGGTGAAGACTAGTCGGCGGGCGTGCAGCGCTTGGCCGCCCAGTCGCGCAGCCACGCGACCCTTTCCGCCATTGTCACCGAAAGCGGGGCCGACCCCTTCAGCGCGGTGACGATGTGCTCGGTCGCCAGGTCCTTCTTGCGCGCGAAGGCGTCATGCAGGCCGGCGACCACCGCCTGCTCGATCTCTGCGCCGCTGAAGCCGTCGGACGCCGCCGCCAACGCCTCCAGATCGAGCTGATCGGGGTCGCGTTTGCGCCGGCGCAGGTGAATCGCGAATATCTCTTTGCGCACCGCCGGGCTGGGCAGGTCGACGAAGAAGATCTCATCGAAGCGGCCCTTGCGCAGCAGCTCCGGCGGCAGGGCTTCGATGTCATTGGCCGTCGCGACCACGAAGACCGGCGCGCGGTGCTCCTGCATCCAGGTCAGCAATTGCCCGAACATCCGCTGCGACAGCCCGCCATCCGCGCTGCGCGAGGCGGCGCTGGCGAACGCCTTTTCGATCTCGTCGATCCAAAGCACGATCGGCGCCATCGCCTCGGCCTGGGACAGCGTATCGCGCAGCCGCCGCTCGGACTCGCCGATGTAGCGGTCATACAGCGCGCCGACATCCATGCGCAGCAGCGGCCGCTCCCACGCCGTCGCGATCGCCTTTGCGCACAGGCTCTTGCCGGCGCCCTGAACGCCGAGCATCAGCACGCCGCGCGGCGAGTCGATGCCGAATTCGAGCGCTTCGCGACTGAGCGCGTCCTGCCGCAGCCGGAGCCAGCGTTTCAACCGTCGCAGCCCGCCGATCTCGTTCAGGTCGGTCGGGGCCTCGACGAATTCCAGCAGGCCGGCGCTACTGACGGATTGCCGCTTCAGCGCCAGGATGTGGGCCAGGTCGGCCTCGTCCAGCCGCGCGTCGCTGGCCACACAATCGACGATGACGCGTTCGGCCTGACGAGCGGTCAGGCCGCGCAGATTGCGGACGATGATTTCCATGTGTTTGCGGGCCAGCTTGATCTCGACCGGCTGGTCGCGATTGATCCCGCGCACCGTCCGGCGCACGATCTGCTCGAGCGCTTCTTCCTGGGGCAGCGTCATCTCAAAAGGCTGCGCATAGGCCTTGATCACGTCGGGCAGTTCGTCGGTGTGATCGATCAGGATCAGCTGCGCGCCGCCCGTGGCCAGCGCGGCGAGCGTGTCCCGCATTGTGCGGCGGACGCCGGCGTCGGCCAGAAAAGGCGCGACATCGAGCATGACGCACAGCGGACGGTTGTGCCACTTGGCGAATTCGCGCAGCGCGTCGGAAGCCTTGATCGTGTTTTCGACGGGGCGGGCTTCCGCGATCAGCCCGTCACGAATGCCGCCGGTCGCGGTCCACAGCAGCACCGGGCGGCCAAGATTGATCGCGGTCTGATTGACGAGCTGGACGGCCTCGCGCTCCTCGAACGTGACGATCGAGATCAGATTGTGCCGGCCGCGGACCAGTCGCTCGAAGCGCGCGAGATCGTCGGGCGGCGGGAGCTGAGTCACGGCGCGGCGCCCCATCAGCCGTTACACATCGAGGTTCTTGACGTGGATGGCGTTGGTCTCGATGAAATTGCGGCGTTTCTCGACGTCTTCGCCCATCAGGATCGCGAAGAGTATGTCGGTCTCGCGGGCGTCGATCTCCGCCTGGTCCGCGTCGGCGCCTTTTTCACTGACGACGACCTGCCGCAGCACGCGATTGGCCGGGTCCATCGTCGTTTCCCAGAGTTCTTCCTTGTTCATTTCGCCGAGGCCCTTGAAGCGCTTGACCTCCCAGCCCTTCTGACCGATCGCGCGGATGCCGGTGGGGGCCTCCATCAGGTTGTTCAGCGGGCGCTCATCCCCCGCGCCGCTGACGATGACGAACACGGCGGCGGTCAGTTCGCCGGTCACCTGCTCGACGCGGCGGACGAACAGATCATCCACTGTGCAGTCATGCTGGCCCAGTTGCGACAGCAGCGTGGCCAGCCGGCGCGTGTCGGGCAGTTCGGTGCGCGTCGCTTCGGCGCCACTCGGCAGGCCGGCCTGGAATGTCTCGAAGTCCTCTTCGGCGTAGTGATAGCTTTCGTCGCCATCGACGGTCGCGCGCCAGGTCGGCAGCGCGCCGTCGCGCAGGAACTCGCGCACGAACGGCTCCAGCACGACACCGCGGCGCGCGAGCGTGCGGCCGATGCGCTCGATTTCCTCAAGCAGACCGAGCAGTTCGGTCAGGCGCTCGCCTTCGACGATGCGCGGCGGCGCGTTCGGGCGGCGGATCTCGATCCGCGCGCCGTCGATGCCGAGCCGCTTGAGTTGGGCGTTGAGCGCGCCGTCGTCGACCACATAGTCGCGCTTCTTTCCGCGCGCGAGCTGATACAGCGGCGGTTGCGCGATGTACACCACGCCCTTGTCAATCAGCGGGCGCATATGCCGGAAGAGGAACGTCAGCAGCAGCGTGCGGATGTGCGATCCGTCCACGTCGGCGTCGGTCATGATGATGATGCGGCCGTAGCGCAGCTTTTCGATGTTGAAATCGTCCACGCCGATGCCGGTGCCAAGCGCCTTGATGATCTCCAGGATTTCCTCATGGCTGAGGATCTTGTGCAGACGGGCTTTCTCGACGTTCAGGATCTTGCCGCGAATCGGCAGAATCGCCTGCGTCCTGGCGTCGCGATAGCCCTTGGCCGAGCCGGCCGCCGAATCGCCCTCGACGATGAACAGTTCGGTTTCGTCGATGTTGCGACTGGAGCAGTCAACCAGCTTGCGCGACATGCCGGCGCCCGACATGGCGGACTTGCGGGCGGTTTCGCGCGCCCGGCGGGCGGCCTCGCGGGCCTGCGCGGAGGCCAGCGCCTTGTTCACGATCCGCTTGGCCTCGGTCGGGTTTTCCTCGAAGCGGGTGGACAGCCACTCGCCGACCGCGGTTTCGACGAACGTGCCGACATCGCTGTTGGTCAGTTTGACCTTGGTCTGCGACTCGAACTGCGGCTCGGGCACCATGACCGAGATGATGGCGGTCAGGCCTTCGCGAATGTCCTCGCCGGTGGGCAGCGGCTCATTGGCCTTGAACAGGTTGGCCTTGCGGCCGTAGTTGTTGACGGCGCGGGTCAGCGCCGCGCGAAACGCCGACAGGTGCGTGCCGCCGTCGTGCGTATTGATGTTGTTGGCGAAGGACATCAGCACTTCGTCGTAGCGATCCGTGTACTGCATCGCGAGTTCGCAGGCCAGATTCTTGTCGTCGTCGCGCCGCGCGATGAACAGCGTCGGATGCAGGGCGCCCTTGCCCTCGTTCAGATGCTCGACAAAGTCAACGATGCCGCGCTCGTAGTAGAAGGCCTCTTCGCGGCCGTCGCGCTCGTCGCGGATGGAGATTTTCAGGCCGGAGTTCAGAAACGCCAGTTCGCGCAGGCGCTTGGCCAGCGTGTCAAACTGGAAGTTGATATCGGGAAAAATCTCCGTATCCGGCTTGAACGTGACGGTGGTGCCGGTGCTGGTCGTCGCCCCGATCTGTTTCAGTGGCTCGTTGGTGATCCCGCGCTGAAACGTGATGCGGTGCGTGTGGCCGCCGCGGCTGGTCTCGACCCGGCACCATTCGCTGAGGAAGTTCACGGCGCTGACGCCGATGCCGTGCAGTCCGCTGGAAACCTTGTAGGAGCCGCGGTCAAACTTCGCGCCGGCGCCGAGCCGCGTCATGCACAACTCGACGGCGGACATGCCGTGTTCTTCGATCATGCCGATCGGGAAGCCGCGACCGTCGTCCCTGACGCTGACGCTGCCGTCGGCGCGGATCGTGACGTCGATGTTCTTGCAGATGCCCGCCAGGGCCTCGTCGATCGCGTTGTCCACGACTTCGTTGACGAGGTGATGCAGGCCGCGGGCGCCGACATCGCCGATGTACATGCCGGGACGCTTGCGCACGTGCTCCGCGCCCTCCAGCAGTTGCACCTTTGACTCGTCGTAGTCGTGATAGAGCCCGGCGATCGCCGAGCGGACCGTCGCGATTCGCGGCTCGACGCGCAGGATCCCGGCCGCTTCGGCCAGGTTCGCTTCGTTCAGGGCTTCGAGCGCGTCGCGCTGACGCGCGGCGGGGGGCAACGCCAGCAATTCCAGCAGTTTGACCCGCACATCGCCATCGCCTGGGTTTTGGACCGGGGCCGACACCATCGCCACGCCATCCTCTTTCATCGATTCCGCCTCAAAATCAAAATCGCGCGTGGCTCGGGGCGCGATTGCGGCGCCCACCCGCGCGTTCAGTCAGTTTCCGTTCCATCGCCGATCTCATCATCCGTCTGCGCGATGACGCGCACGCGGATGACGCCGGCGAGCGATCCGCTCAGATCACGTGTCAGCGTCGGGCGCTGTTGCGCCAGCCGCCGCCGCGTGATTTCCTCGGTCGCGACAATCGTGACCACGCCGTCGCGAAAGCTCGCCACATCCACGCGTTTGAACAATTCCGGATCGAGCACGCGCTCCAGCGCCAGTCGCGCCGCCGCCCGCCGCCGGGCCGCGTTCGCCGCTTTTCGCAGCGTTCGCGCGATTCCGTCCGCCAGGGCCGCCGGGCCGCGCCGGACCGAGTTGCGAAGCAGACACGCGTATTGCTGAGCGTTCACGCGGCGGCCTCACGCTTAGTTGTTGAGCTGGACGGGCATCACGACGTACAGGAACGCGCCCTTGTCCTCGCCGCACAGCACGCCGGGGCGAATCTCATCCTGCAGCTCGATGAACACTTCGTCCTCAGCCATGTGCCGCAGCGCGTCATTGAGGAATGCGGGGTTGAACCCGATCGACATCGCGCCGCCTTCGAACTTGATCGGCGCTTCGACCCGCGCGTCGCCCTGCTCCGGCGCCTGCGACGTAATGACCAGTTGTTCCTTATCAAACGCCAGCTTCACCGCCCGCGATTCATCCGTCGTCAGCAGCGCCGCCCGCTTCACGGCCCCGAACAGCTCTTCGCGGCCGATGCGCGCCCTGCGCGTGCTCTCGCGCGGAATCACATCCTGGTACGGCGGGAAGTGCCCCTCGATCAGCACCGTCGACAACACCCGCCCGCCGCTGCGCAACAGCGCCTGGTTCGGCAGGATTTTCACATCGATGCGCCAATCCTCGTCGCGCGGCGGCTGAAACACGCGCTCAAACACGCCCAGCGCCCGCGCCGGAATGATCGCCTGAAAATCGCCGCTGGCGGACTCGAGCACCTCGCCGCCCGATCGCGCCAGCCGACGCCCGTCGGTCGCGATCATGAACAGCCGCTTGTCCGTCTTTTCCCACAACACGCCGTTGATCGCGTAGCGCCCGGTCTCGCGGGCGGCGGCATACAGCGTGAGCCCGATCATGCGGCGCAGCGCGTGGCCGTCCATGACCAGGTCCGGCTCGTCGTCAAACTTGGCGACGGGCGGAAAGTCCGCGGCGTTGTGCGTAAACAGGCGGAACTCGCTGCCCGCTCCGCGCACGATCAGGCGCTTGTCGTCGGCGGTCAGCGACACTTCGACGTCCGACATCTCGCGAATGATGCTGAGCAGCCGGTCGGCCTGTACAACGGCCACGCCGGGTTTCTCGATGTTGATCGCCGGGGCGGACAGGCGCAGCCCGGCCTCGCCGTCGGTGGCGCTCAGTTCGATCTGGTCACCCTGCGCCTGAATCTTCACGCACGCGAGAATCGGCTTCGGCGAGCGCGCGCTGGTCAGGCTGGCGGCGGCGCTGAGCGCCTCCTGCAGTTCCTGCCTCGGAAACACACCCTTCATTGCGCCACCCGCCTGTTCGCTCGCCCGGTTCCGGACATCATTCGCCCCTTACGGAACACAAACTTCCGCGCCATTTGTCCACTTGGATTACTCGCCCGACAGCGTCCACCGCGACCGTCGATTTTCGGGCGATTCGTAACGCTGTATTTTATGACGGAATCGCCTTTTCCGCCAGCCGGGGCCCCGGCCGATGGCGATGCGCGCAGCAGGTGATATAGTATGCGCAGGAGCACCGCCGGGATGGCGGCCTCGACCAACCGAAACACGCCCGGCCGCAGGGGAACGCCCGTTCCCGCCGCGCCGGACGCAGAGGGTAGACGTGATGAATCGCAGCATCCCCCGCGCCGTTCCCGCGCGACGTTTTCGATGGGTTTGCGCCACCGCCGCGCCCGCGCTGCTGGCCGTGCTCGCAATCTCCGCCGGCTGTGGCGACGAGGCGTTCTCGATGTTCAAGGGCGAAAAGAAGCCGCCGCCCGAGGCCCCGCCGGAGCCCAGCATCAAGGACGAGCAGAAGTTCGCCGACACAATCGGCTCGTTCGCCTATTTTGCGAACGACACCGGCCTGTCGCTGCAGGGATTTGGGCTGGTATATGGCCTCGGATCCGACGGCAGCGCGGATTGTCCGACCCGCGTGCGCGATTACCTCGCGGACTTTCTGTCGAAGGAACTCGCGCCCTCCGGCGGCCTTGCCCGCAACTCGCGCTTCGATACCGACAAACTGATCGACTCGCCGGACACCGCCGTTGTGCGCGTGACGGGCGTCGTGCCGCCCGGCGCTCCGAAGGGAGCCACGTTCGACGTGCGCGTCGAGGCGCTGCCGGGGACGCAGACACGCTCGCTGGAGGGCGGCATTCTGCTGCCGTGTGAGCTGAAAGTGTACGTCGCCGCGATGAGCACCCAGGGCATTGTCGACAGCCGCACGCTGGCCAAGGCCGAGGGCCCGCTCTTCACGAACCCGTTCACCTCCAAAGGCGACGAAGACGCCCCGATCACGCGCGGCACGGCCCTCGGCGGGGGGCGCACGCTGTTTGACCGCGTGACGCGGCTGGCGCTGGTGCAGCCGTCCTACGCGCAGGCCCAGGCGATCGAACGCCGGATCAATGAACGATTTGGCCAGCGCCCGAAGACCGCGACGGCCCAGAGCGCCGGCTATCTGGAAATCGAAACCCCGCGCGAGTTCGCGGCCCGTCCGGATCGTTTTCTGGAACTCGCGCTGCGCCTGTACGTGCGCAACGCGCCGGCCTTTTACCACACCCGCGTGCAGGACATGCTGAACAGCCCGCCGACGCCCAAGGACTGGGAGGAACTGGCGCTGATCATCGAGGGCATCGGACGCACCGGCGTGCAGTACGTCCAGCCCTCTTATGCGGATTCCGACCCGACGATTCGTTACCTGGCGGCCCGCACCGGTTTGCGCCTGCGCGACCCGAGCGCGCTCGAGGTCATGACCGCGATCGCGACCGACGATCGCCATCCAAACCGGATTGACGCGATCAACGAACTTGGGCAATCGGGCTACACGCAGGCCGCCGAGCGGCTGCGGTCGCTGGTGGACAGTTCGGACCAGGCGGCGCGGATCGCGGCGTATGAGGCGCTGCTGGCGGCCCGCAACCCGGCCGTCCGCACGCTGTCGTTCCGTTCGCCGATCAACCCGCGTTACCTCGGCTTTCACCTCGACATCGTGGATTCGACCGGCGCCCCGATGGTCTATGTGCGAACGGCGCGTGAGCCGCGCATCGCCGTGTTCGGCGCGAACATGTCCATCCGCGGGCCCGTTTTTCTGAGCCTGCGCGATGATTGGATCAACATCGCCAGCGATCCCAGCGGCGAGCTGACGCTGTTCAGCCGCACGCGTATGAACCGGCGCCTGTCCGAGGCGATTCACGTCCCGGCGCGGGTGACGTCGCTGATCCGCGCGATGGGCGCGCTGCCGACCGGGGCCGGCCCCGAGCCGCGCGGGCTGGGCTTGCCGTACGCGTTGATCGTGCAGACGCTGGAGACGATGTCGCAGGAAGGCACATTGCCGGCGCTGGTCGTGCTCGAGCGTACGCGGCTTTCCGAGATTCTCGGCGCGGGAGAGACCGAGCCGCGGCCGGAAGTCGAGGGCTTTGACGAAACGATTGAGTTTGACCTGAAGGCCCGCGATCCGGGCGCTGCGCCGGATCGGTCTGACGCCGAGCCCATCGGCGGTGTGCGCGAGCCGCAGGGCGCGCCGTTGCCGGTCAATCCCGATCCGAACTCGCCGTTGAAGTCGCGACCGGAGTAGGTACGAGGGACTGAATCAACCGGGTGGCACGGACGCGTCGCGCCCGTTGCGGGCCCGCCAAGACGTGCGGGCGGGACGCCCGCGTCATACGAGTTTCTGGAGAACCAACGCAAATGTCCGACAAACCCAAGCCACGTCGCGCGCCGAAGAAATCCGCGCGGCGTGGCAAACCCGCCGCGAACGCGCCGGTGCGCCTGCACCGGTTCCTGTCCGACGCCGGCGTCGCATCGCGGCGTCGCGCGGAGGAGATGATTCTCGAGGGCCGCGTGCTCGTAAACGATGAGGTCGTCGATACGCTGCCGGCGTTTGTCGTCGTGGATCGCGACAAGGTCATCGTCGACGGGGCTGTGGTGCGCCCGCGCCCGCCGGAATACTGGATGCTGCATAAGCCGAAGGGAGTTGTCTGCACGAATCGCGACCCCGCCGGTCGCACGCGGGCCATCGACCTGCTGCCCGACGGGATGGAGCATCTGTTCGTCGTCGGCCGGCTGGACCTCGACGGATCGGGCCTGCTGCTGCTGACCAATGACGGCGAACTCGCCGAACGGATCACACACCCGCGCCTGGCGGTGCCGAAGGTCTACCGCGTGACGGTCGACGGCGCCCTACCGGACGACATCGCCGATCGTATGCGGCGGGGCGTGCACCTGTCGGAGGGCAAGGTCAGCGCCGACCGCGTGGAAGTGCTGCACCGCGCCCGCGACCGATCGTCGCTGGAGATCACGCTGTGCGAAGTGCAGAACCGCCAGATTCGCCGCATGCTGGCAAAACTCGGCCACAAGGTGCGCGACCTGAAGCGCGTGCGGATCGGCCCGTTGACGCTGAAGAGCCTGCCGGTGGGCGCGTGTCGGCGGTTGTCGCCGCAGGAACGGCGTGAGCTGATCGAGACCGTCAATGCGCTGAAGCTCGCGCCGCGCCGCCCGGCCCGACCGCGGAAGTACGGCAAGCGCGACGTCAACGCAGAGATGGCGAATGAGACGGCGTGGACGCGTCGGCGCCGGATCGTGCCGTAGGGTTTGGCTGCTCGCCCGCAGCCTTGAGGGCGGGCGCGGATCGGCCCGGGGGCGTTTGACCCCCGGCGCCGGGAAGGGTCGCCGCTGAACCCGGCGTGGAGGCTGCCGCTACACTTCCAGCCGCCGCAGGTGCGCCGCGCCGATGATCAGCGCGCCGCCCGCCGTCGCCACGCAGAAAAGCAGCGAAACGCCGATGATGTACAAGCTCAGCGGCTCCAGGCTGTTCGGCAAGTTGCGCTCCACTTCGCGCCAGAATACGACCGATACGGCGCCGAGGATCACAATCACAAACGCCATGCTGATCACGAGGTTCAGCGTGCCGCCGAAGCCGGCCGCGACGCGGGCCGGGTTGGATTGCGAGAGCACCGGAAACCGCGCCCCCAGCCCGATCGCCAGTCCCGACAGGCCGATGCAGATACCAAAGCACACCGACAGGTTGATCTTCGTCCACAGCGGCGACAGGTCGAGCACATGCACCGCCAGCCCCATCACGCCCACGGCGGACACGACCGTGATCGCCGCCGCGAAAATGAACTTCACGATCAGCAGGTCGATTCGTTTGACCGGCAGCGAATTCAGCAGCCACATCTGCCGCGTTTCGAGCGACAGCAGCGGGTAGACAAAGCGGCTCGTAAATGTCGCGAGGATCAGGCTGACGATCGACAGGTTCAGAAACGCGATTACGCCCTTGAGCCGCGCGTTTTCCAGATCAAACGGCAACCGCTGCAGATTCGCGACATAGATCACCAGCAGGCCGAACATGATCAGCATCTGCGTCCACTGCTTTGTATCGCGCGTGAACGTGCGCAGGTCCTTCAGCATCAGGATTGCCCATGAGCGCGGCGCGAGCAGGCGCAGCGGCCAGCACAGCGCCGCCGTGAACCACGCGCGGCGGATCGGCGGCGCCATGCGGCCCGCCCGGGCGCGCGAATACGCCGTTGGGAGTGTCCGCGCGATCAGATTGACGACCAGCCAGGACAGGAACAGGCCGTTCGCGAGTACGACCAGCCCGTAGAACAGGCTGTCTTCCGGGCTGTGGCGGATCGCGGCGATCACGCCGCGGGCCGTCCAGTTGGTCGGCAGAAACGGGTGATCGACGACGCCGAGTTGCCCGAACACGCCGCTGAGCCACTGTGCGACGCCTTCGGTCTGCGCGGCGAGCTGACGCACGATCCACAGGACGGCCAGCACCAGCGCGCCGCCGACGGCGATCGCCACGGCCAGCGGCTTCTGCGGCGCCCACATCGCCACGGCCCAGGCCGCCAACAGCCCGAAACAGGCCGGAACGATCGTAAAAGCGACAAAGTGCGCGAGAAACAGCGGATAGAAGTACCAGTCGACCTTTGCGCTGGAGCCGACCGCGAACATCAACGGCACCCCCAGCAACATGAACGACCAGCTCGACAGAAACACGCCCTCCAGCCACTTCAGCAGCACGATTGCGCGCGGCTGCGCCGGCGTCGCAAGCAGGTGCGCGGCCTCGTCGCGACCAAACAGCGAACCGAACATCAGCAGCGCGTTCGAAAACCCGAGCATGACGCCGAGGACAAGAAAGAAGTGCATGAACAGGTGCTTGTTCGCGACGACGCCGACGATGTCCCATTCCGCGATGTGCGTCATCACGCGGCGGAACAGGTAATGCAGCGCCGCCCAGATGACGAGCAGCACGCCGATCACCAGCAGCGTCCGTCCGGGCGCGGTCTGCAGCTGCTGATCAATCATGTTGCGCAACTGCGCCAGCCGGTAGCGCGTCAGCGTGACGAACGCGACCCGCGCGCTCATGATTCGCTCGGCGCGGCGGGCGCATCGTCGCCCCAGCCGTCGGTGAGATGCAGAAAGATGTCTTCGAGGCGCCCGGTGGATCGGCGTTGCAGCTCGGCCAATGTGCCGAGCGCGATCAGCCGGCCCTGGTGCAGGATGCCGATGCGATCGCCGATCTGTTCGGCCACATCCAGCGTGTGCGTGCTCATGAACACGGCGCCGCCGTCCGTCGCGATCTCGCGGAACATGGTCTTGATGACGCGGATGGTGCGCGGGTCGAGGCCGACGATCGGCTCATCGACGATCAGCACGCGCGGGCGGTGGATCATGGCGGCCGCCAGCGCGACGCGCTGTTTCATCCCATGGCTGTACGATTCGGAAAGCTGGTCGACAAACGCGGACATATCCAGCCGCGCCACCATTTCCTCGAAACGTTCGCGGGCCGCCTTGCGCGGCACGCCGTACATCTCGGAGGTAAAGTCGATGAACTCGCGGCCGGTCAGCTTGTCATACAGGAAAGGCTGGTCGGGGACGTACGCGATGCGCTGCTTGGCGGCGGGGGCCTCGGGCCCCATCGGAATGCCGCAAACGGTCACGCTCCCCTGGTCCGGCGCCAGCAGGCCGGTCGACATCTTCAGCGTCGTCGTCTTCCCCGCCCCATTGGGCCCGAGAAAAGCGAACACTTCACCGGCGTAGAGCTGCAACCACAGATCGTCCACCGCAAGCTTGCGGCCATATCGCTTGGTGACGCCGTCGAGCGCGACGAGCGCCTCGCGCGATGTGTCAGCGCCGGCGGCGCGGACATCGGGCGGATCCATCTGGGGGCCGAAGGGTTCGATCATGTCTCGCTAATCAAAAATCTGGGTCAGCATCCGCCGACGATAGTCCGCATCATACGGTTCATCGATGATCTCGATCTCGCCGAGCAGCGGCGCGTCGATCGCCTGCCGCGCGACGGTCCCATCGCGCAGCACCCAAGCCCGCATCCCATCCGACTCCACGACAAACGCCTCCACGTCCCGATCGCGAAACACGATCCGCTCCGTGCCAGTGACTTTCGCAAGAATCGAGCGCGGCGTGACCATCTCGACGCCGAGGTTCGAAACCACGCTCATCAGGTCGACCAGTTCGATCCGCCACGAGCGCCCCACGTACAGCCCGGGCATGCGCCCGTATGGCTGCATCAGGCTGCCGAGCGCGCGCGTCGCCTGTGGTTCCAGAATAAACGCGCCTTGCTGTTCCCCCAGCGTCCAGACGCACGGAAAATCGCCCGACGTCACATAGCCGCCATGGACTTCCAGCTTCAGCGGCTCGCCCTGCTCGTCGCCAAGACCGGTCAGCGACATCTTAAGGTCGTCGAGGCCCTCATGATTTGTCCGAAATGTGAGACTCGTATCCAACTGCACCGGCGGGGTGCGCTGCTTGCCCAGCAGTTTCACCGGCCGCAGGACGGTCGTGGCCTGAACCGACGTGCGTCCGCCGGCCAGGCGATAGTCGATCCACGTGTTGCCGATCTGCTCGCCGTTGCGAAAAATCGCCAGTTGGGTCTGGAGGCGGCCAAGCTCATTGAATGGGACGTTCGCGAGTTCGGGCGGATCCCCGGCCAGCCAGTGCGGAACGACCTCGCGCAACGTCAGCGTCGCGTTGACGCCGATCATCAGGACGGCTGATAGAATTCCGATCCAGCGATTCAACATTCGCCATCGTGGTGAGACGAGGAGGGTTGGAAGGACGCCCGGCGTTCGGTCGTGCTCCCGGATTTTACGAAGATGACGCCGCGCTGGTCAATTCTGCGCATTTTGCGCGGCGGCTCACGCGTTCGAAACCGCTGAAACGCGCAGCGCGCCCTTGACCCGCTAGCCCCCCCCACTATATTTCGCGCTTTCAGAAACGAGGCGCGATCACACGATGAACCCGGAATTCATTCAGTTCCCGCGCTGGACCAACGGTCTTCGCGCGGCGGGCGCGGTCGCCATCCTGATGGGTGGCGCCTACGCGACCGCCATCGTTCTCTTTGGTTTCTCGCCCTACGCCACAGACGTGGGGTACATGCCCACCCAGCCGGTGCCGTACAGCCACGCGCTCCACGCCGGCGAGTTGGGGATCGATTGCCGCTACTGCCACACGTCGGTCGACAAGGGCGCCCACGCCGGGATTCCCCCGCTCGAAACCTGCATGGGTTGCCACACGGCGATCCGGGCCACCAGCACGAAGCTCAAGCCGCTGCAGGACGCGTACGCCGAAGGCAAGCCGCTACGTTGGATCCGAATTCATGATCTGCCTGATTATGCCTATTTCAACCATAGCGCCCACGTCAATCGCGGCGTCGGCTGCGTGAGTTGCCACGGCCGGATCGACAAGATGGAAGTCGTATACCAGCAAGAGCCGCTGAGCATGGGCTGGTGTCTGGAGTGCCACCGCGAGCCGGAATTGCAGGTTCGCCCGCTTGACCGCATCACGGATATGGACTTTGAGCCCGCCGACTGGCAGCCTAACGCGAGCCAGGCCGAGATGGGCGCCGCGCTGGTCCAGGAATACAACCTTAACCCCTCGACGGATTGCTCCACATGCCATCGCTGATCGACGAGCCCGCCGGGAAAACCTACTGGCGCAGCCTCGAACACCGCGCGAACACGCCGGAATTCCGCGCGTTGGTCGAGCGCGAGTTCCCCGGCATTGTCGACCAACTGAACTTCCACACGTCGCGCCGGAACTTCCTCAAGGTCATGGGCGCGTCGCTCGCGCTGGCCGGCGCTACGGGTTGCCGCTGGCCGAAAGAGGCGATTATTCCGCTCGCCAGACGGCCGG
Source organism: uncultured Planctomycetales bacterium (assembly GCA_964528455.1). Lineage (GTDB taxonomy): Bacteria > Planctomycetota > Phycisphaerae > UBA1845 > Fen-1342 > DSPM01. Next base: position 48,364 of record CAZGTH010000023.1, on the reverse strand, counting down.
AAAACCGCATCCCCGGCGAGCCGGTCTATTACGCGACCACGCTGGAGCGCGATGGCGTCGGCCTCGGCGCGGTCGTCACGAGCTACGAAGGCCGTCCGATCAAGATTGAGGGATCGCCGGAGCATCCGTATAGCCTGGGCGCCAGCGACGGCATGATGCAGGCTGAAATCCTGACGATGTATGACCCCGATCGCAGCCGCCTGCCGCTTCACAATGGCGCCGTTGCGGACTGGGAGGCGTTCAGAACCGCGCTAGCGACGAACGCCGGTCGCGTGGCGATTCTCACCGCCCCGACTTGCGTAGAGGGCTTGGGCGGGACCGATGCGATCAAATCGGCTGACGTCTACTTCTGGGCTCCGTTAGCGCTCCCGGGCGAGTCGGCAGGCCTTCGCGGCGCGTCCGGAAGCGATGTTCGACCGATTTATGATTTCCGAAAGGCACAGGTTGTCGCCGCGTTTGACAGCGACTTCCTCGGCGCCCACCCCGCCGCGATTCGGCACGCCCGCGACTTTGCCGCGAACCGCGGTCCCGAGCACATGTCGCGTCTCTACGCGGTGGAGGGGAGTTACTCGCTCACCGGGGCAAACGCCGACCACCGATATGCCGAGCGCTCCAGCGCCGTGGCTACGCGGTTGGCCCAGCTCGCCGCCGCGCTGGCGGACAAGGGCGTCAGCGTCCCGGCCGGTGTCGCCGCCGCGGGCGAAGCGCCGGCCTACATCGGCAAAATGGCGGATGATCTGCGCCATGCCGGCGCGCACGCCCTGATCGTCGTCGGCCCGGCGCAACCGCCGGCCGCGCACGCCCTCGCCGCTGCCCTGAACAAGGCGCTCGGCGCCGAAGGCGAGACGGTTTCGTATATCGAAAGTCCGCTGGCCAAGGCCAAGTCGATCAGCGAGCTGGCGAAGCGACTCGACGCCGGCGAAATTGACACGCTGCTGATCATCGGCGCCAATCCGGCCTATGACGCGCCGGCGGACCTGAAGTTCGCCGAGCGGATCAAGAAAGCCAAACACTCTTTCCATGTCGGGCTGTATGCCGATGAGACCGCGTTCGCCTGCGAATGGCACGCGCCGCTGGCCCACGCGCTGGAAACGTGGGGCCTGTCGCGGGCTTGGGATGGGCGCTTGTGTGTCTCCCAGCCGCTGATTGATCCGCTATTCAACGGGCTGACGACGGCCGAAGCGGTCGCGATCGCCGGCGGCGCGAAAGACGCGTCCGCGTATGAAATCACGCGCAGGACGCTCGGGGCCGCCGCGGGCTTCGGCGAAGGCGACGGATTTGAAACGAAGTGGCGCAAGGCGGTCCACGATGGGCTGGTCGGCGACGCCGCGCCTCGGACCGCGCCGGCGCTCGATTCCGCCAATTGGGCGACACTGCTCGACGGGCGAAAAGACGCGAACGCGGGCGGCTTTGAAATCAATTTCATCGCCGACAGCAAGATCTATGACGGTCGCTATGCCAATAACGGCTGGCTGCAGGAACTGCCTGATCCGCTGACGAAGTTGACGTGGGATAACGCGGCGCTGGTCTCGCCCGCCGACGCCCGCGAGTTGAAGGTCAGTCGCGATGATCTGATCACGATCGAACACGCGGGCGCGAAGATCACCGCGCCGGTGTACGTCATGCCCGGGCAGGCGCGGGGCACGATCAGCATTGCCCTGGGTTACGGACGCGCGCGTACCGGCCCGGTCGGCGCCGGCGTGGGCGTCAACGTGTATCCGCTCCGGACGTCCACCAGTCTCGGCTTCGGGGTTGGCGCGTCGGTCGCCCGCGCGAGCGGCCTGCATGAGCTCGTCACGACACAGGATCACAAGGCGATCGACACGGCCGTCGGTCGCGCGGAATCGGCGCACCGCGTCGAGGAGCTGTTGCAGGAAACGACGATCGCGGCGTTGAACGGCGAGGGGCATGGCGACGGCGACGACGACCATGGCCACGGCGGCCATCATGGCCCGCACGTCGCGCTGCAACTGTTCGCCGAGCACGAGTACAACGGCCACGCCTGGGGCATGTCGATCGACCTCAGCAAATGCAACGGCTGCTCCGCCTGCGTTGTCGCGTGTCAGGCGGAAAACAATATTCCGGTTGTGGGTAAGGGCGAGGTGCAGCGCGGCCGCGAAATGCAGTGGCTGCGGATCGATCGTTATTTCAAGGGCGAACCCGAAGACGCGGATGTCGAAATCCGCTTCCAGCCGCTGCCCTGCATGCAGTGCGAAAACGCGCCGTGCGAGCAGGTGTGCCCGGTCGCGGCGACGGTGCACGACGCCGAAGGCCTGAACGTCATGGTCTACAACCGCTGCGTCGGCACGCGCTATTGCCTGAACAACTGCCCGTACAAGGTGCGGCGCTTCAACTGGTTCTACAACCACCACGGCCCGCGCCACCCGCGGAACGACGGCGTCGGCCCGACCTTCGCGCAGCAGATCCAGTTGACGGATCTGGAGAAGATGGCGCATAACCCGGGGGTGACGGTGCGCAGCCGCGGCGTGATGGAAAAGTGCACTTACTGTGTGCAGCGGATCAACCACGCCAAGATCAAGGCGAAGAACGCGTCCGTGCAGAACGGAACCGAGTATCGGATTCCGGACGGCGAGATCGTGACGGCCTGCGCCCAGGCGTGCCCGGCGGAGGCGATCGTCTTCGGCGATCTGAACGACCACGGCAGCCGCGTTTACAAGCAGGTGCAGGACAAGAATCGCACCTACAGCCTGCTCGACCATCATCTGAACACGAAGCCGCGTACGCGATATTTGAAGAAACTGACGAACCCGAACGAAGCGTCCGGCGGGCATACGCCGGCGCCGCACGCCTGATCTCGCGATCAGGACCGCGAAGGGAGCAGATAGACGCCAATGGCCAGTATCGTCGGCGAAATTGACAATACGCAGCAGGATCCGCGACGCCGCGCGCCGCTGGTCAGCGGGCATCCCGACAACGCGTCGATCACCGAATCGGTCGCGTCGATCGCGGAAGTGCCCGTCGATCGCACGCCGCCGGCGTGGTTCATCGCGTTCGGAATATCCGCGTCGATCACCGGCATTCTGGGTTTCGCGGTGTTCTGGCTGCTTTTCAACGGCGTCGGCGTGTGGGGCGTGAACAACCCCGCGGGCTGGGGTTTCGCGATTATCAACTTCGTGTTCTGGGTCGGTATCGGCCACGCGGGCACGCTGATTTCGGCGATTCTGTTCCTGTTCCGCCAGCATTGGCGGACAGCGATCAACCGTTTTGCCGAGGCGATGACGATTTTTGCGGTCATCTGCGCGGGTTTGTTTCCGGGCATTCACATCGGCCGCGTGTGGCTGGCGTATTACCTGTTCCCGATTCCGAACCAGATGGCGATGTGGCCGAACTTCCGCAGCCCGCTGCTGTGGGACGTGTTCGCGGTCGGCACTTACTTCACGGTTTCGCTGCTGTTCTGGTATGTCGGCCTGATTCCCGACCTTGCGACGCTGCGTGACCGCGCGACCAATAAATGGCGCAAGATGATCTACGGCGCCTTCGCGATGGGCTGGACCGGCTCGATGCGCCACTGGCACCGCTACGAGCGGGCCTATCTGATTCTCGCCGCCCTGGCCACGCCGCTGGTGCTCAGCGTCCACTCGGTCGTTTCGTTCGACTTTGCGATCGCGCAGCTGCCGGGCTGGCACACGACGATTTTCCCGCCGTACTTCGTCGCGGGCGCCATTTTCTCCGGCTTCGGCATGGTGGTGACGCTGGCAGTGCCGGCCCGCGAGCTGTGCGGGCTGAAGCACATCATCACGCTGCGCCACCTTGAGAACATGAACAAGGTCATCCTCGCGACCGGTTCGATGGTCGGCTACGCCTACGCGATGGAGTTCTTCATCGCCTGGTATGGCGGCAATCCGTACGAGCAGTTCGCGTTCATCAACCGCGCCATGGGGCCATACGCCTGGGCGTACTGGACGATGGTCAGTTGCAACGTGATCACGCCGCAGTTGTTCTGGTTCAAGAAGATTCGCACGAGCATCGTGGGGATGTTTATCCTCAGTATCTTCGTCAACATCGGCATGTGGTTCGAGCGGTTCGTGATCGTCATCACGTCGCTCAGCCAGGACTTCCTGCCGTCTTCGTGGGACTACTACACGCCGACGCTGTTTGACTGGCTGACGATGGCCGGCAGCTTTGGGCTGTTCTTTACGTTGTTCCTGCTGTTCTGCCGGTTCCTGCCGATGGTCGCGATCGCCGAAGTCAAGGCGATCCTGCCGGGCGCGCACGGCGCTGCGCACGGGCATGGCGACCATCATCACGAGGAGCCTCAGGCGGAGGCGCTGATGCCGGGGGGCGCGCGATGAGCCATTCGACACCAAAGCCCGCGCCGTCGAACGAGCCGGGCGCGCTGGCCTGCTATCTGCTGGAGTTTGAAACGCCGGACGCGATTCTCGCGGCCTCCCGCCGCGTGAACGAAGCCGGCTGGACGCGCTGGGACACGCACACGCCGTATCCGATGCACGGCCTTGATCGCGCCATGGGCGTGCGGCCGACGATTCTGCCGGTGATCGTGTTCGTCTGCGGTTGCCTTGGGGCGCTGACGGGTCTGGCGTTGCAGTGGTGGGCCAACGCTTCGGATCCGGACAACTTCAAGTTTGTGCCGACGTTCCTGCAGGGATATCACTTTCTGATCAGCGGCAAGCCGTACTTCAGCTTGCCGGCGAATATCCCGGTGATTTTCGAGTTGACGATTCTGTTCTCGGCGTTCGGCGCCGTTTTCGGCATGCTCGGGCTGAATCTGCTGCCCGACCTGTATAACGCCCTGTTCAACAGCCGCCGTTTCGCCCGCGTCACCGACGACCGCTTCTTTATCTCGCTCGACGCGCGCGACCCGCGGTTTGACGAGCGCAAGACGCGCGAGTTCGCGGAGTCGCTCGGCGCCGCTGTCGTTGAGCCGGTGCGCCACTCGCCCTGGACGTCGCCGCCGCGCTGGATGATCCACGTCGGCGTCGTCGCCGCGATCGTCGGGCTGATTCCGTTGGCGCTGATCGCCCGGGCGTGGACGGCCAAATCGACGCAGCCGCGCTACCACATTATCCAGGACATGGATAATCAGGAGCGCTACAAGACGCAGATGGAAAACCCGATCTTCGCGGACGCGCGGGCCACCCGCCTGCCGGTGTCCGGGGCGGTCGCCCGTGGCGAGCTGCGCGACGACACGCACTACTGGTTCGGCGTGGCCGACGGCAAGCCCGCCGAGCGCATGCCGGAGCGCGTCACGCTGGATGAATCGCTGATGCGTCGCGGCCAGGCGCTATTCAATATCAATTGCTCCGTCTGTCATGGGTATGACGGCGCGGCCTATGGCGCCGTCCGTGTGCGCGGGGACGACATCGAATCGCCGATTGCCGTGCGGTCGCTGTACGAGCGCGCCACGATGGACCGGCCGGTCGGCCATTTGTTCAACACGATCACCAACGGTTATGCGACGATGCCGGCTTACGGCGGTCGCATCCCGACTGAGGACCGCTGGGCGATTGTGGCGTACGTGCGGGCGCTGCAGCGGGCCCGCTCGTCGAGCGTGGATGACCTGACGCCGGAAGAGCGGGCGCAGCTGCGCTGACGAGCGCGGCGTCCGGTTTGCGTTGAGGAACATGGAAGCGTTGGCGGCGGCGGAACTGGCCGCAGTCGGCGCGTGATTGGCGGTTTCGGCGCGTTTGTCGCGTCGGTCGCCGGGTTGAGATAGGGACGAAACGTGGCTCATTCCGCATCCATCGAAGCCGACAATATTCACTTCGGGGCGCATGCGCCGCGATTGGCGGCCGCCGCCCGCATGCTGGGCGTGATCGGGCTGGCGCTGACAGTCGTGGGCGGCGTGGTGGCCATGTTCGCGGGCGACGCGCACGCGAAGGAAAGCCTGTGGCGGGCGTATGTCGCGAACTTCTGCTTCTTCACGGCGATCGGGCTGGGCGGTCTGATTTTTGTGCTGATTCAGCACGCGGTCCGGGCCGGGTGGAGTGTCTCGGTGCGCCGTCTGGCGGAGAATGTCGCCAGCGGCCTCCCGACAATGGCGCTGCTGGCGATCCCGATCGTGCTGGCGATGCTGCTGAGCCTGCCGGGGACCGAGCAGGTGTATCCGTGGCTGAACTCCGAGAAATACGAGCGGCCCAACGCCGCCTATCTGAACAAAACGTTCTTCACGATCCGGATGGTCGTCTTCTTCGCGATCTGGATCTGGCTGACGCGGTTCTTCGTGAACAGTTCGATCCAGCAGGACCGGACCGGCGATGTGCGGCTCACGAGCCGCATGGAGTCGCGCTGTTATCCGGGCATCCTGCTGTACGCGATCACATCGACCTTCTTCGCGATCGACATGCTCATGTCGATGAACCCGCATTGGTTCAGCACGATCTACGGCGTCTACTATTTCTCGATCTCGTTCGTCTGCATGATGTCGACAATGGCGCTGATGATCTTCTTCCTGCATCGCGCCGGCTTCATGCGGAACGTCATCAACAGCGAGCACCTGCAGGACGTCGGCAAGCTCGTCTTCGCGTTCACCGTGTTCTGGGCGTACATCGGCTTTTCGCAGTACATGCTGATCTGGTACGCGAGTTTGCCGGAAGAGACGTTCTGGTACATGGCCCGGCAGAGCGGCCCGTGGCTCTATCTGTCGATCCTGCTGATTTTCGGCGGTTTCTTTATCCCGTTCCTCGGTCTGATCTCGCGCCATCCGAAACGCCGCGCCGCCTCGCTGGCGATCGGCGCCGCCTGGGTGCTCGTGGTGCACTGGTTTGATATTTTGTGGCTCGCGCTGCCGCGGGCGGATCACGTGACCGGCCCGGTGCCGATCAGCGGCACGACGCTCGCGTTCGATCTGGTGCTGTCGCTGACCGCCTTGATCGGCGTTGGCGGCATCTTCGCGGCGACTGTGTTGCGGCGGATGGGCGAGTCACCGCTCGTGCCGACGCGCGACCCGCGATTGACCGAAGCGCTGGCTTTTCACAACTTCTAAAGGAATTGACGCGTGGCCGAACCGACTGCCAACCTCGATTCTTCCGGCCAGAGCGACGATCCTGTCGCCGGACCGGTGCTTTACATCGGCCTGTTGCTCGGCCTGGCGCTGGCGATCACGCTTTTTGCCCTGGCCGCGCTAACATATGCGTATTCCGACGCCGACGCGGCGAAGAAGCAGAGCGATGCGCAGGGCGTCGATCAGAAGCTGAACGACAACGCCAAGGCCCAGCAGATCGCCCTGCTGGCGGGGCCGGTCTGGGTGGATCAGGACCAGAACATCGTCCGCGTCCCGGTCGAGCGGGCGATGGGGCTGGTGCTGGATGACTGGCACAACGGGCGGAAGGCGATTCATTGGCTGCCGCCGGCCGAGGTTGTCGTGGACAATCCGCCGGCCGCCGAACCCGCCGACGCCGCGGAGAACAGATAAGGAAGTCGCAAAAACCAGATGCAAGTTGTCACGCGACAATCTGATCATCCCGTGAAAGCCCGGATGGGCTTTGCCGCGCGTTTGTGCGCCCTCGCGCTGTGCGCGGGCGGCGTCGCGAGCGCGCAGGATTACGACGCCGAGAACCCGCGCGACGACGTGAAGGGCGTGGAGATCGTGCAGAACCTCGACGCGCAGCTGCCGCTCGACCTGACGTTCGTGGACAGCACCGGCGCCACCGTGCGCCTGGGCGACTGCTTCGCGAAGGGCAAGCCGGCGATTCTCACGCTGAATTACTACCGCTGCCCGATGATCTGCGACTTGCAGCTCAAGGGCATGGTCGAAGCCCTCGATCAGCTTGAGTGGTCGATCGGCGACCAGTTCAACATCATCACGGTCAGCTTTGACCCGACCGAAGGCCCCGAACTCGCCAAAGTGAACAAGGACGGCTATTGCCGACTGTACGGGCGCAAGGGGGCCCGCGATGGCTGGCGCTTTCTGACCGGCTCGCCGGGGAATATTCGCGAACTGACCGAACTCGCCGGCTTTGGCTATCGCTGGAACGAGGCCCGCGGCGAGTGGGCGCACAACACCGCCGTCATCATCTGCACGCCGGACGGCCGCATCGCGCGGTACATCCCCGGCATCGCGTACGAGCCGATGGCCCTGCGCGGGGCGCTGCTGGAAGCGTCGAACGGCAAGATCGGGTCGGTCAGCGATGCGATTTTCTTCCTGTGCTATCACTATGACCCCGAGGCGAACAGCTATGTGCTCTCGGCGATGAAAGTCATGCGCCTGGGCGGCGGCCTGGTCGTGCTCGTGCTGGCCGCGGTGATTGGCTACTACTTCTTACGTGAAAGACTGCGGCGGCGTGAGGTGCACGCGCAGCCCGCGGGCGCGGAATCCTGAACATGATGACCCGACTATTGGCCCAGGCGGCGGACCCGGGCAAACATCCGACGATCGCGACGCGCGGCATGATGCCGGAGCAGGCATCCACGTTTGCCCCGCACGTCGATTGGTTGTTCTATTACATCTTTTGGATCAGCGCCGTGTTTTTCGTGCTGATCGTCGGGCTGATGTTTGTCTTCATCTGGAAGTACCGCCGTCGCACGCCGACCGATGCCGTCGGGAAGATTCATCACAATACGCCGCTCGAACTGGCGTGGAGCGTGCTGCCCGGGCTGCTGCTGGTCACGATGTTCTGGTGGGGCTTTACCGGCTTTGTGGACATGCGCCGCGTGCCGGAGAATCCGAACGAGGTGTCCGTCCAGGCGTCCAAGTGGGTCTGGTCGTTCGCGTATCCGAATGGCGAGACCCATCCGGAGCTGCACGTCGTCGTGAACAAGCCGACGCGGCTGGTGATGAGTTCCTCGGATGTGATTCACAGCCTGTTTATTCCGACGTTCCGCGTCAAGCGCGACGTCGTGCCGGGGCGCTACTCGGAGGTCTGGTTTACGGCCACGAAGGTCGGTCGGACCGCGCTGCTGTGCGCGGAGTACTGCGGCACAAGTCACTCGGACATGAATACGCATGTGGAAGTCCATGCGACCGAAGAAGAATTCGCGGACTGGCTGAAGAAGGCCAATCCGCTGCGCCAACTGACGGACGAGCAGTACGCCGCGTACATCAAAGACCCGGTCGCGTTCATGGAAACGGCCCCGGAGGAGCTCAAGGGCCGGCTGCTGACGCCGGCGCAGATGGGCGAGCAACTGCGCGACAAGAAGGGCTGTACGCAGTGCCACTCGATCGACGGAAGCGTGGGCAGCGGCCCGACGTGGAAGGGCTTGTGGGGTTCGCAACGAAATTTCACCGACGGGACGTCCGCCGTCGCGGATGAGAACTATGTGCTGGAGTCGATTCGCAATCCGCACAAGAAAATTGTGACCGGTTTTCAGGCCAATATGCCGAACAATCTCCCGATCTCCGATCGGGAACTCGACTGCCTGATCGCCTATTTGAAGACGCTGAAGTAATAAACGGGGAGGTTGACGTGTCTACGATGCCCGCCGCAACCGAGGTCCGCGGCCACCTCGCGAGCGATAACTATCTCAACTGCGACCGCTCGCTGAAGTCATGGCTGCTCACACTCGATCACAAGCGGATCGGCGTGATGTACCTGATCGGCATTATGGCGTTCTTCCTGATCGGCGGCCTGTTCGCGGTGCTGGTGCGCACGGTGCTGCTGATTCCGCAGAAGGACGGTACGGCCCTCGGGGCCGCGATCGGTCCCGATACCTACAACATGTTCTTCACGTTGCACGGCGCGATCATGGTCTTCATCGTGATCATTCCGGGCATTCCCGCCGCCATGGGCAATATCGTCCTGCCCCTGATGCTCGGCGCCAAAGACGTCGCGTTCCCGCGGCTCAATCTGGCCAGCTTCTATTTCTGGTGCGGCGGCGTGGTGCTGATGGTCTCGGCGATTCTCGCGGGCGGCGTGGATACTGGCTGGACGTTTTACACGCCTTACAGCACCGACCCCAACAGTTCGATGGCCGGTGTGCCGCTGGCGCTGCTCGGCGCGTTCGTGCTCGGGTTCAGTTCGATCTTCACCGGCATGAACTTCATCGTCACGATTCACAAGCTACGGCCGCCCGGAATGGGGTGGTTCCAGATGCCGCTGATGCTCTGGGCGCTGTACTCCACGGCCGTCATCCAGGTGCTGGCGACGCCGGTCCTGGCGATCACGCTGATGCTGCTTGTTGTCGAGCGCGCGTTCGGCATCGGCATTTTCAACCCGGCCCTCGGCGGCGACCCGGTGCTGATGCAGCACTTCTTCTGGTTCTATTCGCACCCGGCGGTGTACATCATGATTCTGCCGGCGATGGGCGTCATGAGCGAACTGCTCACGACGTTCAGCCGCAAGCACATTTTCGGCTATAAGTTCATCGCCTTCAGCAGCGTGGCGATCGCCATGTTCAGCTTCTTCATCTGGGGGCACCATATGTTCACGAGCGGCCAGTCCGACGTGATCAGTATCGTGTTCAGCGCGGTGACATTCAGCGTCGCCGTGCCCTCCGCGATCAAGGTGTTCAACTGGCTGGCGACGATCTACCAGGGCTCGATTTCGTTCAAGACCCCGATGGTTTACGCGTTGTCGTTCATCTGGATTTTCGGCATCGGCGGTCTGACCGGCCTGTTCCTCGGCACACTGGCGACGGATATTCACCTGCACGACACCTACTTCGTCGTGGCCCACTTCCATTTCGTCATGGCCGGCACGATCTTCGTGTTCTTCGGCGCCGTGTTCTACTGGTGGCCGAAATTCACCGGCCGGATGTACAACGAGCCGCTGGGCGTCTGGGCGGCGCTGATCTCGGTGATCGGCTTCAACCTGATCTTCCTGCCGCAGTTCATCATGGGCTCGCAGGGCATGCCGCGCCGCTACTACAACTATCTGGCGCAGTTCCAGCCCTATCACGTGCTGTCGACGATCGGCGCCTATCTGGCCGGCGTCGGCTTTGTGCTCGCGGTGTATGTGCTCGCCACGTCGCTGCGCAGGGGCAAGCTCGCCCCCGCCAACCCGTGGGGCGCGGCTACGCTGGAGTGGGAAACGACTTCGCCGCCGCCGCACTTCAATTTCGATCATCCGCCGGCCGTGCGCGATCCGTACGATTACTCGGTGATTGATTACGTGTCAGAGAAAGATGGATACGCGCTGCGCGGCGCCAAGGTTCCGGCCGCGATTCCCGCGCATCATCACTAAACGGGCAGAAAGAGTTACCGCATGGCTGACGCCGTAAAACACGCTGATCACGGGCACGAACACCCGCCGCATCTGGCGCATCACTTTGATACGCCAAAGCAGCAGTTCGAGTCCGGCAAACTCGGCATGTGGCTGTTCCTGGCGACCGAGGTGCTGTTCTTCAGCGGCCTGTTCGTGTTCTACGCCGTCATTCGTCGGCTGCACCCCGAACTGTTCGCCGAAGGCAGCAAGTATCTCGACCCCACGCTCGGCGCGATCAACACCGCCGTGCTGATCGCCAGCAGTCTGACCATGGCGCTCGGCGTGTGGTGCGCGCAGACCTCGCGCAAGACCGGCCTGATCATCTGCCTGATCCTGACCATCGGCGGCGCGTTCGGCTTCATGGGGATCAAGTACATCGAGTACAGCCACAAGATCCATCTCGGCATCAATTGGGGACAGAGCTTCCGCTATTTCGCCCATGAAACCACCACGCAGGCGCCGGACGCGAAACTCGACGTCGTCACCCGCCCGGCGGGTATGACCGTCGAGGCGTTTGAGGCCTCGGTCGGCAAGGGCAGTCTCTCCACAATCGCCGCGCCCGGGCGTTCGCCGACCGGCTTGTCCAGCGCCGCGATCGCCGGCGACCTGAATCCGGATGCGCATCACACGCCGCACGGCAAACCCGCGGTCGAATCTCATGCGGAAGGCGCCCACGCTGGCGACGGGTCGCACGCCGCGGCGGCGGATGGCGGGCATGGTCATGACCCCGAGCGGGTCAATCCCAATGAGATCAAGAACCTGCACCTGTATTTCAGCGTGTATTACTGCCTGACCGGCCTGCACGGTATTCACGTGCTGGCCGGCATTGTCGCGTTGACCTGGGTGTTGATCGGCGCGCTCAAGGGCCGTTTCAGCGCCGCGTATTTCACGCCGGTCGATCTGGTCGGCTTGTACTGGCACTTGGTCGACCTGGTCTGGATTTTCCTGTTCCCGCTGTTGTACCTGATCTGACCGCGCTCGCGCGATTTCGCACAAGGAACGCCCGCAATGGCTGATTCGCATTCACATGATTCGCACGGTCACGGCGTCGGCCACGTCGTCGGACCCGGCATTCTGATCGCCAACGGTCTGGCGCTGCTGGTGCTGACGATCATCACCGTCCTGGTGGCGCGGGTCGACCTCGGCCCGGCCAATCTGATCGTGGCCCTCGCGATCGCGACGGTGAAGGCGTCGCTGGTGTGCCTGTTTTTCATGCACCTGTACTGGGATCGGCCCTTCAACGCCTTGATTCTCATCGCCAGTCTGGCCGCCGCGATGCTGTTCATCTCGCTCGCGCTCACGGACTCGGTCGAGTACCACCACGAAATCGACAACCAGCCGGCGGCGTTCTACGCGCAGGAAAATCCATAGCGGATTCTCGGCGCCGGGGGGGCTATACTCGTTTATCTGACGGGCGGCGCGCCGGTTTGAATCGGTCGGGGTGGTCACCTGTCTCAATGCCGCAATGGGGGCGCGCATGTTTCTCGGTCTGATTGCGATGGATCCCGCTGATCGCATCCCGCCGGATCCGCGCCACGGCGTCCGCCTGCCGCGCGATGTCGGTCGCTTCGGCATGCTCCTTTTTCTCGCTTCGCTGGCCAGTCTGTTTGTCGCCGCGATGATCGGCTTCGCCTATACGCAGGCGTTTTCTTCGCAATGGCCGGATCGCGCCGGGCGGGCCCTGCCGGCCGGGCTGTGGCTCAGCACGCTGGCGATCCTGGGCGTCAGCGGCGCGATGCACGCCGCCGTGGCCAGCGCCAAGCGCGGACGGCAGACGGCGCTGCGGCTGTCGATCGGCGTGGCGTTTCTGCTCGCCGTGGGTTTCATGGCGCTGCAGAGTCTGAACTGGCACACGCTGAGCGCCGGGCCGGTGAACAGCAACATGTTCGTCAAGATGTTCATCATGCTGACGGTGCTGCACGCGGCCCACATCATCGGCGGCTTCGTCCCGCTGATCTGGTGCGGCGTCAACGCCCTGCGCCGCCGCTACGCCCCGCGCAATCACGAGGGCGTGGTGTGGTGCGCGTGGTACTGGCACTTTCTGGACGCGGTCTGGCTGGTGATGTTTGTGCTGATTTTCCTGCCGTCGCTGGTGTAGCGCGATTCTGTTTGGCGTATTGGTCCGTCCCGAAAAGGCCGCGGGCGGCAGCCACGGGAGCGTCTGCATCTGACGTTGGAGGGGTTCGTTGTGGCACCGTAGCGACGGCGCGAACGGTTGGACGAGCGCTGCTATAATGTCCGATAGGCTAACCTGCGGAGGTCGGTAGATCTGGCTGTGCTTGCCGCGTTGCTTTCGCGAGGAGATTTGCGTGGTGGCCGTGACCGAGAAACTTGGAGTGGGGCTGTATACGCTCAAAGAGGCGGCCTTCTATTCGCGTGTTCCTGTCCAAACGCTCAACCGGTGGTTCTACGGCAACAAGCAGGGAAGCGTCGTTGTAGCTCCCCAGTTTGCTGATTCGGAAGATCGTGTCATCACCTTCTTGGATTTTGTGCAGGCGTTGGCGATTCGGAACATTCGCGTCAATCATCGCGTTCCACTATCAAAGATCAGAGAGGCAATTGAGCGTGCCCGCGACCAATACGGGGTTGACTATCCGCTTGCTCGTAAGAAGACCATCTATCATTTTGGCGCGGAGATTTTTATTCATGTTGATGGATACAGCCAAGACTTTCGACAGCTAACTGGTCGGAACCGCGACCAATCCGTGTTTACCAGAGTCGTCGAATTGTACATGCGAGACCTTGGGTTTGATGAGTCGGGATTGGCTAGCAACTACTCGGCGTACTGCTGGAAGGATCGCGAGGTAAAGATAGACCCCCAGATTCGACTCGGTGAGCCGCTGATCTTGAGTTGCGGATACTCAGCCCGCACTCTCTGGGAAACGGCCGAACTGGAGGGTGGTATTGAGGCGGCGGCGCGCATTCTAGGTGTCGAGGATCAGGATGTCGAGGCAGCTTGCCGCTATTGGGACCATCTTTCGACGGTCAAGGCGGCGTGACCCGACCGCTACGAGTTCTCTTTGATGAGTGCATCGGCCGGCCGATGATGCTTCACCTCTGGGGGCTCGTGAAGGTTTCGGATCCGAGCGTCGAGTTCAAGCACCTCTTAGATTTCCAGCAGGCGGGCGTACCGGATAAGGTTTGGATTCCGGAAAGGGCCCGAGAGCGATGGCTGCTTATCTCACCTGATCGGCATGGGCGCTCAAGTCGGGTCGAGGGCGGCCATCTGCCCAAGCTCTGTATTGAGCATCGAATGACGCTAATAGCGCTCAGTCCAGCCATTCACAGGCTACGCCAAGAACAGAAGGTGGCCGCGATTCTGTTTGTCTGGCCAAAGATTAGGACAGAGGTTGCCTTGGCGCGAAGTGGATCACGATTCCTGATTCTCAAGGCCGGAGAGAGCGTCAGGCTTGAGCCGCGAGGGCCGGTGCCGAAAGAAGGCCCTATTCAGAAACCACGCATTCGCCGACCTGGGGCATGACGCACGCGTGCTCCTACCGCCCGCGGGCCCGCGCTTCCAGGCGTTCCATCTGCGACTTCAGCGCCCGCGCCTGCGGCGAGCCCGGATAGGTGGAAATCAGTTCCCGCGCCACGCGCACCGCTTCCGGATATTGCCCCTTCGAGATCATCTCGCGGATGCGGGCTTCCATATCCTGTCGCCGACGTGTTTCCGCGTTCTCACGCAACGTCGGCAACTGCAGCCGTAACGCCTCGGCGTCCGGCGTGCGCGGATAGCGGTTGATGATGTCCTCGGCCAGGCGCAGCGCGGCCAGCCAGTCGCGTTTGTGCACGGCGTCCTGCGCCTGGGCCATCAGCCGCGAGCGCTGCTCCAGCGCGAGTTTCTCGCGGGCTTCGTTCACGCGCAGCGCCAGGGCGCGGGCCTTCTGCGAATCCGGATGGCGGTCGAGCAGCTCGCGCACGACTTCGCCGGCCCGGTCCCACGCCCCCAGTGATGACAGGTCCTCGACCTGTCGCGTCGCGCTCTGAATATCGTGTGATTCGACCTGCACGCGGGCGTTTTCCACCTGCTTGGCCAGCTCGTCCCACGCGTCGACGTTCGGGAAACGCATCCGGGCTTCTTCGATCCGCAGGCGGGCGGTCGCCCAACTGTGCTCGCGAATCAGCCGCGGCACATCGCGGCGCAGGCCTTGCGCCACCTCGCGGCCATGCGCCTCCAGCCGCGCGCGGCGCTGGTCGTCATTCAACAGTGAGATATCGCGGAGTTCGCGGATCAGCTCGGTCAGCTCGCCCACCGGCGCCCCCGCCAGACCGACCCCCGATTTCTCCGAAGCGTCCATCCCGAATGCCGTTACGCCGCCACGGCTGAGCGCGGCGTGGGTGGCGTCCATGCGAACCGCGACGAGGCGAATGCCCCATAGCAGGACGGCGCCGCCGAAACACGCCAGAAAAACCGCCAATGCGCCGAAGAACGCCGGCCACGCGAATCCGCCCGTCTCACGGGCGGCTTCGGAATATGTGAACCCGGCATAGACGCCGCCGATCAGCACCAGCAGCCAGCCGGCCGCCAGCAGCAGCACTTCGACCAGGTAGCCCGGTCGCAGGCTGGGGCCGGACAGGTTCAGTTCTTCGGTTTCGGGATAACTTGCCATCTGACTCTCGCGTTCCGTGCGATCCACGCCAATCTCCCTATCGGCAACGCGCAAACCTCGCTTCCCTGAATCTTAGGGGTTCCCAGGGGTGTCGGCGACCGCTCGCCCGCTCCGTTTTCGGGGCTGCCAGCGTTTGACGGTGCGGATGTACTTTTTCCCCTCGCTGGTGACATGGTTGCGGGTGGCGAACGGCCGGTCGTTGGCGAGCTTGGGCAGCAGGCCGCTCTGCAGCGCCGTCGCCACGTGTTCCACGCTGTATTCCGTCCCGGTGCGGCGCGAGAGCGAACGGGCGATCACCTCCATGGCGACGCGATTGGGCAACAGGTTGTCGCGCGCGACATTCGTTTCCCGGTAAATCTGAAACAGGATTTCGCGGTGCAGCTCCGGCGGGGCGGCGGGGTTGATGTCGGGCCGGTTGATCTCCGGTTTGGCGGCCGCGAGTCGCCCGCGAACGCGCTTTACATAGTCTGCCGACATGTCGATGCCGACATAGCGCCGATCCAGCTTCTTGGCCACGACGGCGGTGGTGCCGCTGCCGACGAACGGGTCGAGCACGGTCTGGCCGGGATGGCTGCACGCGAGAATGATGCGCGTCAGCAGCGCTTCGGGCAGCTGGCAGCCGTGATAGCCCTCGCGCTCCTTGAAAGTGCCGCACAGCCGCGGCACGTCGTTCCAGACATCGTCGGGCAGGCGGCCGTCGGCGTTGGCCCGCAGGTCCTGATACTCGGTATGCCGCGCGCTCGGAAAGCGCAGCAGCAGGTCGTTGAACGTAAAGTTCTTGTCGCTCCGCGTGAAATACAGCAGATGCGTATGGGCCCGGCTGAACTTGCGTTTCATGTGCTGGCCGAAGCTGTAATGCCAGATCACCCAGTTTCGCAGGTGAAAGCCGACCGCGCGCTTTGCCGCGACGCATAGCTCGGCCGCGAACTCATCGCCGATCGCCAGCCAGAATGCGCCGGTCGGCGTCAGCAGGCGATGAATCTCGCGCATCCAGTCGGTGCACCAGGCCACATAGTCATCGTCGCTGCGATCGTCGCGATAGCGGTCATAGACATAGCCGATGTTGTACGGCGGATCGGCGAATACCAGGTCAATCGACCCGGCGTCAGCGGCGCGCATCGTCTTCAGGCAGTCGCCTTGAATAATCGTGTCTGGGGTCATTGCGGCTCCGGCTTCAGTATGTAAAGGCCGGATTCTACGGCATTCCGAGCGGGGCGCAAGGGGCGCATCGACATCCGGCGCCGGGATCGCTACGGTAATCCGCTGATTTCCTCACCAGTCGCTGAACAGGACGAATCCGCATGAGCCAACACGAATCCGGCGCGCGAGAAGGGGCGGCTGACGCCGAACTGCAGGCCGACGCGATGCGCGGTCTGGCCGGCGGGCCGCAGGAGACGCTGCGATTCCGCCATCCGCCGGGGTTGTACCTGCTGTTCGTCGCCGAAATGTGGGAGCGTTTTTCCTACTACGGCATGCGGGCGTTTCTGATCCTGTTCATGACCGCCACGATCGCCAGCGGCGGGCTCCAGTGGTCCACCGAAACCGCGGGTTCGGCGTACGGCTGGTATACGGGGCTCGTGTATCTCAGCCCGATCATCGGCGGTTACATCGCGGATAAGTTCATTGGGACGCACTGGTCGATGATGCTGGGCGGTCTGATTATCTCGGCCGGGCATTTCGTGCTGGCGTTTGCAGGCATCGACAACATCTCGGCGTTTCTGGGCGGGTTGGCGCTGATCGTGATCGGAACGGGTTTCTTCAAGCCCTGCGTGTCCGTGATGGTCGGGCAGTTGTATCCGCGTGAAGATCCGCGGCGCGACGCGGCCTACACGATTTTTTACATGGGTATCAATGTCGGCGCGTTTCTCGGCCCGATCATCTGCGGCGGCTTGCGGATGGGGATGAAGGACGGCGAGGTGTTCGGCTGGCACTGGGCGTTCGGCGCGGCGGGCGTCGGCATGGTGTTGGGCCTGATCGCGTACTCCATCGGCCGGCCGTTTCTATTGAAGGGCATCGGCGTGGCGCCGAAGGGCGCTGAGCGCGGCGATCCGCGCACGTTGTGGCTTGGAATGCTCGGCGTCGTAGTGGTCGCGACGGTCGGGGCGTTCCTCTACATGACGGACAATCACCACGGCGTGGTGGCGGCGTTCAACTGGCTGTGGTCCGGCAAGATCGAAGCCCGCGCGGTGGGCGGCTTGATCGCGCTCGTCGCGCTGGCCGCGATTCTCTGGTTCATCTTTCAGCAGAAGGACGAGGATCGCGGGCCGGTCGCGGTGATCTTCATCATGTCGTTCTTCGTGATTTTCTTCTGGACGGCGTTTGAGCAGGCCGGCTCCTCGATGAACCTGTTCGCCGAGGAGCGCACGGATCGCGGCCTGAGCCCTGAAACGGCGCAAGTGATCTATCGCGTCGCCACCGAGAGTGGATATCCGTTTCCGTGGTGGATCGGGGCTGCGGTCGGCGCGGCGCTGGTCGGCGGATGGATCGCGCTCCGCGCCCGATTGCATCACGCCGCGATGCTGCCGCGCATGCTGGCGAATGTCGCGGGATTGGCGATCGGCCCCGCGCTGCTCGTCGTCAGCCTGCTGAAGCCCGGAGATATGCTGCGATATTTCCTGATCCCCAGCGATCCACAGCAGTTCCTGACCTCCGGCGAATATCCGCCGGACTGGTTCCAGTCCGCGAACTCGTTCTTCATTCTGTGTTTTGCCCCGCTGTTTGCGACGCTTTGGCTGCGTCTGGCGCGAAAAGGGCGCGAACCGAGCGCGCCGGTGAAATTCGGCATCGGCCTGATTCTGGTCGGACTGGGTTTCCTGTTCATGGTGCAGGGAGCGCGCCTCAGCGAATCCGGCGGCAGCGTGACGCTGGTCAGCGGCTGGTGGCTGATGGCGGCCTATTGCCTGCACACGATGGCGGAGCTTTGCGTGTCGCCGGTGGGGTTGTCGCTGGTCAACCGACTGTCGCCGCCGCGGTTTGTGTCATTGTTGATGGGCGTGTGGTTCCTCGCGAACTTCGTCGCGAATCTGACGGCCGGTTTGCTGGCCGGGCAGATTGAAAAAGTGGAACGCGGCGAGTTCTACAAGCTATTCGGCGGCCAGGCGGACTACTACCTGCTGTTCGTGATCGCGCCGGTCGCTGCCGGCCTGGTGTTGCTGGCGCTTTCGCCGATTGTGAAGGGGCTGATGATGCGCCGGCCGGGGGTCGTGTAGTCTCTGACTGTTCGCCGCAAGCGGCGCGCTGGGACTATTCGTCGCGTTGAATGCCCAGCGCGTTGTCGAGGTAAGCGCGCGTCCGCTCAATCGCGATGCCTTGTTGCTCGAAACGCGTCAGCGTCGTCGCCGGGTCGGATGCGCTGTCTGCGCCCGTCGGTTGCTGAAAGAACAGGTGCAGGCCTTGCGGAACGATGAACTCCGTGATCGCGGAGTTGATCATTTGCCGCTGCATCTCCTGCGGGTATTCCCCGGGCGGCTCCACGTTGTCCAACTCCGCCAGCAGAAAG
This sequence comes from uncultured Planctomycetales bacterium, assembly GCA_964528455.1. Taxonomy (GTDB): domain Bacteria; phylum Planctomycetota; class Phycisphaerae; order UBA1845; family Fen-1342; genus DSPM01. Next base: position 29,135 of record CAZGTH010000023.1, on the reverse strand, counting down.
TAGCTCGGCTGCGTGACGCGCGGATACAACGCCGCCGGATCGACGCCGGTCCAGAATGGCGAATCAGTCGGCGCCCACATCGCGATGGCGTCGACGCGGGCATCCTCCGCCGCCATGAACGCAGCCAGCGTTCCGCCGATGCTGTAACCGCCAACAGCGATCTTCTCGGCGTCGACATCGAATCCGAAGGCGCCGGCGATCGCAAGGTCCAACGCTTGCCGCGCGAGGTCGATCGTCCGGCGGTGGTACTGAAAGTCGGTGAAGGTCAGTGGGCGCCCATCGGAAACAATGACCGCGTACCCCCAACTCGCCAGCGTCTCGTGCAAACTCTGGTGGTAATACGCCTGCACGTTCGACCCCAGCACCCAGACCAACACGGGCGCCGGTCCCGCCGTTTCGGCCTCAGCCGGGGCGAAGACCGTGATTCCGGCCGGGGCGTCGTCCGCGCCATTCGGCACATCGACGCGAAACTCGCGGATCGAAAACGGCCCGAGTTTGGCGGGTGGCTCGTCAAAAGGGACAGCCGGCCAAATGGGGAAAATGTCGGCTGTACAGCCGCTGAGCATGACAAGCAGGGCGGCGGGTAGCGCCGCTACGGTGGATAGGCGAACCAAGTGCAGACCTCCGTCGCAGGACCACGGCCTGATGGCATTTCGCGAAACCCGGGGAAGTGGTTTCAGGAAAAAGCCGGCGCCTGCGCCGCGCGGGCCGCGGCTCGCGCACGAAAAAGGCGCAGTCAATCTGCGCCTGTCCGCTTCGGGATCCCCGCCTGCGCGGGCATAATGGACTCAACCCGCTAGCCGGGCACGCCCGACAGCGTCCGCTTGGCCGTGCCGATCAACTGGAACGAACCCGTAATGCAGATCAGATCGTCGCGCGTCACGCAGTGCCGCGCCGTCTCAAACGCCTGCGCCAGCGTCGGCTCCACTTGCGCCATTTTCACCGACTTCTCCTGGAAGCGGCGCAGCAGTTCCTGCGGGTCGGCCGAGCGCGTCGGGCCGATGCTGGTGAAAATCACTTTGTCGGCGCCGAGCTGGAGCTGCTGCAGCATGCCGTCGATGTCCTTGTCCACCGCGCAGCCGAAGATCACCACCATCGAGTCATAGTTGATGTTCTGTCCGATCGCCCGCATCAGCGCCTTGATGCTGTCGGCGTTGTGCGCGGCGTCGATGATCGTGCGCGGCTCGTTGCGGATCAGTTCCAGCCGGCCGGGCAGACGCGTGTGTGACAGCCCGTCCACGGCGGCTTGCGGGTCGATCTCGAACCCGCGCTCGCGAAGCGCGTCGACAATCGCCAGCGCCACGCCGCAATTCTCGGCCTGGTGCTCACCGAGCAGCGGCGAATGCAGGTGGTCAAAATGCGTCCGCGGCGTGGCCACACAGACGCGATTCTGCGGCCCGCCCATCCGCGACTGCTCAAAGCGGTAGCTGAACTCGATGTCGTCGCCCAGCACGCGCAGCTCGCAACCGACCTTCTCGGCCATGTCCTTGAGCACCCGCTTGACGGAGGGTTTCTGCGGGGCGCTGATGACGACGACGCCCGGTTTGAAGATTCCCGCCTTTTCCTCGGCGATCGTCTCGACCTTTGAACCGAGTTGCGCGATATGATCCAGGCCGATATGCGTGATGGCGCAGACTTCGGGCTTCACGACGTTGGTCGAATCCAGACGTCCGCCCAGCCCGGTTTCGAGCACAGCCATCTCGCAGCCGCTTTCGGCGAAGTGCATGAACGCCATTGCGGTCATGATTTCGAAGAAGGTCGGGTCGTCTTTCTTGAGCGAATCGACCACGGGCACGATGCGGGCCATGTAACGCGTGAACGCGGCCTCGGTAATCAGCTCACCCGCGACCGCGATGCGCTCGCGCAGGTCGAGCAGGTGCGGCGAGGTATACAGGCCCGTCCGATATCCGGCGTGCTGCAGCATCGCCGCCAGCATGGCGCAGGTCGAACCCTTGCCCTTGGTGCCGGCGACGTGGATAAACGGGATATCTTTGTGCGGGTTGCCGAGACCGGCCAGGAGTCGGTTCATCCGCGACAGATTGAAGTTGGTGACGTTGTAACCAACGCGGGTCATGCGCTCGTAGTTGGTCCGCTCGCCGAGGAAGGCCAGTGCTGCCCTGTAAGTCTTTATTTGGGAAGACTTTGCGGCTGGCTTGGTCTTTCGCGGGGCGGCCTTGGCGCGTTTTGGAGCTTTCTTCGTGCTGATGGCCTTTCCCATAATATTAGGATATCGCCTACCCCCCGGACTCGTCAATAAAGCCGCCAATCGGGCCGTCGGATCATATTAGCTAAACAACCAGCGGGCAAAGAGTTGCGCACAAATGCCAGATCGCCTTCCAAAATCAAACGTCCGGATAACAGTGCTGCTCAGCCGCGGTCCCTACGACATTGTGATCGGCCCGGATGCGCTGGCCGACCTGCGCGGGCATGTCGAACAATTATCAGACGTGTCGCGCGTCGCGGTCGTGACCGACCGAACGGTCCACGGTCTGTACTTCGCGCGACTGGCCTCCGCCTTGGGCCGGCAGGTGGAATGCCTCGTCGTCGAGCCGGGTGAAGCGAGTAAGTGCGCCGCCTCGCTCGCGGTGCTGCACGACGGCTTTGCCCGGGCCGGGCTCGGCCGCCGGGACCTCATTATCTGTTTCGGCGGCGGGATGGTGACCGACCTGGGCGGGTTCGCGGCGGCGACGTGGATGCGGGGTGTGCGGGTGCTCCATGTCCCGACCACGCTCGAAGCCGCCATCGACGCGGCCATCGGCGGAAAAACCGCGATCAACCACGCCGCGGGCAAGAACCTGATCGGCGTTTTTCATCAGCCGATCGGTGTGTATGTCGACCCCGGATTTCTGACGACGCTCAGCGATCGCGATTTTCGCGCCGGACTGGCGGAGAGTGTCAAGCACGCGATGATCCGCGACGCGGCGTTCTTCACCTGGCAGGCGCGTCACGCGGATGACATTCTCGCGCGGGACGCGGCGACATTGACTGAGCTGATTCGCGCAAACGGCGCGATCAAGGCGCACTACGTGGCCGCCGACGAGCGCGAGTCGGGCGAGCGCGCGCTGCTGAATTATGGGCACACGATCGGACACGTGATCGAGTCGCAAAGCGGGTTTGATCTGCGACACGGAGAGTGCGTCGCGCTCGGTATGATCGCGGAGAACCGGATCGCGCAGGATCGCCACGCGCTGGCGCCGGATCATGCGGCGCAATGTCGGGCATTGCTGGCCGCGTTCGGGTTGCCGGTGCGCTTGCGGCGCCCGCTGTCGCTGGCGACGTTGCGCGACGCGATTCGGATGGACAAGAAAGCGGTCGGCGGCGCGGCGCGGTTTGCGCTGGCCCATGCGATCGGCGCGGCCGATGTCGTCAGCAATGTGCAGGACGACGAATTAGCGGCGGCGTTGGCGGAAATCGCGCCCGAGCAGGACGGCGCGTAACGGACGGCGCGCCAACGTCTTGCGCGGCGCCACCGGGTAGGCTGGGCTCCGCCCAGCTTCATTCCGATCGGGACGGGATGCGCTCGGGGAAGCTGGGCGGCGCCCAGCCTACGGCCGACAATCGACGGCACGCCTGCCGCCACGGGTGTCGATCTGCTCCAACCGCGGGTCGGCGCGCTACACGTGCAGTTCCGCGCGCGGGGCCTTGGCGCGCTCAAACTTCTTCAGCAACGGCCGGACGCGCTTTGTCAGGAACTGTCGCGTCTGGCGCGGCGCGAGACCCACGTACGCGGCCGGATCCATCATCCGCGCCCAGCGCACGCCGGCGAACGCCGGATCTTGCCGCAAGCGATCAATCAGGTCGTTCGGCAGCCCCTCCCCTTTGACGCGCTGCCCCGCGATCTGGGCGTGTTCGCGGATTCGCTCGTGCAGCGCCTGGCGGTCGCCCCCGCGCGCCACCGCGTCCATCAGAATATTCTCCGAGGCGATGAACGGCAGTTCGGCGTCGATTCGGGCGCGGATGGTGGCGGGGTACACCACCATGCCATCGAAGATGTTCTCCATCAGCACCAGGATCGCGTCTGCGGCGAGAAACGCCTCCGGCATCACAATGCGCTTGGCGCTCGAGTCGTCCAATGTCCGCTCAAGCATCTGATCACTCAGCGTAATCAGGCCGTTGCTCGCGTAGGTCATCAGCACGCGCGCCAGCCCTGTCGCGCGCTCACAGCGGGCCGGATTCCGCTTGTACGGCATCGCTGAGCTGCCCACCTGACGTTTCTCAAACGGCTCCTCGAGCTCCTTGAGCATCGCGAGCAGGCGCACGTCATTGCATATCTTGATTACGCCGGCCCCAAGCGCGGCCAGCGCGTTGAGGATATGCGCGTCAACCTTACGTGAATATGTCTGGCCGCAGATCGGGTACACGTCGTCGAATCCGAGTTTCTGCGCGAAACCGCGCTCCAGCCGTTCGACTTTGGCGGCCGAGCCCAGCAGCTTCAGGAAGGACGCCTGCGTGCCGGTAGCGCCGCGCAGCCCGCGACACTTGAGCTCGCCGCGCAGGCGGCTGAGTGTTTCCAGATCATCGACGAGTTCCGCAAGCCACAGGCTGGCGCGCTTGCCGACGGTGGTCAGCTGCGCGGGCTGCAAATGCGTAAACCCGAGCGTGGGCAGATCGGCGTGCCGCTCGCAGAAATCCGCCAGGGCGCGACAGGCGGCGACCGTCCGCGCGATCAGCAGATCCAGCGCGGACCGCATCAGGATCAGGTCCGCGTTGTCAACGACATCCATGCTGGTCATGCCCATGTGGATTACGCCCGCCGCGCTCGGGGCGGCTTGTCCGAAGGCGTGGATGTGGGCCATCACGTCGTGCCGGGTGCGGCGCTCATGCTCGGCGACGGATTCGAAGTCGATGTCGTCCAAGGCGCGCCGCATCGCGGACAGTTGCGCCTTGGTGATGGATAATCCGAGTGCCTGCTGGGCCTCGGCGGCGGCCAGCCAGATCCGGCGCCAGACGCCATAGCGCGACGCCGGCGACCAGATGCGCGTCATGTCGGTGGAGGCGTAGCGCGTGACGAGCGGGTTCTGGAACGTTTCGGAGTCCGGGCGCGAATCTGGGGGCATTTGGGGCTCGATTGTCGGGCGCGTTGCGACGCGGAGACGTACCGCCGCGGGCGCATTGTAGCGCGCGGCGCCACGGCTCGCGACGGGTTCAGCTGCGAATCGGGGACGCCGACGACCGTGGCGACCTGAACGGACCGCCTCACGCGTTCGCGACGAAAAAAAAAACGCGGCGCCCGCAAAGGCGCCGCGCGATTGGCTAGGCTCTGTCGCCGGGCCGGCCCGTTAGGGCCGTGAAGCCGCGTGGGCGTCCTCGGGCAGCTTTTCCGCCAGTCGCTCGGCGCGACGGGCCGCGATCGTGTCCGGATGCTCTTCGGCGATTTTCGCGACGAGTTCGCGCGCTTTGTCGAACATGTCCATGCTGTAGAAGCGCTCCGCCTGGAATACGAGAATGTCGGCCTCGTCGCTGGCGCGGCGCTTGGCGATGGCGCGCTGGATCGCCTCGTCCTTCTCGATTCGCTCCAGCGCCTTTTCGGCGGCCTGAATCGCCGCGGTCTTTTCCGGCAGCTCGACTTCGGCTTCCTTGCTCTCCGCCTCCTCCACGCGCTTGTCGTAGTCGCGCTTGATCGAGCGGTAGACCTCGCGGGCTTCTTCGTAGTAGTCAAAGTCCTCGTAGTAGCGCGCCCGGTCCAGCAGGATCTGCGCTTTGGCTTCCTCGGTGTGTTTTTGGATCAACTCTTTCATACGCCGATCGCCGTTGACGCGCCCGACTTCCTTCTGGGCTTCGGTGCCGAGTTCGGTGCCGTCGCAGCGCAGCGCGATGTTCGCGAACAGGCGACAGGCCTCGTCCCACTGCCGGTCGCGCTCCAGGTCGCGGGCCTTTTTCAGCAGTTCCACGCCTTTCGGCTCGAGCGCTTCCATTTTGCTCCTCGCGGCGGCGTACGCGGGGGTTCCCTCGTTCGTCCACTGCACAATCTGCTTATACAGCGTGTAGGCCTGCCCCAGATTGCCGTCATTCTCGGCGTCCGCAGCGCGGCGCTGCACATCGTCGAGATAACGCGTCTGGCTGGCCGGCGGCGGCGTACGCTGAATGGCCTCCTGAATACGGGCCTTCAGGTCGTCCCATGGCCGTCCGCGCCAGACGGTAATGCCGAGCGGGTCGATGATGTAGACCATCGGGTGGCTCGTCACGCCGTAGGGCGCCTCGAACGTGCCTCGGACCCCGGTGCCGGTCCAGGCGGTATCGCCTTCCGGGTCGATGTCGTTTTCGCGCAGCAGATCACCGACCTGCTCGGTCGGGAAGCCGGCAAAGGTGATCAGGACGGCGCCTTGGTCGCGGAAACTCTTGGCGACGTCGGCGACGGTTTTCAAGCCGTCACGCGAGTCGGTGTGGTTTGGATTGAAGAAGTAGAGGATCAGGAGCTTGCCGGTATGCGGCTCCAGCAGCTTCTGCTTTTTCTCGCCCTCGGGCGCGTTCTCACGCTCCCACTCGACTTCGATCGCCGGCCGTCCGATATTCTGGCCCCATGCGGCGCCGGTTGTAACTGCCAACGCGGCGATGACCGTCCAACGCGTCCAGCGTTTCATCTCAATCTTCCTTTCAGGCACTTCTGCGGCGGCCGAGAATGCGCGGATCGACCGCTCTCGCTTTGGAGTTTAGCTTACCCGCCGGGGATATAGACGCCAATCCGGCGGAATTCTGTCGACAAATACGCGAATTCCCGCCGACTCCGCCGATTGAAGCCTGGCGGCGGCGCGCGTACGATCCGCCATCGGTGTCAGGTTCAGAATCCAGGAGATCGACGTGAAAGTCAGCATTCAATACTGCATGCAGTGAAACTATGAACCCAAGGCCTCCAGTTTGGCGGCCGCGATCAAGTCGCAAATCGGGGTGACGCCGGAGTTGATCGAAGGCTCAGGCGGCATCTTTGACGTAAAGTGTGACGGAGATTTGATTTACAGCAAGCACGAGACCGGGCGATTCCCCGAGCACGCCGAAGTGCTCGACGCGCTGAAGGCCCGAAAGTAGAGGACGAATGCGAATCGCCCTGACCGGCGCGACCGGGTTTCTCGGCCGCTATGTGCTGCGCCGACTCGCGGGAGCGGGGCATCAGGTCCGCTGCTGGACCCGCGCCGGCAGCGATCGCACCGGCGTCGAAGCGCTCGGCGAGTGGATTCCCGGCGAGTTGGGGTCGGACGCCGCGGCGCGCGATCTGGTCGCCGGCTGCGACGCGGTCGTGCATAGCGCGCTCTATCGCCCGGGCGAGGCGTTTCGCGGGCAGGAGGGCGATATTGTCGCCTTCTGTGAGCAGAACGTGCTCGGCACGCTGCGCCTGATCAAGGCGGCGATGGCGGCAAACGTCGAGCGTTTCGTTTTCGTCTCGACTTGCGCGGTGCATGAAGTCGTGTTGGATGATCGCCCGCTGGATGAGGCGCATCCCCTGTGGGCGACGAGTCATTACGGCGCCCACAAGGCCGCGATCGAGAAGTTCGTGCATAGTTACGGTCTCGGTCATGGCTATGACATCTGCGCGCTGCGCCCGACAGGGATTTACGGGCTCGCCCATCCCGCCAGCGATTCGCGCTGGTTTGAGCTCATCCAGGCGGTCACGCGTGGCGAGCGCGTGACGGTTGCCCGAGGCGGCAAGGAAGTGCACGCGGACGATGTGGCGGCGGCGATCGAGTTGCTGCTGCATGCGCCTGCTGAGCGGATCCGCGGCCAGGCCTTCAACTGCTACGACCATTACATCTCGGAATACGACATTGCGCATCTCGCCCGCGAGATCAGCGGGTCCGGCGCCGAAATCGTCGGGGACCAGACGCGCCCGAAACACGAGATCGTGACCGAGAAACTGCGCGGGCTGGGCATGCGGTTCGGCGGTGAAACGCGCATGCGCGAGACAATCGCGCAACTCGTCGAGGCCGCCCGCGGCTGAGTTCACCGATTGGCCCGCGCGGGCGCTCTTGCACCACTCGTTTTTCTGCCGGTTTGCGGCAATAGGCCCGGCTCGGCCTGCGTTTATCCCATCGATAGATACCCGATCTGACTGAGAGGAGCAGCCATGTCCCGGGGGATTCGTCGTTCTGCGCGCTCAGGCGCGCGGCTTCGTCCGACGCGCGCGATGTTCGTCATACTCGGCGGGTTGCTGGTCTCGTTCGCGACGCTTGCCGCCTTGCCGCCCGTGCCGGTCCCGCCCCAGAACCCGATTACCGAACCCAAACGCGTGCTCGGAAAAATCCTGTTCTGGGACGAGCAGCTTTCGAGCGCCAACACGGTCGCCTGCGGCACATGCCACGCCCCTGGGTTCGGCGGTGGTGATCCGCGACTTCCGGCCCGCGCGCCGGGTGTGGATGGGTTGCTCAACACGCCGGATGACGTGCTTGGCTCGCCCGGCGTGATTCGCTCGGATGAGACGAACGCGTATCTGACGGATGCGGTGTTCGATCTGAATCCGCAGATCACGTCGCGGGCCGCGAATACGATGATCAACGCGGCGTTTGCGAATGATCTGTTCTGGGACGGTCGAGCGCGATCGCGGTTTGTTGATCCGCAGACGGGCGCGGTCGTCATCCCCGTCGGCGGCGGACTTGAGAGTCAGTCGGTTGCGCCGCCCGTCAGCGACGTCGAGATGGCCCATGAGGACCGCGACTGGCGCGATATCGCGGAAAAACTGCGCCGCGCGCGCCCGCTCGATCTGGCGACTGAAATCCCGGCGGATGTCGCCGCCGAACTGGCGGACAACCCGAGCTATCCGGAACTCTTCACGCGCGCGTTCGGCGATCCGGCGATCACCGCGCGGCGTATCGCGTTCGCGCTGGCGACCTATCAACGCACGCTGATCTCCGATCAAACACCGTTTGACGCCTTTCGCGCCGGGGCGCCGAGCGCGCTGACGCCGCAGCAGGCGCAGGGCTTCCAGGCGTTTCAGGCGTCAAACTGCTCCGCCTGCCATGCGGTGGCGCAGGACCTTTTCACCGGGCAGGGGTTTCGGAACATCGGCTTGCGTCCGGCGGACGAGGACCTGGGGCGGCAGATTGTGACGGGGCTCGACGCGGATCGCGGGCGGTTCAAAGTGCCGACGTTGCGCAACGTCGGGCTGAAACGAACGTTCATGCACAATGGTCAGTTTCAGAATCTCAACCAGGTCGTCGCCTTCTATGCGCGGGCTCCGGGCGCCGCGCCGCAATTCAATGACAACATCGACCCGGTGATGGCGACGGTGGCCGTGCCGCCGCCGGCCGCGCCGCTGATCGTCGATTTCCTGCAGAACGCGCTGACGGATCCGCGCGTCGCGGCGCAGACATTTCCGTTTGATGTTCCGACGTTGTTCAGCGAGCGCCCAGCTCTGCATGCGACGCTGATCGGCGCGGGTCGTCCGGGAAGCGGCGGTGTAACGCCGACGATGATTGTGGACTCGCCGGCGCTGGTCGGCAGTTTTGATCATCGCGTAGGGCTTTCCGCCGCGCTCGGTGGCGCGTCGGCGACGCTGGTCTTTTCGCTGACGCCGCCCGTCGGCGGTGAAGTCGCGTTGGATGAAATCGTCGGCGAAGTCACGACCGATGGGGCGGGCGCCGGCGCCGGATTGGCGACGCTGGACTGGCCGGTCGTGCCCGGCCTGTTCGAAGATGGGCAGGTCTTGTTCGCGCAATGGCGGGTGGACGACCCGGGCGCCGCCGGCGGCGTCGCGCTATCGCCGGTGGCGCGGATTCCAGTGTTCTGCGGGTCAAGCGGTTGCGCGCCGGTTTGCGTCGGTGACGTCACGGGCGATCGCGTCGTGGATCTGGCGGACTTGAGCACGCTGCTCTCCAACTTCGGCCTGTCCGCGAACGCGGCGTGGCGCGATGGCGACTTCGACGGCAATGACGTTGTCGATCTGAGCGACCTGGCCGCGATGCTGGGCGCCTTCGGCGTTGTCTGCGAGTAGGGCGGACGGCATGGGGCCGGCCGGGCTCGGCGCGTCGGCGCGGTCGAGACGGCTTCTGCGACGTCCGAGTCGCCCGAGCGCGGCCCCATAATATTTGGCGTCACATACGCTGAGGATGAATCCCACGTTTTGACCTTGAACCCGCTCGCACTTCGCGCCCGCGGCGCGCCTAAAGTTGAGTGAGCATCGGGGCACAGGTTGGCAAGCGGGGGGAATCAGATGCGCCAAGGAGCGCTGTCCGTTTTACTGGGGCTCGCCACGCTGACGCTGGGCGGCTGCCCGACGTTGACGACCGTGTCGCTCGACCCGGCGCCCGGCTCGTGGTTTGTCGAGCGGCAGGGCGATGACCTGTATTACTTCGAGTTTCCGCAATACGCCGATGAAGACGGCGCCTGGCGGGCGCTGCCCGACGGCGACTGGTACAAGCGACCGGCGTTCTACCTGTTTGACGGCGTGAATTGGCGGCTGGATGAAGACCGGGCGGCGCTGACGCTGGATGATGCGCTGCAGACGTATGATCCGGCGCCGAAGGTCATCGAATAGCGTTCCGGCGCCTACACCCGTTCGATCAGCGTCGCCACACCCTGCCCGACACCCACACATAGGGCGCAAATCCCGCGGTTCGCGTTTCGCCGGCGCAACTCGTATGTCATGGTGGTGACGAGTCGCGCGCCGGACATGCCGAGGGGATGGCCCAGCGCGATCGCGCCGCCGTTCGGGTTCAGCGCCGGCTTGCTGGTCGCGCCCGCCTTCCAGCAATCGGCTGGTAGCTCAAGTTCCCGCGCGCAGGCCAATGATTGCGCCGCGAACGCCTCGTTGAGTTCAATGATGTCGATATCCGACATGCGGCGCCCGCTGCGCTCGAGCAGCTTGCGAATCGCCGGCACGGGGCCGACGCCCATGTGGGCCGGGTCCACGCCGGCCACCGCCGATGCGCCGACAACAGCCAGCGGCGTGAGCCCGCGGCTGCGCGCCGTCTCCAGGTCCATCAGCAGCAGCGCCGCGGCGCCGTCGTTGACGCCGGACGCGTTCGCGGCGGTGACGCTGCCATTCTCGCGAAACGCTGGCGGGAGTTTGGCGTACTTTTCAGGGGTCGTGTCCGGGCGCGGGTGCTCATCATCGCGAATCACGATCGGATCGCCCTTGCGCTGCGGGATTTCCACGGGGATCAGCTCGTCCGCGAAGCGCCCGGCGGCGTGGGCCTGCGCGTATTTCTGCTGACTTTCGTACGCGAACGCGTCCTGATCCTGTCGACTGATCTTCCACTTTTCCGCGACGTTCTCGGCGGTCTCGCCCATGGAAAACGGGTAGTGCGCTTTCGCGAGTTTCGGATTGGTGAAGCGCCAGCCAATGGTGGTGTCGTAGACTTCCACGGCGCGATCCCACGCCGCCGCGGCTTTCGCCATGACAAACGGCGCGCGGCTCATGCTCTCGACGCCGCCGGCGATGAATGTGTCTCCGCAGCCGGCTTCGATCATGCGGGCGGCCAGATTGACGGCCTCCAACCCGGAGGCGCACAGGCGGTTGACTGTGCAACCCGCGACACTGTCCGGCAGGCCGGCGAGCAGGGCCGCCATGCGCGCGACGTTGCGGTTGTCTTCGCCGGCCTGATTCGCGGCCCCGAAGTAGACGTCTTCAATCTGTTGCGGGTCAACGCCGGCGCGATCCACGGCGGCCCGGATGACGAGCGCCGCCAGGTCGTCCGGCCGCACGGGCGCGAGTCCGCCGCCGTAGCGCCCGATCGGCGTGCGCACCGCCGAAATGATTGCCGCTTTCCGCATCGCATCGGTCCTTGTCGGAGGTTGATCGTTCGCGAGATTGTAGTGTGGTCGCGCCGGGACGCGAACGCGCCCGTCGCTGCGGGCAGGGCTATGGACGCAGGATGATCGCGGCCCGCTCGCGGGGCTCGACCCGGCCGATGACATGCGCTTCGAATGCGAATTCGTCCATCGCGATGTCGACAAACCGCTCGACGCGGTCGCCGGCGACGCTGAGCAGCAGGCCGCCGGAGGTTTGCGCATCGAGCAGGATCGAAACCAGCGCGGGGTCGATTTCTCCCTCGATCCGCAACTGCGCGCCGAGGTGCGTTCTGGTCGCCTCCGCGGCGCGGGTGATGACGCCTTGCTGCGCAAATTCCAACGTGCGATCCAGCAACGGAACCCAACTGGCGTCGATGACAAGCGTCACGTCCGACGCCTGGGCAATCTCGTACGCGTGGCCGAGCAGGCCAAAGCCGGTGACGTCTGTGCAGGCGTGCGGACGAACGCGCGACGCGACAAACGCCGCGTCGCGATTCAGCGTGGTCATCCAATTGATGGCCTGGGTCAGATCGTCGGCCGTGAGCAGCCCCTTTTTCGCGGCACTGGTCAGCACACCGTTGCCGATCGGCTTGGTCAGCAACAGCGTATCGCCGGCGCGCGCGTGGGCGTTTGTCAGAATGTGCTCCGGGTGGACGCGGCCGGTGACCGAAAGACCGTATTTGATCTCGGCGTCGCGCACGCTATGGCCGCCGACGATGGTGGCGCCGGCCTCGGCGACTTTATCCGCGCCGCCGCGCAGTATCTCGCCCAGCCACTCGATCGGCGCTTCATCCAGCGGGAAGCCGACGAGGTTCATGGCGGTCATCGGCAGTCCGCCCATCGCATAGACATCGCTGAGCGCGTTGACGGCGGCGATCTGACCGAAGAGATACGGGTCGTCGACGAGCGGCGGGAAGAAGTCAACGGTCTGGACCAGCGCCAGGTCCGGCGCAATACGAAAGACGCCCGCGTCGTCGAGGGTATCAATCCCGACGAGCAGGTCCGGATGGCGTGGCGCCTGCAACTGACGCAGCACCTGCGTCAGGCCGCCTTGCGGCAGCTTGCCGGCTCAGCCGGCGCAGTTGGCGTAATCGGTCAATCGCTTCTGGCGACCGGACATACGCTTCTTCTCCTGACAGACATTGCCAATTCAACAAAACGCCGCGCGACACCTGAAGACGCGGTGGGCCTGCAAACGCCGCAGGCCGGGCGCCGCCCAGCATCCCTCGGCGCTGACGTTCAGGCTGCGTGCAGCCCCGCCTGCGAAAGTCGCGCCTGGCGCCAGGACGTCGGCGCCAGACTGGCCAACCGCTTGCCGCGCGCCGGCTTTCCCGCCACGATGAAACGCATGGCTGGTCAAACGCTCTCCGAACTGCGCGCGTTGCTCGCGGCGCACGGCCTCGCGCCGCAAAAGCGCTTCGGTCAGAACTTCCTGATCGACCTTAATCTTATGCGAAAAGTCGTCGCCGCGGGCGAGATCGGCGCTGCGGATGTCGTGCTCGAAGTCGGGCCCGGCGCCGGCTCGATGACCGAGATGCTGCTGGAAACCGGCGCGACCGTCATCGCCGTCGAAATTGACCGCGGCCTGCACGAATTGATCGCGCAGCAACTCGGGGATCAACCGCGGCTGAAACTGATTCACGCCGACGTGATGGAGACGAAAAATCGCCTGAATCCGCGGGTCGTGGAAGCCATGGTGGAGGCCGCGCCCGGCCCGGGTGGCGCCCGCAAGCTTGTCGCCAATCTGCCGTACCAGATCGCGACGCCGCTGCTGATGGAACTGCTGCTCGGCGAGCCCGCGCTGGAACGCATGGTGTTTGCGATACAGCGCGAAGTCGCCGATCGGCTCAGCGCGGGTGTCGGCTCCGATGACTATGGCCCGTTGGCGATTCTCACCGCCCTGTTCGCCGATGTGCGCGTTCTGGAGAAACTGCCGCCGCAGGTTTTCTGGCCCGCGCCGCAAGTGCATTCGTCGCTGGTCAGGCTGACGCCGGACCCGGCCCGACTGTTCGATCCGGTTTCGGCGCGCGGGCTGGCGGCGTTTGTGCGGGTGGCTTTTCAACAGCGGCGCAAGACGCTGCGCCGGATCTTCAAGGATGCGGAAGCCGGCCGCGTGCTGGCCGCGGCGGAAACGGTGGGCGTTTCGCTTGAGGCGCGCCCGGAGACGATCAGTCCCGCAGACTGGCAAGCCTGGTTTGCGGCGGCGCAGCGCCTGGCAGACCGGCCGTAGTCTCGCCCTGGACGTAGGGCGAGATAAACTGCTGCACGAAACGCGGGCTGGTGGAGTCGGTGTGGCCGCCGTTGTACCCGTATGACGCGTACTCCGGCTTCCACGGCAGATTCACGACCCGATCCGCGCCGCGCGGCGGGTGCAGTCCGACAGCGCCCGCGCCCTCGACGCCGAAAACGCCGTCGATCGTGCCGAACACCAGCATCGGTCCGGCGAGGATCGCGTCGTTTGACGAGTAGAAGTTGTATATCTTGCCCTTGATGTGCGGCAGCGCCTTGCTGATGTCGTAGCGGTGATTCAGGCTGGAGCCCAGCAGCACGACATTCTCGACCATCATCCCGGAGGGCAGATCTTCCAGCGCCCACAGCGCGACGCCGGAGCCCGCCGACAAGCCGATCAGCGTGACCGGTCCCTCGGGGTGCTGGCGTTTGTATTGCTTGATTTCGTTCGCGAGCCGCGAGCCGCCGAGGCGGGCGTTGATGCGCAGCGCCTGGTCGATCGCCGGATTGAACGAGACGGTCCACATCACGGTTGCGACCTGCCCCTCATATCCGGCGGCCCTGAGGCCCTTTCGGACGCCGGCGTCGCCGAAGTCGATATTGCCGGCGCCGGGACAGTAGAAGGTGATTCCCCGCGCGGCGGCGGGACCGAAGCTGGTCGTCGCGCAGCCGGTGGTCAGCGCAAGGCATGCGCCCAATCCGAGCAGTGCGCAGGAATGTCGATTCAGTCGCGGTCGCATGACGTTTCCCTTCTTCCAACGAACAACGTCGGTCGGCCCCCCGGCCCCACCGGCAGCCCGGCAGATTATTCGAAATCCTGCCGACCGTCGCCTGCCCAAACCGGGTTGGGACGGCGTGGAGGCGCCCGGCAGGTTCCGCGCGGCGCCGGGCGTCGAGCCCTGCGCCAGCGGAGAAAGCGCGCGTTCATGTGGTCGTGTGGAAGCCCTGTAAGTTCGAGTTACCGGCCTTGGGCGAACGGAATTCATCATCGAAACCAATGCGCGGAATCGGCGTGTCGCATCTTGGGTCGCCGGCCGCAGCGCAAATGTGGCGCGCCCGTCCGACTCGAACATTGTCGGCGAAGTCCGCGCGGCGCCGCCGTTGCGCCTGGCGCCCGCCAATCGCCGCCGCATCCGCCGTGTGATACGAAATCAATGAGCTTACTCGTCGCGCCATGGCGCCCAGAGACGGTACTCGTCAGCGCTCGCCCGATTGTAGCGGTACGGCGTGGCGCTGATCGGCTCGATCGGCACATCCGGCAGATACGCGGGCGTCAGGTTCGCCAATTCGTAGGGATATTCGCCGTGCTCCAAATGAAACAGCGCCAGCGAGAGCGCGATCACCGCTCGGCGTCGTCCATCCGTGAATTCGGCGAGACCCGACATGGGGTCGATCCACGGATGATGCGATGAGAACGGTCCGTTGATGCGCCGACCGGCGGACCATAGCCGCGCGGTCGTGTCCGCTGCCGGCAGGGCGTCGGCCTGATCGACCGCGTGAAAAAAGTCGGCCAGCGCCGCGCGGGCTGCATCGCGCCCGCTGAGTCCGAGCGATAACAGATTCCACGCGGGCGAGCGCGGCGCGCTGGCGCTCGCGGGCTCAAGCCAATGATTGCCGCGCCAGTGGCTCAGCACGAGCCATCCGTCATTGTCGGCGTCGCGCGTATAGAAGCGATCCAGCACCGCCTCGATGTCGTCCGGCGCCTGCAAGATCGCGCGGTAGCGGCGGGCGACGCTGAGATCGTCGCGCCCGCGCAGCAACTTGATCGCATGTCGGCATTGTTCAGCGGTAAGTGTCCGCGTTTCCGCAAGTTGAGCGAGCAGTCCCGGCGCGCGGCCGGTGGTCGCCCACGCCGCGCGATTGGCAAGGTGCGCATGCGCGATGCGCTCGGTCAGCATCAGGCTGGCGCACAGGTCACGCCACGCGCCGTGCGGATCCCTCGCGGCGATCCTTCGCTCCGCGCGGGATTCCAACGACCGGCGGCAATAGATCACTTGCGCATCCGCCAGTTTCCCAGGAGAAACGGGCGCCCGCGCGTCAAGCCAGAGATATGCGTCGTCAGCATCCGGCGGGTCGATCGACTCCAGCGCGGCGCAGACGCGATCAAGCGCGGCGTCGTCCGGCGTCTTGACCGGCGCGGGTGGCATTGGATTGGCCAGCCCGAGGTAGCACATTGCCACGCCGCGCCCGGTCACTTGCGGATCGGGTGGCGAGATTGCGATCAGCGCATCGCGCAGGGGGCCGACTTTGGCGTGTATCGCCGCCGGCGCGGGTGAGGTCGTCGGCGTCGCGGGTGGCGCTGCGGTCCAGCGCGCATGGCCGAACCAAACACACCACGCGAACGCGAACAGCCCGACGCATGCCTGAATGGGCCGGCGGGCGCGCGGCGGCAGCATTTCACTGATATCGCGGATCATCTGCGGTTGGTCGCGCCGGGCGCCGCCTGGGTTCCCGTTCTAGGGAAAGTGGCCTGGCGCCGAAACCGGTTCGATCAACTCAAAACGCAAATGTTAGAAAAATGTTTGTGTATCGTTTCGGTGTTTGTTAGTATTCCGGACTGGGCGCGACTAAAGCGGCGGCGGCGGATGATTTCCGCGGGTCGCATGGGCGCGAATCATCGCTAAGTTCGGCGGAATTTGTCAGTTATGGCATTTCATTTCAAACGCCCGATTTTCTTTGACCACCACAATATGTTGGGTTATATTAGAGATTGCCCCCTAGATACGGGGCGCAAGTCCGACGGGGTTCGTCGGCGATTGTTTTTGGGCGGCTCCCATCATATTCGCCGCTCTTTTTTTGTCCCGTAACACACTTCTGTGAAAGGAGTTCACGGATGGCCTCGTTGTCCGCACGTGTCGCGCCGAATCTCACTGAGAACGCCAGGAAGGTGCTCGAGGCGCGTTATCTGAAGAAGGACGAATCGGGCGCCTGTATCGAGGAACCCGCCGCCCTGTTCGGGCGGGTGGCGCGCACCGTGGCGGATGTGGAGCGCCAATACGGCGCCGGCGAGGAGGCCCGGCAAGGCTGGGAAGACCGCTTCTACAACATCATGACCACCGGCCGGTTCATGCCGAACTCGCCGACGCTGATGAACGCCGGCCGCGAGATGGGCATGCTGAGCGCGTGCTTTGTGCTGCCGGTGAAGGACTCGATCAACGAGATCTTCGACAGCATCAAGCATACCGCGCTGATTCAGAAAGCCGGCGGCGGCACCGGGTTCGCGTTTGATGAGCTGCGTCCGACGGGCGATTTCATCCAGTCGAGCGGGGGCACGACCAGCGGTCCGATCTCTTTCTGGCGCGCGTTCAGCGAAGCGACCAACGCGATTCAGCAGGGCGCGTTCCGCCGCGGCGCGAACATGGGCATGATGTATATCCATCACCCCGACATCCTGAAGTTCCTGCACGCCAAGCAGGATCTGTCGCAGTTCACGAACTACAACATCTCGGTGAAGATGACCGACGCGTGGATGAATGAGTTCCGCGCCGATCCGGATTCGCCGCACTTCGTGCGCAATCCGCGCAGCGGCAAGTCGTTCGTGATTCCGCGCGATGTCGAAATCTGGAAATACGACGTGCGCAGTCTGATCGAGGTGGATTGTGTCGAGCCGATCAGCGGCAAGGCGTCTTACTACACGACGCCGCGCATGAACGGCGAGTTGCCGGCGGAACTGCGCGGAAAGGTGTACACCAAAGCCCAGGTGTGGGAGATCATCGTCAAGAACGCGTGGCAGACCGGCGAGCCGGGCGTGGTGTTCATTGATCGCATCAACGAACACAACCCGACGCCGCACGTCGGGCGCATCGAGGCGACGAATCCGTGCGGCGAGCAGCCGTTGCTGCCCTACGAGGCGTGCAATCTGGGCAGCATCAACCTGGGCGCGTTCATTGAGGACGCGTGCACGGCGGATGCGCGGGTGGACTGGGAAGGGCTGCGCGAGACGGTGCACGAATCCACGCGTTTCCTGGACAATGTGATCGACGCGAACAACTATCCGTTGCCCGAGATCGACGAGATCTGCAAGGCGAATCGCAAGATCGGCCTGGGCGTGATGGGTTTCGCGGACGCGCTCTACAAGCTCAACATCGCCTACAACAGCGACGAAGGCGTCGCGTGGGGCGAGCGTTTCATGAAGTTCGTCAACGACGAGGCGCACAACTACAGCGAGCATCTGGCGCAGACGCGCGGCTGCTTCCCGAACTGGTCGGGCAGCATCTGGCAGACGCGGCACAGTCGCATGATGCGCAACTCGGCCGTGACCACCGTCGCGCCCACCGGCACGATCAGCATCATCGCCAACTGCTCAGGCGGCATCGAGCCGATGTTCTCGCTGGCGTTTATCCGCAACGTGCTGCGCGGCCAGAAGCAGGGCGAGACGCCGCTGGTCGAGGTCAACCAGATCTTCCGGGAAGTCGCGCAGGAGCGCGGCTATTACAGCGACGAGCTGATGGAGCGCTTGGCCCACGAAGGGACGCTGCATCACATCGACGAGATCGACGACGAGACCAAGCGCGTGTTCGTCTGCGCCCACGACATCACGCCGGAATGGCACATGCGGATGCAGGCCGCCTATCAGGCGCACTGCGACTCGTCGATCTCCAAGACGATCAATTTCCCGAACGCGTCCTCGCGCGATGATGTCGAGCAGATCTACTGGCTCGCGTTCGATTTGCGCTGCAAAGGCGTCACGGTGTATCGCGACGGTTGCCGCCAGTTCCAGCCGATGGCGCTGAAGGACAGTGACAAGAAGCACGCCACTCAGACAGAAGCCGCGCCGGTCGCCAAGGCGGAAGCCCCGACGACCAACGGCCACAATGGACACAACGGCGCCAACGGGCATAACGCCAAGGTCGAACGCAAGCCGGCGCAGCCGGTCGCGATGCCGGCGCCGGTCGCCGCGTCGTCGTCGCCGCGTCTCGAGCCGCGCGACTTGCCGGAAATCGTCAGCGGGTTGCGGATTCGCCAGATGACGCCGTTCGGCAACATGCATGTGAAGATCACTGTCGATCCGCGGGCGGATCGCGAGTTGGAAGTCTTCGCGCAGCTCGGCAAGGGTGGCGACGTCGCGACCAGCGATCTGGAGGCGATCTGCCGCATGATTTCGCTGTGGCTGCGGGCGGGCGGCTCTTTGCGGCACGTGATCAAGCAGCTGGAAGGCATCGGATCGTCATTGCAGATTCCGACGCGCACCGGGCGGATCATGTCGCTGGGCGATGGGCTGGCCAGCGCGCTGAAGAAGTATGTGCGGGCGCGGGAGCGGTTCGGTTTGCGGGCGCTGCTGCTGGGTGAAGTGGACCTGGCCGAACTCGACAAACCCATTCAGCCGTCCACGCGTCGACCAGCCGCCCAGACGCCGCGGGCCGTCGATCCGGCGATGACGGGCGAGGCGCGCTTCGCGAACGGCGGGCGGGCCGAGGCCGGTGGCGCCGGCGACGCGATCAGCAACCGGGTGAACGGCGCCGATGACGGCGAGAAGGTCATCAAGTCGGCGACGGCGGTGCTGGCCGCGCCGGTCGAGGCGCGGATCGATCGGCTGATCGTCGCCGAAGTCGAGGAAACCACGATCGACGAGACGGTCGTGACCATGACCGGCGCGAATGGCTCGACGCAGGTGCGGCGTCATCACGATGTCGCGCTGCACTACAAGCTCGTGTGTCCGGAGTGCCAGAGTTCATTGGCGCTGCAGGAAGGCTGCCGCAAATGTCATGGCTGCGGCTGGTCGGCGTGCTAGCGTAACTGTCGCATCGAAAGGCCCGCAAGTAGTCCGGCGCAGTTGCGTTTCTGAAACAGGCGATCGTGACCTCCGTCACGGTCGCCTTTTTTTGACAAAGCGCGAACGCCCGCGCGCAGCGGGCCGCGCTGATCGGCGCGGTCGAAGCCGAACGGGGCCGTCGATCAGATAATGCGCCCCAGCGCCTCGCGAATCGCCGCGCGGGCGGGCTCCGGCTGTTCGTCGACGAATGCGCGAACCGCGTCGTGACCTTCCTTGATCCGCAGTTGCGCGGCGAGATTGCGGAAGTGCGAATCGCGCTCGATCCGGAAGGCGCGGAAGGCGACGGACAGTTCGTCGCGCGACCAGTGCGAGAGCGGGTCGGCGACGCCGGTCTGGTTGCGGGCCCACTTCAGCAGCGCCGCCGGCTCGTCTCGGATCTCGTACAGCGGCACGACCGCCTGCAGCCGGGCGCGGATCGACCCGAGCACATCGGCGACATCTTCCGGCAGGGCGCGGAGTCGATCATCCAGCGTCGAGCCGCCCATGGTGTCGAGCCAGCCCTGCCCGCGCTGCGGCTCGGCGGTCGGCAGACTCAGCACCGCCGGCGGGGACTGCAGCGTTTTGGAGCCGACCGGAAACTGCACGCCGACGCGAAAGACGGTTTGCCCCGCGACCTTCATCGGCTGCACGCGCAGGACGCGTCCCACGCCCCATTCGGGCCGCGCGGCGACGCGGACTTCGCGACCAACGAGTTCGGGTCCGATGGGCAATTCGCTCATGCGTTGATGGTATGTCCAAAGTCGCGCGATTGCGACGACCCTTCGTTCTCGCTCTTGTTGTTCCGCGACGGGGCTCCGCCGAAAAAGAAGAGAGCGACCGGGCAGGTCCCGATCGCTCTCGTTGAAGTCAACCACACGGCGCCGATGCGGCGCCTTCGCAGGTCGCCTAGTCGCGGCTCATGAACAGCCGCAGCACGTACCACAACATCAGCGCGACGGACGCGAACAGTTGCAGCGACGCGGCGACGTAGCGGTCGCGCGGATAGTGGTGCAGCACGTTCGACGTGTCATACAGAATCGACGCGCCGGCCAGCGCGATCATCGCCACGCTGAAGAGAGGTCCGAGCGTCCAGCCGAACAGGACGCCGAGGACGATGGCGCCGAGGGCGCAAAGGCCGCCCCAGATGATGATGCCGCGCAGGAACGAGAAATCCGCCCGCGTGATGAACGCGATCGCTGACAGCGCGGAGAAGCCCATGACCGTCACCAGCACCGCCGGCATCAGCACATCCGAGTAGTAGGATGCGGCAATGTAGACCAGCGGCGTGAAGATCAGCGCCTCGGCGACGACGTAGCCCGCCAGCGCCATATACTGCGCGGGAAGCGAAACCGACTGCGCCGCGACGCGCGTCGCGAGCCAGCTCACGACCATGAACGCGCCAAGAATGATCAGCCAGTTCATGCCGGCGATCGCCATCGTCATCTTCTCGGCCAGACCGCTCTGGAACAGAAACACCAGGATGGCTGTGAACGCCAGCACGGCGCCGAGCAGGTGCATGTAGGTCTTGACGATGAAGTCAGATCGAGACGCCTGGTCGGCGTGCCCAACCGCCCGCGGCGCGTAATCGATGTCCTGCTGAAAACTCATGGTCCGACTCCATGGATTCGAGGTTGCGGCGAGACCATCGCCGACGACCAAGTAGTATACCTACCAATTCATCGGTTCAAAGCCCGATTTTCGGAAGTAGGCGGGCCCGCCGCGCGGCGGCGCGGCCCGGGGGCGGCCGAAATCGATCCCGCCGGGCGACTCGACGGCGGTCGCAAAGACCGCGAGCGCAACATCCGGCGCCAGCGTCACTTCAGCGAGTTTTCAGTCCGCCGGATACCGGCGCGTGCGGCGTAATTGGTAAACGTGCCGGTATGAACGAATTGACGCCGCGACGAGTGAGCAACCCGGGTTCGTCGCGGCAATCTGCTGGTGGGGGATAAGATACGCTGTGTCCCGCCGCGACGGAGCGGTCAACTCACGTAGTTTCTCACGAAGCCTGCGCGGCGCCCGGCCAGATGAAGGGGAATGGATGATCATCGACTGTCATACGCATTTGAATAACTACCACGAAGATCGCGTCACCTCGGTTGAGCAATGCCTCGACGACTTGCAGGCCCAGATGACCGCGAACGGCGTGGATTACGCGCTCGTCCTGAGTTCCTACAAGGTGACCGAGCATCGTCCGCCAACGCGCAAGGTCGTGGAGGCGACGCGCCACCTGAAGAACATTTTCGTCGTCGCCGGCGTCAGCATTCGGCATTACAAGGAGAAGGACCTGCGCGAGATCAGCGACTACCTGCAGGCCGGGCTGGTGAAGGGGCTGAAGCTGTACCCCGGCTATGAGCCGTTCTATCCGTACGACCCGCGCTGCCAGGTGATTTACGATCTGGCGATGGAGTACGACGTGCCGGTGATGATCCATACCGGCGACACTTACAGCCCGAAGGGTAAGCTGCGTTTCGCGCATCCGTTGAACGTGGATGATGTCGCGGTGGACAACCCGGACCTGAAGATTGTGATCTGCCACATCGGCAACCCATGGATTCGCGACTGCATGGAGGTCGTCTACAAGAACCCCAACGTGTACGCGGACGTGTCGGGCCTGGTGCTGGGCGACTTTCAGGAGAAGTTCGAGCGCTACATGCTGGAACAGGTGCACGACATGATTCTCTACGCCGGTGAACCGAAATACCTGCTGTATGGCACCGACTGGCCGATCTGCTCGATGAAGTCGTATCTGAAATTCATGCGCAGTCTCGACCTGCCGGAGCGCAGCCGGGAGTTGATCATGTGGCAGACGGCGGCGCGGCTGTTCAAGATAGATGTGGGCGGCGCGGCGTGACGCCGGGCTGGCGGGCGGGAGTCCCCGTGGTGACAGAAGCGGCGCGGGCCTGAAGTCCTCGCTCAGTCGTGGACCCCCGCCTGCGCGGGGGTGACGAAACGGTGGACCTCGCCTGCGCGGGGGTGACGAATAGAGGATGGGCGCCATCTCCGTCATTCCCGCGCAGGCCTCCCTGTCGTCATTCCCGCGCAGGCGGGAATCCACGGAGTGAGGAGGCGCTATTAGTCCTGACGCCATTAGTCGTCGTGGACCCCCGCCTGCGCGGGGGTGACGAAATAGAGAATGGGCGCCACTTCCGTCATTCCCGCGCAGGCCTCCCTGTCGTCATTCCCGCGCAGGCGGGAATCCACGGACTAGCAAGGCGCCACGAAGCGCACGCCCCGCGTTACACTACCCGCGCAATGGGTAAGCCACGGCGTCCGGACCCGGTCAAGCTGATCTGCGGCGTGTTGGCGAATGACGCCGACCGCTTGCGGCGCGCGCAGCAATTGATGACCCGCCGCTACGGGCCAATCGACGCCGAAAGCCCGATCACGTCGTTTGATCACACCGAGTATTACGCCGAGGAGATGGGCCCCGAACTGTTGCGAGCGTACTGGAGCTTCGAGCGCCTGATCCATTGCGAGCAACTGGCGGAAATCAAGCTCGAAACCAACGCGATGGAATCCCGCCTCGCCGACGAAATGCTGGACGAGTACCCGCGGCCGGTCAACTTGGATCCCGGCTATCTCTCGCTGATCAAACTGGCGCTGGCGACGACAAAAGACGCCAATCACCGTGTGTTTGTCGGTCACGGTTTGTATGTCGAACCGACATTGCGGTTCGAGTTTGAACGCTGGCAGGCGTGGCCCTGGACCTACGCTGATTATCGCCAGGAAGCGACGCACACTTTCTTCCACGGCGTGCGGGATATCTATCGCGCGCAACTCCGCGAGTGGCGCGAATCCCTTCATACGGGCGGCGGCGAATGAGCGAGTCGGGGCTGCCGCTGCTGCTCGGCGCGGGGTTGGTGGGGAGTCTGACACTGGCGCTGATGCTGACGCCGATCGCGATGCGCGTCGCCCGCCGCGTCGGATTCGTCGATCGCCCCGGCGGCCACAAATCTCATCGCGACCCGATTCCATACGCCGGTGGTGTGGCGATTTTCATCGCGGCGTGGGTTCCGGCGCTGTTGGCGGCGGTGGTGGCGCAGTTTGCGCCGATTGACGCGTTACTGTCGGTCTTGGGTGAGGCGGCGCGGCCGTACATCGATGGTTTGCGCGATCGCGCCGCTTCGTTCTATTGGCTGCTTCTGGGGGCGGCGGCGCTGCACGCGCTCGGCCTGATCGACGACGCCCGGCCGCTCGGCCCGCGCATCAAGTTCTCTGTGATGACGATTGTCGCGATTCTGGTGGCGACCTTGGCCGACGTGCGCATCGTGGGCGGCATGGCGGCGCCGTGGGTCTCGATTGCGCTCACTGTGCTGTGGATCGTTGTGATCGTCAATGCGTTCAACTTTCTCGACAACATGGACGGCCTGAGCGCCGGCGTCGCGACGATTAACCTTGCGTTTCTCGCGATCTGCGGCGTGCTGGCGGGACAGGCGTTTGTGCCGGCGCTGGCGTGCGTTTTCTGCGGCGCGATTCTCGGATTCCTGGTCTTCAACTTCCCACCGGCGCGGATTTTCATGGGTGACGCCGGCAGCCTGGTCGTCGGATACATGGTCGCGATCGTGTCGATCATGACGACCTACTACAACGCGGAGAGCGGCGCGGCGCGGCCGCCGTATGCGCTCGCGATGCCGCTGGTGGCGCTGGCGGTGCCGTTGTATGACTTCGTCACTGTGGTCGGGATTCGGATTCTGGAAGGGCGCAGCCCGTTTCACGGCGATCAGCGGCATTTCTCTCATCGTCTGGTCGATCACGGCCTCAGTCGGCGGTTCGCGGTGCTGACGATTTATCTGGCCACGGCGGCGACCGGCCTGGCGGCGACATTGCTGCCGAAGGCGGATCTGCGCCAGACGCTCACCATCGTGTGCCTGGTATTGATGGTGCTCGGCATCATCGCGATTCTCGAAATGCCGCCGAAACCGCCGGCGAAAGCCAAATCGTGACCCGGCGCAGCGTGAACTCATCGGCGCCGACCAGAACGCGCACCGGCGCGAGCGGCGCCGCGATGCGTAAATACTGGATTCGGCTCGCACTGTTCATCGCGCTTACGGCGCTGCTGGCGTCGCGCTTCCTCTTCAGCGAGACATTCACCAACACGCAATTTGGCTTCGTCGAGCAGGTGATTCAGGCCGGCGCCGTCGATGTTGGCGGTCCGACGCCGGGAACGACGGCATGGATCGATCTGCGCCTGATTGTGCTCAGTGGCGTGGCGTTGGCGCTGCTGCCGCGCCCACGCCTGGTCACGCTTGCGCCGTTCCTGCTGCTGACGGCGGGCGTGCTGCTTTCCACTTTTGCCGCAGACAATCGGCGTCTGGCGTTGAATGTCGGTGTCGACATGCTGGCGACGGTCATCGCCGGGGCCGCGCTGGCCGGGTTGATTCGAGCCGAGTGGATGCGGCGGATCGTGATCGGCGCTGTCGTGGCGTCGGCGGCGGTGTCCGCGCTGAAGTGCGTCAGTCAGGAGTTCGGCGAGTTCCAGGACGTGCGCGAAGCGTTTCTGCAGCGCAAAGCGGAGTTGTTCGCGCAAGGGGCGCCCGGCCTCGACTCACCGGAAGCCGTGAATTACGAACGACGCCTGATGGCGATGGAAGCGTTCGGCTATGTCGCGCATCCGAACGTCGCCGCGGCGGGAATGGCGCTCGGGCTGTTGCTGGCGCTCGGGGCGACGGTTGCGCTGGTTTCCCGGCGGGCGCCGGCGTCGCGCGCGGTCGAGCGTTTTTCGATTGCGGCGCTGCTGATCGCGATCGCGGCGCTGCTCGCGGTCGGCGTCTGGTTTACCGGCAGTCGGGGCGCGATGCTGGCGGCGTTGATCGCGATTGTCGCGGCCACGCCACTGCTGTTCTTTGACCAGTTCGCGGCCCGCAAACGCCGCGCCGTGTTGCTGACGGGCATCGGCGTTTACGCCGGGGTGATCGCGATTGGCGTCGGCTGGGGGCTGGCGCGCGGCGGTTTGCCGGGCGCGTCGTTGAACTTTCGCTGGCAATATTGGACCGCCGCCACGAGCGTGTATGCGGAGCGCCCGTTGACCGGCGTCGGGCGCGAGAATTTCGCGGCGCCCTACCTGCGCTATCGCGATATCGACGCCACCGAGGAGATTCGCAATCCGCACAATCTGTGGCTGACGCTGCTCGTTGAGAACGGACCACTGGGACTGATCGGTGGCGCGTGGTTGCTGGTTCTCGTTTTGTGGCGCGGCGCGCCGCAACCGCGGGATGCGCTCGAAGCGCCGGATCGCGCGATTGCGGCGACGCCGCGCTGGGCGCTGGTCGCCATGCCGATCGTGTTGGCCGGAGCGCATGCGCTGTTTTCGGAGACGCCGCTCGGCGCGCCGGGGGTGGGGTTGCTGTGGTTGTTTGAAATTGTGCTCGCGTGGGCGCTGGTGCTGCTGATTGTGGTTGTCGCGCTTGATGTCGGCGGCGCGCCGGCGGCGCGGTTGATCTCGGTCGCCGCGCTGGGCGCGCTGGTCGCGCTCGTGACGCATGGGTTGATCTCGGTGGCGCCGACGATGCCCGGCGTGCTGTCGCTGGCTGCGCTGGTCGGCGCGGCGTTGTGTGCGCGTGTGAATGCGGCTTCCGGACTGGCGGGCAAGACAGCCGCTGGTTTGACGGGCGCGGGTGACGCGGGCCTCCCGCCCGCAGATGGCGGCGAATCCGCAGACACGGGGGCGGGTCGGCTCAGCTGGCCGATCCTGATCGGCACGGGCGTCGTCGGGCTGGCGGTTTATGGCGCTGTTGTGCAGCCGGCGGTGTGTGTGGATCGCGCGTTTGCGGATTTTCGGGCCGCGGTCGCGGCGCGCGATGGGCGGTTCATCGAATCGCTGCTCGCGGATCCGGTGGTTGATTGCGATGAGTGGAATCCCGCCCCGCAGATGACCTATGCCCGCTGGCTGGCGGGGGCGGCGGGGGCGCCGGGGATGGAGCGGCCGGACACGTTTGCCGAAGCGGCGGAGATCGCGGCCCGCGAGGCGATCGCGCGGGGCGAATCCGGTCCCGGGCCGTGGATGGTGATCGCCCGTTTGCGCGAAACGCTGGCCGAGCGGCACGCGGATGACATTCGACGGCGCGAGCTGCGCGAGGCGCTCGCCGCCTGGCGTGAAGCCGCGGCGCGGCACCCGACCGACACGCGGGTGCGCGCGAATTGCGGCCTGCTGGCGGCCCGCATCGCTAACGAGACCGGGCAGGCGGAGATGTCGGACCTGGCGCGCGATGAGCTGCGCCGGGCGATCGAGATTGACGAGCGCCGCTCGCCGCGGGACGCCCAGCGACTGTCGCCGGAGGCGCGGCAGGAAATTGAGACGATCCTGAGGTCGCTTTAGGATACGCCGCCGCGCTCGCGGCTGGGCCGGCGCCCGTTTTCTGCCAGGGAGACTCCGCAATGTTGCCGAAAGACCTGCGCAATTATCTGCGCGATCCGAAGAATCGAAGCTGGAAGTTGGAGGAGGGCGGTGAAGTATCGGCGGTAGAGTTGTTCGCGCCGGAAGACGCGCCGTTGAGAGAGTTTGAAGTTGACAGTAGCGGCCTTTGTGACGCCTTTGAACTGGCGACTGACCCGGATGAACAACGCAAATACGAGGGCTACGACCTGATCGCGGCCTGCGGCGATTCCTTTGAGCCGGAGGGGATACTGATCTGGTTTCCGAAGCTGCGCCAGTACGGCACGTGGGACTGCGACCACCACGTGATCACTGTGTATCCGGGCGTCACGTGGGCCGAGATCGCCGCAGCGCCGACATGGTACGTCAATGGGCAGTGGTATCCGGAAAAGGTCGGGGGCCAGATGCTGAATCCGTGGGCGAAGTCGGAGAAAAAGCGCGTCGAGAAGAGCGCGGCCGGCAAGCCGGCGGCGAAGGCGAAATCGGTCAGGAAGGGGGACAAGCCGAGTGCGGCCAAGAAGACCGCGAAGAAGGCCGTGGCAGTAAAGAAGGCCGCGAAGAAGGCGGCTGCCAGCAAGAAGTCTGTGAAGAAAAAGGTAGCGAAGAAGAAGGTAGCGAAGAAGAAAGCGGCGAAGAAGAAGCCTGGCGGGAGGTAGTCGGGCGTGGGGCGTTTGAGCGCGCAAGGCTGAACTCGCGCGTGAACATCCACATTGAGCGAGGGAGTTTCATGGCAAAAACGCCGAATGTGCCGGCGGATGCGTTGGCGCGATATGACAAACTGGTCGCGACGATCCCCGGTTTGCAGCGGAAGGGCGCCGCGTCCGCGTACACCTCGAAGAACGGGCACATGTTCAGTTTCATGACGCCGGAGGGCGGGTTGGCGCTGCGCCTGCCGAAGGACGACCGCGCGGCGTTTATCGAGCGCCACAAGAACGCGATCGTCACGGCGTATGGCGTGGTGATGAAGGAATACGTGCTGGTCCCGGATGCGATGTTTCGCTCGGCGGCGCAAGCCGGGGCGCTGTTCGCCGCGAGCTATGCGTTTGTGAGTTCGCTGAAGCCGAATCCGACAACGCGACCGGCGAAGAAGGCGGGCGCGGAGAAGAAGACAACGAAAAAGGTCGCCGCGAAGAAGAAAGTCGCGAAGAAGGGCGTGGCGAAGAAAAAGGTCGCGAAGAAGGCGGCGAAGAAGAAGGTCGCGAAGAAGGCGGCGAAGAAGGCCGCCAAGAAGAAGTCTGGCGGGAGGTAGTCGGGCGCGGCCCGCAGGGCCGACGGTGGTTGCCGGGGGCTTTAGCCCCCGGGGGTTGTCGTTATCAATCATCCGCCCGGCGGGCGGACGAAACGCGATGAGCGGAACGCCTCGTCGACGGCGCCGCCGGAGTAGATGCGGGCGGCGCCGTAGGCGTCGTAGTCATGTAGGGTGCGGCAAGCGGCAAGCCGCACCAAGTTCCGTGAATCACGTGATCTCTGCCGCAGTGTTTGCCACTGCCGTCTCGGGCGTGGTTTGGTCCGAACGCCGCTGATCGTGCGGCAAGGGCAAGCCGCACCCTACGGAACTCGACGGTGTGCGCGATGAGCACGCGGTCGTTGGAAAGCGTTGCGGAACAAGTGTCGGACCCCGCGGGTGTGGCATGGGCGCTCCACGACCTCCGGTCGGGAAGACAGCCCGAAGGCATGACTGGGGCCGACCCGAAATCGATATGTGGCGCATCCAAGAGATGACGCCGAATAGATGCTTGGAAAAAACCGCAACCAGTTCCAACACGCTTGACAACGGCTCGCTCATAGATGCCACCCGCCCGGCGTAGAAGTACCGCTCCGCGCGGTCGCCGGCCTGTACGCCTTCGGTATCGATCTGCGAGTCCATCACGATGCCGGTTCCCCGTTTGTTACGGTCTTGCAAATCCGGCGGTTGGCGCCATGCTTCCGCCGCAGGCGGAAGCAGTTTGAGCACGGGCAACCGTGCAATGCGCATTGTAGCGTCGCGGCTCGCCGATTCATGCCGGCTTCGCCGAAGGCATGAATCTATGAAGCGAGCCTCTGAGCGGGTATTCGTACCCGTCG
>CAZGTH010000022.1:0-74742 GCA_964528455.1 uncultured Planctomycetales bacterium | reverse complement strand
ATGCGCTTTGGATGGTGACGCACGGCGAACAGGAAATTCAAGACACCGATTGGCCGCAGGCCGCGATTTGGGGAGGCGCGTGATGCCCAAAATTTGGACCCCTGGAGCGGACTTGGTTCCAACAATCGATGAGAACGGCGTCGGCGGCATTTACAACTTCGTCACCAAGCGCGGCAAGTGCCTCGGGCGGAATTCGCGCATTTCGTGGACGCAGGTCGAAACCGGCAGCGCCATCACCTGGAAATATCCGAGCTGCATCCTGCTCGGCGACAACTCGGTCGGCGAGTTCTACTCCGTGGCGCTGACCAACAAGCGCCAGCAGGCCGACACCGGCACGAAGATGATCCACATCGGCAAGAACACGAAAAGCTATATCGTGTCGAAGGGCATTTCCGCCGGCAAGGGTCAGAACACGTATCGCGGGATGGTGAAGATCAACAAGGGCGCCGCCAACGCCCGCAACTATACGCAATGTGACTCGATGCTGATCGGCGACCAGTGCGGGGCGCACACGTTCCCGTACATCGAGGTCGACAACCCGACCGCGCACATGGAACACGAAGCCACGACGTCGAAGATCGGCGAAGACCAGATGTTCTACTGCAACGCCCGCGGCATCCCGACTGAGGACGCCGTCAGCATGATCGTCAACGGCTTCTGCAAGGAAGTGTTCCGCGAGCTGCCGATGGAGTTCGCGGTCGAGGCGCAGAAGCTGTTGGAAGTCAGTTTGGAAGGCAGCGTGGGGTAGTGGATTTCGCGATCTGGCGATCTAGTGGTTTGGTGATTGGAAACTCCGAAGGACGGAATCAGACATATGCTTGAAATTCGTAACCTGCACGCCCGCGTAGACGACCACGACATCCTCAAGGGCGTCAACCTGACGGTCAAAGCCGGCGAGGTCCATTCGATCATGGGGCCGAACGGCTCCGGCAAGAGCACGCTCGCCCAGGTGCTCGCCGGGCGCGAGACCTACGAGGTCACCGACGGCGAAGTGCTCTACAACGGCAAGGACCTGCTCGAAATGGCGCCGGAAGAGCGCGCCGCCGAGGGGGTCTTTCTGGCGTTTCAGTACCCGGTCGAAATCCCCGGCGTCACCAACAGCTATTTCCTGAAGAGCGCGCTGAACGCGATTCGCAAGTATCACGGCGAGTCGGAACTCGACGCGATGGACTTCCTGAAACTCGTCCGCGAGAAGGCCAAGCTGGTCAATCTCGATGAGAAGCTGCTGAGCCGCGCCGTCAACGAGTCGTTCTCGGGCGGCGAGAAGAAACGCAACGAAATCTTCCAGATGGCGGTCTTGCAGCCGAAGCTGGCGATTCTTGACGAGACCGATTCCGGGCTTGACATCGACGCGCTCAAGGTCGTCTCCGCCGGCGTGAACGCGCTGCGCAGCCCGGAGCGCGCGACCATCGTTGTCACCCACTATCAGCGTCTGCTGAATTACATCGTGCCGGATTATGTGCACGTGCTTGTCGACGGTCGCATCGCGAAAACCGGCGGCAAGGAGCTCGCGCTGGAATTGGAATCAAAGGGCTATACGGGCGTCGAGCAAACCGTCACGGCCTGACCGACGGGCGAATCTTGAAACCGCAAATCCGAATGCGCCGATCGGCCCGTTCGGATTGCACGGAGCAGCAAACGATATGAGCGTCTCAACAACCACCCCCGGCGCCGCCGCAACGGTCGCCGAGTATCAAAGCCTGTTCCAGCGCCTGATCGCGGCCGCGAAGGAGCCGGCGTTTGTCGCCGAGCAGCGCAAGCTCGGCATGGCCCACTTCGCGCGGGAAGGCTTCCCGACGCCGGCCGATGAGGCCTGGCGATTTACCAACGTGCGCGGCATCGCGGCCCGCGCGTTTCAGCCCGCGACCGCGGACCAGCCGGCCGACGCCGCCGCGCTGGACGCGACGATCGAGCGGTACGCGATCGCCGGAGCCGCGCGACTGGTATTCGTTGACGGCTACTTTGACGCGGAGCGCAGCGATACTCAACCCGCCGGCCTTGGCGCGGGTCTGGCCAGCCTGCGGGAGACGATCGCCAGGAACACCGCCGCGGTCGAGGGTCGCCTCGGCAGCCAGATTACGCCGACGCTGGGGGCGTTCGAGGCGTTGAACGCGGCGTTCTTTCAGGACGGCGCGTTTGTGCATGTGCCGCGCGGCGCCGAGGCGAAGGCCGTGATACAACTGATCTTTGTCGCGACATCGCCGAACGCGCTGATCAGTCCGCGCAATCTGTTCGTCGCCGAAGAAAACGCCTCCGCGACGATTGTCGAGAACTACATCAGCGCCGGCGAATTCGAGTATTTCACGAACGCCGTCACGGAAGTCATTACGGCGCCCAACGGACGCATCGATCATTACAAGTGCCAGCATGAAAGCCCGGCCGCGTATCACGTCGCCGCGCTGTCGAGCCACCAGGATCGTGACAGCGATTTCCGCAGCCAGTCGCTGGCCTTCGGGGCGCGACTGATGCGCTACGAGATGAACCCGACCCTGGCCGGTCCCGGCGCGAATTGCGACCTGCACGGCCTGAGCCTCGGCGATCAGCAGCAGTTGCTGGATCATCACCTGCGCGTTGAGCACGCCGCCCCGCACTGCGACAGCCGTGAATACTTCAAGGGTATTTTCCAGGACGCGGCGCAGGGCGTTTTCACCGGGCGCATTCATGTGCATCAGATCGCCCAAAAAACCGACGCCAAGCAGACAAACATGAGCCTGCTGCTCTCGGACCAGGCCAAGGTGGATGCGCGTCCGCAGCTGGAGATTTTCGCCGACGATGTGAAGTGCACGCACGGAGCCACGATCGGCCAGCTCGACGCGGACGCGATGTTCTATCTGCGGTCGCGCGGCATCCCGGTCGAAACCGCGCGCAGCCTGCTGGTCTACGCGTTTGCCAGCGAGGTGCTGGCGGACATCCGCGTCGACGCGCTGCGCGAGATGGGCCGCGACTGGCTCTTTGAACGCCTGCCGCAGAGCGACGTGCTGCGGGGATTGGAGCAGTCATGACGCCCGGACTCGCGTCGCCCGCGCATTCACCGGCCGGAGTCGCGGCGTTCGATGTCACGCGGATTCGGCGCGATTTCCCGATCCTGGCGCAACAGGTCAATGGCAAGCCGCTCGTGTATCTCGATAGCGCCGCCAGCGGGCAGCGCCCGCGCCAGGTGATCGAGGCCGTCACCGCCTATGAAGAACACGATCACGCGAATATCCACCGCGGCGTGCACACGCTGAGCGTGCGCGCCACGGCGGCATACGAGGCCGCCCGCGACAAGGTCGCGCAGTTCGTCAACGCCGCGCGGCGAGAAGAGATCATCTTCGTCCGCGGGACGACCGAAGCGATCAACCTCGTGGCGCAGGCCTACGGTCGGCCGCGGCTGCGGTCGGGCGACGAGATTATCCTCACGCGGCTTGAGCATCACTCGAACATCGTTCCTTGGCAGATGCTGTGCGAACAGACCGGCGCGCGGATTCGCGTCGTCCCGGTGAACCGGGCCGGCGAACTCGTCATCGAGGAATACGAGAAACTGCTCAGCGACAAGACGAAGATTGTCGCGTTCGGGCATGTTTCGAACGCGTTGGGGACGATCAACCCCGTCCGGCGCATGACCGAACTCGCCCACGCCCGCGGCGCGGTCACGGTGATCGACGGCGCGCAGGCCGCGCCACATCTGCCGATCGATGTGCGCGCGATCGGCGCGGATTTCTACGCCTTCTCCGGCCATAAGGCCTTTGGTCCGACCGGCATCGGCGCGCTCTACGGGCGCTTTGATCTGCTCGAAAACATGGCGCCCTACCAGGGCGGCGGCGAGATGATCAGTTCCGTGTCGTTCGAGAAAACCGAATACAACGTCGTGCCGCATAAGTTTGAGGCCGGCACGCCGAACATCTCGGGCGCGGTCGGCCTGGGGGCGGCGGTCGATTACGTCCGCGGCATCGGCTATCCGGCGATGTGGGATCACGAGCACGCGTTGCTGCTCGAAGCGACGCGGCGTCTCAAGGCGATCCCCCAAGTCCGACTGGTCGGCGAAGCGCGTGAAAAGGCTTCCGTGATCTCGTTCGTGATTGACGGGATTCACCCGCACGATGTCGGCACGGTGCTGGATCAGGCCGGCGTGGCGGTGCGGGCCGGGCATCACTGCGCCCAGCCACTGATGGAGCATTACGGTATCTCCGGCACGGTGCGGGCGTCACTGGCGCTCTACAATACGATGGATGAACTGGACGCGCTGCTGGCCGGCGTGCGCGAGGCGATCGAACTGTTCGGCGAATAATGGACCTTCAGGAACTCTATCAGGAACTGCTGCTCGACCACTACCGGCGACCGCGCAACTGCGGTCGCCTGGAGCAGCCCTCGTGTTCCGCCAATGGCGCCAACCCGCTGTGCGGCGACCGCATCCATGTCGAGCTCGTGGTGGAGAACGGCGTGGTGCGCGATGTGAAGTTCAGCGGCTCCGGCTGCGCGATTTCCACCGCATCCGCGTCGCTGATGACCGAAGCCGTGATCGGCAAGCCAATCACCGAAATCCGGGCGCTGTTCGAGAAGTTTCACAAGGTCGTTACGGGTCAACCGCCGGAGACCGCGGGGCCGGATGGCGCCGCGGCGACTCCATCCACGCCCGAGCCTGAGCTCGGCAAGCTGGAGATCTTCGCCGGCGTGGCGCGCTTCCCCGCGCGCGTGAAATGCGCGACGCTGGCGTGGCACACACTCGACGCGGCGTTGGCGGAAAAAGACGACGTGGTCTCGACGGAGTGATCTGCGAAGCGTCCGAAAGCCGTGCTTTCACCGCTGGCGAACCCAGAGACCACTGATTGTGTTTCGCCATCTGCGTTTGTTCGCGGAAACGGAGGTCTTCCATGTGGTCGCCGCTCCTTGCCGTCGTCCTCCTGATTCCTGCCCTATCACCATTTGACGAGAATCAGGAGACGGTCGCCAGCGCGCTCGGAACCCCGTCGACACTCGCAGTGCAGCTTCGCGAGGAAATCCCGCGCGACCTCGGCCTCGTCTGGACCACCAACAGCCATCCCAAGCTTGCCCGGTTCGTCGAGGCGACCGCCCCGCTGCGCGATAAGTTCGACGCCATTCCTAATTTGCTGCCGGCGATCGGTGGCCGCCCGCCCCTCGATGACCTCGGATTGGAACTTGAGACAGGTATTGGCCTGCGGTGTGTTTTCGACAGTTCCCAAGCGCTGGCGTGGCGCGCGGGCGCCAGCGAGGTTGAGATTGTTGTCGCCTATCAGCGCATGCTGCGGGGGCTGGAATCGTGGCTCGCCGTTCCAATCTTCCTCGGACAAGCGACATACATGCGCATGTATCAGACGACCTCGGAGAGCCTGTTTCGCTCCGCGGCGGCAGGCCGAATCACCCCGGCCACTGGGCTCGCGCTTTTCGGCCAACTCGACCGACTCTCGCGGCGCGAAACCAGTGCACAGCTGGAGTGCCTGACGTTCACTGCGGCATTCGCGCGCGCCATGATGCGCCGCTTTAGCGATGCGGATGGAAACTGGAATTCGGGTATCGACACGATCATGTACGCCACGATCTGTCGCGCGGGTCGTGACGAAGACGCCGCGCTGATACGCGCGGCAAAGGCCCGCATTTCGCCCGCGGAGTTCGCCAAGTCATACGACCGACTCGTTGACCGGGCACGCTATTACTTGAAGCAATCTGAATCCATGAGCCCCGCTGATCGCCTTGCCGACTTGCGCGCGCTCAAGTCCCGATGCATCCAGTGGGCGCGCGATGTCGAGCCATTTGATATCGCGTTCGTGGAGAACATTGACTTGTTCCTCGAGAGATGGCACGCGCACCGCGCGCAGCGGGCTATCGTGTCAGCAATCATCGGCGCTATTCAGCGAGGATTGCCGCTATCCAATCCTGACCTGTGGCTCGTAGATGCGGCGGACCCCTTCAACCCGGGACAACCACTACGACTCGCGAGAGACGCGTCAGGGGATTGGATCGTTTATTCGATCGGGACCGATCAGGTCGACGATCTCGGCGATTGCCGACGCGAAGGCGACGCGGACATTCTGGTGATGCGCTCATCGGCCTCCGCGACAGAAGAACGCTGACTGCGTTGACGTTCACCGGCAGTCGACTTGGTTCGAAAGCGCCTCAGTTCCCGCCCCGTGTCAGGCGGGTTCTCGGAATCATCGCGGGTCGCTTCGGGCCGCTCAGGTCGATGCCGGATAACTCCAGAATCGCCCGCCCGTCGGCGGTCAGCTCTTCCGGCGACCAGGGCGGATCGAACGTCAGGTCAATCGCGACGTCCGTTACGCCGGAAACGGTCTGGGCCGCCCGCTGGGCTTCGGCCGGCAGCGCCCCGGCCACCGGGCAGTTCGGCGTCGTCAGCGTCATGCGAATCTTCACCGCCCCGTCATCGCTGATCGCGACATCGTAAATCAAACCGAGGTCAACGATGTTGATCGGCAACTCGGGATCGCGCACCTGCTTCAAGGCTTCGATGATCTGTTCGCGTGTTATTCCTGGCTCAGGCATGGTTCCTCAAACGCGAGACTGCATTCTGAAAAAAAACGCGCCGCCGAAAGCCGCCGAAAGCCGCCGCAACCGGCGAGCCGTCGGCGCCAACCCTGCCTCTGGCTACATCATCTCAATGGCCATCGCGACCGCGTTGCCGCCTCCGAGACACATACTGACCACGCCGCGCTTCGCGCCGCGCCGCTTCATGGCGTGCACCAGCGTCGTCAGCACGCGGGCGCCGCTCGCGCCGAGCGGATGGCCGAGCGCGATCGAGCCGCCGTGCACATTCACGCGTTCCGGGTCGAGTTCCAACGCGCCGCAGACGGCCACCATCTCCGCCGCGAAGGCCTCATTGACCTCCCACAGATCAACATCGCCCATCGCCCAGCCGGCCCGGTCGCACACCAGACGATTCGCGTCGATCGGCGTCAGAAACACATCGCGCGGGTCACGCCCGGTCGTCACGTGCGCGACGATCCGCGCCAGCGGCTTGGCGTTCAGTTTCTTCAAGCCCGCTTCGCTGGCGATCAGCGTCATCGCCGCGCCGTCCGCGAGCTGGGACGCGTTGCCCGCCGTCACGGTGCCGCCTTCGCTGAACACGGCCTTCAACATGCCGAGCGCATCGGCGGTCGTGTCCGGGCGGACGCATTCATCGGTCGTAATCGGCGTTTTGCCGGGGCGCGGCTCGATCGGCACGATTTCGTCCGCGAACCAGCCGTTGCTGATCGCGGCCGCGGCCCGCTGCTGACTGCCGGCGGCGAACTCGTCCTGTTGTGCGCGGGTGACGCCGCACTTCTTGGCGGTCTCGTCGCCGAGCGCGCCCATGATGTCGTTGTCAAAAACGTTGATCAGCCCGTCGTACTCCAGGCTGTCGATCATCTTCACGCTGCCGTACTTCTGCCCGGCCCGCATCTCGCGCACCAGGAATGGCGCCTGGCTCATCGATTCGATGCCGCCGGCGAGCACGACATCCAGATCGCCGGCGCGAATCGCCGTGTCCGCGTACATCGCGGACTGCAGACCACTGCCGCACACCTTGTTCACCGTGCAGCACGAGACGGTCGGCGGGCAACCCGCGGCGAGCGCCACCTGCCGCGCGGGGTTCTGCCCGGCGCCGGCCTGCAGCACCATGCCGATCTGCACGTCGTCAATCAGCGCCCGGTCGACTTTCAATTCGTCGAGAAGCGCCTTGGCGACCTGCGCCCCGATTTGCGCTGCGCTCAACCGGCTCAGCCCGCCCAGAAATCGCCCGATCGGGCTGCGCTTCGCGCCGACAATATATGAACTCTTCGCCATGAATCCCTCGGTTCAGTGCTGCCCCACGCTGGCCGAATCGGTCAGCAACTTGCGAGCGATGACCAGCCGTTGAATCTCGCTCGTGCCTTCGTACAACTCCGTAATCTTGGCGTCACGCAAAAAGCGCTCCACCGGGTAATCCATGATATAGCCGTAGCCGCCATATACCTGAACGGCCATCGCCGTCACGCGGGCGGACATCTCGCTGGCAAACAGCTTGGCCATCGCGGCTTCCGCGCCGAATTTGCGCTTCAGCCCCTTCAGCCACGCCGCCCGCCGCGTCAGCATGCGCCCCGCGCTGACCTGTGTTTCCATATCGGCCAGCTTGAACTGGATCGCCTGAAACTGGCTGATCGGTCCGCCAAACGCCTGTCGCGTCTGACTGTAGCTGAGCGCGCTGTCCAGCGCCGCCTGCGAAATGCCGATCGCCTGAGACGCGACGCCGACACGCCCGCCGTCCAGCGTCGCCAATGCGACATTCAACCCGCGCCCGACTTCAAACAGCAGATTCTCATGCGGCACAACGCAGTCTTCGAAAAT
This sequence comes from uncultured Planctomycetales bacterium, assembly GCA_964528455.1. Classification (GTDB taxonomy): domain Bacteria; phylum Planctomycetota; class Phycisphaerae; order UBA1845; family Fen-1342; genus DSPM01. The sequence continues at coordinate 66,429 of CAZGTH010000022.1, read as the reverse complement.
CAGCTCGGTCGTGCTGCTGGCCTTGATGCCCATCTTCTTTTCGACTTTGCCCGGCTTCCAACCCGGCATGTCGCGATCAATGATGAACGCCGACATCCGGTGTTTCGGACTGTCGGCGTCAGTGACCGCGAACAGAATGATCACGTGCGCCTCGAGGCCGTTGGTCACGAAGCATTTCGTGCCGTTGATTTGCCAGCCGTCACTCTTCTTCACGGCGGAACACAGCGCCGAGCCGGCGTCAGACCCGCTGCCTGGCTCGGTCAGCGAAAACGCGCCGATCCATTCGCCGGTCGCGAGCTTCGGCAGGTACTTCTGTTTTTGCTCCGGCGTGCCGAAACTGAGAATCGGATCAACACACAGCGAATGATGCGCGGACATCAGGATGCCGGTCGCGCCGCAGGCGCGCGATAGCTCCTCCACCGCCATGATGTACGACGGCACATCCAGCCCCGCCCCACCGTATTCCGTCGGAACATACGCCCCGAACAACCCCATCTCGCCGACTTTGCCGATCAATCCGTCTTCGAACCGCCCGGCGGCTTCGCGCGCCTCGGCGCCGGGCGCAATTTCGTTGTCGCAGAACGTTCGCAGCGCGTCGCGCAAAGCGAGTTGATCGTCGTCGAAATCGTATCGCACGTATTCAGGTCTCTTATGCGGCGCGGCCGCCTTCGCCCGGAAACGAAGCGCCACGCATTTGCCTTGGATTGTAGCGCCGCAACGCGGTCTAGCCCACTTTGCTCAGCAGCTCGCGCGCGATAATCACACGCTGAATCTGGCTACTGCCTTCGCCGATTTCACACAGCTTCGCGTCGCGCATGTAGCGCTCGACCGGCACTTCGGTCGTGTAGCCGTAACCCCCGTGAATCTGGATCGCGTTCAGGCACGCCCTGGTCGCGATTTCGCTGGCAAACAGCTTGCAGACCGAGGACTTCACGCGGTCGCTCGCGCCTTCGTCGAGCACGATCGCGGCGTCACGCACCAGCAGGCGGGCGGCTTCGATCTCCGTCGCCATGTCCGCCAGCATGAACTGAATCGCCTGCAAATCCGCGATCGGCTTGCCGAACGCTTCGCGCTGCTTGGCGTATGCGATCGACTCCTCCAACGCGCCCCGCGCCAGACCGACCGACAAGGCTCCGATTCCCACGCGGCCGCGCTCCAGCACCTTCATCGCGTCGATGTATCCCTGCCCGAGCTTGCCGCACAGATCGGCCTGCTTCACCGGCGTCTCATCAAACGTCAGCGAAACCGTGTCGCTGGCCCGCATGCCGAGTTTGTCTTCCTTGGCGCCGACCGTGAAACCCTTCGCGCCCCGCTCGACCAGGAACGCCGAAATCCCCTTCGGCCCCGCCTGCGGGTCGGTCACCGCGGTGATCACAAAAATCGCGGCCCGCGAGCCGTTCGTAATGAATTGTTTCTGACCGCTCAGACGCCAGCCGTCGCCATCCGGCGTCGCGCGGGTCGTCATCGCGGCGGCGTCTGACCCGCTGCCGGGCTCGGTCAGCCCCCACGAGCCGATCATTTCGCCGGTCGCCAGCTTGGGGAAATAGCGTTTCTTCTGCTCGTCATTGGCGGCCTGGCGCATGTGGGCCACGCACAGCCCGTTATGCGCGGCGAGCGTGAGCGCGACCGCGCCGTCCTGTCGCGCAATCTCCTCCATGATCACGGAGTTGGCGAGAAACCCGAGGCCCGCCCCGCCGTGTTCCGGATCAATCATGACGCCGAGCAGGCCCAGCTCGCCCAGGCGTTGAAACAGGCTGTCAGGCAGGGTCTGACGCTTATCCCACTCCCGCGCGTGCGGACGGATCTCTTTCTCCGCAAAGTCGCGGACCACGTCCCGCAATGCGACGATATCTTCCGGCAGGTCAAAATCCATGAAGCGGTCTCACCAAATGGGTCAGGAATCTGTGGCCGCGGGCGGGGATACCCCGGGCGCCGAAACGACGTCAGTATACTAGGCCGAAACGCCGATGTTTCAAAGCATGGCGCCCTGCCGGACTCGCGAGTAGGCTGCCGCCACAATCGCGCAAAAAGCCGCCGTATTTCGCCAACAACGGAACCATATGCTGTCCCGATCCGCAAAACTCCTGGGTGTCGCCGCCGGCGCCGGCGGAGCCATGCTGGGGGCGGAGGAAGGTCCGAATTCGCTCCGCGCGCTCGGCCTGATCGACGAGATTCGCGCCGCCGGCTGGACAATCGACGATCTCGGCAACATCCCCGGCGTCTACGAGACCGTCCACGTCACGGGACCGCAGGCGGCGTTGAAAAATTTGAATCGAATTGTGGCGGTCAATCGTCACACGCACGCCGCCGTGGTCGGGGCGCGGAAGCAGTCGCCGGATGATTTCATGCTGATCGTCGGCGGCGACCACAGCCTGGCGATCGGGACGCTGGGCGGGCTGTCGGACGCGTGTGAACGACTCGGGATCCTGTGGATCGACGCCCATGCGGACTTCAACACGCCGGGCTCGAGCCCGAGCGGCAACATTCACGGCATGTGCCTGGCGGTCGCGTGCGGATACGGCCATCGCGACCTGATCGAGATCGCCGCGAGCGAGCCGATGGTCGAGGAAGCGGACGTTTGTATCCTCGGCCTGCGTGATGTCGACCCGGGTGAGGAAGAGAACCTCGCCGAGACGGCGGTGCGCCGCATGACAATGAATGAGTATCGCGCGGCGGGCATTGTCCCGACCGCGATCGACGCGGTGGCGCAGCTCGCGTCGCGCTGCGACCATGTCCATCTGAGTTTCGACATCGACGCGCTCGATGCGCCGCTGGTCCCGGGCACCGGCACGCCTGTCCCCGGCGGGCTGACGCGCTCCGAAGCGCTGGACTTACTGACGGCGCTCGGACAGCAGGGGAAGCTGCGTTCGGCGGAGTTCGTGGAATACAATCCAACCATCGATCAACGCCAGGTAACCGGCAAGCTGACCGTGGAATTGATTACGACTTTCATGCGCAGTCTGGCAGGGTGACAAAAGGCGGGACCGACGGTTGGGCCGCGGGCGCCTGGCAGTGCGCTCCTTCGCGCATAGCGCGCCGATACTCACGCCCCGAAGGTCGCCGGATAGTAGCCACGGGGGAAGCGAGGTCGGCGCACGCCGACCAACGTGTAACCCGCGTGGTCAACTCGTTTGAATGTGACTCGCCCCGAAGGGGCGCCGGACAGTAGCCACGGGTGAAGCAAGGTCGGCGCAAGCCGACCGACGCGTAACCCGTGGTCAGTTCGTTTGATTGTCACTCGCCCCGAAGGGGCGAAGGAAGCGGACCAAGTCGCCGACCCACCGCGTGCGCCGCGTCCCCCTACCCCTTTCGGGGCAGAATGTTCCGCGCCACATTCCACGGGTTTCGCCGCAGTCGGCTGCGCCGACCTTGCTCCACCCGTGGCTACCACCCTGCGCCCCTTCGGGGCGGTGAGGCGCGCCGCGATCGACTTGCGCCGACCTCGCTTCACCGGTGGCTAGTGTACGACGCCCCTACGGGGGAGCGCGTGGGCGGCCCCGACGCTTTAGTCGCAGTTCACCACGAACGCCTGCGGTACGACAGTCACGCTATCCGGCAGACATCCGGCGACGGCGGAAGAGTAGGTCTCGGCGCCGCCGTCCCAGGTGGATACGTCGCTCGCGTTCAGGCAATCGATCAGTTCGTCCGCTTCGTCGACGCCGGGCAGTTGGTTGCTCCGCGAGGCCACGGCGAGAATCAGCATCTGCTGCATCGACGCCGATGCGCCGGTCACTGCGCGATTGATCGGCGGCGCGTCGCCCGGCTCGGCCCGCATGACCACTTCGCCGTTGTCCCAGCGATGCACTTCCCATGCCATGCAATCGCACTCTTCGCGCCATGCGCGGAAGACCGCCAATATCGCACACTCCTCACGCGTCGTCGGGCAAAACTGATCGACGCGCTCGTCGCAGGGCTGCACACCGGGCAGATACACGAGCTGAACCGGATCCAGTCCGCCGATGCGCGCGGCGACATGCCGCTCGGCCAGCGGCGCATGCGGCGCGGCGGGCGCATCGGGGCGTACCGGCCGCATCAGCAGCGTCACGAGGATCGCAGCCGCCACGGCAGCGGATTGCGCGACAAAATGCAGGACGCGCCGTGAGCGCGGTTTCGTCCGCCGCCCCTGCCATGCCGACAAGCGCGCAGCGCAGATCGCGCACGCGGACAAATGGGCGGACTCCGTCGCGGTCGCCCCGCAGTCGGCGGTCGCCAGCCAGCGCAGACGCGTCATCGACAAACACGCCTCCCGGCGCAATTGCCCGGGCTGCGCGCTTTCGATCGTGTCCGATTCGCGGGCGGCGGCAATCAATCGCAGCAGTTTGTCATCATGCATTGCTGGCACCTCAACCCGTTATTCGCCCGGCGTCGGCCCGCGCTCGCCGCCTTCCATCTGCTCCTCCCCGCTGTCCCGGAACCCCAGCAGGCTCATCCGGCGGCGAATTTTCGCCAGCGCGGATTTTTTTCGGGCGTTAATCGTGCTGGCCGCGACCCCCTGACGCGTGGCCATCGCTCTTTCGGAAATGTTGTCGGACAGGCCGTCGAGGATTTCGCGCTCGTCCGGCGTCAGGCCGCTGGTCGTGAGCGCGTCGCGCATCGCGTCGATCAATTCCGCCTCGTGCAGATCGCCAGCCAGCGTGTCCGGGCCCACCAGCATGCCGCCATCGAGGGCGCCGCCGCGCCGCAGGCGCTCGGAGCGGAGATATTGCTGCCAGATGCGATAGCTGACGGCATAAACGAAGGTCGAAATCGCGGCGCGGGAAGGGTCGTAGCGCCCCTCGCGCAGGGCCTCCCACACGGCCACCCACGCCCGCTGGGCAAGCTCCTCGACCGCGTCAGCCGAATTCAGCCGGCGACCCAGAAACTGGCGCACACCCCCCGCCAGCCGATCGTGCAGGCGCTCAAACGCGTCTTCCGCGCCCCGCTGGGCGGCGGCGGCAAGGGCCTGCAAGGTCTCTTTTGAGCGAGACTTGGGTGAATCCGGCGGCACGAGCGCTCCCGCGAAGTCGCAAAGCGGCGAAGTATAGCCCGCAAACCCCATCGCTTTCAGGGGCGCGGCGGCGGAATTCGGCCGAGCGCCACGCGGCGCCACGCGAATAATTGCACAGGACAGACCGGGCGATGCGGTCAGGGCGGGATTACGCGCCCAGCCGCGGCAACCCCTGAGCAAATGAGGAGAACGGATTCATGCGTATGAGTAAGTGGGTCGCGGGATTGGCGGTCGGCCTGATTGTGTCGGCCGGCTATGCCCAGGAACAAAACGCTGATAAGCCGAGCGACGCCGGCGCGCCGCAGCCGAAGGTCAAGCTGAGCAAGAGCGTGTGGGACTTCGGCGAGGTGTGGTCGGGCGAGCCGGCGCGCGAAGAAATCACGATCGAGAACATCGGCAATTCCGACCTCGACATCATCCGCGTCAAGACCTCGTGCGGATGCACCGCCGCCAAGCCGAAAAAGAACAAGCTGGCGCCGGGTGAGACCGACACCATCAGCCTGAGCTACAACACGTCCAAGCGCAAGTCGGACGTGTCGCAGTATGTGACGGTCGAGACCAACGATCCCGAAAATCCGTCGCTGCGGATTCATGTCAAGGGCGTCGTCAAGCAGTTCGTTGACATGAAGCCGATTGATCGCATTTCGTTCGGCCGCCTGACGGACGGCGAGGTCGTTGAGAAGTCGATCGAAATCGTCAACAACCTCGAAGAAAAAATGCAGTTGAAACTGACGCCGCCGGCCGCCACCGATCCGTGGGAGGCCAAGCTCGAAGAACTTGAGCCGGGCAAGCGTTATCGCCTGACGGCCAAGACGCGTCCGCCGTTCGAGTCGCAGAGCCTGACCGGCTCGATCCTGATCGAAACCGGCCTGGATCGCGTGAAGGAACTGCGGATTCCGGTCAATGGCATGATTCCGGACGTCGTCGAGATCTCGCCGCCGCGGCTGTTCGTGCCGTCGACCGTGACGCGCCCGATCCCGTACAAGATTCGCCTGCGCAACAACGAGCCCGCGACGCCGGTCAAGGTCGTCAAGATCGAAACCAACCCGGACGGCGTAAAGGCCGAAGTGCTGCCGCCGAAGCCCGGCTCGGACCTGAAGACGAGCGTGGATGTGATCGAGGTTGAAGTGACGATCGATCCGTCGACGGATCTGCCGGATTCCGGCGCGTATGTGCGCATCACGACCGACGCCAAGAACCCGAAGTTCCAGACGTTTGAGGTGCCGATTTCGAAGCGCGTGACGCCGACCGTGTCGCGCCAGCCGAACAAGGTGAAGCCGGCCGGTGAGCGCGGCAAGCGCAACAAGGTCAAGGTCGCCGACGACGATCACGATCACGATCATGACGGCGACGATCACGATCACGATCATGGCGACGATCCGAAGCCCGTTGAACCGGAGTAGCGTCGTCCGCATTTGAGCGAATCGACTCCGACGCTGGAGTCGGCACGGGCGCGCCGAGCCCCCTTACGTCCGGCGCGCCCGTCGTTTTTTGGTCACGTTCAGCGCGGAACGCCGCGCAACCGGGAAGCATGAGATGACCGCGACAACCACACACACCGGCGATCTCCCGACCGCCCCGCAACGTTCCGATCGCCGCTTCTGGGTGTTCCTGGGCCTGGCCGCGCGGCTGATTGTCGGCGGGCTGTTTCTGGTCGCCGCCGGGCAGAAAGTTGGCGACATTCCGAAGTTCGCGCAGGAGATTCAGGACTATCGCCTGCACGAGCTGGCGATTCCGCTCGTGCCGATCAGCGCGACGACCGGCATTGCGCTGATTGTGGTGTGGTTGGAGCTGATCGCCGCCGGCCTGCTGATTCTGGGCGTTTTTCGGGCCGAGGCGCGGACGATCATCGCGCTGCTGCTGGTCGGTTTCACGGCGATCAAGATCATCGCCGAAATGCGCGGCTTGAAGATTCACTGCGGCTGCGTATCGGCGGACAGCATGCTGGCGCCGCTGTTCAAGGGCGTGGCCGGGATCATCCTGAATCTGATCCTGCTGGGCCTGCTGGGGCTGGATTGGCTGGCGGCGCGGATGACGCAGCGCGCGAAGCCGGCGCCGGCGTAGGCGGTTCGCCCGGCGTCAGCGGCCCGCGGCGAGGTAAATCGGCGCCCGGTCCTTCAAAATTTAGAGTGTGAAAACGCCCCCAAGGGGATTCGAACCCCTGCTGCCGGCATGAAAAGCCGGTGTCCTAGGCCTCTAGACGATGGGGGCCAACGACGATGGCCGGATATTAGGAAGCGGGTCCCGAACCGTCAAACCGCGGCAAAAAATGGGCCGGATGGCGCCGTTCATGACACCGACCTCGAAGTCGCCGTCGAGGTCGATCAGGGCGAGGTTCGCGTCCATCACGTTGGCGCTGAGACGCTCGGTCGCCGTAGCGCCCGAGGCCAGGCCGAAGGCGACGATATCGCCGGATACGGCGTCAAGGAGCACATCGTCGTCGGTCGCGATCCGCTCCGACAGCGTGATGCCCAGCACGGTGACGATGCCGTCATTCGGGTCGGCGTACCGCAGATTCGCGGCGGCCAGATTCCGCGCCCCCGGCACGCCCGGTGACGTCACCTGATTGCTGTCGATCGTGATCGTTAAATTGCCGGTTGCCCCTGAGTCTATGACAATATTGACAATGTCCACAGGCAAACTTGGGTTGTTTGGGTCGCGCGCAAAAAACTGATAGTTGTTATTGGCGCCTGTTAGGATCGTTATCTCCCCCTGGTTGATTTGAAAGTCCGTGCCGGCCACACCATCGCTGCATTGACAAGCCTGGACTTGTGCGTGCAATTCGACACAACATAGTGCCGAGACAATGAACACAGTCACACCCAAGCGACACATTGTCATCTCCTTCGTAGCAGGTATATGAGCCCAAAGATGCCACCCACGCAGCTTCTTGGCTCGGGAACAACACCGAACCGAAAGTAGTCCCAGCGACTCAGCGAACTGACGCCTTGGGTGCCATCACCCCAACTGACACGCGGACCGAGGCCAATCAGCGGCCGAAAGTGGCCGGCATGTATCAGGGAGCCATTGGCGAACAACGAAAAGGAGCGAAGATCGTCAGACTCCAAGCGGAAGCTCACGCTACCGTCGAAGGCGAATTCGATTTGTTCGTCAGTTAGTCCAAATCGAATTCGCGTAGGCGAGATGTTGATTGTGACCCAGTAGCCGTCGTCGGTCGTGATGTTAAGGCTACCATCGCCAATCGGCCCACTATGGTCCTCAAGTGAAAAACGCCACTCGACAAAGAACTGTTCGCCGGGATCAAGAGCGATGCTACCGTCTCGCCGCTCGTAGAAGTCAGATATCTCGACGTTCGATCGGCCATCCAGCACTAGCTGCCCGTCCTCGATGCTCCGGATCGCGCCGCCGGCGGTCGTGCGCCGCCGCCAGCCCTCATTCTCCGGGAAGTCGTTCCCCTCATACGCGACCGTGAACGGCGCGGCCAAAGCCCGGCCGCCCAGCGTGGCGACGATCAGCACGAAACCGATTCGAATCCGCATCCTTCATCCTCATAATGGGAGCCAACCCATGTTAGGCCCCGGGGAAGCGCCGAAATCCACTGATTATGAGAACTTCGCGCGTTTCGGATGACGTAGACGTAGATGGCTGCCAACCGCGAAGGCGACGGGCGGTCGGATGCGAGAACCATTGCCGCGGCGGCGCCTGCGAGTGGTCGGCGCGGATCAACCAACATCGTTCGCCGAGTTGCGGCGCTCACTCGACTGCTTCCGCCATTTCATCCATGGTGACCGGGGTTCGCGAGGTTTCTCTGCAAGTGGCAGGCAGGATGCCTACCCCACCCGGACTGCGCAAATGGCAGGCAGGATGCCTACCCCACCCGGACTGAATGGCAGGCAGGATGCCTGCTCCACCCGGATCGCGCAATGGCCCGGACTGCGGGCGCGGGCGCGACGGTGGATGTGGGGCGCGAAAAAAAGAACCGGCCGACGGATCTCGCCGCCGACCGGTCATGATGTTTCGCAATGGCAGGCAGGATGCCTGCCCCACCCGGACCCCGCAGTGGCAGGCAGATTGCCTGCCCCCCAAAACTGCAATGGCAGGATGCATGCCCCACCGCACTGCAATGGCGGGGCGCCTGCCCCGCCCGGACGGCAATGGCGGGATGCCTACTCGGCCGGCGGCGCGTCGGCAGCGCCGACGCCCGGCGACGACGAGCCTCCGCCTTCATCGTCGCCCGGTTCGACGCCGAAATCGTCTTCGATCCGATCGATATCAAAGAACGGATCCGCCTCGACTTCAAACTCCACTTCGACCGCCTCGGCGTCGAGATCGTCATACGCGACGGCCCGCACGCCGTCATCGGTCAGCACATACAGATTCTCGCCGTTGATCGCCGCGCGGCGCCATTCCGTCCAGCCGTAGCCGAACGGGCCCTGCGTCACGCCGGCGATCGCGCGGACTTCTTCGAACGAGGCCAACCCGGCCAGGCGGTAGAGCAGCACGCCGTCGAACACCGGCTCATACGAGAAATCGTCGAAGCCGGTATCCGGCAGAATCTGGGCCGGAATCGCGAGCAGCGGATCTTCGCCCTCGCGCTGCAGCAGCGCAAACGCCTTGTGCGTCTGGCTCACGTCGGTGTAGCTGCCGCGGCCGCCGATGACGATCTGATCGAGCGCCTTCGGATTCTCGAAGTCGCTGATGTCGAACAGCGAGAGCTGAATGCCGCTGGTGATGATGCCGCCCCACGGCGCGACTTCCGTCGCCTGGCCGACGCCGATCAGGTGGTTTTCGCCGAGCGGATGCAGGTACTCGCTGAAGCCGGGCACTTTCAGTTCGCCGGCCAGCTTCGGATTGGCCGGATCGGCCAAGTCAATCGTGAACAGCGGATCGATCTGCTCAAACGTCACGAGGAAACCGCGATTGCCGAGGAAGCGGGCCGAGTAAATCCGCTCGCCCGGGGCGATGTCCATAATCGAGCCCAGCGTCTTGAGCTCGTCGCCCTCCACCCCCAGCGTGAAGATCGCGTTCGTCGGCTCAGTGGCGCTGACATCCTGCGCCCGAATCCCGATCGGCTCGGCGACATCCACGCCGACAGAACCGCCGCCGCCGTTGAGAATCACATCGTCGCCGAAGAAGAAACTCGGCTGAATGTGCGTGGCGACGCGCAGCACGCCTTCGAACTCGCCCAGCGAAAACTGATTCAGCAGGCGACCCGCGACCGATCCGGTCGCCTCGTACGTCGCGGCGCCGTTGTCCGCGAACGCGAACTTGTGAATCGTCGTAGTCTCGCGATAGTTGTCGTCCTCGTCATACGCGGTGTCGGTCAGGTAGATCGCTTCCGGCGACGCGTAGATCGTGCCGGCGTTCGCCATCACTGCGACCGACTGCTCGATCTGGGTGATGTCCGCCAGATCCAGCGTCAGCACAGCCGTCATGAAGAAGCCGTCGGGATGACCCGGGCGGAACCAGTCCGGCCAGTCGATCGCGATCGCTTCATCGCCACCGCTCATCCGCGCCTTCGGCAGGATGTCGTCCAGCGTCAGACGATCGATTTCGCCCTGCGTCGCGGGCAGGTCCGGCGTCACGGTCAGCACGAGCAGCAGCCGCTCGTTTACCAGGCGCGACGTGACCAGCGAACCATCCAGCTCCACCGTCTCGACAAGCGCCGGCTTGGTCGGGTCGCTGATGTCGATCTCGTACACCTTGAGCGTGCTGTCCTGATAGTAAGGCGGCCAGATCGCGATGTCGGCGGCAAAGCCGAAGTCGCCGCCACCCGCGCCGTAGGTCTGGCTCAGCGCAAACAGCGTGTCGCCCTTCAGATACAACGACTCAATCCGGCTATCGAACTGCAAAGTCGACAGCTCTTTCATTTCCTCGATCGGCGTGGCCTGCACAATGTGCAGCGTGTCGCCACGCACCATGTAGAAGTTCTCGCCATCGGTCTTGACGACGTCGCTCTCGTCAACGCCGACTTCCTGAATGTTGGTCGTGGTGAATCCGCCGCCGGCGTCGGCGCCGGTCCCGCCGTCCGCGGCGTTGTTCTCGCCACCGGCGGCCGTCGGCGCGGCGAGATCATCCGTCTCGGCCTGGCCGAAGAAGCCGAAGAAAAACGTGTTGCGCGTATTCGTGCTGATATTGCGACTGGCCTGGTTCTTGAAGAACCGCAGCATTTCGTCGGCTGATTCAAAGCGCTTCAGACGGGCGTCGCCGGTATCGAACGGGTTCTTCTCCGGCGGCGGCGGCTGAAACGGGCAGCCGGCAATCAACAACGGCGCCGCCAATGTAAGCAGCAACAGCGAGCGAGCAGTATTCATGTGGTTTGATCCTCTTGATCCTCGGACGCGGCCGACGCCGATCGGCGCTGGCCACCCCTAATGATGCCGTTTGCCTATGTGTCTTTGCAATATCGGGCGCAACAACGGCGCGGGTGGCGGCGGCTGGACTAATCATAAGGCGTTTCCAGAAAGCCACTTGCGCACACTACGCGCCTCCACGCCAGACGGGGATTCGCCGCCTGGTTGACGCAGATTTCCTATCGTCCGTTTTCGTTCGGGGGGTTCCGCAGGGCGGGAATGACGCGGGCGGCGGAAAAACGCGGCCGGCTACTCGCCGCGCGGCAGTTCCAGCCGGAAGGAATCCGGGCCCAGCGTGCGGATCAGCAGGAACACCGTCCCCATGCCAATCGCGGCCCCGGCCAGCACATCGGACAGGTAGTGCTTATCGTTCATCATCCGCTCAATCGCGACCCAGCCAGCGTAAAAATAAAACACCCAGCGATAACGGGGAAAGTAGATCCCGAGCAGCAGCGCCATCGTGACGGCGGTCGTCACATGCCCCGACGGGAACGAGTGGTTCTGACCATCCATGACGAAAGGCGCGAACGTGAGGTGCCCGCTGTCCACATAAGGACGATTGCGGCCGATCACCAGTTTCAGGATCTGTGTCACGAGCGCGGAACCGATGACCGCGATCAGAAACGTCGGAACCAGCCGACGCCGATTCGGAAACGCGCCGAGCATCGCCATCGGCATCAGAAACATGCCGAGGCCGCTGACGACGCCCCAGACTTTCGAGTAACCGATTTTCCCTTCGCGGAACTGCGTCATCAACCATGGATCGAGGAATAACGCCGGCACAATCGCCATGACGATGATCGTCAGGAACCACCAATGCGGGCGAATGGGCGAGCGGCGCTGCGCGCGCTCGGCGGTCGCGCGATCCGCGGCGTCGGGCGACGCGTCGCGCTCGTCGCGCTCGTCGCGCGACTCGGATGGGGCTGTCGTGGACGGCTTGGTCACAGCGTCATTCTCACTTCGGCACGGCGTCGGGTCTGACCGGATGTTACTCGCTACGAGCCAGGCGAGCGCTTCCGCCCGGCGGCGCGAACGCATATTCTCACGTCCATGACAACTTCCGCAACCAGGCCGGGCGACGCCACGCTGCTGGCGGGTGTGCCGTCAGACAACAAGGCGCTGTTCCACCGCATCCGTTTCTCCGCGCATGACCCCGCCGTGTGGGTGCGCTTCCACGATGGGCGCACCGCACTGCTGATTCGCGATGTCGAGCTGCAGCGCGCGAAGAAAGAGGCGCCGGTGGATGAGGTCTCGATCCCCGCGGACTGGGCCCCCGCCGGCGGCCTTTCGGGCGATCGCGAAATCGCGACCGCGCAGGCGGCGGCCGAGTTTCTGCGTCGCCGCGAAGTCAAGCGCGTCATCTCCGATCGCTCGCTGCCGTTCATTTTTGTCGACGAGATACGCAAGGCCGGCATCGCCTGCGAGTGTGATCCGCAACTCGGCGTGCGCGAGCGCCGCGCAAAGGACGATCAGGAGGTCGCATTGCTGCGCAAGGCGCAATCCGTCACCGAGGACGCGATCCAAATGGCGTGCGAACTGATCGCGCGGGCCGACGCCGCGGCGGACGGCGGATTGCGCGATCCGCGCGATCGCGGCCAGCCGCTGACCAGTGAGCGCGTGATGGCGGCGATTGACATTTTTCTGGCCGAGCGCGGCTTCGCGAGCGACGGCCACATTGTCGCGGGCGGGCCCGGCGGCGCAGACTGCCACTTCGCCGGCGCCGGGCCGCTGCGCACCGCCGAGCCGATCATCATCGACGTGTTTCCGGTCGACCGCGCCAGCGGATATCACGGCGATTGCACGCGCTGCGTCGTACATGGCGCCATTCCTGCCGAAGTCGCGCGGATGCACGCGACCGTCGTCGCGGCGAAGAAAGCCGGCATCGCTGCGACCCGCGCCGGCGTCACCGGCGAGGACGTGCACCACGCGACCGTCAAAGTCATCACGGATGCGGGCTATGCGCTCGGCTTCCCGCCGGACGACGCCCCGCCGGGATATTGCTCGATGCCGCATGGAACCGGTCACGGCCTGGGGCTGAGCCTGAAAGAGCCGCCGCTGCTCGACAAGCTGGGCCCGGAGTTGATTGTCGGCGACGCGGTAACCGTTGAGCCGGGTTTGTACGCGTTGGGCATGGGCGGAATTCGGATCGAGGATCTGGTGATCGTCCGAGAAAAAACGTGCGAGAACCTCAACCGCCTGCCCGAGGGCCTGACCTGGCGCTGACGCGTCGACGAGCGCGCCCGGATTTTTCTTGACGGATCAAGGGCGCCCGGGCCATGCTGGAGTCAGCGCGACCGCCCCCGGTCCGCCTCGCGGAGGCGCTGTCCGCGATCGCGCTGCACGTCTGAGGAGCGACGCATGTCCAATGTAGCCGCCATCCTGCAAGCGCATCCGCGTCCCGTGATTACCATCTCGCCACAGGCAACCGCGATTCAGGCGGCGCAGCTGATGAACGGCGAGCACATCGGCGCGCTGGTGGTCGTCGACAATCAACGCGTTGTCGGCGTCTTTACGGAGCGCGACATGCTCAATCGGGTCGTCGCGGCCGGGAAGGACCCCGCCGCCACTCCGATCAACGACGTGATGACGCGCGAGCCGATCTGCTGCCGACCGGACTCGACGCGGGCCGAGTGCGAAGCGGTGATGCGCCGCCGACGGATTCGCCATCTTCCGGTGGTCGACGATGGCGATCTGGTCGGCATGATCTCCGTGCATGATCTGCTGGAAGACATGGCCCACGAACAGGCCGAGACGATCCACACGCTGTACGACTACATGAATGTGGCGTGGAGCGAGTAGGCCGGCTTGACGCCGCGCGCCGCCAAGCTGCTTGTGACCGCGTGCTGCTGTTTGCGCTGGCGATTTGGGCGCTCATTGCGGCTGAGCGCGATATCCGACACGAACAGCGCGAGGCCTAAGCGCGCAGTGCTGAACGCACGCGTTTGCGCACGCGCGGCAACACGTCCATCTCAAACCACGGGTTCTTTGCCAGCCACAGATTGTTGCGCCCCGACGGATGCGGCAGCGCCGCTCGCTTCGGCAATAGCGCATCAGCGGCGCGCACCGCTGCGGTCAACGCGCTGAAGTCCGACGACAGGTAACGCTCAAACGCGTAGCGGCCGACATACACGGTCAGCCGCACGCCGGTGAGCGCTTTGAGGATGCGATCATGCCACAACGGCGCGCATTCCGCCCGCGGCGCGAGATCGCCGCCGCGCCCCTTCCCGGGATAGCAGAATCCCATCGGCATGAGCGCGACCCGCGTTGGGTCATAGAACACATCGCCACCCAACCCCAGCCAGGCGCGCAGTCGTTCGCCGCTGCGATCATCCCACGGCACACCGCTTTCATGCGCGGCGCTGCCCGGCGCCTGGCCGATGATCAGCACGCGCGCTGTCGCGCTGCCGGCCAGCAGCGGACGCGGCGCGAATGGAAGCGCGTCGGCGCAGATCTCGCACCGACGCGCTTCCTGAATGACACGCAATACGCTCATGTCCGCCATGCGAGCGCCTAGCCGGACACTTTCTTCCAATGCGCGTCCGCCTTGCGTATCAACTCCGACTCGGCGCCCTTTTCCCACAGCGACAGCGCATCGACCTGCGCGTTGTTCAGAAAGAGCATCAGCCGGCCGTTGACGATCTTGAAGCGCGTCGGATCGACCGGGAACTTGTCCTGCACCGCCATGCCGAACGCGCACCAGCCGCCGTAGGCCGGCGTATAGCGGGCCGGGTCCTGCTTGAACTGCTCCCGCTGTTCCGCGGAAGTGAAATGATAAACCACGCCCTCGTGCTCAATCTGAAAGCGCGGGTCGCCCTTCTCCGCGTGACCGGCCGTGAAGTACGAAACCGGACTGTAGCCATCGACCGCGACGCCACTGGCCGGCAGGTTGCGAGCGCCGATGTACGCCCGGCTGCCGGTCTGCCGCGTCCAGAATCGGTCCGCCTTCTGCCGCATGTCCGCCTCCTCCTTGTTCCACAGCGCTTTGGTATCCACTTCGTCGTTGTGAATAAACAAGTGCGTGCGCCCGTTGATCAACTTGAAACTCTTGGGGTTCGGCGTGAACTTCCCGCCGACCGCGCAGCCGTATGCGCAGTACCCCCCATACGCCGGCAGATAGCGCTCCGGATTGGCGACGAACTTGTCGCGCTGCCCCGGCGACGCGAACAGGTAGGTCACGCCGTCATGTTCGGCCGTAATCAGCGGCGAGCCGGGCTCGGCGCGTTGGTCATCGACATACGACACCGGGCTATAGCCCTGCAGGCCGATGGTCAACAGCAAATCGTGATCGCCGGCGTTGGCGAGCAGTGGGGCACAAGTGGCGAAGACCGCCGTCGCGACGGTTGTGCGAACGTGCATTTCATTCTCCTTTTGAATTCTCTCGATCGCGCGATCGCCTGGATCCGCGCGTTCTATTTGTTTACAAGCCAAACTCGACCGCCTGGGGCGGCGGCGGCGGATTGAAGCCGGGACCGCCGCTAGAAAACCGCCAGGCCCAGACCATTCAGCGCCGCCTGCATCGCGTCGCGCCGATCGCTTCGGCGTCGGCGCGCCAGCCGCTGGCCACCCATTCGTGCTGTCGATGCGCAACGCATATGCGATCCGTCCCTATGCCTCGACCGGGACGCCAAGCGTTTCCGGCGTCACATCGTGGTTCAGGCCGATCGACTTGTTGAATGTGTTGTAGGCGCTCATCATCGCGGCCACTTCGAGCGCGCCGCTCACGTCTTCCTCGCCGGCCCCGGCCTTCAACGCCAACGCCCGATGCGCATGCAGACAATAGCCGCACCCGTTGGCGGCGCTGACGGCGATCATGATGAGCTGCCGCGTCGTCTCGGGCAGATTTGCGCCGGCCGCCTGATCGAGTTGCAGCGCCACCTCGAGGAACGCCCCGCTGCGCCCCATGGCCTGATACGTCTCCGGCAGCGCGCCGAGCGACCGACGAACTCGATCCTGCGCTTTGACGGCTTTCTCATCGCCCGTACCGTCATATAATTTCACATCGGCCATCGGGAATCCCCTTTCAGATTCGCTGGTTCAATCGTTAGACGCGCGGCCGAGGCGTTCCTTACCTCGCGTCTCCCAGAAAGGAACGGGCGTCAAGAATGCCGCGCGCAACATCGGACCTCGATAATCAGGCCTGGATCGAAGGGCTGCGGGCCGGGAACAGCGACATCGTCGCCGCCCTGGCCGACCGCCTGCGGGCCGGACTAACGGCGGCGTTATCCGCCCGCGCAAGCGCCGGCGCCGAGGACATTGAGGATTTCGCGCAAGAGGCGGTACTACGCGTGATCGAGCGCCTGGACGCGTTCCGCGGGGACAGCCGATTCGTCACATGGGCCCTGGCGATTGCGATTCGCGTCGGCCTGACCCACCTCCGCCGGCGTCGACCGACCAACGCGGACCCGGCGATGATGGAGCAGTTGCTGGCGCCCGACGCGCCGATTTTCGCGCGCGGAGCGCGGCGCGAGTTATTCGACGCGTTGCGGACGGCGATCGCGACAGACCTGACGCCGCGCCAACGCGAGGTGTTGCTGGGTGAATTGAACGGAACGCCGCAGGTCGTCCTGGCGGATCAGCTGGGCGCAAACGTGAATGCGATCTACAAAGTGTCACACGACGCGCGGCGCAAGCTCAAAGCGGCGCTGGAGCGGGCGGGCTTCGGGGCGGAAATGGCGTATGAGCTGCTGACGGAGACCGAAACGCGATGAAACCGATCGACCCAAAACTGGAGGCGCTGGCCCGGCTCATCGCCGCCACCCGCGATTCTGAATTGGACTGCGGCGCGCTGCTCGACCGGGTCGCGGCCTATCTCGAAGCTGTGAAGGCCGGACGCGCGCCGGACGCGTCGATGCGCGCAGTCGCGCAGCATCTGACGGTCTGCCCGGAATGCCACGAGGAATTCGTCGCCCTGCTTCGCGCCGAGGGGCTCGACCCGGTGGCGCTCGGCGTCGTCCCGCCCGACGGCGGCTGATGACCCGGCGCTGACGCGTCGACGGCGCGATCTGGGCTAATCCGGCGGCTGTCCGACCGCTCTTAGAAGGGGCGCTGTCCGCGATCGACGCTACACGTCTACGCAGCGACGCGTGTTCAGGTCCTCACTGCCCCAACCGCAGCCGGAACGTTCCAGCCGGTAGGCCCGCGCCGTTGAACAGGGTTCCCGCGTCCGCCGCGCCCCACGCATAGCGCACCGCCAGCGGCTGCGGCACAGATTCCGCGCAAAGCGTTAGGCTGGCGCCATCGATGGTGGCGCGGGCCGGAACAAACACGCCATCGGCCCCGGCGATCTCAAACCCAAGCAGCGGCGAACGCCCCTGCAACCCACCGTCCGCGTGATCGAATCGCACGCGCAGCGTGGCCCCGTCGCGCTCCATGTCCACCGGGAGTGGACCGCTGTAGACGATGTCTTCGCGCCCATAGTCATGCGCCAGCGCCCAGCGGGCGAGCCGCTCACCCACGACGAGCTTGTGACGCGGATGAATGTCTTCCGGATCGCCGACGTCCAGCGTCACGACCATTCCCGTCTGGGGCAAGCGCATCACGCGCCGCTGGCCATCGCGCAGCGTCGCAATCTCCCCGCGATCACCCGCGTATCCATAGGGCGCGATCTGCACGAAGTAAAACGGAAACGCAACCCCCCACTGTCGCCGCCAATCTTCGATCAACGCGGAAAAGACGCGCTCATATTCGTCCGCGCGATTGCGGTTTGATTCACCCTGATACCAGATCACTCCGCGAATCGCGTAATTCGTCAACGGCGCGATCATCCCGTTGAACATGACGGTCGGCGTGGACATGGGCGAACTCCGCCGCCACGGCAGCGGGGGCAGCTCGGCGATCGACGGCCCGATGTGATAGCGCCAATCGCCGGCGAGGGATACCGCGTCGCCCGCGCGTCCAACCGGGTAGATCCGCATCTCCTGGCCCGGATCGTATAGTCCGCCGCCACCGGTGAGGTCCACGACGCGGATCGCCACGACGTTGCGCCCGGCGCGAACCACGCCCGCGGGCACGTCGTATTGACGCGGCGTCCGCCATTGTTCGGCTTCATGCGTCCGGCCGACGGCGATACCGTTGAGCCACGTCGTATCCATGTCGTCGATCGGACCGAGTTGAAGTGTCAGTGGCGCCGCATGCCACGCGGGTGGCGCGTCGAAGGCGAACCGCAACCAGACCACCCCATCGAACGCCGCCAGGTCATCTGATTTCCACGGACCGGGCGTCGAAGTCGCTTGCCAGGTGGCGTCGTCAAAAGCGTCTTCATGAAAGCCGCTGCTGATCCCTCCGTCGACCTCGGCCAGTCTGTCCCACCACGCCTCGACGCGCCGCAGCTCGTCGGCGGCGGCCGTGTCGGGGTCGCGGCTGGCGAGGTCGAGCTGGTCGAGGGCGTCGTCATAGCCGCCCAGCCCCCGCAGCGACGCGGCGCTCATCCACGCTTCCGCGGCGCTGCCGCCCCAGTTGGCGCCGATCAGCCCGATCGGCACATCCAGCTCCGTCAGCAAGCGCCGGCCGAAGAAGTACCCGACAGCGCTAAAGGAATCGACCGACTCCGGCGCGCAAGCGCGCCATTCGGCTGCGCAATCCGTCCGGGGCCCGGGCGCGTCCGTATGGGGAATATCAAAAAGACGCATGCGCGGGTGATGCGCCGCCGCCCGCGCCGAATCCCCCTCAATAACGCCGGCGCGGATTGGCCATTCCATATTCGACTGGCCACCGCAGATCCAGACCTCCCCCACCAGAACATCTTCAACGGCGCGCGTCTCTTGCCCATCGGTGATCGTCAGCGTGAAAGGGCCGCCCGCGGCCGGAGTGGAAAGTCGGGTCAGCCAGCGCCCTTGGGCGTCTGCGGTCGCGGTGGCGGCGCCGGCGCCAGGCCAGCTGGGTGTGACCTGGATGGTCGCGCCCGCGGCCGCCCAACCCCAGATGCGCGCCGTGCTCCGCTGCTGCAGCACCATGTGGTCGCCGATGATGCGCGGCAGTCGAAGGTCGGCCGCGGCGCTGAGCGTGACGGCGCCAAGCGCGGCGGCGGCGATCAGTGCGCTGATGCGCGAGTTCGCGAAAATAAGCGCCCCCTGTTGGCCCGCGGCGCGTGGCGCAGCGCCGAAGCGTGAGTGTCAAAAGCGGAAGAAGACCCGCCGCGCCTGCGCATCGGCGACGTCGCCCGGCCCGACGCCGGCTAGTCCATGATTTCTTTGCGCTTTTCCTCGACCAGATCGTCCACCTGCTTGGTGTACTTGTTGGTCAGGTCCTGCGTCTGCTTTTCGGCCCGCTCGGCGTCGTCCTCGGTGATTGTTTTTTCTTTCTTGGCCGATTCGATCGCCTTGTTCGCGTCGCGGCGCACGTTGCGAATCGCCACCTTCTGCTGCTCGGCGACTTCCTTCACGTGCCCGACGAGCTGATTGCGGCGCTCGCCGCTCAGCGGAGGCACCGGCAGGCGGATCACCTTGCCGTCGTTCTGCGGGTTAATCCCCAGGTCGCTCTTTTCGATGGCGCGTTCGATGTCCTTCAGCGTCGACGGATCAAAGGCCTTCACGACCAGCACGTTGCCCTCGGCGACCGCCACATTCGCCAGCTCTTTGATACCCATCGTCGAGCCGTAGGACGCGACCTCCACCTTCAAACTGTCGAGCAGTCCCGCTGATGCGCGCCCGGTTCGAACCCCGCGCAGGCTCTGTTTGAGGAAGTCCACCGCCGCTGACATGGTGTGCTCGGCTTCTTTGACGATCTTGTCTACGGCCATGATTTCGCTCTCCGCGTATTTCCGTGCGGGCGCCATGCGGGCCCGTGCCAATCGAACCCGGAAGGATAGCGGCTGGCGGGAGTCGACTCAATTTTCGAGATGGGTGGCGGTGGAGGCGCCGCGGCGAACGGCAAAATGCTATGGATTCAGGTCTTCCCGGCTGATCTCCCCCGACCAGGGGCCGGCGAAGTAAATCTCAATGTTGCCGAGCGTCAGCCGCTTGCCCAGCGCGTCAAACTGCCGCCATTCGACGCCGCCGTCGTAGCGCAGTTCGTTGCCGCCGGTCGGTCGGCGATTGCCCTGCAAGTGGCTGGTGTTGTAGAAGCGGTTGATGAAGCTGTCCGGTTCCCATGTAATTTTGACCGTGACATCGGTCATCATCACGGTCTCGGGGCGCGAATTCAGGTTGGTCGTAACGAGCTCCGGCACAAAGTCGCGATCCTGCGCAACATGATCTCCGTTCTCGTCGACGCCGTAGCCCGTCCAATAGCCGTAGCCGATCGTGGGAAACGAGTAAGTCACACTCGGGTCCCAGTCGCGCTCATCCCACTTGGTGTTGAGGTCCTCGGTCAGCGAAAACGAACTGGTCTCATTAATCAGCGCTGACGGGCAGTAGTAGAACGACGGCTCCTCGACATATCCCTGCGCGTAAATGACCGCCGGACCGGCGGGCATCCAGTTGCGCGACGGGTGGGGGTCGGCGGCGCGGCACTCGCCCATCGGCCAGTTCTCGCGCCAGATCGGCGGCGGAAACTGATCGCGATTCTCGCCCTGGTATGTGACGAGACTGACGTGCAACTGATGCAGGTTCGAGGCGCACACGGATCGGCGAGCCTGTTCGCGCGCTTCGGACAGCGCCGGCAGCAGAATCGCGATCAACAGCGCGATAATCGCGACGACGACCAGTAGCTCGATCAAGGTAAAGCCGGCCTGCCTGCGCCGGTCGATTTTCAGTCGCTTCATGCTGGCGCTCCGGTTCATTGGGCGCGAAGTTTCCAATGCGCCGAGTGGCGCAACCGAGGATCATCAGACCGGTACCCTACCGCGCTCGTCGCCGGAAGTGAAGAAAAAAAGGGCAGAAAACGGCCTAATCGGCGTTCTCGGCCCGTGAGAGCGTCTCGACAATCATCGCGGCGAACCCCCGCACGAGCGCATCGGCGTCTTCCTGCGCCACGCGCGCCGCGACTTCGCCGAACGCCGGCCCCTGCCGCGCCAGCAACCGCAGCGCCAGCATGCGCGGCAACCAGTGCGAATCACTCAGCGCGCGTTCGACCTCCGCCGCCAGCGGCGCAGTCAGCCCGGCGTAGCGCATGGCGAGCAGCGTCCTGGCGCGCAATTCCCAGTCGCCGTGCCGCAGCGCCAGCAACAGCGCCTGTTCCGCCGCCTCCGACGGAACCGGCGTGGTCGCGTACCCGAGCTTGCCACGCGCGGCGCGCTGACTCTCGCCGAGCAGCCGCGCGATCTCCTCGACCGCGCGAATCTGCGCGATCAGGTCAACACCCCGCAACGACGCAAACCGCGCCGCCCACGCCTCCGCGCCGACCGGCGCCGGCGTGCGCGTAAACCGCAACAACGGAACTTTGTGCCCGAGCCATGCGCCCTCGGCGTCCTGCGCCGGATCAAGCAGCGCCGTGAGCGTCATGTGCTGAATCTGCTGGGGCGTCAGCGCACAGGCCCGCGCGTGCGCTCCGACATCAATCGTCGTCGTCACACTGACGGTCTCGCCGGGCGCGATGGTTTGCGTCTTGTCATATGTCACACTGAGCACGTGCTCGTACTCACGCGCTTTTTCGCCACTCAGCGAGAACGACAGCAGGAAGGTCGGGTTGATGACGCCATCCGGACCGAGCGGCGCCTCGTACGGGGCGGCGTTGGTCAAAGTGAATGTCGCGCGCCACGGTTGGGCGATATCCGGATCGCGATCATCCAGATCGACCCGCGCCGTGACAAAATCCGCCGGCCGCAGCGCCGCCGGAAAAATGCGCGGATCGATCTTGTCGAGCAACGCCGCCATCTCCGGATGCCGGATCCGCCCCGGCGTCGGCTTGAATCGATCGGCGTCCAGCGCCAGCAGCGCTTCATGCGCCGGTCCCGCCAGCGGCGGCGTCTTCAAGTCCGCCAAGGTCTGTTCCGCCGCCGGCGCATCGCCGCTCTCCCGCTGCAGTTGGGCGAGCTTCACCGCCGCCCACGCGTCGCGATCGGCGATCGCCGCCAGCGTCTGTCGCGCGGATTCGACATCGCCGCTGAGCGCCTGTCCCCAGCCCAGGGCGCGTTGCGCAATCACATCTTCCGGCGCCAGCGCAACGGCGCGCTGCGCCAGCGTGAGCGCCACTTCCGGGTTGGGTTCGATCTCGCAATAGAACCACGCGGCCTGCGCGATCAGCCCCGCGGACGCGTCGGGCGCCGCGGCTGTCGAGAAGCGCCCCGCGAGCGCGCGGCGCACGGTGTCGGCCTCGCGCCGCAAGCCCTGTTTGGTCAACAGCCAATGGGCAAACATCCACAAATCCGGCGCGTCCCCGCCGGATGCGACCGCCCGAACCAGACGCTCTGTCTCGCGGAAGTCGCCCCGCTTGAGCGCGTTTTCAGCCAACACGAGCCGCTCGCTCGGACCGGACAACTCCGGCGCGAGCGCCAGCGCGTGCGAAAAGTAAGTGTGCGCCTCATCGTGAAAGCCGGAATCATCCAGCATCACGCCGACCGCCCATGCGAAGTGCGGCCGCGTCGGATTGCGCTCAAACGCCGCCAGCGCCATGGCAAAGCGCGTAGCCGCGTCAGCGTCGGCGGGCGCCAACTGCCACTGCATCGCGGCCACCTGCGGGCTTTGCGGGCGCAGCGCCGCAGCCGCTCGCAGCGCTTCGCGCGCCGCATCGAGGTCGAGCTGCTCCATGGCCACTTCCGCGAGCCGCATCGCGCCGATGGCCCGCATTCGATCGCCGCGCAGGTTCTTGACCTCCGCGCGCAGCCAGCTGGCGCGATCTTCGGCGGTCTGCCCCTGGGAGCCGATCTCCAGCCAGCGCGCCAGCGCCGTTTCGTTGTCCGGCTCAATCGCGATCAGCGCCTGCAGCGCCGTCCGCGCCGCGTCGGTCTCGCCGCGCAGCGTCGCCAGTTCAAACAGCCACCGCTGCGCCTCGGCGTTGCGCGGGTCCAGCCGCGCCCCCGCTTCCAGCAGCAGACGCACATGCGTCGCGTCGTGCGCCGAGGGCGCCGACCCACGCCGCAGCGCGAAATCGCGGGCCAGATCGACCATCGCCTCCGATGTCGACCGCACCGGCGGCAGCGGCTGGCCGTCAGCCGGCGCGACCGCCAAGATCGCGGCGAGCAGCGCGAGGCCGGCCGGCGCACGGAATCGCGATGAAGCCCGGCCTGCCGGGGGCGTCGAGGCCTGGCCGACGGCGCGGGGTCCGGGCCAGCATAGAGTTCGCTTTCGATCAATCATGGCGTCGGTTCAATCCTCGCGGACATCGAGCCTTTGCAGCGGTCCAGCCGCCAGTCGCGCCCGTAGGCGTGAATCTGGTCGCGCTTCAATTCCGCCCGCTCGAGGGTCGTCGTATCGACAATTACGCGGCCGTCATTGTCGACGGTCTGCGCCATCTTGTAAGCCGCCTCGGTCGAGTGACCGAACAACTCCATCAGCATCTCAATCACATAGTCGTACGTATGGTCGTCATCATCGAGCAGAATCACATGCCACAGCGGCGCCGGGCGGGTTTTCACCTCCCCCGGGCTTTGCGCGGTCTGCTGGTCTGTCGCGACTACGGCCATTCGCAATCCTGGTGAAAACTCGGGGCGGATTCAGCCGCCCGCCCCCGATCGGCGTCGTCGGATGTTAGAATCACCCGAATGAGCGGGTCCGCCCCCCTCAACGCCCGGCGACCGCCCCCTGATCTGGAGACCGCCCCGCATGGCTCATCCTTCGTCCCACGACCCGCGCAGTCCCTTCCGTCCCATCGACGAGATTCTGACCGAGCTGCGCGAAGGACGCATGATCGTGCTCGTAGACGACGAAGATCGCGAGAATGAAGGCGATCTGATTTTACCCGCCGAGCACGCTACGCCCGATAAAATTAACTTCATGCTCCGCTACGGTCGCGGCACGCTGTGCGCCGCGCTCAGCCGCGGGCGGTGTGAGCAGCTCAATTTCCACCCGCAGGTCGCGCAAAACAATACACCGCTCGGCACCGCCTTCACAGTCACCGTCGATGGCGCGCCGGCCCTCGGCGTGGGCACCGGCGTTTCCGCCAGCGATCGCAGCATCACCATTCAGCGGATGGCCGCCGAAGAGGCGCTGCCCGGCGACTTCGTGCGGCCCGGGCACGTCAACCCGCTGATCGCCCGCGACGGCGGCGTGCTGGTGCGGGCCGGACAGACGGAGGGGTCGGTCGACCTGTGCCGGCTGGCGGGGCTGATGCCGGCCGCCGCGCTGATCGAGATTTTGAACGAAGACGGCACGATGGCCCGCTTGCCGCAGTTGATCGAGTTCTGCGCCGCGCACGGCCTGAAGATGTGCACTGTGGCCGATCTGATCGAGTATCGCACCGCCCGCGAGCGGATCGTCGAGCGGGTCGAGGAAATCCCGCTTCGCAACGCCTTCGGCGAATGGCGGCTGATCGGATATCGCTCCTATGCCGACGACAAGACGCACCTGGCGCTGACCTGTGGCGACATCGGGCAGAAGGCCGACACCGGCGCGATCGCCGATGATCCGCGTCCGACCATGGTGCGCGTGCATTCTGAGTGCCTGACCGGCGACGTCTTCGGCTCGATGCGCTGCGAATGCGGTGAACAGCTCGACGCCGCGATGGCGATGATCGCGGCTGAGGGCCGCGGCGTGATCGTATATCTACGCCAGGAAGGCCGCGGCATCGGTCTGCTGAACAAACTGCGCGCGTATCGCCTGCAGGACGAGGGCATGGACACGGTCGAAGCCAATCAGGCCCTCGGCCTCCCCGCCGACCGCCGCGATTACGGCGTCGGCGCCCAGATCCTCCGCGACCTCGGCCTGTCACAGCTCCGAATTCTGACGAACAACCCGAAGAAAATCAGCCGGCTGAAGGTGTATGGGCTGGAAGTGGTGGAGCAACTGCCGCTGGAGCCGCAGCCGAATGAGACAAACCGGCGGTATCTGGCGGCGAAGAAGGCGAAGTTGGGGCATATTCTGCGGCATGTGTAGTTGGGCGCGGGTAGTCCAACCATGTGAAGGCGCGCGATAGATCGAATCAACCGATGCCGTCGCGCAGGTAAGCGACTATGGACGCCCGACACGAACATCCGCTCAGCAACACCGCAACGTCCGACGAGCATGCCCGGTCTCTTGAGTCGCAGCTCGCTAACGATCCGGCGAATCCACGCTTGCGGCGGGAGTTAGCGGCGGCATGGATCGATATCGGCGGCGCCCGGCACGATGCTGGCGACCTGAACGCCGCCCTCGCCGCACACGAGAGCGCGCTGGCTATCTTGAGTCGCCTCGTGGAACAGGAGCCCGGGGACCTAGAAGCGAAACGTGGCTTGTCCTGCTCTTGGACGAACATCGGTGAGACGCGTCGGGCGCGCGGCGATCTTGATGCCGCTCGAATCGCGCACGAAACAGCGCTGACGATCACCCGGGCAATGGTCGCGGAGCGCCCCGATCACCCGGAATGGCGTCGAGACTGTTCGGTCTCCCTCAACAAGCTGGGCACGATCCGTCGCTTGCAAGGCGAGTTACAGGCCGCGCTCAACCTGTACGAAGAGAGCCTTGCGATTCGCGAGACGCTCTTAGAACACGACCCAAACTGCGAAGACTCATCGCGCGACATCGCCACAAGTTGGAGCCTGATTTTCCGGGCGCGGCTCGACATGGGAGACCTCGCAGGCGCACGGCAAGCCGCCCGCCACGACATGGAAATCACGGAGAAATTGGCGAGCCGGGATCGCTCCAACACGGAGTATCAGCGCGATTTGGCCCTGAGTCTTCAGTGGATGGGCGAACTCTGCGAGGCTGAGGGTGATCTCCATGGCGCGCGGGGGGCATATGAGCGTTCACTTGCCGTGAGTCGCAAGCTCCTGGAATCTGATCCCACCAATGCGCGGCTCCAGGCCGACGTGTTCGAGGCCTGGACAAGTGTTGGCGAGGTGCGTCTCGAACAAGGCGCCCGATCATCAGCACTCGCGGCCCTCCGGGCCGCCGTGGACATGGCCACAGAGCTGGCGCGTCAATATCCAGCCGATGCGAATCGACTGCGGGACCTGTCGAGAGCCCTCGGGAACCTCGGCGACCTCGCGCTCGATCTGAAGAAGCTGCGAGGCGCATTGCGGGCCTATCAGGCGGCGCTCGATATTCTGGCGACGCTCACGAAACGTGATCCGTCCAACACGACGTGGCAGCGCGATCTCTCATTCCTGTGGAGCAGTATCGGGCGAGTGAAAAAGAAGCAGGGCGACCTCGAAGGGGCCGAGACCGCCATGCACAGCAGTCTGCAAATCACGCGGGCGCTGACAACCCTGGACCCTGAGAACACGAAATGGAAACATGACCTGTTTTTGGACTTGTTGGCACTTGCGAACCTCTACGACATAAAGCGCGACGCCAGGAAGGCGGCCGAGTTGTCCAAGTCAGCGCACGCGGTAATCTCCGCCCTGGCGCGGCAAGACCCGTCCAACATGAAGTGGCGCATGGGCGTTGGCAAAGGTCAATGAAGCCCCCTCTACCCGCCCTCCGCCGCGACCCCGCCTAACCCGCAATCCGCGTTATACTTCCCGATTCGCGCGGCGGGCCCATCCCGCCTCGTGCTTTTTGCCCCCGAGCGGCGGCCAAGGTCGCTCCGCGGGCTGAGAAACGCGTTGGGAGTCGCATGTGCGATCGCTGGTCGTCGGCTGCGCCGGGTTCATCGGATTTCACCTCGCGGAGCGGCTGCTGCGCGACGGAGACGAGGTCGTCGGCCTCGATAACTTCGTCACCGGCCAGCGGCGCAACGTCGCCGACCTGAGCGCCGACACCGCCTTTTCCTTTACCGAACACGATATCGCGCGGCCGCTGCCGAAGCTCGGGCCGGTCGACCGCGTCTTCAACCTCGCCTGCCCGCCGTCGCCGATCGATTTCAAGACCAAATCGCTGGAAATCCTGGCGACCTGCTCGCAGGGCGTCTGGCATCTGGCGGATTTTGCCCGCGATTGCGACGCGACCCTGACTCACAGCAGCACCAGCGAAGTGTACGGCGACCCGGCCGAGCATCCGCAGCGCGAGTCCTATTGGGGCAATGTGAATCCGATCGGTCCGCGGTCGGCCTATGACGAGGGCAAACGCTTCGCCGAAGCGCTGCTCACCGCGCACCATCGCCGCTTCGGCACGAAAGCGCGGCTCGCGCGGATTTTCAACACCTATGGTCCGCGCATGCGGCACAATGACGGGCGCGCCCTGCCGACCTTCATCGATCAGGCCCTGCGTCATGAGCCGGTCACGATCCACGGCGATGGCAAGCAGACGCGAAGCTTCTGCTACGTCACGGACCTGGTCGACGGGCTGGAGCGTCTCTCACGGTCAGACTCGACCGAGCCGGTGAATCTCGGCAACCCGATCGAAGTCACGATCCTGGAAGCCGCGCAGGAAGTCATCAAAGCCGCCGGCAGCCGCAGCGTGATCACCCACACGCCGGCGGATGTGGATGACCCGCGCGTGCGTCGACCGGACATCACGCGGGCGCGGGAGCGGCTAGGCTGGGAACCGAAGGTGGCGCGCGAGGACGGCGTCGCGCAGACGGTCGCCTGGTTTACGCAAGAGGCGCAGGCCGCGGCGCGGAGCTAAGCTCTTCACCCAATGACGACACTCCACAGCTATATCCTCCGCGAACTGCTGAAGGTCTTTCTGCTGGCGACCGGCGCGCTGACCGCCCTGTTCACGATGGGCGGCGGGTTGTTCAACATCCTGAAACTCGAAGGCGTGACCGCGAGCGACATGGCGCCGCAGGCGCCGCTGCTGATGATCGTGGCTTGCGGTATCACCATGCCCGTCGCCGCGCTGTTCGCCACCACGATGGTGTATGGCCGGCTCGCCGCGGATAACGAGTTCACCGCCTGCCGCGCGGCCGGCATCAATGTGCTGCGCCTGTTCCTGTCGGCGATGCTGCTGGCGATTTTCGTCGCACTATTCACCTTCATGTCCACGGACATCGTCGTGCCCGCCCTCGGTCGACAAATGGTGGACCTGGCCACGGGCAACCTGCATCGCTTTGCCGAAAAGAGGCTGCGTGAAAACGGATACGTGCGCGTCAATTTGTCCGAGACGTCCGAAGTGCTGCTCACGGTCGACGAGGTGCAGGACATCAGCGATGACGCGCTGCGCTCCAAGGGCTTTCCGGTCGGTCGCGGGATCGAGTACATGCTCGTGCTGCGGCCGACGTTCGTCAGCTACAGTTCCGACGGCGCGCTGCAGCGCGCCACCGCCGCCGAGCAGGCCTTGTGCGAATTCGACAATCGCGAGCCGCCGCTGAAAATCTCGGCCACGCTCGTCAACGTCCGCGATGTGAACCAAGGGACCAGCGAAGTCCAACTCGCGAACCAGCGCATCGGGCCGATCGAATTGCAGATCCAGTCCGCGCTGCCACCGATCGCCGTCAGTATCTCGGGCCTCGCGGAGTGGCAGGCGCGCCCGTGGGAAGGCGAGCGCTTCCCGGATGAAATCGCCGAGTTTCGCCAGAAGCTGCGGAAAGCCCTGTTTCTCGAATGGGCCACCACGCGGCTGGCGGAGTCCGGCCGCGTCGAATTCCCCGCCCCCGACGGCGGCTCCGCGATTCTTCATGTGACCGCTGTCGCGCCAGGTGATCGGGGACCGACGGTGACCGGCGCCCGCCTTGAGATTCGCGATGCGCAAGGCGTGTTGCGCTCGCTCTACACCGCGCCCGGCGCCGAGATTCGCGTCACCGGCTCGTCGCGCGATAACCGTCTGATGCCGATCAAGGATGAGCGCCCCGACGCCCCGGTCGTCGTGTTACTGAACGGCACGCGCACCGAGCCCGCCGTGCGACAAACCCTGCGGGAAGACGGCACCTCCGCCATCCGCGAGGATGATCGCTACGAAGCGGTCGACTTCGGATACCCGGCCGAGGTGCTGGCCACCGAATCGGCGATTACCGATGCGCGGCTGATCGACGAGCTGGACACGTTCCCGGTCGTCGAATTGCAGAAAGACGCCGAGCGCCTGCAACGCCGCGCACACAAGCTGCGCCGCAAGGCGGTCGGGCAGATCCATACGCGTCTGTGCTATGCGGCGAGTTCGCTTGTGACGATCCCGCTTGCCGCGGCGCTGGGGCTGATCTTCCGTGGATCGCGGGCGCTGGGCGCCTTCGGACTGGCGTGTGTGCCGTTCGGCTCGGTCATGCTGGTCGTGCTGGCGGGTAAGCAGATGACCGACAGCGCCGGCTCGCACGCGATCGGCCCGTGGGTGATCTGGGGCGGCCTCGCCGCCGGCGCGCTGGCTACGCTCATCGTCCTGCTGCGCGGGGTGCGGCGATGATTGTCATTGATCGCTACGTCTCAAAGACGTTTATCGCGAGTTTCGCGCTGCTGATCTCAGTGGGCATCGGGCTGTATGTCCTCGTCGACATGCTGCTGAATCTGGACGAATTCACCAAGGACGAGTCTGTCCCGGCGTTCGAAGTCATTCGGCTCGCGATTGATTACTACAGTTTCAACCTTCCGCTCTACTTCTCGCAGCTCGCGGGACCGATGATCGCGCTTTCGGCGGCCTTCACGCTCGGCATGATGCTGCGCAACAACGAACTCGTCGCGCTGGTCGCGTCCGGCCTGCCGCTGCAGCGCGTGGCGGCCCCGCTGATCATGTGTGCCGTGCCGCTGACGGCCTTGACGGTGCTGAATGAGGAATTCCTGATTCCGAAAATCGCGCACAAGATCGCGCGCGGACATGACGACATTGTGCGCCAGCGCGATACCGGCGTCGATTGCGCACGCGACGCCCGCAGCGCGATCCTGCGCGCCAGACGGGTCGACCCCGACGGCCGCATGTGGGGCGTGATCATCATCGACCCCGACGCGGAAGGCCGACCCTACGCCGTGATCGAGGCGGATTCGGCGGTTTATGACGCGGACGCGAAAACCTGGCGCCTGGAGCGCGGCCGCCGCTTCGTGCTCAGCGAACAGGCCCGCATCGGCGAGACCGCCGACAGTGCCGCGACGCTCATCGACGCCTACCCCTTTGGCCTGACGCCGGAAGAAGTGACGCTGCGGCGCGACGCGCAATGGGTCGACCTGCTGAGCGTGCGCCAGATGACGGAATTGTTGAAAGCGGGCAACTTGGCCAACTGGTCGTCGCTGAACGTGAAACGCCACATCCGCCTCACGCAGCCCGCGGCCCAGTTGATTCTGGTGATGCTGGCGATACCGTTCTTCCTGACGCGAGAACCGAGCAATGTGATCGCCGCCGGCGGCTGGGCGCTGCTGTTGACCGGATCGTTCTTCGCGTTCATGTTCATCACGCGACAATTCACGGCCGAGCCGCGCTTTGCGATGCTCTATGCGTGGGCGCCGATCCTGATCTTCGCGCCCGTGGCCGTGCTGCGCTTGTCGAACGTACGGACATGATCCGCGTGCGCGGCGGGCGCACCGAAGACGTAAGCAACGTAGGCTGGGCGACGCCCAGCTTCCCGCATCTGCGCCGGCTACCCGCGCCGCATCAACGCCGCGAATCCGCCATCACGCCAATCGCTCAGCCGCGCACCCCACGCCGGTAGCGTCAAACGCTGCTCCGCCAGCGCCCATCCCGGCGTGTCGCGCAGAAACGCCTGCACGATCGCCTCATTCTCCACCTCTTCAACGCTGCATGTGCTGTACACCAGCCGCCCGCCGGCGCGCACGACCGCCGCCGCCTGCCTGAGCAGCCGCAACTGCAATACCGGCAACGCCGGATCAACGCCGCGCATCAGGCGCAGGCGCGCTTCCGGCCGCCGCGCGAGCACGCCGCTGTTGGAACATGGCGCGTCCACCAGCGCCGCGTCGAAGCCCGTCCCCACCTCCGCCGGTAACGTCTCGCGATCGGCGTCAATCACCTCCGCCCGCACGCCGCAAATACCGAGCCGAGCCGCGTTCTCCCGGATTCGCGCGACCCGCTCGGCGGCGATATCGCACGCGACAATCTCCGCCCGATCCCCGCTCGCAATCGCCATCCGGAGCGATTTACCGCCAGGCGCCGCGCAGAGGTCGAGAACCCGCTCGCCCGCGCTCGCACCCAGAAAATCCGCCGCTTGCGTCGCCGTCACATCCTGGGCATATGCCGCGCCATCGCGAAACCACTCGCCCCCCAGCAGCGGCCCCGCATGCCGAACGAACCCCGCGTCTCCCGCAAGATCCGCCTCGCCCCGCGCCCCGATCGCAGCCCGCAGCCCCTCCGCAAACGCCTCACGCGTTACACGCAGCGCATTCCGCTGCAAGACCAGCGGCGGCTGCGCCTGCCCCGCCCAAAGCGCGGCTTCCGCCTTTGCGCCGAATCGCCGGCGCATCGTCTTGACGCGAGCCGGCGTCTCGCCGACGAGCGCCGCCAGCCGCGCATCCGCATCCGATGGCGCAATCTCGCGCCGAAAGCGCCGCGCTCGATCCCAGTCAATGCGAACCAGCCGCGCGTCGCCCGCCCGCCACGCGACAACGTCATCCTCCAGATTGTCGCTGACGCGTCTCAGCAGCGCGTTGACCATTCCCGCCGTCCGGGCCCCCGCGCTGCGGCGCGCGATATCCACGGCGGCGTCCACGACCACCCCCGGCGCGATTCCCTGCCAGATGATCTCATATGCCGCGCACGCCAGCGTCGCCCGCGCCTCGTGACTCACGCGGACCGACTCATAGCGGCCGACCGTCGCCAGAATGTGATCGATGGTGAGCAGGCGCCGCAGCGCCCCGAGCGCAATCGAAACGCCCTGCTGATCAAACGCGCCGCGCCCCGCCCCGCGCCGCCGCAGCGCGTCGAATTCGCGCGTCACCAGCGCCCGGCCGCGCAGCGCCTTGGCCGTCACTGAACAGGCCCATTCGCGCGGCGTCGCTGATTCGGGCATTGCAGGCGCCATTATTCGCACGTGGAAATGAATGCGGCGCCCGGCGCGAGCCGCCGACCGCGGGCAAACTCTTCAAACGCCATCAGCCGCTTGCCGGCCGGCTTGACTTCCAGAATCCGCACGCGGCCGGTTCCACAGGCGACGGTCAGGTCCGCGCCGAGAATCCCGGGAGGGGCCTCGTTCTCGCCAGCCAGCGCCTGGGCGCGCGCGAGCTGCACCAACTCGCGCTTCCCTGTGCGCGGCGCCATCGTCGCCGAAACACCCGGCCAATCCCACATGCCATTGATCCGCCGGGCGACGGTGAAGGCGTCCCGCGAGAAATCCACAAACCCATCTGTTTTCTTCAGCTTCGGCGCGTTTGACGCCAATGACGCGTCCTGTGCGCTCTCTTGCAGCCGACCGTCGCGCCAGCGCGTTAGCGTCTCGAGCAATAGCGGCGCGCCGACCTGCGCCAGGCGATCGTGCAACTCGCACGCGGTTTCGACCTCGCCAATCTCGACCCGCGCCTGCCCCCAGATCGGCCCCGCGTCCCAGCGTTCGTTCAGTTTGAAAATCGTCACGCCTGTTTCGCGCTCGCCGCGAATCACGGCCCACTGAAACGGGGCGGCGCCACGATACTTCGGCAGGAGCGACGCGTGAATGTTGATGAACCCGCCCGACACCGCCGCGAGCAAGGCCGGGCCAATCTTCTGCCCAAACGCGACGACCACGGCCAGGTCCACGTCGCGCAGCGTGTCCGGCGGCAGCGCGGCATTCACATCCGCCGTCTGTAAATGCCGCACGCCCAGTTCCTCCGCGACCGCATGAATCGGAGTCGGCCGCACCGCCTGACCGCGCCCGCTGGGACGATCCGGCTGACTGATGGCGACGATCACATCGATTCCGGGGGCCGCGCACATCGCTCGCAGCGCGGGCCCGCCGAAGTCGCCTGTGCCGAGAAAGGCGAGCCGCATGCGCTCTACGCTCCCCGATAGCGGGCTTCGAGTTCTTTGAGCGTTTTTTTGGTGGCGATGCGGTCTGTCGGGCGCATGTGATCGAGAATCAACA
The DNA here is from genome assembly GCA_964528455.1 of uncultured Planctomycetales bacterium. Taxonomy (GTDB): domain Bacteria; phylum Planctomycetota; class Phycisphaerae; order UBA1845; family Fen-1342; genus DSPM01. The sequence goes on along the minus strand of CAZGTH010000022.1, from coordinate 33,312 downwards.
CGCCGTTGAGGTGGTCGGTTTCGTGCTGCCAGATGCGGGCGATCAGGTCCTGCGATTCGTACTCAAACTCTTCGCCGGCCAGGTTGTGCGCGATCATGCGCACGGTCGCCGCGCGGCGCACCTGCACGCGGACATCCGGGATCGAGAGGCAGCCCTCTTCTCCCTCGGTCCAGCCGTCGCGCTCGACAAAGCGCGGGTTGATCAACACGAGATCATCCCCCGGCTCACCGCTGTGGTTCATCACGAACATGCGCAGCAGCACGCCAACCTGCGGCGCGGCGAGACCGACGCCCTTCGCCTCGCGCATCAGTTCGAACATGCGCGCCGCCAATGCGGCCATCTCCGGCCCGAAGTCGGTCACCAGGTCGCATTTGCGGCGCAGGCGCGGGTCCGGGTAGTGGATGATCTGAAGGCTTTTGAGTGATTCGCTCACGCTGCGGATTCTATCGGCGTTTCGAAAAACTTCGACTTGCCGCCGGCCGATCGGGTCACTGCGGATTCACGCGCGAAAGAAATCCTACGCTGGACGCGAACCAACGCTCCTGTCGCTCGCGGGCGGCTTCGGCGTCCTGCTCCTCCTCGCGGCTGAGGTCTTCCAGATTCGCGGCGCAGCGGTCGCAGTCGGCCACGCGAATGTGGTAGTCCAGATACGCCTCCCACTCCGGCCCGAGCGTGCCGAGCAGATAACGGCCCAATGTCGAGCGCTTCGCGCACGACACGCCTTCCTCGCGCCAGATCCGGCCGACATCGCTGTCGCGCGCCAGTTCCGCCTCGCTCCAGTCAACGTTCTGTCCGCGCTCCGCCAGCAGCTTGCGCCAGCGCTCCAGCACACGGAACTTCACCCCCGCGACCGCGGTTTCGGTAATGCCCAGGTCGGCGGCGACTTCCTTGTTGCGCAAGCCCTGCACCACCAGCATTTCGACGGTAATGAGCTCATCGAAGCGCGGCTGGGCCTGGCACTGCGCGACATAGGCGCGCAACGCGTCGGTCAACGCCGTGCGCTGCGCGTCGAGGTTCTCCTGCCGGTCGAGCCGGCCGCTGGGCGTCTCATGTTCGGTCCAGGCCCCTTGCCCCTCGTCGAGCTTCAACGACTCCAGGCTTTGGCGCTGGCCCTTCTGGCGCCGGAAGTGATCGCTGAGTTTGTTGCGGACAATCGCGAACAGGTACGTTTCGAGTGATCGGCTGCGGTCGTAATTGTCCATGCTTCGCAGCAGGCCGAGGAACGTCTCCTGCACGATGTCCTCGGCTTCAGACTTCTGCGCCAGCATCCGCCGCGAAAAGCTCAGCAGGCGCCCCTCGTACCGCGCAATCACCTCACGCCAGGCGTCCGGATCCCCACGCCGCACAGCGTCCACGAGATATAAGTCGGCTTCGCTCGCGCTCACGGCGTTCCTCGGCCAGAGACGACAAGGGGTGGGAAGCGCCCAGCCCGTTCTTGAGGATAACGCGCCGCAGGCGCCGCGGACAAACGCGCGCCGTACTCGCCTAGATCACAATCTGTCGCCGCGACCGGCGTTTCGGCCAGGCGAGCAGCGTCCAACCCGCCGCGAGGAGAATCGCGAGATTAACGATGTTGGCGACGCCATTGGGCGTTTCGCGCAGTTCGTTCCAGTCCTTTGAGCGCAGAAACGCGCCCACGCTTTCCGAGGCCGGCCCCAGCGTGACCAGCACCGCGGCGGCGATCAACCCGCAGGCGATCATGCCGCGCAGGAAGTGAGCCGCGCCGTCATGTCGCCGGGCGATCGTGACAAAGAACACGCCAATCAGAATCGGCGCTAGCACGAGCGAACGCGGCGCCTCAACACGCCGGTCCGTCAGGCCGTCAGTCGCAATCTGAAAATGCGAGGGCGAAAGCTCATAGGCGCGGTCCGAGTGGCGCCAATGCCCGGTCAGCGATTCGCTGACGTTGAACGTCATCGCCCAGGCGCAACCCGCCAGGATCAGCAGCTTCCCCAGGCCGGACAGTCCGGCGTTGGCCGTGCGCACGATGAACGAAGGCTCGGCAAAATCGACGACCGGCGCAGCGGCGCCCGCCTCGCGCTGCGCCGTTTCCGGCGCGCCCGCGTCATCACGCTCACGACTGGCGATCGTCACCGCCTCGGCGTCGCTCCGCTGCGGTTGCGGTGGCGGCGGCGGTGGCCGGATCGGCGTGGGCGGCATGGATATCTGTTCGGGCCAAAGCGCCGCGCCGAGTTGCACGGCGACCGACAGCGCGGCGCCCAGCGCCGCCGCCCCGAGGGCGTGCGCATCAATAAACAGCGCAGCAATAAATGCGACCAGGCCGGAAACGAAAGCGGCCGATCCGTCAACCCCGCCGCGACGCCCCTGCTTGATGCGCGTCGGCCAGTCACATAGCGCAAGCGCCGCGCCGACCGCGACGAGCGTACGCACCGCCGAGTGGGCGCCCTCCTCAGAGAGAATTATCATGGGAAACGCCATCATCGCGAGCCCGGCGCCGCCGAAAAGCACGTGATCGATCAAGCCGCTTTGCGTCAGCATCCGCTGGCGCAGCTTGAACTGCGCGATCAACACGCCGAACGCCGCCGCGCCTGTGCCGAGCGTGTAGGCGAAGAAACGCACCGACGGCTCGCGCCCGTCGTCAATAATCGTCGCCAGCGCCGATCCGGCACACACGACCATTGCCGCGGCAAGGACCTGCGGCCAGCGCTCCCGCGGGCGCGCGATGGGCCTCGGGCCGCGCACGGCCTGGGCGCTCCTGGCGCCGCGTCCCCGCGTGCGAATACGCTCCCACAACCCCGGCTGGCGCTCGCCGGGCAATAGCGGGATCGAGGGGAGATCGTCGCCCGTCGGCGCCGGGCGGCGCGCGTCGAGGTCGTAGTCGGGCCGCGGCGAGGTGCGCGTGCGCATCGGATCGTCGGCGGCGGCGCGGGGCGTCGCCGACAACGCGGACGCGTCAAACTCGCCGAGTTCGGTTGTGACATCGGCCAGCGCGTCGACCATCTCATTCACGTCCGCAAACCGCTCTTCGGGGTTCTTGCGCAACGCCTTTTCAATCACCGACGCGTAAGGCTCCGGAATGCCGGCCACATCCGGATTATCGCGCACATGGCGCATCAGGATTTCCGCCATGCTCGACCCGGTAAACGGCAGGCGACCGGTGAGCATCTCGAACAGGATCACACCGAGCGCGTAGATGTCGATCGCTTTGGAATAGACGCCGGACCCGATTTCCGGCGCCATGTAGTGCACCGTGCCGACGCTGACCGTCTGACCGCTGTGCCGGCTCACCGCCATGTGCTTGCTGAGGCCATAGTCGCCGATTTTCACATAACCGTCGTCGTAGAAAATATTGCCCGGCTTGAGATCGCGATGGACCACGCCGCGCTCGTGCAGGTAGCTCAGTCCCTTGGCGATGCCGACCAGGAAAAACGCCGCTTTCTGAGCGCCGAGCCCGTTGGGTTCGGCGATCATCAGGTCGCGCAGCGAGGGCCCCGTCACGTACTCCATCAGCACGAACGGTTCCTGCTCCTCATTCCGGCGAACGTCGTAGACCGTCACCAGGTAGGGACTTTTCAGGTTCATCACGTGCGAAATGCCGCGCAGCTCAACCTCGGGGTTGTCGCGCAGGTACTTCAGCGCCAGCTGCTTGCCCGAGTCGGTGACGGCGAAATAAACCTCGCCGAATCCGCCGCGGCCTACCGCGCGCTGGACCGTGACGCCTTCGATTGGCCGGTCGCCATATTTGAATGTGTACGCCATCAGCCGCCTCCCGAACCGCGCGGTGCGCGGGGCACTTCCTCTTATCCCATCAACTTCGGCATTGCGGTCATCGCGATGCGCACATCCTCAAAGTCCGTCGCGGCGCCGCTGGCCAGCGCCCGCGGCGCGCCGACCGGACGGCCGCGCTCATCGGCGAGCCGCGCCCACAGTCCGCCGCCGCGCTCAAACACGGTTACGCGCGACTTCGCGTCGCGGGTCTGAATGTGGCAGCTCTGGCTACGGCCAATCATCAGCGTGTCGCGAAACAGCACAATCATGCTCACATCGTGCGCCAGACGCATGCCGTTCGACAACCGCAGCACGGCGGACTGGCTGCGGGATGTGGGTCGCAGAAAGCGCAGTTTGGTCCGCGCTCCAAGTTGAATGCGATCGCCGTCGCGCAGCAGCACGCGCCGCACCGGCTGCCGATTAACCCTGGTCGGCCCGTGCGCGATCAGGAAGAAATCATCGCCATCGCATTCGATGTCCGCGTGGCGCGAGCTGATGTCACCGGGTATCGCGACATCGAGCGCGTGCCCCGATCCCGCCCGGCCGATGCGCACCGTCGACTTGTCAAGCAAGAGCGCGCTGGCGGCGCCGTCAACCAGCAGCACCGTCGGCGGAAGCGGGTGATCGGCGTGGCTGTCATGCGCGAAGTGCGCCGACGCCGCCGCTTCTCGATTCGCGCCCGGGGCGGCGGCGACATTGGCCAATCGCCCGAGCGGCGACGCGAGCAGGCCGTCGCGACCGGTCACGATCTGTGTCAGCGCGCCCAGGCATTGCGTTAGCCACTTCGCGTCACGCCTGGCTTTCAGCCGCAGCAGCGTCTCACGGAGATCCGCGTAGTCGCCACCCGCCAGCAAGGCGCCCGCATGACGCAGGTCAGCCGTCAGGGCCCGACATTCGGCCAACTGCGGATCGTGTGCCGGCAGCAGCGTCACGAGTTCGGCGTCGCGCGCGGCGTGATCGAGCGCGCCGGCTTCGTAGTGTTGGTAGATCCGTTCGGCCAACGCCGCCGCGATCTCGCGCCCGAGCGGATCGGGCCCGCCGTCTGACGGGCGACGATGCGCATCCGACCAGACGCGCGCCGCGGTGGCGATGTCGCCGCTTCTCAGCGCGGCCCGCGCCTGTTCCATCGCGCGGTCCGCTTTCCGCTGGGCGCCGTCAATCGCATCCAGCAATGTGCGCCGCTGAAGCGTGTCGTCAAGCTGACACGCCGCCTCACGGGCGGAGTCGAGGCGCCCCTCGCGCAAACGCTGAGCGGCGCGATCCGCCGCGCCGGCGCCGTCGCGCTTCTGCTCCAGGCCGCGCTGCGCCTGACGCCGCAGTTCAACCGCGTCCGCGTCTAACGGGCCGAGGCGCGCCGCGCGTTCAATATCGGCCAGGGCGTCGGCGTGCAGACCCGCGCGATGGCCGAGGCGGGCCCGCGCCAGCAACCCCCGCGCGATCTGCTCGCGCAATTCCAGCGCGCCGGGTGAATTAATCTCCAGCGTTATCAGACGTTCATACGCTTGATCGAGACGCCCCTCGGCGTGCGCCCGCTCGGCTGCTCGCAATCCCGCGTTGAACCAGCGTCCGAACATTGCGATCCTCGTCCGTTCTTCCCAATCCCGCCGGGCGTCAAAATACGCAAATTACTGTGAACAAGCAACTTACATTCGCAGATGGCGTCCTGGCCCGCTCAAGTGGTTCTGATGAGCCATGGCCTGATCGGAATTGGATTCTGTCAGGTCCGCGGATTATTCGCGGTCCGCTCAAATGCCGACGGCCTGCCGTCTGCAAGCAAAAAATTCGGGCGTTCCGGGTGGATTCTTGCGCCGTTTGGGTTAAGCTTTATAGAAGAGTAGCCGACCCAAGCTATAGGTCAGTTGAAATTTTGGGTCGGATTTTGGAAAGAAGCGGAAGGTGCGACATGCTCTATGCAAGCGCGGCTGCCTTTATTCTGGACATCCTTAATCTGATGGGTCACATCTTCTGGGTGACCTTGGGCGTCGAAGCCTAAGCGATGTCCCGAATCCCATTCGACCCGGCGTATACGCGCCGGGAACACCGACTCGGCAACTTGATTGCCGCCTCACTGTGGGTCGTCAGCTTGTCGCTAATGGCGACATTGCTGGCGTGGTCATCCGGAGCGCCGCTCTAACGGGCCCGGTTCGACCGCCGAAACGACCAAACATCGCGACGGGGAATGAAGCGCGGGCAAATGCGTCAGCCCGTTCCCGAAGCGAATCTCGTTCGGGTTCGACTGACGATTTTGCCCGCCGGTTTTTCTCACAAGAACAAGCGCCAGCTTACAACAATGGCGGCCGGTTCCGCGCGCTACTGCGTTTCAGCGAGAATTGTGCTGGGCAGGGTGACGTCGTCGTGGGATCGGAGCGAGGAGGCGGGCGCCATCAGCAGCTGGTTGTCGCGCGTAATGCGAACCATGTACACCAGGCTCGCCGACACCATCAACGCGCCGATCGCCAACGCGAGTTCAAACTGCCATTGCGTCACCAGGCGCAACGATGCGTATGACACCAACAGCACGCCGCCGATCGCGGTCGCAGAAAGCACGGCGTAGGCCAGTCGCACGCGCCGGTAGGAGCGGCGCGACGACGCGAACACCAGCACCCAACCGGCCCCCACCCACAGCATCGTGCGCCACATCAACCCCGCCCGATCGTAATCCGTGTCGGCAGCGCCGTTGACGAGCGCGTCGATCGCGCGCAGATGGACCTCGCACCCGTACAGCGGTTCGCCGCTGGGAAGCACATGTCGATCAACACTGTCGAACGTGGTCTCGCCCATGACGACGTATGCGGCTTTCAGCCGCCGCACCGCCTGCTCATCGTTCAGCACATCCGCCATCGAAACAATGCGCGCATCCATATCAGCGGGACGGGTGATCGGCAGCTTGCTGAAGCCCACCCGGTCGCCTTTCTCCAGCTTGGCGGCGCTCGCCTCACCCGCCATGAACAGCCTCAGCAGCCCGGAGGGCCCGTGTACCGCTTCGGGCGCCACGTACACATCCTCCAGCCGAACGATGGGCTTGGTTTCCAGGAAGCGCCGCTCCCCTTCGCGCTGTTCGTGACGACGAAACCGGATTTGCACCCGCGGCGACGGGAACTCCTGCAATGAGAATTCCGCGTCGGCGTCCGGCTGCCGGCCGGCGGCATAAGTCGCCAGCGCCAGACCCGGCACCGTCTCGTTCACCCCGCGCTGCAACACATGCGCGACGCGCAAGCCTTTCTCAGCGCCGGACGGGTCTGCCCCCACCAACAGGCCGAACCCGTGCGCGACCGCCAGAATGCCGGGGTCAACCTTCGGATCCGCGTTGAGATCAAGCTCGTTCGCCCCCACCACCACCGGAGTCGGAAGCTGATTGTCCACGCGCTCCTGCAACGCGCGAATGCCGTCGAGCAGGATCGGGTCATACTCCGGCTGCGGGTCCGGCATGAAAAAGTCCAATGCGACCGCCTTCGGGCGAACGGCGGCCATGCGTTTCAAGACCAGGCCGAAAAGGGCCCGTCGCCGTTTGTTGAACGGCCACGGCTCGACCGCCTCGGGCAGCTGATCGTCCCATGCGCCCTCAATCATCTGCTCGCGCGTTTTGTCATCGTATGCGACCAGATAGGTCGGCCCCGGCGCGTCGAAACCGGAATACACCTCCGCGTTCAGCATCCAGGCCAGATAGGTCAGCCCGACAATCACAAACGCCAGCACGGCGACATAGACGGATGTCGGATGATTACGCAACGCGAACGAAGCCCCGCGACTGACGCGGTAGCCCACCGATTGTGCGCCGCGCGCGACCACCGGATACCCCTGCACGAAGCGGTCCAGGTCGTCGGCGAACTCACGACAGGTCTGGTAACGATCTTCCGGCTTGTTCTCGACACTGCGCGCGATAATCGCGGCGAGGTCGTCCGGTTGCGTCACGCGACGTTCGCGAAGGAGCTGAAGCACGCGCTTCGGATCGCGGGCAAACCGGGCCGGCTCGCCCGTCACACAATGAAATAGCAGCGCGCCAAGGGCGTACACATCGGCCCGCGCATCAATCGACTTGCCCGTGGCCTGCTCCGGGGCGATGTAGCCGACCGTGCCGACCGGTCCCTCGCGCGGTCCGCCGGGAACCCGCTCGACCACGGCCGCGGGGTCGAGGCGCATGGCGATACCGAAGTCGACAATATGCGGCTCGCCACGGTCATCGATCAGGATGTTCTGCGGCTTGAGGTCGCGGTGCACCACGCCCTGCTCATGGGCGTAGCTCATCGCGAGCGCCACGGTGCGAATGATCGCGATGCGCCGCGCGAGCGGGACATCATGACTGCGAATATGGTCGTTCAGTCGCTCACCGGCGACGAATTCCATCGTGTAATACAGCGGCGGGTTGGTGAGCTGGGCGTCAAACAGCGTGGCGATGTTCGGATGGCGCAGCTTGGCGATCAGGTGGACTTCGTTCTCGAAGTACGTCGCCAGCCCGCGGGCGCCGCCGAACAGCACCTTCAGCGCTTCCGCCCGCTCCTTTTCGTGATGAATCGCCTTGTAGACGACGCCGAAGCCGCCTTTGCCGATCTGGTCAATGATCGTGTAGTTGGGGAGTTGCGGGTACTTGCCCTCGGTGAGCTGGCGGAACAGCTCGCGGCACCCCGCGTTGCGCTCGAGCGCCTGCTCGATCTCAGCGCGGCGCTCGGGCGGCGCTTCGCCGCGCGCGAAGGATTCGATCAAATCGGGGATTGGGCATGTTTGCGGGCGACCGGCCATGTCACATTCTTCCACCCGGCGCGGCTCACGCCGGCAACGCGGGATTATACGCGGAACCGCCGCATCCGGGCATTGCCCCGGCGCTACTGAAAGGCGAGGGCCACCAGTGTGCGATCGTCGGCCGGCGGACCGAAGCCGAACGCGCGGACGTCGGCGATGATCTTGTCGACCATGCATTGCGCCGATCCGCCGCACTTCCGCATCGCGGCGTCCAGCCCCTCGACGCCGAACATTTCGGCCCGCTGATCGAACGTCTCGGTAATCCCGTCGGTGTACAGGAGCAGGCGATCGCCCGCATCCAGCGTGATTTCCTTCTGATCGATTTCCAGTTCGTCGACAATCGCCAGCGGCATGCCGTCCGTCAGCGGCAGGGCCTCGCTGTGGGTGGCCCCCTTCCGCATCCGCCGCGGCGCATTGTGTCCCGCGTTCGCAAAAATGAGCTTGCGCGTTCTTGTGTGATAATGGGCGAAGAACGCGGTGATGAAGGCGCCGGGTCGCATCGTGAGATGCAGCGCGCGGTTCAGTTGTTGTAGCGTCAGCGCCGGATGTGAGCGCACGTCGCAGCGACCGTCGATCTCGGCGTGCAGCAACGCGTGCGCGCGGGCCATCTCGACGGCGGCCGAAGCGCCGTGTCCGCTGACGTCCGCGATCAGAATCCCCCAGCGATCGTCGCCGAGATCGAAGAAGTCATAGTAGTCGCCACCCGCCTGTGTGCTGGTTTCATAATGCGTGGCGATCGTGACGCCGGGGATGTCCGGCAGCGTCGCCGGCAGCAGGCCGCGCTGAATCTCGCCGATATGGCGGAATTCGCGCTCGAGCGCGGTGTTCAGGCGCCGGATCTCCCCGGCCTGCACCATGTGCTCGGTCGCGCGGCCGATGAGATTGGCCGTGAGCACCATCGTCGCGACCTCTCCCAGTTCAAATGGCCGCGCCTCGCGCATCATCATGACCATGTAAAGCGGCTCGCCTTCGTGAAAAATCGGCGCCGCCGCCAGGGCCCCCATGCCGGCGACATACGGCGCGGCCGGGTCGTCGCGATCGACCTCGAGCGCGTCGATCTTCACCGCGCGCCCCGCTTCGAGCAGCCGCAGAAACAAACCGGAATCCACCACCGGCAACTGATGCGGCGCGTCCCATGGATTGATCGCCTGTTCCCATGTCGTGGATCGCGTGATGCGGGCGCTCCCGGCCGCCATACCCCGCCGGCTGAGCGACACGACGCGGTCGGTCTGGACGACGAACTGCGCGCGGGTGCGATAGGCCTCGATCAGCGCCTGGGGTTCCTTCTGCAGGCTCAGATCGCGTACCAGTGACATATACTCGCGGATCAGCCCGCCGGCGGAAAGATCGTGAGGCAAGTCTGTTTGAAGCGCCATCAGGGCATCCTTCACGAAGCACCTCGCATCAGTTGTTCTCACGGCCGACACGTGGCGATCACGATCGGCGTGTCGCCGCTGAACGCTTCCGCGGCGTCCGCGGCCCACGCTTGTCATTCCCGCGCGGGCTGCGATCCTACGACTATAGCCCGTACTCCGCCCACCGACGCGAAACTCGCTCCTTGATCTCCGCCGACATTTCGATCTCGTCCGGCCAGCGGCGAATCTGGCCCTCGCCGGGAATCTTGCGGGTCGCGTCGATGCCGATTTTACCGCCGGCGCCCATCACCGGCGTCGCGTGGTCGAGGATGTCGAGCGGGCCCTGCGTGATGGCGATGTCGCGCTGCGGATCGATGTTGGCGCAGACATGGAACCAGACCGCCTGCTCATCGTGCACATCCACATGGTCATCCACAACGACGATGATCTTGGTAAACGCCATCTGGCCGGCGCCCCAGATCGCGCTCATCACGCGCCGCGCCTGATACGGATACTCCTTGCGAATCTTGACGAACGCGCAATTGTGAAAGCAGCCGAACATCGGCAGGTTGTAGTCGATGATGTCCGGAATCAGCATCTGCAACAGCGGCAGGAAAATGCGCTCGGTCGCCTTCCCCAGCCAGAAGTCTTCCTGCGGCGGCTTGCCGACCACCGTGGTCGGGTAGATCGGATTCCGGCGATGCGTGAGCGCGGTGACATGCAGGCGCGGGTAATAGTCCGCCAGCGAATAAAAGCCGGTGTGGTCGCCGAACGGGCCTTCAATAATCGGGGGCTCGGCGGGATCGAGGTAGCCCTCGATCACGAACTCGGCGGTCGTCGGCACATCGATCCGCGGCTGCGACACGCACGGCACGAGTTCGATCGCGCCGCGATTGAGAAATCCCGCGAACAGGCACTCATCAATATCCGGGGGCAGCGGGCAGGTCGCGGCGTACGGCATGATCGCCGGGCCGCCGAGCACGACCGCGATCGGCATGCGTTCGCCGCGCTCGCGATACTTGCGAAAATGGCGCGCGCCGTCGTGGTGCATGTGCCAATGCATCGCGCACAACTTCGGGCCGAAAATCTGTACGCGGTACATCCCGATGTTGCGGTCGCCGCTGTCGGGGTCTTTCGTGTAGACGCCGCCGAGCGTGATATAGCGGCCGGGCGCGGTCTGTTGCGTCGGCGCATAGGCCCCGTGGCGCGCGGTCGCGTCGAACCACGCTTCCTGCTTCAGTCGCGCCTGGGCTTCGTCGGCGACGAGCCGGGCGACATCGCCGTCATGCGGCCAGCAGCGAATCGCGGGCAGCCGCGTGACATCCGCATCGGTCGTCTTGACCACTTCCTGGCAGATGCCGCGCTTGACGACTCTCGGCGGCAGGCTGCCGAGCTGCGCGAGCTCCGGCAGCTTTTTGAGCTTCTGCAGCAGCGTAGTGGGGATTTCCGGCTTGATCAGGGCTTTGACCCGGGTCGCCACGGCGTCGAGGCTCTCCGCCTCGAGCGCGAGGCACATGCGCTCGCGCGTGCCAAACGTGTTGATCAACAACGGCCACTCATGTCCGCGCACCTTTTCAAACAGCAGCGCGGGGCCGCCGGACTTCGTCACGCGGTCAGTGATCTCCGTGATTTCGAGGATCGGGTCGACCTCGGCGCGAATCCGCTTCAGCCAGCCGCGCTGTTCAAGTTGACTGACAAAGGTCTGCAGGTCGCCGGCCGGCACACGCGCCTCCTCTCGGGGAACGAAGACTCAGATCGAAACGGAGTATAGCTGCTCGGCAGGCGGCAGGCGGCAGGCGGCCGCTGCGCGCAGCGAAGCCAGGTGGAGCGGGCTCCATCCGCGCGCTATGCGCCGCGTTCGGGTGGCGTGAGATACCGGGCCACGCACCCCGGACTCTCCTCCACTTCGACGCAGCGGACGAACGCGCGCCCCGGATAACCGGCGCAAAGCGCCTCCGCGATCACGACCGCGACATTCTCCGCCGAAGGATTGCGCTGCGCGAAAGCCGGCAGTTCATTGAGATGCCGGTCGTGCAGTTTGGCGAGAATCTCCGTGACGCGCGGCTTCAAGCGCGTGAAGTCGAGCAGCACGCCCATTTCATCGAGCGCCGGCCCCGCGCAGGTCACCGTCACGCGCCAGTTGTGGCCATGCAGCGGCTCCAGCGAACCGTCGGGAAGGCGTAGTTGGTGCGCGGCGGAAAACCACTCGGTCACGCTGACTTCAAACACGCGATTCTCCGCTATGAGCGGGCCAGCTTCACCTCACGCCGCGCGCCGCTTTCGCGCGGGCCCAGCGCCCGCCGCGTCGCCTGCGCGATGCCGGCCGCGTCGATGCCCGCCTCGGCCAATTGCCCGGCGCGTGAGCCATGCGGATAGAAGAAGTTTTCCGCCAGACCGAGCCGAATCACGCTGTCGGTCGACAAACCCGCCGCGTTTGCCGCCTCCATCACGGCCGAGCCAAAGCCGCCGGCGATGGAATGATCTTCGACCGTCAGCACCGGGCCGCCGCGTTCGATTGCGGCGCGGATCGCGTCAACATCCACCGGCTTCGCGAAGCGGGCGTCAAACACGCTGACGTAGGTATCTTCCTGCGCCAGAATCTTCGCGGCCTCGAGCGCGAACGGAACCGACCCGCCATACGCGAACACCGTGGCGTCCGGGCCGTCGGTGAGTTGTCGCGCCCGGCCGAGTGCAAACGGGACGGCGGCGCCGATCGGCTCGGGCGTGTTATCGCGCGGGTAGCGAATCGCGCTCGGCCCGTTCAGCGTCAGGGCGAACCGCATCGCCGCGTCGAGGTCGCGCTCATCCGCCGGCGCCATCAGCACGATGTTCTGCAACGGCCGCAGGTACGCGATGTCCATGTAGCCGTGGTGCACGGCGCCGTCGCCGCCGACAACGCCGGCGCGATCCACGCAGAACACGACCGGCAGTTCCTGCAGAACGACTTCCTGAAACACCTGATCAAACGCGCGCTGCAGGAACGTCGAGTAAATCGCGGCGATCGGGCGCAGCCCGGCTTTGCACATGCCGGCGGCGATATCGACCGTGCAGCTTTCGGCGATGCCGCAATCCCAAACGCGATCGGGATGAGCCTTGGCGACTTTCGCAAGACCGGTGCCGTCCGGCATCGCCGCGGTCAGCGTATGCACGAGCGGATTCTCGTTCATAATCTCGATCGCCGCGTCGGCAAAGGCGGATGTCCAGCTTTTTCGCCCGGCCTTGATGACGGTGACATCGTCGCCTTCGACCTTCAGCTTGCCGGGGCTGTGGAACGTGCATGGGTCTTTGATCGCCCAGTCGCAGCCGCGCCCCTTCTCCGTATGCACATGCAGCAGCACCGGATGGTCAACATCGCTCAAGGCGTCGATCATCTCGATCAGATGCGGCAGATCGTGTCCATCCACCGGGCCGACATACAGGAAGCCGAGCTGTTCGAAAATCTGGTGCGGCGACACCGTCGCTTTGAAGCCTTCCTTCAGGTGATCGAGCATGTCGAACATGCCTTTGCCAACCAGCGGCACATTCGGCAGATGGCGCTTGACCTTTTGCTTCACTTCTTCGTACAGGCTGCTGACGCGGAAGCGGGCCAAGTGCGACGCGAAGCCGCCCTGCGTCCGCGCGATGCCCATCGAGTTGTCATTCAGCACCACCAGAAACTGACGCCGCAGCGTGCCGGCCTGGTTCAGCCCTTCGAACGCCACGCCGTTGACGATGCTCGCGTCGCCCACCAGCGCCACAACGCGATTGTCACGCCCCAGCGCCTGATCGCCGCGCGCCATGCCGACGGCCGTCGCGATCGCCGTCCCGGCGTGACCGACATCGAACAGGTCGTAAGGACTCTCCTTGCGGCTCGGGAATCCGCTGACCCCGCCGCCCTGCCGCAACGTGTCAAAGTCCGCGTTGCGCCCGGTGATCAGCTTGTGCACATAGCATTGGTGGCCCACATCCCACAGCAGGCGATCGTGCGAGAAGTCGAATACCTTGTGCAGCGCGAGCGTGAGCTCGGTGACGCCGAGATTGCTGGCGAGGTGCCCGCCGTTCGCGCACACGACCTCGATGATGCGCGCGCGAATGTCCTGCGCGAGCGTCTGAAGCTCATCCGGGGACAGCCGCTTGAGGTCCGCCGGCGAGTTGATTCTGTCCAAAAGACTCATCCGCCACACTCCCTAAGCCCGGTCGAACTGCCGCCGGGTGGTACGGGCGTCTCGCCCGTCTGTTCATTCAATCAACCCCGGGTCAACACCGCAAAGTCAACAATCCAAAGGCAACCCAAGGTCAAACGCGTCCGCACTTTGCCGCCACCCCCGCGCAGGCGGGGGTCCACGCACACGAAAGGCCGCAGATACGCCCGTCTCTGTGGATTCCCGCCCGCGCGGGAATCACAACGCTCAAGCACACGCCCCGGTACGAACCCGCTCGATGCCATCGCGTCGAAGCGGTGCGCCGCCACTCACACGACCGCGCCCTAACGCGACCGCGTCAGCACATATTCCGCCAGCGATCGAAGCCGCGCCGCCTCGGCGCCGAACGGGGCCAGCGCGGCAAGGGCGCGCTCCACACACCGCTTCGCCTCGACCCGGCTGCGCTCCACGCCGAACACGGCCGGGTACGTTTGTTTCTTCACGGCCGCGTCCTTGCCGGCCCGTTTGCCAAGTTCTTCCGCCGAGGCCGTCACGTCCAGCAGATCGTCGACGATCTGGAACGCCTGCCCGAGCGCCAGGCCATACGCTCCAAGCGCGGTTTGGACGTCGTCATCCGCCCCGCCGGCGATCGCGCCCATCACGCACGCGGCCTCCATCAGGCGGGCGGTCTTGTCGCGATGAATCGCGGCCACGAGTTCGGCGTTGGCCGGCGCCTTTTCGCCAAGCATGTCGGCCGACTGCCCGTGCACCATCGCCTGCGTGGCCTGCGCGAGCGTCCGCCCGATCCGCACCGCATCCGCCGGCGCCGCGCCGCAAAGGGCCACGTCCATCGCGTGCGCCAGCAGCCAATCGCCCGCCAGCAACGCCGACGCCGGATCAAACTGGCGATGGGCGGTCGGGCGTCCGCGGCGCAGGTCGTCGTTGTCCATTTCCGGCAGGTCGTCATGCACCAGCGAAAACGTGTGCACACACTCCACCGCGATCGCGGCGGACTCCGCCGGGGCCGCGTCGCCGCAACACACGCGGCAGCACTCCAGCGTCAGCATCGGCCGCAGCCGCTTGCCGCCGTCACCGCAGGCGTATCGTACGACCTGCAACACCCGATCGTCGCCGGCGTCGGGTGATTTCAACGTGTTCAAATGTCCTGATAACAGCGCATTGACGCGATCCCGACCGGCGACCAGCCAGTCCTGAAATGCCGACGGCGACGCTGATCGTACGTCCAAGGCGTTCCCCGGTTCGAAATGACCGCCAAACGGGGGTAAGACTACTGTCGGCGGGCGAATTTTGCCATGATTGGGCGGCGCCATCCAGCGCTGAAGCCGAAAGACGCGCATCGCGACGCGGCGCCGCCGCGGACCGGTTCAGCCGCATTCCAGCCGCAGATCGGCGTCACCGCGCGTTCGTCAGGCCGTGACCTTCTCAAACAAAATGAACTCCGCCGCGAGCGGGAAACGGCGAATCGCGCGTTGGGCGATCGGGCGCAGCCCGGCCGCGGCGCATTCGCGCAGGAAGCCGCGCTTCAGCACCGGGCGGGTGTCGGCCCGCGCGCGACCGCCTGCGCGGCCGATCCACCAGCGAAACCGATCGCGAAACCCGGGTGTGAAATAGGTCAGCAGCACATACCGCCGCGAAACGCGGGCCAGTTCGCCGAAGATGCGCGCCCGCAGGCGGACATCGTGCAGATGGTGCAGCAGTCGGTGGCAAAAGACCAGATCGGCGCTAGCGTCAGCCAGGCCAATCTGCTCGGCGTCGGTCTGCAGGAACGCGACGCGCTCCGCGCCGAGTTCTTCGCGGGCCAGTTCCAGCATGATCGGCGACGCGTCCGCGAGAATCGTCGTGTCCGCAAACTCCATCAGCAGGGACGATAGTCGCCCCGTGCCCGAGGGAATGTCGAGCGCGACCGACAGCGGGCCCAGCGGCGAGATCAGCGCCCGCATCACGGCCCGCTCTTTCGCGTCAATCTTGCCGCGCCGACCGGTGCGATAGCGATCGCGATAATGGGTCGCCTGTTCGCGCGTGCGAAACCGCGCGAGGAAGTCGCGCGGCAATTCAACGTCGGATGCGGCGGAGATCGGGGTCGATTTCGGGAAGCCGGTCGCGGGCGTGTGCGCTTCCGAGGCGTGTGAAGTAGGCAAGTGGTGGTCCTCGCTCGGGTCCGGGTAGCCGCCGAGCCGCGCGCCCGTGCCGAGATGCCAATCAGATTCTACCGCCGAACGGTCAGGGCGGCTCGCGCCGCCGGCAAGGCGCCGATAACGCCTGAATCAGGGTCGCAGACGGGCCCACACGCGTTTGCGCGTTGCCAGCGGCGATTGGCGACGGCTACACTGACATTAAGCCGATCTGGATTTCTGCGGGGGCATCCAACATGTTTCAGCGACGTAGTGGCACAATCTTTGCGGGCGTGACGCTGATCTTGGCGTCATTGGGCGGCTGCCCGGCGCCTGATCTCGTTCCGGTTCAGATCGACGACGAGGCGCAGGTCATCGAAGCCGGCCTGACGACCGGTTCATTCAGCTTCGGCAAGGCGAATCTGTACGAAGTCCGCGTGCCCGGCGACCAGGGCCTGGAAATCTCCGCGCAGCCGATCACCGGCGCCACGCTCGGGCTCACACGCATTTCCGCCCCCAGCGGCATGGTGCTCAGCGCCAATCCCGGCGCGCAAAAGGCGTCGAGCGACCGTTCGCTCGAAGTCGCGCCCGGCGTGATGGGTGGCGGCGTCGGATTCCGGTTTGTCGGCACATCCGCCCAAACCGGCGCCTGGCGCTTCGCGATCGAAGCCGACCCGACGCAGACGCTCAGCGAACTGCAGCATACGCGCGCCGGAAAGAGCGTCGCGGAAAATATCGCGCTGCTCGCGTACTTCGTGCTCGGCCAGCCCGAGTTGAATGATCCACTCGGCCAGTTGCTGTACGTATCATTCCCGGAACTGCTGCGCCTGCGCGAGCCGATCGAGGTCGAGATTCGCGTGGTCATCGCCGATCCCGACGATATCGACCCAATCCCCGGTAACGGCGGGAACAACGGCGGTGGCGGAAATGGCGGCGGTGGGGGCAACGGTGGCGGCGGAAACGGCGGCGGAAACGGCGGGGGCGGCGCCACCAGCACCGGCGGCATCGAAGACCTCGACCCCGGCAATCAGCCGCCGTCCGCGATTGCGCCGCAGCCCAAGGCGCTGGTCGCGAGCATGCTGGCCGAGACCGGCGGGGATGTGCCGGATGTGCCGGGCGGCAGCTTTACCGACTTCACCAATCCGATCATCGACAACGACGGGCGCGTCGCATTCTGGGGCGGATACCAGACCGGAACCGGCGCATTCCGCTACGCCCTGTTTGTCCACGACGGCGCGGCGCTGAAACTCGTGATGACGACGACTGACCAGGACGAACGCGGCGGCGTGCCCGGCCGCAGCGAAGACGATTACTTCGGCGGTTTCAGCCTCGGCTGGGACGCGACCGCGCCGGGCGTGGTCTGGGGGCCGAACGGCCAGTTGATCTTCGTGACGCACATCAGCGGGTCGCCTCTGCCGAACGGCCTGTTCCTGTACGACGCGGCGGCTGACGCGCTCGAGCTCGTCACCGACTGCGACACACTGGCGACGCTGGTCGGGGCCGATGTCGAAGACTTTTTGTGCGAGTTCTTCCATCCCGGGATCAGCGACACCGGCGACGTGTTCTACTCCAACCGCTTCAGCTTCTTCGACAGCAACGGGCAGTTCGTGCTCCGCAATGTCGGCCTATTCAACAATGACGGCGACAACAACGTTATCGCGTCACAGCGCTTCAGCACGAACGGCGAAGTCCCGACGCAGGTCGCCGCGGCGCGCTTCACGACCTTCGGCCTGCTGACGACGGGCAACGAAATCGGCGATGTGATGTTCCAGGCGACATACAGTGGCGGCGTCGGTGATCGCGGCGTGTATCTCGCGCGCGGCGACAAGCTGTATCGCGTCATCGACAACGGGACCAACCGACTGCGGCCGGGCTTGCCGCTCGGGACGGATGTCGGAGCCGCCGGCACGCAGTTCGACGCGATCGCGATCGGGGCGAATCTACGGATCGCGATTGATACGACGCTTACCAGCGCCGGCGCGACGCGCGACGCGGTATTGCTCTGGAATGGGGCCAACTGGGTCGAACTGCGCGGAAACGCGTCCGCCGCCGCCAGCGATCTGCTCACCGGCGTGAACGACAAGAGCCAGACGGTGATTCTCGCCGGGGCGGAGCCGTACCTGGCGGATGGCTCGACGGTGGAGCGGCTCTCGGCGTCCCTGCCCAACGCGCTGGCGGGCGTCACGATCACGTGGGACAACTTCGGGGCCGCGATCAACAACAACGGCCGCGCCGTGCTGCGCTACACGCGCGACACGGGCGAGCCGGGACTGCTGTTCTGGAACGGCGATGAGTTGTTGCCGATGCTCGACATCGCGGACCAGACGCTGGGGGCCGACATCGACACGCTCTTCCCGGTCGCCAAGGCGGCGGCGCCGTTTGATCGGGTCAACACGATCATCGATCGCCCGGAGGTGAACCGCCCCAGCCTGAGCGGCGCGCTGAACGCGCGCGACGAAATCGTCATTCGCGTCGGCGCGACCGGCCTCGACGGCGCGGCGAACACGATCGACGACTACCAGGCGGTGTACATCTTCCGCGGGCAGCCCTAAGGCGGTGATTGCGCGTCGCCGCCCGTGAGGGCGCCGCGGCGCGCTGCGCCGGCGCCGCAGGCTGTGGCCCCTCTGAACGATCCTCCGATAAGCCTCGACGGGCGCGCTCGTCGCGCCGCTTTTGCGCTGCATCGGAGGATCCGGCATGTTTCGAATTGTTTTCCTGCTGGCGGCGTCCAGCGTCCTGAGCGCGGCCAGCGCCAGGGCCGAACTCCCGTTGATCGAATCCGGCCCGGCGGATACCACGGTCTGCGCCGGCGACCTGCTGGAACTCAGCGTAACCGCTGTGAATGCCACCGGGTTTCAATGGCGGCGCGATGATGCGCCGATCGCGGGGGCGACCCAGGCGACGCTGTCGATCGCGGCCGCCGCGCTGAGCGATCAAGGCGACTACACGGTCGTCGTATCCAACGCCGACGGCGCGCTGACCAGCGAGGCGGCACAGGTGCGCGTAAGGGCGATCGTGACGCAACCCGAACCGTTCGACGCCTGCGATCCAAATGAGATTACGCTCAGCGTGACGGTTTCGGGCGCGACGGGCGCGGAAGGCGTGGACACGATCGGCTCCGCCGCGAGCAGCGCCAGCGGCGCGCGGCTGCGCGGCGTGTACTATCGCGCGACCCGCGACACGATATTGACGCGGATCGAAAGCTATCTGAACACAACCGTCGGCGCGGCGATCATCTATTATGTGTACGAATCCGAGACGCTGGACGGCGACTACACGCTGCGCGCCCAGTCCAGTTTGAACTCGTCGGTCGCGGGCGTCGCGTGGCGCGCCTCCGGCCCGCTGGCCGTGCCGATTATCAGCGGACGCTACTACATCATCGGAGCCGGCTGGTCATCCGACAGCGTCACGTATTACTACGGCTCGACGCATCCGATCAGCACCCGTTTCGGCCCGAGCGTGCGCGGGTTCGCGTCTGCGTGGCGCAATCCTCTGCCGACGATCGCGCCGCGCAACACGTCGTCGCTCGTGTTCCGTCAGCGCCTGACGACATCCGATGAGGCGCTTTCCTATGAGTGGCGGCGCGACGGCGTCCTGCTGAGCGAGGCGTCCGACACGCTGCGAATCGCCGATCCGTCCCCGGCCGACAGCGGCATGTATGAAGTGACCATTCGCAGCGGCGGGTGCGCGCTGATGTCGGACCCAATTCCGGTCTCGGTCGGCGTTGTGCCGCAACTAACCGGACCGATTCAACGGATCGGCGGGGCGTGCCGCGGCGAAACGATGAAGTTGATCGCGCCGGCAATCGGCTCTGACCTGCGGTATGAATGGCGGCGCGACGGCGCCATCGTCGGCGCGGAGTCGGAGTACATCGTCGAGGAAGTCTCGAGCGCGGATCGTGGCAAGTACGCGCTGCGGATCGCGAACGCCTGCGGAGAGGCGCTGTCGCCGGAACTCGAAGTCGAGATCGGCGACGGGCCGCCACGTTTCGCCACACAGCCGCAGGACATTCTCGAATGCGCCGGAAAACGCGCCGTTCTCAGTGCCGCGGCGCGCGATGATGATGTCACATATCAATGGCGGCGCAATGGCGTCGACATCAGCGGCGCCACCGGCGACACGCTGGACCTGTCGCCCTTGGAGGCAGCCGCCGCGGGCGACTACGACGTGACGCTTCGAAACGAGTGCGGCGTCGTGACGTCGCGCACGGCGATCGTCGCGCTGGCCCCGGCGCCGGTGTTTAGCGACACGCCCGAGGACGTGTGGGTCTGCGCCGGCGTGACAGTCGAGCTCACCGCGGCGGCGACCGACGCGGACACCGTGCAGTGGTATCGCGACGGGCGGCCCCTGCCCGACGAGACCGGGTTTACGCTGCGAATCGACGCGGTCGACGCCAACGACATCGGCGAATACGTCGCGAAAGCGCGCGGCGAATGCGGTCAGATCGTTTCAGCGCCGGCCCGAATCGACCTGGCACAACCGATCATCAGCGCGGCGCCGGAGGACGTGTATGTGGCGGTCGGCGATTCCTTTTCGCTACAGGTCACCGCGTCCACGCTGCGGCGCGAGCGCGACACGATCGGCGACGGCGGACAGGTATTCAACGGCCCGCGCATGCGCGGCAATCTGTACGAGGTCGAGCAGGACGCGGTTCTGCGAGGTATCGAGCAGGAGCTCGCGATCACCGACGCTGGCCCCCTGCGCTTTTTTGTGTACGAGCGCAGCGAATCGAAGGGGCCGTTCGCGCTGATCGCTGACGTGACGGTGACGCCGGAGCCGCTCGGACGCGGCTTCTACGGCCCGACGGGACTGGACCTGCCGTTGCGGGCCGGACGCGCGTACATCATCGGCGCCGCCTGGGCGGGCTCGTACGACTACTACGCCGGTGGCGCACACCCGCAGTCAACTTGGTTCGGCCACAGCGTCGCGGGCTTCGCCGCCAGCTATGCCCCGACGCTCCCGGCAACGCCGACCGCGACGCAGGCGCTCGTCTGGAGCCAGCGGCTGACGACGGAAGACGAATCGCTGCGCTATCAGTGGCTGCGCGACGGGTCGCCGCTCAGCGGCGCGACGCAGGCGACGTACGCCGTGTCCGCGGCCGCCGCCGGTGACGCCGGGGATTATGAAGTCCAGGTCTCATCAAGTTGCGGGGCGACCGCCCGCGCCACAGCGCGCGTGCGCGTTTCCGATCCGCTCGGCGCACCGACCGAGCCGCAAGGGCCGCGTCGCGAACGGCGGGATCGCTGAGCCGCGCAGTGTCGCAATGCAGGCGCCCGTCGCTCCGGTCGCTGAGACGCTATGATCCGTGCGTGCGAACCATGACCCTTGCGCGCTGCGCGCCCCTGTTCGTCGCGCTCGCCTGCGGCGTCGGCGGCTGCGAAGAACCGAAGCCCCCGCCGCGCCCGGCCCCCGGGCGCACGATTGAGACGCTGTCGCGCATCCGGCTTGACCGGGCGTATGACCAACTGGCCGCACACATGCCGCACGCCGCCGCGCAGCGCGTGCGCGCCGTGCTGGAGGCGGTCGACGAGTTTGAACGGGCCAATGACGCCATGCTCGCGGCGGCGCGCAGATTGGCGCGCCCGGACGTCGTCGCGGCGCTGGATCAGCGCCATCTGTTCGCCCGCCTCGACGCGTTCAGCCCGGAGGTCGCGATCATGAGTGTGGTCATGCGCGGCGATGCGGCCGATGTCTCATTTCTGGCGAACGCCACACCCCCGCTCCGCCGCGCGACGTTGCAATGGAGTGACGATCATTGGGAATATGACCCCGGGCCGGGATTTGACGATCGACTGCCCGACGCGATTCGCGAGATGGCGGCCGGATTGGAGCAGTTCGCGGAAACGATGCGGGCCGGCGACTACCCCCGCGCCGATGTCGCGGAGAACCCATCGATCCTGATGGAGGCGCTGCGCGACCGACTGGCGCCCGGATTGCGGAACATGCCGACGGAGCCGGAGTAACAGCGGCGGCGCCTTTGCGTCCGCTTTCTCACTCACGCAGTTGCGCGATTTCGCGCTCGATCCACCGCATCACGCCCAGCGCATCGTCCAACGTCACCTGCGGCCGGGCGCCGCTGCGAGCGCACTCGATCGCGTGTCGCATCTGCGCTTCATAACCGCTTGGTTCATTCAGCGGCACGGACTCCGCCGCGCGACAGCCGTGCCGAACCGCCAGCGGCTGGGCGCGGCGCGAATCGGTTTCGACAACCGCCGACGCGAACTCCGCCTCACAGCGCATGTAGTAGGGCGCGCCGCCGTCATCGACCCAGCCACTGGCGAGGCGGGCCGTGCGTCCGGCGCCGTATACGCAGGTCGTCTCCACCATCCGTCGCGAACCCGTCGCCTGCATGGCTTCCGGCTCTCCGAGCAGCCAACGCACAAAGTCCACGTCGTGGATATGCAGATCGATGATCGCCCCGCCGCTGCGCGCCTCATCGAGATAGAAATCGCGCGACCAGGTCGGCGGCGGACCAAAGCGCTCACTCGTCAAGCGACGCAACGGCCCAAAGCGCTCGTCCCTCACGCGATCAGCGATAAAGCGCCACCCCGGCCAGAAACGCATGCACATCGCCGGCATACAGAATCGCGGCTTGTCGCGCGCCACGGCCCGCTCGACTTCGATCAAACTCTCCACCGCCGCCGCCGAAATCGCGACCGGCTTTTCGAGCAGCACGTTCTTTCCGGCCCGCAACGCGCGACCGGCAAGGTCGACATGGCTGTCTGTCGGCGTGCAGATGCTGACGAGATCAATCCGGGGATCGCCGAGCAAGGCGTCCAGATCGGGCGCTAGCAGCCCCCTCAACCGTTCAGTCGTCAGCTCGTCAGCGCCGGTTCGAATATTGCCGCCGGTCGCATCGCCGACGCCGCGCGGGTCATACACCGCCACCAGTTCCGTGGCGAAACCCGCCGTCCGCGCGGATTCGACGGCCGCCGCGTGAATGCGACCCATGAATCCGAGCCCGATCACGCCGACGCCGATGGTCGCGTTCGCCACGTTCGGCTTCGTCATGCGCGCCTCCCCGCCGCCGATTCCATCAGCGGGCGCACGTGGGCGATCGCCGCCCGAATGTCCTCGATCCGCGCCTTGCCGCGCTCACGCTCGATCATGCAATCCACTTTCAAGCCGGCGGCGCTGATCAGCGCGAACAGCGCCGCGAAATCGACATTCCCCGTGCCGACAACGACATCTTCGCCCCATTGCCCCGGAGCCGCGGAGGGGCGCGCGTCCTTGATATGAATCTGCGCCACGCGCGGAGCCAGGCGGCGCAGCGCTTCAACCGGATCACCCATGCCATAAAGCAGCATGTTGGCCGGATCGAAGTTTACGCCGATCGGTCGATCCACATCCGCGAGTATCGCCAGCAACGTATCCGCAGTCTCCTGGCCGGTCTCAAGCGCGACCCGCGCGCCGCGCTCCGCGAAGACATCATGCAACGCCCGCAGCCGATCGAGCAGGACCGGCCGCGCGGGGTCGTCCGCGCGCTCAGGAAGGAATCCCGCGTGGAACGTTACGAGCGGGATCGACAATGACTGCGCGATTTCCGCGCTGCGGCGCGCATTCGCCAGATTCTCCGGCCAATCCGCGTCCAGCCGGACGCCACCCGTTCGTCGGATCGACTCCAGCGTCGAGTAGTCCTCGCCACGCATGCCGATCATGCCGCTTCGCACGGCGATCCCCGCCGACGCCGACGCCTCACGGAACGCCGCCACATCCCACTCGGCCCCCGCGGTCCGAAACGGGTCGAGCGCGAGCTGAATCGCGTCCAGCCCGAGCCCCCCGACCGTGCTGAGCAGATCCGCCCCGCTGTTCGGCTTCAGTGACCAGGAACAAACCCCTAAGCGCATCGCAACCTCCAGCGCCCAACCCCACAAACTTGCCCCGAACTGAAATGTAGTCTATGCTACAATTCGTAGATCGGAGCCCGGAAAACAACGCTCCAACGCCGATAATACCTCCAAAGGGGAGTTCAAACGAAAATGGCCAGCACGAAGACCGGCGTCGCGGTGCTCATCGCGATCGCGTCCGTCCTGACCGGCTGCCAGAAGCCGGAAGCGGCGGCGGGTAAGGACACGTCCGACGGGGGGGCGATGCCCGACCGTGGCGTGTACACAGTGGTCACGACGGTCGGGATGATCACGGATATCGTCAAGGAAGTCGCCGGCGATCAGGTCCGCGTCCAAGGCCTGATTGGAGCGGGCGTCGACCCGCACCTGTTCAAAGCCACGAGAAACGACATCGCCGCCTTGCAGGCGGCTGACGTCGTGTTTTACAACGGGCTGCTGCTCGAAGGGAAAATGTCCGACGTGCTGGTCCGCATCGCGCGCGATGGCAAGCCGGTGCACGCCGTCACCGAGAAGCTTGACCCCGCGACGCTGCTGGAGCCGCCGGAGTTCGCCGGCCATCCTGACCCGCACGTGTGGATGGATGTGAAGGCATGGGCCGAGGCGACGCGGACGGTCGCCGAGGCGCTGGCCGAATATGATCCGAAGAACGCGACCCGTTATCGCGCCAACGCCGCCGCATACGTCCAGAAGCTCGATACGCTCGACGCGTATGTGCGCAAGGCGATCGGGTCGATTCCGGAATCGCGACGCGTGCTGATCACGGCGCACGACGCGTTCAATTACTTCGGACGAGCGTATGGCATCGAGGTGATGGGCATTCAGGGAATCTCAACCGAATCGGAAGCCGGCCTCGACGATATCAACCGGCTGGTAGATCGCCTCGTGTCGCGCCAGATCAGCGCCGTCTTTGTCGAGACCAGCGTCGCCGAAAAGAATGTGCGGGCGCTGATCGAAGGCGCGCGGGCCCGTGGCGCCAGCGTGCAGATCGGCGGCAGCTTGTTTTCCGACGCGATGGGCGCCCCTGGGACGTATGAAGGCACGTACATCGGCATGATCGACCATAACGCGACGATCATCGCGCGCGCGCTCGGCGGCGAAGCGCCGGAACGCGGCCTGAACGGTCAGCTCGGAACCATCAAAACGCCATGATCCGCCGCACGCCTGACAAGCACAATGATCCGCGCGTCGAATCCGGCGCGGCGCAGCGGCTGGTCGAATCTGTGCACGGTCCGGTCGCGACCGGCGCCGAGCATCCTCCCTCTGCGCCACTCTCGATTCACGACGTCACGGTGGCGTATCACCGCAAGCCGGTGCTGTGGGATGTTGACTATGACGCGCCCGAAGGCAAGCTGATCGGAATCATCGGTCCGAACGGCGCCGGCAAAAGCACGTTGCTGAAAGTGGCGCTCGACCTCGTGCCCAAGGCGTCCGGGCAAATCACATTCTATGGTCAGCCATACCGCAAACAGCGCCGCATCGTGGCGTATGTGCCACAGCGCGAAAGCGTCGATTGGGACTTTCCGGTCAGCGCGCTGGATGTCGTGGCGATGGGACGCTACGGGCGCATCGGCTGGTTTCGACCCGTCGGGAAGAAGCACCGCGCCGCGGCGCTCGACGCGCTCGACCGCGTCGGCATGGCGGACTACGCGCGACGCCAGATCAGCCAGCTCTCCGGCGGACAGCAGCAGCGCGTGTTCCTGGCGCGGGCCCTGGCGCAGGATGCGCGGATCTACCTGATGGACGAGCCGTTCGCCGGCGTCGACGCCGCGACCGAGAGCGCGATCGTGGGGCTGTTGCGCCAGCTTGGCGCGGACGGGCGCACCGTGCTGGTCGTGCATCATGATTTGCAGACCGCCGCGCATTACTTCGACCACGTCATGCTGCTGAACATGCGCGTCGTCGCCGCCGGTCCGGCGAAGACCACCTTGACGCCGGAAAACCTGCGGGCGACCTACGGCGGCCGGCTGACGCTGCTGGAAGAGGCGGCGCACGCGCTCGCGCAACGCCGAGCGGAGCCATGATCCGCGCGGCGCGGATCGCGGGATGGATCGCGCTGGCCTGCCTGCCGGCGCGGGCGATCGCCGAAACCGGCGACACGCGCACGATCACCGACAGTCGATTCGCGATGCCTAGTCTCGAACAGGTCATGCGCGTACTGACGCTGCGCGACTACAACACGGCTGTGGTGGTCATCGGCGTCGCGTGCCTCGGCGTGGCATCGGGCCTGATCGGCTCTTTCATGCTGCTTCGAAAACGGGCGCTGCTGGGCGATGCGCTCAGCCACGCCACGCTGCCGGGCGTCGCGATCGCGTTCCTTGTGATGACGGCGTTCGGCGCCGAGGGCAAGTGGCTGCCGGGTCTCCTGATCGGCGGCACAATCTCGGGCGTTCTCGGCGTCCTCGGAATCCTCGCGATCACGAACCTGACCCGGCTGCGCGAAGACGCGGCCCTCGGCATCGTGCTGAGTGTGTTCTTCGGCGTCGGCGTCGCCGCGCTGGGCGTCGTGCAGAAGGTCGGCGGCAACGCGGCCGGGTTGGAGTCGTTCATCTATGGAAAAACCGCGTCGATGCTGCTGAGCGACGCCGCCACGATCGCGATCGCCGGCGGTGGCATCACGCTGATTTGCCTCGCGCTTTACAAAGAACTCACGCTGCTGTGTTTTGATGCGGGATTCGCCGCGTCGCAGGGCTGGCCGACGCTGCTGCTCGACACGTTGCTGATGGGCTTCGTGGTCGGCGTCACGATCATCGGCCTGCAGGCGGTCGGTCTGATTCTGATGATCGCGTTGCTGATCATTCCCGCCGCCGCGGCGCGTTTCTGGACGGAACGCCTGCGCACGACGCTGATCTGCGCGGCGCTGATCGGCGGCGTGAGCGGCGCGATCGGAGCGGCCATCAGCGCCCTGGCCCCGCGCCTGCCGGCCGGCGCGATCATTGTGCTCGTGGCGGGCGCGGCGTTCGCGTTCAGCATGGTCTTCGGGCCGACGCGCGGCGTCGTCGCGCGCGTCTGGCGATCTGTGCGATTGCGGCGCCGCATCGGGCGTCAGCACCTGCTGCGGGCGATGTACGAATTGGATGAACTGGCCGCGGAAAGCGACCGCCCGCCGGCCCATACGCTCAACGACGTGCGTGGACAGCGTTACTGGTCGCGCGGTGAACTGCCCGCGGCGATTCGGGTCGCGCGCCGCGCGGATGAGATCATCGCCACGACGGATCATCGCCTGCGCCTGACCGAGCGCGGGCGCGAAGCGGCCTGGCGCGTGACGCGCAATCACCGTTTGTGGGAATTGTTCATGGTCACGCGGGCCGACATCGCGCCCTCGCATGTCGATCGCGACGCTGACGCGGTGGAGCATGTGCTCGATCCGCTCATGATTCGCGAACTCGAAACGGCGCTCGGCGAACGTTATCCCGAGTTGAGTCTCCCACGCGGCCGCCGCGGGGCGATCCGCCCGGAGGGCGCGTCATGATCGCCCACGCCGCCCTGCTCGCGACCACCTGGACCTCGCTCGATACGTCAATCGTGATGATCGGCGCCATCAGCGGCGTGGCCTGCGCGTTGCCCGGCGTGTTTCTGCTGCTGCGCCGCATGAGCATGATGGGCGACGCGATCAGTCACGCTGTTTTGCCGGGATTGGCGATCGCGTTCTTGATCACGTCCAACCGCGATCCGTATGTCATGTTGCTCGGGGCCGCCATCGTGGGCGTGCTGACGGCGGTTTTTACGCAGTGGATTCACGCCGCCGGTCGCGTCGACGAGGGCGCGGCGATGGGCGTCGTGTTCACGGTGCTGTTCGCGATGGGGCTGATCCTGATCGTACAAGCCGCGAATCACGTCGATCTGGATCCGGGTTGCGTGCTGTACGGCGCGATTGAATCCGCTCCGCTCGATCGACTGCGCTTCGCGGGGCTGTCGGCGCCGCGCGCGGTATGGATCAACGGCGCCGCGCTCGCGCTGAACGCCGGACTGATTTTCGCGCTCTACAAAGAGTTTCGCATCAGCACATTTGACCCGACATTGGCGACAACACTTGGTATCAACGCCACCTTCATGCGCTACCTGCTCATGACATTGGTCGCGATGACAACCGTCGCCGCCTTCGAAACCGTTGGCAGTATTCTCGTCATCGCCATGCTGATTGTCCCGGCCGCCACCGCCCGCCTGCTGTCCGATCGCCTCGCGCCGACGCTGCTGATCGCGGCCGGCGTCGCCGCGCTCAGCGCCCCGCTCGGGCACTGGATCGCGATCGACGGCCCCGGCTGGTTCGGATACCACGGCATCGACACCGTCACGTCCGGCGGCATCGCGATCGCGCTGGGCGCGATGTTCTCGGCGGCTGTCATCTTCGCCCCCCGGCACGGCGTGCTCAGCAAGGCCGTTGATCGCCTGCGCCTGTCGATCCGCGTGGCGCGCGAAGACCTGCTCGGTCTGTTGCACCGCCTCGGAGAATATGAGCGACCGGCGGATCAGCGCGTCGTGCGGCGCCTGATGCGCGCCACCTCGGTAAGCCCGCTGACGCTGACGCTGGCCCTGCGCGGCCTGCGGCGAGACGGACTGATCGCCGCCGGCGGCGGGGATTCCTGGCACCTGTCCCCCGCCGGAACCGCCGCCGCCCGCGACATCGTGCGCTCACACCGCCTGTGGGAGACGTATCTGGAGCAGCGGCTGGGCCTGCCGGCGGATCACCTGCACCCGACCGCCGAGCGTCTGGAGCATGTGACCAGCGCCGCAATGCGGGACCAGCTCGCGGCCGCGACCGGCGAACCGGCGCTCGACCCGCAGGGAAAGCCGATCCCCCGGACCGGCGGAGACTAAGCCGCCGCTGGGCAGCGCGCCGCCCATGCGCTAGAATTCCAGCTATCGAGCCGTTCGATTGGAACAAAGGAACTGACGCCGAATGCCGACCTACGAGTACCGCTGTGAGTCGTGTAACCACGAACTCGAGATTTTCCAGTCCATCACCGCCAAGCCGCTCAAGCAGTGCCCCAACTGCGGCCAGAAAAAGCTGGCCCGCCTGATCAGCGCCGGCGGCGGGGTCCTGTTCCGCGGGTCCGGCTTCTACGAGACCGACTACCGCAGCGAGTCTTACAAAAAGGCCGCAGAGGCCGACAAGAAGGCGGGTTCCGGCGATTCCGGCGGCGAAAAGCCCAAGTCGGACGGCGGATCCACCGAGGCCGCGAAGCCGGCAAAGCCCGATCCCGCTCCGACCCCCGCGACCCCCGAAAAGAAGCCCGCGCGCGGCAAGAAATCGGATACTTGACGGCCCTGCGCCGCATCGACTAGAAGGAAGCCATGAGCCATCGAGATCTGAAATTCGTGCTGATCACGCCGGAGCGCGAGGTCCTCAACGAAACCGTTTCCAAGGTCGTTTTCACCGCCCATGACGGCGATATCGGCGTGCTGCCGAACCGCGCCCCGCTGATGTGCGAACTCGGCGTCGGGGCCGTGACCTACACGGTCGGCGGCGCAAATCGCTCCTACTTCATCGAAGGCGGCTTCGCCCAGGTGAACGACGGCGTGGTGACGGTCCTGACCGACAAGGCCATTCCCGCCGAAAAGCTGACCCGCAGCGACGCCGATCAGGCCGATCGCGACGCGACCAGCGTGACCGACCCGGAAGAACGCGGCAAGGCCCATCGCCGGGCCCACGCGATTCGCGCGCTGCTGTAGGCGCCCCCTCAGGCCTGTTTCGCGGCTTCCGGCCCCTCGTAGAACGCGATGTTGAGCGGAACATAGCGGGCCCATTCCGTCGGCACGTCCTCTTCCCGAAAAATCGCCCGCACCGGGCACTCGTCCACGCACAACCCGCAATCGATACACGTGCGGCGGTCGATGTAAAGCATCTTCTCGCGATCAAACTCCGGCTCATCATTGCGCGGATGAATGCAGTCGACCGGGCACACGTCGGTGCATGCCGTGTCTTTGGTCCCAATGCAGGGCTCGGTGATGTAGTGCGACATGCGGGCGAACTCTCGCTATGCGTGGGGTTTAGGTTTCATGCGGATGGTAGCGGGTTTCGGAGCGAGGGCGCGCCATGATGCCACGGGGTAGTGCAGGCATCCCGGGGTTGCGGCAGGCATCCCGGGGTGGGGCATCCCGGGGTGGGGCATCCCGGGGTGGGGCAGGCATCTTGCCTGCCATTGGCGAAGCTCGGTCAGTCTGTGTTTCCTCGGCAGGCAAGATGCCTGCCCCACCCCCGGTCAAGAGGCCTGCCCACCCGTACTCACCACCCGCGCGAGATCATCGCCGCTTTGCCGACAACATCCGGCATGACCTCCAGCACGCGCGCCACATCCTCTTCCCTATTGAACCGGCCAAACGAAAACCGCAACTGCCCCTTCGCCACATCTTCCGCCACGCCCATCGCGCGCAGCACATGCGACGCCTCGATCGAGCCGCTGCTGCAGGCCGACCCACTCGACGCGCACACGCCCGCCTCGCTCAGCAGAATCAGCATCGGCTCCGCGTCGATCCCCGGAAAACACACGCACAGCGTGTGCGCGACGCGCGGCGCCGCGGCGCCGATGACCCGCATCTCCGGGAATCGTTCGCACAAGCCGCGCTCCAGCGCGTCGCGCAACCTGCGAATCCGCCGGCGATCCGCTGCGCCTTCAGCGCGCATCGTATTTACCGCCGCCGCGAAGCCCGCAATCCCCGGCGTGTTCGATGTGCCGCCGCGCCGGGCGCGTTCCTGCGGCCCGCCGAGAATCAATGGCCGCCACGCCGCGCCTTTCTGCGCCAGCAGCGCCCCCACGCCCTTCGGCCCATGCGCCTTGTGGGCGCTCACGCTGACGAAATCGACCCCGAGCGCAGCCGCGTCGAGCGAAAACGCGGCCCCTTCGTCCGCTTCAACCGCCAACGGCAGGCGCCCGAACGCGTTGACCGCGTCGAGGTGGACCGCCGCCCCCTTCGCCGCGGCGAGCGCCGCGATTTCGCGAACCGGCGTGATTACGCCCGTTTCATTATTCGTGACAATCACACTGACCAGCGCGGTCTGCGCGTTGATGGCGGCTTCGAGCGCCTCCAGCCGCGGCAGGCCGTGCGCATCCACCGGCGTTCGAATCACCTCGACGCCGCAGCGCTCCAGCTCCGCCGCCGGCTCCAACGCGGCGTGGTGCTCGACCGTGGTCAGCACGAGCCGCCGCCGGTCCGGCTGGGCGGCCAGGGCCCCGCGCAGGGCGGCATTGATGGATTCGGTTCCGCCGCTGGTGAAAATCAGGGAATCGGGTTCGCCGCCGAGCGCGTGCGCGACGATCGCGCGGGCGTCCTCGATCAGCGCCGCCTGCCGCGATCCGAACGTATGCAGGCTGGCCGGATTGCCATAGTCGGTCGTCAGCGGCCCGCGCATGGCCTCGAACGCCCGGGGATCGAGGCGGGTAGTGGCGTTATTGTCGAGATATACGGTCATTAAGGGCGCCTTGAGTCGAACGGGGCGATTATAGCCCGCGGCGCCCGCCATCCGTCCGTGTTTTCAGTCCGTCACATAGAACGCCCCAAGCAGCGTGTTGAGTTCCTCGCCGGCGCTTTCGGCGGCGGCGGCGGATTCGAAGTCGGCGACTTTGATGTGGCCTGGGTCGGTTGGGCCGCTGTCGGAGAAGTACACGCTGCCGAATCCGCCGCTGGTGTCGGCGCCGGTGACCGCGCTGACATCGAGCACGATCCGCATGATCGCGGCGGGGCCGTCGTGCGATTCGTCGTCCAGATCAAACCAGGCGACGTTCACGCCGGTTGAGACGTATGCGACCGCGCCAGTGTAGCCGCCGGCGTAGCTCGCGCCGGGGCTGGTGAATCGCCCGCTGACGTTCACGCCTTTCGGCACGCCGACGAACGTGCCGTACTTGTCGGGTTCGCTTGCGCTCGCCGGCTCGGGAATCATCGGGTTGTTGGGATCGTTCGGGTCGGCGAAGACGGCGAGCCGCAGCGTGGCGCCGTTGGCGGTCGTCACGAGCGCGCCGGCGACGGTCCAGTCGTCGTTCGGGTCGACCATTTCGATGATCAGGTCGAAGACGAAATGATCGTCCTCGCCCGCGAACCCGCCGCCGCTGTAGGCGCTCGTGTCATAGGCGTCGACCGACTGCGTCAGCGCGGCGCTGGAGGAACTCATCGGCCCGAAGCCGCCTCCGCCACCCCCTCCGCACGGCGTGTAGCTCTGGCCAAAACCCGCCAGCAGGCCCGCGAGGTCGGCAAGTTCGACCGAGTTACTCGGCTGGTCCGCGCCCGCGCTCCCACACCCGGGCACGGCATTGCAGTCGAGCGCGTTATAGTCGTAGATCACGCTCTGCGCTGTGTATGGCGGATTTGAATTCGGGTCGTCCTTGGCGGATCCGAAAACAGCAAGTAGTCCCGCCAGATCGGCGAGGTCGACCGCCCCGCTCTGATCGCCGTCGAGTCGGGCGAGGACGATGTCGGCGCGGTTGGTGAAGCAGCAAAGATCAATACCCTGAACGTTGCGCAGGAAGTCGTGCCACTCGCGATCGAGGCATGTCACGGCGCCGTCGTTCGTCAGGTCGCCATGGTACACCCGGCTGCCCAGCAGTTCCGGGTACGCGACGCCATAACACGTCTGCCCCGGCCAGAGCCGCGCCTGGTCAAGCTCGTCGAGGTCGTCGTCATCGGCTGATCCGTCATTGTCCAGATCACCGATGCAGGAACTGACCTTGAATACACCGTTGTTCGGATCGGGGCTTGTATAGAACGTCGAGGCGCCCGCGCTGGGTCGAATCTCAAACGTCCCGCCGCTGTTCGGGTCGCTGCCGGCGGCGGGCCAGGGGTCTTCCGAGGCGGCGCCGTCGTAATTCACGACAAAGAACGGAAGGCCGGTTGTGTCAAACGGGCGGCAGACGATCTCCACATCGTTTGGCGCCGCGTTCGTGAACGAGCCGTCGATCGCGATTGTGCCCTGCATGTCCGAACCGGTCAGCACTTGGATCAGCGGACCGCCGGGCGTGTCGCCTCTCAGAATCGAACCATGCACGTGGATTGAAGGCGCTTCAGTCAACAAAGTTGTTACGATTCACTAACAGCCCGCTCACAATGATCTGTCCCGGCGTCTTCAGGTCGCCGCCAATGTCAATCGTGCCCCCGATGAGTGAGTTGGTCAGCTCAATCGTGCCCAGCAGGTCCCCGCCGACCGCGATTGTGTCCTCCACCCGCTCACGGATATCCGCCGTCCCGCTAAAGTTACCGGCAATTGATATTGGACTCCTGAGAATCTTGCTGCCGATCAGGTTAATCGTCAGAGTGCCGGCGTAGTCGCTACCGATGATGATGCCGCCCACATCGGTGCCGGTTGGAGATCCCATCAGCGTGATATCGCCGGTCATGACGCCGAACTCAAGGTCGCCGTCGAGGTCGGTCAACTCGACGTTTCCGGTCATGGCATTCGCGCTGA
>CAZGTH010000021.1:0-75224 GCA_964528455.1 uncultured Planctomycetales bacterium | reverse complement strand
TTCCCGCGCAGGCGGGAATCCACGGAGTGTGTGGGCGTTAAGTCACTGAATAAAATGCGCAATGTCACCGCGCCGTTGGTCGTCGTGGGCCCCCGCCTGCGCGGGGGTGACGAATAGAGAATGGGGCGCCATCTCCGTCATTCCCGCGCAGCGCGGGGGCGCCGAAATTGAGAATGGCTCCCGCTTCCGTCATTCCCGCGCGCACGCCGGAATCCACGCAGTGAAAAGCCGGTCGCCGCGCCGCCTAGCGCCACTCCACGGCCTGCTCTACCGGCTTTTTCGGCAGATCGGGCACGCGGCAATCTTCCGCCGGGTAGCCGACCGGGATCAGCAGGATCGGGCGCTCGCTCTGGGGTCGGCCCAGCAGGTCGCGCAGGAACGTCATCGGGCTCGGCGTGTGCGTCAGCGTCGCCAGACCCAGTTGATGGGCCGCCATCAAAAAGAAACCGGCGGCGAGGCACACGCTTTCCATCGGGTAATAGTTCTTCACCTTCTCGCCGTGGAGCATTTCGTAGTCAATCCGAAACACCACGACCAGCCACGGCGCGACTTCCAGATAGCCCTTGTCCGCGTTGGTGCCGATCGGCTCCAGCGCCTCCAGCCACTCCGGCGGGAAGCGCCGATCGTAGTTCTCGCGCTCTTCGCGCTCCGCGGCGAGGCGGATTTCGCGTTTGAGCGCCGGCTCGCTGACGCATACGAACCGCCACGCCTTGCGATTCGCGCCGCTCGGGGCGGTGTGGCCCACGGCCAACGCTTTGGCCAGCACATCGCGAGGCACGGGCCGGTCAGAAAACGCGCGGCAACTGCGGCGGCCCAGCATCTCCGCCAGCAACGCTTCGCCGCGATCAAGCTGCCAAGCCTCCGCGCGCGGCGGCAGCGAGTAGGGGATCATGTGGGCCGGCATGGGGCCTCCTGTTTCGGCCGGAAAAACGCCTGAAACCAGCATGATAGCGAAGCCGCCGACGCCTTTCGCGTCTGACAAATGGATTGGATTCCGCTAGGCTATTCCTGTCCGCAGGGCGGTTTCAGATCGCGGACGCACGGGCAACCATTCGGAGTGAAACGCGTGGCGATTCGCACACAGATTCGTAAGGTCGGCGTCCTCGGCGCGGGCACGATGGGCGCCGGCATCGCCCAGACGTTCGCCCAGGCCGGTCGCCAGGTGCTGCTGTTCGACGCCGCCCCCGGCGCGGTCGAGCGCGGCGTCGCCGGCATCGGCAAGTCGCTCGATAAATTCGTCAGCAAGGAAAAGATGACGGCGGACGCCGCCGCGCAGGCCAAGGCGAACGTGCAGGCGGCGAAGTTCGACGATCTGGCCGGCGTGGACCTGATCGTCGAGGCGATTATTGAGAACCCGACCATCAAGGCCGAAGTGTTCGGCAAGCTGAACGCGTCGGTGGCCAAGGACGTGATTTTCGCCAGCAACACCAGCAGCATCTCGATTTCGCAGCTCGCCGCCGCCAGCGGTCGCCCGACGCAGTTCGTGGGGATGCACTTTTTTAACCCGGTGCCGCTGATGAAGCTGGTCGAAGTGGTTGAGGGGCTGGAGACCACGCCGGAGGTCACGGCCGCGATCGTCCAGCTGTCGGAAGATCTCGGCAAGACGCCCCTGAAGGTGCGCGACTACCCCGGTTTCGTGTCCAATCGCATCCTGATGCCCATGATTAACGAGGCCATCGCCTGCTGGTCGGACGGCGTGGCGGACGCGGAAACGATCGACGGCGTCATGAAACTGGGCTGCAATCACCCGATGGGGCCGCTGGCCCTGGCGGATTTGATTGGTTTGGACGTCTGTTTGTTTATCATGGAGGTGCTGCATCGTGACCTCGGCGAAGATCGCTATCGCCCGACGCCGCGTTTGCGCATGATGGTCCAGGCCGGGCATCTCGGCCGCAAGTCTGGGAGAGGGTTTTACAACTATGACTAGCGCGACGAAATCAGCCACCAGCGTGCAGCTTTCCGTCGATGGACCGGTCGCGACGATTCAGTTCGTCAGCGACAACGGCGTACAGGTCTTCAGTTCGCATGTGCTGGGCGAACTGGGCACGCTGGTGCGCCGCGTGGCGGAAGCCGCGAACGTGCGCTTCGTCGTGTTCCGCGGCACCGGCAAGACGTTCGTCGCCGGCGCGGACATCGCCGAGATGGCCTCGTTTACCGAAGACCAGGGGCGCTCATTGTCCGAACACGGCCACCATGTGTTCGACGCGATCGAGGCCCTGCCGCAGATCACAATCGCCGCGCTGAACGGCCACGCGCTCGGTGGCGGCTGCGAGCTGGCGCTGGCGTGCGATTTCCGCCTCGCCGCGAGCGGCGCGAAGATCGGCCTGCCCGAATGCCGGCTGGGCCTGATCCCGGGCTGGGGCGGCACGATCCGCATGCGCCGCATCGTCGGCGAGCCGATGGCCCGCCGCCTGATCTTTTCCGGCGAGCCTGTCGCCGCCGCCGAGGCCAAGCGGATCGGCCTGGTGTGCGACGTGATCGACAACCCGGAACAGATGGACACGGCGATCAGCGAACTGGTGACGAAGATGTCGCTGTCCGCGCCGGCGGCGATCCTGCGCGTGAAGCGGGCGATGTTCGAGCAGTGCAACCCGGCCCGCGAGCGCGAAGAGACCAAGCAGTTCAGCCTGTGCTTCACCTGCGGCGACGCCCGCGAAGGGATGGCGGCCTTCATGGACAAGCGCCCGGCAAAGTGGGCCCAGCGCTAAACGAGCGATCGGCCCATTCGGGCGCCTTTCGCCGCTGGCGGCGAGTGGCGCGTTCCCAGCGCGCTTTTCAAAGATGGGACAGGATTACGCCCCGAAGGGGCGCTGGACAGTAGCCACGGGTGAAGCGAAGTCGGCGCAAGCCGAGCTTCGCGTAACCCGTGGTCAGTTGGTT
Organism: uncultured Planctomycetales bacterium; assembly: GCA_964528455.1. Taxonomy (GTDB): domain Bacteria; phylum Planctomycetota; class Phycisphaerae; order UBA1845; family Fen-1342; genus DSPM01. The sequence goes on along the minus strand of CAZGTH010000021.1, from coordinate 72,344 downwards.
CATTGGGCTTCGACCGGAATGTCGCGTCCCGTCGGCGCGCTACGGTCGGCGATAGCCGATCGGCGCGAGATAGTTCACGCGCGTCTGATCGGACAGCGGACCGCCCTGGCTCGACCGCACCTGCAGGTTTCCATCCGAATCGAACGTCCTGATCCGGAACGGCGCCTCGCTCTGCGGCAGCGTCGTGAAGCCGCCGAAGACCGGCGCGGCCGGCGGCGCGGTGAAATACGGAACATCATTCCTGCACGATCCGAACAGGCTGAACGCGCAGAGAGTGGTCAACAGTTGGTAACGCAGCTTCATTTGAGTTCGCTCCTTGTGCCGCCGGCGGGACGCCGCCGCGGATTCCCCTACCGCGTTCCAATATAAGGTGTGCGGGCGCAATGACCGCGCGGAAATGTGGTTTTGTCGGCCGGAGTTGGAGCGGACGCTGACCCGATAATCAGTGGCCGCGGCCTCAGTCTTTCGGCAGCCCGACGTCGCGGCGGTACTGCGCGCCGTCGAACTCGACCCGCTCGATCGCCGCATATGCGACTTCCCGGGCCTGCGCGAGGGAGTCGCCCAACGCCGTGATGTTGAGCACGCGGCCGCCGGCCGTCACCAAACGGCCGTTTTGCCGCGCGACGCCCGCGTGGAAGACGAGCAGGTCGTCGCGACCGGCGTCATCGGGCAGGCCGGTGATCGGCACGCCGATGCGCGGATTGTCGGGATAGCCGGCGCTGGCGAGGGTGACTGTCAGCGCGGCGCGCGGGTCCCAGTCGACCTGGGCGCTGTCCAGCCGGCCGCGCGTCGCCAGGTCGATCAATTCCAGTAAATCCGATCGCATGCGGGGCAGGATCGCCTGCGCCTCGGGGTCGCCGAAGCGCACATTGAACTCCAGCACTTTCGGCCCGGCGGCGGTCACCATCAGTCCGACGAACAACACCCCGCGAAACGGAGCGCCATCGCTGCTGACCGCGTCCACGATCGGCACGACGATATTGGTCTGCACTTCGCGCAGCATCGCTTCGCTCAGCATGTCGGACATGCTGTAGGCCCCCATGCCGCCGGTGTTGGGGCCTTCGTCGCCGTCGAGCAGGCGTTTGTGATCGCGCGCCGATTCCAGCAGGTAGATCGAGCGGCCGTCGACGATCGCGAACACCGAAACTTCATATCCGTTGAGTTTTTCCTCGACCAGCAGCGTGGCGCCCGCGTCGCCGAACACGCGGTCGCACATGATCCGCTCCGCGGCGACGATCGCTTCGGCCGGATCGTCAATCAGCAGCACGCCCTTCCCGCGCGCGAGGCCGGACGCCTTCAACACGACCGGCTCATCGCGCGAGGCGAGATATGTGCGGGCCGGCGCATAGTCAGTAAACACGCGCGCATCGGCGGTGGGGATCGACGCGATCCGCATCAGCCGCTTGGCGTACGCCTTGTCGGATTCGAGCTGCGCCGCGGCCCGCGTCGGACCAAACACGCGCAGGCCGGCGGCTTCGAACGCGTCCACCATGCCGGCGGCGAGCGGGTCCTCCGGACCGACGATCGTGAGATCAATCGATTCGCGCCGCGCGACTTCCAGCGCCAACCCGATATCGTCCGGCGTGCCGGGAACCAGCGTCGCCATCGATTCGATCCCGGGATTGCCGGGCAGCGCGAACAGCGCCGTCAAACGCGGCGACTGCGCGACGGCCCGGGCGATGGCGTGTTCACGCCCGCCGCCGCCGATGATCAGGACTCTCATTGTGGCTCCACCGCCGGTTCGGTCGGGCGCGTTTCCAGTTGTTTCAGGCGATAGCGGGCCCAGTTCGCGGGCCAGGCGTCGCGCGACAGGTCGATGCAGTCCATGTAGCGGCTGCGGGCGTCGGCCGTCGCGCCGCGGGCCCGCGCGACTTCGCCGGCGAAGAACTGCACATCATCCAGATAGTACAGCCACTTGTCGGCGAATACGCTCAGAAACGCGCGCACGTTCGCGAGGAATTGCGACTCGCCCTGGCGACCAAGCAGATACTCGCCGATCACCTGCGTCGCCATGTTCGATACCGGATCGTGAAACTCCGACACGACATCTCGCTGCAGAAACGCGTCAAGCACGGCGGCGGCCTGCGGATCGTCCATCAGGCGCAACGCCGCGACCCGTTCCACCGTGATCCGCGGCAAGTCCTGCGGATGAAAATCGGGACGCGAAGCGATCGCGCCGAGCGTGTCGGCGGCGTAGCGGTAATCGCCGGTCAGATACGCGCAATCCGCGAGACGCCAGGCGCTATAGGCGTCAACCGCGCCATCCAGCATCACGCCGACCTGTCGCAGGATCTCGAACGCGAGATCAAACCGCTCACCCGTGTACGCCGCCTGGCTCAGCGCCAACAGGCCCAGCGGCTCAGCGTTGCACGACACCGTTGTCATCCACTCGTCGGGGACGAGCCCGCTGCGGCGGCGCAGGGCGTTCAGCGAGATATCCATCAGCGTCGCCTCGCGCAGCGTCGGATCGCTGAGCAATGCCGTCGACGCGGTATGCCATGCGGCATGAAAACCGTTGCTCTCGATCAGGTCGCGGATCCGGTTCAGCGTGGCGAAATTCCGATCGCGCCGCAGTGACGCGTCAACCCGCGACTTTTCATACACCCAGATCTGATCGGCGTGCGACAGCAACATCGCGTCGCCGTCGCCCACCCAGGCGGCCATGGGGTTAGACGAGTCGTTGTCCATCTGCCATGTGGCGATCAGCGAAAGCGATTCCATGTCATACAGCGACAACTCGCCGTTGGTCAGGCGCAGCATCAGCACGCTGCCGTCCGGCGCAAAGCTCATGGAGGCGACCGGCGCCGAGGCGCGAATCACGCCGCGGGCCGAAGTATCCAGCGCGGAAAACAGGCGCACGGCGCCATCCTCGGTCGCGACGGCGAGTGTGACACCCGCGGGGTCAAACGCCAGATCCATCGGCGCGCCGTCGATACTCAGCCAGACATACGGATCGGGGCCGTCGGCCGCGTTGTTCGCGCCCGGCGAGAGCAGCAGCAACTCGCCGTTCGCCCGCGCGACCAGCAGGTTCTCCGAACCCGGGAAAAAGTCGAATGCGCGGATCGAACTGCCGACGATCCGCACGCGACTTTCCTGCGCCAGCGCGGTGCGCGTCGTGCGGATGTCCGTCAGGCGATCCGGGTCGATCCGCGCGAATGAAATCGCCTGCGCGTCGCCCACCGCCGTGCGGGAGTACAAGGCCAGCAGCGTGCCCGCGTCGGACAGCGCGATGCTGCGCAGCACCGGCGTCTGACGGTTATTCCAGCGCGTCGGCGTCGGCCGCGTCTGGCCGCGCCGCATCAACCATAGCCGCGAACCCAGTTGCACGGCCGAAACTTCGCCGTTCGCCGAATTCGCCAGGCGCAGATCTTCGGGCGCTGACCGGCGCAGGAACGGGCGCACGCCGGGCAGTCGGATCGGCGTCTGACGCGGCTCGTCGCCAAACTCAAGCAGGCGCAGCATTCCGCTTTGCCCCATCATCAGCCCGACCGTGCTGTCGCGCGAGACGGTCCATGCGACCGCCGGCTCATCGACAACGACGCGGCGCGCGTCCTGTCCATCCGGCTGCTGCCAGCGCGTCGCCAGGCGATCCGCGTCGATCGTCAGAATCTGCGCCGGCCCGGTCAGGCGGGTCGCGATCAGCGGGCGATCATCGATCCGCCAGCGGTGCGCCAGCCTGCCGTCCACATATAACACCGCCTCGCCGGTCGGGCCGGCGACCAGGCAACGACGATTAGGCAGGTCGGCGTCCAGCAGCGCGACATCCGCAACGCCATTGGCCAGCGTGGTCCATTCGCCGCGCAGCCCATCGGCCAGCGTGGCCGCGAATACATCGCCGGCGGCGACCGCGATCACATCGCCGGGGCCGGCGCAGATCGCCGTGGGCGCGGCGCCGTTCGGCAAAGTGAGCGGGGCCAACGCCAGGCGTTTGTCCGCGCCGCGCGCCACCCATGTGCCACCGGCCGTCGGAATCACGAGCGCATCGGACGCGCGGAGGTAAGCCGGGGCGGCGACTGCTTCGCCCGGCAGCCGCACACTCTCTACGCGTCCGCCGCGCCAGCGCAGCAACTCGACGCCCGAGATCACGAAGACGGACTCGTCAAAGGACCCCGCGATGTGGCTGGGCAGAATCCACGCCGAGAAATTGGCGACGAGGTCGGGCGTCAGGTCGTCGCCGCGCCAGCCGCGTACCCAGCCGGGACCGCCGGCAATAACACCCTCGCCCGCGATCGTGATCGCCGTTGGCGCCGCTGGAGTCGGGTACCAGGCCAGCAGGCGTCCGCCGTCGAGCGCGTAAACGGCGATGCCGTTCAGGCGTGGCGTGGCGAAGCGCGTCGCGTCAGACGACAGCGCGGTCGGACCGGCGTCCCCCGGCAGCGGCAGCGATCCGATGTCGCCGGTGTCCATGTAGTATTGGCGCAAGGCCCACAGCGCCGTCGGGTCGCCGGGGTCATCGTTGAACGCGTTCCAGAAATGCTCGCGGGCGGCGGAGTAATCGCCGCGCGTGATCGCGATCTGGCCGGATTGCACTTTCTGGTGAGCCAGCGCGCGGCGCAACTTTTCGGCGGACTCGCGGGCTTCGCGCGCACTGCGTTCCGCCTCGCGCGCGTTGCGCTCGGCCTCGCCGCGCGCGTCGATCGCGGCCTGTTTTTCCAGCAGCGCCGCGTCGCGCGCCTCTTTCTCCTGCACGCTCGCGAACTCCGCTTTCTCGCGATAGTAGCTCTCGCGCGAATAGAGCGTGGCGAACACGACGAGGAATACGACCAGCATGCTGAGCAGCGCCAGCGCCGTAATCGCCTGCCAGCGATAGCGTCGCACCGTCTTTTTCAGCATGTACAGGCCGCTGGCGCGCTTGGCTTCGATCGGGTCGCCGGCCAAGTAGCGCATGATGTCGGAACCGAGATCGCCCGCGGTCTGATAGCGCCGGTTGGGGTCCTTCTCCAGCGCTTTCAGCAGAATCGTTTCGATCTCGTCATCGATATCGGCGCCGTAGCGCGAGCGCGCCCGCAGCAGGCGCGGCGCCATCGGCTCATCTTCGGCGATGCGGCGCAGGATCTCGCCCAACGGCGCGTTCGTTTCATACGGCGGCTGCCCGAGCAACCCCTCGTAGAAAATCACGCCGAGCGAATAAACGTCTGAGCGCACATCGACATTGATCGAGCCGGCCGCCTGCTCGGGCGACATGTAGGCCAGCGTGCCCAGCATTTGTCCGGACGTCGACAGCACGGCGACGGTGGTCTGGGTTGGCTCCGGCAGCGACGACGCCTTCGCCAGGCCGAAATCGAGCACGTGCGGCTGCCCATCGGCCGTCACCAGAATGTTTGACGGCTTCAGATCGCGGTGGATCACGCCGCGCTGGTGGGCAAAGTTCACCGCCGCGCAAACCCGCGCAAAAAGCTTCAACGTGTCGGTGATGTTCGGCTTGGAGATATCGAGGTAGTTGTGCAGCCGCTCGCCGTCGATGTACTCCATCGCGAAGTAATAGCGCCCTTCGCTGACGCCGGAGTCCAGAATCGTGACGATGTTCGGATGTTGCAGCGACGCCGCCAGCTCGATTTCGCGCTCGAAGCGCATCCGGGCCGATGCGCTGGCGAACGGGCCCTCCAGCAGCACTTTCAGCGCCACGCGCCGCTTGGTGCTGATCTGCGTGGCGCGGTACACCACCCCCTGCCCGCCGCGGTGAATCTCCTCCTGCAGCGCGTAGCCCTGAATCAGCGACTTCGTGATCTCAATCCCGCTGTCGTCGCCGCTGCGCGGGGCGGAGTCGGACACGATCGTCGGGTCGTCCGCGTGGCTGCCGGAGCGCGGCGTGGAGCCGCCCGACCCGGACGCGTGCGCAGGCCAGCCGGGCGCGTCGGATGCGCGCTCTGGCAGCGGTGGCCCCTGTTGCGGACGTCGGGTATCCAAGTCAGCTTTCCGAACGGGCTTACGCGCAATCGCCCAAGTTGTTTACGCGCTTCGCTTATCTTACACTATGCCTCAGACGCGGGCGAGTCGCGGCCGCGGCGCACAATTTTCGCAAGAGGCGATGGGACAATGATTAACCGCACTTTTTTCGTCCGACTGATTGTCGGCCTGGGGGCCCTTGCGGGCGCAGCCGTCCCGGCGTGGAGCGACGCCGGATTGCAGACCGAATCCGAGCGGCGCTGGTTCCGCAACGTGCGCCAGCTCACGTTTGACAAGATGGGCTTCGAGAAGGCTGGCGAGGCCTACTTCTCCGCGGATGGCAAACGGATTTGCTTCCAGGCCGTTCCGGACGGCGAAACGGAGTACCAGATCTACGTGTTGAACCTCGACGGCTCCGGCCTGAAACGCGTCAGTACCGGCGCGGGCGCGACGACATGCGCATACTTTCACCCGGATGGCGAGAAGATGTTGTTCGCGTCGAACCATCTCGACCAGCGGCCCGCCGTGCCGCCGCCGGGTTTGAAGGAAAACGCCGCAGCCAGCGGGCGCGATTACGCCTGGCCGTTTCCGCCCGGTATGGACATCTTCGAATATGACTTCAAAACCGAGAAACTGACGAAACTGGTGGAGGCGGAGGGCTACGACGCCGAAGGCAGCTATTCCGCCGACGGCAAGCGACTGGTGTTCACGTCGATGCGGGACAACGATCAGGAAATCTACGTCTCCGACGTAGACGGGAAGAATCCGCGGCGCATCACGAACAAACCCGGCTATGACGGCGGCCCCTTCTTCAGCCCCGACGGCGAGCGCGTCGTGTATCGCTCGGATCGCGCCAATGACGGCAACCTCCAGATTTTCACGAACAATCTGGAAGGCACGGATGAGCGGCAACTGACGAGCGAGGCCGACATTCTGCATTGGTGCCCGTTCTGGCATCCGTCCGGCAAGTGGCTGATTTACACCCGCGCCGATCACCGCGGCCGCCCGAACTACGACCTCTACCTGCTCAGCGTGGACGGCAAGCAGTCGCATCGCGTCACCGATGATCAGACGTTTGACGGATTGCCCGTCTTCTCACCGGACGGCAGGTGGCTGATGTGGACATCCAAGCGCGGCGACCTGCCCGGGGCCCAGGTGTTCATCGCCGAGTTCATCGGGCTTTCGCCGGCCGGTGAGGTTCGCGCCGCGGAGTAGTCGCGGCGACAGCGGGTGGTCGCCGGGCTTGGCCGCGGCTGCTGCCCCGGATACGCTAACGGAGCGCATCTGACGCATTGCCCTCTCGGAGCCGCCCATGTTGTGCGTTGGCGATATCCATATTTACGTCTCTGATCTCGCGGTGGCGCTGCGATTCTGGCGCGACGGGTTCGGACTCGAAACCATCGACGAAGAAATCAGCCCCAGCGCCGGCTTCGCGCTGCTGGCGTTTGCCGACGGCGGCCCGGCCCTGCGCATCTTCTCCGGCGTGGACGCCTGGGAGGAGAATCTGAATCCGCACATCGGCGGACGCCCAGGACTGGGCTTCGACATTCTGACCGATGACTTTGACGGTCAGCTTGTGAAACTGATCGAGGCCGGCGGTCGCAAGCTGGATGAGATCGAGCAGTACGAAGGGGCCCGCATCGTCACGCTGACCGATCCGGACGGCAACCAATTCGAACTCGTCGAAGCGATCGAGGGCGAAGGCGACGAGCCGAAGGGATCAGTCGAAGGGGATGAGCCGAGTTCCGTTTGACCTCGATCACTACTCCCCGACGCGCGCCGTCGCCACGCTGCGCGAACGCGCCGGCGAAATGCGATCCAGCACAACGCCGACGCCGTGCGATTCTTCACAGCTGCGTCGCACGTGGGCTGAACAACTGCACTGACGCCGTACGATTCTGTACGACTGCTGCCAACCTCCCCGAACGACCGCGCCCACGCCCCGAACAAGCGCCCACACCCCGAACAAGCGCCCACGCCCCGAAGGGGCGCAGGATCGTAGCCACGGGTGAAGCAAGGTCGGCGCAAGCCGACCGACGCGCAACCCGTGGTTTGCTCGTGTGATTTTGACTCGCCCCGAAGGGGCGAAGGAAGCGGACTCAGTCGCCGACCCACGGCACGCGCCGCCCTCGCGGCCCACCGTGCATTGTCAAACCGAACCTACGCGGACTCAACATCCTCCGCCGTCGCGACCTTCTTGCGTGGATCAGGAAAACCCTTCTCCTCGCAGAGCGTGTCGACGATCTCGTCGAACTTCGCGACTTTCACGTTGTCGAGCCGCAGGCGGCGCTCGCGTCCGCCATCATCGTAGTACAGGTCGACCCAGCCCTTGCGGTTGTAGTCGCGCAGATCGTTCATCGCCGCGAACGGAATCTGCCGCCCGCAATAGGTCATGCCCACATCGTCAATCGACGCCCGCACCATCATCGCGCGGATCAGGCGATACAGCGGGATCAGCGTCAGCACGCCGCAGATTCCCGCGAACCAGTATTGGCTCTTGATGTCGTCTTTCGACTTGTACCATGTCTGCCAGTCCACCGACGTGACCGCCTCGTTTCGGCTTTGCACCGTGCCGAGACCGTACTTGCTCACGTAATAGTCGGTCGTCACGCCGTCTTCCGAACTCGACTTGTCCGGCTGGCCGAGGACTTGCCGCGTGTCGCGGAGCGTCGGCGGGGCGGCCTTCTTCAGCGCGACGAAGACGGGCTCGGTCGGCGTTTCGTCCTGCTCGAGGTTCGCGACCACATCGGCCGGAATCGGATACTGCGCGAGCTTCTTTCGCGCTTCCTTGACGTTCTTGCTCGGATACCCCACCGCGCCGTCATACACGAACCAGAGCAGGAAAGCCGCAAAGAACAGCGTCAGGATCGCGTAGTAGTTCCGGTCGCCCGTGGCGGGTCCGCTCTCTAGTCGCATTTCAGGGCCGCCTCCGCGCTCGCCATTATGATGCTGAAAAGATCGGCATTATGATCCGAAAGCGGCAGGTTGTCTTGCCCCCGCGCGGTTTTCGCGCGTTGCCACGGCTCCGGAGGTTGTTCAGAATGTCCGTTCAGGTCCGCCATCGTCCATGTGTCGTCATCATCCGTGATGGCTGGGGTGAGAACCCCGATCGCGCCTGGGATCACGCCAACGCCGTGCGCCTCGCGGAGCCGCCGGTCGACGCCATGCTCCGCCGCGACTGGCCCATGACCCTGATCAAGACCAGCGGGCTGGATGTCGGCTTGCCCGAAGGCACGATGGGCAACAGCGAAGTCGGCCACCAGAACATCGGCGCCGGTCGGATCGTCGATCAGGACGCCGTCCGCGTCACCAAGGCCGTGGGCGATGGGGCATTCTTCGCCAACGCCGAACTGGTCGCCGCCGTCGAGCGCTGCCTGACGCGCAACACCGCCCTGCACATCATGGGGCTGGCCAGCGACGCCGGCGTGCATTCGCGTCTGGCGCATCTGTACGCCTGTGTGGAACTCGCGGCGCGCCGCGGACTGAAGCGTGTCTTCGTCCATTGTTTCACGGACGGGCGCGATTCGCCGCCCAATGCCGGGATCGATTTCGTGGCCCAGATCGAAGCGCGGCTGCGGCAGATCGGCGTCGGTCGCGTCGCCAGTGTCTGCGGGCGCTACTGGGCCATGGATCGTGACTTCCGCTGGAACCGCACGGAGCGCGCCTATCGCATGCTGACCGAAGGCGACGCCGACGCCGCGGCTTCCGCGCAGGAGGCGCTGCAGCGCTACTACGACAATCCGCTGGAGCCGACGATGCGCGGCGACGAGTTCGTGACGCCGACCGTCATCAGCGATGACGGCCGCACGCCCGTCGCCACCATCCGCGATGGCGATTCGATCATATTTTACAACTATCGCGGCGATCGACCGCGCCAGTTGGTGCGCGCCTTCACGATGGACACATTCCCTTATCACGCGACCGACCGCACCGGCGCGGAGCGCGAAATGGGCTTCCAGCGGCCGCACGGCAAGCTGGATGTGTTCATGGTCACCATGACGGCCTACCAGTCGGGGTTGCCGGTCCGCGTCGCGTTCGAGAAGCCGGCGCGCATGACCGACATCGCCGGCGCGTACCTCAGCGGCCTGGGACTGCGCCAGTTTCGCGCGGCGGAGACGGAGAAATACGCGCACGTGACGTTCTTCTTCAACGATTATCGCGAAGAGCCCTTCCCCGGCGAGGAGCGCCTGCTCGTCGCTTCGCCGCAGGTCAGCACTTACGACCAGCAGCCGGAAATGTCGGCCCAGTCGCTCACCGACCAGTTCATCGCGCGCGTCCAGACCGGCGTCGATGACGTGATGATCCTCAACTACGCCAATCCCGACATGGTCGGCCACACCGGCTCGCTCGAGGCCGCCATCGCCGCCTGCAAGTTTGTCGACGCCTGCGTCGGGCGCGTGCTGGAGGCGGTGTCAGCCGCCGGCGGCTGCGCGATCATCACGGCCGATCATGGCAATCTGGAACAGATGATCGACCCCGAGACCGGCGGGCCGCACACGTCGCACACGACGTTTGACGTGCCGCTGTACGTCTATGGCGAGGCGTTTCGCGGGCGCAAGCTGCGCGCAGGCGGTCGCCTTGCGGATGTCATGCCGACGGCGCTGGACATGCTCGGTCTCGAGCGCCCGGAGGCGATGACCGGACGCTCGTTGTTGGAATAGCGGTCCGCCTGCGCGCGAATTCGCGCAAAACCCGGCGTTATTGTGCCGCGGCGGCGCGATCCACGGGGCGGGCGCCTGTCGCGTCCACCCGCGCGGCCACAATTCAGGCGGATGACTGCGCCACCCTCCAACGACCCGGCCCCGCTCACGTGGGCCCGGCATTACCTTCCGCATTACTTCAGTGAAGCGCCGGCGGCGTTTCATCGGGAGTTGTTGTCGCTGCTGGAAAACGCCAGCGTGCGCCTGCTGGCGCTGGTCGCGCCGCGCGGGCACGCCAAGAGCACCTGCGCCGCGCTGGCGTATCCGCTGTGGGCGGTATGCGAACGCAAGCGGCGCAACATCGCGATTATCACGCACGAATCTTCCCTGGCGACGCAGTTTGTCCGCGACATTCGTGATGAACTCGAAAGCAATGAGCGGATTCTGGCGGACTATGGCGATCTGTGCCGCGCGCCCGCAACAGCCGGGAAAACCCGCCTGAAACGCGGACGCTGGGCCGCCGACAAGTTCACGACCGCCACCGACATCACCGTGCAGGCCAAGGGCTGCGGCGCGAGTTTTCGCGGCGTGCGCGTCGGGCCTCATCGCCCGGACCTGATCATCTGCGACGACATCGAGAAAGATCAGCAGGTCGCTTCGGAGGAAGGCCGCCGCAAGCTGGAACACTGGATGCGCCGGGTGGTCATGCCGGCGCTCGACCCGAACGGCCAGCTCGTCGTGCTCGGCTCGTTGATTCACTACGACTCACTGCTCGCCAATCTGCGCGATCCGCAGCGCTGGCCACGCTGGAGCTATCGCGTCTATCGCGCGCTCGAAGCGCCGGCCGACGCCGACGGGCGGCCGCGCCTGCAATCCCTGTGGCCGGCGCGCTGGCCGGTCGAGCGCCTGATGCTGGAGAAAGAACGGGTCGGCACGCGCGCGTTCGAGCAGGAGTATCAGGCCAACCCGATTGACGATTCGATTCGCGTCTTTCGCGAAGAGTGGCTGCGCCCGTACGACGCGCGCGAACTCGTGGAGGAACGCCTGATCACGCTGATGGCCGTCGACCCCGCGACCGGCGCCGCCGGCGGAGACTACTTCGCGATCTGGATCGGCAGTGTCGACCCGAGCGACGGTGTGATCTACACGCGCGAGATCACGCTTGAGCGGATCGGCATCGTGGAGCAGGTCCGTCGCATCATCGCCGCCTTCGAGCGCTGGCGCCCGGTTCGGATCGGAATCGAAACCGTCGCCTACCAGGTGGCGCTGAAGGATGTGCTGGAGGACTACAGCCGTCGAAACGGGTTGTACATGCCGATGGTCGGCATTCGCGCCATCGCCAACAAGCGCGCCCGGATCGAGGCGCTGGCGCCGTTCTTTGAGAATCGCGTGTTCCGCATGCCCGGCGGGTTGTCGCAGGACGTCGAGGCCCAGTTCCTGCAATTCCCGAAGGCCCGCCACGACGACGGGCCCGACGTGTGCGCGATGGGGCTGGAACTGGCGCGGAGTTTTCGCGCCGGCGGATTGTCAGCCGACAGCGTCATCCGCAGGGACAATCCCTATGTGCGCCGCGGCGGCTGGTAAGCGGGAAAAACCCGGCGATTTCGTGATTCGGTGATCGATGGCCCAATCGCCAAATCACCTGATCACAAAATCGCCGATGGAGAAGCCGTGAGGATCCCGGCGGTCTACGCGTGGTGCTTGCGCTTCATTTCCGCGAGGCGCGCGGCCAGGCGGCTCTTGCGACGGGCGGCGGTGTTCTTGTGGATCAGGCCGCGCGTCGACTCGCGGTCGATCGTCTTGACCGCCAGCCGGAACGACTCCTCCGCGGCCGCGACATCGTGGCCGTGCAGGGCGTCGGATACCTTGCGGATGCGCGACTTCAGCGCCGTCGAGCGGGCCTTGTTCAGCATGCGCAGCTTTTCATTCTGACGATTACGCTTCTTTGCGGATAACGAATGTGCCACTGTGTTTCCTCGGTTTCCCTGATGTTGCTAGGCCGGCTTCGACGCCGCCTTCAACTCGTCCAGTTTCTTGCGGGCGTCGCCGTCCGCGTAGTTATAGTCCGCCCGCACCAGTTTGCTGAGCGTCGAGATCGCCTCGGCCGTGTCGCCGCTGCCGGCGTATGAAAGGCCAAGGCGGTACATCAACTCGCGCTTCACGTTCTCTTCGCCTTCAAACGTCGTCACCGCCTCGCGCAGCACATCCGCCGCCTGGGCATAGTCCTCTTTCTCAAAGAAAGCCCGGCCGATCAGCAATTGGCACTGCGTCCGGCTGCGCGGGTCGGCCTGGGCCGCCTGCAGCACCGGGATCGCCTCGTCGAACTGCCGCGAGGCGAACAGCGCCAATCCGAGCCGATACTTGTGCTTGGCGTCGGTCGGATACTCCTTGACCCGCTCGCGATGCACGTCGACTTCGGTCTGCAGCTCGTTCATGCGGGTCAGCCGATATTGCTGCCGCGCGGCGTCGGTGGCCGCCTTGTCGGCATGGGCCTTGGCGACGCGAGTCTGGCGCTTCAGTTGCCGCAGGCGAATGTCGTCCGCCCGCGCCTTGAAGCTGTAGTTCTGCGTGCGGGCGTATTCCTTGACCAGCACGTCGATCGCTTCGTTTTCTTCTTCCGGCCGCTCGCGCTTCAGCAGCGCTTCGATGTAGCCGGCGAGGTTGGCGGCCGTGTCCCGGTCCGCCTCAAACGCCTTGCGCTTGGCGAGCAGGACCGAATCCAACGTGCCGTCGCCCTGTTTCACGCGGCTGGAATCGTGCAGAATCTTCTGCGATTCCTCATCCTGCAGCGAATCGCGGAACGAGCCCGAGCCGGCATACTTGCCCTTGGCGATCGCGAGCCGCCCGGCCAGATTGCGTTGCTCGTCGCGCAGCGGCATGTCCTGCGGATTGCGCGACAGCAGAATATCAATCGACTTCAGCGCTTCGTCGTAACACCACGCGGCGAAGTTCGGGTTCTCGGAGTTGTCCGCCCGCTCGCCCGCTTCGGCCAGCGTGTCGCGAAACGTCTTCAGCCGCGAAGTCGGCGGCTTCTTTTCCTGGCGCAGCACTTCGAGCAGCTTTGGCGCGACGAAGCGGATTTGCTCCAGCGCTTCGGCCCGGTGGGCACATTTCATCCACGTTTCGAGCGCCGCCGCGGAAGTCGGATCTTTGCACGCCAGCGTGATGGCGTTCGACAGCGCGACCTTCGGGTCTTTGCCGCCGGTCGGCTTCTTCATCGCTTCCATCATGCCGGACTTCTTGCCGCCGGCCTGCTGGCGCTGAATGGCGAGCGCCCACAACGGCTGCAAGCCTTCCTCGACGGCGTCGGGCCAGAAGTTCAGGCCCTGCACATACGACTCAATCGCGTAGTCGTACTCGCGTTGATCGCGCGTCTGCCGGGCTTTTTCAAACCACTTGCGCGCCTTGGCCTTGTCCAGGTCGCTGGCGCCCTGCGGTTTTTCGGCGGAATCAGACGTCATGCCGGGTTCGGCCCCTGCCATTCGCTTGCGCAAACACTCACCCCCCGGACCCGCCGTCCGGGAAACGCGGACCCGGCAGTGTACCGAAGAGCCCGGCAGGGGGCAAAGGGGAGTAGTAGTCCGCCGGGGCGGGCGGGACCCTACCGGTCCGGGTCCGCCGCGGGGTCCGGCGGTTGGCCGACGGCGGGGCGCCGCGGATACACTCCCCGCAACCAATTCAGGGAGAAACGCCCTTGCAAACGCACATTGGCCGGGTGCTCGCCATCGCCCGGAAGTCCGCGGTCGGCGGGCCGATGATCGATCTGGAATCCGCCCGGGTCGCGACCGATGGCACGCTCGACGAGGCCCCGCCGACGTCGCTGGAACGCGGCCTCACGCTGCTGTCCGCGGCGCAGTGGAAAGCCGCCTGTGACGACCTGGGGATGGCCCTGCCCTGGACGGCGCGCCGCGCGAATGTGCTGGTCGAGGTCGACACGCTCGGCCCGCTGATCGGCAAACGCGCCCGCCTCGGATCGGTATTGCTGCGCATCACCGGCGAGACCAAGCCCTGCAGACAGATGGAAGAAACGCAGAAAGGCCTGCTGAAGGCGCTGGTCCCCGATCAGCGCGGCGGCGTCACGGCGCACGTCGAACGTGGCGGCGCATTCAAGCTGGGTGATGTGCTGACGATCGAAGATGGTGATTAGGGCGTCCAATGGCTCAGGACGGCCCTGAAGGCAGGCGATCAGCCTTCGCCGCGACGTACTTCTGATCCGGATGGTTTGGCTCGTCCGGGTGCGTGTACGCCAAGCGGCGTGCCGTCAACAATCGCTTCACACTCCGGGAGCGAAGGTGATTCGCGGTTTTGCCCGTTAGGCCGGCCAACTCGATGAGGCTGAGGGGCCGCCATCTGCAAAGCCCAATAATAATCGGGTCAAGCTCCTCCGGGGTCGAACGCTGGGCGAGCCCTTCGAGGTCCGCGCGCAACGGGGCGGGTAACTCCGCGCGCAAGGCCTCGAACTCCGCGCGCAACGGGCGGGACTCCGCGCGCAAGCCCTCTGGAAACTCCGCGCGCAAGGATTCGGTCGGTGTTAGGGGACCAATGGCGGCCCGAAGTCGCCCGCCGGGCAGATAGTACGTGGCCGCCCCCTTCCCCCGCTGCTCCAGCAGGCCGGAATCCCGAAGCCGCCGGAGCCGGCCGCTGGCCGTGAGCGTGTCGACATGGTTAATCGACCGGTACGCAGCGTTATCGATGGCTCCCAGTTCGCGCATTACGATCAGCGCCCGGGCGTCGGCATCGTCCAAGTTGCAGTCTCGGAACTGCGAGAGCCACTTCCAGTCGGTCTGACTGAGCAGATGGACGACGAGCAGGCGAACGGTAAACTCATCCCGCACCCGGTCCGACTCAAACAGCGGCTGAGACAGATTGGCCTGTTCCATCGCCTCGCGCATCGCCCGGATGCCGGTGCCCTTGGTTTCGGCGAAGCCGACGTCGTGGAGAATGGCGGCGATCTTCGGATTGCGCGATTTCGAACCCGGTTCGCCCAGCCGCTCGTCGGGCACCAGCGAGTAGCCGGGGTTCTTGATCTCGATCCGGTTGGCGTAGCGGATGATCTGGATTGGCTGGTGCCGCTGGTAGCTGCGGTGCATGACGGCGTTCACGAGCGCTTCGCGAATCACCTTGCGCGGGATCAATGGCACGTCGCGTCTGCGAACGCCATCTTCGGCGAGGGTGAACGCCTTCGGAATATCCTCCAGGATCTGGCTGATCAACGCGGGAATCGTGAGGATGAGCGGCCCGAGCTTCTCAATGGATTGGTAGCGTTTGTCCGGATCTGGCACCCATTCGCGACCCTCCACGCGGATGTAATCCACTCGCGTCATCGGCAGGTGCCGGCGCAGCGCGATCGTCTTGCCGAAGACGATGAGCCCGGCCGTCGTCAGACACACCCTCCCATCGATGGGCGCCGTCGCACCAAGCGCGTAGAGCAGGTCTTCGTCGGAGTAGCCCACGAGCTCTGTCTCCGTGCCGGCCTCGATGCGCAGGCGCCGGTATTCCTGAAGGGCGCGCGGGTCTACATCGTCCAACGACGTGTCGGGCATGGCCAACTCGTCATGCGAACGCTGGCCGCGCGCCTGATAGAACATCGCAATGTCGTCGTCAGTGCAGGCCTGATCCGTGGAGCCAATGCGACGAAAAGCCCCTTTGGGAAGTCCCTTGCTCTTGATGTAGATGGGCTTGTCGTATTCGGCGGCCTCGGGGATGTGCACAACAACTACGTTCTTGCGGTTGTGCTGCTCGACGCGGATCTCAGGGCGAATCGGAACATTGAAGACCTCGCGGCATTGCGTTGCCAGGTCGGCTTGGACTCTGTCAGGATCTTGAACGCCGACGACTTCGTAATCCGGAAACAGCGCGTCCTCCTGACGTGTGACCCCCAGGAGCAACCAACCGCCACCGCGATCCGGCTCATTTGCGAATGCGGACACGGTGCTGAGGACACTCTTTCCGACCTCATCCGCGCGCTTCGCCTCGATCTCAACCGACTCGTCAGCGGAGCACAACTTCTGCCAAAGTTCGTCAAAGGTCGATGTCACTCAGCGAGCATCCTCTCTTCCGTTGCCAGCAGCACACCGGATGGCGGCAGTGCACAACGCGCCCAGGCCGCCCGTCGCGTCACGCCTTAGCCGCTGCGCAGGTCCTTCGCACATGGATCTCCTGACATGACGCATTCTTACTCCACACACTTCAAAACCGCCAACAAAGGCCTCGATCCCCTCGCTGCGCACTTAGATGTCAGTGTGTTCCGGGCAGCGGCACGGGCGATATCCCGGGGCCTTGGTGACGGCCAGCCTGCATCACGGTCTAATAGTACCGTGCGCCAGGCACTCGCGTGGCCGCAAGCATAGAAACCCGAGGCGAAACCGCATGAACCTCGACCCGCAAAGCGAGATCAGTGAACAGGCCGCGATCAACTGGATGGACGGCATCGTCGGTAATCTCGATGGGCTGCTGCGAAAGCACGGTGTCGCTGACGCGGGCACCCGCCACGAGATACTCGAAGCGTTCTTTTTCGATCTCTGCGTAGACCTCGACGGCGGTTCGGAGCGGGGCGTGGAAGTCGACGGCGCTGCCTATCGACCCAAACTCACGTTCCTCGACGAATCCGCCAATCCGCCCACGCTACACTATTCCAGCGCCTACGATCTGCATGACTATGTGTTCGAGTTCGTCGACGCGGCGGTCGACTCGTGACGTAGGTTGGGTTGCCGAGCCCAGCTTCCGCGCGCGGCGCTTGCATCGATCATCGCGCTCCACACGGCCGCGCGACCGGCTCGCCCGACCTAAAACCCCCGAAAGATGTCATCGTCGTCGTCGAGATTGTCTTCGAATTCCGCGAAGTCCATGTTGGCGATGTCGAGGTTGGCTCCGATCGCGGGCACGGCGGCGGGAATCGCTCTGAAGGTGTCGCCCGGGTTCTCGTTCAGATCCACGACGAGCAGCGGGTGCTCTTTGTGACGCATGGACTCTTCGTCCGCCAGAAACACAACCGCCCGCGCCTCCGCCGCGAGCAATGCAAGGACGTCGTCGACGGTCATGCCCGCATACTCCGGATCATTCACCAGCAGCACGAGTTCGCCGAAGTCGGCTTCGCGAACGGCGGCGTCAATCGACGCCCAGGCCTTGTCGTTGTCAAAGTTCGTTCTGACCAGCAACGACTCATACTCGGGATTCGGCAACGGTTTCACGAGGCATCCTTTCTGAACGCTGTCCGGTCAACGCGGCGCCCCGCGCGCCGCGATGCTCCCATCATTCCCGCGCTATTCGCACGGTGACAGCAATAATCATATGGACGCCGCCGATCGCCAAACGCCGCACATCCGACCCGTCATTCCCGCGCAGGCGGGAATCCACGGAGTGAGAAGGCGTCAGGCCAGCGGTGGTGTTAGTCGTCGTGGACCCCGCCTGCTGCGCGGGGGCGCCGAGAAAAAGGGACGCGCCGCTTCTCTCATTCCCGCTCGGGCGGCAATCCGCGGAGTGAAACACATCTCCCACTTCCCCGATGCGCCCGCGCGAAGCCGCTACACTCTCCCGCCTGAACCGCCGCCGGGGAGACCGCGTTGGACGCAATCCGTTGGTTCCTGTTTGAGTCCGTCATCGCCCAGGCGATCGCCTTCGGCCTGATCAGCTTCATCACGCTGGTCATCTGGCGGCGCGGCGGCCCTTCGCGACCGTTTCTCGTATCGGCCTCCCTGTGGGCGGTCGCGTTTCTGTTGCAGGCGGTGATCACCACGCCCGGCGAGGCCGCGCGGGCGGTGATGGCGGATGTCGAGCAAGCGGTCGTCCGCGCCGATGTCGACGCGATCGCGCGGCACATCAGCGCCCGGTTTGAATCCTCGCCGCCCACCGCCGGGGCCGACGCGATGGATCGGGCGGCGTTCCTGAGTTTCGTCCGGGCTCAGCTCGATCGCGTCGATCCGCACTGGGTCCGCCGCACGAGGTTCAAACTCGTCGAGGCCGCCGACGACCGGAGCGTCTGCGAGTTCAGCTACCTGTCCGATGTGAGCGCCCGCGATTTTCAGTTCACGGTTCCAAGCCGCTGGCGGATCGGATTCGTGAAAGAGACGCGTCGCTGGCGAATCGTGTCAATCGAGCCGCTGGAAATCGGCCCGCGCGGCGGCGGCGGCTGGCGGATGGCCAATCAGTAAGGCGGCGACCGCGCCTTTACCAAATGCCCGGAATCAGGCGATAGCGCACGCGTTCCGCGTAGGCCGCGTAGCCGGGCAGCGTCGCCAGCAGAAAATCGTCCTCCAGCCGTAGTCGCCGAATCACCAGCAACAGAAACGCGATCGTGAACACGCACGCCAGCCACGAGCCGAGCGCGACGCCGCTGCTCACACACACCAGCGCGACGCCCGCATAACCCGGATGGCGCACGACCGCGTACGGGCCGCTGTCGATCACGCGGTGTCCGCGCTCCGCCTGATGGCGCACGACCGGCGAGAAGAACGGATTTACGAGCATCGGCCACACGACCAGCGCGCAGCCGATTGCAAACACGACCAGCGCGGCGAGGCGCGCAAAAGTCGGCACGGTATCGCTCCAGTGCAGACGGCCGATGTCCAGACCGGCGAAGATGACGTGCCCCGCGAAAAGCGCCTGACCAACGGGGATCAACACGCGATCCGCGCCCGCGCCGGGGCGCATCCGCTCGCGCAACAGCCCGGCGTCCATCCACATGATGCCGGCTCCGAAGATCGCGGCGTATATCGCCAGATACGCCCACACCAGCGGCAGGCGCCATCCGCCGGCGCTGATGAAGATCGCCGTCCCCAACCCGCCCGTCGCGCCCAGCGCCATCACTAAACGGACTGCGACCGAAAAGTGCGGACGCTCATCCGGTCTCGGTCCGTTCGCCGACATCAGCCGCC
Source organism: uncultured Planctomycetales bacterium (assembly GCA_964528455.1). GTDB lineage: Bacteria > Planctomycetota > Phycisphaerae > UBA1845 > Fen-1342 > DSPM01. The sequence continues at coordinate 52,945 of CAZGTH010000021.1, read as the reverse complement.
CACCATCCGCCGCCAGAGTTCGCGATAGACATTAAAAGCGCCGATCGGCGTGCCGAAAAAGATCAGCAGCGAGTGTACGAAGAAATGCATCGTGATCGCCCAGCAGAGAACCTGTGGCAGCGGTCGCAGGCGCGCCGCGCCCCGCCGCAGGGCGTACATGACGCCCGCTTGCCGCGCGTCGACGCGCTTCATCCACGCCACCCACGCCTGATTCACGGCCAGCATCAACCCCATCATCACGCCCCAGATGACGAGCGCGATACCCCACAGCCGCATCGGCGGCGAAATATTCGGAATGTGCCAGTAGCCACACGCCGCGAACGTCACGCACAGGTTGAGTGTCGCATGCCGCCGGTTACCGCCGAGCGCGATATAAACATAATCGCGCAGAATCGCGGAGAGGCTGATATGCCAGCGGCGCCAAAAATCGCGCAAGCTGGTCGCGATCCACGGCCAGTCAAAATTCTCCACCTGCCGATAGCCGAACAGCCGCGCGATGCCGGCCGACACGTCGCAATAGCCGCTGAATTCGAGGTAGAGCAGGTAGATCTGCAGATACACGCCGAAATACAGCCACCAGGCGCTTTCGATCTGCTCGGGATGTACATAATACGTTTGCTCCGGCAGTGGTCGACCGTAGATACCGAGCACTTCGTCCGCGATCGGCATCAGATACCAATAGCCGAGCAGAACTTTCGTGAGACCCCACGCGATGCGCGCAAACGCGATTGAGACTTCGCGCAACCCGCGGCGTTCGTGCGATGTGTCGATCTGCGCCTGGAACGCGGGATAGCGCTCGATCGGGCCCTGTATCAACGCCGGCGCATAGGCGCTATAAGCAACAAACTTCAGCAGGCCGCGCTCTTCCGCCCCGATGCCGCCGCGCTTGATCTCCGCGAAGTAGTGCAACATGCGCACCAGAAAGTACGCCATGCCGATGTTGTGGGTGTTGTAGAAAAGCGTGGCGAACAGCGGCAATGGCCCGTCGCGCGTCATCAGCTCCGGCCAGCGCAGGCGGGCCGGCAGAGGAAACACCCACGCCGCGTGCTCGAACAACCAGTTGTTGAGGTCCGGCGGCAGATTTGCGCCGAACAGCGCCACGGAGCCGTAATACCAACCCAGCAGGGTCGCCGCGGCGAACAGTGGCGGGCCGATCGGCAGCACGTCCGTGCGCCGGGCCTCGATCGCGAATCGCTCGCCGATGAAGTAGAACGCGACACACGTCAGCAGCCAGAACGCGGCGTAAATTGCGCCAAAGACATAGACGAGAAACACGGCGCTGGTCGCGATCAGCGCCTTGCGCAGCGCGTCGCCGCGAAACAGCAATAGAATCGGCACAAGCGGCAGAAAGTAGATGACGATCAGCCGATCGTCGAAAACCACCCGCTCCCAGAAGCCGGACCAGTCGCCCCAGGGCGTCGCGCGGATCGGCTCGGCGAGAAAGCCCCACAGCGCGGCGAACACGCCGGCTGACGCCTCAGCGAGCGGCGTCGCCAGCGCGACTATCCGACCTTCCAAGTCGTGCCCTCCGGCCCGTCGCGCAGCTCGACGCCCATTTCCGCCAGACGATCGCGAATCTGATCAGACATCGCGAAGTTCTTTGACTTGCGCGCCTCGTTCCGCATATCCGCCAGAAGTCGGATGAGTTCGTCCTGCTTCCCGGCGGCGGCGCGCTGCGGCCATTCGAACCCGAGCGCCTCGCCTGCGAGCGTCCGCATGGTCGCCTCGACCGCGGGCAGGGCCGCCCGCATCGCGTCATCGCGCAGCCATTCGCCGACGGCTTTCGAAAGATCAAACAACGTCGCAATCGCGGCGGCGGTGTTGAAATCCTCATTCATCGCGTCGACAAAGCGCTTCACCGTTTCGCTCAGCTTGGTCCGCACGCCGTCATGCGGCGCGCTCGCCGCCAGCGCGGCGCTGCGCTCAATCCCGCTGCGACGATCATCGTCGATGGCGATCCGCTGGTCGCCGACCGCGCTTTGTAGTTCGCGCAATGTGTCGCGCAGGCGGAATGATCCGCTTTCCGCGGCTTCCAGCGCGGCCTGCGAGAAGTCCAGCGGCGCTCCGTAGTGGCTGGTGAGCACAAAATGCCGCACGACGACCGGCTCGAACGCGCGGGCCACGAGCGTATTGCCGTCCTTGTCGCGCAGCGGCGCGGTGATGTTGAAAATGTCCTTGAGCAGCACCGAGTTGCCGAGGCTCTTGCCCATTTTCTGGCCGTTGATCGTGCACATGTTGTTGTGCAGCCAGTAGCGCACAAACGGTTTGCCGGTGACGCATTCGGCCTGCGCGATTTCGCATTCGTGATGCGGGAATTTGTTTTCGACGCCGCCACCGTGAATGTCGAATGTCTCGCCGAGGTATTTCTGGCTCATCACGGAGCATTCGAGGTGCCAGCCGGGGAAGCCCTCGCCCCACGGACTGGGCCAGCGCATCACATGGCTTTCCTCGGCCCGCTTCCACAGCGCGAAATCGGCGGGGTTGCGTTTCTCGGAACTGACGGCGACGCGCGCCCCGGCTTCGAGCTCATCGACTTTGCGCCCGCTGAGCTTGCCGTAATCCGGGAACGATGAGACGTCGAAATAGACGGAGCCGTTGACCTCATAGGCGTGGCCGCGCTCGATCAGGCGCGCGGCGGCGTCGATCTGTTCGGGGATATGCCCGGTGGCGCGCGGCATGATGTCCGGCCGCAGCACGTTGAGCGCGTCCATGTCTTCGAGATAGCTGCGGATGAAAATTTCGACGACCGCCATCGGGTGCAAGCCCCGGCGGCGGGCCTCGACGACGACCTTGTCCTCGCCGGCGTCGGCGTCGTCCGTCAGGTGGCCGACATCGGTGATGTTCTGGACGTAGTTGACCTGATAGCCGCTGAACCGCAGCCAGCGGACGATCGCGTCAAAGCTGATGTAGCTTTTGGCGTGGCCGAGGTGGCTGTGGCCGTAAACGGTCGGCCCGCAGACGTACATATTGACCCGCGGCGGGTTCAGCGGCGTAAACGTCTCGCGCTGCCGGGTCAGCGTGTTTTGAACCCTGAGAGGCATCGGCGCCCTTCCTTCGCTGCTTGGCGGAAATTTGGGCGGATTGTAGCGAATCGGGGCCGAGGGTTCATTTTCGGATCAACATCGGCGCCGTGGTGTTTCGTCATTCCCGCGCAGGCGGGAATCCACGCAGTGAGAAGGCGCTAGGCCCGAAAGGGAGGCCTGCGCGGGATTAACGGAGATGGCGTGGACGCTTTACTCGGCGCCCCCGCGCAGGCGGGGCCCACGCAGTCGGAGTACGCGCCCTTGCGGCGCTACCGCCGCCGAAAGCCGAGCGCCGCGCCGAGCGCGAGCAGGGCAAAACTCGCCGGCTCGGGGACGGCGAAGAATGCGCCGTTGAGGTTCGGTGCTGCATGAGGAAACAGCGTATGCGACGACCGGATCGCGATCAGGCGGGTATGCGACGCGTCGCTGGGCGCGGCGGTGTTCGGATCGTCGAAGCCGGAGCGGGTGGCGGTCGTGAAATACACGTCGCCAAAGGACAGTCCGACCTGAGGCGCCTTGAAGGCCACGCGCATCACCGCCATCGCGGGCGCCGGAAACGTCAGCCCCGAAGTCATGAAAACATCGGCGGAGAACCGATGCCGATTGAGGATTGGCGCGGCAAGGGATGCGGCCAGCCCGCCGAGGTTTGCGTTGTCAAAACGGCTCGGCGCCCGTCTCGACCGGGACGACTTCAAAACTGGGCGTACCGGCGCCGGCGGCGACCGTGAGCCAAGCCGCTAGCGTGATCAAGACAACCCGCATCGGTTTGATCCTCCGCTCAACGTCGGGTGCGGTTTGTGAAGACAAGGGCCTCTCCTGTTTCCCTTATCGCCGGCGAAAGCCGAGCGCCGCGCCGAGCGCGAGCAGGGCCAAACTCGCCGGCTCGGGGACGGCGAAGAATGCGCCGTTATACGACGGGGGCAGCCACGGGGGCGTCGAGTGATCCGTGCGCAACGTGAGCACGCGGGTGTGGTCGGGCTCGATCGGCAGCGCCGTATTGGGGTCGCCTCGCCCGTTGCTTTCGGCCGCCACGAAGTAGATATCGCCGAAAGATGGCGCGCCGCCCGATGTCGGGGCCTCAAACGCGATTCGAAGTATCGCTCGCCGCGGCGCCGCGGGTGAGATTGGGGAGCCCGCGATCGCGAGGCCCCCGGAGTATCGAGATGGCTCCACGATCAACGGAACTGGGGCGAACCCGAGAGCCGTAGCTGCAGCGTCGAATCGACTCGCGGCGAACTGAGCGCGCGGGGTGGAGAGGAACGTGTTGAATGGACGGTCCGCGCCGGGGCCCCAGAGCGGTTGATCGACACCATTGGCGTCCTGCCGAGTGTGATAGAGCAGCCTGGCGCCGCCGACCGACTCGATCTCTACGAGCGATACCGCCCAACCATCGCTATCGTTCAAAGAGATCAACTGGTCGAAGACGAAAATGTGGTCCGCCGACTCAGCGCCGGTTTCGACGGGAACGACTTCAAAACTCGGCGTTCCGGCGATGGCGCCGACCGTGATCCAAGCCACTATGATCGAGGCAAGCCGCGTCGGTTTGATCCCCTGTTTTATGTCGGGCGCGGCTTGTGAAGACAAGAGCCTCTCCTGTTTTTCTTATCGCCGGCGAAAGCCGAGCGCCGCGCCGAGCGCGAGGAGCGCAAAGCTCGCCGGCTCGGGGACGGCGAAGAACGCGCCGTTGAAGACCAGTGGAGGAAACGGCGGAATCGTGTGACCGGAGCGCATCGTCAGCAGGCGCGCGTGGCCCGCGTCAGAGGGCAGCGCCGTGTTCGGATCGTCGATAGCCCCGCGTGCCGCCGGCGCGAAATAGACGTCCCCGAAGGATAACCCGCCCGGGTCGGGCGCCTCAAAGGCCACGCGCACCACGGCCAAGGCCGGTAACGGGAATGACACCGGCGCCCCCGGCTTTACATATCCAACACTGTATTCAAGGGCGTCAAGCGATGGGGGCAGGAAAGCAAATCCACTGCTCGTCGTCGCTTGATCAAATCGAGCTGAGGAAAACTGTCGGTAGGGCAGCGAAACAAACGTGTTGTACGGATTGTCGGCTCCCGGGCCCAGCAGCGGCTGATCCACGCCGTTGGCATCCGGCCGCACATGATATTGAAGAAGGGCCCCGCCCACCGACTGGAGATGCGCCTCTGTCGCGTTCCAACCAAACTCATCGAGCGGAATCAGCAGGTCAAAGACGAATACGCGATCGATCGCCTCGGCGCCGGTCTCGACCGGGACGATCTGAAACTCCGGCCCACCGGCGCCGGCCGGCGCGGACCCGACGGCGAGGAGCAGCGCGACAGCCACGGATACGCGATGGATCATGGGGGCTCCGGAGGAACGGATCTACGCGCAATGGTAGGGCGGCAGGTGAAGCCGTTTCTACGCGGCGCCGCGAATGGGCCTCGCGATCGGCGCCAGCAGGCGTGCGATCGTTCGTTTTTCGCATACGATCCGGCGTATGGCTAAACGCGTCGCCAGACCCTCCGCCCCGCCCCGTTCTCAGGCCTGGCTTGGCGGGCTGGTGCTCGCCGCCTGCGCGGCCGCCGGCGTGGTCTGGGCCATGTGGCCGCGCGGCATGGCGTGGACCGCCGCCCGCGGCGTTGAGCTGCTCTCGCGCGCCGAGCGACCGGGCGACGCCGTCGCCCTGCTGGCCCAATGGGAAGCGGAAACCGGGCCGACCTGGAGCCAGCAACCCGACGCGTTTACCAACTTTCTGCTGAACCGCCGCCCGCTCGATGACGCCCGCGTCCGCGCGCTGGTCACGTTCATGTCCGGCTGCGACTACGGCCCGCGCTTGAAGGACTGGGACCGCTGGCGACGCAATCGGGAGCGTCTGTCCGAGGGCCGCGACCCGTACGCCGCCCGCGGCGAACGCGTGCGCCTGAAGCGGGAATGGGTGGCGCCGGTCGGCGTGACGCGCCCCGACAGCGTCATTCTGCCGATCGACGGACGCGTGTATGTCGCCACGCGCGGCCGCGGCTCGGATGTCGCCAACGACGACGCCGACGGCGTGGTGGTGGTTGACGGCGGCGGCGCGGCGTCCGCGTTTCTGTTTCAGCCGCCGAACGGGGGCGATGTGGTCGGCATCGCGGCGGCGGATGGCTGGCTGGCGGTGGCGTGTCGCGACGGCTTCGTTTACGCCGTCAATCCGGATGGCGGGCTGCGCTGGAGTCGCTCGCTCGCCGCGCCAGCCGCGAGCGGGCCGCTGATCGTCGACGCCAATCAGGATGGCGTCAGCGATGTGATTGTGGCGACCGACGCCGGATTGTTGATGATGCTGAGCGGGCACGCGGGGGCCACGGCGTGGAAAGCGGAACTCGGCACGCGCGATGTCGAATGGCGCCTGGCCTGGCGGCCGTTCGGGCAGATTCTGGCGGCGACGCGTGAGGGACAGCTGATCGCGGTGGATACGCGGCGCGGCGCGGTGCGCTGGCGCGCCCGGCTCGACGGCTTCGGCGGCGCGGTGGGCGGCGTGGGCCCCGGCGAGGGCGTGCGCGTGGACTATGTCGGCGACTGGGACGGCGGCGTGTGGGTCGCGCCGGCGAACGAAGACACGCTGATGCGGTTGAACACGCTGCGCGACCGCAGCGGCCCGGCGCCGGTTGTCGGGCTGCGCTCGGTCTGGGCGAAGGACGAAGCGCGCCCGTGGGTGCTCGCCGCCACGCAAAATCCGCAATTGGAACGCTCCTCGATCGCGGCGGTGGACGGCGCCGGACTACGCTGGCGCTACGCGTTCGCCGGCGCGGTGTACGGCCCGCCGGCCGTCGCGGATATCAATGGCGATGGCACGGCGGAGATCATCGTGGCCGTGGATCGCACGCGCGTGCCGACGCGCTCGGCAGAACTCGCGCACGGGGCCGCGGATGACGACTTTCAGTTGATGGCGGCGGACGGCGCGACACCGGGCGGAGCGCCCCCCGGCGTGTTGATGGTGCTGACGGCGGATGGACATTTGCTGCTGGAGGAGCCGCTGCGGGCGGCGCCGACATCGTCGCCGGTCGTTGGCGACGCGGATGGCGACGGCAAGCTCGACGTGCTGATCGCCGACGCGTTCGGTGACCTCACCTGCTTTTCCACCGGCGTCGCGGGTCCGATCGAGTGGGGTTTGGTCGCGGGTGACGCGGGCTGTCGCAATGAAGCGACGACGGCGTATTCGTGGAGCCAGCGACCGGCGGGGTTTCAGTGGGGCGGGACCGCGAAGCCGGATGAGGACGGCGGGGCAGAGTAGGCGCCGCGCGTAGTGCGAGATATGCGCTGTGGAAGCCCGCTGTGCGCATGCCCCCTTCGCCCCTTCGGGGCGATCGCGAAGATCGACCCGAACAACGGGTTGCGCGTCGGTCGGCTTCGCCGACCTTGCTTCACCCGTGGCTACCGCCCTTCGCCCCGTCGGGGCGAGTGCTGGCGCGCGCGATTATTCCACCCGTCAGTTGTCCCGCGCGCCTTGCGCGATCCAGGCGCGGATGGTTCGCATCTGCGTGTCGCTCAGGGCGGCGCCGAATAGCGGCATGCGCGAGCCGAACGGCTGCGGGCCGGCTTCGATTTTCGTTACCAGCAGGCTCGCGTCCGGGTCGCCGGGGATGACCATCCGCAGGCTGGCGTCCTGATCGCTGTTGCGGGTGAGCAGATCGTCGACCGCGAAGTCGCTCGTCAGGCGCAGCGGGATGCCCGCGACATTGGCGAAGCCGCCGGTCTGGTGGCAGCTCACACAGCGCGCATCGAGGATCGGCTGCACATCGCGCGCAAACGAGATCATGTTCGGGTCTTCGGGGTCGGGCGTCATCGTCGGCGGGCAGCCGCCCGCGCCCAGCATTGTCAACGCCAGCAACGCCACGATGCCCGACACCGTCGGCGCAATGGAAAGACATGAATTCCGCATAGTGAGTTTCTCTAGCTTCGCGTCGCGGGCAGCGCCACATGCGCCACCGTGCCGCGCCCGACCTGGCTCTCCAGCCAGATGCGGCCGCCATGTATCTCGACGATACGATGAGATGTCGCCAATCCCATGCCACGATTGCGTCCGGCCGCCTGGTGCGAAAAGAACGGATCAAACGCGCGCCGCAACACATCGGGCTTCATACCGGCGCCCGTGTCCTGCACGAGAATTTCAATCTTCGACAACGCGTCGGGCTTGTCGCCCCGGGCCGGGTGCGGATGCGCCGCGCGCCACGTCAGCGTAATCACGCCGTCATTGTCGCGCACGGCGTTAATCGCGTTACTCACCAGTTCATCCAGCACGTCGCGCGTCTGCGCCGGATCGACCAGCAGCCGCAGATCGCCCAACTCCTCACGCGGGCGCTGCACGCGCAGCCGCCGGGCGCCGTCGGAGATCTTCTCGCGCCAGCGACGCGCCACATCATCCACCAGCTGCGCCGGATCAATCGGCTCAACCCTCGGCGTGCGCGGCGTGGCAAACTGCATCAACTCCGACACGATCAGGCTGCATTCGTGGGCTTTGTCGCGAATCAGGTCCAGCGCTTTCTTCGCGTCCGGATCGGTCGTCTTCGCCCCCAGCAGCTGCGCGCGGCCGGAGATCACCGTCAGGGGCGTGTTCAATTCGTGCCCCGCGCCCGACGCCATGCTCGCGATCATCGACAACGAACGCTGCTGCAGCAGCGACGCCTGCGTCTGTTGCAGACGCCGATTGGTTTCGGCCAGTTCGTCCGACAGGCGCCGCGCGCGGGCATGCGCGTGGGCCCGGCCGATCACGAGCCCGATGCTGGTCAGATACGCCCGCAGTTCATCCATCTCCCCCGCATAACGCGAGCGCTCGTCATCGTCGGCCATGTACACGATGCCGCCCTTGACGGCGCCTTCGCGCCCCACCGGCAGCATCCACACGCCGCGCGCCTCGCCTTCGCCAAACCACGGCGCGACGAGTTCGCGCACCGCGTACGGCGCGGGCGCGATCAGCAGGTCCAGCACATCGCGGCCGCGCTGCGTCCATTCGCGCAGCTCTGCGCTCATCAGTTCCGTCGATACGCCTTCGTCGCCGCTCTCGGTGTCCATCCAGCCGATTTCGACGCCATTGCCGTCTTCGTGCAGGGCGAACGCGACCAGCCGCTGGCGCTGCGTGGCGATCTGCGTGGCGGCGGTCATCGCGGCCACAACATGCCCCACATCGCTCGAATCCGACAAGCGGCGATCAAACTCGGTCATCGCGCGGAAATAGCGCGCTCCGGCCGCAAGCTGGCGATTGTGGCGCTCCAGACGCTGATTCAGTTCCGCCAGCTCGGTGTTCGCGTTGCGCAGCGACTTGACATACAACTCGTCGCTCGTGTCGCGATCAATCCCCAGCAGTTCGCACTGCGTCGCCACCGCCGGCGCCAGGGTCGTCACGATCTTCTGATAGGCCGCGTCTGAAACGCCGAGCTGCGCAGCCAGGTCTTCGGACGAATCGTAGAACTGATAGTTGCCGGAATAGCCGATCCGCTGTTCGCGGGCGATCGTGTCCGCCAGGCGCGTCACGGCGACCAGCGACCCGGCGCTGACGCTGGCGGGCAACGCGTCGGTCGACAGGTGGTGCAGCCAGATCGCCTCGGCGAATCCTTTCGGCAGGCCCCAGCGCTCGGCGAGCTTGCGTCCGGCGACGGTGTGATCAATGCCAAGCAGCTCGCGCTCGGCGTCCGAGATGTCGCCGCGCAACTCGTCACTCTGCCGCGCGACGCGGTCGTAGGCCTTTGGAAAAACGGCGTCGAGCGCGACTTTGCCCAGATCATGCAACAATCCGGCGACAAAGGCTTCTTCCGGGTCGACATTGAGTTGGGTGCGCGCCGCCGCAATACCGCGCGCGGCGCAGGCGACGGCCAGCGCGTGCTTCCAGAACTCGCGGCGATCAAACCCGGCGCCTTCGCGGCCGGCGTCCGGAAAGCAGCCGAACACCTTCACCGCCAGCACCAGGCTGCGAATTGCGGAAAAGCCCAGCAGCGGGACCGCCTGATCCAGCGTGCGAATCGGGCGCGCCGCGCCGCCGACCGAACTGGCCGCAGTCAGGATCCGCGCCGTCAGCGCCTGATCCGCGCGCAGAATGCGAACCAGATCCCGCGCGCTGCTGTCCTCATCCGCCGCGACGGCCAACAGGCGCACCGCGATCGGGTCCAGCGTCGGCAGGGCGTCCAGATGCTTGAGCGTAAGTTCCGGGGATGGCGCTGACATGGTGGTTGTCATCACGCGCTCAGCCGGCGGCCTGATTGATCAGATCGTTGATCTTCGTCACGAGTTCATCAACGCTGAACGGCTTCTGCAGAAAGTCGTCGGCGCCCGCGTCGAGCAGCGTCTGCACATCGTCAGGGTTCACAACGCCCGAGACCATGATGATCCGCGTCTCGCGCATCGCTTCGTCGCTGCGGATCGATTTGATCACGGCGTTGCCGTTGATGTCCGGCAGCATGTAGTCCAGCACGATCACATCCGGCTTGAAGCGCGTCGCCTCCTTGCCGGCGTCGAAACCGGTTGCGGCGGTCTGCACCTCAAAATCGCCCGACCGCTCCAGCAATTCGACCAACATCTCCAGAATCGCGGGATCATCGTCGACGACCAGCACGCGGCGTTTCCCGGCCTCAATCTTGTTGAGGGGGATGCCGTTGTCTTTCATGAACTGAATCAGGCTGTCCCGCGGAATGCGGCGAAACCGCGACCCCGGAACGCGATAGCCGCGCAGGGCGCCCTTATCAAAACAACGTATCACCGTTTGCTGGCTGATGTTACAGATATCAGCCACATCGCCGGTGGTGAAGATCAGCTTCCTGAGCGACAGTGAATTGTCACTGCTTTTTGCCATGCGAGCTCTCGATTCTTTATCTATATTCACTATCTTAACAATATAATACGGATTGGGAAGGGGGTGGGATGCAGAAATTCCGTTTCTGCGCTCTTTTTCAGCCCTGTCGGCGGGCGTGTTCGACGGCCACCATCAGCATGGAAACGTCGTTGGGGTTCACCCCGCTGATGCGGGCGGCCTGCCCGATGCTCACCGGCCGCACCGCGAGCAGGCGCTCGAGCGCCTCGCGTCGCATCTGCGGAATCCCGGCGTAGTCGAAGCCCGCCGGGATCGTCAGGTCTTCGGACTCGCGGAAACGGTCGATCAGGCGCTGCTGACGCTGGATGTAGCCGGCGTACTTCACTTCGACCAGCGCGCGGGCCCACAGGTCCGGCTCGGGCGCGAAATCGCGCAGGGGCGGACACGCCGTCAGAAGCCCCGCGCCATCCTCCTCCGGCCGGCGGAGGAGCTGCGCCAGGGGCGCGCCGTCGAGCCGTGTTTCATGGAGCAGGCGCAATAGCTGCGCCCGTCGCTCCCGCCGCGACTCAAACCGCGACCAGCGGGCGTCATCGACCAGGCCGATGCGGCGCCCGATCGGCGTCAGGCGATCATCCGCATTGTCGTAGCGCAGGTGCAGGCGATGCTCAGCGCGCGACGTGAACATGCGGTACGGCTCATTGACCCCGCGCGTGACCAGATCGTCGATCATGACGCCGACATAGGCTTCGTCACGGCCGAGGATCACCGCGTCCTGGCCGCGCAGCCAGCGGGCCGCGTTGATCCCGGCCAGCAGTCCTTGTCCGGCCGCTTCTTCATAGCCGCTGGTGCCGCAAATCTGTCCGGCGAGAAACAGGCCGGCGACGCGGCGCGTCATCATCGCGGCGGTGATCTGTTCCGGCGGCACAAAGTCGTATTCGACCGCATAGCCCCATTGCACGACGCGGGCCCGCTCCAGGCCGGGCGTCATCGCGACGATCCGCGCCTGGACATCCTGCGGCAACGAGGTGCTGATGCCGTTGCAGTAAATGCGATCGCTGTCGCGGCCCTCCGGCTCGAGGAAAATCTGGTGGGCGCTCCTGTCGGCAAAGCGCACCACCTTGTCCTCGATGCTCGGGCAATAGCGCGGCCCGCGCGATTCAATCTGGCCGGAATACATCGGCGCGCGATGCAGATTCTCGCGAATCAACGTGTGCGCCTCCGGCGTCGTCCGCGTGATCCAGCAATCCACCTGCGATTGGGAAAGCGTGTCGTTCATGAACGAGAACGGGGCCGGCGTTTCGTCGCCGGGTTGCGGCGCCAGCGCCGCGTAGTCCACCGAATCCCGGGCGACACGCGGCGGTGTGCCGGTCTTGAGACGACCGAGCACAAGGCCCATTTCGCGCAGCGCGCCGCTCAGGCCGACAGCGGCCGCCTCGCCGACACGCCCGCCCGGCGTCTGCTGTTCGCCGCAGTGCATCAGCGCGCCCATGAACGTTCCGGAGGTGACGATGACGGCGCGGGCGGTGATTTCGCGCCCGTCGCTCAGCGTGACGCCGCGCACGCGCAGCGCCGCGCCGGGCAGGTCGCCCGCTCCCGCCGGCTCGTGCAGGATCGTCTCCACGCCGGCTTCAATGATTTCAACATCAGGCGTTTCTTCCAGGCGGCGGCGCGCGGCGGCGGCGTACGCGGCGCTGTCGGACTGACACCGTGGGGCCCAGACGGCCGGCCCCTTACGGCGATTGAGCATGCGGAATTGAATGCCGGTTTCGTCGGCGATCAGCCCCATCAGGCCTCCGAGGGCGTCGATCTCCCGCACCATCTGGCCTTTGCCGATGCCGCCGATCGCCGGATTGCAGGACATGCGCCCGATCGCGTCGCGCCGGAACGTCACGAGGGCGACGCGCGCGCCGAGCCGGGCCGCGGCGTGCGCCGCCTCCAGCCCGGCGTGCCCGCCGCCGACGACAATGACGTCGTACGTTGTTCGCGCCGCGATCATGGCCGCTCCCACCTCATGTAGACGAGTATACCGACCGGTCTCACATCCGCGTTCGCGCGTTATCATCCCGCCCATGCCCGATTCGAAAAAACCGCGCTTCTCGATTGTCGGCGGCGGACTGGCCGGCGCGCTGTACGCCAACTATCTCGCCCAGGATGGATACGAGGTCGAACTGTTCGAACGCCGGTCGGATCCCGCCAGTGGCCGCGTTCCGGCGGGTCGCTCGATCAACCTGGCGCTCTCCACGCGCGGCATCACGGCCCTGCGCGAAGTCGGCCTGGCGGATGAGGTGCTGGCGCAGGCGATCCCGATGCGCGGCCGCATGATCCACAGCATGACCGGGCAGACGGTCTATCAGCCGTACAGCAAGAACGCGGACGACGCGATCAACTCTGTTTCGCGGGCGGCGCTGAACCGGACATTAATCGAAGCGGCTCGGGCGCGGCCAAACGTGCAGATTCGCTTTGATACACGTTGCGTGGATGTGGACCTGGACACGGCGCGGGCCCGCTTTGCGCACGAGGAGACCGGCGCGTACCTGAGCAGCGAAGGCGACATCCTGATCGGAGCGGATGGCGCGTTCTCTGCGGTGCGCGGCGCCATGCAGCGCACCGATCGGTTCGACTACGCCCAGCGCTATCTCGCGCATGGCTATAAGGAACTGTCGATGCCGCCGCGCGCGGATGGCACGCACGCCCTGCCCCCGAATGTGTTGCACATCTGGCCGCGGCGTTCGTTCATGATGATCGCGCTGCCCAACCCCGACGGCTCATTTACCTGCACGCTGTTCTGGCCGTTCGAGGGGCCGGGCGGGTTCGCGCAACTCCGCACGCCGGAGGAGATCCGCCGCTATTTCGAGCAGCAGTTTCCCGACGCGGTTCCGCTGATTCCATCGCTTGTCGAGGACTATCAGCGCAATCCGGTCGGCTCGCTGGTGACCGTGCGCTGCGCCCCCTGGCACATCGACGGGCGCGTGGCGCTGATCGGCGACGCGGCGCACGCGATTGTGCCGTTTTATGGGCAGGGGATGAACGCCGGTTTCGAGGATTGCTCGGTGCTGCACCGGATCATGCGGCAATACGCGCCGGACTATCCGCGCGTGTTCGAGCACTACTCGCGCGAGCGGAAAGCCAACGCGGATGCGCTGGCGGATCTGGCGATCGAGAATTTTCTGGAGATGCGCGACAAGTCCGGCTCGGCGTGGTTCCGCAACAAGAAGCGACTGGAACGCGCCCTCGACGCATGGTTCCCACAGTACGTGCCGCTCTACACGATGGTGACGTTCAGCAATATCCCCTACGCGGAGGCGGTGGAGCGCAGCCGGCGACAGGATCGGATCGTGGCGATTGCGGGGTTGGCGTTGATGCTCGTGCTGCTCCTGCTGCCGCTGACGTTGTGGTCCCTGCTGCGGTAGGCGCGCCGACCAGACACGCCCCGACCGAGTTGCCCCCCGGGCGCGGAGCGGGCAGAATCCCCGCATGACGACTTCCCAGCCCGTCGGCCCGTGGTATGCGCGCCTGCACAACCAGATCTTTCTCGCGATGGTGCTCGGCGCGATTCTCGGCCTCACGCTGGGCGAATCCGCCAGTGGCGCCCTCGGCTGGCTCGGCGTCGTGTTTGTCCGCCTGTTGAAAATGGTGATTGTCCCGCTGATTCTCACCAGCATCATCACCGGCGTCGCGTCGATCGGCAGCGGGCGCGATCTTGGTCGACTCGGTCTGAAGACCCTGACGTATTACATCACCACCAGCCTGCTGGCGATCGTAGTGGGGCTCGCGCTGGTCAACCTGATCAAGCCCGGCGTCGGGGCCGATCTGGCCGCCGCCGCGCGGGAGGAAGTGCCCGATGTGCAGCCGCCCGGCAGCCTCGGTGAGATCTTTCTGCGGATGATCCCGACCAATCCGGTGGAGGCGATGGCCAGCGCCGACATGCTGGCGATCATCTTTTTCGCGATCGTGCTCGGCGTCGGGATCACGCGTTTGCCGGAAGCGCCCCAGCGCGTGCTGAACGACTTCTTCAACGCCGGCTTTGATCTGATGATGATTGTGACGCAGGGCGTGATTCGCGTGGCGCCGCTGGGCGTGCTGGGGTTGATCACTACCGCCGTCGCGGGGGCCGGGCTGGGCACATTCGCCACGCTGGCGATGTATGCGGTCACGATCGTCAGCGGTCTGGCGGTGCACATGTTCATCACGTTGCCGCTGTTGCTCCTGCTGGTCGGGAAGATTCACCCGCTGACGCATTACCGCAACATGCGTGACGCGCTGGTGATGGCGTTTTCGACCAGCAGCTCGTCCGCGACGCTGCCGGTCACGATGCAGTGCCTCGAAAAGAAGGTCGGCGTCAGCAACCGCGTGACGAGCTTTGTCGTGCCGATGGGCGCCACGATCAACATGGACGGCACCGCGCTGTACGAATGCGCCGGCGTGATCTTCATCAGTCAGGTGATCGGCGCGGGGCTGGACTTCAGCGGTCAGATGATCGTGGCGATTACGGCGCTGCTGGCGTCGATCGGCGCGGCGGGCATTCCCTCGGCCGGGCTGGTGATGATTTTCATTGTCGCGGAGGCGGTCAACCTGCGCGGTGAACAGGTGACGATGATCATCGGCGCGATGCTGGCGGTCGACCGCCCGCTCGACATGCTGCGGACGATGGTGAACGTGTTCAGCGATTCCTGCGGCGCGGCGATCATCGCGAAAACGGAAGGCGAGACCGGCGTCAACGCGTAGGGCGGACACGCGCGCGGTGATGAAGACCACGTTTCCGCGCAAGTGGGATCGTGGCCGACCGTCGCCGCCCGATCACCGGCATTGCCCCTCGCCATCCACGACAAACCGCGTCGTGGTCAATTCGTTCAGCCCCATCGGCCCATAGGCGTGAATCCGGCTGGTGCTGATGCCGATTTCGGCGCCGAGGCCGAGTTGATAGCCGTCGTTGAAGCGCGTTGACGCGTTCGCCAGCACGCATGACGCCTGCACACGCCGCTGAAAATTCGCAATCGCGACTGCGTCAGACGACACGATCGCTTCCGTGTGGTTTGAGCCGTAGCGCTCGATGTGCGCGATCGCTTCGTCCATATCTTTAACCACGCGCAGCGCGACTTTCATCGCCAGAAACTCGCGGCCCCAGTCGTCCGGCGCGGCGGGCGCGACCTGCGCCACCAGCCCGCAAACCGTCGCATCGCCGACCATCTCGACACCCACCTGCGCATACGCGGCGACGAGCGCCGGGACGAACCCCGGCGCGACATCGGCGTGTATCAGCACGGCCTCGGTCGCGTTGCACGTCGCCGGGGCGCTGGTCTTGCCGGTCAGGCAGATGCGATGCGCCTGCTCAAGGTCGGCGGCTTGGTCGACATACACGTGGCAAACGCCGTGAAAGTGCGCCACAACCGGCATGCGGGCATGCTCATGCACAAACCGCACCAGCGTCTCTCCGCCGCGCGGGATCACCAGATCGATCAGGTCGTTCAGGCGGAGCAGGGTCTTGATCTCTTCGCGATCAGAGGTCGTCAGCAGTGTCAGCGCCGTCTCTGGCGCCCGATGCTGCGCGAGCGCCGCCCGCGCGAGCTGCGCCAGCGCCAGGCTGGAACGCAGCGCTTCGCGCCCGCATTTCAGGATGCATGCGTTCCCCGCTTTGAAGCACAGCGCGAAGGCGTCGATCGTCACATTCGGCCGCGCCTCGTAGATCATCATGATCACGCCGAGCGGACAGCGCACCCGCCGCACGCGTAAGCCGCTCGGCACGATGGTCTCCGAGGCGACCGCGCCGACGGGATCGTCGAGCGCGACAATCTGGCGCAATCCGTCCACCATCTGTGTAATTGCGCCGTCGCTCAGCAGCAGGCGTTTTCGCTTCGCGTCCGCCAGATCGCGGGCCGCGTCCATGTCCTCGGTGTTGGCCGCAAGCAACGATTTGCGCTCGGCGTCGATCTTGTCCGCCAGATCGGACAACACCGCGTTCTTCGCGTCGGTCGTCAGTGTTGCGACAATGCGCGCGGCGTCGCGCGCCTGCTGCGCCTCTTTGCGCCAATCCGTCATGGTTTCTCGCTCAATAGGACCAGATCATCCCGATGCACGATCTCGCGCACATACTCGTATCCGAGGATCGCTCCGATTTCGCTCTGCTTACGGCCTTTGACGCGCCGAATCTCGTCCGCGTTGTAGGACACCAGCCCGACCGCGAACGCGACGCCGTCCGCCCCGCACACGTCCACGCGGGCGCCCATCGGAAAGTCGCCGCGCACGTCGTTGACGCCGGCCGGCAGCAGACTGGCGCCGCGCTCGGCCAGCGCCCGCCGCGCGCCGTCATCCACAACAATCTGCCCGCGCGAGCGCGAGCGGATCGCGATCCAGCGCTTGCGGGCCGGCAGGGCGCGATTGCCAGGCACAAACAGCGTGCCCACGTCGCGCCCGGCGAGAATGCGCGTCAGCGCGCCGCCACGCCCCGCGGCGATCAATGTCGGCACGCCCCATTGGCTGGCGAGGTGGGCGGCCGCGACTTTGGCCCGCATGCCCCCCACGCCGGTCGCGGAAAGCGATTCGCCGATGTGCGCGTCGAGTTTCGATCCGATCTCCACCCGTGAAATCAAGGGCCCGGCGCCCGACCGTTCCAGCACGCCGCGGGCCGTGCTCAGGATGATCAGCCAGTCGGCGGAAATCACGTTTGTCACCAGCGCCGCGAGGTGGTCATTGTCGCCGATGATCGCCTCGTGTTCGGAAAGCGCATCGTTTTCGTTGATGATCGGGATTACGCCGCGGGCGATCAGATCAAGCAGCGTATGCCGCGCGGAGATAAAGCGCTTGCGGTTCTCAATGTCGTCGGCCGACATCAACATCTGCGCCACCAGCCGCTTGTGCGGCGCAAACGCCTCCGCAAAACGCGCCATCAGCAGCGGCTGACCGACTGACGCCGAGGCCTGCCGCTCCAGCACGCCCTTCGGCGCCGAAGCGAACCCGAGCGGCCCGCATCCGGCGGCGACGGAGCCGGACACGACCATTACCACCTCGCGCCCGGCGGCCCGCGCCGCCGCGACCTCCGCCGCCAGACGCCGAATCACCGCCGCCCGCAGGCGCCCGTCGCGCGCAATCACGCCGCTGCCGACCTTGATCACCAGTCGGCGGGCGGCGGCCAGGTCCCCGCGGGTAAGCGAAAGTCCGGACGTTGATGACATGTCGTCATCATACGCCCGGACTTGCGAACGCCCAGCCAACTCGCCTGGTGTCGATCAGTCGCAGCTCACCCCGAAGTTCGCCAACAGACCCGCCAGATCGGCGAGGTCCGTATCGCCGTCGTAGTCGAGGTCGCCACCGTCGTTGACGCCGAACGCGCTCAGCAGGCCGGCAAGATCGCTCAGGTCGATCATGTCGTCCATCGTCAGGTCGCCCACACAAACAGGGCCGACAGCCCCAGTCGGGCGGATCGCCTGCGCGAAAACCTCACCGGAGTTGATACTGTCACGCACTTCCCACGCGAGTTTGACCACGCAATCCGGGCCGATCGTGATCGGCGTGCGAAGTTTATCGGTCGGCGTGTCCGAAACCACGGTCGGCGTCGACGTCCAGACGGAGGTTCCGTTCGGGTCGAGGCGCGCCCCGACGATTCGATCCTGCACGCCGGAAACCGGCTGATCAAACCAGAACGCGATGACATCCTCGCTGAACGGGACCGCGCGCGGCAGCGACTTATTGACGCCATTCACCGGCACGATTTCCTGCCCCGTCGGGCCCCACAGGCGGGTTCCGTTGGCGGCGAACCGCTGGCCGTAGATGCCCCATTGGCTCTGGGCGCCGTTGCGTTCGTTCCAGATGACGCACACTTCATTCGAAGCGGGGAAAAAGGCGGCGGTCGGGTCGAGGTGATTGTTCACGCCGTCGGTCGAAACCGTGATTCCGCCGGCGGGATAAAGCACCGTTCCGTCGTTCTGGACGCGCTGAACGAAGCAGTTGAAAACCGTCGTCGCGGCGTAGTGCCAATAGTAAATCGCGCCCCCGGCGCCATCCGACAACAGCCGCGGCGTATGCGCGATCGGCACCGAGCCCGCCGAATGGATGTCAATCGGCGTTCCGGCGTTCCACAGTTTCGAGCCGTCGGCGGCGAACTTCTGCGTACGCACATGTCGCGGACTGGTGAACACCCGAATGTCGCGCACGTAGCTGACGATGTATTCGCCGTCGTCGGCCGCCACCACCTGTGAGAACGCGGGTCGCTCGTTTGCGACGGCCGGGGTGATGAGATCATCGCCGCCGGCGGCGTAGTTCGTGCGCCCGTTCGGGTCGAGTAACTGGCCGCGAATCGCGCCGGTCCCGCTGCTCGGGAGCCAGGCCCAGATCACAATGAAGCGCCCGTCGCTCAATTCCGCCACGCTCGGCGCGGGCTCGAACTCCGCGTTGTTGGTGACGCCGATGCCATCCGGGCCCCACAGAAAGGCGCCGGCAGGGCTGATGCGGTAGGCCTGTACATCGAGATCGACGCCGTTGCGAAGGTCGGTAAAGACGAGCACAGCGTTGTCCGAAGAGTCGGCGATCAGGTCCCAATCCACCAGCGACGAATTCTGAGGATGATCGCTGATCACGAGCCCGTTGGGATCAAACTGGGGAAAGCCGGCGGCGTCGAAGCGCTGCAGACGCATGTCGTAGTTCCCGGCCCGATTATCGAACCAGCCGACGTAGACGCCACCGTCGGAAGTTGACGCGATCTTCGGCGTGACCTGGTCACCGATCCCGTTGTAAACGATCGTGTCGCTGTTCGCGTCGGTCGACCATTGGCCGAAAGCGATTCCGGCGCTGGATACGGAGAATAAACAAGCGGCGAGCAAACGAGTCTGCATGGATGTCCTTTCGAAGGCGGCCCCCGGCTCACGGTCACATTGTGACGCATTGAGCGCGGGCAATGCAACGCGAATCGCGAGGATTGGGTGAAAAGTCGCCTCAGCGGCGGGGAGAGCCGACTACAGCTCGTGTCGCATCGCCCATAGGTCGGGGAATGCCGGCTTGAACAGCGACCGCTTCAGGAACTCGACGCCGAGGCTGCCGCCGGTGCCTTCCTTTGAGCCAATGGTGCGTTCGACGAGTTTTACATGGCGATAGCGCCACTCCTGGATGCCCTCATCGAAGTCGGTCATCAGCTCCAGCAGAATCACGACCGCCGGATCGCGTCGATAGAGATGGAGGATGCCGGCCTGAATCTCCGGGTGGGGACGCGTGGGTTCGCTGACCGGCTTTTCGCGCAGCTCGGCGGGAATCGTCACGCCGCGGGCCGCGAGAAAGTCATAGAAATGGTCATAGACGGATCGCTCCCCCAGTCGCCGGCGCAGCGTCTGTTCCGCGCCGGGGATGGATTTGAAATACGCGAGCATGCCTTCGCGGCGATACCCGAGCTCGAACTCAAACTCACGGAACTGGACAGACTGAAACCCCGACGCTTTGTCGAGTCGATCGCGAAAACTCGTGAAGGACATCGGCGTCATCGTCTCGAGAATATCGACCTGCCCGACCAGCGTCTTCATGATCGTGCGACAGCGCTTGAACGTGTGAATCAGGTCAAACAGGCGGTCGGCCGAAAAGTCGCGTTTGATCTTTCCGAACTCGTGCAGCAGTTGGCGGAACCAGAGCTCGTAGGTCTGGTGAATGATGATGAAAAGCGTCTCATCGTGCTCCGGCGGGTTGGAGCGCGGACGCTGCAGCGACAGCAGCGTGTCGATTTCCAGGTAGTTGGCGTATGTGAGTTCGCCGGGTGGCGGCAGACTTGCGTCAGTCATCGACAAGCGTCCTCTCTCTAAACGACCGCGCGCAATTCCAGGTGAATCACGCCGTCGATGCCGCGGATCGCGTCGAGCGCGTCGGTGCTGGGGCGCTCGGTGAGCGAGATTGTGCACCACGCCGCCTTCGCGCCGACGAACACGCGCGACAGAATCTCTTCCGCGTTGATCCCGTCGTCCTGAATGGCGTCCATGATCGCCGCCATGACGCCGACCGTATCGCGCAGGCGCAGTACCAACTGCCACGTGGCCGGGCTGCGCTCCAGCAGGTTCACGCAATTCGACACTTCGCCGGAGATCAGAAAGCGCCGGACGATGCGCACGACTTCGGCCGCGATCGCCTCGCGCGCCTGCTCGGTCGCGCCGGCCACGCCACGCGTATAGATCACGCCGGGCTGTTCGAGCAGATCGGTGCGGAAACGAATCGCGTCCGACCGGTAATCGGACAGCCACAGGTCGAGGCCGACGCGCACGCCACGGTTGCGGGCGGCGCTGGCCAGCGCCTCCTCGTCAAACGCGCCGGGGTGGCCAATGTGCACGAAGCTGCCGCCGCTCGGAAGATTGTCGATGACATCGCCATTGGCGAGGGCTTCATTCCAGCCGCCCGGCCGCGCGATGGAAATCAGCACGTCACTCTGCTGGGCCAACTCGGTCGGCCAGGCGCACATCTCGACATCGCGAATCACCGGCGCGTCTTCGTCGACCGTCGGCGCCCACGCCAGGACGCGCATCCCGAATGCGCGGGCCCGGCGCGCGACTTCACGCCCGGTCGGATCCAGTGGCAGAATGCCCAGCGTGCGGCCTTGCAGCCCATGGGCGGGCGGACCCTCGCTGCGATCGCCGGCGCGCTGCGCCGCCTGTCGACCGGGGAGGTCCCGATCCAACGCGAGCGCCAATGCCATCGCGTATTCAGCGATCGCGACCGCGTCGCGGCCCGGAGCGCTGGCGACGAATACGCCCAGGCGCGACGCCTCCTCCACCGCGATCGTCGTCGTATCGGACCCGCCTTTGACGATCATCTGCAACTCAGGCGCGGCGTCGATGACTTCCGCGCCCAGGCGGGTGCGACCGATAATCAGGATGCCGATATCGCCGAGATGTTTGCCGATTTCCTCGGCCGATACGGTCGGCTCGTACGCCACCTCGCTGCCCAGCGCCCGAAGGTCGGCCAGCGCACGCTCCGGAAAGCGACACGCTACGAGCATTTTCATCGGACGAACTCCTCAGGCTTCCGTTCCGCCACTCCGGCGTTGAAGATACATCTAATCGCTCCGCGCCGAAACAAGCGCATTCGGACCTGGCGACCTTATTCCGCGACTGCGGCCCGAAGATATCCGATACTCCAACAGCGGACGCCGGAACCGGGAGGACTCGATTTATGGACGTAAACACGATCGCCGCGCAATCCAGCGCGCAGGCCCAGCAGCGCGTGCAGACCGCGGTGGCGACCGAGACGCTGAAGCTGGCGCAGGATTCGCAGAAGCAGGTCGCCGCGGCGTTGATCGAGAATCTGGAGCAGTCAGTGGTGAGTGTCGAGGCGGGGAAGGGCGCTGCGATCGACGTTTCGGGGTGAATGATTTTGGACGGGCGAGACGCCCGTACCACCCGGTCTTACGGGCGAGACCCGCAGATCAACCGGTTCTTGCAGGTGAGACGCGCGGACTCCGCGGTTGGACGGGTGTGACGCCCGCGACGCGGCCGGGTCAGGCCCCGGCCGCCGCCTGATTGCAGAGAAACAACACCGCCATCCGCACCGCGAGGCCGTTGGTCACCTGGCGCAGAATGCTGGATTGCGGGCCATCCGCGACATCCGCCGCGAGTTCCACACCGCGATTGACGGGGCCGGGGTGCATCACCAGCACATCGGGCTTGCAGCGCGCCAGGCGCTCGGCGTTCATGCCGAACATACGGACGTACTCGCGCTCTGAGGGGAACACGCTGGCGGCGATGCGTTCCTTCTGGATCCGCAACATGCTGATGACGTCGTAGTCGGCGAGGCCGGCGTCGAGATCGGACGCGACGCGCGCGCCCATGGATTCGAACGAGCGCGGAGCCAGCGTCGGCGGGCCGATGACGGTCACCTTCGCGCCGAGCTTGGTCAGGCCGACGATGTCGGAGCGCGCGACGCGCGAATTCGCGACATCACCCACAATCGCGACGTGCAGCCCGGCGACGCGCCCTTTGCGTTCGCGAATGGTGTACAGGTCAAGCAGGCCCTGTGTCGGATGCGCATGGCGGCCATCGCCGGCGTTGATCACGGAACAGGACACCGCATTGGCCACGTCGTTCGCCGCGCCGGCCGAGGGATGCCGCACGACGAGGAAGTCGACGCCCATCGCCTCGATCGTGCGCACCGTGTCGCGCAGCGATTCGCCCTTTTGCGTCGATGACGCTTTGCCGGAAAAGTCGACCACATCCGCCGACAGGCGCTGGGCTGCGAGTGTGAAGCTGATTCGCGTGCGCGTGCTTTCTTCGAAGAACGCGTTGACGACGACTTTGCCGCGCAGCGCCGGGGCCTTCTTGATGCTGCGCGTCGACACTTCGCTGAACGCGGCGGCGGTGTCGAGCACGATGTTGATGTCTTCGGGGGACAGGTCCGCCAGTGTCAGTAATGACTTGTGACGCCAGGTGGTGGCCGCGTCGGTGGGGCTCATACGAGGTCGATTCCGTCCTCGCCGTCGACTTCGGTCAGCTTCACCTTGATGATCTGTTCCTCGGTGGTCTCGACCGTCACGCCGACGAAATCGGGCTGGATCGGCAACTCGCGCCAGCCGCGATCCACCAGCACCGCCAGCTTGATCGCCTTCGGACGACCCAGGTCGATCAGCGCATCAAGCGCGGCCCGCACGCTGCGGCCGGTGTAGAGCACATCATCCACCAGCACGAGCCATGTGTCGGTGATGTCGAAGTCGATGTCGGTGCCGTGCACGACCGCGTCGGGTCCGATGGTCGTCAGGTCGTCGCGATACAGGGTGATATCGACAGCGCCCTCCAGGCTGGGGGCGGCGCCGAGCTGCTTCAACAGCGGCGCCATCCGCTGGGCGAGCGTCTCGCCGCGGCGACGGATGCCGACCAGGGCGAATTTCACGCCCGGCGGGCGGGCGCCGGCGATTTCGGCCGCGAGCGCGGACAGGGTCTGGGCCAACTGGGCTTTGTTCTGGATGATGGAGGTCGGCATGGCGGTAGGCTAGCGTCAGCCGCCACGCGCGGGAAGCGGTCGAGGCGGGGCGCGCCAAAGAGTGCGGGGCGTATTCATAGGGAGTAAGGATGGGGGCCGCCTCGCGACAAAGTGAGAATAATGAGAACTTTCTTGTTGATTGTTAGTCTTGGGGGGGTACTCTCCAAGTGAGCCAAAAAAAAGAGGAGACACTCCGTTGCGAAACACCAGAACTCGAACACTGACAATGGCGGCGCTCGCGATACTCGGCGGAGTAGGTGGCGTTGCGGCTGCGATGCTGGGTGGCGTCGGTACGCCGCGCCCGTGCGCTGGACAGGAACTGCTTGATCAAAAATGCGAAGACCCGGGCGGCTGTACGAACGCCTGCGCGTTTCACTGCACCGACTACACATCCTGCAAACAATGCTGCCTGCATTTTGAGCTTTGGCCCACAGCGAAGATGAAGTGCAATGAGAACTGCGATGAGATCTTTCTACCCTAAGATAGCGTGATCTCTCGATCAACACTGTCGAGGAGACCACTGATGCTGCTGCTGTGCTTGCTGCTTGGCGCCGCGCCGGAGTTGCCCCCCTTCTACTACATGCCGAGGGACAAGGCGACATGGGCGCAGGTCGCGCCAGGGCCGATCCCGGTCACCGACGCGTATCACGAGAACTTCCCCACAATGATGGCGCGGCTGACGGCGCTACGCGAGACCGTCGCACAGACCGCCGTTCTTGATGACGCCGATGTCGATCACCTGCTCGCCGAACTGTACGTCGACCACGGACATCCACTCCTGAACAAAGGGGCGAGCGGGCTTGTTACTGATGTGATTGGCGAGTTAGCCAACCAACCGCCGTCGAAACTGCCGGACGGACCACGGGCGCGGTTGGCCGAGGGGTTCGAGGCGTTTGTGCGCGCCGGTGGCGGTCGGACGGCCCCGGTTGATCAGGCGAATGCTGGCGAGGTCATGATGTCGCTATCAGGAGATGTCCAAGAGCGGATCGCCCTGGCGGACAGCCTGCTGACCGACGCGCTGGAGTGGGCCAGCGCGGTTGATAGCAAGCTCGCGCTGGAACTGGTCAATCGGCGATGCGCGCGGGTTTGGGGTGACTCGTTCTGGATCGACGCCGCGGACGCCGAGCTTCCTCCAGACTTTCCTGCGCAGCCACCCAAAGAGTATTGGAAGGCGATCGACGCGCTGCGGGAGTTGTTGGGCGCCCCGGAATTGGACGGGCGAGAAGGCGAAAAACTGCTTCGGGACGCGGCGCGTCGCTGTGACGCGCGGCTCGGAGACCAGCGACTCAACGACGACTTGTTGAACCGCCTGCTCTTGACGTATCGCGTGCTGCTCCGCCGTACACCGCCCATTCCGGACCGGCTTGCCGCCGAAATCGAGCGTGATCTCGCGAAGGTCGCGCGGGAAGGAAAGTTGGATGCGGAAAAGCGCTGGAAGGCGTGGCGGGATGCTACGGTTTCTTTGCGGTCAGCCCGCGCGACCGAAGCCATTCTTCGGACGCTCGAAAAGCTGTCTCGAGATGAGCAGTTACCCCAGGATCGAAAGCGCGACTTGGAGCACATTCGAACCTTACTTCGGAAGAGCGAGTGATCGAATCGGCCTGAGCGCGAGGAAGAACGAAGAGAGCGCCGACCAGCGGCGCTCTCTTTCTGTCATGCAACCGCGCCTCAGGCGTTGTTCGGCTCCGCCGGGTCGTCCGGCGTCTCCGGCGCCGACTCCAACGCCGCGACGATGTCGCGGGCCTGCTTCAGGTGTTCGCGCAGCGCCGGCAGGATGCGCTCGGCGGCCTTGCGCACCGGTTCGGCGACGGCGGCCTTGGTCTGGCCCTCAAACTTCGCGATCGCCGCGACATGGTCGCTGACCATCAGGTTCATGTATTCGCGGTCAAACTCGGCGCCGGACAGCGCCGTCAACGCTTGAACCTGACCCTGATGCTTGGCGTTCATCTTCTGGACGACCTTGGCGTCAATCTGACCCGCGGCGTCCAGCAGGGCCTGATTGACCTCCTGATGGTCCTTTACCATCATCCGCCCGAACGCTTTCACACGCTCGTTGCGGGCCTTGCTCTCCGCCATGCGACCGAGTTCGATTTCCATCAACCCGCCCGAAACGGCTTCGTTCAGGAATGTCTCGGTCGCGGCCAGCGCGGCGTCGCTGGCTGACGCGTCCGGCGTTTTCTGCGGCGCTTCGGACGTCTTCTTTGGTGGCGCAGCCGACGTTTTCGCGGCCGGCGTTTCCTGATCGTCGACGAGCTGTGTCGAGCCCGGCGCCTGGTCGGTGTCGCGATTGGCCGCGGCCGGAGTCCCGTCTCTGCCCGGGGCGTACGGGTCGTTCTCACAGCCGACGATCAGCAGCGCGACCGCGAGCAGTGTGGTTGTTCTCAACGCCATCGAAGTTCTCCTTTTTGATCCGGGCGACAGGCGCCCATCGTCTCGAAGGGAAATATGCGCACTGCGGGTGAACTTCGGTTGAGCGGCGCCTGAATACGGCGAAATCACCGCCTGACGAGCCCCAAAGCGGGCCCGCCGGGCGGCGAATCTCGCCGGCGGCGGGCGTCCGGTTCCCGCCGCCGGCCGATCGCGGCCCCCAATTGGACTTTCCCGGCCAACTTCCTACACTGGCTGATTCGTGTCTGGCGGGCGGCGCCAGGACGCGCGGGCGAAAAGCAGCAACCACAAACTTCAACAAGAGGATGTCTCACGCCATGAGCGAGAAGGGTCTTATCGCGCCCCACGGTGGCAAACTGGTCAATCTGGTCGTCAGCGGCGGGCGGAAGGCGGAGCTGGAGAAAGCCGCCCCGAAGATGAAGCGGATTCGGCTGCCGGAGCGCGAGCAGTGCGACCTTGAGCTGTTGGCCTGCGGCGCGATGAGCCCGCTGACGACATTCATGAGCGACGCGGACTTTCATGGCGTGTGTGACAACATGCGCCTGGCGAGCGGTTTGCCATGGTCGATGCCGGTGACGTGCTCGGTCGATAAAGCGACCGCCGATGGCATCGATCTCGGCTCGCAGATCGCGTTGACCGACGATCAGGACCGTTTGCTGGCCGTGCTGACCGTCGAAGAGAAATACCTGCACAACAAGAAGCTTGAAGCCGAGAAGGCCTACGGCACGACCGACGACGCCCATCCCGGCGTCGCTGTCGTATACGCGCAGGGTGATGTCTGCCTGTCGGGCCCGCTGGAGGTCGTCACGCCGCGGCACGGCGCCGCGTTCGCGAATTACCGCCTGACGCCGGAGCAGACGCGGGCGAAGTTCTCGGAGTTGGGCTGGAAGACGGCGGTCGCGTTTCAGACGCGTAACCCGATCCACCGCGCGCACGAATACATCACCAAGTGCGCGTTGGAAATCTGCGACGGACTGTTGATTCACCCGCTGGTCGGCGAGACCAAGGGCGATGACATTCCGGCCGATGTCCGCATGCGTTGCTACGAAGTGCTGTTGCAGAACTACTACAACGCGAAGAACTCGCTGCTGGCGGTCTGGCCGGCGGCGATGCGTTACGCCGGCCCGCGCGAGGCGATCCTGCACGCGCTGGTGCGAAAGAACTACGGCTGCACGCACTTCATCGTCGGCCGCGACCACGCCGGCGTTGGGAACTACTACGGCACCTACGACGCGCAGTTGCTGTTTGACGAGTTTGACCCGGCCGACATCGGCATCACGCCGCTCAAGTTCGAGCACAGCTTCTGGTGCAAGAAGTCCGGCGCGATGGCCTCAGACAAGACGACATGCAGCGGCAAGGAAGATCGCGTATTCCTGTCGGGCACGGCGGTGCGCGAGATGCTCGTGAAAGGGCAGCGTCCGCCGGTCGAGTTCACCCGCCCGGAAATCGCGGACATTTTGATCGACTCGATGAAGAAGTAGCCGCGCGGACCAGCGGCCACCCCGTCGGTATCAGCGATACCAACTTTCGAGGCTTTGGCGCTCCCAAAAAGGGGCGTCGAAGCCTCTTTTCCATCCCGGCCGGCGCCCAGTTTTGTCGGCGGGGCTGACGCCGCGCCGCGACTGTTTGAGTGTGAAGTTTTCGTTCAGGCGCCGCCGGTCAGTTGCGTGTTCCGTAAAACGCGGTTGTGATAATGGCGATACGCCGCAGCGCGTTTCGGCGACGCGCCGGGTGTTGAGCCGCACATTGCAGGAGTGGCGCCGCATGAACGCCGCCCCGATCAATCCATTCACCCTGACCCTGCCCCTGCGTGGCTGGCTCTCGCGCCGGCTGTTTGGGTTTGCGCGGCCGTTGCTGGAACGGGCGCTGCGCCTGACCGAGATGAACCGGATTTACCGCGCGATTCATCCGGACCTCGGCCCGAATAATCAATTCAATGACGCCGCCTTGAACTACCTGGGCGTGCGGTGTCCGGTGTCGGAGGCGGACCTGGCCCGGATCCCGAAGTCCGGTCCGGTGATCGTGGTCGCGAATCATCCGTTCGGCGGACTCGAAGGCATGGTGCTGGCCAGCGTGCTGCGCCGCGCCCGTCCGGATGTGAAACTCCTGGCGAATTACCTGCTGAGCCGCATTCCGGAGATGGACGAAACGTGCATCTATGTCGACCCCTTCGGCGGGGCCGACGCCCAACGCCGCAACATGGGTTCGATGAAGGAAGCCATGCGCTGGCTGAAGGGCGGCGGGCTGTTGGGCGTGTTTCCGGCGGGCGAGGTGTCGAGCCTGTCGCTGCGCGAACGGCGCGTCGTTGATCCGCCCTGGAGCGAGAGCGTGGCCCGCCTGGCGCAACGAAGCGGCGCCACGGTGGTTCCACTTTTCTTCGAAGGGCGGAACAGCGCCCTGTTTCAGTTGGCGGGACTCGCGCATCCGGCGCTGCGGACGGTGCTGCTGCCACGCGAACTGCTGCGTTTGAAACGGCGGTCGATCCCGGCCCGGATCGGATCGGCGATTTCGCCGCAACGGATCGCGGCGTTTGAGGACGCGCGCGAACTGACGGCCTATCTGCGGTTGCGGACCTATCTGCTGCGAAAATCAGACGCCGGCGCGACGCGACCGGCGGCGCGGGCCCTGAAGCCGATCGCGGTGGCCGAGGCGCCGGACGCGATTGCGGCGGAGATCGCCGGATTACCGGCCGATCAGACGCTGGCGCGGCATCAGGAATGGGTCGTGTGCTACGCCACGCAGCGACAGGCGCCGGCGCTGGTGCGCGAGATCGGGCGCCTGCGCGAAGTGTGTTTCCGTGCGGTCGGTGAAGGGACCGGCCGACCGGCGGACCTCGATCGCTATGACGCCTATTACCAGCATCTGGTGGTCTGGGACGCGCAGAAGCAGGCCGTCGTCGGCGCGTATCGCATCGGCGAAGTGGACGAAATCGTAAAACGGTACGGCATCAAGGGCCTCTACACCAACACGCTGTTCCGGTTCCGGCCGGAACTGATTGAGCAGATCTCGCCGGTGTTGGAACTCGGTCGCTCGTTCGTGTCTCCGCAATATCAGCGGAATTTCGCGTCGCTGATGCTGCTGTGGCGCGGGATCGGGATGTACGTCACGCGGAAGCCGAAATATCGCCGGCTGCTGGGCGCGGTGAGTATCAGCAATGATTACGACTCAACCACCCGGCAGTTGCTGATGGCGTTTCTGCAGGCCAATCGCAACGAGCCGCGCCTGAACGGACTGCTGGCGCCGCGCAACCCGGTCCGGCGGCAAATGGCGCCGAGCGACCGGGCGCTGGTGGCGCTGGCGGCCCGCGACGTGACGGACGTCGACGACCTTGTGGCGGAAATCGAGCATGACAAATCGATGCCGGTGCTCCTGCGGCAGTATCTGAAGCTGAACGGCAAGATGCTGGCGTTCAATGTGGATGAAACGTTCGGCGACGCGCTCGACGGGCTGATCCTGATCGACCTGCTGGATGTCTCGGAGCCGGTGCTGCGGCGCTACATGGGCGAAGGGCACGACGCGTTTATCGCATTCCACACCGCCAACCGGCGCGATCCTGAAGCGTCCGACTGACAGCCTGCCGTTCCCCGATAAACTACGACATGCGTGTCGAGCGCGGACGCCGGGTTCCGGCGGAGCCGGCGGCGTTGGGGTTATCGTGGCGCAGATTGAGCACATTGACGGCGCTGTCCGCGTTTCGCCGGGAGGACCGGTGGACATTGCCACCCGTCCGCCGGGTTCGAAGAGCCTGACAAATCGCGCGTGGCTATGCGCGGCGTTGGCGCCGGGGGTCTCCACGATTCGTGCGGCGTCAAACGCGACTGACGCGGCCCGAATGTGCGCGGGGCTGGCGGCGCTTGGCGTTGTTTCCGAGCGCAACGGCGATGACATCCGCGTTCATGGCGTGGGTCCGCGACTGGCGGGGGATGGCGAGACGATCGACGCGCACGACGCGGGCACGGTGATGCGTTTTCTGACAGCCGCCGCGAGCCTTGGGCAGGGGACGATCCGCCTGACCGGGACACCGCGAATGCGCGAACGACCGATCGGCCCGCTGGTGGACGCGTTGCGTGACCTGGGGGCGGTGATCGCCTACGACGAGCGCGAGGGCTACCCACCGCTGACCGTGATGGCGCGCGGTCTGCGCGGCGGGCAGGCGCACTTTGCCAATGTGAATTCCAGCCAATATGTCAGCGCGACATTGATGGCGGCGCCGTGCGCGATGGGCGATGTGTTCCTGCGCGTCGATGGCGCGCCGAGCGCGCCGTACATCTCGATGACCACGCGGGTGATGCGCGCGTTCGGCGTGGAACTCGTGGAAGAGAACGGGGCCTTCGTTGTGCCGGGGCCGCAGATGTATCAGGCGCGCGAATATGAAATTGAGCCGGACGCGAGCGCGGCGACGTACCACTGGGCCGCGGCCGCGATCACCGGAGGTGTGGCGCGCGTGCCGGGGCTGACGCGCGACAGCGCGCAGGGGGACGTCCGTTTTGTCGACCTGCTGGCGGAAATGGGATGCGAGACGCGATCGGACGCGGGCGGTTTGAGCGTGCGGGGCCCGGCGCGCGGGGCGCTCCGCGCCATCGACGCTGATCTCAACGCAATGCCGGACACGGCGCAAACACTGGCCGTGCTGGCGCTCTTCGCGGATGGCAAGACGCGGATTCGCAATACGCCCAACCTGCGGATCAAGGAAACCGATCGCATCGCGGCCCTGGCGGCGGAACTGAGCAAGCTTGGCGCCGAGGTCGAGACCTACCCGGATGGATTGTCGATCACGCCGCCGACCACGCGCCGGGAAGCGACGCTGAATTCGTGGGACGATCACCGCATGGCGATGAGCCTGGCGCTGGTCGGGCTTGCCGGTCCGCCCGTGGT
Organism: uncultured Planctomycetales bacterium; assembly: GCA_964528455.1. Lineage (GTDB taxonomy): Bacteria > Planctomycetota > Phycisphaerae > UBA1845 > Fen-1342 > DSPM01. The sequence goes on along the minus strand of CAZGTH010000021.1, from coordinate 21,988 downwards.
TATCCGTGACGCGGCGTGCGTCGCGAAGAGCTATCCGGACTATTTCGCCGCGATGGCGACCTGGAGCGGCGCGGAGTCCGGCGTATGAGATTCGAACGCCGCCTGCGATGGCTGACCGGGGGGCTGGCGCTGCTGGCGCTGATCATTGTCGGGCGCCTGGTGGATATACAGGTGTTGCGCGCGGCGCAGTTTGAGGCGTTGGAAGACCGCCTGCTGACGCGGCCGATTCGTTACCTGCCCGCGCCGCGCGGCGCGATTCTCGATCGCCATGGCGTCACGCTCGTGAGCGATGAGCCGATGTTTGATATCAGCGTGCACTATCCGGCCATCCGGGCGCTGTCCGAATCGACGCCGTCGGCCGAGACGCGCAGCTATCTGCGCGCCACCGCGCGCGAGATGATCCGGCTGGGCCAGGCGCCGGCCGATGCGGATGTGACGGCGCTCGCGGGGCGGCTTGTTGATGATTTGCGCGACATGTGGGACTGGCTCGCGCAACTGTCCGGCGAGCCGCGCGCGGAACTCGTCGCGCGGGCTGCGGCGTATGAGCGCCAGTTCACGCGGATTCAGGAGGCCGTCGCCCGCAACACAGACAACCCCAATGTCCGCATTCTCGAAACCGAATTGTGCCATCCGATGATCGACACCGTTGACGGCCAGACGGCGATGATCGCGCGCGAGCAGGCCCGGCGTTTTCCCTGGCTGCGCGTGTCGCCGGCCTCGAAACGCGTCTTTCATGACGCGGACACGACCGCGCAACTGCTGGGTGTCACCGGCGCCGCCAGTCGCGAACGCATCGAAAGCGATCCGCTGATCGGAGACGAGTTCCGCGAACTGCGCCCCGGCGATGTCGTCGGCGTGTCCGGCGTCGAGCGGATGGCGGAGTTGCTGCTGCGCGGTGTGCGCGGGCGCGTGACCGAGGAATTCGACCGCAGCGAACTGGAGCGGATCGAGCCGATTCCCGGCAATGATGTCCGCCTGACGATCGACATGGGCTTGCAGAACGCCGCTTATGAGATTCTCGGCCGCCACGTCGAAAAGAGTGAGCATCCCTGCGGCGGGTCGGCGGTCGTCATTGACGTCGATACGCGCGAAATCCTGGCGATGGTCAGCTACCCGACGTTTCCGGCGAACGAGTATCGCGCGCTCTACAGCGACCTGGCCCGCGACACGCTCTGGCTGCCGACCCGTGATCGCCCGGTGCAGGATGCGCAGCCGCCCGGCTCCACCTGCAAGCTGATTTCCGTATACGCCGCGCTCAGTGAAGGCGTCATGAGTCCGTCCTCCGCCGTCAGTTGCGATGGCCGGTTTCGCGACGATCAGCCCAACGCGTTTCGCTGCTGGATCTTCAATCAGTATGGCCTCTCGCACGGCCTGCAGACCGCGGAAGACGCGATTCGCAATTCCTGCAACATCTACTTCTATACGGCCGGCGATCGTTTGGGCGTTGACCGATTGACGGCGTGGTTCGCGCGGTTCGGGCTCGGGTCCGCGCAGGGAACCGGGTTGATCGAGGAGACCGGCGGCGTAAACCCGACGCCGCTGTGGCTCAGCGCGCGGCGCGGCGGACGCGTGTATCCGGCCGACGCCTGGAACTTTTCGATCGGTCAGGGCGAGGTCAGCGCGACGCCGCTGCAGGTCGCGAACGTGGCCGCGACCATCGCGAGCGGGCGCTGGCGACCGGTAAAGCTGCTGCGCGACGCGCCCCCCGACGCGACGCGCCCGACCCTCCCGGACGGGCCGGTGCTGAGCGACAACATCCTGCGCATCATCCGCAAGGGCATGTGGCGCGTCGTCAACGAGCGCGGCGGGACCGCGAATGTCGCAAAACTCGACGTGAACTCGCACGTGTTGTGCGGCAAGACCGGCTCCGCCCAGGTGACGCCGCGCATCCTCACGCGGCGATACACCTTTGAATGGTCGGACGGTCGCCGCCAGGAAGTGATCGCCCGCAGCGAGGGCGAGGCCCGCGAGTTGCTTTCCACGACCGGCGAGAGGCCCAAGCGGGTGGGCAGCTTCGCCGAGGAGCGGTTTCCGTCGTGGCAACCGGGCGACAAACTCCCCTCACACGCGTGGTTCATCGGCTTTATGCAGCCCGCCAACACGCCGCAAGGCGCCCAGCCGCGCGGCGCGGTCGCGATTGCGGTGCTGATTGACTTCGGCGGCAGCGGCGGACGCGTGGCGGGCCCGGTGGCGAAGGAGATCGCGGAGTGGATGATTGCGGCCAAGGCCGATGAAATGACGAGTCGCGAAGTCGGCGACTGAACTGCATCTGATGGTCGGGTTGTTTCTTTTGCGGAACGCGGCTCCCCACGGCGGCGCACCCCGGAACGGCCTACGGCGCGGCCGATTACAAAGCCCGCTAGCATTCCGAAAGGCGCCGCCGCCGCGCCCGCCGGTACACCGCTGTAGAAAACGCTTCGTGGCCCGCAGGTTCGGGAGACGCGCATTGAAACCACCGGATGCCGTTCAGGTCGAAGCTTGCCGCTGCTGCGGGCTGGCGCAGCGCGTGGCGCCGCCGGCGCCGGGCATGGAACTAGCCTGCGCCCGCTGTGGCACGCGCATTCGGGAACGGGCCAGCCTGGACCGCTGCAACACGCGCACCGCCGCGATCTCGCTGGCCGCGCTCGCGCTATACCCGCTCTCGGTCACGCTGCCGATGCTGCGGATTGAGGAATTCGGATACCGCAACGACGCCAGCATTCTCACCGGCGTCGCGCAGCTTCTCGGCGGCGGACATATCGTCGTCGGGCTGATTGTGCTGATCTGTTCGATCGTGCTGCCGGTCGCGAAGCTGATCGGCCTGCTCACGCTTTCGTTCAGTGGCGACACGCTGCGCCGCGAACACAAGGCGCTGACCTACCGCATTGTCGAATGGACCGGACGCTGGGGCATGCTGGATGTCCTGCTTGTCGCGGTGCTGGTGGCCGTGCTGAAACTCGGCGACTTTGTGGAGGTGACGCCCGGGCCGGCGGCGGTCGCGTTCGCCGCGTCGGTGTTGCTCAGCCTGCTGGCGACGGCGTCATTTGATCCGCACGCGATCTGGGAAACCACGCCGATCGGGGAGACGACCCATGACGCCGGTTGAGTTGCCCAGCGCGACGCAGCGCCCACGGCGGCAGTCGCGCTGGCCGTGGCTGATTCCGCTGGCGGCGGTCGCGTTCGCCGGCTGGCTGGCGTATGACGCGTATTCGCGCAGCGGCGTGCCGGTCAGCATCAGCCTGCCGGCCGGTTATGGTCTGCGGATCGGCGACGAAGTGCGCTTTCGCGGCATCGCCGTCGGCACGGTCGAAGCGATTGATCTGGGTAACGAGCTTGACGCGGTGATTGTCCGCGCGCGGCTGCATTCACAGGGGGAGCGCCTCGCGCGGGCCGGGTCGCGTTTCTGGGTGGTGCGCCCGGAGGTTGGTTTTGGCGGCGTGGTCGGTTTGGAGACGATCGTCGGGCCGCGCTATCTCGCCGTCAGCCCCGGCGAGGGAGGTCCGCAGCGTCAGTTCGTCGGACTGGCCGACCCGCCGATGGTCGAGGCGATCGATCCCGGTGACCTGGAAATCATCATCGAAGCCCCGCGGCAGGCGGGCGTGCGCCCCGGCGGGCCGGTTTCGTATCGTCAGGTGCGGATCGGCACCGTGTTGTCGGTCGGACTGACCAGTGACGGCGCGGCGGTCGAAGCCCGCGTGCATATTCAAAAGGCGTATGCGCAGCTGATCCACCCCGAGTCAAAATTCTGGAATGGTGGCGGACTGGAAGCCCGCGTCGGATTTCGCGGCGTCACGGTCGATGTGGAGTCGATCGAAGCCCTGATCGGCGGCGGCATCGGGGTGGCGACGCCGGCGGTCGCGAGCGCGCCGGTTCGCACCGGGCACCGCTTCCCGCTCTATGACAAACCCGAGAAGGAATGGCTGGAGTGGACGCCGCTGGTAGTGATCGGCAGCCCGTTTCTTCCGCCGGGCGCCGTGATGCCGTCGCCGTTGCGCGCGACGCTGCGCTGGGAACATGGCACTCTGCTGACGCGCGAAAAGTCACGACAGGGCTGGGTGCTGCAGACCACGCGCGGTCTGCTGGGGCCGAGCGACCTGCTGGATCCGCCGGGCAAGGCGCATGAAGGCACAGCGGCGCTGGAGGTCGGCGGACAGCGGCTTTCTCTGACCGAGGGGCTGAGCTGGTCGAACGGCGTCGTGGCGGTACGCGCGGCGCGGGTGACCGACAAGCCGTGGCGCGGGAGTAAGTGGCGGGCCGCGCGTGAGCCGGAAGACATCATCATCGTCGGCGACGCGGCCGGCGCGCCGGTTCCGCTGGCGGCGGCGCGGCTGAACTTGGGCGACAAGCCGGAATGGACGATTGACTCGGCGGTTTCGCTGGATGAGAACTGGCACGGGGCGGCGGCGGTGGCGCGCGGGGATGGGGCGCTGGTGGGCATGCTGATCTGCCACGACGGCGCGCCGCGGATCGCGCTGCTGCCCGCGGAATTACCGGTCAGCGATTAGGTGCTGTCCCTGCGCCCTTTCGGGGCGCGATCCGCTAGCCCACGCTTGTTCCGAGTTCCTCGCCGCAGATGACGCGCTTCATCGTGCCGGGCTTGAACAGATTGAACACGACGATCGGGATCTCGTGCTGCTGGCAGACGTCGATCGCGCTGACGTCCATGACTTTCAGCCGGCCATCGATCACCTGGTTATACGTCACGCGCTCATACAGCTTCGCGTTCGGGTTCTTCATCGGGTCGGCGTCGTACACGCCATCGACCTTGGTGCCCTTCAGCAGCGCATTCGCGCCGAGTTCAGCGGCCCGCAACGCCGCGCAGGAATCAGTCGTCACGTGCGGGTTGCCGGTGCCGGCCGCCATGATCACGATGCGGCCTTTTTCCAGGTGACGGATCGCGCGGCGGCGGATGAACGACTCGCAGACGCGGGAAATCGACAGTGCGCTTTGGACGCGCGTGTCGCGTCCGAGTTTTTCGAGCGCCTCCTGCAGCGCCAGGGCGTTCAGGACGGTCGCCAGCATGCCCATGTAATCCGCCGTCGCCAGCGCGATGTCCAAGTCCGCCGCGAAGCTGGCGCCGCGCATGAAATTGCCGCCGCCGACGACGACCGCGAGTTCTACGCCCAGGTCGGCGACGGTGTTCAGCTCATCGGCGACGCGGGCCAGTTCCGGGCCTTGAATCCCGAATCCGCCGGGGGCGCAAAAGCCCTCGCCACTGATTTTGAGCACGACGCGCTGATATTTCGCCTTGGCGGCGGATTGGCCGGTGGTCATGTTGGATCGACTCTCGAAGGGACGCGAAAACCCGAGCGGCCGGGAGTGTAGTCCGGCGCGGGCGGCCTCGCCACACGAGCGCGGGGCGCTGGCGGACCGCGTCGGGCCGTCCGCTTTCCATCGATGCGCACTTCGGATTATTCTACTTTCGCTGCATCCTAATCCACTCGACGGAGGGCGCTCGCCATGCCGGTCACCGTTGTCGTCGGAACCGCGAAAGGCGGTTTTGTCTGCCGCTCAGAAGATCGACTGAACTGGAAAATCGACGGTCCGTTTCTGAAGGGTTGGGGTGTGACCGCGGCGGCCCGCGGGCCCGCCGGGGACTGGCTGGTCGGGACCAACAGCCATGTCTACGGCGCCGCGATCCACCGCAGTCGCGACCTGCGGGAATTCACGCAGGCCAGTCAGGGACCCGCCTACGCGCCCGAGAGCGGGGCCAAACTGGAACAGATCTGGAAGATCGCGCCACACGGCGACCGCGTCTACGCCGGCGTGGCGCAGGCGGGACTGTTTGTCAGCGATGACAAGGGCGATACCTGGGCGCCGCTGAACGGCCTCAACCAGCACCGGACGCGTGCGGCGTGGCAGCCGGGGGCCGGCGGTTTGTGTTGCCACGCGATCCTGTTCGATCACCGGAATCCGCGCCGCATGTGGTGCGGCATTTCGGCGGTTGGCGTGTTTCGTTCCGACGATGGCGGCGAAACCTGGCATTCGAAGAACAGCGGCGTCAAGCATGTGCTGGAGGACAAGGACCACAAGGACATCGGATTCTGCGTGCATGGCCTGGCGCAGGACCCGGACGATCCGGATCGGATCTATCGCCAGGACCATGCCGGGATGTTCCGCACATCCGACGGTGGCGAGAACTGGGAGCGCAATGAGACCGGGCTGTCGAGCCGGTTCGGGTTTCCGATCGCGATTGATCCGCATACCAAAGCGCTGTTTGTCGCGCCGCTCGAAAGCGACGAATTCCGTCTGCCGGTGGAGGGGCAATTGCAGATTTTCCGCTCACGCGATGGCGGAGATTCGTGGCATGCGCTCTTTCGCGGCTTGCCGCAGCAGCACGCGTATGGCGCGGTGATGCGCGGCGCGCTGACGGTCGATGGGATCGACCCGTGCGGCGTCTACTTCGGCACGACGGCGGGCGAAATGTTCGCGTCGCATGATCTGGGCGAATCGTGGGCGGCGTTGCCGTGCCGATTGCCGCGAATTCACAGCGTCACGGTCGTCGCGGAGGATTGAGATGGCCCGCGTCGTGGTGCAATTGCCGCAGTTGCTGAGCGCCGTGTGCGACGGGCGGCTGCGTTTTGAGATCGAGGCCGATACGGTCGCCGGCGCGTTCGCGCGCCTGCGCGTCGCGCACGCGCCGCTGGCGCTGCACTTGTTTGATGAGAATGGCGCATTGCGGCGGCATGTGCTGTGTTTCGTCGATGAACAGAATTCGCGCTGGCTCGAGTCGCTGGATACGCCGCTCGAGTCCGGCGCGGAGTTGATGTTCATGCAGGCGGTGACCGGCGGATGAGCGCGCGACGCGCGGCGCCGCGCTTCGAAGTCGTCGCGGCATGGTCGCTCGGCGTGGGGCTGCCGCTGATGGAGACGGTGCGGCGGCGAACGGACTTCAGCGATATTCCGGCGTACGTGGACGACTACATCGCGGGCGCGCTGCTGCTGGTCGCCGCGTGGTGGAGCCGCGGCGGCGAATCGCGCGGCGCGGTCTTGCTTGTGGCCGCGTGGGGCGTCGTGTGTGGCGGGGCGTATTACAGCTTCTTCGGGCAGTTGCGCGCGATCGGGGCGCAGGACGTCTCGGGGCTTTCCGGCGCCGCGGTCGTGGCGATCAAAGGGGCGCTGTTCGCGGTCGCGATGGTCAGTCTGGCATTGTCGATCCGCGCGGCGCGACATGAGGCAGCCGTTCGCCGTTGACGAGGAGTGGCGATGCCAGAATGGCCCTGGGTGGAGCGCACCTTTTCATTCGACTTTCCGGTCGCGAAATACCCGGATCTGATCGAGCGTTTTCGCGGGCTGCCGGCGCGGGTTGACGATCGCGTGCGAGGATTGACGCGCGAACAGTTGATATGGAGCGACGGCGGCTGGTCGATGCAGCAGAACATCGGACACCTGTTGCAGCTTGAACCGCTCTTCGATGCGCGGCTCGACGAGTTTCTCGCCGGTGTAAGTCCGCTGCGCCCCGCCGACATGGCGAACCGCGCCACGCATGAGGCGGACTACAACCATCAGGATATTCGCGAGTTGTGCGCCGCGCTCCGCGCCGAGCGGCATCGGCAGGCCGCGCGGCTCACCGCGCTCACAGCGGCGGACTTTGCCCGCGAATCGATCCATCCGCGCTTGAAGGCCACGATGCGCCTGGTGGACGCTGTCGCATTCGTTTGTGAACACGACGACTACCACATGGCGCGCGTGGCCGAACTCATTCGCTGTCAGACCGCGGGCTGACCCGTCCGCGAGACCGCGTGACTAGGCCTTGGTCGCGACGAAGTTGATGTGGTGCTCGGCGAGTTGTGTCAGTTTGCGGTCGGCCGCGCCTTCTTCCTCCAGCGTTTTGGTCAGCAGTTCGACGTCCGCGTTGCGGCCCAGCTTCGTCGCGTACGCGCGGGCCACGCCGTAGCCCGAAATCTCATAGTGCTCGACGCGCTGACAGGCGGCGATGACGGCCGCGTCGACGACCTCCGGCTCGGCGACATCCGCGAGCACTTCCTGCCCTTCCTTCAGCAGACCTTCCATCCCCTTGCAGCGGTGGCCGCCGGGCTGAAAGTCGAGCGACTGAAAAATCTTCTCCAGTCGACCGGCGTGTGTCTTGGTTTCCTTCAGGTGGGCCTCCAGCGCGGTGCGCAGGTCCTTGTCGCCGGCCGCCTGAATCATTTTCGGTAGCGCGTCCAGAATCTGGCTCTCAGCGCTGTAGAGATCTTTCAGTTCATGGGCGTACAGTTTCGTCAAAGAGTCGAGTTTCATGGTGACCATCCCTTCGCTCAGTCGGCTGGAACGCGCCTCACGCGAGACGGTCGCCGCCGGATACAGAATGCGCTCGCCGGCTGAATGCCTGCTGATGACCGGATAACAAGTTCATCAGGCGATTGACGGCGGGGGATCGCCAGTCCTCCGCCGCGCTTGGAAAATCCCGCATAGCAGGGAATCCTACGTGGTTGAGGACGGACCGTGCGCCTCCGTCGAAACGCGCAGCCGAGGACACCGCGTGCGCAGGGACGAAAAAGGACCGTTATACTGGTCAATCGGGAGGTCCAGCCCGGAGGATCACAACATGGGACTCGATCTTGTCGAATGCATCATGGAGGTCGAAGAGCGCTTCCAGATCAACCTCCCCGATGAGGAATTGTCGCAAATGGACACCGTCGCCGATCTTGCGGCGCTGGTGATGGCGCGCTTGCCGGTAGGTTTGCCGCAGACAAAGCCATGCCCGTCGATGGTGGGGTTTAATCGCCTCCGATCGCTGTTGATCGCGGAAGTGGGACTGCCCCGCGGCGCGATTCGCCCGAGCGTCCGACTGGAGACGCTGTTTCCGCCCCACAACCGCGACACTTGGCAGCGCCTTCGACACGTCGCCGGCGTTCCGGCACTGATCGTTCGCGCGGACTACGCAGGCTTACTCGTATTCATTGCGATCGTTCCGGCGATTCTCATGTTGCTGTACTCCGGTCTTGGGGTCGTGGCGCTGACCGCGGGAGTTCTTGCGCTGGTTTATTGGCGGAGCCGGGCTCGCAAAATCCGCGACTCGTTCCCGATGGAGTTTCCGCCCGGGGTGGAAACTGTCGGCGATATGGCGCGGCTGTTCGCCCCCTGGGAACCGTCCTTCGATCGGTCGTCGCGAACCGCGCCGCAGGACGTGCTCAATATCGTACGTGGCATCGTCGCAGACACGACGGGCCACTCCTTCGACAGGGTGCAGGCGGATACGCGCTTCTGTGAGATCGCGGACTAGATGTCCAGCTGGACAACCGTGACGCCCTTTCCGGGTATACCTCGCCATAAAGGCGCACATTGACGTGTCTTCAAGCTGGGACGAGCAAAGCGGCTTTGCGATCGTGGCGGCCGCCATTCCACCTGAATCGCTTCCCGGGCTGACCGACGAAGCGGAGCGCCTGTTTGGCGAAGACGGCCGACGACCGGCAGGCGTGCGCCGTGTTCTGGCGCGATCCGCGCGATTCGCCGCGCTCGCGCAGTCATCCGTCGTGCGTTCGCTCGTGACTGCGGTGCTCGGCGATGAGGCCTTTGTCGTGCGGTCGCTGCTGTTCGACAAGTCGCCGGACGCGAACTGGGATGTCTCTTGGCATCAGGATACGACGATCGCCGTCGCCGCGCGGCACGAAACGGCCGGCTTCGGGCCGTGGTCCATCAAGTCGGGCGTGCCGCATGTGCGCCCGCCGGCGGATGTGCTGGCCAACATGCTGACAGTACGGCTGCATCTCGACGCGTGTGACGCGAACAACGGCCCGCTATTGGTTGCTCCAGGCTCACATCTGGACGGAATCGTTGATCCGTCGTTGTGCGCCATGTGCGAATCGACGGCGGTCGCCTGCATGACCAACGCCGGCGGCGCGGTGTTGATGCGCCCGCTGCTGGTTCACGCCTCGCGGAAAGCGGTGCTGCCCACACATCGGCGTGTGCTGCACCTTGAATTTGCAATTCGTGGATTGCCCGCGCCCCTGGCATGGGCTGGCGAAGAAGTATCCGAGTTTGCGTAGTGTTTCGCGTCAGTCCGTCTGGGCCGGCGCGACCGACCCCCCGCCGCGTGCTAATCCCGCGCAGCAGGCGGGAATGGGGCCGCGAGATATGCCCGGCGCATTTCGCCGATTTGATCATCAAACTCCGCCCGTGACATCACCGTCTCGCCGTGGCCTTCCACGTAGCAGTCGGCATCGAAAGCGGTCAACGCATCCAGCAACGGCAGCAGGTTGCCGGGCGTGTAATGCCGCGTCGGGGCGTAGATCGGCTCGTACAGGCAGTCACCCAGGAACAGGACCCTGTCTTCGGGAATGTACATGACGCACGAGTCCGGCGCGTGGTCGCCGCCGACCTGCCGGATCACGACGGAGACATCCCCGAGATGGAGTTTCAGCGAAGCGTCAAAGACGATGGCGGGCCGCACGATGCACACGTTTCGCGGCGCGGGTAACTCCACTTTGATATCGTCGGCGCACATGGCGATTTCCTCGCCAGCCGCCACACGCTGGTTGAGCGCCGCATCGCTCCAGTCGTACCCGGCCAGCACGGCCAGTCGGGCGGCCGTCGCGGCGCTGGCGATCACCGGCGCCCGCAGCGCCGCGGCGCCGAAGACGTGGTCCCAGTGCCAGTGTGTCAGGGCAACCATGTGCGGCGCGGCCACACCGGCCGCCTGAAGCGCGTCCAGGAACAGGTGAGCGTGGGCCGCCGATGGGCCGGCGTCGAGCATCAGGGTCCGTTCTTTGCCGATAACGGCCGCCAGCGAAGGGCGATCCGGCTGACCCGGCGACATCCAGTAGACATGCTCCGTGATCTGGCTCAGAGTGGTTTCTGGCATGATGTCCGGCTCTCCATCGTCTGGCGCCGCCGGCGGGCGCCTTCACGCGCAGCCCGGGAGATTCGGGGCGCGACGGGGCGCGTCACAGCGCCAACGGCGCGATCAGGTCATACCGCTTGGTGAGGTGAATCGGATAATCCGTCCCCAAGCGATCGAAATGCGTACGGAGCGCCACATCCGGCGCGTTGTTGTGCTGGCTCAGGTGCGCCAGGGCCACCCATTGCAGCGGCTCATCCCGCGCCGCCAGCAACGACGCGGCCTCGGCGTTGGACAAATGTCCGCCCGCGCCGCGGATGCGGGCCTGCACTTCGCGCGGATAGGGACCGACCGACAGCATGTGCGGATCGTAATTGCTTTCCAGATACGCCGCGTCCACGCTGCGGATCGCGCCATACAACGCCAATGTCGGACTGCCGAGGTCCGTAAACACGCCGAGACGCTTTCCGGCGTGCTCCACGATGAAGGCCGACCCGTCGACCGCGTCGTGCGGGGTCGGAATCGTATGCACGCGCACCGCGCCGAAGTCCAGCGTCTGGCCCGCCTCAAAGTGACGCAGGTCGAACGTCTTGCCCAGCCGATAGCCGAGCGCCTGCCGGGTGCGCGGCGTCAGATACAGCGGAATCTGATACAGCCGATGCAGCGCCCCCGCATGCGCGGCGTGGTCGCTGTGCTCGTGCGAAATGATCAGCGCATCAATCCGATTGATGTCGTAGCCCGCCTCGCGCAGGCGCAGCTTGACGCGCCGCCCGCCGATGCCGGCGTCAATCAGCAGCCGCACATTCCCCGCCTCGACGAAGAACGCGTTTCCGGAAGAGCCGCTTTGCAGGCAGACGGACCGCATGGGGTGATCATACGCGGAGAGCATGGGCGGCGGATACTGCGGCGCGGGGGGCAAGGGTGACGGGAGGCGGCCGGCGCTTGCGGCTGCTGATGATGTGGCAAGCCGCATCCTACTTGGCGTGTTCTGCGGACTCCACGTCAATTCGCCGATCCCGCTAAAATGCCCGCATGACCCTCATTTACACCCCGCCCGAGACCGAGTGGATCATCGCCGCGCGGCGGCCGGAGTTGGATCGGCTCGTTCGCGAGACGCGGCTTCCGGCGCTGGTCGTGCAGGCGATGCTCAATCGCGGCATCGCCAGCGGGCCGGACATGCAGGCGTTTCTCGCCCCGCAGATTCGTGATCTGCTGCCGCCGTCCGAAACTCCGGGCGCGGTCGAGGCGGGTCGGCTGCTGGCGCGCGCGGCGCGCGACGGACGGCGGATTGTGCTGTATGGCGACTATGACGTCGACGGCGTCACGTCGATCGCGATTCTCTGGCACATCCTGCGCCTGCAGACCGACAATGTCGCGTGGTATGTGCCGAGCCGGTTTGAAGAAGGCTATGGCGTCAACGCCGAGGCGCTGCGTTCCTTGCGGGCCGATGGCGCCGAGATCGTCGTCACGGTGGATTGCGGCATCACCGCGATCGACGAAGCCCGCCTGGCGCGCGAACTCGGGATCACGCTGATCATCACCGATCACCACGAGCCGAAGTCGGAACTGCCCGACGCCGAGTTGCTCGTGCACCCGACAGCGCTGGGCGCGTCCAGGAATCCGCACCTGTCCGGCGCCGGCGTGGCGCTGAAGGTCGCCTGGGCGCTGGCGCAGGAGCTGTCCGGCGGCGGCCGCGCGTTGCCGGCCTTTCGCGACGCGTTGCTGGATTCCACCGCATTCGCCGCGCTGGGTTTGATCGCGGATGTCGTGCCGCTGACCGGGGAGAATCGCGTCATCGCGGCGTATGGCCTGCGACAACTATGCCACACGCGCAATCACGGGCTCAATGCGCTGATCGAAGTCTCCGGCGTCGCCGGCAAAGAGACGTACGACGACTACGATGTGGGGTTCCGGCTGGCCCCGCGGCTGAACGCGGTCGGCCGCATGGGGCACGCGGCGGCGGCGGTCGAGTTGTTCACCACGGCCGATGCGCCACGGGCGCGCGAAATTGCGGAGATGCTGGACGAGCGCAACCGCGAGCGCCAGGCGGTCGAACGCGAAATTACCGACGCCGCCGAGCAAATGGTGATCGAGCGCGGTTTTCATCTGGACGGCTGTCGTGGAATTGTGCTGGCCAGCGCCGACTGGCACAGCGGCGTGATCGGGATTGTCGCATCGCGCCTGGTGGAGCGGTTTGGCCGTCCGACGGTGCTGATCGCGCTGAATAACGGCGTCGGGCAGGGCTCCGGGCGCAGTGTGCGCCATTTTCCGCTGCATGAGGCGCTGCAATCGTGCGCGGCGCACCTGATCGGCTTCGGCGGGCACGCGATGGCGGCGGGCGTGCGCGTCGAATCCGCGAATATGGACGCGTTTACCGCCGCGTTCCAGGCCGAAGCGGCGCAGCGCCTGACGGCGGCGGACCTGCGGCCGAAGCTACGGCTTGATGATGAAGCCCCGCTGCGCGAGCTGAGCGTATCGGCGGTGACGGCGCTGCGGCGGATGGCGCCGTTCGGGCCGGGCAATGCGCGGCCGCGCTTCGCGAGCGCGCCGCTGGAGCTGGCGGAGCCGCCCAAAGTCGTGGGCAACGGAAAGCATCTGGCGCTGGTCGTGCGTGAGGGCGGCACGGTGCGCCGGGCGATCGCTTTCGGGCGCGGCCCGGACGCGGCGGCGCTGGAAGAGTGCGCGCGGCTGCGGCTGGCGTTTGAGCCGCAGGTGTCCGTCTGGCAGGGGCGCGAGCGGGTGGAGCTGAAAGTCGTTGACTGGAAGCTGGAGTAGCGGCTGGTGGCGACGGAGCGCGACGAACTCGGTCTGCGGGGTGAGCGCATCGCGGAACGGGCGCTGAAACGGGCCAAGATGCGGGTTCTGGCGCGCAGATTCCGTACGCCCGTGGGGGAGTTGGACCTCGTCGCCCGCGACGGTGACACGATCGTATTTGTTGAGGTGAAAACCCAGACGAGTGAGGCGCACATTGACCCGCGCGACCGCCTGACGCCGGGCAAGCGCGCAGCGCTGATCCGCGCGGCGAAGTGGATGATCCGGGCGCGGAAGTGGGAGCAGAAGCCGCTGCGGTTTGACGTGGTGACGGTCGTCATGGACGCGGCCGAGCCGCGGGTGGAGCACATTCGCGACGCGTTTTCGCCGACCGGTTTCTGACGGACGCGGCGCCATTTCGCGCGTCCGCTTTTGTCCGCATATACTCGCGGTCATGAAACCCACGCGCCGTCCAACGCCGCCCCCAACGCTTGATATCTACCTTGGTGACAATCTGGAGATCATCAAGCGGTTCGACGCCGCGTCGTTCGAACTGATTTACATCGACCCGCCGTTCAATACCGGGAAGGCGCAGACGCGCACGCAGATTCGGACGGTGCGCAGCGACACCGGCGATCGTGTCGGCTTTCAGGGGCGACGGTATGAAACGGTGCGCGTCGGGACGCGCTCGTTCTCGGACGTGTTTGACGACTTCATGGCGTTCCTCACGCCGCGACTGGAGCAGGCCCACCGGCTGCTGGCGCCGGGCGGGAGTTTCTTTCTGCACCTTGATTATCGCGAGGCCCATTACGCGAAAGTCGCGCTCGATCTGATTTTCGGGCGCGACTGTTTCATGAACGAGATCATCTGGGCGTATGACTACGGCGCGCGGGCCCGCAGGCGCTGGTCGCCGAAGCACGACAACATTCTGTGGTATGTGAAAGACCCCGCGAACTATACGTATCGTTTCGAAGACATTGATCGCATTCCCTACATGGCGCCGGGCCTGGTGACGCCGGAAAAGGCGGAGCGCGGCAAGACGCCGACCGATACATGGTGGCACACGATTGTCAGTCCGAACGGGAAAGAAAAGACCGGCTACCCGACGCAGAAGCCGCTGGGTATCGTCAACCGGATTGTGCAGGTGCACAGCCACCCGGGAGATCGCGCGCTGGACTTCTTCGCCGGCAGCGGCACGCTGGGCGAGTCGGCGCTGCGCCATGGGCGCAGCGCGGTGCTGGTCGACAGCAGCGCCGACGCGATTCGAGTGATGGCGAAGCGCCTGGCGTTCGCGGCGCCAACCATCCACGGCCTCGCGATCCCGGAAGTTCGCCCGGAAGAAGCGCCTCGCCCCGCGTCAACCGGAGGCGTCGCGCGGCGCCGGCGTTCGACGCCGTCGTAAGCCGGCCAGCGCTTCACGCGGCTGCGGCGCGCCGAGCAGCGCCGCGACCACGGCGATCAGGCCGGTACCGAGCAGCAACGGCCCGAATGTCTCCACGCCGCGGCTGGCGACCGACCAGTCAATTCTTTCCGCCAGCGGCCCGAACGCGTAGCGCCAGCTCAGCCACGCGCCGCAGCCGCCCAGCGTCGCCGCGATCAGCAGGCGTGTGAACGGCAGCCATTGCGGTGGATCGGTCATGATTTGCGGGCGTTTGCGGCGCAGCAGCAGCAGGCTGATCATCACGGACAGCGTCGAGGTCACGGTCGTGCTGATCGCGAATGCGGATTCGCGCACGCCGTCGATCCACACCAGTCCGACGCTCAGCGCCAAGTTGACCGGGACCAGGGCCATGCTGACGCGCAATGGCGTGCGCACATCGGCGAGGCTGTAGAACATGCGCAACACGATATGATTGGCGCAGAAAGCCCACATGCCGACGCCATACCACGCCAGCACGGGCGCGACGCGCGCCGTGTCGGCGGTCGAGAACTGGCGATACTGAAACAGCATCCGCACGATCGGCTCCGCCAGGGCCCACATCAGGACGCCGGACAGCAGGCCGAGAAACGCGGCCAGGCGAAACGAATTGCGCGATTCGGTGCGCCATTGCGGCCAATCCTCGCGGGCCACGAGGCGGGTAAAGGTCGGTAGCGCGCTGACGGCGAGCGAGATGCCGAGCACGCCGAGCGGAAACTGGTAAAGGCGTTGCGCCACGGAAAGCGCCGAGAGCGCGCCGGGCTCCAGCGGGTACGCGAACGTCAGGCCGAACCAGTTTGCCTGGGCCGGGCCATCCGCCGCGCGGGTCAGCAGCAGGCAGAGTTGCGCGTCGAGGAATGTGCTCAGCAGCAGCACGCCCTGCCCGATCGCGATCGGCGCCATCAGCGACAACATGCGCCGCACCTGGGGATCACCCGGCTCCCAGCGCCAGCCGAGCGGCGCGCCGCGCCGTCGCAATGCGGGAATCAGCAGCGCGATTTGCGCTACGCCGGCGACGATCACGCTGATCGCGACAATGATCACGCGCTCGCGCGGATCGTCGTTCGCCACGCCGCCGCTGATCAGCACGCCGGCAATCATGCCGATGTTCAGCACGACCGGCGCCAGCGCCGCGGGCACGAAGCTGCCGAGGCAGTTCAGGATGCTCGAGAACAGGGCGACGATACAGATTGTCAGCATGAACGGCGTCATCAGCGCCGTCAGCTTGAGTGTGAGCGCCATGTTGTCGGACGCCGCGAGGGTGGCGCCGATCAGTACGGCGGCCTCGATGAGTATCACGATCACGCACAGCGCGACGGTCAGCAGCGCGAGCGTGCGCGCCAGCATGCGCCACGCGGACGCGCGCCCCTCGCGCTCCAGCGCCTGTGTGAATGTCGGCACAAACGCCGCCGACAGGGCGCCTTCGCCAAACAGGCGGCGAAACAGATTCGGGATCAGAAAGGCGTAATTGAACGCGTCATACACCCAGGTGATGGCGAACACCTGGGTCATGAGCATGTCGCGCGCCAGCCCGGTCACCCGCGATACGAGCGTGCAGACGGCAATCAGCCGGGCGGCGGAGACGACGGATTCGGAACGGGCCATGGGCGGGCATGATAGTTGTCGTGGCGCGTGATTAGTAGGCGCGTGCCGGTGGACAGCCCCAAGCCACGGGAATACAGTTCCGCGCCGCGACAGCCTGATCCTGGCGTTTTGACTTCGGAGAGCGATGTGAGTCTTCCCCCCGACGCGACGAACAACGACACGACGCCAACCGCGCCAAACTGGCTGTCGCCGATCTTTCTCGCGCGGACCGTCATCGGCGGCGGCCTGATGGGCGTGGCGAATCTGATTCCCGGCGTGTCCGGCGGCACGATGATTCTCGTTCTGGGGCTGTATGAGGAGTTCATCGGCAGCGTCGCGGATTTGTCGGCGCTGCGGTTCTCGGTTCGGCGACTGGTTTTCCTCGGCGTGCTCGGCTCCTGCGCGGCATTGTCGATTCTGCTGCTGTCGGGCGTGATTCTGGACCTGCTGTTCCGCTACCCGATCGCGATGTTCGCGCTGTTCATCGGGCTGACGCTCGGCGGCGCGCCGGTCCTGTTTCGCAGCCTGCGCCCGCTCCGCGCGGATGTCATCATCGCCACGATCATCGGCATCGGCCTGATGCTCTCGGTGTTCCTGCTGAAGCAGGGCTCCGGCTTTCCGCACAATACGGGCATGGATGTCGCGTCCGGCGTTGTCGGCGCGACGACGATGGTGCTGCCCGGCGTATCGGGTTCGTACATGCTGCTGGTGATGAACCAGTACGATCGCGTCGTCGGCGTCGTGCGTAATCTGAAGGACGCGCTCAAAGCCGCCGACATGGCTGCGATCACCGAGTGTTTGAAGATCGTCGTGCCGGTGGGGATCGGCGCGGTCGCGGGCATTATCGGTTTGTCGAATCTGCTGAAGTGGCTGCTGCGCCGTTATCAGCGCGTCACGCTGGGCGTGCTGCTGGGCGTGTTGCTCGGTTCGGTCGCGGGTTTGTGGCCTTTTTCGCAGGGGTCGGGCGAAAAGGCGCTGGAGCGCCAAAGCGTCGCGGACCTGCACGCATACGCCGCCCGCTGGTCGATCGCCGACGCCGCGGCGATTGACGACCCGCAATCGCTCGTGGCGCACATTCTGCAGAAATGGCCGGAACGCAAGCCGCCGACGATCACGACGATGCAGGTGGGGCGGGCGCTGCTGATGATGGTGCTGGGCTTTGTCGCGACGCTGAGTTTGTCACGCCTGGGCGGCAAGCCGGGGAAGGATGAGCTGAGCGCCGCGCGCCGTTAGCGAACGGCCATCGTGTGCCATTGCCGTCTCGGCAGTGCTGGGTGAATTCGCCTACGCCGAGGCCGGAATATCCGCCGCAAAACGCTTCGCCGCTTCGCTGATCGCCGCCCGCCAATCCTGCCCGCCGTTATCGTCGAACGCGTAAATCACGGAGCGCGACGCGTTCACCACGGCGCTGCCCGGCGTTTTCGAGAAACACGGCAGACACGCCTCCACGCCGGCGCCCTGCGCGCCGTAGCCCGGGACAAGCAGGGGCGTATGCGGCAGGCGCGATCGCAGGCGCGCCGTGCTCGACGCGTCTTTCGGCGCGACGACCGCGCCGACGGCGGACAAGCCGTTCTCGCCGATCAGATCCGTGCCCCATTGCGACACCAGATCGCCCATGAACTCGTAGAACCGCTCCGTCTCGCCGCCGAAGTCATGCACCTGATCAGCGCCGGGATCGGACGGACGGACGAGGACGTACACGCCGCGCCCGGTGGTCGCACAGACATCCACGAACGGCTGCACCGCGCCGCGGCCGAGATATCCGGCCAGCGTGACTGCGTCGGGAGTTCGTCGTTCAGAAAGGTCAGGCCAGGCGGTGCTCGCGAGGTGCCCGCGGGCGTATAGCGCCGCAGTGGAGCCGATGTCACCGCGCTTGATGTCGGCGATCACGAGCAGGCCGGCGTCGCGCGCCGCTTCCACGAGCTCATAAAACGCCGCGACACCGAATTCGTGGAACACTTCGAAGAAAGCGATGTTGATTTTGACGATCGGAACATGCGGCGCGACCGATTCGATCACGCCCCGCCCGAAGGCCGCGATCGCGCGGGCGGCGTCTTCGGCGGTGCTGACGTCGTCGCGCAGGGAGCGCGGCAGGCGCTCCAGCACGGGGTCAATCCCGACAACCGCCGCTGTGCCTTTTGCCCGCACAGCCGCGCCGAGTCGATCGCCGAATCGCATCAGGGGTTCCGGAGGTTATCGCGTCAGATCGTCGGTCGGATCGACGGCCGAATGGGCGGTCTCGCCATGGATGTCGACGACGACCGGGTTTGGATCCTGCACGCCCGTATTCCGTTGCCATACGATCGGGTCGACCGTCGCGATGTAGCGCGGCGCGCCTTCGCCGACGGCAGCGCCGCCAAACGAGAACGGATCAAGGCCAGGCATCGCGGTCGTTCGATATCCGGTGGGATCGGCGTATGACAGTGCGCCGCCGCGGCCGAGGATCATGACCTGCGGCAACGCCCGTTCGTTGTAGACGCCGCGCGCGATCGGATCGCGCGGATCGTAGAACACGAGCGGGTCGTACGCCGGCTCCTCGATCCCGAGGGCCTCTTTTTCTTCTTCGGTGGGCTCAGGGACTTCGTATTTTGACACCAGGATCTGCCGCGGTTGATCGGTGCGGTCGTCGACCTCGATGCGCGACGTCAGGCCGCGCCGCGACGCGGCATAATTCGGCAACTCATCGCGCGTGACGGTCGCGGTCCGGACCTCGCGATCCGGCGATGCCGCGCAGCCGGTCAGGGTCGCGATGCCGACGATCAATCCCAGTCGAAGAATCTGGCCGTTCATGACCGAAAGGTCTACCCCAAGGCCAGAAAATTCGCAAGCAGACGCTGCCCCTCCAGCGTCATGAAGCTCTCCGGGTGGAACTGCACGCCCTCCACCGGCCGCCCGCGGAGGCGGATTCCCATGATTTCCGACTCATCGTCGGCGGCGGTGGCCGACACATCGAAGTCGCCGGGCAGCGAGCCGGGGTCGATGAGCAGCGAGTGATAGCGGGTCGCCGCAAACGGGTTGCTCAGGTCCTTGAAGACGCCGCGCCCGTCATGTCGGATCGCGGTCGTCTTCCCGTGTACCAGGCGGGTGGCGCGGACAATCTCTCCACCGAAGGCCACCGCGAGACATTGGTGACCCAGACAGACGCCCAGAATCGGCGTGTGATCAATCAGTCGGCGGATCAGTTCCACGCTGACGCCGGCCTGCGCGGGGTCGCCCGGACCCGGCGAAATCACGACGCGCGTCGGCCGCAGCGCGACCAGTTCATCAACGGGGTGGGCGTCGTTTCGCACCACGCGAATCTCGTCCGGCGACAAGGCGCCAAACGCCTGCACAAGATTCCAGGTGAACGAGTCGTAGTTATCGATGATCAGCAACATCGGGAGCGCTTCGGTTTCCTGGGCTGGCGTAGACGGCGCTCCGCCTCGCGCGGCATCTTCTGGCCTGTTCGGGTGAGACGCCCGGACCACCCGCTACCGCGGCCGGCGCCACCTGAGCGACAACCCGGCGGGGATCAACAGCGGCCGGGCGCCGACTGGGCCGATCTACGCCGCGTTTTCGGCGGAATCCGGCTTGTCCGCTTCGGCCTCGAGCTTGGTCGACAAGCGCGCCGATCGGCGCAACAGCGCTAGGGCCTCATCGAACATCGCCTGCTGTTCGGTCGGCGCCTTCGGCTTCCAGCACGCTTCCAGCAACAGCAGCGGCAGCGGCTGGCCGAGGGCCTTTTCAAAACGGTCGAGATGCTCGAGCGTAAAGCGGCGCTGGCCGTTGGCGACACGGCTGACGTATGACTCGCTCAGGTCCACCAGTTCGCCAATCTGGCGCAGACTCATGCCTTGGGTGTCGCGCAGGTGCGCGACCAGATCGGCGGAAAGCGACACGCTGTTCACACAGGTCTCCTTCGCAGGCGTGTGACTACGAGCTTGTAGAACACGCGATCCACTTCTTTCAGCAGCCGGTGGGCGTTCCGGCGCTGGAGTCGGTCCACCGCCTCCCCGAGTTCCACCAGCAGCGTTCGCAACTGGTGCCCGAGCAGGTCCTCGGCGATATTGGCCGGCGGCTCATACTTGCGAAGCCAGGCCGTCTTTTCGGCGATCAGTGTCTTGGCCGCCTCGCGCTCGCCTTCCCGCAGTTCGGTACTGAGCCAGGCCATAACCGACTCTCCTTACGAAGTTTATCGACGAACTTGCCTGAGAGGCAAGGAAAACTTGCCAAAATGGCAAGATTCTGCCGAGGAAGACTAACGGATGTTCGCCGTTTGTTATATATGAGCGGTGGCGGCTGTTCAAATCGTCTACCCGGGCGTTAGGGTGAGAACGCATTCGGGGGCGCGCCCCCATTACGAGAGTCGCGCACATGCCGGTTTCGAGCGAAGCGAACGTCCGTGAATACATCCGCCGCGTCTGTGCGGCGATGGACTTTATCAGCACGCGTCTGGCCGACAATCCGACGCTCGATGAGATCGCCGAGGCGTCCGCCTTCAGCAAGTATCACTTTCATCGCGTCTTCAAGAGTGTGGCCGGTGAGGGGGTCGCCGAGTTTACCCGGCGGCTGCGGCTGGAGCGCGCCGCGCAGTACCTCCTGTTTGACGCGACACGCGAGATCACGGACATCGCTTTCGCGGTGGGGTTTTCGAGTTCGCAGAATTTCGCGACGGCGTTTCGCAGGCGCTTTGGAGAGTCGCCGAGCGAGTTTCGCGCCGCGCGTGTTGAGCAACCGGGCAAGCATTCAAACGCGGATCGCAAGGATTCAAACGCCACAGCCGACGCGACGTTGTACCTTTCGAATTGGATGAATTCACAACCCTCATTCGACGAAAGGAACGCGACGATGAATGTTGAAGTCAGGGATTTGCCCGCGCTGCATGTCGCCTATGCCCGCCAGGTGGGGCCTTACGGCCCGGAAAACGTCGGCAAGGCCTTCAGTCGCCTGATGCAGTGGGC
The DNA here is from genome assembly GCA_964528455.1 of uncultured Planctomycetales bacterium. Classification (GTDB taxonomy): domain Bacteria; phylum Planctomycetota; class Phycisphaerae; order UBA1845; family Fen-1342; genus DSPM01. Next base: position 537 of record CAZGTH010000021.1, on the reverse strand, counting down.
CGGGCCGCGGGGGTTTGCGATGGGCGGAAAAGTGCTCGGGATCTGCTGGGATAATCCCGACGTCACGCCGGCGGAGCGACTGCGGTACGACGCGTGCGTGACGGTTCCGGCCGGCGCCGAGACAAGCGGGGATGTGGGGACACAGACGATTCCCGCCGGCGCGACGGCGGTTTTTCAGACCGAGATCGACTGCGACAAATTCGCGGACGCGTGGAACCAGTTGGTCGGCGAGTGGCTGCCGCAAAGTGGGTATCAGCCCGATGATCGCCCGGCATACGAAGTCTATCTGAATCCGATGGAGCGAGATCCACAGGCGAAGCGGCGCGTCGAGCTCTGCTTGCCGGTTCGTCCGCTGTAGGCGCGGGTCCGTCTCTTCATTCCCGCGCATGCGCCATTTCCGTTACTCCCGCGCATGCGCCATCTCCGTTACTCCCGCGCAGGCGGGAATCCACGGAGTGAAAAGGCGTTCAGTTCTGACGCCATTGGTCGTCGTGGACCCCCGCCTGCGCGGGGGTGACGAATAGAGAATGGGGCGCC
>CAZGTH010000020.1:0-79213 GCA_964528455.1 uncultured Planctomycetales bacterium | reverse complement strand
CCCACTACCGCAATCAGAGGAAACGATAGGACCTTGCTTGAAACGGCACTAGGCGAGGATTGGAAGCGCGCGCTCGGCCACCTCCGCGGGCGTCAGCCCCCAAGCGGGCTGGTCGGCGTCGCCGGTTAACATTTGCGCGCGCGGCCCGAGCGGGCGCCAGACGCGGGCGTCGGTGGGGCCGAACAGCGTCAGGGTTGGCGTCCCGAGCAGGGCGGCCAGGTGGGCCGGGCCGGCGTCATTGCTGACCAACAGCCGCGCGGCGACGAGGAATTCGGTCAACGCTTCCGCGGAATCGCATCGAATCAGCGGAAACGCGTCGGCGAGTTCTTGAATCTTGGCGGCCGACCACGTCTCGCGTTCGACCGGGCCGATGATGAACGCGGCCGTGATGTCGGCGCCCGCCGCCCGCAGCCGCTGCGCAACGGCCATGTACGCAGTCAGCGGCCAGCATTTCGCTGCGCCGCCACTGCCGGGATGAATGAGGAGCGGCGGCGCGTTAACGCCGGCCTCGCGAAAGCGGCGCGCGCCGCCGGCCCGCAACTCCGGATTGAGGTTTAGCGCTCGCGCGCGTCGCTTCGCGACGCACCGTGACGGCGCGGCGTCCTGCGCTCGGATCGCGCGCTCCCATTGCGCCGTAATGTGCAACGCGGAAGCGGCGATCGGGCGTGGGTCGATGCTGACGACGGACACCGGGCCGAGGCTCAGGAGACGGGCATGGACGGTCGACTCCGGCCCGGTCAGCAGGTTGATCACGCGCGCGCCGCGAATGAGTTCGGCAAGGCGCTGCGGCGCGTCAGGCGCCTCCGAGGCGTCCGGCTCGGCATACAACCAGTGCAACGGCAATCCGTCGGCGGCGATCCGCTCGATCATCGGCTGACAACCGCGCAGATTTCCAAGGTCGGCGCGGGCGATCAGCCGAACATGATCCGCCGGAGCGATCAGCCCCGCCCGCAGCGCGAACATCACCGACAGCGCGAGATCACCGAGCGCGCCGCCGTGAAGCATCGTGACAACCGCGCGCATTGGGAGATCAGCCGGCGCGGCGCAGCCGCACGAGCGTTTCACGACCGCGACGGGCGGCGTGGCTGATGTCGCCCACCGGCCGTATCTCGATCAACTCGAAACCGGCGGCGATGTGAATGTTCGCGTATTCATCCGGATCGGTGTGATAGGGCGGGCAGGCGGTGTTCTGGGTTTGGAACGTGAGCGCCCACAACTCGCCGCCGGTGCGAAGCGACCTGGCCAGCGCCGCTGCGGCGGGGGCGCGGTCGCGCGGCTCGATCGCGCAGAAAAACGTCTGATCGAACGCCCAATCGAACGGCGTCGCCGCGATGCGATCCACATCCGCGATCATGTCGGCCAGCAGGATCGAAACGCGGGGCAGATCAGGCAACGCGGCGTGGGCGGCGGCGACCGCCTGCGGCGACAGATCGACCCCCACGACTTCGTAGCCGGCTTCGGCCAGCAGGCGGGCCTCATACGCCCGACCGCAACCCGGCAGCAGCACGCGGCGCCCCGTCGGCAGGCGCCCCTCCCTCAGCCAGGCGACCAGCGGCGGACTGGGTTCGCCCATGTCCCAAGGCGTGACGCCGGTGGTCCACAATGCGTCCCAGTCGGCGCGGCCGTCGGGCAGGCGCGGCAGATCTGCCGGATCGAGCTTCTGCGGGGCGGGCGAATCGCCGGAAGGCGCCAAGGCGTCTACCACCCGATGACGTTGTAGCCGGCGTCGACGTAATGCACTTCGCCGGTGACGCCGCGGGCCATGTCGCTGAGCAGGTACAAGCCGCTGGAGCCGACTTCCTCGGCGGTGATGTTTCGCGCGAGCGGCGCCTTGGTGGGGTAGTGCTCCAGCATCTTGGAGAAGCCGCCCACGCCGGCGCTGGACAGTGTGCGCACCGGGCCGGCGGACAGCGCGTTGACGCGAATATTCTTCTCGCGGCCCAGTTCCGCGGCGAGATAGCGGGTCGACGATTCGAGCGCGGCCTTGCAGACGCCCATCAGGTTGTAGCCCGGGATCATCTTGACCGAGCCCATGTACGTCAGGCACAGCACACTGGCGCCGTCTTTCAGATAGGGCAGGCCCTGCTGGCACATCGCGACGAGCGAGTAGGCGCTGATGTCCATCGCCTGCGCGAAGTCGGCGCGCTTGGTCTTGTAGAACGGGTCGGACAGCGACTCGCGACTGGCGAACGCGACGGCGTGCAGGAAGAAGTCGAGTTCGCCCATGATTTCGCGCGACTGATGGAACGTCGCGCGAATCTGCTCATCATCCTGCACGTCGCACGGCGTGATCAGCTTCGCGCCGATCGGTTCGGCCAGCTTGCGGACGCGGCGCTCCATTTTTTCGCCCGGAATGTGCGTGAAGGCCAGCTCGGCGCCTTGCTGATGGCACTGTTCGGCGATGTGCCACGCCAGCGAGTGGTCATTGGCGACGCCGAAGATGACGCCCTTTTTTCCCGACATCAATCCCATGAAATGCTCTCCTGTGTGCGGAGTGAAAACGCTGTGTTCCGGACAGCCGCGTCGTCCTGTCGTCGTGATGCGTGGTTTCTCAAAATAAACGCCAAACCATGGTCGAATTGTAGCGTGAGAACCGGCTTGCGGCGGCGCAGACGTCCCTGAGCGGGCCGCGGATCGTTGCGGATCAGCGGCGTTGGTCTACAATCTCGCGTTTTCACTCCGCCCGGCGCGGAGGCCGCAGACCCCGCCTCGCCGGGGGAAGGACAAACAGCCCGCATGGAAAACCGCAATCTGTTCCAGGCGCTCGCCGTCGCGTTCCTGGTGCTGGTCGTTTCGCAGCTCGTCATCTCGCGATTCGCGCCGCCGCCGAAGCCGATTCCGCCGGTGTCGGAGCGCGACCCCGCCGGCGCTGCGCCCGCGAATGGCGCCCTCGATCAGCCGCCCGCCGATGACACGCCGGTCAACCCCGGCGGTGAGGCGCCCGCGCAGGCGAGCCGTGAGCCCGCCGTTGCGCAGCCCGAGAATCCGGCCGACGCAACGCCGAACGCGCTCTCGCGTGGCGCTGACGCGGTCGTTGTCGGCGCCTCGGTCAACGCGGCGCCCGTGCTGGGTGGCGATGGCAGCCATCTGCGGCTGACGCTGGATTCGCGCGGCGCTTCGGTGAAGACGCTGGAGCTGACCGAACGCACGGAAGATGGCCAGAAGTATCGTTTCGCGCGCACCACCGCCGGCCAGGAGCCATATCCGGCGCTGGCGCCGATTGATGGCAAGCGTCGCTCCTATGCCACTGGGGAGTTGTTCATCGCCGAAAGCGAGCGCTCCGTGCAACTGGATGACATTGACTGGCGCGTAGAGTCGCGCACCGATGACGCCGTCGTTTTCTCCGCGACCGTGCGCGAGGGCGACGCGGACGCGTTGCGGTTGCGCAAGACATACAAACTGCTCAAGGACTCGCCGCGTTTCGAGATCGACCTGGAGATCGAGAATCTGACCGGCGCGGTGCGCACCGTCGCGTTTGAGCAGGACGGGCCGATCGGCATTCCGCGCGAACACCTGCAGTACAAGATGCGGCGCCTGATGGTCGCGCAGCGCAGTGGCGGTGAAGTGTCGCTGGCGCGCCCGCGGCAGGCGTCGGGCTTGACGGGCGTGGCCCAACCGCTGCTCGTTGCGGGCAACGGCGATTTCCTGTGGACCGCGCTGGCGAACAAATACTTCGCCGTCTTCACGCGGCCCCTGTCGGACGATGAGCCGCAGGCCGCGGATTGGGTACATGGCGTCACGGGCCGCTTGGTCGGTGAGGACGAAGGCGGGATGCTGGCGACAATCACCACCCGCCGCCGCGAGATTCCCGCCGGACAGGCGGCGCAGATGCGGTTTGAGGTGTTCGCCGGCCCGAAGGAACACGAGTATCTCGCGGCGATCAACCCGCAGTATGTGCAGAGCGCCGGGCTGGGCTTTTCGCTGGTCAACGCGCAGGACGCGACCTGCTTTTGCGCCTGCACGCCGCTGACGACATTCATGACCAGTCTGCTCGGCTGGATCCACCAGGTGGTGCCCAATTATGGCATCGCGATCATCATTCTGGTGATTATTGTGCGCACGCTGCTGCATCCGCTGACGGTCTGGCAGCAGAAGTCGATGTTCCGCACGCAGGACGGCATGGCCCGGATTCAGCCGCGCATGGAAGAGCTGAAGAAGAAATACGGCAATGACAAGCTGAAGCTGAATCAGGAGATGATGAAGCTGTGGTCGGAGGAGAACGTCAATCCGGCCGCGAGCATGCTGACCATGTTGCCGATGCTGCTGCAGATGCCGATCCTGATCGCGTTGTGGAACGCGCTGAACACCGATGTGCACCTGCGGCACGCCCCATTCGCGTTCTGGATCAACGACCTGTCATCGCCCGACGCGCTGATTCGCTTCGCGGAGCCGATCACGATTCCGGTGCTCGGCTGGCTGCCGTTCATCGGCACGATTTTCCAGGACATCCCGAGCTTCAACCTGCTGCCGATCCTGATGGGCGCCAGCATGTGGTTCCAGCACCGCTACATGCCGAAGTCGCCGGTGTTGGAGAAGCGGCTCGAGGACGCGAAGAAGAACCCGCAGCCCGCCAAGCAGGGGCCGATGGGCAGCCTGGAAGATCAACTGCGGATGCAGCACACGATGGCGATCATGATGGCCGTGATGCTGCCGGTGATGTTCTATTACATGCCGTCCGGGCTCGTGATGTACTGGATGGCGACGAACGTATTCGGCATCTGCGAGTCAATCATCATTCGCAAGCAGTTGAAAGAGGAAATCGCCCGCCGCGAGCGCGAAGGCCCGCGGCCGCCGCGCACACCGGGACGTTTTGGCCAGTGGATGAAGCGAATGGGGGAGCAGTTGGAAGCCGCGCAGGGCAAGGCGGATTCGATCAGCGACCGCAACGCGCGCAACCCGCGCCAGCTTCGGCGTAAGGGGTAGCGGAGTTCAGCAGGGGGTTGCGGCGTTGGCTTGGCCGCGCGCCAGACGCAAACGCCGCGTGTCAGATTTACCCGTCCGCCGCCTCATCGAAGCGTGGCGACTGCCAGACCGACAATTCGTCGACCCGGAATCGCACTTCCGCCCGATCGGGATAAATCCAGCGCTCGAAGTCTTTCTTTTCGACCTGAATCGGATCGCCGAGCAGGTTCCGCACTTCGTCGCGCGTCATCCCCTGGCGCAGTTGCAGCCAGGCGTCGAGCGTGCCGGGGACGGCCCGTGGGCCGCCGTCACGCGGCTGGCCCGATTCGCACGCCAGTCCGCAGAACGCCAAGCCGCACAGCGCCGCCGCTTCGATCAGGCGTCTACGCATTCCGCGGCTCGCTGACGTTCAGGCCCTTGTCCTTCTCGGTCTTCTGAATCTGGTCGAGCGTTTTGGCGCCGTCCAGCGGCTCGCCGCGTTCGGTGACGTTTTCGCCTTCCGAATAAAGCTCGGCGTTCTTCTCGGCCCAATCGGCGTAAGCCTCGGGCAGCTCGTCGTCGGCATAGATGGCGTGAATCGGACACTCCGGCACGCATAGCTGGCAGTCGATGCAGGTATCCGGGTCAATCACCAGCATGCGCGGGTTCTTGATCTCGTAGAAGCAGTCGACCGGACAGACCGCACAGCAATCCGTGTAACGGCAATCCACGCACCGACCCGTCACGATATGCGGCATCTCCCGACCTCACTTTCGAATGCGCCTGACCAGTTACACGCGTTGTTTGCGGGCCCCATGCCGCGCCGCGGCGGCCCGCGAATGATTCGAGCCGGTATTTGAACGGCCTCGAAAGCGGCGTGTCAAGGTTGCCCCCGGGTTCGACCGGCGCCCGCCGGTTCCCTACGATGCCGATCTCATGCGAAAAACCCTGTACCTGATCGACGGCCACGCCCAGATTTACCGCGCTTATTACGCGCCGTTTCGCGCCCTGACCGCCCCATCCGGCGAGCCGACGCGCGCGACACACGTGTTTTTCCAGATGCTGCTCAACCTCGTGCGCGACCGAAAGCCCGATTACCTCGCGATGGCGCTCGATACCTCGGATTCGACGGTCTTCCGACGCGACATCTATCCCGACTATAAGGCCCATCGCGATCCGCCGCCCGAAGATTTCTCGCCGCAGGAGCAGCGGATCATCCAGACCCTTGAGCGTGTGCGGCTGCCGATTCTCCGGCTGACGGGTTACGAGGCGGATGACATCCTGGCGACACTCGCCCGGCGGCACGTCGACAAGTTCGATGTCTTTATCGTCAGCCGCGACAAGGATCTGGAGCAGCTCATCGGGCCGCATGTCAGCATGTACGACCCGATGAAGGACGATCTCATTACCGCCGAACGCCTGATGGAGATCAAAGGCTGGACGCCGGCGCAGGCGTTCGAAGCCCAGACGCTGATGGGCGACACGGTTGACAACATCCCCGGCGTCAAGGGCATCGGCCCGAAGACGGCGGCGAAGCTGATTCAAAAATACGGCTCGGCGGAGGGGGTGATCGCCCACGCCGATGAGTTGACGCCCAAACAGCGCGAAAACGTGCTGGCATTCGCGCCGATGATTGATGTCACGCGGAAACTGTTGCGCCTGCGCGAAGATGTGCCGCTGGAACTCGACCTCGCGGCGGCGGCCACCGATCGCATCGACTGGCCGGCGGCGGCGCCCGTTTTCGAAGAATTGGGAATGCGGCGACTGCTCACGCAATTGCCGGGATGGGACGCGGAAAAGGCGGAACCCCCCGCGAAGGCCGCCAGGAAACCGGCGGATCTGTTCGAAACGCCGGCGGCGCCTGCGCCGCAAGCGGAATCCGATGCGCCCGAAGATCCGGCCGCGCCGCTGATGGATCGCGCGGTGGCCCAGCGCTTGGCGGAGCCGAAACCGGGGCCTTATGACCTGATCGAGACGCCGGCGGCGCTGGAGGAATTGATCAGGCGATTGCGCGGCGTCACAACATTGGCGGTTGATACCGAAACGTCCGGCGCGCGGCCGATGGACGCGGACCTCGTCGGGATTTCGTTATCGTGGCAGGTCGGGGGCGGGGCATACATTCCGGTGCGCAACGTGTTTGACCGGGCGCTGCCGCTGGAAACGGTGTCGGGCGCGCTGGGCGGGTTACTGGCGGACGAGTCAGTCACCAAAGTCGGCCACCACATCAAGTACGACCTGATCGTGCTGGAAAACGCGGGGCTGCCGGTGCGCGGCCCGCTGTTCGACACGATGATCGCGGTATTCCTGCTCGATCCGATGCGGGCGAACTTCGGTCTTTCGCGCGTCACGCGCGACTGGTTCGGGCACGAGATGATCGAGATATCCGAATTGATCGGCAAAGGGCGCGATCAGCTGCGCATGGACCAGGTGCCGGTTGAGCGGGTCGCCGAATATGCGGCGGAGGACGCGGACTACACCTGGCGGCTCTATGAACTTTGTCGGCCCGCGCTCGAGCGCGGCGCGCTGCGGGCGCTGTTCCATGATGTCGAGATGCCGCTGGTTTCCGTGCTGAAACAGATGGAGCGGCATGGCATTACGATCGATGTCGATTTTCTCGCGGAGATGAACGCGGAGATGACGCGGCGGATGAACGCCCTGATTGACCAGGCCCATGTCGCCGCCGGCATGGCGTTTAATCTCGACTCGCCCAAGCAGCTCGGCGAGATTCTGTTCGACAAACTCGGCTTCAAGGTCAAGCGGCGGACGCGGACGGCGCGCTCGACCGACGCCGACACGCTTGAATGGCTCGCGACGGAAACCGATCATCCGCTGCCGAAGCTGCTGCTCGATTATCGTGAGTTGCAGAAGCTGCGCAGCACCTATATCGAGGCGTTGCCGACCTTCCGCGCGCGGCGCGATGGACGCGTGCATACGAGCTATCACCAGACCGGCGCGATCACCGGACGCCTGTCGAGCAGCGATCCCAATCTGCAGAACATTCCGATTCGCACCGAACTCGGCCGGCAGATTCGCCGGGCGTTCATTCCGCGTGATCCGGAAGAGCGCCTGATCGTCGCGGATTACTCGCAGGTGGAGCTGCGCATGCTGGCCCACTACAGCGGCGACCCCGAACTGATCCGCGCGTTTCAGGAAGATCGCGACATTCACGCCTTCGTCGCCGCGCAGGTCAACGGCCTGCCGCTGGATCAGGTGACCGGCGAGATGCGCAGCCGGGCCAAGGCCGTGAATTTCGGCATCATTTACGGCCAGACCGCTTTTGGTCTGGCGCAGGGTACGGGCATGTCGCGCGGCGAGGCGCAGCGCTTCATCGACGACTACTTCAAGACGTATCCCAAGATTCGCGGCTACATCAATCGCTGCATCGCCGCCGCCGGGCGCGATGGACTGGTGCGCACGATTCTCGGGCGGCGGCGACCGATTCCGGACATTGAGTCGCGCAATCGCGCCGCGCGGGCCGCGGCCGAGCGCCTCGCGGTCAATACCGTCATGCAGGGATCGGCGGCGGACCTGATCAAAGTCGCCATGATCCGGCTGGATGAGCGCATCCGGCGTGAGAACCTGCCAATGCGGATGTTGCTGCAGGTGCACGACGAACTCGTTTGCGAGGCGCCGGCGGACCGGGCGGAAGAACTGGCGGAAATCGTCTCGGAAACGATGCGGTCGGCGATCAAGCTGACCGTGCCGTTGCGGGTGGACTGCGCGATCGGGCGCAACTGGTTGGAGGCGAAATGAGCGCCGCGCCGGGATATGCTGTAGCGATGCGATTTTCCGAAGTGAAACATCAGGATCGGGCGCTGTCGCTGATCGCCCGCGGGCTCGCGGCGGGCCGCGCGCCGCACGCGTACCTGCTCGACGGTCCCGAGGGGGTCGGTAAGGAACTCACCGCCCGCGCCCTCGCGGCGCGGCTGTTGTGCGAAAGCGCGCCGGCGGCGTCGGCGGAAGCGTCGGCCCCGTCGCTGTTTGGCGAGGCCGGGTTGTTCGGCGCGCCGGACGCCGAGCCGACGAACGCGCCCGACGCGGGGGACGCCTGCGGCGCGTGTCCGGCGTGTGAGTTGCTGGCGCGCGGCAATCATCCCGATCTGCATGTGATTCATCGCGGATTGCACAAGCATCACCCGGATCGGTCGATTCGCGCGAGCAAGGGGCTGATGCTGTCCGTTGGCGTCGTCCGGCACTTTCTGATTGAGCCGGCCGCCAAGGCGCCGATGCTCGGCCGACGGCGCGTGTTCATCGTGCGCGACGCGGAGCGGATGAACGAGGAAGCGCAAAACGCGCTGCTCAAGACGCTCGAGGAGCCGCCGGGCGCGGCGACACTGATGCTGGTGACGTCGGCGGCGGATCGACTGCTGCCGACGATTCGGTCGCGGTGTCAGCGGATCGGTTTTGATCCGTTGCCACGCGCGTTTGTCGCCGAGCGGCTGGCGGCGATGAATGTGAAAGCGGCCGATGCGCGGTTTCTGGCGGATTTGAGTGACGGTCGGCTCGGCGCTGCGTTGAAGTGGGATCGGATCAATCTGCTGGAGACGCGCGACGCCGTGCGCGCGGCGCTGCGTGATGTGTCGCGCGTGGAGGCGTTCGGCAAGCAGATGATTGAGGCGGCGACGGCGCTGGCGGGGCGGGCCGCGCTGGACAGCGATGAAGACGACGGCGACGCGAATGGCGAGGACGCCGACGCCGGGCAGCGCGGCGCGCGGAAGAAGAGCGCCAAGGCGCCGCCCAAGACGGTGGAAACCGACGCGCTGCGTGAGGGGTTGAAGCTGGCGCTGATGCTGGTCGGCGCGGCGTTGCGCGAGCGACTGGCGAAACAGGCCGAGCAGACCGACGCGGCGGCGGATACGCGGATCGCGGAAGGGATTGAGGCGGTTTTTGACGCGGAACAAATGCTGGATCGCAATGTGGCGCCGCAATTGGCGTGCGAGCGACTGGCGATTGTGCTCGACGGCGGAACGGTGGGGCGGTTCTAGAGATCGAGTATCACTAATGAGCGATCCAGTCATGCGCGTTCTTGACGATGGGCTCGTTGGTCCCGTTGGTGGCGGCGCGGGGTGGTTGCCAAATGCCTAGCCCGGGTGGAGTCCCCAGTCATTGCGTACGCCGTCGCGGCGGACCCGTTGTTACAGTTGCGCCTATCACGCTACTTCGTTACTTCTTTGGGTCGCGCAGGGCCATTCTCGCGATCGCCCGGGCCCCTCGCGCGTTCTGGCTCGCCGTCCTGCTCGTGATTTCTGCCGGACTCGCGCGCGACTACGACGGCGCTGATCTGGTCGCCGAGCCCTGGCGCGTGTTGCGCCCGCTGGCGGCGTCGCTCGTTTCCGGCAGCTTGCTGTTTCTCCTGACGTACGGTGTGTCCCGGTTGGCGCGGCGCAGGACGAGCAGCGCGCCGCCGCGGTTCTTCCGCGCATGGCGGGGGTTCCTGTCTCTGTTTCTGATGACAGCGCCGATGGCGTGGTTGTACGCCATTCCGTATGAGCGGTTCCTCTCCGCGCATGACGCGACGGTGGCCAACCTGATCACGCTCGGGGTTGTGGCGGGCTGGCGGGTGCTGCTCATGATTCGCGTTGTCCGCGTCATGTTTGCCATGCGCGTGATTGGCGCTGTCTTCGTCGTCATGCTCTTTGCTGACGCCGTGGCGTTGCTGGCGCTGGCGACTTCCCCGACACCGGTGTTCGACGCGATGATGGGCCATCGATTCAGCCCGCGCGACGCGCTGTTGGCCGACGTCACGGTACTCGTGGAGCTCTACGGCGCCATCACGGCGCCGTTGTGGCTGATCGGCACGGGGTGCGCCGGCTTTTGTGTGAGAAAGAAATGGCCAAGGGCGCCGTGGCGCCGATCGGGGGCCCGGCCGACGCGCGCCACATGGGTGCTCGGCGTGTCGGCGATCGGCGTGTTCGCACTGGCGGCGGCGCTTGTCCGGCCGGAACAGTTGAATCGGTCTGAGGCCGAGCGCCTGCTGCGCGCCGGCAGGATCAGCGAGGCGATCGCATTTATGTCGGCTCGTGATCGGGGAGACTTTCCGCCGCACTGGGACCCGCCGCCGCGACTGATCTTCGATGAACAGGAACCCACGTTGCGAACGCTGTTTCTGGCGATGCGCGCGCAACCGCCCGCTGACTGGGTTCGAGAAGTCTATGACGAGAAGTTCTACTTGCGTTCGTATCTGATTTCAGATTGGTTTACGGCGGAGGACCGGGCGAGTTTTCTGGTGATGGCGGTGCGGGATGCCGACCACCCGGGGATGATACAAGTCATGTTGCCCGATCCGAATGACGCGCCGCGAGAGGTCGGTGAGATCAGTCTTGCGAGTTCGACCGGCGCGCGGCGCACGGCGCTTGGCGAGGCTGCCGCGCTGAATCGCGTCGACGCGATCAGATGGCTATTGAAGGCCGGCGCTGACATTGAGGCGGCCGGCGGAGTCGAAGGACTTGCGTCTCCGGCCCATATCGCCGCATTCCACGGTGCGACGGATGCGCTCGCCATGCTGCTGGATGAAGGGGCGAATCCGCGCGTTCGCAGCGAGCGACACGGATCGCTGATCGGGGCGGCGGCAATGGGCGGGCATACTGAAACCGTGGACATGTTGTTGCGCCGCATGCGGGACGCCGAGGGGCTGGCCGGGCGCGCGGCCGACGGGGCCACGCCGTTGCATTTCGCCTACCGGTTGGGTGACCAGAAAATGGTGGCGCTATTGCTCAAAGCCGGCGCGGATCCGGAGGCGCGAACGACGGACGGGGCACGGCCGCGCGACTGGGGCGCCCGCTGATCGGGCAGGGCGTCGCGGCCGAAACGGGCCGGGGACTTTTTGGGTCGGGGGCCGGCGATGCTATACTTGTCCGGTCAATTCAACCCCGGAGAAAGTCATGCTCCGCACAATGTTCGTCATGTCAGTGGTGTTTGGCTGTCACGTCGCGGTCGCCCAGCCGACGGCCGGCAAGGCCGCCCCGGACTTTCGCGCCAAGGTGCTTGCGGATGGGCAGTCCTTTTCGCTGAAGGACCTGCGCGGCAAAGTCGTGCTGCTCGACTTCTGGGCGAGCTGGTGCGGGCCCTGTCGCGACGCGATTCCGGCGATCCGCGAGGTGAACAACAAGTACGCCAAGCGCGGCCTGCAGGTCATCAGCATCTCGCTGGACAAGAGCGTGCCGCAGTGCCGCGCCTATATTCAGAACTACAAGATGGACTGGGTGCATGTCTGCGACGGCGACGGCGCGCCGCAGCTCACGCGGCTCTACGGGGTGCGCGGCATTCCGGCCATGTTCCTGATCGACGAGGACGGCGTTTATCGAGCGCGGCTCAACAAGAGCAACCTGGACGCGGAAATCGAAAAGCTCATCAAGGCGCTGGAAAAGAAACAGGGCAAGCCGCGCGAGTCGGAAGCCGACAGTGACGCGGAGAAGGGGCCGGAAAAGGACGCGAAGAAGCGCCGCCCGGATTCGGATGCGCCGAAGCCGGAATCCAATGACACCGGGCGCAGTCTCGAAAGCGCGCCGGAGCGTCTGCTGCGCCAGGCGGATCAGGCGCGCGAGAAAGCCGAGTACCTCGCCGCCTACGAGGGATACGAGCGGCTGGCCGAGGAACATGCCGATTCGCGCTCGGGCAAGACGGCGCTGTCGCGGCTGGAGGAGATGCGGGCCGACGCGGCCATCATGAAACAAGTGGAGGCCGCCCGAGCAGAGCGCCGCGCGAAGCAGGCCGAAAACCTGATCAAAATGGCCCGCACACTGCGCGACGCGAAGAACGCCGAATCCGCCAGGAAGTACTACGACCGCGTGATTGCGGAGTACGGCGACACGAAGTGGGCCGATGTCGCGCGGCGCGAATCAGCCAAGCTCAAGTAGCCCCTTGCCACGTCTCCGGCGCCGTCGCCAGGCGCTGATCTTCGCGTTGGCTGTCTGGCTCAACATCGCGCTGGCGGTGTACTTCTGCGTCGAAATTGTCACATGGAACCGGCCGGGTTGGGGACCTGAGGTGGCGGTTGCTGATCCCGGCCTTGCTGCTGCCGCTGGTTGGGTTGTCATACCTGATATGGCCCGCACCGCGCGGCGGGCCCGGGATCTGTCAGCACTGTGGCTATGACCTGTATGGGCTCCCGGAGCGGCGTTGCCCCGAGTGCGGCGCGCGCTTCTAAGCCAGGTCGGCGAGCCAGACTCACGCCCACAAGTGTGCGCAAAAAAAAAGACCGCCCCACGAGGGGGCGGTCTTCGAGAAGGAGACTTCGCGAGAAATCTCGAAATCGTTCGTGAAGAACGATGCGTGCTGGCTATGTCGCCGGGCCGCGCTTAGGCGCCGGTCGGTCCGAGGACCGCGACGCTGAACTCGGCGTCCGTCCGCGTGTTGGTGATATTGCGAATCTGCACTTCGATTTCCATGCTGTCCCCGCCGACGCCGTCGCTGTCGATCGAGATGATGTCATAGAACGCGAACAGCAGGGCCGCGAGGCCGCCGTCGCCGGCGTCGCCGCCGATTTCGATCAGTTCGACCGTCAGCAGAATCGCCAGGTCGGCCTGCACGACCGGCCGTTCCGCCGCCGGCACATCATCGAGGCTGACCACGACGCGATACAGGCCGGTGTTGAGGCGCGTCACGCTCAGGATGCCGTAGCCGTTGGCGATGTTGAAGGCGCCGTTGGCGGGAATCGTGCCGCGGGCGATCACGTCGCTCGTGCCGCTCTGGCAATCCGCCGCGTCGACGACCTCGTCACCGTTACGGTCTTCATTGTCGTCGGCGACGCCGTTGCCATTCAGATCCCAGCAACTGATACCGTCGGCGCCGTCAGCGCCGGGTTCGCCCGGAGCGCCGTCCTGTCCCGGAGCGCCATCCTGGCCGGGGGCGCCGTTCTCACCGGGCGCGCCGTCCTCTCCATCGGAGCCGTCCTGGCCGTCAGCGCCATCGGCGCCATCGGCTCCGTCCTTACCGTCCACGCCGTCCACGCCGTCCTTGCCATCTTTGCCGTCGGCGCCGGCGGGGCCCTGTTCACCTTGCGGACCCGCGGGGCCTTGCTCGCCCTGCGGACCGGCGGGGCCGGCCGGACCGGGCGCGGGCTGTCCGGCGCCGCCATTGGCGTCATCAATGGCGATCGAGGCGCCGAGGAACAGCGCGTCAAGAAAACCCGACGCGGCGATATCTTTGCAGTCGATGGTTCTGTCCATCGCCAGCATTGACGTAATGCAGATCAGACCGACTACTGGTGACGATCGCAGTTTCATCGAACGAGCCTCCTCCGCTTCTTTCCTGATGTAGGACTTTCTGGAGTCCCCCCTGTGTCGCGAGCCCAACGGCGTGGACTCGATTCATCCTAGTCACCCCGAAATCGCGTTTTCTCTCGACTGCGGCGCGATTCCGCATGTGTCCTCTAACGTATGCGTCGCGATAACCGCCGGCCCGAAACGTCGAAGAAAAAACATTCCGGTCGGGGCCAGGCGTTATCGGCTGCGTGTGCGAACCCGCACCGCCTGCGACGTGCGGTAGTAGCCGCCGCCAAAACGGTCAAAGAAAGACTGATCGTCGAATTCAATCTCGACGGACGTGGATTCATCTTCGATGATGAACCCGCCATACGCGGTCGGCCATTCAGCGCGTCCGGCGTACCATTCGGCGGCGTCGATCAGATCGGGTCGTTGCAGAAAAGCGCTGCGCAGCGGCGGCGCGGGCCGACTGGCGCTGGCGCCGTCATGCCGTTTTGCGCCGCAGCCGACAAGCGACGATGCGCACGCGATCCCGATCGCGATGTAAATGATCCCCCGCATGCGAATGGTACGGGGCGCGTAAGTGTCCGGGTCAAGCGGAGTAACGCGCAAATTGGACCGATTGCGCGCCGGGGCCCGCGAAGGCATTGATTCTCGGACGCGCGGCGCCGATTGCGGACGTGAGCGACAGCCGCGGCGCCGTTATCGCGGCTGACGGGCGGGCGCTGACGCGGCGCGGGCGGACAGTGATTCGCTGAGATCCGCGCTGCGCGGCGCGGCGCCATGGAAGATTCGCTCCATGATGTCGGCCATGCGCGCGTTCGTCTCCGCGTCTTTGACGGCCAGGCGGATGGCGGACACACGCCGGCCCGCGCTCATGCCGCTGGCGTCGCGGATGAACAGCCCACGCGCGGCGCAGGCCTCGACGATCGCGGTCGGCGTCCACAGCGGATTGTCCACAATGCACAGCAGGAAGTTCGCGACCGAGTCAAAAACACGGAATCCCGGCAGCGCCCGCAGGCGCGCCGCGAGTTCGGCCCGCAGCGCATGCGTCTCGCGATAGCGGCCCTCGTAGTAGTCCGTGGCGCGCAGCGCTTCGACCGCCGCGACCTGCGACGGCAGCCCGATCACCCAGGGCGGCGTGATCCCGTGAATATCGGCGATCGTGTCCGGTTCGCCGCACAGATACGCGGCCCGCATCCCGCTGAGCGCGTATACCTTTGACATCGACTTGCAGACGACGACATTGGAGGCGGTGGCCGCGAATGATTCCAGCGACGGCGCTCCGGCGACATACTCGATGTACGTTTCGTCGATCCAGAAGCGCGTCCCGCGCAGCGCGGTTTCAATCACGTCGCGCAGCGCTTCGGAGGGGACGTAGCGCCCGGTCGGGCTGTTGGGGTTGACGATCACCGCCAGATCGCAGCCGCGCAGGTCGCGCCGCAGGCGATCAATATCAACGGCGAATCCATCGTCCGGCGAGAGCGTGTGGCGCGCGATTTCGCAGCCGATGACATGCTCCAGCACGTGCGCGTACTCGCCGTAGGTCGGGTCCAGCAGCAGCACGCGGGAGCGCGGCGTCAGCCAGCGCGGCAACACGCGAAAAATGAGGTCCGATGATCCCGCACCCAGCGCGATCGATTCCTCGGGCACGCCGCGCACGCCGGCGATTGTGCGCGTCAGTCCTGCGCAACGTGTCGGTGGCGAGGTGCGCGCGAGCCACGGGAGGTGTTCCGAAATCGCCTGGAGCACGGCCGGGGCCGGCGGAAACCACGCGTCGAGCACGTCGGCGTTGATGATTTCATTCCGGCGGTTCAGGTCGTCAAATTCCTCGCCGATGCTCTCGAAAAACGCGCCGCCGTGATAGCAGGGGGCCGGCCGCGTGAACGGAACATCGAGTTCCCACTCGGACGTCTCGCGGATGCGCCCGACCAGATGGCCCATCCGTTGCGCGGTGCGCTGCAGCTCCGAAATCTCACCGGTCAGCAGTTCAAACGTGAGCGACCCGCTCTGGATGCTGACGCCGCGCGGTGTCAGGCCGATCCGCCGGTACATCGGCACGACCTCCAGGCGGCCCATGGCCACGATCTGGCGGCCGCCGCGGTCGGCGATCCATCGCAGCGCGGCGTACATGACCACCGCGGCGACAACCCGGCTGCGCCGACTGGCGGTCACCGTCAGCAGGCGCAGTTCGTACAGCCCGTCGTCAAATGTGACCGGGATCTCGTCTCGAGGAAGGTACTTCTCGATCGAGTAGGCGCGATGGCCCGGTGGCGTGATGCTGATGTACCCGACGAGCCTGTCGCCGTCGCACGCCGCCAGGTAGACGTTGTAATCGTCGATCGCATCGGTCAGGCGCGCTTCGCCGTTCAACGGATGCTGTCCCAGTTCGGCGGCGTAGACCTCATGGCGGTTGCGATAAATCTGCTCGCGCATCGCGGCGTCGGCTTCTACAACACGCAGTCGATTGGGACGACCAGGGATGACCCCCATTCACGCTCCTTTGGCTCTGCCCGCCCATGGGCAATAAACAAACGCTAGGGGCGCGGGGAGGGGTTCGCAAGTCCGCGGCGCCAAAAAGCGGCGGGCCGCGCGGCGTCGAAACGCCGCGCGACCCGCGAAATTGTAAGGGTTTCCGCCGTTGGCGGGAGCCCGTCAGTGGCTAGAAGCCGCGGCAGCTTGTCCCAAAGACGGCCAGCAGCCCCGCCAGGTCGGCCAGATCGACTGTGCCGCTGAAATCGAGATCAGCCAGCAAAATGTAGCCCGGGTCGCCGGTGGAAGTGCCGAAGGCGGCCAGGAAGCCCGCCAGGTCGGCGAGATCGATCGCGCCGTCGCCGGTCAGATCGCCGGGGCACGGGTGCGTGCGAATCGCCCACAGCGCCTCGCGGTCGTCGGTCGTGGAGGTGGTGTTCTGGAAGTCGACCTCACCCGTGAAGTAAACCGTGACCAGACCATCGGCGTCGCGTTCGCTCAGCGCGATTGCCGGGGCGAGGCCCGAGAAGTCGACAAGCGTGGCCGGCCGAACGTCGCCCGGCGCCGTGCGATCATTCGCGTCCAGGGTCCCGTCGCCGTTCCAGTCCATCAGGGCGCCTTCGGTGAGGATGGCGCGACCGTTGAGGATCAGGGTTTCGGGCGTGCCGAAGTCCCAGGTCACGGCCCAGTCGCCTGTCTCATTCATCGCGCCGGACTCGATCGCGCCCGACACGACATTGCCGCTGATGACCTCGCCTTCGCGCAGGATGATGACGCCGTTCTTGAGCACGACTTCATCCATGGCGACCGCGGCGTTCGTGTCGCCGGTGACAAAGTACTCGCCGGTCTCAGTGACATAAAGCGCGTCGAACGCGGTCCAGAGTTCCCCCGCCAGTCCGCCCGCGGCGGCGGCCACGGCGTCGCCCTCGCGCAGCAACCCACCGCTGGCGTTGACGGCGGCGCCATCAATGATCACGACCGCGTCATTGGCCGCAGGCGCCGTGTCAGCGAAGACGAGTGAGATGTAATGCGTGCCGTTGGCTGACAACTTGGTGTCAAAGTCAATCCCGCTGGTTTCGGCCGGTAGCCCGACGCCGCCGATGATGTCTCCGCCCTGGAAAAGCGAAACGGGCGGGTTGCCCGCGAGCAGAGCGCGATTGGCCGTCGCCGTTGTGGCGCAGGGGCCCGCGCCGCCAATCCAGTACGGGATACCGTTGTTGGTCATGTTCGGGCGGCTGTTGAACCGCGAGCAGAAGTTCGGATCGCCGAAGATCGCCGTCGCGGGGTCGCCCTCGTTCAGCACGACCATGTTGTCGACGAACAACCCATCGAGTCCGGCGACCGCGACACGGCCGTTGGGGTCGAGCAGGTTGCTGGTCGGCGCGTAGCAGAGCGATCCGTTGTCCGCCAGCCCGATCGTGAACTCAAACGTTGTTTGGAGCAACGCGCCGATCTGCATCTCGCTGCGGAGCACGGTTCCCGGACCGCCGACGGCATTTCCCCAGATCGAGTCGCCGCTGGCCGACAGGTTGACCTGGATCGCGTAGCCGCCCACACCGTTCGTGGTCGCATTGTCGATCGACGATGCGATTTCCCCGGCCGATCCGGGCGCGACTTCGCCTTCACGCAGCAACGGAACAGCCAACTGGGCCAGAGCGCTTCCACCCGACCAGGCGAGCAACGCAATCGCCGCCGCGACATTCACCCTCTTCATCTCGTTCTCCTAGGTTAGTCAGTCACTTCCCACACCTGAGTGTTCGAACTCCCGGCTATGCCCGCAGAACCGGCGGGCATTCCGAGCCAAACGACGATAACAGTTCCGCCAGATCAGCGAGATCGACCATGCCGTCGCCGGTGGTGTCACCCTCGGCCGGTCCGCCCGGCAGGCCGAAATTCGCCAGCATTGCCGCCAGATCGGCGAGGTCGATGACCAGATCGTCGGTCAGATCGCCGGGGCAGGCGGTGAGCGTGGCGAGCGTCTGCATCAGCGTCGCGGCCTGCGGCCCGGTGAAGTCGGCGGAGTCATAGTAGATCAGCGTTTCATTGGGATCGTTGTAGTCGCCGTCTTCGTTGCGATCGACCAGCCGCCAGATGCGATCGCTCAGCCCGTCGGTCCAGAAGAGCGAGCCGTCGCTGGCCAGATAGCTCAGATCGCGCGGCGACCCGGTGCTGAAACCGGCGGCGTGAATGTCTTCGTCCCAGAGGACGCGGATTTCTTCGGTCTGATCAATCAATCCGGAGTTATCACTGTCGCGAATCGCGAGGATCACGACCGTGCTCTGCCCCCTGAAGCCACCGACGACGATTTCATTGGAGGGAAGAAACGTGATCTCGCTCAGTGTGCCGGAGAGCACGTAGGTGAAGCCGGTCAGAATGAAGAGATCGGTCGAGCAGACGAGCGGCTCGATCGGACTGCCGGCAGGCCCCACTTCCAGAATCGTGATCGGGTCCGAGATATCGAACAGGTATCCCGTTCCGTCGGGGGCCACGTCAAACTCGAGAATGAAGTCTGACATGCCGACCGGCGCCAGCGGCGCGTGAATCGAGATTTCGTTTCCGTCGATCTGATCATCCCCGTTCTCATCGCTCAGCGCGTATACGACTTCGGGGTTGGCGTCGTCGAGGCCGTTGTTGTCAAGCAGATAAAAGATGCCGTTGGGCGCGCGGGTCAGGCTGGCCGGATTGGTCAGAAAAAAGCCGCCCGGCAATGCGCCGTTGAACCACACCGTGCGCTCGTTGGCGTCGAACGCGTCTCCGTCCGCGTTCAGGTCGCGCATCAGCACGGCGTTGTCGGGCGCGAAATTGTCGACGGAGATAATCCGCCGTTGGGAGAGCGGAACGATGCCCTGCGTGTTCTCAATCCCGAGCGTCGCGTCGAGATCGTCATTGAACACAGTCACTTCGCCGGGGTCGGTGACATCTCCGTCCCCGTTTCGATCTTCCATCCGCAGGATCACGTCGTTGATCTGGTCAGAAACGAAGACGACGGCGCGCGCAGTCTGGGCGAGCGCGATATGACCGCTCGCCAGTGCGCATGCCGCCACGGTGAGTGTGGCGCGCAGCATATCTTTTACCCTCCAGCTTGCCGCCCATAGAATACTGCGCGACGGGCCGCCGGGGAAACCCCAAACCGGCCCATTATTTCCGCTGCGGCCCGCTTTTTCGCGATGTGCCAGCGTTCGGAGTTCACGATTTGCCGACCACCGAAGATTATGGCGCGGATCAGACCTCATCGGAGCCGGAGCGACCGGGCCCGCGGATTGTGGCGTCGAGGAGTCGCAAGGAGCGCCGGGCTTTGATCGTGAGGATACGCCGCGCCGTGCTGACCATCGCGTTCGCCTACTTATGCTGGGTCTGGTTTTTGTATGTCATGCAGGCCCGCATTCTCTTTCCCGGCTGGACGATGCCGTTTGACGCTGTCGAGCCGCCCGTCGGCACGGAGATCATGACGGTCGATGTCGGGCGCGGCGAACAGACGCAGGCCTGGTATCGGCCCGGCCTCGGCCGCGACGCCGCGCATCCCGGCCCGCTCGTGGTGTTCGCGCATGGCAACGCCGAGGTTGTCGATGAATGGGCGTGGCTGCTGGATCGCTATCACCAGTGGGGCGTGTCGGTGCTGCTGCCGGAATATCGCGGCTACGGCCGCTCCGGCGGCGAACCGAGTCAGAAGGCGCTGACGGCGGACGCGATCGAGTTCTTCGAGCGTGTGATCAATCGGCCGGAGATCGATCGCAACGCGATTATCTACCACGGTCGCTCGGTCGGGACCGGCGTTGTTTGCCAGTTGGCGAAACATCGGGCGCCGAACGCGATGATCCTCGAGTCGCCGTTCACGAGTGTCGCGTCGATGACCGCCCGCTACCTCGCGCCGGCGCCGATGTTGAAACATCCTTTCCGCAATGACGAGGTGATCCGCTCGCTGCATGTCCCGCTCCTGATCTTCCACGGCGGGCGGGACAATATCGTCCCCATCCGCCACGGGCGCAAGCTGCGCGACCTCGCGCGCGACGCGGAACTGATCGAGTTTCCGGATAAGGGGCACAACGACATGCCGGTCGAGACCGAGCAGTATTGGGGGCCGGTGAAGTCGTTTCTGACGGCGCGCGGGATACTGCCGCCGGGCGCCTGAAGCGCGCACGAAAAAACGGGCCGATCAAACCTTGCGATTCGATCGGCCCGGTGGTGACTGGCGAATTCGCTGCCCGACTTACTGCAGGTTCATCGTCATCAGGAAGACGCCGTTCGAGTCGGTCTTCTTCAACCGATTGCGGAGCATGTCCACCGATTCGACCGGGTTCATGTCCGCCAGTACGCGGCGCAGCATGTACACCTTCTCCAGTTCCTGCGGATCGAGCAGCAGCTCTTCCTTACGCGTGCCCGACGCCGGAATGTTGATCGCCGGCCAGATGCGCTTCTCGACCAGGCGACGATCGAGGTGCAATTCCGAGTTACCGGTGCCCTTGAACTCTTCGAAGATGACTTCGTCCATCTTGCTGCCGGTATCGACCAGCGCCGTCCCGATGATCGTCAGGCTGCCGCCTTCCTCGATGTTGCGGGCCGCGCCGAAGAAGCGCTTCGGCTTCTGCAGGGCGTTGGCGTCGACACCACCGGTCAGGATCTTGCCGGAGTGTGGCACTTCGGTGTTGTAGGCGCGGGCCAGACGCGTGATCGAGTCCAGCAGGATCACGACATCATGCCCGTATTCGACCAGACGCCGGGCCTTGTCGATCACCATTTCCGCGACCTGCACGTGGCGCGAAGCCGGCTCGTCAAAGGTCGAGCTGATGACTTCGGCCTGGGTGCTGCGCTGCATCTCGGTGACTTCTTCCGGGCGCTCGTCGATCAGCAGAATGATGACCTTCGCCTCGGTGTGATTGGTCGTGATCGCGTTGGCGATCTTCTGCAGCAGCACGGTCTTACCCGTGCGCGGCGGCGCGACGATCAGCATGCGCTGTCCGAACCCGATCGGCGTCACCAGATCAACAATGCGCATGTTGATCTCTTCCTTGGTGGTTTCCAGGAAGATGCGCCCGTTCGGGTGCAGCGGCGTGAGATCCTCGAAGTTGGTCTTCTGCGTGACCGCGTCGGGGTTCTCGTAGTTGATCGCCTCGACCCGCAGGAGCGCAAAGTATCGCTCACTCTCTTTCGGTGGGCGGATCTGACCGGCGACGATGTGGCCGTTGCGCAGGCCGAAGCGGCGAATCTGCGACGGGCTGACATAAATGTCATCCGGGCAGGGGAGGTAGTTGTATTCCGGGCTGCGCAGGAAGCCGAAGCCGTCGTCCAGAATCTCCAGCACGCCCTCGCCATACAGCAGGCCGCTCTGATTGATGCGGCGCTTCAGGATCTCAAAAATCAGTTCCTGCTTGGGCTTGCCGACGTACTCTTCGACGCCTTCGGAGATCGCGACCTCGTGCAGCTCGGTCACGTTCATCTTCTGGAGGTCGGTGATGTGCAGGTCGCCGCGCTTCACCTTCTCGTATTTTTCGTGCGTGGCCTTGTCGATCGCGCCGCCTTCGCCCTCGCTCTCGGCGTCGTCGCCCGCGTTCTTGTCGGGGCGCTTGCCCGCGTCCTCGCGCGGCTTGCGCGATGATTTCTTGTCGGCGTCATCGGTCATCGCCGCGTCGCCATCCGCCGCCGCGGAATCGACAACGCTGTTTCCCTCCTCGGGAATGCTCTCGATAACGTCCTGAAGTTTCTTTTTGCCGCGCGTGCGCGCCGTTGTCTTCGCCATGATTCCGAATACTCCGAAATGGAACTGCTTCTTGCTCTTAGGGGTCGGCTCACGTCTGGGGGCGTCATGAGGGTCACGACGCCGATCAGCCCGAACGCGGTTATGTAATCAACTGAGGTCTCGACTCAGAATGTCATCCAGTGCGGCCCGAACCCGTTTCGCCAATACTTCGAAATCTCCGTCATTTCGAATCACATAATCAGCACGGGAGCGTTTATCTTCCAGCGGCGCCTGGCAGCGCTCGCGTCGCATCCATTCTTCGCGGTTCCATCCGCGGCTGGTTCGCACTCGCGCTTCCCGCTGGGCCGCGTCCGTGTCCACAAAAACAATGGCGTCACATTCGCGGTCGAGCTTGCTTTCGATCAGCAACGGGGAATCGAGGACGATGGCCTTGGCCGATGAACTTTCTCGAACCACCTGAATCTTACGCGCGCGAAGCTGCCCAATCAAGGGGTGGGTCAAGGATTCAAGCCGCTTTCGGGCCTCGGGGTCAGAGAAAATGATCTCCGCCACCGCGCGCCGATCCACCGTCCCATCCGCCGCCAGCACCCCGGGACCCCACCAGGCGACCAGTTGATCGCGCACTTCCGCCCGCGCGAGCACCTCCCGGTTCGCCTGATCCGAGTCGATCACCACGCACCCCGCCTGGGCAAACGCGTCCGCCACCGCCGACTTGCCGGCGCCTACGCCTCCGCAAATGCCAATCACCGGAATTCGCCTCAAACCAGCTCCCGACGCCGTCAGGCTGCGCGGCAAACATGAACATTCTGTAATGCCGCGCGTTCCTCCAAACTTGTTATTCGTACTCGGCCCGCTAAAGTTCACATCGGACGCCCGGATTTTGAACGGATCATTCTCAGGCCGCTCGTTACCCCAATTAACGGAACAATAAGCTCATGTCGCGACCGCCGCGCGTTTTGATCTCGAAAATCGGCCTCGACGGCCATGACCGCGGGGCCAAGCTGATTGTCCGAAACCTCCGTGACGCCGGCATGGAAGTGATCTACACCGGCCTGTGGCAGACCCCGCTGTCGACCGTTCACGCCGCCATGCAGGAGGATGTCGACGTCCTGGGTGTCAGCCTCCTGTCCGCCGCCCATATGACCATCATGCCCGAGGTCCTGCGACTTTGCCGCGAATTGGGCATGGCGGATCTCCCGGTCACCGTCGGCGGGATCATTCCCGAGCCGGATAAGCCGAAGCTCGAAGCCATGGGGATGGCCGGCGTCTATACCCCCGGCACGCCGACCGCCATGATTATCGACGATATTCACCGCATTACGCGCGATTTGCGCGCCAAACGCGGCGCCGAACCGAAGCCGGACATTACCACCCCCGTCGGCCTGGCGCGCGCCGCGACCTGGATTATGGACGGCCGCGGGAGCGCGCTCGGCGAGCTTGCCAAAACCGGCAAGGCCGTCCGCATCGGCGTGACGGGCGCGCCCGGCGTCGGCAAGAGCACCTTCATCGGCAAGTTATCGCGTCGTCTGCGGGATTCCGGACAACGGGTCGCCGTGGTCGCGGTCGACCCGAGCAGCCCGCTCACTGGCGGCTCGTTGCTGGGCGATCGTCTGCGGATGATGCGGGCCGATCCGGATGACCAGATTTTTGTCCGCAGCCTGTCATCGTCGGGCGACGCCGGCGGGCTGGGCCCGCATTGTGGCGAAATCTGCGACCTGATGCGCGCGGCGGGCTATCCGATCGTGCTGATCGAGACCGTCGGCGCCGGACAGAATGACGTCGAAATCCGCACCGTGTCCGACGAGGTGCTGCTGCTGCTGATGCCCGGCTCCGGCGACACGATTCAGTTCAGCAAGGCCGGCGTCTACGAAATCGCGACGGCGTTTGTCGTAAACAAGTCGGACCTCGAAGGCGCGGACAAGACGATCCGCGACCTGCGCGATTCGTTCGAAGACGCGCGTCCGGTGTGGCCAGTGAGCTCCTTGCGCGACGAAGGCCTCGACGAGATTTGCGCCTGGATCATCAGCAAGCTGGCCTAGCGGCCGCGCGGGATCATTCCGTCACCCCCGCGCAGGCGCGCTACTCCGTCACCCCGCGCAAGGCGCGTTACTCCGTCACCCCGGCGCACGCGCTTTTGTTCCGTCACCCCCGCGCAGGCGCGTTACTCCGTCACCCCCGCGCAGGCGCTTCGATCCGTCACCCCCGCGCAGGCGGGGGTCCACGGACTTGCGCAGCCCGCAACTATCTGAACCTACGCTACTCCCGCTTTACCGCGCCGCGCCCAGCGCATACCGCGACAACGCCAGATACCGCGCCCCTTCCGGCGAAAGCCGCGACTCGAACAGCGTCACCGACGCGACGCGCAACTCCGCGCCGCAAAACGCCCCGTGTTTCTCGACGCGCGGCCGCATTGCGCTGCCGCGCTGCGAATTGCGAATCCGCGCCAGCGTGATATGCGGCGCAAACGCGCGTCGCTCGCGCGGCCAGCCGATCTCCGCCAGCGCGACTTCGCACGCGTCATGTAGCCCGCCGAGCGCGCCATCGTCATCCGCCAGCCCGGCCCAGATCACGCGCGGCCCGCCGTTCGGCGGAAAACAGCCCACGCCGGCGAGCGCCGTGTCCACCACGCCAGATGTCGTGGCGGCGGCCTGCAACGCCGCGCCGACGCGCGGCAGATCGCTCGTCGCCGTGGGTCCAAGAAACTTGAGCGTGAGATGCAGATTCTCTGGCGCCACCCAGCTCACGCCGCGCCCGCCGTCGTCCAGCCGCCGGCGCAGGGCCGCCAGATCCCGCCGGACGGCGTCATTGAGTTCGATCGCGACAAAGCAGCGCAGGAGGGACACAGGTGTACTATAGACGGGAACGAGTCTCCGACTGCTTCGCAACCTCCTCGACCCGAATTGCCCGGCCTGTGGCGCGGCGCTTTAAGTAGGGTGGGTTACCGCGGAGCGAAACCCACCAGGGCGTGGCGCGCGATTCAAGCGAAGAGTTGCGCTTCGCTCAGCCCACCTCACCGCGCCGCCGTGCGCCTGAACATGATTTCAGGCGCCACTCATCCGGACTTCAAGGATGCGCGCAACCATTTGATGGCGGGGAGCAGCCACACCCAGCCAAAGGAGTGCCATGATGCGTACGATTTCAACCGCGGATCTCCGATCCATGCGTGACGGCGGCCAGCGTTTCAACCTCATCAACGTATTGCCGAACGAGCATTTCGAGGAGCGCCATATCCCAGGGTCGAAGAACATTCCGTTCGAAGGCGCCGGGTTCGAGGGCGCTTTTGTCGATGCCGTTAATCAGGAAGTGGACGCCAAGAACGATCAGGTGGTCGTGTATTGCGCAAGTCCGACATGCGACCTGTCACCGAAGGCGGCGCGTCAGCTCGAACAGGCGGGCTTCACGAACGTGATGGACTACGAGGGCGGCGTGAAGGCTTGGGCAGACGCGGGGCTTCCGATTGAAGGAACCAAGAGCGCCGCCACCTAACGGCTCGCACCGGCCCCGACGTGTGGCGAAGTGCCGTGAATCGCGTTGAGTAAGGTGGGTTGCCGCGAAGTTGAGTAGGGTGGGTTACCGCGAAGCGAAACCCACCAGAGGCGTGGCGCGCGATTCAGCCGATTAGCGCGAAGCGAAACGCACCATCGACGTGGCGCGCGGTGCAGGCGATGTGGAGTAGGGTGGGCCATGCCCACCACCGTCGGCGCTGCCGCGCAGCAGGCGATTCAAGGCTTGTGAAGGCGTCGACATCATCACCCGCTCGGCGAGACGTGCGGCGGCGACCTCATGGGCGCGGCCCCCATCTCGTCGAACGCCGAGTGGTGGGCATGGCCCACCCTACGCTACTCATCCCCATCTACGCTACTTGACGACCTGAGTCCGCGTTACGGGCTGTGTACATGCGCCCGAACCATAAACACGCAGCTGCGACAACGAGGATTGTGACCGGAATCCACGCGGGATAACCGGCAATGACCCACTCAGCGCCCCCCCGGTCCCATGGGCATGGATTTCTGTGGAACTGCGGCCAATAGATACCGCCAATTTGTGACGAGGGCCCGATGGCAACTCCAAGCTGACCCTGAAACCATCCTGTCGTGATGGGTCCGAATACGACCTCGACCGTATGGTTAGCCGATAGGCGCAAAGCGAGGACACTGACCAATGCGCCGAAGGTCACCGTCCAACGGAAGACAACGGCGATACGGCGACTTACCCACTTCAGTGCGGAGAATCTCCGGCCATTGAGCGCCTCAACGATGCGCCCACACTCAGGACATCGCCCGGAGACATTCCCATGCAACGAGTACCCGCACGGGCACGCGCCATCCGGCAATAGTGTACGGGCGAGATGTTGGAACCCCGCTCTAGCGGCCACGAGCCCCAACAGAAATGGCCAAAGGGGTATGAACTGTCCATCCCAAAGACGGGACCATAGCCACAACTCCCAACAGGGGCCGCCATCCATCGCAAAGAAAACACCATTGTCGAAGTCATAGCGATCGTCGAGAATTTCCTTGTACGATGAGGCAAGAAACGAAACGGAACCCAATTCGAACTGAACAAGGGTGTCACCGAGAACAACACCGAACAGATAGTGCCCTGAGATAACGATCAGGAGCCCAATTACGGACGCCAAGGCGAGACAAACGCTCGCCCCGCGCCCCAACCAGCGCCGCAGATCATCGTACGTCCGAGCAACTACGGGCACTGCTGAGTCCGGCTCGGAATGGAATCAATGCACCACGGCGCTTTGGGATAAGCGGTCTGATTACCGTCCTTGATAGCGTTGAAGTTATTGTCACCCATGCTAAGCCATATTCCTTCAATCTTCGCGCTGAGTGGAGTAGGGTGGGCCATGCCCACCACCGTCGGCGCTGCCGCGCAGGCAGGCGATTCACGGGCTTGCGAAGGCGCGCCGACATCATCACCCGCTCGGCGAGACGTGCGGCGGCGACCTCATGGGCGCGGCCCCCATCTCGTCGAACGCCGAGTGGTGGGCATGGCCCACCCTACGCTACTACTCGAACAGCCCGTCGCTGGCGCCGTTGCCGTTGTTGTCGTACGTCAGCACATATCCTAACGGCGGATGCCGGCCTATCCCTGCCCCTGCGGCGCCATCGACGGCGGCCCGAGCGGCGCATTCAGGTTCAGAAAGTGCCCCAGCGCGTCCGGCAGCGGCAGTGAGTGCGGCAGCGCGAACATCTCGCCGTACTTGAACCCGCAGCGACCGCCGTCCGCCGCGTCCGCCGCCCGTAGCATGTGCGACAACCGCGCAAATCGCTCCGGCGGGAACTGAGTGCGATAGGCTTCGATCGCCTTCAGCTTTGTTTCGTACACATCCGAGACGTCGACAACGAACGTCGAGTGAAAGTGATGCGCCTCGGCGGCGATGCCGGTCGGCCGATACCACAGCCAGTCGATCCGATGCGGCTTCGTCCCGTCGAATTTCTCGTCCCACTTCGTGAGCTGCGAATAGAACCGCGCGGCCTCGACGATGAGTTGCGCCTGATAGTGATCCGGCGACGCGCCCGGCGTGCGTCCGATCATGCCGACCACGACTTTCGGCCGGAAGCGCCGAAACACCGTCGCCAGCTTGAACCGCGCTTCCGGCCCGTCCATCAGAACGCGATTCGGCAGCCCCAGAATCTCAACATGCGCGACGCCCAGAATCGCCGCCGCCGCCGCCAGCTCCCGCGCCCGCTCCTCCGGCGTCCCGAGCGGCGTCGGCTCGCCATCGGTCAGGTGGACCATGCCGACGCGGTAACCCTGCTGCACGAGCTTGGCGATCGTGCCGCCGCTGGTGATTTCGATGTCGTCGGGATGCGGCATGGCGAAAATGATGTCGAGCGTGTCGGCGGGGGGCACGGGGGCTCCTTGTTTCGGATGCGGGACGGAGGCGAACAGCCCGGGGTTCCGGGTCTGCCAGAATGATAGCTACCCGGCCGCCGCCGGCGAGCGCGGAAGCGGGGGCCGGGTGCGGGCGCAGGTTTCAAAAGTTTCAATAACTCATCATGCGCACCCGTGCTATTATTGTTTCAGATGGATTTGAAACTTCTGGAGGAGCCGGAAATATGAACCCGCGCGAGAAAGCCCGCAACATGCTGGTGCGACGTTGGAGTGAGATGAGCGGCTATTGGGGCGTCAGCCGCACCATGGCCGAGATTCACGCCTTGCTGTTCGTGTCGCCGGCGGCGCTGTGCACCGACGACATTATGGACCAGCTGAAGATCTCGCGCGGCAACACGAGCATGAATGTCCGGGCCCTGGTCGATTGGGGCCTCATCCGCCGGGTGCACAAGCTCGGTGACCGCAAGGAGTATTTTGAGGCGGACACCGACGTCTGGCGGATGTTTGAGACGATCCTGCGCGAGCGCAGTCGCCGCGAGGTGGAGCCGATCGTCGAAACGATCGACCACTGCTGCGAGCTGTTCGCGAGCGACGAATCCGCGCATGACCCGGAAGAGCAGGCCGAGATTCAGAAACGCCTGGACGACTTGCGGGGCTTCCTCGACACGGTCGGCAAGCTGTTCGAGTTGGCGCTCCAGTTCGGCGGCGACGGCGCCCGCAAGATGGCGGAGGGATTGCTCGCGAAGTCGGCCAAGGTCAAACGGGCGGTGTAAGGGGCGGCGGCCGGCGAACTACGGCACCATGACCCGAATCGGCACGACGAACATTAGCCGCCGTCCATCGCGCTCCACGGTCAAACGTAACGGATTGCTCGTGCGCAGCAACGCGCGGAGCGCGTCGCGCGGCGTCAGTTGCGGGTCGACGCCGTCGATCTGGATGACGCGATCGCCGACGCGCACCCCCGCGTGTTCGGCGGGGCTGTCGGGGACGACATCCGCCACGCGCCAATCGTCGCGGCGTTGTTCGAGCGATACGCCCGACATGCGGATCGGCTCGCTCTCAAATGGCGCCGCCCCGCGGCCATCGGGCACGTGGAAGAACGCCTGTCCGCTGCGCTGGTCGAGCGTCACGCGGAAGCGGCGCATCACTTCGGCGCCGATGGTCACAAACGGCTCATCGCACGACACGATCGGATCGCTGAACGCGTGCGGCCCGAGGCGCACCATGCCCGCCAGGCGCCCCGTCTGCTGGCGAAAAGTGCGCGTCATTGACGTCGCCAGCCGCAGCGGCACCGGCGCGAAACGAAACTCGCTGACACTCAGGCGGCTGGCGGGAATGTTGAAGCCGTCCTCCGCGCCGGTGTCGATGATCGCCGGCATCTGGCGGCCGTTCACGCTGATGCGCGTCTCCGCCACGTTGCTGAGCGGCGACAATCTCACCGCTTCGCCGCCGCCGAGCGCCTCGCCGCCGAGCAGCACGACTTCGGCGGGATAATCGACGGTCAGCGCGCAATCGCGAAAAACCGAAAACCCGACCAGCCCGGCGATCGCGCGTTCCCCGATTCGCCCGCCGCCGATGACCGGCGAGATCACCGCGTCAAAGTCACGAAACACGGCGGGCCCGAGGCGCAGCTCGCGCACGCGCGCCACGCCGACCTGCCGTCGGCGCCCGCTGGCGTCTGTGGAAAAGACGCGCTCGGCCCGGGGGCGCAGGCCGACTTCGCGGGCGACTTCGGGGCTGATGAACAACGCGCTCGCGCCGGTGTCGAGCACAAACGCGTAGGGCCCGTGGCCGTTGAGCGTGGCCTCGACGAAGTAGTGATTGCCGACGCGCTCAGAGACGATCGGCGTCATGCGGGCGGCGACGATCGTGTCCTCGGGGTGAAACTGAATGCGCCCGCCGGCGCAGCCGGTCAGCAGCAGGGCGATCGTGGCGAGCAGCACGGCTGGATCGACGGGGCGGGGGAATAATCGTCCGGGGCAGACGCCGGTACCGCCCGCGGTGTGGAATGCGCGCCGCGCGAGGCGGCGCCGCGATGCGCTGAGGACTTTGAGAGGCGACATTTGCGATCCTGCGACCAGTGAACCGAAGACCTCTCCATTATATCACGGCACATCGCGAGACTTCGGCGATGCGCGAGAATGGCAGACGGCGCCACCGGCCGCGTGGCGCGCGGTCGGTTGCGGGTCGTCGGCGTTCGGTCGGAGGCTGAATCAGGGCGCGGTCGGGCGCGCCGCGATCGCGCGGACCGCCGCGGCGCGGACCAGCGCGTCGGCGTCGGCCTTGAGCGCCTCCAGCGTGGCGTCGTCGCGGAGCGCGGTGGATTGACGCATCGTTTCCACCACAAAGTAGCGCGCCCACCATGCGTCGTGTTTCGACAGCAGCTGAAGTTGCTCAACCGCTTCCGGCATGGCTTCGCTCGGCGACAAAAAGCCGTGCCGCCAGCGCCACAGGTTTTCATCCACGGTCCGCTCGGCCCACAGAATGATCCGCAATTCCGCCGGCTCGCGCATCTGGCTGGCGCGCATGAGCGTCAGCAGCGCCGCGCCCGGATCGGACTCGAACATCAGTCGGACTAGGTTTTCGGAGATGTCCGCGTTGGCGCGGAGCGCGTCTTCGACGATCGCGCGGTAGGGCGTGAAGTCCGGCGCCCGACTGGCGGAGCGGTCTTCAAACTCCCGCGCGATGCTGCGCGCCAGGCGGCCAACCGCCGCGTCCGCATCGTAAAGAATCGGAATCATCGCCTCGATCGTGGCGCGGGGCGACAGCTTCAGCGCCGCCAGCGCCGCCCGCCCCCCGGCGCGATCGCGTTCGGACTCGCTGCCCGCGATGAATCTGACCAGGTCCCGCGCCAGTGTCGCGTCATCAAGTGTGCGGCGCACGGCGGTCAGCGCCGCCGGGATGTCATCGGATGCGACAATCGCGGCCACGCGCTCGCGCGATAGCTGATTGTCGGGCGTTGCGACTTCCTGCGCACCGGCAAGCGTGATCGTGCAGCCGGCCAGTATGGTTGCGATGATTCGTGTGATGTTGCTGCGCATCTTCTCGGCCTCACTTCGCGTTGTTGCGCGCGTTTGCGCGGTTTCTCTTCCGGGTGGTGGGCATGGCCCACCCTACGTTCGGCGCCGCATCGTCGTGGATTCCCGCCTGCGCGGGAAATGACGAGACGGCCTACGGCGCCATCACGCTGACCAAGTCGTTCTCAATCGCCGAGCGCACCTGGACATAGTCATCCACCGTAAAGTGCGTCGAGTTTGCGCCCCACGGCGTCGTCTCGACATCCAGCCCGGTCGGCGGCGGATTGGAGTTCGGCACCGGCCCGCCGTCCAGCAGAAAATCCTCGAACAGGGTTCCGTGCTGATAGTGGTTCAGGTGATAAAACACGCTCAGCGGTCGCCGCAATTCCTGTGACAAGTCCACGTCCGAGTCATTCTCGACCGCGTCGACATAAGACGTGTAGCGGATCTCAAACACGCCGATGCCGGCGCGATTCACGTCCAGCCGCTCGGCCAGATCGTATGTCGAGCCGGCGCCGTGGCTGTAGCCATAGATCGCGACGTCATCGACCAGTCGATGCTGAATCGCGTCGACAATCGCGTCGTAGACCGGCCCGGCCCCGCTCGGGCTGACGAAATCCTCGTCGAACTGAATCACGTCGTAGCCGCGCGCGTACAGCGCCTCCGCCACGACGAACGTGCCTTGATTCGCGATCGCCGGTGTTGTTGGCGGCTGATCCTCGCCGCCCAGCGCGGCGATGATCGCGCGAAACGTGTGAAACCGCAGCGTGTCCAGCGATTCGCCCGACGGCTTGACCAGCGCCAGCGTCTCTTCGCCGTGCTGCAGCCCGGTCCACTCGACCCAGAGCGTCGTCCCGCCGGGAAGCGCGGCTTCATCATCGACGAAGGTCAGCGCCGTTCCCGGCGTTTTCGTCCGCGTCGTCCAAACCGACAACACGCCTGATCCGCGGGCGAGCCGCAGCGGCGCTCCGGGCGGCGTCACACTGAACGTCACTTCAATCAGGTCATCTTCGCCCGACGGGTCGGCGTCCGCGGGCGTATTGATCCGAATGCCGGGACCGCGCGTCGCGCTTTCCTCCACATTCTCCGGGACGGCGGTTCGCAGGAATGGCGCATAGCCCGCCCCGAACTGCGGTCGATACGCCGTCAGTGTCCCGGTCGCGAAGTTCGGCTCATTCGGATCCACGAACGGGCCGCAATCCGCGCCGAAAACCGCCAGGAAGCCGGCCAGATCGCCAAGCTCGACCACGCCGCTGTCA
Source organism: uncultured Planctomycetales bacterium (assembly GCA_964528455.1). Lineage (GTDB taxonomy): Bacteria > Planctomycetota > Phycisphaerae > UBA1845 > Fen-1342 > DSPM01. Next base: position 46,839 of record CAZGTH010000020.1, on the reverse strand, counting down.
TCGAAGTCGGCCTCGGCGACATAGCCGGGGTCCGGCGCAGCCGCCCCGAACGCGCCGAGGAAGCCGGACAGATCACTCAGGTCGATCAGGCAATCGCCGTTCAAGTCGCCCTTGTCGCAGCCGGGCTGCGCGCAGTCGGCGCGGGCGGTCGTGGCGGCGGCCGCCAGGGCCAGAGAAATTGCCCCAATCCATGCGATTCGCACAGGGTCACTCCAATTCCGGGGATAACGCGGGTAATGCGAAGCGTTCACGATGACAAAGCGGCGGCGCAAAGTCAACGCCGGCGTCGCGGGTTCTCCACGGGTCTGGTGTTTCCTGGCGGCCCCGCGTTCGAATCGCAAATTCGTGGTTTTCGCGTCATTCTCGGCCGGCGGGGCTTTCCTGACGCGTGAGATTCGACCATTATCATGTATTGACCATCGAATCAACGGAGTTGTCCATGTCACAGCAGCCGATTGAGATTCCCGCCGGCATTTCGCGGCGCGAGTTTGTGCGTTCCGCCGCGTTTGTCGGCGCGGGTCTGCTGGCCGCCGGCCCGAGTTGGGCCCACGGCCTTCAGGACGCGGGCGCGGCCGCGCCGGGCGGGTCCGCCGACGATCTGCGGATCGCGATTATCGGCGTCGGTAGTCAGGGTCGTTTCCTGATGACGCAGACGTTGAAGATTCCCGGTTTGCGGTATGTCGCCGTGTGCGACGCCTGGCCGTATCACCAGCGCTACGCCGCGAACATTCTGAAGAAGTATGACCAGATCGTGAACGTCTACGACGATTATCGCGAACTGCTGGCGAAGGAACGCGATCTTGACGCCGTGATCGTGGCCTCGCCGGATTGGGTACACGCGGATCACACGAACGCGTGCCTCGAAGCGGGCGCGCATGTGTATTGTGAAAAGGAAATGTCGAACACGCTGGAAGGCGCGCGCAGCATGGTCGAGGCGGCGCGGAAGACCGGCAAGCTGCTGCAGATCGGTCACCAGCGCCGCAGCAGCCCGCGCTACTGGCACGCGCTGAAAATGATCGAGAACGACAAGGTGCTCGGCCGCATCACGCACGCCTATGGCCAGTGGAATCGCGCCCGGCTTCTGGAGCAGGGTTGGCCCAAGGGTGAAGAGATGACGCCGGACGCGCTCAAGCGTTTCGGCTACGGCGACATGGATCAGTTCCGCAACTGGCGCTGGTATCGCCGATTCTCAGGCGGCCCGCTGGCGGATCTCGGCTCGCACCAGATCGACATCTTCAACTGGGTGTTGAAGGCGCATCCGAGCGCCGTAATGGGCAGCGGCGGGCTGGATTATTACACCGAGCAGAGCGGACGCGACTGGTACGACAACGCGATGACCATCTACGAGTATCGCACGCCGCAAGGTCCGGTGCGCGCGTTCTATCAGGTGCTCAATACAACCAGCTATGGCGGGTTCTACGAGCAGTTCATGGGCGACGACGGCACGCTGCAGATTTCGGACGACGGCAAGACGGGCTATGTGTTTCGCGAAGTCACCGCCAAGCGCCGCGAGTGGGAGGACGAAGCGGAAAAGGTCGAGAAGCTCGGCCGGGACGCGATCGAACTGAAGATCGGCGAGACACTGGCGTCCGATGGCAAGAAGGACCCGGAAGGGCAGAAACTGCTCGCGGAGGCGATGAAGGATTCGCGCCTGCTGCATCTGGAGAATTTCTTCAACGCCGTGCGCGGCAATGGCAAGCTGACCTGTCCCGCGGAAATCGGATATGAGACGGCGGTCACGGTGCTGAAGGCGAATCGGGCGATCGATGATGGCGCTCGCGTGGCGTTTGAGCCGGGCGAATTCACGGTCTGATGCGCCCGGCCGCGCTGGTGACAATGCTGCTGATCGCGTCCGCCGCGCTCGGCGACGCCCCCGCGGATGAACAGGCGATGCTCCGCGCCGATTCGCCCGCGGATTATGTGCATCGGCTGACGCTGTATGACGCCGACGGCGTCGCGATCGCCCCCGATGACTTCCGCGCCGCGCCATATTCCCCGGCGCGCACCTGCGGCAAATGTCACGCCTACGAGACGATTTCCGGCGGCTGGCACTTCAATGCCGGTCATGACACGCAACCCGCCGGCCGGCCGGGCGAGCCTTGGCTACTCGTGGATCCGGAGGACGGCGCTACGCAAGCGCTGTCGGGTCGCGGCTGGCCGCATACGCTCACGCCCGAGGCCGCCGGCCTGAGCGACTTCGCGTTTACGCTGCGGTTCGGTCATCACTTTCCGGGCGGGGGCTATGGCGAGCCGAGCGCGGAGCGCGTCCGGGCATCGGACGAGTTTCTCCGCTGGGGGTTGTCGGGGCCGCTCGAAATCGACTGCATGTTGTGCCACAGCGCCGACAATCTCCACGACCCGGCCGAAGCCGAGCGCCAGATCGCGCGGCAGAATTTTCGCTGGGCGCCGACGGCGGCGCTGGGCCTTGGCGCGATTCGCGGAGACGCGGCCAGCGCGCCCGATGATCTGGACCCACTGGCGCCGCCGGACCCCGACTTTCCGGATCGCGCGCTGCCATTCGTCGAGTACGACGAAGCGCGGTTCGATTCCGATGGACGCGTGTTTTTCAATATCACGCGCCGTCCCGCTCCGCAGCGCTGTGAGTTCTGCCACACGTCGCGCGACGTGACGCCGGGCGCCGGTCCCCATTGGGCGACGCAACCGGATGTGCATATCGCCTCCGGCATGATCTGTGTGGATTGCCACCGCAATGACATCGACCACCACATCATTCGTGGCGATCCGGGCGAGGCGGCGCGGCGCAATGATCCGGCGCTGCGCGCGTTTACCTGCGCGGGCTGTCACGGAGTGGATCCCGCTTTGAATGCGGGCGCCGACGCCGGCGCCGTTCCGATCGTCGGGCGCCTCGGCGCGCCGATTCCGCGCCACGCGGGGATTCCGGCGCTGCATTTTGAAACACTGACATGCACGGCGTGCCATTCGGGGCCGTGGCCGACGGAAGCGCCGCGCCGCCTGCAGACGGCGATGGCGCACGGGTTGGGCCTGCCGACGCGCGACCGCGCGCATGACGGCCCGCCGGAGATTCGCGCGCCGCTGTTCGCCCGCGACACGGCCGGGCGGATCGCGCCGTTCCGCGCTGCGCGGCTTGGCGCGCAGGAAAACGCGGCGGATGTGCGCTGGCCGATCGCCCACAATGTTCGTCCCGCGGCGCAGGCGCTGGGCGTGCGCGGCTGCGCCGATTGCCACGCCGATGACGCGGCCCTGTTCTTCGGGTCGACGAAACTGGCGGGCGGCGATGCGGGGTCGGGCGCCGGCGAGCGCATGTGGGCTTCGGCGGAACTGAACCCGACGCTGGCGACCGCGTGGAATCAGGCGTTTCGCTTCCGCGACCTGTTCAAGTGGGTGACGTTGCTCACGCTGCTGGTGATCGCCGGCGTGCTGGCGCGCCTGCTGCTGGGGCTGCTTGAGGCGCGCCTGCCGGGCGCCGGGACGACCCCATGACGCGGCTGCTGGCGGCGATTGCGTTGCTCGCGCTGGTGGCGCTGACGGTGACCGGCGCGATCGGGTGGATGGGCGATAGCGGTTTGCGCGGCTGGACACTGCTCGCCCACGCGACAATCGGGCCGGTGTTCTTGATCGCGTTTGCGCTGGTATCTGTCGCTGTTTTACGGCGGATGGGGCGCAGCGCCGCGTCGTCCGGATCGCAAAAAGCGCTGTTTGGGGCCAGTCTGACGGCCACGCTGCTTTGCGCCGGGGCCATTTTGGCCACCATGACGCGCTTCGCGGGGTATAGTGAGCAGATCAGCTTGAACGGGCTGCACGCGTGGAGCGGATTTGCGCTGGCGATCGTCGGCGGCGCGTGTCTGACGTTGTGGGTGGCGCGCCCCGCCCGCGGCTGATGCGGTTAGCCACGGCGCGCGTGGTCCGGGCGACTCGCCCGCGTTTTGACATGGCGCGTCACGCTGAAGAAATCGTGTTCGCGCCGATCAGGAAAACTTGAGGACTCACAAATGCACTTGCGAATCTTTCGATATCTCGCGGCCGCTGGCATCGTGGTCTGCCTGGGCGCGTCGCGGCCCGCCATCGCGCAGGACGCGGATCCCGATCCCGCCGCGAAGCAGGCCGAAAAAGACGCTGAGAAAGCCGCCCGGGAAAAAGGGCTGGTCCCGCTGGAACTGAAACTCCCGAAGCCCGCCTTCAAAGGCACGCCCAAGCATGTGCCGCCGGGGGCGAATCTTGAGCCGCCGCGCAAAGGGCCGCGTCCGACCTTCTTTGCCCCGAAGGGCACGCGCAGCGTTTCCGAAGGCAAGCCGGTGACCAGCAGCGACATGGAACCGATCATCGGCGAGATCAAGTTCGTGACGGATGGCGGCAAGGAGGCGGAGTCCGGCGCGTATGTCGAGCTCGGGCCGGGCGTGCAGTGGGTACAGATTGACCTGAAGGAAGAAGTCGCGATTCAGGCGCTGCTCGTGTGGCACTATCACTCCAACGCCCGCGTCTACCACGACGTGATCATTCAGGTCTCGAACGACAAGAGTTTCATCAATGACGTGAAGACCGTTTACAACAACGATCACGATAACTCGGCGGGTATGGGGATCGGCAAAGAGAAGGAATACTGGGAGACGTTCGAGGGCCGTCTGATCGATGTCAGCGGCGCGAAGGGCCGCTATGTGCGGCTGTATTCCAACGGCTCCACCGAAGACGACATGAATCACTACACCGAAGTCGAAGTCTTCGCCACACCGAAGTAGCGGATCCGTCATATGACGCTTCCCACTGCCGGCGTCGCGCGAAAGGCGCTCTGGCTGGAGGCGTCGGCCTACGCGGCGATCCTGATCGCCGCGCTGCTGTTACGGGCGCCCATGCTCGACAATCGCGTGATGCATGGCGATGAGGCCGTGCACGCGGTGAAGTTCGCCACGCTGCTGGAGCGCGGCGAGTACGACTATGACCCTTACGAATATCACGGCCCCACGCCTTACTATCTCGCGCTGATCGCGGCAAAGCTGCGCGGACAGGCGACCTACGCCGCGCTCGATGAGATCACGCTCCGCGTCGGTCCCGCTGTCGTCTCGTCGCTCGCGGTGCTGACGCCGGCCCTGCTGCGCTGCGGCCTGACGCCGCTCGGCGCGTTGCTCGCGGCGGCGTTTCTCGCGGTGAGCCCATCGCTCGCGTTCTATGGTCGCTACTTCATTCAGGAGCCGGTGCTGACGGCGTTGATGTTGCTCGCGCTGGGCGCGGGCTGGCGGAGTGTGCGCGATCGCAGCCGATGCTGGAGCGCTGTCGCCGGCGGAGCGATCGGCGCGATGATCGCGACCAAGGAGACGGCCGGAATCGCGGTCGTGGCGGCGGGTTTGGCGGCGTTGCTCGCGGCATGGCGCGCATCGCGCTGCCGGGACGTGAGGAACGACTGCGATTCCTCTGCGAATGCGTCAGACCGTGCAGCCCAGCGAGTCGCGCGCGCCTCGCGCTGGGCGCTCCTGGCCATCGCCGCCGGCGCCGCCGTTACAACGCTGTTTCTGTTGATCACGAACTTTGGCCGCGCGCCGCGCGAGTTCCTTGACGCCTTTCGAGCGGTCGCGATCTACGTCCATCGCGGCGTCGGCGGGGAAGGCCTGCATCTGCATCCGTTCGGCTACTACCTTTCGATGCTGACGTTCTGGCGGGCGGCGGACGGCGGCCCGATCTGGAGCGAGGCGCCGATGCTGCTCTTCGCGGTGATCGGCGGCGTATTCGCCTGTCAGCGCCCGCGCAGCGCGGCGGTCTGTACGCCATTCGCGCCGTTTCTGGCGTGTTTCGCGATATTGCTCGCGCTCGCGTACAGCGCTCTGCCTTACAAGACGCCGTGGAGCATGACGCAATTCGTCGCGCCGCTGGCGCTGCTCGGCGGTTTCGGCGCTGCGCGCGTCGTGCGTTGTTCAGGGGCGCTGCGGGCGGTGGGCTTGCTCACACTCGGCGCGGCGCTGGGATACGCGACCTGGCAGTCGCGGCTGGCGACGACACGTTTCGAGAACAGCTATCGCAATCCCTATGTGTACGCCCATCCGCTGCGCGACGTCACGCAGATGGCGGAGTTTGTGGAACGTCTGGCGCGCAGCGGCCCCGAGGGCGCGGGGACGCGGATCGATGTCGCGCATGAGAATCCGTGGCCGCTGCCGTGGTATCTGCGACGCCTGACGCGCGTGGGCTGGTGGGAAAGCGCCGCGGATTGGCGCGACTTTGTCGCCGCGCACGGCGACGCTCCGATCCGCGTCACCGCGCTCAGTGGGCAGGAAATGCCCGCCGGCGCGCCCTGCTGGGCATACGGCCTGCGCCCGGACGCGGGGTTGCGCCTGTGTGTCGACGCGGCGCTCTACGAGGCGTTTGCGCAGCAGGCGGATGAGGACGCGGCGCCATGAGCGATCCTTGTCCGCGCGATCGACGCCACACGCATCACGCCATGAACTGCGAATGGGTCATCGCCGCCCCCGACGCCGAGCCCGCCTATGGTGCGGCGGCGGCGCAGGTCGCGTTCGCGGAAATCGACCGGCTCGAAGGCGAGCTGAGCCGATTCCTCGACACGAGCGATATCGGCCGATTGAACGCGGCGCCGGCGGACGCGCAGCAGGTCGTCGGTATCGACGCCATTGAGTGCCTGGCGCTGGCGATGCGCGTCTGGCGGAACAGCGGCGGGGCGTTCGATGTGACGGCCCCAGTCTCTGATCCGGACGCGCGCGGATTTGCGGGGCTTGTGATTGATTTTCAGGCGCGCATCGTGACGAAACGGCACGCCGGCGTCCGCGTCGATCTCGGCGGCGTCGGCAAGGGTTATGCGCTGGATCAGGCGGTCGCGGCGCTGCGTGAATGGCGGCTTGGCGCGGTCGTCGCGCACTGCGGGCAGAGCACGGCGCTGGCGTTCGGTGATGAATCGCAGGCCGCCTATGTGGCGACGTTACGCCACCCGCTGGGTGACAGCGCGCTGGCCGGAGTCGAGCTGCGCGAAATGGCGCTGGCGGGGTCGGCGATGGTGAAGAAGGGCGCGCACATTCTCGACCCGCGCGGTGGCGCCCGGGCGACCCCGGCGCTCGCGGCCTGGGCGATGGCTCCGTCCGCCGCGCTGGCCGATGCCCTGTCCACAACCTGCATGCTGCTGCGCGATGACGAGATCGCCGATATGCTGCGGGGTGCGGGCGAGGTTCGCGTATTCACGCTGCGCGACGCGTCCGGTCCGCTGCGGGAGATTGCCGATGGCCAGATCGCCGAGCGCCGGATCACGGACTGAATCGACATTCGTCGCGCTGCTGCGCGGCATCAATGTTGGCGGCAAGAACAAACTGCCGATGCGCGATCTGGTCGCCATTTTCGAGGACGCCGGGTGCGCTACGGTTCGCACCTATATCCAGAGCGGCAATGTCGTCTTTACGGCCGGCGCGGGCGTCGTCAAGCGGTTGGCGCGCGATGTCGCCGAGCGGATCGCCACCCATCACGGGCTAAGTGTTCCGGTCGTTTTGCGCACAGCCGGCGAGTGGGGCGAGGCGGTCGACCGCAATCCTTATATTAAGAAAGGCGCCGATCCGGGGTTGCTCTTTGTCGCGTTCCTTGCGGATGCGCCGGCGCCTGAGCGCCTTGCCGAGCTCGACCCGGACCGCTCGCCGGGCGACGAATTCGTTGTCCGCGGTCGCGAAATCTACCTTTGTCTGCCGAACGGCGCCGCGCGCACCAAGCTCACGAACGCGTATCTCGACTCGCGGCTGCAGACGATCTCCACGGTTCGCAACTGGCGCTCGGTGCTCGCGCTGCGGGAGATGTTGACGACGAATTGACCCGCCGCGCGGCTATAATGTCCTGTGCGCCCAGAGCTATTCCAACTTCCGATCCCCGATTGGGGACTGTCCTGCCCGCGCTGCGATTATCCGCTGCGCGGCCTGCCGAGCCACCGCTGCCCGGAGTGCGGGCTCGAGATCCGCATGGAGCGGTTGGTGCGTTCATGGACGCGCCTGCGCGATCCCGAACTGAGCGGCGGCGAATCTCCGTTTCCCGATTGCGGGCTGGAATGCGCCAAATGCCGGGCGCCGCTGGCCGGCGCAGTGCATCAGCGCTGTTCCGCATGTATGGCCGCGTTTGATCCGGCCGCGCTTCGGCCGACCGGGCCGTGGTTTCGGCTGCCTGGCGAATCGCTTGGCGGCATGCTGGTCGGCCATGCCGAGAATCTGCTATTCAGCGAGGGTGTGCCGTATGTGCACAACGCGAATCGCACGACCTCGGAAATCGTGATGGGCGCCGGATTCGCGCTGACCCCGATCCTCGTCGCGTCCGAGTTTTTCTTTGACGCGCTGGCGCTGCTGCGCGCGGAGTGTCTCGCGATCGAACAGCGGCGGGCGCTCGGGCGGATCGAGCAATCTTGTCCGCACTGCGGCGAAGACAACCCGGGGAATTTCGACGACTGCTGGCAGTGTCAGGGATCGCTGCGCGGTGACGCCGACGCGGCGACGTGAGCGCCGCGCGATTACAGGCTGAATCGTTTCTTGCACAATGCCGGCGTGATTTTGAGCGCGGCGAGCGTCTCCGCGATGCGGACGCCGGCCGCGCCCCGGCCGTAGATGCTTGCGCCGCTGCGGCTCGGCCGTGACCTGAGCGCCCGCTGCAACGCGCCGCGGATACCGGCCGCCGACTCCGGCGCGTGAACTACCGTCGGACCGCCGACGTCGCGGCCGCGCTGCCGGTCGCCGACATTGATGGACGGCACGTGGGCGGCGGGCGCTTCGATCAGACCGCTCGATGAGTTCCCGATCAACGCCTTGGCTGCGAACAGAGCACTCAGGAACGTGTCACGTGGTAAAGACCTGAAGACGCGCGCGTGCTTCGGATAACGCCGGGCGTGCGCGTCGATCGCGCGAATCACGCCGCTCCCGCCGCGATCGGTGTTCGGATAAATGATGACGCGCCCCAGTCCGGCGCGGGCCGTCTCATTCAGAATCTCGCGCGCGACGCGGCCCTCGACTTGTGCGGATCGCCCGTACGCGTGCTGGACAATCAGCGCATAGGGCTCCAGGTCGGCCACTTCGGGCGGCGGTGGGGGGTTGCGCGCCCCGTCGCGGCGCAGCGCGAGCAGGTGATCCAGCCCGGGCGCGCCAACCATGTGAATCCGCCCCCGCTCTTCGCCCATCGCGCGCAGGCGGTTTGCCGCCGCGCGCGAGGCGGCAAAATGCACATGCGCCAGCCGGGTGATCGCGTGCCGCAGGCTGTCGTCAAAATCACCGGGCGCCACGTCGCCGCCGTGCAGGTGCGCGACGACCGCGCCGCAGGTCGCCCCGGCGAGCGCGCCGGCCATCGCTTCGATCCGGTCGCCGAGCACAACCACAATGTCGGTCCGATCCCGCGCCAGAAACCGCGAGATGCCATCGACGCCGCGCGCCAGCCCGCGCGCCTGGTCGTCCGGCGTATCGTCGCCGCGCTGCATCCGCACGCGCGCGGCGATCGGCCAGCCGTCACGGCGAATGTCGTTGATCGTTGCGCCGAAACGCGGCAGCAGGTGCATACCGCAGGCGATGATGCGCAGGTCGAGTCCGGGCTGTTCGGCGATCGCGCTGATGACCGAGCGCAGCGCGCCATACTCGGCGCGGGTCCCGGTGACGATCGCGACGCGTTTGCGGCGTCGCCGACCGCTCATGCCAGCATGTCCCATTGCAGCGGCTCATCCGGCGCGATGTCAGCCCGTGCGCATTGGCCGATGACCCGTTCCAGCTGATCGGGGCGAATCCCGCCGCTCGGGCGTTTGGCGGTGAGCATTTCGCGCGTGATCAACGCCCCGGCCGGAATCGGCACGCGCGCGACCAGGCTCTTGCGGGCGATCACGCGCACCTCGCGTTCGATGTCCTGCATTCCGAGCTCGCCGCCGCCGCGGGCCGCGTGCGCCTCGTGCGCGCAGCGGACGTACTCCGCGAGTTGCGCGGCGTCAAGCGAAAGACTGTGGTCCGGACCGGCGGCTGTGCGGTCGAGCGTGAAGTGTTTTTCGAGAATGACAGCGCCCAGCATGACCGCGAGCGCGCCGGTGATCGTGCTGGTCGTGTGATCGCTGTAGCCGACCGGCGTCTGGAAGCGCGCGGCAAGCGCCGCGATCGCGCCCAGGTTCGCATGGGCCATCGGCGTCGGATAGCTGCTGACGCAATGCAGCAGCGCCATGCGGCCGCGCGTTCCGCGCCGCGCCAGGTCCGCGACCGCGTCGGCGATTTCGCCCGCAGTGGCGGCGCCCGTGGAAACGATCAGCGGCAGGCCGGTCGCGGCCACGGCCCGCATCAACAGGTGATTGTTCAGGTCGGTCGAAGCCGTCTTGATGGCCGGCGGCCGCAGGTCCATCAGACGGCACACGTCGGTTTCGCTGAAGGGTGTCGCCAGAAAGTGCGCGCCGGCCGCGTCGCAGTGGGCCCGCAGCCGCGCGAAGTCCGCGTCGCGCAGTTCGAGTCGCGCGAGCATATCCCGTTGCGTGTTGCCCGCCGTCGCGTGTTGATAACCCGCTTTGCGGGCGGCCGATGTCGCCAGGTCCGCGGCGGTGAATATCTGAAATTTAACGGCGTCCGCGCCGGCGGCGACGGCGACATCGATCAGCCGTAGGGCCTGATTCACGTCGCCATCATGATTTACGCCGGCTTCGGCGATGATGTACGGCGCGGCGTCCGGGTGGATGGCGCGGCCGCCGATGCTGAAGACCGCTGGCGCGAGCGCGGGCGATGGATCGAGCTGGACGCTCACGTCGTTACCTGTCGGGGCGGTGACGCGGCGAGCCGCTCGTGGTCATGCGCGAATCGCAACGCCGCCTCGGCGACCAGCAGGTCAAACGCGTCATCGACGTCGACAGAATCAGTCGGTCCCTGACGCAGTGCCCGCCGGTCGGCTCCCAGAAAGCCCTGCGGATCGCGCAAGGCGAGGTCGCCGAATAGCGCGCCGCGCGTGACGGCGACGACCGCGCCGTCATGGTAGTACAGCGGTTCCAGGTCTTGCCGACGGTAAATGCTGTTCGGGCGAAACTGCCGCATGCGGTCATCATCATCCAGGCGATGCAGCCAGTCAGGATGGTGCTTGCCGATCGGCGCGACCGTGCGCACCGAATCGGCGCCCGTCTCCAGCAGCTTGTCGACGACGCGGTCAATCAACCCCGGCGGACGGATCGCGACCGCGGCGTACAGCAGGACGATCGCGTCAAACGATTTGCCGGTTTCGTCTTCCACGAGTTCGACCGCATGCCGGGCCGCGCTGTCAACCGTCGCGGTGTCATTCGCGAGCTCCGGAGGGCGCTGCACCACGCGTACGCCGCGCGCTTCGGCGAGGCGCCGCGCGGGGGCGCTGTCAGTGGTGAAGGCGATGTCAGTAAGCCTCTTGGCGGCCAGCGCGTGGTCGAGCGTGTATTCGATCATCGGCCGACCCGCCAGCGGGCGAACGACTTTGTTCGGCAGACCCTTGCTGCCGGCTCGACCCAGAATCACACCCAGCACGTGCGCGCTCATGTGGTGTCCATCGACGGCTTCGGGCGCCGCGGTTGAGCGAGTGTTGCGCGGGGGGCGGCGCAATCGTTGCGCGTCGGCTATGCCTCCACCGCGGCGGGCGTCTGGTGAATATGCACATCGCGCTGCGGGAACGGGATCGACAGACCGACTTCGTCGAAGCGATCTTTTACGGCCCGCGTCACATCCCAGTACACCGTCCAATAGTCGGCGGTCTTGACCCACGGGCGAACGATGAAGTTGACGGACGAATCCGCGAGTTCATGCACAAGCACGACCGGGGCCGGGTCTTTGAGCACGAGTTCATGCTTTACCAGGATGTCTTCCAGGGTTTTCTGCGCGAGCTTCAGATCGTCGGTATAGCCCGTCCCGAACACCAGGTCCACACGCCGTGTGGGGTTGCCGGTGATGTTCGTAATCACGTTGCCCCAGACCGAGTTGTTCGGCACGATCACGCGCTGATTGTCGGCGGTGATAATGGTGGTCGAAACCAGGTTCAGCGACTCGATCTTGCCGGTCACGCCGCCGGTGGTCACCACGTCACCGACGTCGAACGGACGATAGGCCAGAATCAGAATGCCGGCCGCGAAATTGCTGAGTGTGCCCTGCAGAGCGAGACCGACGACCAGGCCCGCGGCGCCGATCACCGCCAGCACCGGGCCGATGCTGATTTCCAGCATCGAGACCGCGATGATCAGACCAATGATCAGCACGGCGCGATAGGCCGACAGCACGGCGAATTCCTGGAGTAGCGTGGAGGCCCGCTTGCTGGCGCGCATCGCGCGTCGCATCGCGCGGGCCGCCATTTTCGCCAGGATCCACGATGCGAGGGCGGTGACGAGGAAGAGCAGAATATTGCGACCCCAGCGCAGCCCGCCCTCTTTGGATTGCAACCAGCCGATCGCGGTGTTCCAGACGGACTGCAAGTCACTCGCATCGACAGCGATCCCCGAGACGGCGGTGATGTACTTGCGCTGTTCCGCGGGATCGCCGCCTTTCTCGGCCCATTCGTCGAGCACGAGATTCACACGATCGGTCAGGCCGACGCGCTGCTCGGTCAGTTCGGTGATGCGCTTCAGCAACGCCTCTTTTTCCTTCGTCACGGCTTCGAGTTCGATATCCGCTTCCGTGGGCTGGGCCGGCGTCGCGGGCGCTGCGGTGTCGACGGGCGCCGGCTCGCCCGCGTCCGTTGCAGCGGGCTTCGCCGCTTCCGCTTCGGCTGCGCGGGCGGCGTTGATGGCCTCGATCTGCTTGTTCGCTTTGCGCACGCCGATTTGCGCGTCGGTGACTTCTTGGACGCGCTGCTGCAGCAGCGCCAGCCAACCATTCGCCTCGCCCTCGATCTGCGTTTTGGTCAGTGGCTTGAGGAGCAGATCAAGTCGGTCGACTGGCATCTCATGAGCCGTGGCCGGGTCTTCGATCGACTTTGCCGCCGCGATCGGGTCCTTCTCCGCGGCATCGTCGGCCAGCGCGGCCGTGGCCGGGACCAGCATGAGGGCGAGGGTGACGAAAAACTCGGCGCAACGCGGGAGGCCGGGGGCCATGGCGCACCTTCCTTGCTTCGGGTTATGGGAACAATCGGGCGTGCCATCGGTCGCGGAATCGTGACGATTCGCGGCTGTCTCGATGGGCGCCCACAACGCCTGCGTCGCAGGGTAGGCCGATCGGCCGGCGCGTCAACCGGGTGGCCCGCGCGCGGCGCCTCAAATCCGTTTTTCTGCCGCCGGGGCCGGCGCGCACGGTAGAATCGGAGCGATCGTTTTCAACCAGTTCGCGGGCGGAGTCGTCGCATGGGATCAAATCGAACCGGTTTCGCGGTAACGCTGGCCCTGCTGGGGCTGGCGGTTTCCACCGCGGACGCCACCTGGTCAATTGTCGCCGTCGACGAAGCCTCGCGCGAAGTTGGCGTCGCGTCCGCCACCTGTCTAGCGGGGTTCGACTTGCGAGAAGGCCTGCCGGTGGTCGTCAGCCAGGTTGGCGCGGCCGCGGCGCAATCGCGCATCGACACCAACGCGAGTAATCGCCGGCTGATTCGCGACGGATTGCGCACGGAAGAGGCGCCGGCCGACATGTTGGCGGCGTTGGGCAACAGCGATGGTAACCACCAGCAGCGCCAGTACGGGATCGTTGACCTGCGCGGCCGCGCGCTCACGTTTACCGGCAGCGGCGCGGGCGGATATGCCGGCGGCGTGACCGGACGCGTCGGCTCGATCATCTACGCGATTCAGGGAAATGTCATCACCGGCGAGCCCGTCATCACCGCGGCCGAGGCGGCGTTTCGCGATACGCCGGGCGCGTTGCCCGAGCGGCTGATGGCGGCGATGGAGGCGGCCCGCGCGATGGGCGGCGACGGGCGGTGTTCCTGCTCACCCGGCGCGCCGGAGGGATGCGGCGCGCCCCCGCCGATGTTTGCCCGCAGCGCCTATGTCGGGTTTGTGATCGTCTCGCGCGCCGGGGACGTGGATGGCGTCTGCAATCGGCGGCTCGGCTGCGCCAATGGCGAGTACTATCTGAACATCAACGCCATGACAGACCTGATCAACGGTCCCGATCCCGTCCCCGAACTGCGCGCCCAGTTTGACGCGTGGCGGGCGGGGCTGGGCGGCATTACGGATAGCGCCGTCTCGACGGTGCTGGTCAGTCGCGTCCGGACGCTCACACAAGCCGCCGACCCGATCACGATGCGGCTGACACTGCGCGATTGGCAGGGCTTTGTACCCATTGGCATTGCCACCGTGGATGTGACCCATGCGGCCACCAGCCTCGGCTCGTCGACGATCGGGGCGGTTTCCGACCTCGGCGATGGCGAGTTTGAAGTGGCGCTGTTGGCCGGCGCGGCGGCGGGTCGTGATCGCATTGTCGTCTCGGTGACGCACGCTGATGAGCGTGTCGTCACGTTTCCGGCGATTGAGCTGCGCATCCAGGACGCGCGGGCCGACCTGAATCGCGATGGCGTCGTTGACGTCGTGGATCTCGGCCTGTTGCTCGCGGCGTTCGGCGCGAATGCCGGCGGCGATGTCACCGGCGACGGCCTCACCAATCTCGGCGATCTCTCCGCTTTGCTGACAAGTCTGTAATGTCCGGGCCGCCGCCCGGCGGCTGGTTGGTTCGGCGACACGGACCTATAATCGCGGAATGCTCAGCCTCCCTCCGATTGCGCTTGTGACGCGCCTGGTGGTGGTCCTGCTGGCCACGATGGCCCAACAGGAGCGCCTGCGATTTGAAGAGACCCTCGATCCGGGTACCGATCAATGGGTCGCCGTCGAGCCGGAAGTCGACGATGGGACGCCGATCGCCGAGGCCCGGAAACTCCTGGTCGAGGAGCGGTACGACGCCGCCCACGAGATTCTGGACGACTGGCTGGAGGATAACGGCGGGCACGAACGCGCCATCGAGGCCCACTACCTGCTTGGCGAGGCCTACTTTGGCCGGGCCGATTTTCGCCGGGCCCATGAGCAGTTCGAGATCGTCGTGGACGCCTCGGCCGGGGACCTGTTCTATAAGGCCCTGCGCCGCGAAATGGATGTGGCCCGCGCGTTTCTGTCCGGCGAGCCGCAAATCGTTTTCAAAATATTGCGACTCCCCGCGTACGAAGAAGGCGTGGAGATACTTGATCGCGTGTGGGAGCGGCTGCCGGGGACGCGCCTCGGCGAGCAGGCGCTGAAACTCAAAGCGGATTATTACTTCGGCGTGGGCGAAATGGACCTGGCCCAGGACAGCTACGCGTTTTTGGCCCAGCAGTACCCGAATGGCCGCTATCACCAATTGGCCTTGCTGCGGGCGGCGGAGGCCGCTTCGGCCGCGTTCCCCGGCGTCCAGTTTGACGCGACGCCGCTCGCGAACGCCCAGGAGCGATACGCGCAACTGCGGGACGCCTACCCGGCGTATGCGGAGCGTGAATCGGTGGACGCCCGGCTCGATGCGATTCGCGAGCAGCGGGCCGCGAAGGCGATGGATGTCGCTCGCTGGTATGCGAAGACCGGTCGCGACGATGCGGCCGCCTTCTACTATCGTCATGTGCTGGAGACTTGGCCGGATACGCTCTCAGCCCCACAAGCGCGCGCCAGACTGCGCGACATGGGCCTGCTGGAAGAGCCGGAGCCCGAGGGACCGGTCGACGAAACAGAGCCGCCTGTCGAGGATCCGGAGGGCGTTGACGAAGCGCCGTCCGACCCGGCTGAAGAGCTCGACGCGATGAAGCTGATTGGAGCGCCGCGTGCGAAATCCTGATCGATCGGGGCCCGCGCGAGCGCTATCTGCCGGACGCGTCGGGCTGCTGGGGGCGGCGGCGCTACTATCTCTCTGCGGCTGCGGATACAAGATGGGCGGGCCGTTTCGGTCCGATATTAAGACGGTGTACGTCGAGATCTTCGAATCGAAGACCTTTCGCCGGAACATCGAGTTCGACCTGACCGAAGCGCTGAAGAAGCGAATCGGGACCGGAACGCCGTACCGGGTTGCGCCGAAGGAAAAGGCCGATACCATCTTGCGTGGCGAGATCGTGGAGGCGTTGCAGACGGCTTGGGCGCCGGATTTCCGCACGCGTGTGCCGCGTGATCGGCAGATCACGCTGGTATGTCGGATCGAATGGAAGGACACGCGCACCGGGGCGTTGCTCGTAGAGGACGAGTTTCGGGTGCAGGCGGTGGACTATCTGCCGCCGGCCGGCGAAACCGAGGTCTACGCGCTGCAGAAGGCGGCCGTGCGCCTCGCGGATCGCATCGTGGATCGGATGTATGAAGACTTCTAGTCGGCGCAACCGCCGCTAGCGGGGAACAGAATGGCGAATCAGGACAATCAGCCGCCGAGACAAACGCCGGGAGACGGTGGAGAGCCGCCGCGCCCGCCGTCGCGCATGTCGCGCGGCGCCTTCACATGGCTGATTGTGTTCGGCGTGGCGTTGATGCTGCTGGTGATGTTTCAGAATTCCAACGCCGGCCTGCGCGTGGATGTGACAAACTTCTGGTCGCAGGTGCGCAACGGCAATGTCAAGAAAGTCGAGATCATCAGTTCGGACGAGTTGATCGCCGAGCTGGACAAGCCTTACGGCGACGAAGCCGGATCGAAGAAGATTCGCGTCTCGTATCCGCTGGTCGGCGCCGAGGGGTATGAAGCCTTCTACGCCCGACTACAGCAGGAAACACGCGAGATTCCGAAGGTCGTCAACAACCAGACACGCAGCCTGCTGATCAGCGTGCTGGCGCCGATGATTCCGTGGCTGCTGCTGTTCGGCGTGCTGTGGTTCGTGTTCCTGCGTGGCCTGCGACAGTCGGCCAATGGCGCCGGCATGCTCGGCAACTTCGGGCGCAGCCGGCACCGCATGACCACGCGCGAGCACACCGCGATCACATTCGCGGATGTCGCGGGTGTCGACGAGGCCAAGGATGAGGTGCAGGAAATCGTTGAGTTCCTGCGCAATCCGAAGCGGTTCCAGAAGCTGGGCGGGCGCATTCCGCGCGGCGTGCTGCTCGTCGGCGAACCGGGTTGCGGCAAGACGCTGCTGGCCAAGGCGATCGCCGGCGAGGCCGAAGTGCCGTTCTTCTCGATCAGCGGTTCCGACTTCGTCGAGATGTTTGTCGGCGTCGGCGCCTCGCGCGTACGCGACCTGTTCCGCCAGGCGAAGGAAAACGCGCCGTGCATCATTTTCCTCGACGAAATCGACGCCGTGGGGCGCCGGCGTGGCGTGAACTACTCCGGCGGCGGGCACGACGAGCGCGAGCAGACGCTGAACGCGATTCTGGTCGAAATGGACGGCTTCGACAGCAATGACCAGGTGATCGTGATCGCGGCGACGAACCGGGCCGATGTGCTCGATCCGGCGCTGGTCCGGCCGGGTCGCTTTGACCGTCAGGTGTTCGTGCCGCTGCCGGACGTGAAGGGGCGTTTCGAGATTCTGAAGGTCCACGGCAAGAAGGTGAAGATCGCGCCGCCGCTGGAGCCAAAGCTGCAGCGACTGGCCCGCGCGACGCCGATGTTCAGCGGGGCGGACCTGGCGGCGGTGATTAACGAATCCGCGCTGTTGGCGACGCTGGCCGGCAAGGACGCGATCGAGCTCGAGGACCTGGAAGAGGCGCGCGACAAGGTGCGCTGGGGCCGGGCGAAGCGCAGCCGCGTCGTCGAAGAGCGCGACCGCGAGCTGACGGCGTATCACGAAGCCGGGCATGCGCTCGTGCAGAGCCTGATGCCGGAAGCCGATCCGGTGCACAAGGTCAGCATCATTCCGCGCGGGCCGTACGGCGGGGCGACATTCTCGCTGCCCGAGAAAGACCGGATGACGGTGAATCGCTCCTATGTCGACGCGACGCTCCGCGTGCTCTGCGCCGGTCGTCTCGCCGAGGCGATGCTCGGACACGACATGAACTCCGGCGCCGCCGGCGACATTCGCCAGGCGACTTCGATGGCCAAGCGGATGATCACCGACTGGGGCATGAGCGACCGCCTCGGGTTTGTGTTCTATGGCGATGAGAACCAGCGCGAATTCGACATGGGGCAGCGCGATTACTCCGAAACCACTTCGCAGATCATCGACGAAGAGGTGAAGCGGATTATCGACGTGGCCTACACCGACACGCAGCGCATCCTGGACGAGAATCGCGACAAGCTCGAAGCGATCGCGCAGGCGCTGATGAAATACGAAACGCTGGACGGCGAGGAAGTGCGCGCGATTATTCGCGGCGAGGAAATCAATCGCCCGTCGGTCGCGGAGCTGATCGAGGCGGAGCGCCGCCAGCGCGACGCCAAGCCGCCGCTCGCCCGCCCGGCCAACGGCCCGCCGCTCGGCCCCGAAGGCCCGGCGCCCGCGCCGGCGTAGCCCGCGCAAAGCGACCAGCCGTCTCGAAAAAAAGCGCGAAAAAAAGAGGGGTGATGGGCCACGGCGTCCATCACCCCTTGCTCTTTCCCCTGCGGACAGTCTGCCCGAAAGGTTGTCACATCGCGCGATCCGCCGCGCGATGTTGAATCTGAGTTTGCTATCCGTTCGAGTCGGCGCTGTCCGACTTGGCGGCGGCGCCGTCACGGCGATACACGATCTCCATCACCTTCGACTCCGGCTGGCCGGGCATCGTGTGGTGGAAGGTCATGACGTGCTTGTCGTCTGAGACGACTTCGATCGTCGTGCGCGTCTTGATCTTTTCGCCCATCGGCGAGTTCATTTCGCCGCGATAGGTGAACGTCTTGCTCGACGCGTCATAGTCGCCTTCTTCGGTGAACATCATCGTGCCCATCGAGTCCATCCACACCGAGACGTACTTCTTCTTGATGTTGTCGTAGCCGGTGTAGCCGAGGCCCTCGAACGGCTGGCCCATCATCTGGCCCTGGTACTCGTATCCGACGAAGCGCTTGCCGAGCTTCCATTCCGACTTGGTGCGACCCTGCGACTTCTCCGGCTCGGGTCCCCACATCGCGGTCACATCGGTCTTCCACGTGCCGACCATGTAGCTCAGCCGCTGATGATTCTCGTTCGGCGTCGCCGCCGCCATCCAGGCCGCCATTTCGGCGTCCATCTCGCCGCCATGCGCCTCAGCGCCGTGGTCATGATCGTGCTTCTTCTCATCCTGCGACATCGCCGTCGAAGTGACGAATGCCGAGACGGCCACCAGCGTAAGACCCGCGAGCCAATGCTTGACTGACATAACGCCCATCTCCCTGATTTGGTTGCCCGTCTGCGCCGCGTTCTGGCGAACAGGCGCACGACAGTGTTGGCGGAATTGTAACGCCCACGCCACGAATGTTAGGTTGTTTTACGGGAGTCTGTCAAGCATTTTTTCTGGGACGTTGCGGCTCGAATGTCATAAGTCATTATTGGCAAGGCGCTTGGCGTGATTCAGCGCGCGGGGAATCCGATCTCCGCGATGAGCGCGTCATGGTCTGATCCCGGCCCGCGCACGACATTGCTGCTCGTCGCCGTCAGGCCACGCAGGTAGATGTGGTCGATCCGCACACCGGGAAAGTACTGGCGCACCCGGCCGTCCGCCGGCCATGTCGCGCCGCGGCCGAAGCCCGCGAGTTCGTGCGTGTCGAAGTAACCCAGCCCGCGCATGCCGGCGCCGATGTGCGAGCGCAACGTCGCGTTGAAATCGCCGACGACGATCGACGGCGCAGAGATGTTCGCGAGCAACGGTTCCAGGTCGCGCCAGCAGCGCCGCTGTTCCAGCGCGTGCGAGCCGGCCGGCCCGGGGCGCAGGCGCGGACTGGGCGGCGGAATGTGAATATTGAACAGATGGACGCGCCGTCCGTCGATTTCGATCGCGGTCCGCTGCTGCGGCAAACTCCACTCGCCGATGCCGAGTTGATCGCGCACGCCGTCGATCAGCGGGCGTCGGGAGAAAATCGCGACGCCGAACGAATCTTCGCGCGGCGTGATGGCAAAGTACGAATAGTGCGCCCGCAGCCGCTCCCCGATCGCGGTTTCCCAGCGCATCGAGTACTCCTGGAGGCACAGCACTTCGGCGTCCGCCGAGAGAATCGCCGCGAACATGCCCTCCGGATCGAGCGCGCTGCGCAGCAGATTCACGCTCATCACGCGCACGGATTCTCCGGCGACGGCCGGCGGCTTGCCGGGCATGTAGAACCGCAACTCCGGCCCGATCAGAAAAATCGCGACAACGCCCCAAGCCGCGGCGAGCTTCCAGCGCTTGATGACCAGCGCGACGACGCATGCGGCTACTGCCGCGACGCCGCCCTGAAACAGGAACGTGCGCACCATGAACGCCGCGAATGAAAGCAGCTCATGCCAGGTCGCGTCGCGGATGTCGGACTGCGGCCAGAGGTAGCCGAACGCCAGCGCGGCGATGGCGCCGGCCAGAATGATCCACAGGCCGGCCGCGATCTTGCGGGCAATACGGCCTCTCGCGGATTGGGGCAGGTCTCGTCGATCGGCGCGGGAGGGAACGCGGCCACCGCCCTCTGTCGCGCCCCGAAGGGTTCCATCTGGGTTTTGCGCAGCCGGGGGCGGCGGCGCTCCATCTGGTTCGCCTGGCGCAAAGCCGGTCTGCTCGGGCATCTACGCCTCCGGGCGCGGGTCTTGGAAACAGGGTCGAACACAGCGGTGACACGATCCGGGCGATCGCCCGGCGTTCACGGTTGTTTACGACGAGAACCGCCGTCGGTGCGGCTGCGCAAGAAAAAAATGCCTTCCAAAGAAATGATGGCTGTGGTTTTTTTGCCGGAGTCTTCAGCCTGTGCTAAACTCAATTGTCAGGCGGTCGCAAACCCCTTACGTAATGATAAGATGTCCCTTGGCCGTAAGCGCCCCCAATCAGATCGCGGGGTTGCCGATCCCAAGGGACTTTTTTTTGATGGCGACGGCGTTCCTAATCGATGGCGGTTTCTTTCTTAAGCGATTTCGGACCTTGCAGGGCGCCAGAAGCCCATTAGAAGTCGCCAAGGCGCTTCATGCGATGTGCCTTCGGCATTTGGAGCAGGACCGTCGCCGTGAGCTCTATCGGATATTTTACTACGACTGCCCTCCTCTCGGGCACAAGACGCATCATCCGGTGTCGCGCAAGGCGATCGATTTCTCAAAGACGCCGGTAGCGACATGGCGGCTCGCGTTTTTCGAGGAGTTGAAGAAGCTCCGCAAGGTTGCGCTGCGGCTAGGCTACCTGAACGAGCGGCAGGCCCATTGGACGATACGCCCCGATCGACTCAAGTCTCTGCTTGAGGGCCGTATGCGGCGAGACGACCTTGAAGACGCGGACTTCGAGTATGTATTTTCCCAGAAGGGCGTAGATATGCGGCTTGGAATTGATGTCGCGTCACTCGCCTACAAGCGTCTAGTCGATCAAATCGTCCTCGTCGCAGGGGACAGCGACTTTGTGCCCGCGGCGAAACTCGCCCGGCGAGAGGGTATTGACCTGGTCCTCGATCCCATGTGGGCCTCGATCAGGGAAGACCTGCACGAACACATCGACGGACTTAAGACCGTCGTTCAAAGATCAGGCGCAACGACGGAATGAGCACAACCGAACGCCATCCGACAAAAAGGCCGCCCATCGTCGTCATTTTCGGCGACGAGCCGTTTCAGATTTCGCAGACGCTCAGTCGCAAGCTCGATGCGATTCTGCCACCGGAGATCGATCGCGGAATGGCGGTCACCGCTTACGACGGCGGCCAATCGGACGACGCCGGCGGGCCGGGGATCGCGGCCGTGCTGGATGATCTGCGAACGCCGTCCTTCTTCGCGGCCCTGCGCGTGGTCATCGTCCGCGACGCGGACAAGTTCGTCACATCGCATCGCGACGCGCTCGAGACCTACCTCGAACACCCGTCGCCAACCGGCGCGCTGCTGCTGGAACTGCGCAGCTTTCCGAAAACCACGCGGCTCTACAAACGCGCAATGGAAGTCGGCGGCGAGGTGATTGAGTGCCGCCGCATGTCAGAGCGTGATCTGCCGCAGTTCGTGATCGCCGAAGCCCAGGCGCTCGGCAAGAAAGTCCGGCCCGCCACCGCCGCGCGCCTGGTCGAGTTGATCGGGGCCGATCAGGGTCTGTTGACCAACGAACTCGGAAAACTCGCCATCTACGTCGAAGACAAGCCCGAGATTACCGACTCCGACGTGACGGCCCTGGTCGGCCAGTCGCGCGAGGAGAAAATTTTCGCCGTCATGGACGCCGCCGGCGCCGGCCGGCTCGACGACGCCCTGCGCCTCTATCGTCAGGCCCTCCTTTCGGATCCGGCCGCGGTGTTCAAGGCCGTCGGCGGCGTGGCATTCGTGCTCCGCCGTTGGCTGAACGCGCATGAAATGCTCGATTCCGGCATGGCGCCGCGCGCGATCGCGCCGAAGGTAATGATGTGGGGACGCGAGAATGAACTGCGCCAACTGCTGCAAAGATTGCCGCAGCCGCGGGTTCGCCGCGCGCTGACCGATTTGGCCGAGTTGGACGCCCAAGCCAAGGTCGGCGCCCGGTCGATAGAAGCGGGGTTGGAGTCCCTGCTGACGCGGCTCGCCGGCTGATGACGCCCGGGCCGCGCCGACTTGATCGGAGAGCGGCCTGTGAGTTGGCGAATTCTCGTATCCGCGTTCGGAATCCCTCTCGCCGCGACCCTCACGACGGGTTGCGCATTGACGCCGGACGGTCGCATCATTCTCGGCCCGGAACCACAGCCCAAGTCCACCGCCGCGCGGCCCGCGACGCTGCCGCCGCCCGAAGCCCGCGCCGTCGAGGCCGAACCGACCGCGGATGACCCGCCGCCGGCAGTGGCGGAAGCGGAGGACTACGTCGCCTCGCTTCAGGCGGCCAAAGGCAAGCGCGGCCCGACGGCGCGATTCGACCCGCGCCGCGCGATCGGCGATCCGAACGGCATGCCGCGTGGCCGCGCGATGGACGGCGTCGGACAGGACGCGTCCGCGCGGCGCGCGATGACTGAAGGCGAAGCGTATGCCGCGTTCCAATCCGCCAGCACGCCCCGCGGCGAAACGCCGCCGGCCCCCGCGGGCAATCCGCAGGCCGCGCAGTTGACTGAAGCCGCGCCGCCCGCCGCGCCCAACGCCGCCCCGACGCTGCTGCAAGTAACGGCACATGCCCCGCCGCGGGCCCAGACGCTCGCCACGCCGACTTCCGGCGAGTCGCTTTCGATCAACGGTGGCGAGCGCCTGCTCGTCACGGGTCCGGCCGCGCAGGGCGCGACAACGCAGAGTAACAGCACGACCGCGTTTCAAAGCGCGCTCGACGCGCGCATGATGGCGGCGA
This sequence comes from uncultured Planctomycetales bacterium, assembly GCA_964528455.1. Classification (GTDB taxonomy): domain Bacteria; phylum Planctomycetota; class Phycisphaerae; order UBA1845; family Fen-1342; genus DSPM01. The sequence continues at coordinate 23,708 of CAZGTH010000020.1, read as the reverse complement.
TTCGCGGCGATTACGCCGCCGCGCGCGAGCCGATCCCGCTCGTGCCGAAGGCCCAGCAGGAATCCGCCGCGGCGCTGATCGAAGCGTTGATCTCGATTCGTGATCGGGACGGCGGCGCGTTTGACGCGAGCGCGGCGCTGGGCGAAATCGAGCGTTTTCGCGACAAGCTGCGCGATATTGCCGAGTTGCAGATTCCGAACCTGAAGATCTGCTGGCGCGTGGACGACTATGGGCGTTATCAGGAAATCAAGCCGCCGCGCTTCGCGACTGGAACCGCGGCGCAATTCGTTGTGTATGCGGAACTGCGCAACATCGCCGGACGGGCGGGCAGCGACGGCGCCTGGGAATCGCGGTTTTCGATGACAACCCGCGTGCTGAGCATGAACGGCCAGCCGGTGATCGAGCCGCTCGAAGATCATGATATTGTGGATCGCTGCCAGAATCGGCGCGAGGATTTTTTCGTCGCGCGGCGCGTGACGTTGCCCGCGACGCTTTCGCCGGGGCAATACGTCGTATTGGTGTCGGCGACGGATGAGATCGGGTCGAAGGTGGCTGAGCAGCGGGCGATGATCGAGATCACGGCCGGGCGTTAGCGCACACGCGTCGAATCGCGATACCGGGAGCGCTTGGCGGGCTTCCGTGCCGACGGACGCGGCCGCCCGCGTCCGCGGCGGCTGTATCATCCCCACATATATGCTCGTCAACCCTGAACGTCCGGCTTCCGCGCGCCCCCGTTTGAGGGGGTACGTCATTGCCGCGTTGGCGTTGTACCCCGCGTGGCTGGCCATGATGGCGATTCACGAGGTCGGCCATGTGCTGCACGCGTGGCTCAGTGGTGGCGTGGTTGAATCAGTGTCGGTTCCGCTGTGGGGGTTTTCGTACACTCGTCTCGGGTCCAACCCCGCGCCGGGGTTTGTCGCGAGTGGCGGCGCGATCTGGGGCGCAGCGTTACCGTTGTTTGCGTGGGGCGCCGCGCGTCACACGAGATACCGCTACCTCGTCATGACGCTGCAGTTATTCGCCGGCTGGTGTCTGATCGCCAACGGCGTGTATCTCGCCACGGCGTTCCATGAGCCGGTGGGCGATGTGGCTGACTTGCGGCAGGCGGGCGCGCCATTGTTGGCGGTGGGGCTCGTCGGCGTCGTCTCGTGCATAGCGGGTTTTATCATGTGGCATCGCCTTCACCTCGTTCCGTGGCGATCGGATGATCGATTGGCTAAGCAGCGTCAGGGCGACTAGCATTTTCTTGTCGGGCGTCGCGCCGCGGGGCGCTACGACCGAACTTCGATGGGTCTGTGAGGCGCGCAATGCGAAGTTCGTTTGTCTCGTTACTCGTGGCGTTGTTTGTTTCGACGACATCGCAGGCGCAGACCATTCGCGAAGCCACGGCTGCCGGTCCGCAGGCCAACGCGCAGGTCGGCATTCAAGCGACCGTCGACGCGTTTAGGGCCGACCTTGGGAACCCGAACAACGGCAACGCGGTTGGGAGCCAGGGGCCGGGCCGTCGGCAGATTACCTGGGACGGCGGAGACAACGACGCGGCCCCGGCGCGCTTGCCGAGCGATTTCTTCAATGCAGTCGCCCCGCGCGGCGCGATCTTTGGTGGCGACCCGCGCAATCAGTTTCAGGTCAGCGCTGACGCCACGCCTGCCGTGCCGGGAACCTTGGAGGAATTCGGCAACATCAACGCGACATATCCGACCGCTTTCTCGGCCTTCTCTTCGCCGCGTCTATTCTGCTCGCTGACCAACGCTGTGTTTGAGGTCGAATTCGTCGTGCCCGGCAGCGACGCCCCGGCGACGGTAAGCGGCTTCGGCGCGGTGTTTACGGACGTCGATACCGCCGGCTCGACGATGATCGAATTCATCGACGTCAACGGCGACGTGATTCTCTCGCGGGCTGTCTTGGCGTCGCCCGGCAATGAGGGCCTGTCGTTCCTCGGAGTGACGTTTGACGAACCCGTCGTTCGCCGGGTGCGGATTACCTGCGGCGATAGTCCGCTGGGCGCCAATGACGTGACACAGGGCGGAACGGATGACATCGTCGTGCTCGACGATTTCATCTACGGCGAACCCGCCGCCGTGCCCGACACCGACGCCGACGGCACACTCAACCCGTTTGACGGCTGCCCGGACGATCCCGAAAAAACCGAGCCGGGCGCCTGTGGCTGCGGCGAACCCGATACGGACAGTGACAGCGATGGCGTCGCCGATTGTCTCGACGGCTGTCCCGACGACGCCGACAAGCTCGACCCGGGGACCTGCGGCTGTGGAGTGGCGGAGACGGATACGGATGGCGACGGCGTGCCCGATTGCGAAGACGGCTGCCCGAACAATGCCGCCAAGCTCGACCCCGGCGCCTGCGGCTGCGACGAAGCGGATACCGACACGGATGGCGATGGCGTGGCCGACTGCGTCGATGGTTGCCCGAACGATGCCGCCAAGCTTGACCCCGGCCCGTGCGGCTGTGACGAAGCGGATACGGACACCGATGGTGACGGCGTGGCCGATTGTGTCGATGGTTGCCCGAACGACGCCGCCAAACTCGATCCCGGCGCGTGCGGCTGTGGCACACCGGACACGGATGACGATGACGACGGCGCGCCGGATTGTTTGAAAACGGGCGAGCCGAATGACGCCCCGGATCCGAACGAGATGGCGCCGATGGAAATGCCGATGTGCGGCATGTGCGCGAACGGCGTCGCCATGTCGTCGATCCTGCTGCTGGCGAATCTGACAGCGATAAAGGCGTTCCGCCGGCGGCGACGCTGACTTCGATCACATCGGACCGGTCAGCGGATGGTCTCAGCAGATCAGGGCTTGTTGCGTGCCGCCTCTCGGTCCGGATGAACCAGGCTGTAAATGGCGGGCACGAGCACCAGCGTGACCAGCGTCGAAACCACCAGACCGCCGATCACGGCGCGGGCCAGCGGCGCCTGCGCATCCGCGCCCTCACCGACGCCCAGCGCCAGAGGTGTCAGTCCCAGTACCGTCGTCGTCGTGGTCATCAGAATCGGGCGCAGTCGGCGGCGGCCGGCCTCCAGCGCCGCGTCGCGTGTGCCCATTCCGGCCAGGCGAAGCTGCCCGGCCTGATCGACGAGCAGAATCGCGTTATTTACGACTATCCCTCCCAGCATGATGCACCCGATATACGACTGAATATTGAGAGTCGTTTTGGTCAGATACAACGTCGCCAGAACGCCGATCGCCGCCATCGGCGCCGCCAGCATCACGACGATCGGATCACGCAGCGATTCGTATTGGCATGCGAGCACCATGTAAACCAGCGCCAGCGCCATTAGGAGCGTCAGCCGCAACTCGCGGAAGGACTCAATCTGCTCCTCGTAGTTGCCCGCGATGTGGAACTCGTACCCGGCCGGGCGCGGAATCGTGTCGAGCGCCGCGCGGACATCCTGCGCGATCGAGCCCAGGTCGCGCCCGGCGACGTTGGCGGTCACCGTCGTCACGCGCTGCTGATCTTTACGCTCGATCTGAATCGGGCCGCGGCTCGCGGTCGTCGCCACCAGGTTCCGCAGCGCGACCTGTTCACCGGCCGGCGTGCTCAACGTCAGGTCGAGCACCTCCGTGATCGACAACCGCTCCGCATCCGCCAACTGCACGAGAATGCGATGCGAATCGCCCTGGCTGCGATACTCACCGGCGACCGTCCCGGCCACCGCCGTCTCCAGGGCTTCGGCCACGTCCCGGACGCTCAGCCCGAGGTCAGCCGCTTTTCGGCGATCGATGGTCAGCTCTTCCTGCGGAATCCCGGCCTCGCTGCTCAAATCGATGTCAGTAACGCCCGGCAGGTTTCGGAGGCGCTCGGCGACCTGCGCCGCCAGCGCTTCGAGTGTCGGAAGCTCGTAGCCCTGCACTTCAACCGTGATTCCCTCGGAGCCGCCGATCAGACGGTCGAGCAGGAATTGCCCCTGCGGCGCCCGGACCCGCACCTCCATCCCCGCGATTTTTCCGTCAAGCCGCGACCGAAGATCGTCGGCCACCTGCGAGTTCGAACGCAGCCGCTGCGATACCGGACCCAGCGAAATGCGGAGATCCGCCTGTCCGTTCTCCTGGGCCTCGGCCACGACCGCGATCGCCTCCGGCGCCGCCTCGGCGACGATGGCTTCCATGCGACGCGTCTGGCGATCGACCAGTTCCAGTCGCGTGCCGACCTCCATCTCCCCCTCGACGCGCACTTCCCCCTCGTCGCTGGGAGGGAGGAATTCAGTCCCGATCAGGGGAACCAATGGGAGACTCATCCCGAGCAGGACGATCGCGAGCAGGACAGTGATCACTCGGGCGCCGAGCGCGGATCGCAGCACATCCTGATAGACGTCATTGAGCAGTTGCTGGCCCCGCGCGGTGGCGTCGGTCAACCGGCTGATCCAGGCCGGCCGCGCGGCGCGCCTGCGCAGCGCTTCCTCCGGAGACTCGACCAGGCGCGAAGCGAGCATCGGCACGACGCTCAGCGACACAAGCAGTGAACACGCGAGCGAGAACACAATCACCAGAGCCAGCTCCTGGAAAAGAATGCTGGTTAATCCGCTGACAAACACGAGTGGCAGGAAGATCACGAGTGTCGTCAACGTGCTGGCGACGATGGCGCCCGCGACCTCGCCGGCCCCGCGCACGGCGGCGTCTTCCTTTCCTTCGTGTTCTTCATCGCGCCGGCGGTAGATGTTCTCCAGCACGACGATCGAATTGTCGACCATCATGCCGACGCCCAGCGCCAGGCCGCCCAATGTCATCAGGTTGAGCGTAAAACCGCCGAAGAACAGCAGCGCGAATGTGGCTACGACCGATAGCGGAATCGCGAGCGAAATCACGACCGTGCTGCGAATGTTCCGCAGAAACAACAGCAGTACGACGACCGCCAGGCCACTGCCGTACAGCACGGAACGAGACACGTTGTTGATCGAGCGCTCGATGAAGTTGCCCTGGTTGATCACCGGCGTGACGCGAATGTGCGGCAACGCGTCGTTGATCGCGTCGATCGCCTCCAGGATCCGCCGCGATACTTCAACCGTATTGGCGGTCGCCTCTTTGCGAATCGCCACGCGAATGCCCCGCACGCCGTTGATTCGCTCGACCTCGGTCAGCTTTTCGTATGTGTCCCGCACCGTCGCGATCTGGCCGATGGTGACGGGCGCCCCCATGCGCATCGCCACGACGGTGTCGCGGAGTTCGTCCAGGCTTTCGAACTCCGCCGGCGCTCGAAGCGTCACTTCGTAGCGGCCCTGCTCGATGCGCCCCGCCGGGAGGTCCAGATTGGCGTTGCGAACGGCGTCGAGCACCTGATTGAGCGGGATGTTGAGCGCGTTGACGCTTTCTTCGTCGACCTCGACGCGCACCTCGCGATTGAAGCCGCCCCACAGATCGACCTGCGCGACGCCCGGAATCCGTCCAAACCGGTAACGAACTTCGTCCTCGACAAGCTCGGTCAGTTCGACCGGGTCCATATTGCTGGAGACCCCAAGCAGCACGACGGGAAAGCTGTTGACGTCGAACTTCCGGATCCGCGGCCGCTCCACCTCTTCCGGCAGTTCGTTGATTTCGTCTTCCAGCACCGAGCGGACGTCAATCGCCGCGGCGTCAATCTCGGTCCCCCACACGAACGTCACGCGGACCGAACTCTGTCCCTCTTCGGATGTGCTGGTGATTTCTTCGACGCCGGGCACGGTCGCCACAATTTCTTCGACGATCCGCGTCACTTGCTGCTCGATCACCTCCGGGCTCGCGCCGCGGTAGTCCGTCCGGACGGTCAGCGTCGGGAGCTCCACCGCCGGCAGCAGGTCGGTCCGAAGCCGCTGCAACCCGAACGCGCCGATCACCAGCACCATCATGGCGAGCATGGTGGTGGTCACCGGGCGGTGGACGCAGAAACGGGGGAGGTTCATCGGTCGCAGGTCTCGCGGCTACTCGGTGATTGTGATCGCGGCGCCGTCGTCGAGCAGATGCTGCCCCAGCACCACGACATCGCCGGTCAGCCGCGGACCGATGATCTGTACGCGCTCGGCTTCCACGATCCCCAGCTCGACCACATGCTCGCGGGCGACGCCTGCATCGGCGTCCACGGTAAAGACGATGCGGCGCTCGCCACGGGTCACGATCGCCGACGCCGGAACGATCGTGTCGGCCTGCGACTCGCGCAGCACGACCCGGATGCGGACGAACATTCCCGGGCGCAGCAGACGATCCGGGTTGTCCACGCGCAGCTCGATCCGCGCCTGTCGCGAGGCCTCCTGAAAAGTCGGGGCGACCCGCTCGATCGTGGCTGAAAAGGTCTCGCCCGGACGGGCGTCTGTCGTGAGCGTGGCCGCTTGCCCAACCTGCAGGCGGGCATAGTCCTCCTCTGTCACGGAGACCACCGCCTTGAGTAAATCCAGTCCGACAATCGCGACGATTGGGACCCCGGCCTGCACCGCGCCGCCCGCGTCCGCATAACGCATCGCGACCACCGCCCGCTCAGGACCGCCGTGCCACGCCGCGCGCACACTCGTATCGCCCAGCTGAAGCTTCGCGAGCTCGAGGGCGGCGCGCCCCTGGCGCAGCCGGGCTTCGGCGAGGGCGACCGACGCCGCCTGCGCGGCGCGCTGCGATGTCAACTCGTCAAACTCAAGGTCAGAGGCGATGCCGCGCTCGAACAGGTCCTGCACGCGCCGGAACTCGCGGTTAACCCGGTCGAGGTCCACATTTGCGCGCGTCAGTTCGGCCTCGCGAATCGCCAGTTCGGCCGTCGCATGGGCGACAGCCTGAACGAATTCGTCGTCATCCAGGACCGCCACGACTTGACCGCGCTCCACCTCGTCGCCAAGGTCGACGTTGATCTGCCGAATCAGCCCGCTGATTTCAGTCGAAACGTCGAAACGCGTCGACGCCGCCAGCGTGCCGCTCAGGACACGGACATCCGACATCACGCCGCGCTCGATCGGCGCCACTTCGACCGGGACAGGGCGCTTCGCGCCCTCGTTGGAGGAAGTCCGCAGACCCGCGGCGCGCTCGCTCATCACCCGCCAGGCAACCAGCCCGGCGCTCACGAGTACCACGAGTAGGACAAAAGCTGTGGGCGATCGTAGTCTCACGTTGCGATTATAGCGGCGACTCCGACGCGCGCCCGGGCGCGCAGATTGATCGCGCTCATAGGCCGCGCCTTTCCTCAACGCCTCGCCTCGCGGGCGCTGCGCGTGTATCCCGAATGGCATCGCGGAACATGCCGCGATCAGGCGTCGACTTCGTCGCGACAGCGCTGAATCAGCGACCACGCGTGCGCGATCATAGCGTGATCCGTGCGCAGATTGCCGATCGCCATGCGCAGCGTGAAGCGGCCATTGAGCTTTGTATGCGACAGGAACACCGACCCGTCGCGGTTGATCCGCGCCAGCAGGCGCTCATTGAGCGCGTCCGCTTCGGCCGCGTCGACATCTCCTCGCGCGCTGACCGCCCGAAAGCACACCAGGCTGAATGGCGCAGGCGCGCAGCGCTCAAACCGCGGGTCCGCGTCGATCCACGCCGCGAACTCGCGCGCCAGTGCGCAATGCCGCTCAATATGCGCCCGCAGCCCGCTGACGCCGAACGCGCGAATCACCATCCATAACTTCAGTGCCCGAAACCGTCGGCCGAGCTGCACGCCATAGTCCATCAGGTTCGTCGCCGCGCCGTCATCAGTCCTCAAATACTCCGGCGTAATCGAGAATGCCCGCTTCCATGTCTGCGCATCACGCACCAGCGTCACCGAACAGTCCACCGGCGTGAACATCCACTTGTGCGGATTCAGCACAATCGAATCCGCGCGCTCCCAGCCGCGCATCAGCGGGCGATACGTCGGAGAGATCGCCGCCGGCCCGGCGTAGGCCGCGTCCACATGCAGCCACGTGTCGAACTCGCGCGCGATCGCGCCGATGTCCACGACCGGATCAACGCTGGTGGTGGACGTTGTGCCCAACGTCGCCACAACCGCGATCGGCCGCGTCCCGGCCGCTCGATCCGCGCTGAGCATCTCACGCAGCGCGCCGGGGCGCATCTGAAACGCGTCATCCGTGGGTACTTGCCGCAACTGGTTCAGCCCAAGCCCCAGCGCGACCATCGCCTTATCCACCGATGAGTGCGCCTGCTCACTTGCATAGACCGTCATGCGCGGCAGATCGGCCCGGCCGGCCATTCCCGCCTGACGAATGTCGGGAAACGCTCGCTCGCGCGCCGCCGCCAGCGCCAGCATCGTCGCGATCGATGCGGTGTCATTGATGTGTCCGACAAATTCCGCCGGCAGGCCGACCATTTGGCGCAGCCAGTCGCAGGCGCGCTCCTCCAGCTCCGTCGGAGCCGGCCCGGACTTCCACAGCATGGCGTTGACGTTCAGCGCCGCGCTCAGCGTCTCCGCCATCACGCCTGCCGCCGATCCGCTGATCGCGAAATAGGCCATGAACCCCGGGTGATTCCAGTGGGTGATGTTCGGCTCGATCAACCGCTGATAGTCCGCCAGCACGGCGTCGATCGTTTCCGGCCCCTCCGGCGGCGCGTCCGGTAACGCGGCGGCGACGTCGCCCGGCGCGATCGGCGGCGTCACCGGGTAACGCTGCGGATTCGTCAGATAGGCGGCCGCGATATCCGCCGCGCTGCGGAGCGCGGCCCGCAGGTCGGTTTCATTCGCGGGTTGGTCGCCGATGTCCGGAAATAAGCGCGTCATCGCTTGGTCCGATCTCAAATGGTGGTCACGGCTCGTGGCTCCGGATGGAGTGAACACGCGTTTTCTGCGCCAGTTCGCAACCGTTCTCGGCAGTATCCGGCGCCGGGCGAAGATATGGAATACTTCATCACACGGTAGCGGGAAAAGGGGCGCCGGTCGCTTCGGCCGCGCATTCCGCACACTGGCGCGTCTGGCGCGCCGGAATGAGCAGCAAGGGGGCGGCATGGGATCACCAGCGCCGAGCGGATCGCTCGCGACATCGGCCAAGGCCGCCGATGCGCTGACCTCCCTGCGTCAGCAGTTTTCCGACATCAACGGAAAATTCAGCGAGCTCGAAAAAGCCCTGAACGCGACGGCCGAGGAGCTGGCGGGCCAGGAAGCCACGCTGGCGGCGCTAGAAGCGGAGCTTGCTGAGCGGCGCAAAGGCCTCGACGCGCAGGCCGAGCAGCTCGCGCAGCGCGAATCCGAAATCAACCAGAAGGCGGCGGGCTTCGAAGAGCGGAGCAAAGCGCTCGAACAAACGCAGGCGGAACTCGACAGCCGCCGCGCCGCGCTTGACGCCGATACGCAGGCGCTGGAGACCGGGCGTCAGGAGTTGCAGGCCGCCCGCGACCAGTTGGCGCTCGAACGCCACAACTTCGAAGATGCGCAGTCGCAGGCCGGCGCAAAGCTCCAGGAACTGGACGAGCGGCAGGCGGCGCTTGACGCCCGCGCCGCGGAGCTGGAGAAACAATCCGCCGTGATCGCCGAGCGCGAGCAGTCCGTCGCGGAAGCGGCCAGTGGGTTTGCGCAGCGTAATGCCGAGATCGAGCGGCGCGCCGCCGACGCGGACCGGCGCGCCGCCGAAGCGGATCAGCGCGTCGCGGAGATCGAAGCCCGGGCGGCGGAAGTCGAAACCCGCCTGGCGGACATCGATGCCCGCGAGAAGTCGCTCGCCAAACGCCAGCAGGCGCTGATGAAAGTGCAGCAGGCGTTTTCGCAGGTCGCCGCGTCGCTCGATGTCTCGGCCATCGGCGTCGACGCGGGCGCCGCCGTGGCGGACCTTGCGCCCGCGGACGGCGATCAGGCGGATGAAATCGCCGCGCCGGACGCCGCGGAACCGGTCGCCGAGGCGCCGCCCGCCGCCGAGGCGCCGAAGCCAGCGCCGCCGGTCCAAGCGAAACCCGCCCCGCCCGCTGCGCCGCCCAAGGCCGCCGCGCCTCCGCCGCCATCGAAGCCAGCCGCGAGCGACAAAGACGCGCCGGCGGAGAAACCCTCATCCGGCGACAGCGTCGACACGGTCGACTTCTCGCCGGAGGAAGCCGAGAAGCTGCGCGTGCTGCGCCGTCTCCGCGGCGGCTCCGTCCCGGACGCGGAACTAATCGCGCAGATCCGCCGCGAACGCGACACGGTCGGCGCGGGTGGTGGCAAGAAACGCGGCTGGTTCAAGTAAGGCCGGCCGACTCGCGCTGTCTCAAACCGTCCTGACCGCATAGAGTGCGACCGGTCCAGCCGTCGGGCTGGCCTGCTGACATTACCTCCTGGTCGGTTGATCGCATCATATGAATCGCGCTGAATTCTCGTACATTGCGCATCAGACGCACGATTACTGCAACCCGATCAGCGCGATCAAGGTGGAGCGCTTGCTGGACAGGCTTGACCTCACGGCGGCAGCGCGCGTCGTCGATTTCGGCGCCGGGAAATGCGAGTTGCTCGTCCGTCTGGTCGAGCGGTTCGGCGTCGAGGCGACCGCGGTCGAGCCTGAGCGCCGCTTTGTGGACGAGGCTCGCCGGCGCTCGCTCGGTCGAATCCCGGCCGAGCGCTTGCAAGTTCACGAGCAGACTGCGGAAGTGTTTGTGCGCGAGCATCCGCAGGCCCGCTTCGCTGCGGCCGCGTGCGTCGGCGCGTCACACGCGTTCGGCGAATTCAGCGCGACGCTGGACACGCTCACGGATCGCGTTGAGTCCGGCGGATGGTTGATCATCGGGGAGGGCTACTGGAAACAGCCGCCGAGCCGCGAGTACCTCGAAGCCCTTGGCGGAAGCGAATCGGAATTGACGACGCACGCCAATAATGTCCAGCGCGCCGTGGACAAGGGCCTGATCCCGATCTGGGCCTGCACCGCCAGTGACGACGACTGGGATGAGTACGAGTGGCGATACTCGGCGAGCATTGAAGCCCACGCGTCCCAGCATCCGGATGACCCCGATACGCCGGCCCGCCTGGAGCGCATCCGGCGCTGGCGAACAGCGTACCTCGCATGGGGGCGCGACACACTCGGTTTCGGGCTCTATCTGTTTCGCAAACCGTCCTGATCGCCCGCGTCGCGGTTTGGCGGGGCGCGGCTCGGGGTAGCGCCTTGTCCGGCAGGGGACAGGCCCGCCCATCCCCACCTGGCACAGCCTTCAATACATCACGCCGCGCGGGTGCTACGATGCCACTGGGCGCGAACGTCGCGCCGCCATGTCCGTCAACAGGGGGATGCGCCCTGAACCGCGCTGTTCGAGAAACGTGGCGCGTGCTGCGCGAGACGAGTCACGCCTTTGCCGAAGACCGGGCAATGACGCTGGCGGCGGCGGTCGCGTTTTACGCGATTCTGTCGATCGGGCCGATTCTCGTCCTGCTGGTCTGGGTGGCGGGGCTGCTCGGCGCCGGGGCGCAGGAAGATCTGGTCGCGTGGTTGACACGCGCGGTCGGGTCGCGTGTCGGCGGTGCGATTCAGATGATCGCCAACAGCGCCAGCCAGCGCCCGGACCTGCGCACCGGGGCCGGGCTGATCAGCGTCGGCGCGCTGGTGCTGTCGGCGAGCGTGCTGTTCGGGCAGTTGCAGGCCTCGATGAATCTCGTCTGGGGTGTTCGCACGAAGTACGGACATCTCTGGAGTTGGGTGCGCCGGCGGCTGATCGCCGTCTTCACGGCGCTGCTGCTCGGGCTGCTGCTGATCGCGTCCGTGCTGGTCAGCGGCACGATGACCGCCGTGCTGCGGGCGGCCGGGGACGCGTTGCCGGGCGGAGACGCGGTATGGTGGTGGCTGAACTTCATGACGTCGCTGGTCGTTTATTCGCTGTTGTTCGCCGCGGTGTATCGGGCGCTGCCGGATGTGCGGATCGCCTGGCGCCACACCTGGTTCGGCGCGTTTGTCACCAGCGCCCTGTTCTCCGTCGGCAAACTGCTGCTGTGGGTCTACTTCGGCTTCAGCGCCCAATGGGCGGCCTATGGCGCGGCGGGTTCGATGGTGATGCTGGTCGTGTGGATTTATTATTCCGCGATCATCTTCTTCTTCGGCGCGGAACTGACGCAGGTCGTCGCCCACCGCGCGGGCCGCGCGATCACGCCCGACAAACACGCCGTGTGGGCGAACCCGGACAAGGCGGTGTGAGCGACGGACCGGCCCGGTCAGGTTTCAATGCCGTCCAAACCTGAGCGCGACGAAAGTCGGATGCGGCTTGCCGCATCACTCCGTTACGCCGGGGAATCTGCTCCGGGCAAGCGTCAGCCGACGACCTCACCTGGCGCGCCGGCTATCCGCGCATCCGCTGCGCCTGGGCGCGCAGCGCCGCGATGCGCGCTTCTGTCGGCGGGTGCGAACTGAACAACGACGCCAGCTTGTCGCGCATCAGCGGCTGCATGATGTACAACCCGTGAAACGCCGGATTCGTGTTCGTCGGCACGCGGTTGTTGCCGTTCTGCAGGCGGGCGAGCGCGTTGGCCAGTTTCAGCGGGTCGCCGCTCAGCTCGCCGCCAAAACTGTCCGCCGCGAATTCGCGCTGCCGCGAGATCGCCATTTTGATCAACCCCGCCGCCAGCGGAGCCAGCAGCAGCATCAGCAGCGCCCCGATCGCGCCGAACGGGTTGTTGCGACTGTCCCCGCCGCCGCCGAAGAACATAAACATGTAGCCGGCGTAGCTGATCACGCCCGCCATCACGGCGGCGATCGTCGAAATCAGCATGTCGCGGTGCTTCACGTGGCCGAGTTCGTGGGCCAGCACGCCTTCAAGTTCTTCGCGCGGGAACTCCAGCATGCCGCGCGTGACACCGATCGCCGCGTGGCTTGGGCCGCGGCCGGTGGCGAACGCGTTGGGCGCCGCTTGCGGGCATAGGTAGACGCGCGGCATCGGCAGTCCGGCCCGCTGCGTCAGGCGCTCGACCATCTCAAACAGCCACGGCAGATCTTCACGGCGCATCTCGCGCCCGCCCATCGCGGTCATCGCGATTTTGTCCGAGAAGAAGAACGAAACGATGTTGCCGACGCCGCCGAAGAGCAGCCCGACAAAGAGCCCCTGGCGCCCGCCCAGGGCGTAGCCCACCAGCAGGCACAACCCCATCAGGCCGCCGAGCAGCATCGCGGTTTTTGTGTTGTTCAAGAATCGACTCGCCATAGGGCGTCTCCCGAAAGCGCGTTTCAAAATCAGCGCCGCGCGCTGCCATCATCTAAGCAATCGGAGCGGACGAAATCGTTACGCCGACGTGAATTGTTCGTCAGCCGCCCCGCGCCGGTTCACCCGCGTCCAATCTTACCGCGGTTGTGGAATCATCGCGGCGCGGGCGCCGGTCGAAGAAAAAAACGCAGCGCCTCGGGGACCGTGCCCAAAAAACAGGCGACCCCAGCGTTTGCCGGGGCCGCGCGCCTGTGCGAGCTGTCTCGCGATGCCTTGGCGAGCTAGTCGGTCACATAGAAGGCGCCGTTGTGCTGATAGAGTGCTTCCTCCGTCGAGGACACCGACGCCGCGGAACTGAAATCGGCCACCTTGATATCTCCGCCGGAGGTGGGGCCGGACTGTGAGAAGTAGACCGATCCAAAGCCGCCGCTGGTGTCAGCGCCGGCAACGCCGCTCACGTCGATGACTACGCGGGCGATCGCCGCGGGTCCGTCATTCGATGTGCCGGACAGGTGATACCAGCCCATATCCAGCGCGGCGGTCGTGTAGGTCAGCGTCGATGGCGTGTCGTACCCACCCGCGTAACTTGCGCCCGGAGTGGTGAAGCGTCCCGCGACGTTGACGGCCTTCGGCACGCCTACGAAGCAGACATACTTGTTCGGCTCACCCGACCCGGTCGGCTCGGGCGCGCTGTTGGGGTCGCTCGGGTTGTACGGCGCGATGCGCAGCGCGGCCTTGTTCTCGGCGGTCACATAGGCGCCGCCGGCGGTCCAGTCGTCCGACGATTGATCGACCTCGATGATCAGATCGAACACGAAGTGTTCATCTTCACCCTCGAAGCCTGAGCCGGAGTAGCCGCTCGTGTCGAACGCGGAAACGGAGAGCGTGATCGGGCTTCCGCCGAAACCGGCGCCACCACCACCGCCGCCCCCCGGCCCACCATTGGCATCGCAGGTTGATTGCGAGTTGCCAAACACGGCGAGAAGTCCCGCCAGATCAGCGAGATCGACGGATTCGTTCGGGTCTTCTTCGCCTTCGTTGTTACAGGCGGAGACCGCGGCGCAGTCAGCCGCGGTCGTATCGTAGAGCAGGTCGTATGCGGGATTGCTCTCATCTGTCCCAAACGCCGAGAGCAGGCCGGCGAGGTCAGCCAGGTCGATCACGCCGTCAAAGTTCACATCGATTCGCGCGATCGCGATCTGTGACCGCTCGGTGAAGCAGCAAAGATCGTATCCGCGCACGTCGCGTAGATACTCGTGCCATTCGACATCAATGCATGAAATCGCGCCGTCATTGCTTAGATCGCCGTGATAGTGAACGCTTTCCTTCAGCCCGGGAAACAGTTCGATGTAACAGTCAAAGTCGGGATCAGGTCGGGCCCGATCCAACGGATCGACATCGTCCGCGTCGGCAAACCCGTCGTTGTTCATGTCGCCGAAGCAGGCGGTGATCTCATATACGCGCTCGTCCGGGTCGTTGCCGGTAAACAGCGTTGACGCGCCGGCGCTCGGACGAATCTCAAACGTCCCGCCACTGTCGGCGCCGGTTCCGCCTACGGTCGGCCATGAGTCGTTCGCGTCCCAACCGTCGTAGTCAACCGTGAAAAACGGAAGGCCCGCCGAACTGTCAAACGGGCGCGAGACGACTTCCACGTCGTTCGGAGCCGCGTTTTGAAACGACCCATCAATGGCGATCGATCCCTGCATATCGGAGGAGGCGGACAGCACCTCAATCACCGGCCCAAACGGCGCAGTCCCGCGAAGCACCGATCCGCGCACACGGATTGTCGGCGGTTCATCAATATCGGTTCGCACGACATCCCCGGTGATACTGATCTGTCCCGGGGTCTTCAGGTCGCCGCCGATGTCGATCCAACCATCGACGCGGTTGTCGGTGGTCAACGTACCGGTGAAATCGCCATCGACCGTGATTGAACCCGACAGTCGATTGTCGAGCGAAATGTCTCCGGTCATGTCGCCATTGATCACAATGTCGCCGCGAAAGCTGCGGTTGATTCCGCGCCAGCGTCGGCGGCGACATCACGATCGGCTCCGACTATTCAATGCCCGCGACCGTGACCACGCCATCGTTCGGGTCAGCGTAGCGCAGGTTGGCGGTGAAGAGGTCACGCGCCCCCGGTTTCGTCGGATCGGTCACCTGGTTGTGGTCGATGGTGATCGAGAAATTGCCAGTGGCGTTGGCCGAGATCACAATATCGGTGATGTCGCCCGGGGAACCATTGGGCTCCTCTGAGAAGAACTGGTAGTCGTTTCCGTTTCCGGTCAGAATCTCGATCAGGCCGTCAGTAATCGTGAAGTCCTGCCCCGCAATGCCATCCCCGCATGCGCACGATTGTACTTGGGCGCCCACTTGCGGTAACAAGGCTGCGGTAGCGATGAGTGCGGTGATCGTCCTAAACACGTTCATGAGGTCTGTCTCCTAGAGGTTAAACTGAGCCACAAAACCGACCAGCAAAGCCAGCTTGTGGGCTCGGGGATCACACCGAATCGAAAATAGTCCCACCGACTGATCGAACTCGTTCCTTGGGTTCCGTCGCCCCAAGCGATGCGAGGCCCGAGCCCGATCAAGGGCCGAAACTGACCTTCAAAGATGAAGTGGCCGTTTGCAAGTAGATCGAACCTCTCAAAGTCAGTGGAGTACAATGTGAATGTCGTGAGGCCCGCCATTGAGAAGTCAATCCGCTCTCTCTGTAATCTGAACTCGACTTCTGTGGGCGAAATGATGATTGAGGCCCAGCGGCCATCGTCGGTTGTTATCGTGACGAACGCGTCTCCAGTCGGCCCTACATGCTCGTCGAGCGAGAAGCGCCATTCGGCGAAGAATGTCTCTCCGGGTTCCAACTGAATGCTCTGATCCCGGCGCGTGTATGTGTCGGAAATCAGAACGTCCTCGCGTCCGTCCAGTACAAGGCTGCCATCCACAATGCTCCGAACGGCGCCGCCACCCGTCGTGCGCCGCGTCCATCCCTCGTTCTCCGGAAAATCGGTGCCCTCATAGGCGATCGTGAACGGCGCGGCTTGCGCCGACCCGGCGAGGGTTACGATTGCGAACAACACGGAAATTCTCGTCTTTCCGATCCCTTGCATCGCCACGCACTCCCCGTCGTTCTGGTCCGCGCGACCAGTAGCGCCGCGGCGGTGGTCAGGCCCGCTGAGTCCCGCGATGAGTCCGGTTCGCGTCAATTCACGTCTCCTTGTCAGTGGCTCCATCCATCCTAAGGGGCGGAATCTCGCGAATTCCTCAATATTTATGAGACCCCGCCCGGCCGACCCCCACGCACGAAGCGTGAAGCGGATTGGGATCGGTTCAAACAAGAACCAGGAATGATCCGGGATATCGGACGGCCGCCGCGCAAGCCGCCAGAGGGCTGTACCTCAGACGACGCGGGAGTCGCCTTGTCGAAAAAAAAATGCGACGACCCGAAACGCGTGTGCGTGCGGGTCGTCGCTGGGGAGCCTGCTGAAAGCTGAGTTATGAATGCGGGACTTGCGTCAACTCCCGTGCTGCTTTGTAAAGTGCGACTTGGTCTGGCTTAGGCGACCAGGTCGCACGTCTGATGCGCGAAGCGCACCCGCATCTGCTCGACAATCTCGGCATGCCGCTGGCACACGCGCGATTCGCTCACGCCCAGCACCGAGCCGATCTCGGACATCGTCAGCTTCTCGTAGTAGTACAGCGTGATGATCAGGCGGTCCTGCTCTTTGAGGCCGCGCGTCAAATAGTCGCGGATCAATTCGCGTTCGGTGTGGTCAACCGGGCTCGGGCCGGGGTCGGCCGGGGAGATGACCGAATTGCGGGATTCTTCGTTTCGCTCCGTGGAGCCGTCCAGCGGCACGCAATGCGACGCCGTCACGGTTTTGCGCATCTTGGCGAACTTCGGCAGCGGCAATTCCATCCGCGCCGCGAGTTCGCGGTTGGTCGCCGAGCGGCCGTTGACCGCGTGGAACTCGTCTTCGATGGCGGTCAGGCGGCGTTCAAACGTGCGGCCGCTGCGGCCCAGCGGATCGATTTCCCGCTGCCAGTCGCGGATCGCGCCGACGATCCGCTGCCGACAGTAAGTCTCGAATTTCACACCACGGGCGGGGTCAAACCCGCTGACGGCGGAAATCAGGCCGTCAAAACCGGCGCTGGAAAGTTCATCTGCGGTGACCCGCGGCCACAGGCGGCGAGACATGATCTCCGCCAGCTTAATCACCAGCGGCATGTAGTGTTCGATCAGTTGATTGCGGAGTTCGACCGAGCGTGTGCGTCGAAAGCGCTTCCAGACGGCGTCCATATCAACGGTCGCCTTCCGCCCCTTGGCTGCTGTCGCCATGCTGCTCCTCCGTGGCAGTGGTTAGACGGGTACCGGTCTCGGCCGAGACGTCCTTGTCGCGGCATCGAGTCAGCGCCCTTAATGTTAGTCTGGGTAATCCACCGATCCGGCGGATGACTTGTTCAATTTACCACATGCGGAGGCATAGTCAAACGAATTTGGGGCGATTTTGGTAAAATAGATAAAATACCGGTCAGCGGCTGTTGGTATGTTGTTCAATCTCTCGGACTTACCGCATGATCCTCGCTGGGAGAAATTCTGGGGAGAATCTCAGGGGATAACAGCAGGCAGGGGCGCTTGTACTGTTCCGGCGCGGATCCGCGGGCCGCGACCAGCGCCGCGTCGAACGTGCGCAAGTCTTTTTCCTGAAGGCATATACAGCGAACCGGCCCAAGGCGGGCAGTCTTTCGACGCGACGAGTACTCGTCATTCTGGCGGCCGAGCTCTTCGTCGACGGCCAGGGCGACTTCCGACGCGCGCGGCGTGACCGCGCGCAGTTCGTAGTATGGCGGATCGCCCCATTGCGGGGCCATCACATACTCAACCCCGCTGATACCGAGCCGCTCGCAGGCGCTCGACATCGCGCTGACCACTTGGCTTTCGGTCAGCTTTTCGCCCGCGAGCGAGGAAACGCCGCCCCCGCGTCGCATGAAACGGAGCAGCGGCGCCTGACCGGCCCAGCCCTCGACCCGCACGATGTCATCGAGTCGGTAACGGATCAGGCCGGTTGTGTTGGAAACGACGACCGCGTACTCACGCCCGACCTTCAACTCCCGGGCCGTGAGCGTTCCCGGGCTCGGCGCCTCAAACTCCTCGACGGGGATGAACTCGAAAACCCCGGAGCGGACATCGAGGGCCCCGGCGGCGGTGTCGTCATCCACCGGAATCGTTACGCGGCCCTCGCTCGCCAGCAGGCCGATGTCGCGGACCGGAATGGCGCCCCACCACTCCGCGAGGCGCGGCAGGTAATGTCCCATCGTGCCGCCGGTCCAGCAGGCGACGAATGACAGCCGCCAGTAGTCGCGCGGCGCCAGGCGACCGTGGGCCTCCCGCAATGACTCCAGTGCGCGGGCGCGCTCAGGGTTCGGCGTCAGCGCAGCCCGGGCTTTGGCCGACAACTCGATGGCCCCCCCGGGCGGCGTCAGCGCGCCGTTGCGGATATCGCGGATCAGGCGCTCCGATTCTTCGTTCGCCAGGCGCGCCAGGTTGATCAGTGTCGATGGATTCGCGGTGACGGCGAACGCCACATCACGGGCGATGGCGAAACGCATCTGGGCGTACTGCCGATCGCGCACATCACCGACATAGGCGAGTTCGGCGGGGGCGACATAGTGCCGCCGCACGATACCTTTCTGCATGCGGGCCATCAGGCCGGTGATGGCCCCGCACGGGATTCCGGCGGCGGAACGCGTTTCGTCGAACCGCCCGCTGCTCTGAAAAATGCCGCGCAGGATCGCGTCGCGGTGGTCGGTCAGCATCTTGACGCCGAACGTGTTCCAGCCGCGGCGATAGTCATTAATAAAGGCGGTCGGAACGGGCACGCGTTTCGGGCGAGAGGCGGTGCCGCTGCTCATGGCGAACATGTGGATGCGCTGCCCGGGCGAGAACAGCGCCTGCGTGTCGCCGTCCGCCACACGGTCGATCATTCCGCGGATATCTTCATACGTCTGCAGCGGCGTCGCCCGGCGGAGGTCCGCCAGCGACTTGACGCTGTTCAATCCGCGCTGCCGGGCCCACTCGCCGCCGCGGACCACCGCCAAGGCCTGGCGGAGCGCGGCGAGCTGCGCCGCGTCCACTTGATTCAGCGAGCGGGCGAAGCCGCCAAAGACATTTCGCGCGTGGATATAGGCGACGCGAGCGACGATGCGGTCGAGAATGCCGGGCATGGCGGCGATTCTAGCGAAACGGCGAAACGTCGGGATTCCGCCGCTGGTGGGCGTCCGGGCCGAAAAAGGCGGAAGACCGACATTGGCGCCGAGACCCGATTTGTGGGTAGATTTCAATTGTGGGTGTGGCTGATGCGCGGCCACAACCACGGCAAAGCCGGGTCCGCCCGAATGGATCGGGTTTTCGCGCGAATACGAACGTCGTATACTGTTGTGAACATGCCTTCTTTGGAGAGCCCCCCATGCGAGACGTGAAGCGCGTCGGATGGATGCTGGTAATTGCGGGTCTGACGGCGGCTGCGCCCGCGCTGGCGCAGGATGAGCCTGAGCGCTGGAAGGCCGAAGTTCCGCAGGCCGGGTTCTGGCCGACGCAGGTCATGATCGACTTGGCGATCGACCGCATGACGGAAGAGATGGCCGATCATTACGAGCTCGATGATGAGCAGATGTACGAAACGCGGGCGGCGATCAAAGAGCGCGTGCCGCAGTGGCTCAACGAGAACCGCGCCGAAATTCAGACGCTGATGAACCAGTTCTTCGAGGCGCAGCTTTCCGGCGAAGCGCCGGAGCCGAACGCCGTCGCGGTCTGGTCGCAGCGCGCGCTGCCGCTGATCAACGACTTCAAGGGTGTCGTAAACACCATGAGCGACGACTTCCGCGAATTCTGGACCGACGACCAGGTGATTCAGCTCGAGGGCGAACTCGCCGCGTTCAATACCGGCATCGCGATGGTCAACAACAAGGTCGCGATCTGGGCCGACGGCGGCTATGACCCGGAGACCGAGTGGATTCCGGATCGCGCGGCGCGACGCGATAGAGAACGCGAGGAAGAAGAGAAGCGGCGAGAAGAGATGGAAAAAGCCAAGCAGGACAAGCTGGTTGAGCTTTCCGGTGGGGCTGCTCCAGCCGCCGGCTCGGACGCTGGCGGTCAGCCGCTGAGTGGCGATGACGCGCCATTGGCGAAGAGCGGAACGACGGCGCCCGCCAAGCCGAAGGACGCGTGGGCACAGTACACCGACGAATTCATCGCGCGCTACAAGCTCAATGACGAGCAGCGGCAGAAGGCGATGCTGCACCTCAAGAAGGCGCAGGACAGTCGCGAGCGCTACATGCGGAAGTCCGCCACGCGCCGCGTCGAGGCCGAGGCCGCGTTGAAGGCCGCCGAGACGCCGGAAGAGAAAGCCGAGGCCCAGAAGCTGTTGGATCGCATGAACACGACCGTCGACCGTTACTTTGATCAGCTCAAGGACGACCTGAACCGCCTGCCGACGCGCAAGCAGCGGGCAGAGGCCGCGACGCTTGCGACGACGCCGTCGGCTGATTCGGCGGAGACCGCCGCCGCTCCGGCCGGGAAGCGGACAGGGGCGCCGAAAACGCCCGGGCGGCAGTAGAGGTCCCGCCGCGCGACGGTGTGACCTGCATGGCGCCGCCGCGCGTCTTTGGCCTTTTTTGTCAGGGACGTGGACGATCGAGACCCTTCAGACGACCGCGCTGATTTTTTTCGTCACGCTGATGATCCTGCCCGGGATCTTCGGGGCGCATATGTACGTGCTGCTGTGGCTGGCGCGGCGCCGCCCCGGCGTGCCCGCGCGGCAACGCGAGACGATTGCCGCGTTTCAGCGCCGCGCGACGGACGCTGACTGGCCGATCGTCACCACCCAACTGCCGGTCTACAACGAGCTCTCGGTCGTCGAGCGTCTGATCGACGCCGTCGCGACGATGGACTATCCACGCGATCGGCATGAGATTCAGGTTCTCGATGACAGCACCGACGGCACGCGCGACGTGATCGACAAAGCCGTCGAGCGCTGGCGCGCCCGCGGCGTGGACATCAAGGTCGTCCGCCGCGCCGATCGGGCGCATTACAAAGCGGGCGCCCTGGCTCACGGCCTGACGACCGCCCGCGGCGAGTTTATCGCCATCTTTGACGCCGACTTTCTGCCCAACCCGATGTTTCTGCGCAACATGATTCCACTGGCGCTGGCGGATGAGCACATCGGCTGCGCACAGGGACGCTGGGGGCATTTGAACCAGAACGAAACGTGGATCACGCAGGCCGTCGCGCTCGGTATGGACGGGCACTTTGCGGTCGAGCAACCGGCCCGCGCCTGGAACGACCTGCTGTTGAACTTCAACGGCACCGCCGGTCTGTGGCGCCGCGCCGCGATCGAGGCGCCGAATGTCGGCGGCTGGTCGGGGGACACCGTCACCGAAGACCTCGATCTCTCCTATCGCGCGCAGCTCGCCGGCTGGAAGATTGTTTTTCATCTGGACGAGGAAGCGCCCGCGGAAATTCCCGCCGATGTCGATGCGCTCAAGGCGCAGCAGCGGCGCTGGGCGACCGGTTCGATCCAGACCGCCCGCAAACTCCTCGGCCGCGTCTGGCGCAGCCGGCGGCCGCTCAGCACGAAGGTCGAAGCGACGTTCCATCTGCTCGGCTATTCGGTCAATCTGTGGATGCTGCTGATGGGCGTTGTCGGTCAGCCGCTGCTGTGGCTGGGCGATCCTGACCTCCGCACCGCCTGGTTTGGCGCCGCGTCGCTGCTGGTGGTGATCGCCGCGGTCGGCCCGTCGCTCACGTACATGCTCGCGCGGCGGCGCCTGACCGGGCGATACCCGTCGCCGGCGACGCTGCTGGGTCTGATCACGGTCGGTTTTGGCCTGTCGCTAAACAACGGACTGGCGGTAATCGCGGGTTGGGTGACGCGCGGCGGCGAGTTTGTCCGCACACCAAAGTCCGGCAGCGCCGGCGCGCGCCGCGCGACCACGCCGTATCGGGCGGCGCGTTCGCACATCTGGGCGCTTGAAATCCTGCTCGGCGCGTGGTGCGCGGCGCAGTGGGCGATCGCGGCCAGTATGGGGCGGCCGATCTCGGGCGCGTTTCTGTTGCTGTTCACGGCCGGATTCTGGGCGATGGGGTTCGGCTCGATGCCACAACGGGCGCGGCTGTGGCTGCGGTCACTTTGGCCGCGCTGGCTGAGCGTCTCCGCACCGCCTCCGGCAGAGGGCAATCCGGTTTGCGGGCCCGACGCGCGGATCGCCCCGTGAGGCCCGGACCGCGGTCCGCATGGATCGCGCTCGGGCTGCTGTTCGCCTGCCCGCTGACGGCGTATGTCGCGTTTCCGCAGTTGTCGCTGGCGCGCACGCGCGAAATCGGCCTCGCGATCGCATTTGCGGCATGGCTGTTTCTGATCTGGCGGTTTCGCGCGCTGCGCGCCGCCGGCGCTGCGTCGTTCCCAACGCTGACAGCGATCATGATTGTCGCCGTGGCGCTGCGCGTCGCGCTGCTTCCCGCCGCTGTCAGCGATGATGTGTACCGCTATGTATGGGAAGGGCGCGTCCGCCTCGCGGGCGAGAACCCGTATCTCAAGGCGCCGGATCACGTCGATCTGGCGGGGATGCGCGAGAAAAGCTGGCCGCAAATCAACCATCCCGACTTTCGGGCGATCTATCCGCCCCTGACGGAGCTGGTCTTCACCGGGCTGGCGGCGATCAGCGCGACGCCGCTGATGTTCAAGTCGGCGTTTGTCGCCTGTGACCTGCTGGCGATTGTGCTGCTGGCGCGCTGGTTGCGACGGCGCGGCGCGGACGCGCGCTGGGTGCTGGTCTATGCGCTCTCGCCGCTGACATTGTGGGCCTTTGCGCACGAAGCGCACTTTGACGCGCTGCTGGTGCTCGGCCTTGCCGGCGTGTTGTTGACGCTGGAAACATCGCGGCGCTCAGCGGGCCACGCGGCGGCGGCGGGCGCCTGGTGGGGGCTGGCGGTCGGCGTGAAGCTCGCGCCGCTCGTCTTGGGGCCGTGGCTGATCGCGCGGTTGTGGCGCGGCGGCGCGGAATCGGGCGACGACATCGTGCGTGAAGCGTTGTCCGCGAAAGTGGCGCGCGTGCTGGCCGGGCTGAGCGCGGCGGCGGTGGTCGCGTTGACGCCGGCGTGGTTCTATGCCGACGCGGGGACGGAGATGCTGGCGCCATTGCGCGGATTTCTGAGCGACCTGCATGTGTTTGATTATCCGCGACAGGTGTTGCGCTCGTGGTTCGGGGCGGAAGTCGCGTCGGCGCTGACGTTGATGATCGTCGCCGGCGCGCTGCTGCTGACGATGCGGCCGCGCGTGCGGGCGGATCAGGCGCAGCTGCTGGCGATCGGACCGCTGATCGTGCTGTCGCCGACGATTCACCCGTGGTATCTGACGTGGCTGCTGCCGGCGTTGTGCGGCCGGCGATCCTGGGCGTGGCTGGTGTTGATCGGGCTGATGTGGCTGACGCTGGAGGCGACGCACGCGCGCGAGGTGACGGGCGAATGGGTGGCGCCGGAATGGGTGGGCGCGGCGATGTTCCTGCCGTTTCTTGCGACGCTTGCGCTGCAGGGGGTTGGGGCCTTTGCAGGCCGTGGGCCCCCGCCTGCGCGGGGGTGACGAAACAGAATGGGCGCCACTTCCGTCATTCCCG
>CAZGTH010000019.1:0-80565 GCA_964528455.1 uncultured Planctomycetales bacterium | reverse complement strand
TTCGAGGTCCCAGGTCGCGATCGCCCCGGTCGCGTTGTCGGCGATGCGATACGCCTTGGCCTTGTCCGCCGGCAGATCGGCGACGTGCACCGGAATTTGCGTCAGACCAAGTTGCTGGGCGGCCTTGTAGCGCGTGTGGCCGACGATGATCACGCCCTCGGCGTCGACAACGATCGGCTGGCGGAAGCCGAACTCGCGCAGCGACTTCGCGACAGCCTCGACGGCGTTGTCGTTCCGCCGCGGATTGCCGGGGTAGGGCTTGATGGTCTCGATCGGGCGCAGTTCGACGTTCAATTCGGCTTGCATCGTTCGACCTCCGTGTCGGGTTGGGGGGCTTTTGTCGGTTTTGGCGGTTTTGGCGCCAAGGTTTGCGTTGCGAAAAACAGGCGCATCGGCATCTGCGACGCCACCCCCCTACTATGCATCGCAATCCGCCGATCGGACACGCGAAAGCGCCGCCCGCGCTGGTTATTGGCGGGGCTGGCGGATGGTGTCGCTTATTGGCGTGTGAGATTGATGAGATCAGCGCGCCGTGGACACCGAGATGCGCGGGCGGCGGGCGCGATCAGGCAAGCGCGCGTGCAAGCGGGACATCGCGGCGGTTCTTACGCCACGGGACTGCGCGAGTTAGAACCGCGTTCCGTCAAAGGGCTGACGTGAGGGCGGTGGGTTGGGGGCTGGGGCGATTGGTGCACAACGGGAGATTGGGCACCGGCGAACGCACCTCTATGGCATCGCGCCGGCTTCGTTTAGCGCATTGCGAACTTCAATGTCGCTTTGTGGTACGATATCGAGCGAACATAACCTTCGTCGGCAATTGCGCGACGCGGGTACGCCCGTCAGCGCGTTAGTCAGCCCGTGGCCGTCGCAGGAACCGGCTGGTCGGCAGTGACTCGTTCCGCGCGCACCCGTTTCCGAGGCCGACAAGTGACGGGCGATCGCCCTTGCGCGTCGCCCCGACAGGCCCTGCGAGACACTGGATTCAGGCGCGTCCGCCGTGAAACGCCTCAAACGTTGTGTCGTGCAGAATCGCGCTGATCGATTCGCGCACCTCAGCGAACTGATCGTGTAAGGGGCACTTGCTCCGTGCCCCGCACACCCCGCCGCCGAAAGGACAGGCGTCCTGCTGCGCGAGTGGTTCAAAAACGCGAAAGACGTCGATGAGACGAATCTTGCTTGGCGCCATCGTCAGCGTGAATCCGCCGCCGGGACCGCGCATGCCTTGGACCAGTCCCGACTGCGAGAGGGAAGTCAGAACTTTGGCGACAAACGGAAGCTGAAGCCCACGCCGCCGCGCGATCTCGACCGCCGAGAGGCGGCTCGATCCCCCGTCATAAGCCTCGGCAAGTGCGCTGACGGCGGCGAACGCCGTGCGGGTGGTGCGGTTGTACACGCTGTGCAGGTCTCCCAATGCGCAACCGACGTTACTCCGGCCGCGCTACATCGCTGGAAATAATCGGCGCCGCGACTTTTAGCGCGACTGTATACACCATCAACCCGAACGCCCAGATCCCGGCGGTCACTTTCCACTCGATCATACTTGGCGCGTACTCGACAATCTCGTGAAGCGTGCTCGGGATAAACCCCGGAATAATCAAGCCCATTCCTTTCTCTATCCACGCGCCGACAAACGCCAGCACGCACGCGCCGACTACGACCGGGGCCTGCGACAGGGCCGTCGGATGCAAGAACAGAATTGCGGCGAGAATGTTGCAGATAATCGCTGTCCAAATCCATGGAACGAGCCCGGTGAATCCGTGCAGCCCGAAGAAGAGATAGTGGGCCGCGCTGGTGTGGGCGCCGCCGGTGTAGAACTCTGTGAACAGCTCCGATACGACCATGAGCAAATTGATCAGGATTGTGATTCGCACGATCTTCACCAGCGTCTGGATCGGCCGATCGGGCACTGACACGCCAGCAAAACGGCGCAGCGCGAACAGGGTCACAATGATGAACGCCGGGCCGGAGACAAACGCGGAGGCGAGAAAGCGCGGCGCCAGCAGGGCCGAGTTCCAAAAGGGGCGACCGCCGAGACCGCAATACAGGAATGCGGTGACGGTGTGGATCGAGATCGCCCACACGATCGAGACCATCACGAACGGCACGTACCAGCGCGGGTTGGGCGTGCGGCCGAGAAACCGGATGTACAGCAGATATCCGCAGATGTGGAGATTCAGCAGCAGGTAGCCGTTCAACACGATCACATCCCAGGTCAACATCGACATCGGGAAGTTGAACCGACCGACTCCCGGAATCAGATGCCAGAAACGGTCCGGGCGCCCAAGATCGGCGGTCACAAACATCAGGCACATGACGATCGCCGCAATCGCGAGCAGCTCACCAATAATCACGACATCGTGCATCTTTCGATCATGGTATAGGTACGCCGGAATCACCATCATCACCCCACCGGCCGCCACGCCGACCATGAACGTGAAGTTGGCGATGTACAGGCCCCAACTCACATGGTCGGTCATGTGGGTCGTGATCATGCCGCGCGTCACCTGGTTCGCCCACGCGTTGGCGCCGACCAGAAACACCGCAGTCAGCGCGAACATCCAGGTGTAGAAGGCCGCGCCGCCCTCCGTCGACAGCCCAATCGACCGCCACAGAAACCGCGGATAGCTCACCCAGTGCGATTCCGGGACTTCTCTCGGCCGCGGCTGATCATTCATTCGGCCCGTCCTCCGTGACCAATGTCAGCAGGAATCGAGTGGGCGCGCGCGCGACCAGCCCATGCGGCGCCCTCGCCGGCATCATCAGCCAGTCATCGCGTCTCATCTCATGCGTGTTCTCGGCGATGCGCACCTCCAGCCGTCCGTCAAGGACGTGAATTGTCGCCGCAAACGGCGCGGAGTGCTCGCTGAGCTCCTGCCCGGTGTCCATTGCGAACAAGGTCTGGCGAGTGCTCCCCGCCCGCCACAGCGCCTTGCTCACCACGGCGTCCGCCACGACCGGACATTGCGCCGCCAAGGACGTGAAGTAGACCGCACGCGTATCAAACAAAGGTCGTGTCACGTAATCACGCGTCAAAAAAATAAAAGAACGCGGGCTTCGTTCCGAGTTCCTCTTTCAGAACATACACACGCTTGTGTTCGAGTATCCATCGGATATCGGACTCCGGATCGAGAATGTTGCCGAACACCCGCGCTCCGGTCGGACACGCCTCCAGGCACGCCGGCGCGCGCCCTTTGCGCGTGCGGTGCAGGCAGTAGTGGCACTTCTCCACGACCCCCTGCGGCCGAATCCGATTGCTCAAATAGCCCTGATCCGGATTGACCTCGTTGGCCGGCACATGGGGTTTCTTCCAGTTGAAACGACGCGCATGATACGGACAGGCCGCTTCGCAATAGCGACAACCGATACACCAGTTGTAGTCAACCACGACAATCCCATCGTCTTCTTTCCATGTCGCCTCTACCGGACAGACATCGACACACGGCGGCTCATCGCATTGCTGGCACTGCACGGGCATGTAGAACTTGTCATTGGCCGCCGACGGGCGCTCATAAGTCGTGTTGCCCTTCTCCATATCCATGCTGCCCTTGGTCATTTCGAGCACGCGAATGTATGACTGGTTCGTGTCGCGGTCGTGGTTGTTCTCCCGGTGACAGGCCTCAACGCACGCGCCGTTGCCATTGCACAGACTGAGATTGATCGCGTACACGAACTTGGCGCCGGGCGTCGGCCGATGGTCTTCGATCGACACCTCCGCCCCATACTCACGGGCCGTGTCGCGCTCCAATCGACGCAGCACGTCCGCCTTCTCCTCCGGCGTCAGTTCCTTGTAATGCCGCTGCATGAACTCCTCGGCCGTCAAGTCCTCCCCCAGCTTGCGCAAGGGCGAAATCGCTGTCAGAAACGCCGCCGCTCCGAGCGTCGCCCCC
This sequence comes from uncultured Planctomycetales bacterium, assembly GCA_964528455.1. Classification (GTDB taxonomy): domain Bacteria; phylum Planctomycetota; class Phycisphaerae; order UBA1845; family Fen-1342; genus DSPM01. Next base: position 76,678 of record CAZGTH010000019.1, on the reverse strand, counting down.
AGGCCCTTGATCGCCGTGCGGCGCGACACGGCGCCGATCACCGGCAGCGACATCGAACGTGGCGGGTCGGGCTGGTTACTCATGTCCGCCTCCTGCGTCGCGGGGAGCCGGCGAAAGAAACCGATCGCGCGGCTTGAAAGTAGGATACATGCGCGGAAACGCCGGCGCATGCGGGTCGTGACAATCGACGCAGTTCGCCCGGATGCGCGGTCCCCGGCTGCGATCCCAGTAACCGAGCATCCCGCCGTGGGCGCCGTGCGCGTAGTCGCGGAGCTGGGGTCCATGACATTGACCGCAAAGCGTCATGACCTCGCGGTATGGCACGGGTCGCTGATCCGCCAGCTTGAGCGTGTCGTAGTCATCCGGGTTGTGGCATGACAGGCAGCTGAGATCGCCATGCGAAAACCGCAGATGTTGATGAAACTCGTCGAGGTCCGCCGATGAGCGATTTTCGGAGTTGGGCGCCCTCAGGGAATGACACAACGCGCATGACACCGAGAAATCCGGCGCGCCAGGGTGACCGAACTCGATCCGTGGCGGACCGTCCGGCCGTCGAATCTGATCGGCGAAACGGGCAGGCGCGACCGGCGGCGCCGACGCGGGCGGCGCAACCTCCGCGCCGGGCTTGTCCGCCGTGCCCGGCGAGAGCGCGACGGCCGCAATCGCAGCTCCCAGTCCGACCAGCAAAAACCCGGTGTGCTTGATCACCAACGCGCCTCTCCGGTTGATGTCCGAACGCCGCGACGGGACTTCCGGCCCCTACCCGGGCCTCCCGGCTTGATCGCGGCGGTCGGCGACGATACCCTCCCCGGCGATGCAATTCAAGAACTGTGGGTCCGGATTTCCACTATAATCAGGCCGGGCCGCGGGAGCGCCCGGAAGGATATCCCAATGCCGATCAGTGGCATCGTCATCACACTCGCGACCGACGCGCCGATCGAAGCGACGATCCGCGCTTTGCGGCGGGAGCGGGCCCTCGAACCAGGAGCACGAGAGGGCCGAAAAATCGCCGCGGTGCTGACCACGGATTCGGATGCCCACAATCGACGCGCTTGGAACTGGCTGAATGAACTGCCGGGCGTCGCGCATGTGGATGTCGTATTCGTTTCGTTGGACGATTTCGCATCCCGCTCAGTACAGGATGGGACGAACACATGAGTCATCTGCACGATCGCCGCGACTTTCTCAAAGGGGCCGCATTGGCGGCGGCGACCGCCGCGCTCGCGCCGCGTGGATTTTCGCGGGCGCTCAACGTATTGCCACCGACCGGAGACGGTATCAAGTGGGGCAAGGCTCCGTGCCGTTTTTGTGGCACCGGCTGCCACGTTCAGGTCGGCGTTGAAGATGGGCGGGTAGTCGCCATTGCGGGCGATCAGCAAGCTGACGTCAACAAGGGCCTGTTGTGCGTCAAGGGATATCACGTAGGTTCGATCCTCTATGGCGAGGACCGTCTGACGCGCCCGCTGCTCCGGCGCGGCGCCGCGTATGAGGCGATCAGCTGGGATGAGGCGATTGATATCGTCGCCGGGCGCATCATGCGCGCTCCGGAGCGGTTTGCGATGTATGGCTCCGGACAGTGGACCATCCCCGAAGGGTACGCGGCCCAGAAGTTCATGAAGGGCGGGCTGGCGAACAACCACATCGACCCCAATGCGCGATTGTGCATGGCGTCCGCCGTCACGGGCTTCATCGCCACCTACGGCGTGGATGAGCCGGCGGGTTGTTACGCCGATCTCGATGAGTGTGATGTGTTGATCATGTGGGGCAACAACCCCGCCGAGATGCACCCCGTCTTGTTCTCGCGCGTCATTGATCGCCGCTCGCGCGGACAAGAAGTCATGCTGATTGACATCGGAACACGTCGGACGCGAACAACTGAGCATTGTCAGGAGTTTCTGCAGATGGCGCCTCATGGCGATGTCGCGATCGCTTTGGGCGTCTGCCACCTGCTGATCGCGGATGGCGCATGGGACCGGTCGTTCGTCGAGAAGCACTGCAACTTTCGCGCGCCTGAAACGTCGTCCCCCACGCTGACGGGTGAAGCAATCTCATTTGACGAATATTGCAAACGAATCGCGCGGTACACGCCGGAGCATGTCGAAGCCCTTTCCGGCGTGCCGGCGGCGAAGATCCGGATGCTTGCGGGGTTGTTCGCCAACCGGAAACTGCGCATCACGAGCCTGTGGTGTATGGGAATGAATCAGCACACGATGGGTACCGCCATCAACTCGCTGGTGCATGGCGCGCATCTGCTAAGCGGGCACTTTGGCAGACCGGGCGACGCCCCCACCAGCCTCACGGGGCAGCCGTCCGCCTGTGGCACTGTGCGCGAAGTTGGCACGCTCGCACACGCCCTGCCCGGTGGCCGGGTCGTGGCAAATGAGGCACATCGACGCGAGGCGGAGCAAATCTGGAACCTGCCGGAAGGCAGAATCAGCCCGCAGCCGGGCTACCACACCGTGCAGATGTGGGAGCAGTTCACGAAATCCGCGGACGCCGGCGGCGACATTGACACCATCTGGGTGCAGGTCACCAATCCCGGGCAGACGCTTCCCAATCTCAACGCGCTTTTCAACAACAAGCGCGGTAAGGAAGACAAGTTCCTGATCGTGTCCGATGTGTATCCGACCGCGACGACCGCGCTGGCCGATCTGATTCTGCCGGCCGCGTTGTGGGTCGAGAAGAATGGCATGTTCGGCAACTCGGAGCGCAGAACGCAGCAATGGCACAAGATGGTCGAACCGCCCGGCGCCGCGCGGGACGATTGCTGGATGACGATCGCGGTCGCTCACCGACTGATGGAGCTTGGGCATCCGGGGATGCGGGACCGTGACGGTCGCTTCATTTTCAGCATGACGGATTCGGACGGCGCCGAAGTTCCGATCTGGGAGTGGGAACGATACTACGACATCAACGTGGACAGAGCGCTCTTCGAGGAATATCGCGGCTTCACAACCCTCAAGCATAAGAACCTCGCGCCCTATGATGAATATGTAAAGGCGCGCGGCCTGAGATGGCCGGTCGTTGAGGTCGAGCCCGGGGTCTGGCGCGAGACGAAATTCCGATTCGCGGAGTTTGACGATCCGTTTGTGCGAAAGGGCGCCGGCTTTGATTTCTATCACTCCACGACGAAGGACGGACGCGCCCAGATCTGGTTCCATGAGTATCAGCCGCCGCCGGAGGTTCCGGACGAAGCCTATCCGTTCTGGCTTTGTACCGGCCGCGTCCTTGAGCACTGGCACACCGGCACCATGACCCGCCGCGTGCCACAGCTCAGCCGCGCCATGCCCGCCGCGTATGTCGAGATGAACGCCGAGGACGCGGAGGCCATGCTGTTACGGAATGGCGAGATCGTCGTCGTCGAATCGCGGCGCGGATCGGCCGAGTTGCCAATCTGGATCAACGGCCGCGGACGCCCGCCGCGCGGCACGATTTTCGTGCCCTTCTTCGATGAGTCGAAGTTGATCAACAATGTGACGCTGGAGGCGCACGATCCGTTTTCCAAACAGCCCGACTACAAGAAGTGTGCGGTCAGAATCAGGAAACGCGGCGAGTCAGTCCTGTGATGAATGAGATTTCGGTTCCCGTTCAGAAACGAGCCGTCAATCTGCTGCTGGCGGTCATCGCTTCGGCGGCTGTGGTGGGCTATTTCGTCGGAATCGATCATGGCGCGCCCCAGCCATCGCCGGTGGCGCCCTCCGCGACCGCGCGAACCGGCGCGACGGCCGATACGAATGCGATTCCCGCGCTCCGCTATTCGGACGTCATATCCGGAGGCCTGCGCGCTCCGCGCACCTATGCGCTGGACCAACTTGCGCGCCCGGATCAAGGCCTGTTCGCCGAACCGCCACTCGACCCGGAACTAAAACAGGCCTCACTCCGGCTTCGCGCCCAACGGCGAGCATACAATGGGGCCCCGCCGGTCGTTCCGCATGACGTCGATCAACTGAGCAGCGCGGCCTGTCTGGCGTGTCATGGGGACGGATTCAAGCTGGAGAATCGAACCGCGCGACAATTACCTCATCCGAACTACGCCAACTGCATGCAATGCCATGCGCCGCCGCCGCCGTCAGCCCTGTCGAACGAATTCCAGCCCACAAACACGTTTGAGGGCGTCGCCGCGCCGTTTGAGGGCGCGCGCGCATGGCCCGGCGCCCCGCCGGTGGTGCCACACACCACATGGATGCGCGACAATTGCCTGAGTTGTCACGGTCCAAGTGGCTGGCCCGGCATGAAGACGACGCACGCCTGGCGGCAGAATTGCCTCCAATGCCATGCTCCGTCCGCGGCGCTGGAGTTGAATCCGCAGGCGCTGCGAGAGCTACGCTTTCTGCCAGATCCGAGGAAGGCGGATGAGTAAGCCTGATCCCATCACGCGCCGAGATATGTTGCGCGGACGCTGGCTGACGCGGCTGATCCGCGCTGCCTGCGGTGAAAGCGAAGATCCATCCAGGTCTTCGGGCGCAACGCCGGCGCCGCGTCCGAACCCTAACAGCGTTTCGCGTCCGATGCGGTTTCCCACAGCCGCCGCTGACCTGGGAGCGCCGATTGGCGATCGCCCGTCGCGGGAAGGAGCGCTGCGCCATCGGAGCATTCCGGTCTTTCGACCGCCGGGCGCGATCCAAGAGAATCGATTCCTCGCGGAGTGCACGCGATGCGGCGATTGCGCCGCGGCATGCCCTCATGACGCGATCGTGCCCGCGCCACCCCGCTTCCGCGAAGGCGCCGGTTTTCCCATGATTGACCCGGATCACCAGCCGTGCCGCTGGTGCGCTGACTTTCCCTGCATCGCCGCGTGCGAACCGAACGCGCTGTCGAATCTGATAACCAAAACGCTGGGGACCGCCAGGATCACGCGACAGACATGTTTGGCGCACCAGGGAACAACTTGCACGGTGTGTTCGGAGCAATGCCCGGTAGAAGGCGCCATCGTTTCTGAAGCGGGCAAACCGCGTGTGATCGAAGACAACTGCACCGGGTGTGGCGTTTGCCGTTATGTCTGTCCGGCGCCGGAAAACGCGATCCTTCTCATGCCCGCGTTTGTTCGACCCTCCCCGACGCCGATGGAGAGCAGATCAAGTGAATGAGCGGCCGTCTACTCCCGGACCCGAGCATCAGTCGGTGCTAAGTGGTCATCTTTCCCACGAAGAGCTGGATCAACTCGGCGCCGATCTGGCCGCCTGGGCGACGTTGTTGGACGCGCGCGTCGACTCGAAGGAACAGTCGCATGCGGGCGCGATCGGCTGTGTTTCGTTGGAAGAGGCGCTGCGACTGCTCCGATCCGGCGCCGCCCGGCGGGCGCGAATCCAATACCGCTACTTGGGTGATATCTGGTGCGACACCGTCTCCGCCGCGGGGGCCGGCTTCCGATTGGTACGCCTTCGACAGCACGCGCAACCAGATGAAACGTCCGAGACAGGCTGAGGTGAGCAAAGTCCCGGCTGGCGGCGGACACTTGAAACAAGAGCAACTCGACCGCGGCCTATCGCCGCCACTGTGGGGGCTTGATCTGGGCGGGCAACGACCGGCGTGTGGGTGGCGGGTGGCGCCACGGCGACGGTCCTCGATGCACTGCGCCAACCCGTCCACGCACGTTGTGCAAGCCAAACGCCGGTCGCCCTGAGGGGCCATCGGCGTCTTTCTCTTGTCACGGGCGTCACTTACGGCGCTTCGCTCCCGCCTTTCATTTCACTCCGCGCATTTGCCAACCTCGGACAACAGCGGCATGAGATGTCAACCCGGGAAAGTGGTCAGTGCAAGGTTTAGTGCAAGCGCAACTTGAACATGCGCCGAAGTGCTGCGTGCGTGGCCCGCGCGCGGTGGTTTATTCACTCGATATATTGCGTGGTTTCTGATGCCGGGCGCGACGTTGTCAGGCGCGCTGGCGCTGCTGCGGCTGCGCAGGAGATTCGGCGGGTTGCGTGACGCTCAGATCCGGCAGCGATGCCATCGCGCCCGCGACGTCGAGCAGCTGCGGGTCGGTGTAGATCGCGGCTGTCAGTTCCGGCTTCGAATGCCGCATCGCCGCTTGCGCCGTTCGCAATGGCACCCCGGCGGCGCAGAGGTGTGTACAGAACGTCACACGTAGCGCGTGGATATCGACGACACGGTCTCTGGCGTCGCGCTTGGCGATCCCGGCTGCGGCGAGATCGCGATCGAAGATCCGCGTCAGGCCGGTCGGCATCGCGAACAGCGGCGTATCGGCGGACAACTCGACCGGGATCGGCTCGCCCCACCGCCGGGCTTCTTCCTGCAGCGTCGCCAATCGCGTGGCCAGCCAGTCGCGCAAATCCGCGACCAGATCGGCCCGCAGTGGCAGGCTCGCGTCGCGGCGGTTCTTGGCATCGGCCGCGTACAGCACAACATGCGGCGTCGGCGTGTCGAGCTCGAGTTGCGTGACGGTCAACGACGCCAATTCGCCCTTCCGCAGGCCGGTCATCGCCAATGTCTTGTAGATCAGGCTGCGCTGCAGACCTTCGCGGCGCAGCGATTCGATCCGTTCTGTTTCTTCGGCCAGCAGCGTCTCCGCGCGGGCCGCCGCGTCCGGCAGATCATCGAACCTCAACGCCGCCTTTTTCCACGTGGCCCGCGTCTTCCGGCCGTCGATCGGTTCAACGCCCTGCCGCGTCGTCTGGCGTCCCAGTTCCGCGAGCGGCCGCAGCCGGGCCGTCGTCAGCAGGCGTTGCAGTTCATCGGCTGTCAGCGCGCGACGCTGGTGTCGCCGGTCAGCGCGCTGATCGGCCCGCGGCAGACGCAGGAACGGATTGGTCGGCAAGCGCCCGGTCCGCACGCACCAGTTGCCGAAGCCGACGAGTGATTCGCGATAGCCGTTGCGCGTCGCGGCGCTGAGCCCCCGATCCGCCTGCTCAGCCAGCCATGTCTCGACCTTCTCGCAGTCGATCTTGTTCAGGCGCAGGATGCCGCTTTCCTTCAGCAGGCGATCCAGCCGACACCGCAGCATCGCGATCCGCCGCGGCGCGTTGCCGCGGGCCCGTAAGGTTTGTTCGTAGATGTCGAGGTGTTGGCGCAGCGGTCGTGTCGCGTGATCGGCCATGCCGATTTCCTCGGCCGACATCACGCCGGCCCGGATCAGCTCGGCATGACGCTCATGCTGCGTGAGGACCGCGCGGGCGGCGATTTCGTCCTTGCAGCCGGTCAGGATCTCGACGGTCTGTCCGCCGCCGTCGCGGTAGCGGGCCGAGTACTGCCGCGACTGGCCCCGGACCCGCACGCGTCCATCGGCGCTGTCGACGATTTCGCCGGTCCGCAGCTTGCCGTTCTTCAGCCGCCAACGCGCGATGCGGCGACCGCCCTGCTCCACGATGTCCGCGTCCGGCCGCAACGGCGCGGTGTACGACTTCCGAAAGATGCATCCCATTTGGTTCGTTCCTTGCAGACCGCGTCAAACGCGCGCGGGTTCAGCACAGTCAGCGGCGAGGGAGAAAAGATGGCAAGGCGGAACTGGGGAGCAATTTCCGATCGCGACCCTGGCTCTAAAAGGGTCAAAACCGCCAAAAGGTCCGGCGATCACGTCGTCTGAGGGCTTTTGTCAGTCTTGGCGGCTTTGTCAGTAGGGTTCGGCGCACACTTTGCACCGTGTACGGCCGTAAAGGGCCCGTTCGCCCTCGCCGGCCCGGTTCTGCCCGCCTTTTTCTTGTCGCTTGGGGGGCAACCAACCGATGCGTCGGCGTCCGGATTTCCTGAAAGACCTGAACATGACCCGCGATTAACTGGCTGAGTCGCACGGCGGCGGTCGCGCTTGATAGCGCCAAACCCGACTGGCCGTGCTCAGCAAGGAGACGAAGATCATGTTCGCACGCCATGGTTTGCGTTGCGAACAACCGCGCGCGGCATCCGCGAACCACCCCCCTTCTATGCATCGCAACCCGCCGATCGGACAAGGGAAATCGCCAGTCGCGCTGGTCATTGGCGGGGCTAGCGGGTGGTGTCGCTTATTGGCGTGTGAGATTGTTGAGATCAGCGCGCCGTTGACCCGAGACTCGCGACGGCGGGCGCGACCCGGCCAGCGCGCGTGCAAGCGGGACGTCGCGGCGGTTCCTACGTCACGGGACTGCGCGAGTTAGAACCGCGAGCCGTCAAAGGGGTGATGTGAGGGCGGCGGGTTGGCGCCGACCCGGGTGGAGCCGGGCCCTAGCGCCCGGATTGCAATCCGTTCCCGAAAACCGCTATTCGCCCGCCATGATCCGCAAGGAGTTGCTGGCCAGAACTCGAAACACTAACTCATCCTCGACGAAGCCCAATCAGATAGTGCATGGGCAGACTTGTTCGTCATTGAGGCCAAGCCGACAAACACAACAATGGATGCAAGCGTCAGCATGCTGACCGGTCCCGGAGTGGCTTGGGTGAATCTAACCGAAACCGCAACGGCCATAACGACCGGCGCCACAGCCGAGTTCACAGCGAGGCTACGCGCTAACTGCGAATCAAACCCGGCCATGCCAAGCCCGACGGACGATAGCACCTGTCTTGCGTATAATCCAAACAGGAGGGCACCAGATACACTGCTAACCTCTACCATCGACCCTTCGATGTGACTACTCCTCAGTATCGGATGTACTATCGTCCATGCTACAAATACTATTGACACGTATTTCGTCACTCCGCTCGGAGAAATGTGATAGATCGCTCGCGCAACCAACACAATGCCGGCAATGTTTAGCACCGCCACGACCATGCGAAGAGCAACACCGATCGGTGCTGCGTAGGGGATGGCCAGCAATTCGTTCCGCAGCAACAAGATCGACGCTGCTGCACACGTGATAGCAACATAGGCTGCGAGCATCACTTTTAGGACAAAAGCCACACGACACACCCGGTCCCTGTAGTTGACAAAATGCTCGTAGGGGATCGTCGAGAATCTGTCGTAAGTTTCAGCTAGGGCCGCCCCACACTCGGGGCACATGCCATCGGCGGAAAGCCCGCGCAGCAAGTAGTCGCACTTTAGGCACCGCACCTGGAAAAGGCCCCCTATGTGCCCACACATGACTTCATAAAGATATACCTCCGTACAGATCGTAGTGCAGTAGGGTGCGGCTTGCCGCTTGCCGCACGATTAGCGGCGTTCGAACCAAATCACGCCCCGAGACGGCAGTGGCAAACACTGCGGCAGAGATCACATGATTCACGGAACTCGGTGCGGCAAGCCGCACCCTACACGACTTTCCCAAAGCTCGCGCGACCAGACACGCTTGCCTTCGGGCGTTCCTAGATTGCTCGGAAGTCGAATGTGGTACAGCGTCGGCTCATCAGATAGGCGCAGTCGCAGCAAGACTCGTTTGGGTCCGAGCCGCTCCGCCTTGCAGGGACTAACGACCTCCTGGCAAGAATGGCGGAACATCGCGTGCTCCATGGGAAATGTAACGACGGCCGCGTCGTTCAGAGGTTCCAAGGACACCTCTTGAGACATTGTGACCAGTATGCCGAGGGCGTGAGGCTCGCAAGTAATCGGCTCAAGTACGTCGGCGTCGATTTCCTCGAAAATGTAACAGGATTCAACGCTCGGCCGATCATGCTCATCGCCAATCGTGGCAAAAGACTTGCCATCGAGAGCAACGAATCTCCGCGGCGAGTGTTTCAGCCCAGCGGAGTGTGGGAAAACCACGACGATGGAGTCACGTTCGCGGACTTCGACCGATACCCGCAAAACCGCGTCGTCCTGCCCGATTAGGTACTGCCCCTTGCAGAGTCCGTGCGGGATAACGACACCGGCCGTTCTCAGCCTTTGAGCGCCGCCAAATGCCGGGACAAGTCCGACGGGCGGGCCGAATCGGAAACTGACCTCGGAGACTCCGTCGTCATCCTTTATGATTGGGCGCACTGCCCGACTCGCGTGCCGACCGCGCCGGTCACGATTCCATGCCCGACACATGCCCAAAGAGCGTCCTTGTCAAGCTGACCATCGCACGTGGCTGGTCCCGGCCGCCTGATGGCCCTGTACTCATCACCGTCGCTCAATCGCATCCGGAATGCAGGATGCACGCCGGGGGGAGGTAACAGCGCAGCCGACCACTCGGATAAGACCAGCACGCCGATCGTCATGGATGTCAGAAGCACAGGAACGCCTCGATGACGAGCCGATGAATAGGCGTCATGAAAGTCGCCTGGTGGCGATGGAGGTGGACAGATACAAGGTCCGCATTGCCGGTGCGTTTTACGAGCATCGTCACGTTGTCCTGCACATCGCGCATCATGACGTACCGCGCTCCGATCAGCTTGCGCATCCACCACAACTTGCCGAGCGCCCAGCGGTAGCGGCGCTCGACCGAATCGCTGTTCAGCCCATTATACTCAATCACCAGCTCGTCGCCGTCATAGCCGTGTTTCAGATGCGTAGTCGCGGTCGATTCCCAGTCCCCAGAGCCGCCGCCCGCGGGCGGGTGCGGTTTCGCCGCCACTCGCGGCATTGTTGACCCGCCGGCTTGGTTCTTCACCGCCGCCGGAGGCGCCGGTACCCCCTATGTCACTAACTGACCTCATCCCCACGCTTCAGCTCGCCATTGGTCCTGCGATACTGATCTCTGGCGTCGGTTTGATCTTGCTCAGCTTCACGAACCGATTCGCCCGCGTGATCGACCGGTCGCGTCAGTTGACGAACGATATACGCGGGACCTCGGTGCCCGAACGTGAGAGGACGCTGGCGGAAGTGAGAGTGCTTTGGCGACGCGCGAGGATCGTCCGCGCGGGGATCGCCCTGGCCCTGCTCAGCACCCTGCTGGCTGCACTCTTGATCATCAGCCTGTTTGTGGGGACGCTCCTGACTCTGGGCGCTGCCGTGCCTGCGGGTCTGTTCATCATGTGCATGCTCAGTCTGATTGGGGCTCTGCTCATGTTTTTCTGGGATATCAACCTGTCGCTGGCCGCGCTGAAACTTGAGATGCCGGCCGAGGGCGAGGTGGCCGGCGGCGCGACATGGAGCTCGACCGCAATTGACCATGCACCTTGACGGGGCGGCGTAGAGTACGGTTGGCGTTAAGGAAGTTGGAGATGGCCTGCACTGCAATAGAAAGAGCCTATCGAGCAAGGGTCGACGGCGGCGGCCTGGTTCCCGATCATTCGGCACGGAAGCACGCGAAAGAAAGTCGCCTAGAGCGACTTTACCTCGCCGCTGAGGATTGCTCACGAGTGGACATCCGCGCCTCGCGTTGCTGTAACACCTTGAACCGGGCGCCCCGGCTCCCGCCGGCAACGAGCAGCATCGCGGCCAACAACCCGGCGCTCGAAGGCTCGGGCACGCTGTAGACGCGCACGCCGGAGGCCGTGTTTATGAATAGAAGGTTTCCATCCGGGCTGATGGACATATGTCCCTCCTGGAAATAGCGCGAATCGTTGAGTGGTTCACCGATGTCGAATCGGTACAGCTCGGTCCAGGTATTGGTCTCGAACGCCTGTATCTCGTCGGTCGCGACGCTCAGCGCGTAGACTATGTCGCGAACTGGATCGAACTGCGCTCCGTCAAAAGACGCCCCGAGAGCTTGAACAACGTTCAGATTCCGATCTCGAATCAGGAGGTTGGGACCACCGCCCGGCGTCGCGATCAGGTCGCCGCTGCGATTGACGCTCGCGCCTGCACTGAAGGAGTAGTTAAGGAAGCTGGGCAGGCTGAACGTATCATTGAGCCGGTCATATATGTAGCATCTACCGCCGCTACGATTGCCTTCCCAGATAAACATCGTGTTCCCGTCGCCACTGGGAAAGATGCCGCTGCGCCCGCCGAGGCCCCCGCCGGGCGCATCGGTTCGGCGAGTCACGGCGCCGGCGCTCAGGCGGACTTCCTGCAAGTCCCCGTCGCTCAAGGTCGTCATCAGGGCGGTATCGGGCCCGGTTATTTTGATTTCGTACCCACCGCCGGCGCGGGATGGATCGATTGTGTAGTTGAAGCCTTCGTCAATGCCTGTTTCCAGGTTAAACTTCCCCATATGGACGCCGGTGCCAGGCCCCGAAGTCGCCACGACGAGGTGTTGACCATCAGGGGTGATGTCCATTCCGGTTGGTCGTCGGTCGCGTTCACCCGCAGCTACTGTTGTCGGAACGTGTGTCACCATTCTCTATTGTTCCACCCTCCGTAAACGGTCGAACCCGTTCGGGAGCGTGAGGGCGCGCATGTGTTTGTCCCGTCGAACTCAACAATCTTCCCACGGCACCTGCGCCCATCAGTATCCCAGCACGAGCGCCAGCCAATTGCCAATGAGCGCCGCGATCATTCCGTAGCCGGCGAGCCGGGGAATGAGTGGCCCCAATGGCTCAGCGCCGCCACGGCGCACTGTAATCAGACGGTAGGGAACCTGGGCGATCACGAGTAGCGCCATCAACCACCCGACGCGATTTGACGCCAACGAGGCGCTCCAGTTCCCCTGCGCCAAATGCACAAACGCGCGCGTCAGTCCGCAAGCGGGGCAATCCATGGCAAAGAAAAGGCGACTGCCGCAGATCGTCGGCAAGGGAAGGGATGGCGCCCCCGACAAGTAGACGCGCTCTTCGTCGACGCGCAGCGCAAACGCCAGTGCGATTACCACCAACGCGATGACGAGTACCTCGCGATGATGCCGCAGGCGAGAGGGGCTTGGTCCCGGGCCGGCGGGTGGCGAATCGGCGTCGCCTAGGCCTCGAGCGTCGATAGGTTCTTGCATTCCGGACACCTGACTTGCACTTTCCCCGGATGCGCCATGCGCACGCGCAGCCGAGCCCCGCAAGACGCGCACAGCAGGTCATGAATTGGCGCAGGGGGCGGCGGCGAGACTGCCTCGGATTCTGGCGCATCGCTCGTCGCGGCCGGTGGCGCCACCTCGCCCGTCGGCCCACTGGTCAGATCGAGGGTCATGTTGGCCGGGTCGAGCGGAAACGACGCAAGATTGAGTTCCACCCACTTGGCGGCTTCCCCGTTCAGCGGGCTCTTCGTGTTGTAGCTCTGAAACGCCAGCATCTCCGCGATTCGCACCACGAGTGACGCGAGCGCTTCGCCCGGACTCCAGTGGTCGCCGATACAGATCGCGTGGGGGGCGATGTTTGGATGGAAGATCGGCGTGAGCAAGCGACATAGCGGCGGCGTGCGCGGATATGCCGCCGGCAGCGTGATCTCCACTGTGTGCTCGCTCACAATCTCGACATCATCGTTCTTTTTACGCGCGCTTCGAACATTATATCGCAGCTGATAACGGTCTGGGGGTGTGCCAGCCGCTTGCAGCAGCGCGATCCGCGGGTGGCGCCGCGACAGCTCCGTAATCCTGGCAAAGTCGCTTTGTAAACGCCGCAGGCGCACTGCGCTCATGGTCGCACCAGTCCGTCAAATTCGAGCCACACAGGAAACAACGGGGCCAACGAGTCGATCGTAATGGCGAAGCCCAGCCCCTCCGAGACGCGCTTATCTCCGCTCCATGTGATGATGCCCAGCAGGCGCCCGCGGGCATCATACAGTCCGCCACCGCTGTTTCCCGGGTTGACAGGGGCGCTGGTTTGAATCACGCGAAGCGTCGTTTCGGCGGCGTCGCGCTCCCGGAATTGCGAGATCGCGCCCGCGGTGTGTGTCCACCCCAGTCCGTTCGGGTTTCCGATCGCGAACACCTGGTCACCGATACGCGGCGCCGCGTCCTTTTCATATAATGCCGCTGCGGCGCCCCCACTCGCCGGCGCCCGAACCAGCGCCGCGTCGACACCGTGGGAACCTACCCAAACGACTTCACCAAGCTGCGAGACGCCGTCGACGAATTGTACCAAGGGTCTTTTGCTGGCGGCGTCTTCGACGGATTGCGCGCCAATCACATGGCTGTTCGTGAGGATCAGCGCCGAGTCGCCCTTGATGGACAGGATCACACCGGCCCCGATGGACTCGCCCAGCATCCCACCCACGGTGATCAGCACGTTTCCGCGTAGCGCATTGGCGACCTGCGGCGGCGCGGAATCAAGCTCCGCGGGGCTAATGCGAAAATCAGCGAGGTTGATGTGCGTCGGCGTTCCGCCGCCGAAATGCCATGACAGCAGCGCCGCCCATCCCACAACATCGATCAACCCGAGTAGTAACGCCCCACTGGCCAACCAGACGCCGCGCCGATATCCGGCCCGAATACCCCCGAGCGCGATCGCCGCAAGCACAACCGCGATTGCGCCGGTCACGATGCCGAACAGCGGAACGCCCACGACGGCGAGGATCATTGCCGCAATAGCTGCCCGGCTCCACTTGACTGGCGGGTCGGGCTGAGTAGCCACCCTCCGCGCCGCGTCGCCAGACGACTTTGGCAACAGGGTGACCTTGGCGAGCTCTTCGGATGAAATCACGATACCGGTCGCGGCGGCGCTGCCGGGCGCTAAGGCGCGCCTTGTCGGCGCACAGTCGTAGCCCGCGCAACCGACGCCTTGCCAGCAATCCAAGTGATGCACTGTTCCACAGCGCCCGCATTGGACGATGCGGTCGGCCCCGCCAATCGTCGCGCCACAGGCGGCGCAAGTGGCGCCGACATGCCAATCGCCAGCCGTGGTTGATAGCGGTTTCATGCTTCGGGCCAACTTCCGTAGGTTAGCCAATACCGGTTAGCGCATCAGCGCGAACGCGAGCATCAGGATAGAGTAAACGGCCGAGATTCCGATGGAAGCATAACCGAGTGTGACATAAAGCGGCCCGGCGCGCTGCAGCCGGTCGCGCTGTGCAAGGACGATCACAAGCGCAATGACCAGCATGAGCGGCGCAAGAAGCCCGATAAAACTCAGCCCGAAAATGACGCCCATCCTCCCGCGGAAGCCGGCGTCGGCCGTCTTGGCATCCTTGTTCTTGAAGTACTCATCGGAGGTCTGGGGATTTACGTCGCCGAGTTCAGCCCCGCAATAGCGACACTTGACCGCGATCGACTTGATCGTTTCCTGGCAGATCGGGCACGCCTTCGTATCGCCCCAGGCATGGCGAGGCGGCTCGGGGGGGCGGTCGGAGTCCGGCTTGGCTGGCGTATTGGAACACCCGTACGCGCCACAGCCGCCGACCTCCTGCCAGCACTCCGTGTGGTGCAGCAAACCGCACGCGCCGCAGGCGGCCGACTGGGCGCCCACCTCCAGCGTCGTTTGGCAGATCGGGCACTCGTGCGGCCCCGCCTCGATTGTCGGGGCCTTGACCGCCAGCGTTTCCTGACACTTTGGGCACTGCGCCTGCAGCGGGCCGTCGACGACGGGAATTGACAACTCAGCCCCGCAACCGCATCGCGTAATCAGGACGAACATAGGCTGAGTCTCACCCGTCACGGCTGCTGCGACGCCTCGATCGCGAACCGAACGACCGTCCAGAACACGGCGGCAATGAGTGACACCGCGAACATCTTCTTGCCCTTGGGCCTGCCCGACAACATCCACACAATACCGACGATACAGCCGATGCCGCTGCATAGGATCGCGATCAGCCACTCGGCCACCGTGAGACTATCACCTTCTCCGCCGACGAATCCGCCGCCGCCTCGCTTTCGAGCCTCCTCTTTCTTGAGACGCGGATCGAATATCTCGTTACAGAACCGACACTTCAACGCGTTCGGCGCGATCAACTCGCCGCACATGGGGCACGGACGCTTGTCATCCGTCGCCGAGCCACCCGGCGAGGGCGGCGGAGGGGCGACGGAAATCACCTCACCGTCGGCCAGACTGGCCAGATCGACCGTTTCCGCATCGACTACGGGTGGCGCATTGGGATCCGGGACCTGTACGGTAGCGCCGCATTTCGGGCATCGGCCGCTCTTCCCCGCGGAAGCGTCCGAGACATGGGTCTGGTATCCGCAACCATCACACTTGATCGGAATAGGCATCCGCGTCCTCCGGCGTGTTAACGCGACCCGCTGCGCTCGCGCGTTGAGAATTCCAGCATCGTGGCTCCAACCACAATCTGGTCCCCATGATTCAGATAGGCCCGCGTCACCGGCCGGCCATTTACATAGGTGCCATCGGCCGTGCCCTGGTCCTCAATCTCAAAACGGCCACCCCGATCGTGAATGAGCGCATGCTTTGGCTCAATCGCCGGATCCTTGAAGACGTACACATCGCACTTCGGCGAACTGCCGATCGTGGTCGGATTGCGGAAGATAACGAACTGTTTACCGGCCAACGGTCCCGCCTGCATCAACAGCCACGCCGTCTTTGTCCACCCTTCAACCAAACCGACAAACATCCCAACCAGCAAGCCGATCAGCGCAAAGCCGATGCCGCGACTGACCGTCGCCACCTCGGGCGCGCCGGACAGCAGATAAATCGGATCGAACAGAAAGCCACCAAGCAACCCGCCCATCGCGCCGCCCACTAAACCGTTGATCGCCATGTGGCGGTTGCGCAACGCGACGCCCTGCCCGAGACCGGCCGGAATGCCGAACACCGCCCAGCAGCCGCCGCGCCCCATCATGAACACCAGCAACCCGAATCCGGTCGGCATGCCGTTCTCACCAGGCGGCCCCACGCTGACCGCAAGTGATGACATGGTTATGAAAACGATTCCGGCAAAGAAGGTGGCGATCAGCGCGCCGACAAATCCGATGCCCAGCCCCACCAGTGCGCTCGTCGCCGCACGCGCCGGGTTGCGACACATGATCCCCTCAGCCGCGCCAAGAAGCAGGCCGACTCCGCCCGCGACACTCGGGAAAAGGAGCAGCGCAGTGAAGGAAACACCATCCTCCTCCATACCCAGCCCGGCGCGCTCTTCGGCGGCAAAAAACGGCTCAAGGATCACCCAGCCGGTCAGAGCCCCCACCATTCCGGCCATCGCAAGATAAAACGAACTGGAGTACACAATCCGGGCAAGCAACGGCCGGGGCGGCGCGTCGGGCAGTGCGCGGCCGAGCACAGCCTGCTCTTCCACGAATGCTTCCACCCGCGGCGTGTATAGATCGTCCGTCGTCAGTCGGATCGTTTCTTTCGGGTCCATTATTGCGGCGCCTCTTCTTTCTTGGCCGGTTTGTCTGGCGCGGGCGCGCGAGCCGCCTCGGCGGCTTGCAACTGGCGCTGCCGTTCCGCAAGCAGGAGATCGAGGGCGGCAATGTGCTCAGCGCGCAATCGAAGCGCCGAGCCCGCCTCGATCAGCGCGGCCTGAATCTGAGCGGCAGTCTGCTCGATTCCCGCGAAACCCGCTTCCGCGTCCGCCCCCTCTCTCGACTTGAGTTCCCGAAGGCGCCCGACCAGCTCGACCAGTGACCGCATCGCGACCTCGACGGATTGGTTTGCCTCCATCGACGACGACCGCGCATAGAACTCCTGCGCCAGGCCCTTCACAATCATGCGATTCTTGGCCTGCTCATTGGTCACGACATTCCATCCGCCAAGCAGGTAGCCGGCCAGGAGCAGCAGCACGCCTCCGAAGAGCAGCGTCACCTGCCCCGGCAAGCTCAATGATTCAACCATCGCGGGTTCGCTCGCACGCGGCGCCTTGGATTCCTCGGCGGAAGCTGACTTCGGCGCATCGTGATCGCGCGGGGCCCACCGCGGCTGACGACCAATCCAGTAGGCCGGCGCCAGCAGCGGACTGCCATCGCTCCAGATGAAGACGCCTTCCTGTTTTCGCACCGGGTCAACGACCAGGGCGATCTGGCCCGGCGCGCTGAAAAAGTGTTGATGGATGAAAACATCGCGATCACTGAGGAACACGCCGAAGTCCGGATGCGTGTGGTACCAGCCGACGATCATGCGATCGGCGAACTCACGATCCATTCGTTCGTTGATGCGCGCCCACGTCTCGTGGGTGAAAGTAACTTCGGCGAATCGACTGGTGGCCGCTTCACCTGGAATGCTCGCGCTGACATCAACGTAGGGTCCGCCCTCGTCGCGCTTCCACCCACCGACCAGAACGCCACATACCTCGACTGTCTTGCTTTCGTTGCAATGCCGGTCAATTTGCCGATACGCGCTGTCCTCGATATGAACGCGCAGCGCAATCGCGGGAGCGCCAGGGAACGCGGCCGCGGGCATCGGCTGTGACGCGAGTTGGAGCGCGTCTGGGCCGCGCTGCGTCGCGCTCATTCGGCATCCTCGGCCGCGAGAACTCCAAGCACGCCTTCTCGATCACCAGTAAGTTCGTAGGCGAGCGCACCGCCCGACCCGCGGGCCGCGACAACTTCCCAAGGGGGAACGCCCAAATCAGCGAGCGTGCGGTCAAGAAACGCCTCATCGCCACTGATGGTGCAGAACGTGATCGGCGCGCGCATGCCGCCGCAGCGCGGGCACACACCCTCCGCCTCCGTCACTTTGCCGAGCGAACCGCCCACCTCGTCGGTTCTGGAACAGTTCGCACACGCTAGTCCGGCGATAAGGTCTCGACCGAGATCGAGGACCGCGTCGGCGCCCAGATCAGCGCGAGCCCGCTGAAGTAACTCACCGGCCGTCACATCCGCGCTACCGCGCTCCATCGCGATAATCTGCTCATACCGCTCATGAACAGGACAATCCGGCTTCGGCGGATATGTGACAACGTAGCTCTCATGGGTGGTTCCAGTGAACACAAAGCCGCGCCCGATGAGCGTATCGAGTCCGTGCAGGTACTTCACGACTTCCTGGCATTGGATTCCCGCGATCACCGACGAGGTCGTCGGCGTCGTCGGTACCTTTCCGCCAGCCATTTCCTCACGCGTGAGAAGGGCGCAACTTCGACGAGCAGCCAAAACGCGCCAGTCAGCGTCGCTCATCGTGCATTCGTAACAGGGTCCAGCGGACGGGTCGAACACGCGGGCTACGCCGTCCAGCCGCTCAATCGCGCCGTCGACCCAGACTTTCCCACAGCGCGCCGCGAAACTGTTTATCGCCACACGCGCTTCACGGTTGTCGAGCCCGCCAATGATGATATCCGCCCAAAGAAAAACGCCGAGTCCAAGATCGTGCACGACGTTGCCCACCCAAGGCTGCACGCGCGTCTCGGGACAAATGTCACGAGCCGCCTCCGCCGCGACGACAGCCTTCCCCTTGCCCTGATCACGGGCGCGAAACAAAATCGAGCGCGACAGATTGGACTCCTCGACGGTGTCCATGTCGGCGATGAACACGCGACCAACCCCCAGAAGGGCCAGGTTCTTGACGATTTCATTTCCGAGCGCGCCGGCCCCGATCACGACGATCCGCGCGCGGCGCAGGCGCGCCTGGTCCCACCACGCTATCAACTCAAACCGCGAAAAGCGGCCCTCCGCCGCGACCGGGTTCATGTTGATCCGGGTCGCGCCGGCGGTGATTTCCGGCTGCAGGCGCATGATGTCGCCGTTACCCACGCCCGCGGAGGCGAGCGTGTCGGTCTCCAGCAATTGTCGGCCGGAGGCGCGGTGGTGAAGCTTATAACTCATTGGCTGCCCGTCGGGGCTACGTTGGGGCAGGTTCAAACGTTCCACAAGCACGGCGACAAAGCGATTGACCGGAGCGTCAGCCGGAACTTCGACTACCTGACGCTTGCTGCCCGTGGTATCCCAAATCTCAACGCTGATGTGGCTCAACCCGCACCTCTTCGGCGAGGGCCCGATAGAGGGCGCCCGAGACAGGTAGTTGTTCGACCCAGACTCTAACTCGTGATACCGAATTTCCGCATAGGTTAAGGGAAGGTCCGGTCGGAGGACAAGTCAAATCACGCTGTCGGCGGCCGAGTCAGCCCAATAAACTTTGGGACGGGATCTCAGCGACTGGGCTGCCGCAGCACGGCGACAAGCGCGTCAGCTACAAGTACGACTATCGCGGCCGGCGTGTCGAGGCGGTGGCCGAGACCTGGGACTCGACGCTGAACAGCGGCGCCGGCGGCTGGGACGCGACCAACATCGAGACCAGGCGGGCGATCCGGATTCGCAGCGCAGCGCGATTGCGGCCCGACACGACCGCTGAGCCCGACCCCGACATCTGCGCGACGGCCGGTTGCGCGCAGCCGACGGCGCTGATCTACCTCGGCCGCCCGCGCTGCCAGGAATGCTACGCGGTCGAGGTCGAGGCCAACGACGAAGCGCCGCGGGCGAAGAAGTCGCGCGCGAAGCCGGAGCCGGACGGAGATCGCAACGCGCTGGCCGGTTACTTCCCGCGGGTCGCCAAGAACGGCGCGCACGCCGCCGCCGCTACGCCCAAACCGCCCACGGCCGCCAAGGCGCGCAAGAAAACCGCCAAGCGGAGCGACCCCGCCAAGGCCGCCAAGCGCCCGACACGGGCCAAGACTGCGCGTCAGAAACGCCAACGGGAGAGCAACGCGGCACCGACGCCGATGTCCGCGCTCGCGGCGGCGGCCGAGGTGTTGCGCACCTCCGAAGCGCCGATGAACTGCGTGGGGCTGGTGGCCCCGATGGCCGAGCGCGGTTTGTGGACCAGCCCCGGCGGCAAGACGCCGCACGCCACGTTGCACGCCGCCATGGACGCGCGAGATCAAGACCAAGGGCCGCGAAGCCCGCTTCCGCAAAGCCGAGCCGCGTTGTCGGCGATGCGATAGGCTTTGGCCTTGTCCGCCGGCAGATCGGCGACGTGCACCGGGATGTGCGTCAGGCCGAGTTGCTGCGCCGCCTTGTAGCGCGTGTGGCCGACGATGATCACGCCCTCGGCGTCGACAACCACCGGCTGGCGGAAGCCGAACTCGCGCAGCGACTTCGCGACGGCTTCGACGGCGTTGTCGTTCCGCCGCGGATTGCCGGGGTAGGGCTCGATGGTCTCGATCGGGCGAAGTTCGACGTTCAGTTCAGCTTGCATCGTTCGACCTCCGTGTCGGGTTGGGGGGCTTTTGGCGGTTTTGGCGCCAAGGTTGCGGTGCGAACAAACGCGCGCGGCATCCGCGAGGCCACCCCCCTACTATGCATCGCAACCCGCCGATCGGACACGCGAAAGCGCCGGCTGCGCCGGTTATTGGCGGGGCTGGCGGATGGTGTCGCTTATTGGCGTGTGAGATTGATGAGATCAGCGCGCCGTGGACACCAAGATGCGCGGGCGGCGCGCGCGATCCGGCCAGCGCCCGTGCAAGCGGGACATCGGGGCGGTTCTTACGTCACGGGACTGCGCGAGTTAGAACCGCGTGCCGTCAAAGGGGTGACGTGAGGGCTGTGGGTTCGGGGGCTTCGAGCCGATGCGGGTCCAGAAGCCCTTGCCGCCTTCGCGGTCATGGAGCCGGCCTCCGCCGCCAGCGTCGCCGGATCGGCGTCGTCACGCGTCAGGGGTTCGCGCGCCAAACATGCTTACGCCTGCGGCGAAAGCATGCCACCAGCCCGTCATCACGCGTCAGGCCTCAAGCGGTCGCGCGCACCACATGCTTACGCCAGCGGCGAAAGCATGCCACCAGCCCGCTTGACAGAGACTCGCTCATAGATGTCACCCGCCGAGGCTCATCAAGAGCTGATACCCCTTTTTGCCGGACTTGCCAGACACACGACCTTATGCACTATGGCTGAGGCTCTAACCCTCGGCCACATCGCCAGTTCCCTGGTCTCGCTTGGGTTCGCCCTCCCTATAGATGTAAAGACCGTAATCCGCGTAAAAGGAGACCATTCTCTTTGGCACTCGTCACAGCATACCCTGAGAGAATCCCCGGCGACTACGACGAGATGGAGCGTGCCCCACATATCACAAAATGGACAGTGCTGTGCCAAACAATAGATGCCTGTGTCGCTCATGGTCATACGCCCCGAAGTCTTCTCGGGAACACGCGGATTACTTGCCCTGTAACATCGAAGGTCACATCGAGACCTGTCAGAGGCTGCCCGTAGCCGACGGACTGACAATTTCCCAATTGAGTTCCTATGGTCGCTCCCGTATCCACAGCGACCGATTTGCCGGGTAGGTCACCACCCAGGGTAGAGAGCGCTCGCTCTAGCACTTTCCCGAGTGTAAGCCCGGCGACAAAAACACCGTGGGCTCCAGGACGCCAACCCGCATCAACGTTGTGTCTATCATAAGAAGTGGAGGCGCGAACCCCGGGCGGTTGTTGTGGGTTGTTGTTCAGCGCCCAGCGGGTGTCTGTTCCATTTTGAGGCAGCACATGCAAGCCAATTGGATGTAATATGCACGTGCGCAAGTCATCAGCGCTGGCTAGTCGTAATGGACCTCCCGGCTCGGGCCCGGTCGTTCCGGTGAATACCGAGATCTCGCCCTCCGGCGACCACAGGCTGCCGCACTCGTCACATAATGCGGAAACGACTGAGTCGGCGTCAACTACCAAGAGCAGAGTGCCACAATCTCCGCACCATGGGCATCCACCGCACACGCGAAGATAATACAACTTAGTAGCTCCATTGAACAAGAGGATCATGTTTCCCTCGGAACGTCAAGGCCAGGGTCCAGTTACCGAGACAGGATAGGCGTTCTTTATTCGGCCCTTTTGGTCAAACACAAGGCGGATTCCGGTAAGCGCCCTTCCGTACCCAACCGCCGCAGCGTTTCCGAGTTGCCGGCCGACCGTAGCCCCCATCGGTACGGTGACCTCCAGTCCCTTTAGAGGGCCAGCAAGATCATGCGCCTGCTTGATAACTCCCTCAGCAGCCCCTCTGGTCTTGGCAACAAAGACGCCGTGTGCCCCGGCTCGCCTTGGATTATCGACCAAGTGCCGACCGATGTGACTCCAAGCGCCGGGAGCAAAGCAATTATGCGCCCAAACCCCCTGCGCGAAGTACGTCCCGCACGAGGTTTCCAGATTGTACACCGGCCGGGGCGTCGGATCGACTTCGATCGCGACGATCGTCAGCGGCGCGCCGGTCGCGTCGACCAGCGACGAACTCGTCTCCAGCTCCGAGACGTATCGCCAGCCCTGCGCCTCCGTGTAAACCTCATGCTCCGGCGTGACGCCGAGCGTCGTGCCGTCCAGCAGCGTCAGCCAGACCACCGCCGGCGCGATCCGCTTGAAAATCCGCTTCACATACCCGGCCTCCGCCGCCAGCGTCGCCGGATCGGCGTCGTCACGCGTCAGGAGTTCGCGCGCCAAACATGCTTACGCCTGCGGCGAAAGCATGCCACCAGTCCACCAGTCCGGACCCTACGGAACTAACACAGGATCTATTTACGGGGCTCGAGTAGTTGGCTTGCTTTCTGGTCCCGCTTGAGAATTGCATTCCAGAGCCACACACCAAAGACGCCCGGACATCGTAATCGCGCCCATGGACCTTCTTGATCAAGCGGGAAGCTCATAACAAGTCCGGGGCTTTCGTACTTCGCGCAATGGAGCGTTCCTTCTGGCGGTCTTGGACCCTTCGGAGCTGTTCCCCAAAGTAGTAACTGGCCCTCGCCGTCCAACGCCCAGCGCACTCCATTTAGGTCACTGGTTGCCTCCCATCGCTCTTTGGGCCATGCAATCCAGAGCGACTCTACCCTTCCGCCACGAATCGTCAAGTTACAGTCAAACTCGCAACTTCGCGACAGTCCGTCGGCGAGGTACGTTTTGCGGCCCCATGCATTAGTTGCAAGTCTCGCAAGTTCATGTAAGGCGACGTCGCTCATGACAACTAATCCAATCTAATGATAATGTCGCGCGCGCCTTCAGCTGCGCCGGTAATGCGATCGCCGATGATCCGCAACTCAATCAAACCCTCTCCCCTCGCATGGCTCTTGATTTGATCGAACACATCTTTCCATGTTCCAGTCCCTACTTCACCGGCAAGATCGACATTATGCAACGTGAGTCTTCCGCGGTTGTTTCGCTCAATGAACGCCTCAAACTCAACTCCGTCGTCACTCCATCTCCACCAACCATCGCGACGGGGGATCGGAGGGACGACGCAGTTATGCGCCCAAACCCCCTGCGCGAAGTACGTCCCGCACGAAGTTTCCAGATTGTACACCGGCCGCGGCGTCGGATCGATCTCAATCGCGACGATCGTGAGCGGCGCGCCGCTCGCGTCGACCAGCGACGCGCTCGTCTCCAGTTCCGAGACGTATCGCCAGCCCTGCGCTTCCGTGTAAACCTCGTGCTCCGGCGTCACGCCGATCGTCGTGCCGTCCAGCAGCGTCAGCCAGACCACCGCCGGCGCGATCCGTTTGAAGATCCGCTTCACATACCCGGCCTCCGGCGCCAGCGTCGCCGGATCGGCGTCGTCACGCGTCAGAATCTCGTCTCCGGGCCTTAGCTGTTCGATGGGTATCGGCCCGTCCGGCGTCTCAACCGTCGTGCCGGCCACGAACGAACTGAGCCGGGCGCAAGCGCGCGCCAGAGCTCCGGCGTGGTTCGCCGCCCTTCGGAATCCTTGGGCTTTTCCGATCGCCCGCAGCGCCTTGACGGCCCCACCAATGACCGGAAGCGCCCCCACGACAGTCCCCAGCGTCTCCCAGAATCCGCCTTGGCCGCTACCGAAGCCCAATAACTGGACTGCATCCCACAGCCCCGCCCCCGGCAGGAACCCCGCCGCGATACCCACTGCCGTCTGCAGCCCGATCGACGCCCAACGCGCCGACTCATTGAGCGTCCCAAGCATATACAGTTTGTGGCCTTCGAGCTCCGAGATGATGTCGTCGGCATCTTCGAACGGGTCCCAATACAGCCCCAGCGCGTCGCGGCGGTTGACCGGGTTGGCGGCGCTCCTAGCCCCCTTCCGACGCCTCGGTAGCAGGCGCAGCGTCGTCGCGTTGTCCCATCCGACGTAGCCAGCAGTAATGTGACGTCACACTCGCCGCGAGCGATTTGTAGGTTCGGTACTTCAACGCGAACTCGCCGCATGTCTCCTGAACAAGCTTCGAGAGCGCCGGATAGTGCACATGGCAGATTTTCGGAAACAGATGGTGCTCGATCTGAAAGTTGAGCCCGCCGACGAACCACGTCAGGAGGCCGTTTCGGGGAGCGAAATTGACGGTCGTCTGAACCTGGTGCACGGCCCAGCTGGAATCGATCCGCCCGGTCTCCGCGCGCGGCTGCGGGAATTCGGCTTCTTCTACGCAGTGCGCCATCTGAAACACGACGCCGAGCGTCACACCCTGCACGAACGAGGCGATCCCGTAGAGCGCCAGAACGCACCACCAAGGATTCAGCAGCATCGGCAGCCCGAACGCCAGCGAGAAAAACAGCGCCTTGCCGCCGATGAAGATCACAAGATTCCAGCCGCGCGGCCGTGGAAAACGGTGTCCACCGATTCGCCCGGTCAGCACATCGCGAAAATCGTCGAACAAGTGCCACTTCATGGGCAAAAACCCGTAAAGAAACCACATGTACACGTGCTGGAACCGGTGGAAACTCAGGCGCTTTTGGTGCGGCGACAGCCGCCCGAGCAGGCCGACATTAATGTCGTCGTCGTGCCCGGTCACATTCGTATAGCTGTGATGAATCGAATTGTGCTTGCGGGCCCAGACGTATGAGCTTCCGCCCAGCAGGTCCAAAGTGAGGGCCGACAGCCTGTTGATCCAGGGGCGATTCGAATAGGCGCCGTGTCCACCATCGTGCTGGATGTTGAAGGCGGCGGCCGCCAACGCCAGCCCGAGCAGGACCGCCAGTGGGATCGCCAGCCACCACACTCCCGCAAGCGCGACCAGCACGACGTACACGGCGCTGCAGACGATCAGAATGATCGCCGACTTTGCGTACATCTGCGGACAGTCGCGCGGGTTGCGGCCAGTGCGGGCGAAATACTCTTCGACCCGACGGCAGAGCGTCTGCCGGAAGACATCGGGCGTTTCGAATTTTAGCGGGGCCGCCCGGGGCACGCCGGACGGGGACGGAAACACAGTCGGGTTGCTCACGCTTCAGTCTCGCATGGATCGCCAGGAAAGACGAATAACCGGCGCGACCAACGCCCCGAGGCGTTTCGTCACGCCGGCATACTTGTTAGCCGACCTCCCGGCCCCAGCCGGGCTGTCCTTCTAACCAGTCTTCCGATGACTCTTTGCGCGTACTGTAGCGCTCGTCTGCGGCAATTACAAGAACTGATATTGCGGAGATCAGCGCGCCGTGGACGCCGAGATGCGCGGCGACGGGCGCGATCCGGCCAGCGCGCGTGCCAGCGGGACATCGGGGCGGTTCTTACGTCACGGGACTGCGCGAGTTAGAACCGCGAGCGGTCGCAGGGCTGACGTGAGGGCTGTGGGTTGGGTCAGCGTTCAGGGCCCCTCTGCCTTATCTTGCATCGCGGCGTCCCAGATGAAAACCTCACGTGAATGGCAGCTGGCCGCGATACGATTTCCGTCCGGGCTGAACGCGACACCCATGACTGTGCCGGTTGGCCCGCGTAGCGCGAGCAACTCCTGACCATTCCGCGGATCGAGCACTCGAACAGACCGATCGCGACCTCCGACCGCCAGTCGATTGCCGATCGGGCTAAACGCGAGGCACCACACGTCACCAATCTGGAGCGAGACCTTCCATCGGACACGACCGCTGGCCGCGTCCAGCAGCGTAACTGTGCCGTCATCCGAACCAGCTGCCAGATGGGCGCCGTCCGGACTGAACGCCGCACAGGAAATCAGCGATCGATCCATGGCTCGCGTTGTGCCGAGCGGTGTCGTCCCGGCTATTCCGTTGAGTACAAGCAGGCCAGCGTCGTCAGTGCCCATGGCAATTCGGGTTCCGTCACCACTGAGCGCAAGGCAACGCAAATTCCCGCCAGGACCGTCGAATCGACCGATTTCGAGCCCAGTATCCCAGTCCCAAAGTACACCCGCGTCCGCGTCGGCAGACGCGAACACGTGACTACCGCATTGTCCTGCGAGCCTCACGTTGGAGTGGTGTTTACCAATCAAGCGCGGCTGCTCTCTGTCCGCCGGCGCCCAAAGCCACACACGACCGTCATCATCAGCAAACGCGCCCTTCAAGCCGGCTGGACCCGGGACAATCGTGCCGAGAGTTGTTGGAGTCGGTAGCGGATGATACTCGTACAAGCTCCGAGCGCTTCTAACATCGATGACAGATGCGGTTTGGCCGAAAAGCAGCAATTGGGCGCCGTCCGGCGCAAAGGCCACGGAACCTCCAGCACCAGGGAGATCGCGAATGACTTGGACGGACGGCGCCTGCCGCAAGTCCCAGAGTTTGACCACTCCGCCGCGCGCTACGCTCAACAGCCACCGGCCGTCACTGCCGAAGTTTGCGCAAACGGCCCCGGTTGTGTGACCGAGAAGCGTAGTCCTTAAGTCACCGTCATTGACGCCGAAAATGCGTACCGTCTTATCCTCACAGGGCGCCGCCAGCAGCGCGCCATCGGGACTGAATGACATCATCCCGACGCGCTGAACGCCGCATGCCAACGTATGAAGCAACGGGAAGGCCTGCCCCACCGACCCGGCGACACCAGCGGTCGGTCGGCGCGTACCCCAGAGCTTCAGTTCGCCGCCTTCACTTCCCGTCGCGAGTACGAGGCCATCCGGGCTGAACGCGAGCCCAAACACGGTACCGTGATGCGCCTTGAACTCGGTCAGCTGGACTTCGCTCTCGATGTCCCAAACTATTACGCGACCATCGGCCATTCCAAGGGCGCAGAGTCGCCCCTCCGAATCGACTGTTCTCGCCGATGCCCAGCCCTCTCCCACCGGCAACTTGCGCGGTTCTCGATCAGGGCGCAACTCCCCCAGGCCGTATCCACTTGATGTCCAGGTCAGCGCGATGCGACGCGGGGGCCATGAATCGGCCAGTGAATTCACTGGTAGCGCGCCATGTTCATAGAGGCTGCGCCGCCGCGCAAGATCAAAACGCCACACGCCCCCGTCGCGATTCACGGCCAACACCGTCGAGCCATCCTCTGTGAATCCGATCGGCGCTCCAAAATCCGGCGCGGATCCAATGGCGCCAATAGGCTGATCGTCATCGCGCGACCAGACCCGCACTGCCCCGTCGCGGCGCTCCATCCAGAACGACGCGGCGACATAGCGCCCGTCGGGACTGAGGCACACACGGCTCGTAATCAAGTCCGCTGGCCCATTCCACGTCGCGACACTCTGGTCCGCCTGCCGAACGAGATACCGCCACTCCCAATCGCGTAGCGCGGGATTCGTCGCCATGAGTCGCCGCGTCGCAGCCCCCCCGTCCTGTGCCGCGATCGCCGCCGCGGCCGCGGCGATGTTTGAGGCGTAGTTCTCATACTGCGCCAAATCCAGGCGCTCATCGGCTAGTCCTTGCGCCGCCAACGCTCGATCGCGTGCGCGTTCGACATCTCTGAGTAGAGCCGCGTTGCCGGCATACAGTACAGACAGAGCAATCGTCGCGCCGCTGATGAGCAATACGAAGCTCGCGGCGACCGTAACGCGGAGTCGATAGCGTCCCAGCGTCTTCCGTAGCAGGTACCAGCCACTATCCCGCTTGGCTTCGATTGGCTCGCCACGCAGATAGTGACCAAGATCGCGCCCCAATTCGCCGGCCGTCTGATATCGTCGTTCGCGCTCCTTGCACAGACACTTCAGGATGATTGTCTCAACTTCGTCGTCAATCTGCTTTCGAACCGTCCGCGGGGCGAGTGGCTGCACATGGGCGATGTTGTCCAGCACGCGACGCACTGGACCAACGACGTCATACGGAAAGCGACCGGTCAGCAACTGATACAGCACAACGCCGAGCGAGTAGACGTCAGAGCGTGTGTCGATCTCCATCGTTGCCGCATCGGCTTGTTCCGGAGCCGACCAAGGCAGCGACCCCACGAACTGACCCGTTTCCGTCAATGGATCAGGTGACGTGGTTCCGTCAACTGCGGCTGCCGGGGGCGGTTCGCGGCCGACGACCGAGTACCGAGGACTCATTTTCGCCAGTCCGAAATCAAGCACGTGCGGCCGACCATCCCGATCCACGAGGATGTTGCCGGGCTTGATATCGCGGTGAATGATTCCGCGCACATGCGCCGCGTCGACCGCTTCGCAGACATGGGCGAAAAGTACCAGAAGTTCGCGGATCGTTCGCGCCTGCGCCGAGCCATATCGATCGAGCGCCTGGCCGTCGATAAAGTCCATTACCAAGTACAGCTGTCCATGTGAACTGCCGCTGTCATGGATCGTAACGATATTCGCATGGCGCAACCCGGCGAGTATCTGCACCTCCCGTTCGAAGCGGGCTCGCTCCAGGGGCGTGCTGAATACCGACTCACGCAGCGCCTTCAGTGCGACACGTCGCCCTGTCGATTTCTGTATGGCCGCGTACACGACGCCCTGCCCGCCGGAGTGAACCTCGCGCTCCAGCGCGTAGCCGGGAAAGAAGTCGACCGGCAGCTTCGCCCGAATTGGCGCAATCGGTGGCTCCGATGCGGGGGTAGGCGTTGCGCCTCTCGCCTCGACGGCATCGATCATCTCGCGCGCCGAGACGATCCAATCCCGATGACGCCTGGCATGGGAATCTGGTCTCATTTATCGCGCGACTCGCGGCGCTAACCGCGCGTGTCCAATACTCGGGAAGGTGTCCCAAGCAGTTCGCGCAGCCGATCGTGGCCGCGCTGCCGAAGCATATGTACGGCGCCGCTTGAGCGATGTAGCGCCGCCGCGACCGCCTCAATCGGCAAACCCTCAAGATCATACATCCGCACCGCCCTCGCATAGGCATCCGGCAGGCGATCCAGCGCGGCCTCGATGAGCGCGCGGGTCTCATTTGTCCGCGCGATGAGGCTTGGTGTGCCGCCACTCGCGGACAGCAACTCAAGGAGCCCCACATACGATTCGGCTCCCACGCGCGTATCCATACG
This sequence comes from uncultured Planctomycetales bacterium, assembly GCA_964528455.1. Classification (GTDB taxonomy): domain Bacteria; phylum Planctomycetota; class Phycisphaerae; order UBA1845; family Fen-1342; genus DSPM01. The sequence goes on along the minus strand of CAZGTH010000019.1, from coordinate 47,153 downwards.
ACGAGCGGGGGGAGGCCGCTTTTGGGCTCCAAGTTCGCTCAGCGCGTCACGCAGGTTGTTTTCCGCGATCCGACGCAGCCACGCCCCAAACGAGTTGGCGCGCCCGGGATCAAACAAGCCGATCCGAAGAAACACTTCAATATAGCTCACTTGCATGACGTCACCCGCGTCAAGCACGCCACGCCACCGGCGACCGATCCGCAGGCGGCGCTCTACGGCGGGACCATGCCGCTCCAGCAGTTGGCTGAGCGCATCTTTCCCACCCGCGACAGCCCGATCGATCAAGCTCTGGTCGGCGGCGGACATTGAGCTTTCTCGCTGCACAGGCACATCCAGCGGCACATAAGTGGTCTGTTCAAAAAAAAACCAGCTTTCGCGTGAAACCGGGGCGGTCGTTGCCGCACATCTTCGGATGGGCGGGCCACAGCGCCGCCAAGCGCTGAAGCGGCCCCAATGGTACCCGATCGCCCCGGGCGATCGGTAGCGCTCGCATCGGATGACTAAAGAATCAAGGAGTCAGTATGATTTTCTCTCGCCAAGCCTCGATCGGTTCGGCCGGACCGGTATTGTTCGCCGTGGCGGCACTGGCACTGCCGGCAGCGGGCCAGCCCACGATCACTAATCTCGGCGTCCTTTCAGGCGGAACTCAGAGCTACTCACTCGCCTACGCGATCAGCGATGACGGGCTGGTCGTGACCGGGACTAGCAGTAGCGCCGCGGGCCAGCGAGCGATTCGCTGGACGGAGGCGACCGGTCTCCAGAACCTGGGCACGTTGCAGGACTATACGTTGGATTCCGTCGGTCAGGCGGTCAGCGCTGATGGTTCCGTCGTTACCGGAGTCAGCTACGCCACGGGGCGCAACTTTGCCCGCGCATTTCGATGGACGGCGGCCACCGGCATGCAGGGTATTGGAGTTCTTGAGACCGGGAGCGCCTCCTATGGGCTGGGGGTCAGCGCCGACGGCTCGGTCATCGTAGGAGGTAGCTACCTCGCCGGCTTTCAGGGGTTTTCCGCAATGCGGTGGACCGCGGCGACCGGCATGCAACGGCTGGCGGCGCCACCGGTGGGTGATGGCGCATCGGCGCAGGCAATCAGCGCCAACGGTCAAGTCGTTACCGGCTATGACATCATAGACGGATATCTGCGCGCTTTCCGATGGACTTCGGTCGGCGGACTGGTGGACCTGGACGTTCTTCCGGGCGCCGACTCAGCGCATGCCTTGGGCATTACAGCCGATGGCGCTCAGGTTGTCGGATACAGCGGAGACCAGTTCTTCGGCACATACAACCACGCGTTTCGCTGGGATTCGGACGCTGGGATGGAAGACTTGGGTGTTCTTGACGGCAGCAACTACTCGCTCGCTCGCGACATCAGCGCTGATGGCTCAGTCATCGTGGGGGCCAGCGACGTCGTTGACGAGGTAGTCGGTTACACCCAGCACGCTTTCCTTTGGACGCCGGCGCTCGGCATGGTTGATATGAACGCCTATCTACCCTCCTTGGGGGTCGATCTCACTGGTTGGATCCTGCTGGAGGCCACCGGTGTTTCGGTCGATGGCTCGGCGATTGCCGGCTACGGATACTACGACGGCGAATATCGCGCCTTCCTCGTTCGCGGTTCAACATCCTGGCCCGAATGCCCGTTCGGCGACCCCGCTATCGTTACTCAGCCGCGGGATGAGATCGTCGCCGCTGCAGGCTCCACGAGCCTACATGTAGGTGTGACGGGGGTTCAACCCATCCGGTATCAATGGCGCAAAGACACGACGCTGATCAATCCAGATGAAAACGCAACCGCCGCCACAGCCACATTGTCTCTTAGTCACGTTCAGCCCGGCGATGTGGGCTCCTATGACTGCGTGGTCAGCAATGTGTGTGCGGACGTCATCAGCGCTCAAGCAACCCTGACAATCTGCCCGCTCCCAGCGGACTTTGATTGCAACGGCAGCGTTGATATCTCCGATCTCGCAGTATTGCTAAGCAACTTTGGACGTTCCGACCATCCGCCATATTCGGCGGGTAATGTGAATAGCGATGATCTCGTGGACCTGAGCGATCTGGCGGCGCTGCTGTCCCAGTTCGGCACGACACGCCCGTAACAAACGATTCGGCGCCGGTGCGCCAGAATCGCGACGACTAGTTTGCGGCCGACTTGCACGGAGGACCGGAAGTGGATTACAAGTACACAACTGCCGAGAGCGTGGATAGCGCGAGGCGGTCTCGATCGTCGCCCGTGTGTCTGGCGATGTTGATAGCAGTGCTCATCCCCACGATCGCCAGCGCCCAGTCAACGACGTTTACATACCAGGGAAAGCTCGTAGACAATGGGGCGCCAGCGACCGGGCACTACGACATGGTCTTCCGTGTTTTCGATGCGGATGTCGGAGGGACCCAGATTGGTTCCGACATCGGTGCTGCGGTGCCTGTAGCGGCTGGGCTGTTTACGATCGACCTCGACTTTGGGCCGAGCATCTTCGACGCCTCGCCCCGCTGGCTTGAAGCCGAGGTCAACCTCCAGCCCTTGGCGCCGCGTCAACAAATCACCTCCACTCCATTCGCGCAGACGGCGATCGCCGCCCAATATGCGCATGCGCCGTGGATCACGTCCGGCCCCAACCTCTACTATGACGCGGGAAATGTGGGCATCGGAACAAGCACGCCCTCAGCCCGCCTTGACATTGGTGGCGAGGCCGGCACGGATGGTATCCGGTTTCCCGATGGAAGCCTGCAAACCACAGCGGCGATTGGCGGCGCGGGTGGAGACAGCATCTGGTCCTTGAATGAAACCAGCGCGTATTACAACGCGGGAAAAGTGGGTATCGGAAGAAACAACCCGCCGGACCCCCTCAGTTTTGCGAACCTGACGGGCGACAAGATCTCCCTATTTGGCGACGCTGGTGGCACCTACGGATTCGGTATCCAAGCCTCGTTGCTGCAAATCCACACGAACAACGGTCTTGCGCATATCGCTTTTGGCTATGGACCCAGCGCAAGCTTCACGGAGCGCATGCGCATCACCGGCGGAGGCAACCTCGGCATCGGCACTACGACCCCTGCTTCCAAGCTCGACATCATTGCCGTCGGAGATGGCACTTCCGTGCTTCGTTTCGGGACGGAGCGCCCTTGGAATTTTCGTCAGGCCTACACTGGGTCGGGAACCGCGCTGCGACTTCAACCCGAGACGGGGCTCAAGAACTTCGAGATTACCGCGGCCGGCGGAACGAACATCGCCGCATTCATCGGCGACGACACTGATACGCGCGTCGGTATCGGTACCATCGCGCCGACGGCCAGGCTGCACGTCGCGGGCCGAATGAAGATTGATGGCCAGAACACACTGGAATTCGGGGCGGGAATCGCGAAGGAGTCCAGCGCGGGTAAGATCGGATACCAGGCGTTCGGCGCCAACAATTCCCTTGACATTGTGGGTGCTGGCACGCTCGGCACAAACCGAAAGATCAACATGTGGGCCGAGGGTGGCACATTCTTCACCGGGAGCATCTCAACGACGATCCTCCAGATTCGTGGCGGCGCCGATCTCGCGGAGCCATTTGACATCAACGGCGAAAGCATCGAGCCGGGAATGGTCGTCGCGATCGATCCGTCGCGTCCAGGGCAACTGAAACCAAGCGATACGCCATACGACCGCCGTGTCGCGGGCGTCATCAGCGGCGCCGGCGGCGTCGCGACCGGCCTTTCCATGGGTCACGAAGGCACCATCGCCGACGGGGAGTATCTCGTTGCCCTTACGGGGCGGGTGTACTGTATGGTCGATGCCTCGTCTGCGGCCGTCGAACCCGGCGATCTCCTGACTACATCTTCGCTGCGCGGCCACGCGATGCGCGCGAACGATTCCGAGGCGGCGCGGGGTGCTGTCATTGGAAAGGCCATGACCGGACTGCCCAAGGGCGAGCGCGGTCTCGTGCTCGTGTTGATCAACCTTCAGTAGAAGCTACCGACACAGGAGCATGAATCGATGAAGACCATCTTATCGCTAGCGCTTGTCAGTTCCTTGATCCCGGCATTGCCGGCCAAGGCCGAGAGCCAGCGCGAGACGTTGACGAACGAGTACTACGAGGCGTTTCCTATATTGGCGGACGCCACTGATGTTGATCCAGGCCTGGCGCTGGAGGGTACGGCGTCGGACGCGGATCCGAACGATCTCACTCCGGGCTATGTGATTTTCGATGGGGACATTCAGGTGCGTGTCGAAGAACTGGAAGACATTATGAACGGTGGGTTGCGCGCCGTGTTCGGCGCGGTGAACTACTGGGCCGGAACAGTGCCATATGACTTCGCAGCGAATGTCACGACTACCAATCAGCAAGCGGCCATCAATGCGATGAACGCCATCAGCGCCCGCGCCGGCATTATCTTTCGGCCGCGTGTCGCCGGCGATACGGATTGGGTGCGCTTTAACTCCAGCACGTTCAACAACTCACCTGTAGGGCGCCAGGGCGGGCAGCAGATCATCAACATTGTGAGCTGGGGAACGCAGATCATCATCGTACATGAACTCTACCACTCTCTGGGTTTCTGGCACGAACAGAGCGCTTCGGATCGGGACACGTTTGTGACGGTCAACTTCGGCAATGTATGCGGCGCGAGCGCGACGCCGGGCAATCCCTGTAACGCGAGTGTATGTCAAGGCTGCTCAGATGGGATGGGTGGCTTTGTCGTGCGCCTTCAATTTCAATACAGCCCCTGGAACATCGGTTTGGGGACCCTACGACTTCGACTCGTTCATGCACTACGGTCGGACCGCGTTCAGCTGCAATGGCGGTGACACAATTACAGTGAATCCGACGTGGAACGCGCAGTGGCAGGGTTCCATCGGACAGCGGGACCATTTCAGCCTGCTCGATGAACTGTCATGCCGCGGGATATATCCATTCTTTGGAGATCGCTGGCTTAGAGTGGGGGGCGGCGGAACGGGCTCCTTCCTCGCGCCCTACGGCGCTTTCTCCACAGCCTACTTTGGCACGCCAGTCGGCGGCGTCATGCTCATCGACCCGGGTACATATTCAGGGATTGGGACATATGCGCAGGCGAAGACGATTCGTGCCACGTTTGGTGTGGTCACCCTTGGAAACTAGGCTACGCGGAAGCGCCGCGCGGAAGTGGGCGCCCTGAGACAATTGGACGGCGTCGTTCGAATGGGAAATGAAGTTGAGGAGAAAGGCCGTGACTAATCAAAGTGACCTAAGGCGCATCATGTACGCGCTGTCATTTGCCCTTGTGGGAGTCGGACAAACATCGATCTCCTCACGCGCGGGAACATTGGACGTGAACTGGCATACGGTGGACGCCGGCGGCGGTTACAGCGCCGGCGGCGACTACGAGCTGAGGGGCACGATCGGCCAGTCGGACACGGTTGCCATGGTCGGCGGCGACTTTCAGCTGCAGGGTGGGTTTTGGGCAGGGATTGATGACGCGCCGTGCCCCGGCGATCTTGACCACAACGGTGTCGTCGAATTGGCGGACCTCGCCGGCTTCCTGGCGGCTTTTGGAAGCGTTGGTGGCCAATCCAACTTCAATACCGCCGCCGACCTCGACCTCGACAACGACGTCGATCTGAGCGATCTTGCGGGAATGCTGGCCGTGTTCGGTACGAGTTGCAGCTAAGCAGCGCAGCCATCGCGCTGGCGACGCTGTGGCGCAGGCGATGCGGCGGCTTGGGTGACCTTGAGGCGCACAGGCGCGTGCGCCCCAGCGACGGTCCTCGATGCATTCGCGAACCCGTCCGAGCAGGTTGTGCAAGCCAAGCATCGAGCGCCCCGCAACCCTTTACCAGATCGCTACTTAGAACCCTGCCCCGTCACGTTGCCAACGTGAATGTCGTGGGTTCGAATCCCATCACCCGCTTCGCTGGACGTCGGTCGCCTGGAGGGGCCACCGGCGTCTTTCTCTTGTCACGGGCGTCACTTACGGCGCTTTGAATCCGCTCTTCATTTGAACAGCGGCGTCGTGTCGGGCAGCTCGACCGGGATCGGCTCGCCCCACCGCCGGGCTTCGCCCTGCAGGATCCGGAGGCGCGTGGCCAGCCAGTCGCGCAGGTCGTTCACCAGATCGGCCCGCAGCGGCAGGCTCGCGTCGCGGGCGCGGTTTGCCGAAAGCTGCGAGGGCGCAATTACGTTCCGAACACCGCCAGCATCAGCGCCAGATCCGACAAATCCACGCTGCCGCTGCCGTCAAAATCCGCTGAGGAGTGGGCAGCGCTATAGTCGGTCAGTAACCACGCGAGGTCCGCCAGGTCAATCGCGCCATCCGCGTTGAGGTCGCCCGCCCGGGGGGAGATCGGGCCGTTGGCGATCGTGGCTTCAACATTCAAAGCGCCAGCACCGAGCAGCCCGACGAACCCCGGGTTCTGGGAATCAATGTCGATGGCGCCGCCCCGCAGCGCGTCCGCAACCATCTCAGCGGTATTCGAATTCGGTCGCCATTCTGGGTGTTGCGCCCGGATCAGTGCGGCAGCGCCGGACACGAATGCGGCTGATAAGCTCGTACCGGCCCATGCGCCGTATCCGCTCGGCGTCACGCTGATGATCGCGCGATTCGGATCGACTCCGTTCGCGTCCGCGCTCGCCATCCCGCCGGGAGCGGATATGAAGATATCGGAATGGTAATTGCTGTAAGGCTCGCGCACACCGTTCGCATCAACTGCCGCTACGCCGATCGCGCCGCTGGTCGCCGATGGATATCGTTTCGGGCTTCGCACTCCCTCATTCCCCGCGGCCGTGACGACTACGATTCCATGGCGTTGGGCATCCTCGATCGCGTCCGCGATAATCTCGGACTCCGTAGTTGAGCCGAGGCTGAGGTTGATGACTTCGACGCCGCGGTCAATGGCAAAGTACATCGCTTGGGCAATGGTAGTCGCATCCCCCACACCGTCGGCCTCGAGCACCTTAAGCGGGAGTATCTTCGCATCGGGAGCCACGCTGTGAATCAGCCCCGCGACGAACGTGCCGTGTCCGACCATCTCATCGGTGGAGCCATCTCCGTCCGTGTCGAGCAAATCACCGATGTCGGCGGCGCCATCCGCCATCGAAACAAAGTCATAGCCCGGCAGGACAGCGCCTTGTAGCTCCGGGTGGCCGCCGTCAACTCCGGTGTCCAGCACGGCGACGACCACGCCGCGGCCAGTTGAACGGGTATGCGCACTGGCGACGCCCAGCCGCGTCAGGACCGGCTGGTTCGAATAACGGGCCGTACCGACGGACGGCAGGACCGTGACGTAAATCGAGCCAGTGCTGCCCTCGCCCGCCTCGGCTTCAAAGTTCAACTCGGCGAACTCGAGCGGACGGTTGGCGTCCGGCGTACGTGGCGTGGGATTCACCATGGTTTCGAGCAGGATCTCAACCACATCGCAATCCAAGGCGCCCGTTGGGAGCTGCAGCATGTAAATCTTGCGGCTGGGAACCGATCGAACAACAGTCATCCCGGGATATGCCGTCTCCAACTGCGCAAGTGTCGATTCACTATCCGCATAATCTGCGACGCGTAACGTCACCTGTCCCGCGCGATAACCGCTCATTCCCGGCTCGGGATCCGGACATTCCGCCAATGCCTGCGCACACCACACACCCAACACGGTCGCTACCAGGAGGTTCGTTCTCATCATGGTTCCCCCACCAGCACAAACGCCGCCCAGAAAAACGGATGCGGCGTTCGTCGCATCATCCGGCGTTGCGCGGCGCACAACGCCCCAAGTTTACCCGGTCCGGGCCGCTCGCCCCAAGATTCGTAGAATTCGCCCATGAGCGTGGCGGTTGACGCGTCTGCGGCCGGCCAGAGACTCGCCAGCACGGATCGCGCGCCGACCCGTAAGAAGGCTGATAACGCACCGATGAATTCCTCGCCGTCGCGGGCCGACCGCCCCGTGTCGCATGCGCTGAGCGTCACCAGATCCGCATGAGTCTGCGTTTGGTAGATATCGCGCAGCGTAAACCATCGATCTCCGAGTCGGAGTCCGCTGCCGTGCGGCATATCTGGCGAAAACCACCCATGACAGGCGAAATGTGCGACGCGCGCGGAACGCAAGATGCGACCGACCATCTCAGCCGTCGCTTCGCCATCAACGAACAGTTCCGCGTTGAGTGCCGCCGCCACCATCCGGCCCTCGAGCGCGATGTTCGGCGCCGCCTCGTTTGCGACGGAGACCACGACAGCGCCTCCCGCGGGTCCGCGCGGCTGATTGCGAATCGCTGTCCACGCAGCCACACTTGGCGCATAGCCGATGTCGATCCCTTCCATCGCGTACTGAGCACCGTCCCATGCGGCATGGAGCGGCGCGGCCTGTAATGCGCCGCTCGGCACAACAATCAGGCGGGTCGCGGCGCCACAAACTTCGCGCACCGGCGCCATGATGAGCTCATTCAGCCGACCGAGGCTGCGACGAGTGTCGGCCAACATGCGCACACTCTCACCTGCCGAAAGTCGAGCGGCACGACTAATCTGAAAATGCGCGCGACGAACAGCCTCCGTAACATCCTCAACAGTTGCGAGGCGCTCGGCCAGATGCGCTGACTTTCGATCAATGACCAGCGCGAAGACATCATTGCCGGCTTCACCAAAACAGACGAGGCAAGTTCCATCATCGAGGCTCTGTTGGGCTTCCGCCAACGTCGGGAATCCACCGAACCCTGCCGCGCCGCTGCGCAGCGCCAGGCGCGACTCGACCTCCTTCGTCTCGTGCTCACGCTCTGACGCCTGCCGTCGCCATCGGTCGAGATTGGGCGGGCGGGCGCCGCCGAGGCCCGCATCGGCAAGTCGACTGTACAACGCGCGCAATTCCTCTCCGACCCGCTTGCGTCGCGCGATGAGCTTGGTTGTCTCCGGGTCCGAAGACACAACTTGCGGATCGATCTGTCGCTGGCGCAGCGCGTCGGCGAGCAGCCGTGATCGCCTCAACTCGATCGCGTACAGGATCGATTCCGGGTCGGGCGCCGCCTGCGCAAGCGTGGCCGACACGAAGTCCGCGTACAATTCCGAATGGTCGGATTGAAGAGAGGCTCGAAATGCTTCGGCGGGGAGAGCGCCGCGCACACGTTCGATCTGGTCGACCGCGACGCGCAGGTCCGCCAGTGCGCCGGCGCAATCTCCAACGGCCGCCCGCGCGCGTCCGCGGGTCGCCAGAGCCGCCGCCATGATCGGCGGGACATCAAGCTGGAATGCAGCCTCCACGGCGTGGTCAGCATCCGCCAGATCGTGGTCCGTTCGGAGGCGCGCCTGCAGGACGAGCGCCAGCGTATGATTATAGGGTCGCCGTTCAAGTTGCGGACGAGCAGCCTCCAGGGTGGCACGAGCCGACTCACGGTCCCCGGACTCCAATGCGATGGACGCCAACGCCAGACTTGCCGCTGCGGCGTCAAGCGCGTGCCCAACGCGCTCGAAGGCTTCGCACGCGTCACGCAGCAGTACACCGGCCGCCTCCGCATCCCCCAGTCGCGCCACCGCGCGCGCCTGGCACACGCGCGCCCGAGCGGCATCCCATTGCAATCCGTGGGATTCCAGCTGGTCGATGGCGAGGCGGGCAGTCTCCGCCGCGCGCCCCATCTGCCCGAGCGCGAGCAGCGCCTCGGCCTCCTCGCCCAGCAATCGCGCCGCGTGACTATCAGCGCCCGTCGATCGCATACGCTCGCGGGCTGTTTCAAATCGTCGCGCCGCCTCGTCGAGACGGCCGCGCCGTGCCGCAAGGTCGGCCAGATTCCCCTCAGCGATCGCGGCCGCCAACTCCGCGCCGGCCGCCTCGCAAGCAGACAGCGCCGCGGCAAACGCGCATTCCGCCCCTTTGAATTGGGCCAGTGCGAGAAGCGCTTCACCCCGGTTGTTCTGAATATATCCGGACATTAGCGGTTCGCCCGAAAAGTGAGGCGCCGCGCGGTCAAGAAAGAACAGTGCGCGCTCGGGTTGATCGCGGTTGCTCGCAATAACGCCCAAGTTGATGTCCGCGCGGGCCGCGAGCTTGGTTTCACCGGCCTCAAACAGCAATGCGCGGGCGCGCTCTCCATTCACCTCGGCTTCGTCGTAGCGCGCCAACTCTCCCAGTGGATGTAGCGATGTCGACAAGGCGCGACCGGCCTCGATCGGCGCATCGTCTATCGCCAACTGATAGGCGTCCTCGCAAAGGGCCAACGCCTCTTCGTGATGCCCGCTGTAGGCCGCGGCCTGCGCCGCGGCGCGCCGCGCCCGGGCCCTCTCTCGCGGTCCACCACATGCGTCGGCGAGCGCCACAACGGCCTTGGCGGCGACCTGCGCCCGGGCCGCATCGACTAGCGCCAATCGCTCAGACTCATCGCCAAGCGCGACCAGCAAATCAGGATGGCCGCCCGCATCCGCGTACCAGCTCTTCAAACCGGCGGGCGCGATGGCAATCAAGTCGTCCAGCCGCGCCGCGACGCTCGCGGACTCAATCATGCAGTTCAACCCGCGGTGAGATGACAATTCGCTCATCAACCCTCAACATCAGCACGAACGATGCGCCTTCGAACGAAAGGCTGAATTCACCAAACTCGTCCGTGATGGTCTCGACCACGACATTGCCCGCTGGATCAAGCAGCGCGATCGGAGCAGGCAGCGCATCGACCGGGGCCGACACGGCGCCCAGAATTGAATAGGCGCCTCTGATTCGCCCCGGATCCAGTTGCAGGTCGACCTCTACGCCCCCAGCCGCGAGCGTCAGTTGTGTCGCGCTTGCGGCCGATCGCAGGCCAGCCAACGCCCCCGGGGCGCGCGTGTCATGGATCAGCGCTGCCGCGATCTGTTCAAGCTGATCAAGCCAGCGCTTCCAGGGCAACACGGTCGCCGGCGCCTTGCCACCGATCGTCTGAGCGCGTCGAACCGTGTCCGCCGGAGCCGCTTGCTGCGCAACGCGCGCCGCCAAGGCGGTGCGTAAGATGGCGCGATACTCGGCTTCTACCCGCGTGTCCGCCTCGATCGCGGCGCGCACATTCTGTCGTTCAGCGGGTATCAGCTCGCCCAGGACATACGCCAGCAACGTGTCGCGATTCGGTTCCATGAGAACTCCTTACCCGACCAGACCCCTTCCGACCGCGTGTTTGATACGTCGTGGCCGCATCAAAAGCCGAAAATACCCGCATCCGCAAGCAATCCCTGCAACCGCCGGAGACAGCGACCGCGCGTAGGTCCGATACTGCCGGGTTTCATGCCAAGCCGATCGGCGATCTCGGCGTAATCAGGCTCGGAGGGGTCGAGGAAGAGCGCCGCCAGTAATTCCGCGCACGGGGAACCTAATTCACGCAGTTTCTCCCGCGTCAGGTCGCGATGCTCCCAAGCCCGCACCCAGTCTTCGTCGCTCACCAAAGAGTCGAGGTCGACAGTATCCGTCGCCCGGTGGGCCCGGCCGCCTAGTCGCTGGCACTCGCGGCGCGCGGTCGTCACAAGCCACGCGGCAAGACGTTCCGGCTCGCGCAAGCGCGCCAAAGCCCGGTGCAAGCGCAGAAACACGGCCTGAAAAATATCGTCCGCGTCGGATGGCGAAAATCTGTTGCGCGACGCAATCGCGTAGACCAAGGCGGAATAGCGCTCGACTAACGCGGCCCAGGCCCGCTGATCGCCGGACTGACACTGTCGCACGAGTTCGACATCGGATGGGTTTGGAACATCATGCACGGATGAGATAGTGGCGGTTTATCGACCTGGCGGCAAGGGGCTCCCGATTTTGGCGAAGCTTGTATTGTTTCCGCCGCGGCGGAGGTCTGTCGGGTTGAGGAGGCCAAGGGGTCGTTGGGTATGCCCCACGGTCACATCCCAAGCAAAGGAGTATTAGATGAGGACACTCGCAGTCGGATGCGGCATCCTGCTGGCAGGCGCCGCGTTGACGAACGCTGGCGTAGAGCCGCAATTGCGCGTCAACTTCAACCCAATCAGCGCACCGCTGACCGACATCCTGCTCGGAGAACAGGACCCCACCTATATTCAAGTGATCGGACCGGCCGGCGCGACCTACGCGCTCGCGACCGAAACGGTCAGCACGAACCGACGGATTGCGCATCGCGCAGCGCTCTCGGCGCCGATCACCCCGACCGTTGTCGGTGGCGTCGATTTTACCAACGGGACGCCCGCGCCGACGCCGGCGCCTCGCGTCACCGGCACGTTGGATGCCCAAGGACACGCCGAAATCATGCTCCCCGCCGGCACGTTTCGTCGCGGCGCGAAGGTTGGTATTCGGGCCATCGTCACGGATGGGTCCGGGGTAACAGCGTCGACCCCGCTCGCGGACGCGCTGGTCGTGCGAACCATGTCGGCCAACATTCAGGTTACGCCAGCCCCCGGAAGTCTCGCGAAGGTGCGCGGCCCGGTGCTGGCGAAGGGAGCCGCGCAACTCGCGGTGGGGAACATCATCTTCAACATGGGTCCGGAGACACAGTTCTCAAATGTGGACTCGTTTGCGGAGATCCAGGTCGGTGATTGGGTCGAGATTGGTGGCGGTTTCAACGCGAACGGCCCTTTTCCTGCCAGCGACGTCGGTGTCGAGGACGCGGAGCCTGCGGTGCGCCTGAGCGGTCGCGTCCAGGGCGTCGGTCCGGCAGGATTGGCGCTATTGAACGTCTCCGTCTACGTCAACAGCGAGACCGTCTACACGGACCTGAACACGGGCATGCCTGCGTCATATCTGGACATCACGCCCGGCATGCCGATTCACATTTTTGTCGGCGCGAACGAGATGTTCCCGAGCGCAAGCGAGGTGCAGTTGAACGCCCCCATCGATCCGGAGCCGGAGCCCGAGCCGGAACCCGAAGATGAGAATGAGAATGAAGATCCGCCGCCGCCGCCGCGCCCCTTCTGCTCGTAGGGCCGTGTCAATTGGTGAACAAATGGTCCCGACTCGACCCATGGAGATTCGAGGCATGCCATCCACGTTATGGAAGAAAACGCGATTCGCTGTGCCCGCTATCGCGCTGGTAGCGGTCGGAACCATCCCCCTTCTCGGCCTCGGACCCGGCCCCGGCGACCAGTACATCGTCGTCGCGTACAACGATCTTGGCATGCACTGCATGAACGAGGACTTCTCCGAACTCGCGATCCTGCCGCCGTTCAACAACCTGCGGGCGCAGGTGATTCGGAGGGGAAGCGGGCCGGATGTCATCAGTGAAGATGAGATCACGCTCGACTACTCGATCGCGAACAACACCCGGTCCGCCGACAAGACCAACTTCTGGAAGTACGCGCCAGCCCTCTTCGGTGTCGCACTGCCGCCGAACATCGGCCTGGCCGGCAAGGGATTGAGTGGATCGATGGATCGGCATGCGCGGTTCTACGAGGCCGTGGGGATTCCGGTCACGCCGATCGATGACAGTGGTCGCCTGAACCCCTATCCGCTCGGCGTCGTTACAGCGAAGCGCAACGGCGTCGAACTGGCGCGCACAGCGACGGTCATCCCTGTTTCCCAGGAACTCAGTTGCAACCTGTGCCACAATTCGCCGGGCGTGTCAATGGAAACGGACATCCTCCAGGACCACGATCGCCTGCATGGCACGAGCCTTGAAGCGAGTAAGCCTGTTTTATGCGCGAGCTGCCACGCGGATCCGGCTCTGGGGGCCCCCGGCGTTCCGGGCGTGTCAGCGCTCTCGCACGCGATACACGGCGCACACGCGTCGCGCGTCGACGTGCTGAGCCTTGCCAACGATTGCTACGCCTGCCATCCCGGTGTCCGCACACAATGCCACCGCGATGTGCATCTCGCCAACGGTGTCGAGTGCATGAACTGCCACGGCGACATGGCGGCCGTTGGTTCGCCATCGCGTCAACCATGGGTGGACCAGCCGCGCTGTGGCGATTGCCACAGTCGACCGGGCTTCGTCTTTGAAGAGCCCGGGAAGCTGTTCAAAGATTCCCGCGGCCATGGCGGCGTCATGTGCGCCACCTGCCATGGCAGTCCACACGCGATCGGGCCAAATGTCACCGCCGCCGACAACCTTCAGGCACAACGGCTGCAGGGGCATTCCGGTGTGCTGAACGATTGCCTGGTGTGTCACACGCGTATGCCGGACGACCCATTCCCTCATCGGATCAACGACTAGGAGCCGCTCATGCGCGTATATTGTGTAGCCATGCTGGGAGTGCTGGCCCCGGTCGCCTTTGGCCAGGCGCCCACCTATGAAGTCACTGATCTCGGCACGCTCGGCGGTTTCACCAGCATTGCCTGGGACATTTCGGACACCGGAGTGGTTGTGGGACAGTCCACGATCACAGATCACGAGGCCGTCATGGGCTTCAGTTGGGATGGCGCGCTGAACGAATTGGATCCGTTCCCCGGCGGACAGGCGATCGCTTTTGGCGTGAACGAGAGCGGACATGCTGTCGGCGTACAGTTTCATCTTGGCGATGTCGGGGGCATTTCGGCGATCTGGCATAACGGCGCCGCCACGCAAATCGGCCCGTTCGAGGCGCGCGACATCAATGACGCCAACTTCGTCGTAGGCATGCGGCTCGACACGCTCGGCGGCGTAACGCCCGTCGCCTGGCAAGCGGGAGTGATGAATGACCTTCCGACGCTGCCCGGCGGAACGGGAGCCGCCCGCGCAGTGAACAACGAAGGGCTGATCGTCGGTGGATCGGCTAACGCGGTCGGCGTGAATCGCGCGACGGCGTGGGTCAGCGGCAACCCGATCGATCTTGGCACGCTGGGCGGCCAGAAGAGTGACGCACATGACACCGCCGATGGCGGCTGGGTGGTCGGATCGGCGGATATCGCCAGCGGCAGCCCGCACGCGTTCCGCGCGCGGATGGTCGGCTCAAGCGTCGCCGAGTTCAGCGACCTCGGGACCATCGCCGGTGGCACGAGCCAGGCCTACGGCGTCAACGCGGGAGGCGATGTCGTGGGCACGTCAGATTGGAGCGCATTTCTCTGGCAAGACGGCGTCATGCTTGATCTAAACCGGCGTATCGTCAACGAGGGTTGGGAACTGACGCACGCGATGGCCATCAATAGCGCAGGCGAGATCGTCGGCCGCGGACGCCATCAGGGACAATTGCGCGCGTTCCTGCTGACCGCTCATGACTGTGACGGTGACCTCACTGGCGACAGCCTCGTCGATCTGTCAGACCTGAGCGCCCTCCTCGCCCACTTCGGCGCAATCGGCGCGTCGGCGCGGGATGGCGATCTTGACGGCAACGGGGCCGTCGACCTGGCCGATCTCGCGGACTTGCTCGCGCATTATGGAGATGCGTGCGAGTAACAACCAACCTATGACTCATTCTTACACCGTCGCAATCCGGTACGCCCTGGCCTTGTCTGCCGGCAGGTCCGCGACGTGCACCGGGATGTGCGTCAGGCCGAGCTGCTGGGCCGCCTTGTAGCGCGTGTGGCCGACGATGATCACGCCGTCGGCGTCGACAACCACCGGCTGGCGGAAGCCGAACTCGCGCAGCGAACGGGCGACGGCGTCCACCGCGTTGTCGTTCTGCCGCGGGTTGGCCGGGTACGGCTTGATTGTGTCGATCGGGCGCAGTTCGATGTTCAATTCGGCTTGCATCGTTCGACCTCCGTGTCGGGTTGAGGGGCTTTTGTCAGTTTTGGCGGTTTTGGCGCCAAGGTTGCGTTGCGAAAAGACGCGCGCGGCGCCTGCGACGCCACCCCCCTACTATGCATCGCAATCCGCCGATCGGACACGCGAAAGCGCCGCCCGCGCTGGTTATTGGCGGGGCTGGCGGATGGTGTCGCTTATTGGCGTGTGAGATTGATGAGATCAGCGCGCCGTGGACACCGAGATGCGCGGGCGGCGGGCGCGATCAGGCAAGCGCGCGTGCAAGCGGGACATCGCGGCGGTTCTTACGCCACGGGACTGCGCGAGTTAGAACCGCGTGCCGTCTAAGGGCTGACGTGAGGGCTGTGGGTTCGGGGGGCTTCGAGCCGACGCGGGTCCAGAAGCCCTTGCCGCCTTCGCGGGCGCGGACCTGGTAGGCGACGTGCTATGCGCATTGTAGCGTCGCTGAGCACCAGTTCATGACCTACGGCTGCGCCGAAGGCACGCCACCCGCCCGTCATCACGCGTCAGGCCTCAAGCGGTCGCGCGCACCACATGCTTACGCCTGCGGCGAAAGCATGCCACAAGACCTTCGCGGTCGCGGATCTGGTAGGCGACGTGGCTGGGCGTCTGGCGCTGGTCGATTGAGTGTTGGTGGTCGTCATGATGATTCTCCTTGCTCGTTGTTCCGGCCGGGCCCATCGCGGCCTTGACGGCACGAACAAAGGAGCCGGAATCAGCCGGAGCGCCAGCGACCCAGGCAAGCGGAAAATGGGAGGGAGCCTTCAGGAGGAACCGATTTTCCGCTTGCCGGGTCCGGCGGCGGCTCTAGGTTTGCCAAGTCAAAGGACGTGTGGGCGGGGGAGGAGACACAACGCATCCAAGCGCAGGCTAAACGACGCCGCAATCTACTGTAAGGCGTAGCCGCGGACTTGCGGCTTTACGAACTTTCTGTACCACACGCGCGGGGTGGAGGGTTCTCGCGGCCGAGATAACAAAGGCCGACAACTGGCCGAACGCGAGCGACATGCTGAGAAACGTCGTGGTTGTGGTGATACGCTGAGCGATCGGTCCGCTGCGTTGGCCGGCGCAGAGACGAAACCTCCGGCGGATGTATGAGTCTATGGACTTGGTGGCAGGATATCCTCAAGCAGCGTTCGTAGCTTCAACTCATCAGGGCCAGAATATTGGTCGTAAAGAAGTTCGACGACATCAATGGCGTTGCCACGTTCATCGATCGCCAAGGACATTAGTTGCATTGCTGCACGATCGGGAAGTCGGAACTCATGGATTACTCCAGCCGGCCCTCCAACGAAGAGTGCGTTCTTGGGATTGTTGTATGTAGTCGTCATCCCCTGTCGACTTCCTAGCGTCAACCGTTCCTGACTCCCGTGGACAGTAAGGCTCCCATAGAGTTCGTCATCAATGACGAGGAATAGTAGATTCAGTTCGTCATCATAGAGAAGCCATCGGCCGTCAGGGTCGATTACGGGGTCTATCCGCCAAGAGTATCCGAACTCGCGGTTTGCTTTCTTGTAATGGAACGGGGGTCGTGACGTCCATGGGCCACCTTCCCAGAGCAGGGTAAGCCCTACGCACGCCACGGCCAAGAAGACAGTAGTTATCGCAATTCGGTTCATTTGTCAGTTCGAGCTAAAGTAGATGCGCCACTTCTCAGCACCAACGTATCCCCATATGGGTCCATCAAACGGGTCCGTGCAGCATTCAGTGCCGCAGCCCTGGAGTTGACACTCGTTTGGTACTTGTCCGCTTACATCACCCCGCTGTCCATGCTCGGCGACATTTCGATAACCCTGCACCGACCTCGTTCGGAGGGATTCGCTGGAACGGTGCTCCAGACGAACGCCACGCGGTGATCCACCTCTTCGCCGCTCCAAGTCACGTAGGGTGCGGCTCGCCTCGCCGCACCATCAGCGGCTCACCATTGATGTCCACCGCAGGCCCCATCAACATCGTGCACTGGAATTGCGGCGCCGCAAGCGCAAGCCGCACCCTACGTGACAACGTGACTTGGCGCCAACCTCGCTTCGCGGGTGGCGTCGAGGGAAGCTGGGCGGAGCCCAGCCTACGCGGCTAGTCGCCATCGATTGGCTCGATGGTCGTTTCGTCGCACTGACTACCCCAGCCGTGGGCCTCGATTTCCTCGCGAGTCGCAGGTTCAACACTCATAAAAAAAAGTATCATACCCCTTTCACGGAGCGTTCACATCGTCAAGCGAGACCTGAAGGCTTCTTAGCTTCTAACAATCCACTCTGGTATTGCGTCGACAACATCCACTAGGGATCTGTTCAAATTCAGGCTTACTGAGGCGGGCAAGTAGACGCATGCGACACGTTTGTCACCATGAGCGGCTGCCGGTCTAAAGAAACTCATCACACCCATGTCATTATTGATACAAGCGCGGACTAGCTGTTTCGGTGGTATGTCAATAACAAAGCGTGACTCTACGGGGTACGAGCGGCAGAACTGTGACAGTAGAGTCAATCCAAGACGCTCATCACCCAGGCAGAATACAGGAAAGCGACTATACCATCGACACAAGACCCTAGGTTCCAAACAAGACCGCTGGCTACCGCCGACTGCGAATACGTAGACGTCGTTGTCTAGTGCGTACCAAACGCCGCCCGCGGCAGTAACAGAGCGCTTGGCGTACATTACCTGCACGCGCTGATTGCTAGCCGTGACATATAGATGGCAGATACTCCACCTCTCGCCCAAAAGCTCGAGCATTGCGTCACAATAGTCGGAATCGTCCCCGTCTTGCTCGTCGGTCCGATTCTCAAACCACATGGCAACGCGCGTAGCTTGCAAGCCTGACGCTGCCACTACTGCCCCCGCCTCCCACCACTTAAAGAACGATGCAGTCGAACAGGCGGTTGTTATAGATATCTGTAACTTACTCATCCCATCCGAACTTAACCGGTGTGGCAGGTCCCGCGGTCTTATCCGCCTTATTGAATCGCTCCATTTGAAAATGCCCCGGCTCGAAAGTGTCATTGCTGGGGAAGTGATGTCCCGCAGTATCGTCCCAGACAACCGTGTTCCGCCTTCTGTCTAACCATCCGATTCGGCTACCGTCCGAGACTGTCTCGACACCAATTCCTCCATGTCGACCCCACCCTGCTTCCCGAAAAGCTGCTCGTCGCGCGGCAGACTGGCTGGCTGAATTTCTCCAAATCCCGGATCGGATAATCCGGCAGTTATGCGCCCAAACCCCCTGCGCAAAATACGTCCCGCACGAGGTCTCCAGATTGTACACCGCCCGCGGCGTCGGATCGATATCAATCGCGACGATCGTCAGCGGCGCGCCGCTCGCGTCGACCAGCGACGAACTCGTCTCCAGTTCCGAGACGTATCGCCAGCCCTGCGCCTCCGTGTAAACCTCGTGCTCCGGCGCGACGCCGATGGTCGTGCCGTCCAACAGCGTCAGCCAGACCACCGCCGGGGCGATGCGCTTGAAGATCCGCTTCACCTACCCGGCCTCCGCCGCCAGCGTCGCCGCATCGGCGTCGTCACGCGTCATCGCGCGTCAGGGGTTCGCGCGCCAAACATGCTTACCCCTGCGGCGAAAGCATGCCACGCGACCTCGTCAACTTATATGAGCGTTTCAGCGTTTGGCCGATGACTCGATTAGCCTAAGCAAGGCCGTGTCACTCGGCTCCGCGCTACCGGACGCAACAACTTCGCGCAAGCCATTGAGCTCCATCTCCGCCCCGTGGTGAGTGTGCACTTGCGCCCAGAACTCCAAGAACAACTGCCGCACCACAGCTGGAGTGCCTGGCTTGCCGAGTTGCAAACGCATCGATTCAAACACAAGCTCGATCATTGCGTAGCAAAACAAATCTCGCCTATCATCTGGAACTCGGTTTAGTTGAGACCAGAACCAGCCGATATACTCAGCAACTCGCCCCGCATCAGCGTTGACGATTCCCCAATCCTGATCTTCATATGTAAGCCCTAGCTCGGAGGACATCCACTCAACAAAGCGACTCGGTTTCACGTCACTACCTCATGGTCCATACGGCGCGGGATACGCGGTCTTGATCCCATTTCCACTAGGGACAATTTGAATCACATTTGTAAAGGACACTTGTCCATTTGGATGCACTACGTCGCCCCACATCCCGGGCATCGGGACTGTAGTTGCGCCATGGTTTAGTGGTAACTGCCGCGCCACAAATGCCTCGATTTCGTCACTGTGTCCAACGAAATAGCCTTGCGGTATCCCTGACGCCGCCGCTTTCTTGGACAACTGTGTCCTTAGGTGTGGGCCGTGCTTCTTCTTCCAAAGCGCTTGCCACCCCTTTACGCGACAATTATGCGCCCAAACCCCCTGCGCAAGATACGTCCCGCACGAGGTTTCCAAATTGTACACCGGCCGCGGGGTCGGATCGACTTCGATTGCGACGATCGTCAGCGGCGCGCCGCTCGCGTCGACCAGAGTCGGTGTTGACCAGGTGGATCGCCGCGCCATCGAGCAACCGATCGACATCCGCTGCGCTGGCCGAATCGCCGCAAAGCAGGCGGTGGTTGCCGAGGATCCGCCTGTCGCCGGAAGGCGCAGGCCTGGCGGTGGTGGGCCAGGTCAGCGACACGACTGCCCGGTTGGCGTGGTTTCCGGGGCGGCGGACAATGTCTCCGGAACCGCCTGCGTGCTGGAGGCGGCGCCGGATACGAAAACCGGCGCCGAGACGCAGTTTGATGTCCGGCCCGACGGCATGTTCGAAGGCCGCCTGGCGCCCGGGCTCTACGAGGTCATCATTCTGACGGCGTCCGAACCGATTGTGATCCCGTCCGTCGACGCGGTGGGGGAATCCTCGGCGTGAGCGAGTTGCCGTCAAGAATCGAGTCGTTTCGCGCCCTTGCGCCTCCCCTTCTCTAGGGCTGATCTTCCTCTACTTCGTTTTCCTGCTCGACTTGTGTGAGGACATCATCGAGGGAACTCCCGGAAGACTCCTCACTGACTTCGCTGACGCGCTCCAGCAGGTCGCCGTAAAAGGCTTCGCGCTCATCTTCGTCTTCGAGTCGGTCGGCCAGGGCCCGCAGGCGATCGACACCGTCGAGGATGTCTTCGGGTTCGTCATCCCTGAAGGCTCGGCCGAGGCTGGCCGCCCCTTTGCCGATCTGTTCGAGTTCGCGGCGCTCCTCCGCTTCGCTGCCGCGCGCGTCAGGGTTGACGTGTTCGCCCATTCGGGTGGCAATCTCCGTCAGGCGATCGCCGGCGAAGGCGGTTCGCAGGTCGGCCACCTGCTCGCTGGCGACGCCCAGCGGGACGGTGGGGAAGATCGCGCCGAGCCGTTTCATCGCCTGACCTCGGTCGATAAAGTCGTTCAGGGCCGCCGTCATCCGCGTGTTTGACAGTGGTCCGCGCGGGTTGGGCTGACTTCTGCGCGCCTGGTCGATCGCGTCACCCAGTTGCAAATACAATTCGTCGATCGCGTTGATGGCCGGAGGCGCATCTGAAGGCGACACGCCGCGATTCGGACTGACCGCCTGAAGTTCGAGTTCGTCGATCAGGCCGCGAAGCGTCGCCTCTTGGGCTGGGCTATTGAGGCGATCCGCGATCTCATGAGCGATCTTATCTCGGTCGCCATCGGTGACCAGTCCGCCCTGAAGCCGCGCGACGAGATCCTCGAGCGTGTCGCTCGGTTCGTCGCCTTCGTTGTCCTCATCTTCATCATCGGGCTCGCCGTCGCCGTCGTCGTTCAGGTCCCAGCGATCGCTGAGGCCGTCGCCATCGGCATCGGCATCCTCATCGTTCGGTTCGCCGTCGCCGTCGATGTCCGGGTCGTCGTCGTTCGAGATGCCGTCGCCGTCGATGTCTTGATCGTCACGATTGGGTTCGCCGTCCCCGTCGATGTCGTCATCCTCACCGTTCGGGATACCGTCGCCGTCCACGTCGTCGTCAACGATGTTGGCGACGCCGTCTCCGTCGTTATCGGCCGGGATCGTCCCGTCAGGGTCAAATTCCAGGCCGGCGCTGGCGAAAAGTACCGTGAGATAGGCGATCTCTTCGTTCGTGAGACCGAACCGGGGCGCTTCCGCGCCGAGAACGCCGACCGGAGCCTCGTTAACCGCCTCGGGTTCGCCGACGGGTTCCGAGCCGGGCAGCGCGTCGAATCCGGCTCCGGCTTCCGCCGCTGCGGACTGTGGCACACCGATTTCCACGCCGACCTGCTCGCCGTAGGCGCGCCCGAACTGCTCGGGGTTGACCGACGGCACGCACCCCGTGAGGAGTGCTGCCGCCGAAAAGGTCCATATGTAGCGGGTCATGCGCGAGTGCACGTCATGCTCCCTTTACTGGTAGACAGTAAACGTAGTCGTCAGGCGGGCTCGACGGTTGGTTCCGTTGAAGGTGAGCTCCCTGACATCCTGGTTGACGCCGAACTCGACAATGTCCATCCGGAATTCTTCATCGAACGTGGCCAGCTCCTCCCGCCCTGGATCGGGACCGGTGACCCAATCCTCTTCGATGATGGAACCACTTACGCGGAACGACCCGCTCACTGGAATCACGAAGGCAAGGAAGTTGTTCACCGTACCGAGAGCAGCCGAACCCTGGAAGCCGGGCAGAGGCGCCGGGAACCCGGTGTCCGGGAGCACAACAGACTGAAGGGGGAAGTTGGCCGTTTCGGCGCCGGTGAATTCGCCCACGCCGGGGACGTTGAACTTCAGAGACCACATCCACTCAGTTTCGCAACAATTGGGTTTGGGAAACGGATCAAAATGTTCAAGCGCCTCAGCCTGCGTGTACTCGACCTTGACAAGTCGATCAGGCGCGAGCGGATTGCTGCTGATCTGTCGACCGAAGTCGTCCGAAATGACGCGCGTCACTTCGGGGCCGTCGAGCACCATGTCCATGTCCGTGTCCGCGAGTTGCGGATCGGTTCCCGCATCCCGTTCGGGCGCGTCCCAAAGCCCGTCGCCGTCCGCATCCCGTTCGAGCGGGTTGGAGAAGACTGCGCGGCTGGCTTGCCCGACGACCGCGACTTGCCAGGACACAAGGACCTCGTCGCCGTCACTGCGCGTGTCGCCGTCGGTGTCAGGCAGCAGCACGCTGGTTCCCACCTTGTCGGGAGCCTCCGTAAAGTTGCAGTTCGTCGCCGCGGCGCAGCGCACAGCGAATTCCGCCAGGCGAACATCGCTGTAATCATCGCGTGGGTCGGCCGGGTCGTATTCGCGCTTGTCATTGAGCCCGTCGCCGTCCGTATCGCGACTACGCGGGTTGCTGAACAGGGCAAACTCGAGCGCGTCGGGCAGTCCATCCAGATCGGTATCCGGCGCGGCGGGGTCCGACGTGCGACGTGTGGTCACGCCGTTTACCGTGACATCCCAGCCGGTGGTCTCCTCGAGGTCCGTCAGGCCGTCCAGGTCGGAATCGGAGATCGATCCCGCGTCGCGCAGGTTGGGATTGGCGCCGACAAATTTCTCGCGTCCGTCGCCGACGCCGTCGCCGTCCGTATCACGGCGGAGCGGATCAGTGGCGAAGAGGCGTTCGTGCCCGGCGCGGATGACGTCGTCGCCCGCGGGCGGGGTGTCGATCGTCCCATTCAGGCCGGCGGTGATGACAAGCGTGTTCGGCGCCGTCGGGAATCCGGGGAAAACCAGCTGAACGTCGTCGCCGGTCATGAAGGTCTCCACAATCCCATTGGCGCCAGAGGTGATGGACGCGCCGAACGAACGGAAATCGTCTGCGGCGCCGACGGACTGCAGGATCCCGTCCGGTCCGGGCCAGATGACCGGGCGACCAGGCTGGGCGGCTGCGCCCAGTGCGAGTATCTGGATGTCGTCGCTACCGGCCGCGACGGCCGTATCGACGATCTCGTTTCCGCCTTCGATGATGGCGGCGTCCGTGTACGGCAGAATCGTAATGGTCGGGTTGTCAGATGGATCCTGGTTTCCGTCAAACAGGATCACCTCGTACCCGTCGAGTTCCGCTCGGTCGGAGATGCCATCCTCGTCGCTGTCCTCCTGACGGGGGTCGGTTCCGTAGCGCTTTTCGGTTGGGTCATCGACGCCGTCACCGTCCGAGTCCATCCGGGTCGGATCAGAAAAGACCCTTCGCTGGTTTCCGGGGATCCCCAGCAGCCAGCCGGTGCGGACCTCGTCGAAGTCCGTGATGCCGTCACCGTCGGTATCGGGGTTGTCGTCGGAGGAACCGTAGACGTACTCGACCGAGGCAAACAGCCCGTCGCCATCGCGGTCCTCGACGAATTGCAGCGAGTAGTTCTCGCCGGCCTTGAGCCTGATGTCGCTGAAGCCCACGCCGGCGGGGACCGGGGCCGACGAGATGATTGCCCAGAACTTGCGGTCGCGCGGCCCTCCGCCGACCGTCGTCTGCACGCCGCGGACCCGCGTCAGAATCTCGAGACCGTCCGCTCCCATGACGCCACCGTAGCTGGCCTGCGCGGCAGGGTCGTTGGCGGCGTCCGCGCCGAGCGGTTGATCATCACCATCAGTGCGATTGATCTCGAGGATCTCAAGCGCCTCGCGCATCGAGATGCCGCGCGAGATGCCGCGGTCGTCGAATTTGGCGGCCGTGGCCACGCGGTACGACTCGACCTCGCCATTGCCGAAGTCGATGACCAGGCCGGCCGTTCGGTCGTTGATGTCCTGCGAACTGAAGGCGAAGAGCCGCCCGGCTTCATCGCGGATGTTGAAGTTGGCGATCTTGAACGTCACCGCCCGCGGGTTCTTGCGGAGTTCGTCGGCGACGTTCGGGAACATCTGGATGTCGGTGAAGATGAACGGGCCGCGGTCGGCGTCGAACGGGCCGAGGTTGTACTGCTGCGCCTCGCCACTGGGTCCCTGCTCGCGCTGAGAAAGCAGCGTCGCGAGCGGGACGTCTTTTCTTCGCACGGGATCGCGAACGAAGGCCGACAGTTCCAGGTCGCTGATGGTGAACGCGACATCGCCGAGATTGCTGACGGTGATGTCAACGAGCAGGTCAGCGTCCTCGACCGTGCGCGTAACGCTCTTATTGTTGCTGAGACTGGTGCCAAAGGAGACCGCTTCCTGGTGCTCCCGTGAGGACTCCTGGCCCGACTCGTTGTCAATGCTGTAGCTATAGCCGCGCTGTCGCGTCTGCTCGAACCCAACGCTGGCGTTAATGGTAAAGCCGCCGAAGGGATCCTCGCCACCGATGGTGAACTCGGTCCCGATCTCCTGGCTAAACTGGTCGGTGGACTCGGCGCTACGCGTGTCGCTCGTCGCGCGGGTGCGCGACTCGCTTTGCCCGAGAGTCGTCGATCGGTCTTCGGTTCGGTCCTGCGTCACCCCCATCTCGTCGGTGTACGAGTAGGTTTCCCTCAGATTGATCTGCATCGTGCCGACCTTGATCTCGGGAATCGGGATGTCGCTGACGCGCGGGTTGCGATTGCGGAAGAATATCTCGTCTTTGTCGGTCCACTGGTCGCCATCGGTGTCGGCGAGAATCGGTGAGGTCTTGAACAGCGTGATTTCACGGAAGTCGTTGATGCCGTCGCCGTCGGTATCCTGGTTGGTCGCGTCACTGAACCACTCGTTCAGTTCCTCGGGATCCAAAACGAGGTCGGCGTCCGTATCGTCCGTGCGCGGATCAAAGCCATTGGCGTTCTCCTGTGCGTCCGTCAGGCCGTCGCCGTCGGTGTCGGGGTTGAACGGATTGCTCGTGACCTGAACGGTAAAGGTTTCGCCGTTCTCAAGCGTGATCGTGATGTCCCAGCCCGCCATTTCGAACCAGTCGGCGAAGCCGTCGCCGTCAGTGTCGATGTGCTCTGGCAGGCTGCCCGGCGGGATACCGGCGAACTGCGCTTCGCTTGGATCCAGCGCCCCAACCAGCGTCTCAACGCTCGTAGCGGGCGCAAGAATCTGCCCGAACGTGTCCTTCACCCCGCTGGCCCTGACGATATACATGTCGGCCGCCTGCGACAGGGTCGTCAGCTCGACCTTCGATGCGTCAGTCGCCGACTGGGTGGCTTTCGTGACGATCAGGAATGCCGAGCCCGTACCGCGAATGAAGTAGTTGGCCGCCACCTCCGCGCCTGCGCCCATCGGCTTGCTGAATTCAACGACTACAGATGTCGTAGAAGTAGCGACGGCGGACACCACGCGCGGCAGGTCACCGGGCTCGGGCTCGCGGTCAGGAGCCGGGGGAATCGGCGGTGGAGCGATATACTCGAAAGCGTCCTCCATGGTCAGCAACGGCTCGTCCGGCGTCACGATCGTAAGATCCACCACGCCGGCGGCGCCAGCCGGTGTTACCGCCCGAATCAAACGCGCGCTAACGACATCGACCGACATCGCAAGTTCGCCATCGAACAGGACGGTCGTGTCGGGTTTGAACTCGCTGCCCGAAATCGTGACAACCGTGCGGCCCTCGACCGGACCGGCATTCGGCGCGATCATGACGATCGTCGCCGGCGCGGCGCGAGCGGGCTGCTCTTCCTCCAGATAGTCGAACCCGCCGGCCATCGCGACTGTGCCCATCTCATCGGAGAGCAGCATCACGTCGACCGTGCCCGGCCCCGCGACCGGCGGCGAAACCGCCTGGATCAACCGGCTGTTCAACACCGTCACCTGCATCGCCGCATCGGCGCCGAAGGTCACCGCCGTATCGGCCGCGAAACCCTCGCCGGTGATTGTGACCGGCGTACCGCCCTCAAGCGGGCCGCTGGCCGGTGAGATCGAGGAAATCGTCGGTGAGTCCATCATGGGATCGGGCATGGGACAGCCGCCAAGAGCCGCCAGTCCCAGCGCGGCAATCAACAGATGCTCTACTCTTAACTGCGCCCCAATACATGGCTTTAGCATCGGATCGTCCTCTCGATTGTTGGCCGGCTGCGGCTGCTGTCAGCGCGTACCTTCGCTACGGATCCCGCGAATATCGTCGCCGAGATGTTGTTCTGCGCCACGAACCTCTACGGGTCCGTCTGGACGGGAGGGCGCACCAGTCGCCCCTGCAAGTAGAACGGGAAGGGCGCAGCTTTTGCGTCAGATCAAATCCGAAATTTTTCCAATGGACTGAACAGTGGCAGGCTAGCGGCCGGGGGCGGTTAGCGCTAAACGCTGTTCGGGTGAGCACACGCGGGCTTTCACAAACCGCTCATGCCAGGTTGGTGGATTTTCTTACTGCGGCAGGTCGGTGTCGGCCGGCGCCTCCCAAAGGCGGACGGTCCCGTCTCCTGAAGCGGACGCGATCTGCGTCCCGTCCGGCGAGAAGATCACGGATCGGACGTACTGCTCGTGGCCGCGGAGTTCCATCACACGTTCGAGCCGATCGACATCCCAGAGTCGGACGGTGGTGTCGTTGCCACCCGAGACCAGCCGGCTGCCGTCCGGGCTGAAGGCCAGGCCGTAGACTGCGCCAAGGTGCCCCGTCAGTTCGGCCAGCTTCTCAGGGGTGCGGACGTCCCAGATTTCGATCGTGCCAGACGTGGTACCGACGGCGAGGCGTCCATCCGGGTGAAACGCCACGCACTCGTAGGTCGCATCCCAGATCCTTCGGTACCGAGAGCGCCTCGATGCCGGCCGGGCGGGGCCGGCAACTTCTGCGATGCCGATGGCTCCACCGACCACGGCCACCTGCAGCGTGCCATCCGGACTGAAGGCACGGTCGTAGCTGATGCGCAATCCGGCCAGGTCCCCCAGCGTGTCGCGGAGCGCGAGATTCCATGCGGCGTGGCCAAAGCCAGGCATGCCGATGCAGTATAATGCGTGATAGCCAGCTGATTTTTCGTAGTTGCCGAGCCAGAAGACGGTTACATCGCCAAGTCGCACATCGGCGGGAAGCATCCCCTTGAGCCCGCCGCCCTGAAACCCAACGATCGGATGACCATTCATGCCGGTCTCGGCGAACTTGATACGCGCCAACCCGCCCCCTCGATTGAGGACGATAGCGCTGTCATTCGCAGCGGTCCACGACTGGACGCCGTCGTCATCCCGGTTCACGCTGGCGTCGTCCGCAACGAACTGGGCCACGAGTTGGGCACTCGACACGGCCGGCAAGGCGCCCTGCCCCGATGCGCGGCGCTCGGCAAGGTAGGCCTCGACCGCCGACGTCTCTGAGGCGGACAGCAGGCCGTCATAGATGATCAGTTCGGCGATCCGACCGTCGAACGAGTAGAGGCCGGACGGCGGGCACCCGACGAACACGGGCGTCGGTGTCGGGCCGACTTCAAGCACGCCAGATTGCTTCTGTTCGTAGAGCAACGCGTCGTTGGCGAAGGCGCGCAACGTGAAGCCATCGTCGGGCGTCGAACGGTAGACCGTCCGCCAGATCGTCTCGTCCGTGCCGGTTCGTTTCAGGTTCCCGATAAAGCCAGTCCAGTGCATGACCTGGGTCCGCGGCACGGGCCGCTCCTGCAGCAGGTCGCCTGTTGCTGGATCGAGTCGGCGAATCGGGTCCGTCAGCACGACCATCGAACCGTCGGCTGTGAACAATGGCTGGAACTGGGTGTCGAGCGTGCGAATGCGTCGGCCGCTGCGCGGATCCCACAAGACGGTGTTGCTCCGGTACAACCCGGCGGCGAGGTACGAACCGTCACGCGAATACGACACGTCGTAGACATAGTCGTCATGACCGGCCAGCACGCGGAACCCGCTGTTGTTCAGCCGGAACCGGCGGATTCGATCCGCGCTGCCCGGCTTGCTTCCGCCGACGCACATGACGCGCGACCCGTCAGCGGAGAAGACCGGCGATCGGGGGGCCGGCGCAGAAATCAGCGCAGGCGGACCTGGTCCTGCAAGATCCCAGACGCGGATCATGCCGTCCGCGCCGACCGAGCAGAGACGTTTGCCGTCAGGTGAGAACGCCACGCCGATCACCTTGCCCAGGTGCGCGCCCAGGTGGGTTGTCTCGGTCAGCGCTTCGGCGTCGAGGATCCGGACGGAGCGGAACTCGTACCCGACGGCAAGCTGCCTGCCATCGTGCGAGAGCGCCAGCGACATCGGAACCTCGTTGTCGCTGTGCTCCGTGACCACTCGTCCCGTGGAGATTTCGATACTCACGATGGCGGAGTAATACCTGGCGGACCACAGGAGGATCGCTCGATCGCGCCCCGGGACCGCAACGAAGTCCGTGAAC
This sequence comes from uncultured Planctomycetales bacterium, assembly GCA_964528455.1. Lineage (GTDB taxonomy): Bacteria > Planctomycetota > Phycisphaerae > UBA1845 > Fen-1342 > DSPM01. The sequence goes on along the minus strand of CAZGTH010000019.1, from coordinate 18,578 downwards.
TCGCTGGCGTACCAGCCTGGCGTGGCTCCCGCCGGATTCAACGGCTTGTCGATTTCGCGGGTAGTCCAGCGCTCGGGTCCGTCCACCGCCGACCACGTGGCAATCCGGTCCGGGCGCACCGCGATCAGGCGCGGGCCCTCCCACGCCACGCCGACAACGCCCGCGCCCGGCAACGCGGGGACATCCATGGGCGTGTCATCGACCAGGTCGTGCGCGCGGATCTGATCATCAGGCGTGACGATGGCGACGCGGCCCGCGTCAGCGCTGAATGCGACGCGGGCTACGGTCGCGCCCAGCCTGGCGACGATCGAACGCCCGTCCGGCCGCTCCTTGTCCCAGCGAAGGACCATGCCGTCGGAGCGCATGGCGAGGATCGCCCCGTCTTCGGTGGCCACCGGCCGACCGACGATCTTGCCGCCGGGGTCAAGCACAGTGAGCGCGCTGGCGAGCCTGTCCATCAGGTAACGCCACTCCCAGTTGCGATACTCGGGGGGCGCATTGCGCAGGTACTCCGACGCCGCCTGAGGGTCGGTCTGGATCAACGCCTGCGCGGCGACGATCGACGCACTGTAGGCCTGGATCCGCGATTCGGCCGCCAGGTTGCCGGCCCGCACGGCGAAAACGCCGGAAACGATCACACCGGCGGCGAGTGTGACGATCGTCGCGAACACGCCGCCAACCAGGGCCCGGTTGCGGCGGGCGAACTTACGCAACTGGTAGAACGCGCTTGGCCGGCGGGCCGCGATCGGCTCGTTACGCAAATACCGGCGAATGTCCTCCGCGAGTTCCGAAGCCGACTGGTAACGGCGATCGGGCTCCTTCTCCAGGCTCTTGGCGACGATCGTGTCGACATCACCGCGGTAGGCCGAGTTGTGCAGACTCAGTGTACTTGGCGCGTTCTCCTGGATGATTCGGAGCGATTGGGGAACCGACTGCTCGTGCAGATCGTAGGGCAGCCGCCCCGCCAGCAGCTCATAGAGCAACACGCCCAGCGCATAAATATCACTGCGTGTGTCGAGCGCCGCCGGGTCACCGGCCGCCTGCTCGGGGCTCATGTACTGCAACGTGCCGATCAACTGGCCGACGTTCGTCTGCATCGTATTCTGCACGTCGGAGTCGGTAACGCGCGCTATGCCGAAGTCGAGGATCTTTGGTTGCCCGATGGCCGTCCCCGAATCTCCGCGCGCGCCTTCGGTGCTGACGAGAATGTTCGCCGGCTTGAGGTCCCGGTGAATGATGCCGCGCTGGTGGGCGTAGTGCACGGCGTCGCACACCCGCGCCATGAGTTCGAGTCGATCCCGCGACGACAGACCGAACTCGTTGGCGTAGCGGGTAAGCGGTTGCCCCTCGATAAACTCCATCGCGAAGTACGGCCGCCGCCCGTCGCCGAGATCCGTGCTTCCTGCCTCGAAGATCTGACCGATCCCCGGGTGCTGCAATCGCCCCAGCATGTCAGCCTCACGGCGGAACCGCATCAGCACTTCGCGAGAAGCGGATACCGAACGGATCATCTTGAGCGCCACGCGTCGCCGAGGATTGTCTTGCTCGGCCTCGTACACGGAGCCCATGCCGCCGTGCCCACATACCCGCATGACGCGGTAGCGCCCGATCTGCGACGGAAGCTTCGCGTTTTCAAACGCGGCCGAGACTGCCTCAGGGTCGATCGATGGCGTTGCCGACGCGAGGGTGAACGCATCGGCGGCATCTTCCCTGACCATGGCTTGGACGAGTCTTCGGGCTTCGGGGCGGCCCGCGCAGCGCTCTTCGATGGCGGCGCGTTGTTGAGCTTCGGTCAGGTCACAAATGTCGGCAAAGACCTCCCGCGCAAGCTGAAAGTCTGCCGGGTTCACAGTGTGGTCTCGTCGGGCCGCAGCCTTTGGGCGAGCCAGGCTCGTGCCATGCGCCAGTCGCGGGTGGCTGCCGCGCGCGAAACGCCGAGCATCTCGGCCGCCTCGCTTTCACCCAGACCGCCGAAGAACCGCAACTCCACCAGCCGGGCAACGCGTTCATCGAGTACGGCGAGCTCGGTAAGCGCTTCATCGAGCGCCAGGACATCGACCGGCTTGGACGCGCTATCATCGCACGCGCCGCTAAGCGTGATCCGCTGCCACGCGCCGCCGCGCTTCGCGGTGTTTCGGGCCCGGGCATGATCGACGAGCAGGTTGCGCATGACGCTGCATGCGAGCCGGAGGAAATCTTCGCGACTGTCGAACGCGAGATTCTGACGCCCGGCGAGCCTCAGGTAGGCCTCGTTGACCAAAGCCGTGGGCTGCAACGTGTGCCCACTTCGCTGTTCGCGCAACTGCCCGGCAGCGATGGCGTGCAACTCGTCGTAGAGCACGGCCATGAGCTGGTCGGGCGTACCGGGCGAATCCATAGCGCCAGTCTAACAAATCGGCTCCGGTTGAACGAGTCCCGCCCTGATAAATCCTCAACAACCCGCCGATCGAGTGTCAGAATCTCGTCGCCGGGACGCAGTTGCTCGATCGGGATCGGGCCGGCTGGCGTCTCGATGACATTGCCGCCGACAAAGAATGGCGCGAAGCTCGTATTCGTCCGTAACCGTTAGTTTTCGATCGCGTCGCCGGGGACCGCGAAACACTCTTCGCGCAGCGATCGATACTCCAGCGCCTTTTCGGGTTTTTGCCAGGCCTCGTAGAGCGCGATGTATGCGAGTACAAGATCGTCCGGCAGGTCCGGCCACGTGCCGCGGCACGGGTCGCCGCGAATCACGGCGGCAAGCCCAAACTGCTCCTCCGCCTGCTCGTACAGGCCGCGATTCGCCAGGTGTGTCCCGTAGCACAAATGCAGCCGCGCCTTCGCATGTGTTGAAGCGATTGCATTTTCCGCCAGCAGCAATGGTTCAAAGCGCATGTCCGCCAGATCGTGCTCGCCCATCATTGACTCGAACAGCGCGGCATACATTTCTGATGATACAAGCGCGTCGCCGTGTTCGCCGCCATAACTGCGCATCAGCGCCGCGACCTCCCGCGCGACCGCCAGCCCATCAGCCGAGTAGCCGCCGCGCGCCAGGTAAGGGAGAGAATCACTCAGCGTCGAGAGAATGGGAATACTGTCCGCCGGGTAACTCGCGCGGCGACAGGCGATGGCGCGAACGTAGAGTTCGGCGGGCTCACGCATTGCGCCGAGACGACCGAGCGCCGTCGCGAGGTTAATCATCGCGTCGGCGCGAAAGTCGTGGCAATCGCCGAGGGCTTCCGCCGATTCGGCGAGGATGGCGCGGCATGCCTCAGCGGAAGAACCGTACTCGCCCTGCTGATACAAAGCCCGAGCGAGGCTGAGGCGCGCTTGCGCAAGCGCGGGTGAGTTTGCGCCATAGAACCGCGATGCGCGCTCAACCCGCTCCTTCGCAAGCACGGCGACCTCGGCCCAGTGCGCATCCTGTGCAATCGAATCGGGATCGCGAGGTCGCGCGGTGTGCACTAGATTCAAGGCGTTGAGGATCCGAATCTGAGTGAAATCGTCATCGCTCAGCCGTGGATGAGACCGCAGTTCGAGCAGAATGTCCTCCGCTTCATCGAGTCGGCCGCGCAGATACTTCACGACGGCCTCGCTACGGCGCGTGTCGAGCGTCGTACGATCGTCGGGACCCAGGACGCGACTCAGCCGCGGCGCCAGTCCCTTCAGCAGTTGCTCCGCTTCATCGGTGTAATGCAGATTGAGGAGCGCCCCCAGCAAGCGGTGTTCCGCCCACAGCGTGCGGGGATCATCGATGCCTGCAAACTCGCGAAACAGGGCCGCCTCCCGCCGATACTCGTCGGCGGACCGCTGCCAGTAACTGAGGTTGTTGTAGATTTCCCCCAACAACCTGTGCACCTCCGCTTCGAGGAGCGGGTGACCGGCGAAGCGTTGCGCTGCTGAAGCGGAGGCGCCGGCGAGCACGTCGACCAACCGCACGTCAGCGCCGCGTTTTCGCGCCTCAACGCTCGTAAACACTTCCCGCATGAAATCGTTGATCGCGCGGGATTGGCTGGCCTCTTCCGTGGCGATCGCGCTTTGCGCCTCCGCCCGGCGTTGCTGTTGAACGGCCACAACCAGACCGATTGTCGTCCCAATCGCCCCCAGCAGCAGCGCTGCGGCAACGGCAACTCCGGCGACCACCGCAGCGAAATTGCGGCGCGCGAACTTGCGGAGTTTGTAGCGCAAGTTCGGCGGCGTCGCGCGGACCGGCTGATCATCGAGAAATCGCCCGATATCGTCCGCCAGCGCGCTCGCTGTTTCGTATCGCCGATCGGGATCCTCTTCCAGGCTCTTCAAGACGATCCAGTCGAGATCTCGCTGCAATGTGCGAACAAGGATCGCCGGCGCGATTCGCCGCCGGTTGGCCACGTCGAGAATCGAAGAGCCTTGATCGGGCCGATTCGGATTCGCGTGGCTTCCCGGGGCCGAAGAATCCCCGAGCGAGCGCAGCCGCGCGCTCGGCCGCTGAGGCGGCGTGGTGCGCGCGCGGGCTCCGGAATTCTCGCTGCTCGGCGGATCGGGGCCTTGCCGGCGAAACGGTAGCGTTCCGGTCAACAACTCATAGAGCACCACGCCGAGCGAAAATATGTCGCTGCGCGTGTCCATACTCGACTGGTCGGGCGCCATCTGCTCGGGGCTCATGTAGTCTGGCGTGCCGACGAGCTGCCGCATACCGGTGACACCGCCGTCCGATGGATTCCCCGCGATGGCCTTCGCAATGCCGAAGTCAATCACCTTCACCACCGGCCGTCCATCCACCTGCGTAACCAGGACATTGGATGGTTTCAAGTCGCGGTGAATGACCCCCTTCTGGTGTGCGTGCTGCACCGCGCTGCAAACCTGGCGAAACAACTTGAGGCGGTCCGCGATCGCCAGACATGCCCGATCGCAGAATTGCGTGATCCGCTCGCCTTCGACCAACTCCATCACGAAGTACGGGCGCCCCTGAGCGGTCGCGCCCGCTTCGAGCACACGCGCGATGTTCGGATGGTCCATCAGCCCCAGCGTGCGGCGCTCGATTTCGAACCGCGCGATGACCTGTCGCGTGTCCATCCCGGCCTTGATGATTTTCAGCGCAACCACACGATCGAACGGCGCCGTCTGCCGGGCGCGATAGACCATGCCGAAGCCTCCTTCACCCAGCAGCTCCAGCAGGTGAAATGGCCCCATAATCTGTTCCGGCAGCGCGTCGCTCTTCGCGGCGTTGTTCAGCGCCTCGCTGGGGTCGCGCAAGAATGGATCGTCCAGTTCGGCCGCGATCAGCAGCGATTCCACACGCGCGCGCAATCCCGGGTCGCCTTCACATCGCTGTGTCAACCTGACCGCGCGCTCGGCGGCGGAGAGGTCGAAGACGTCGTCGAAGATTTGACGAGCAAGAACGTCGCGAGACGCCTGCATGCACGGCTCCTGCCCAGCGGGTAACCCGGGTGCGACTGCAAGTCTGCTAGATTTCCTTTACAGCATGTCCTGTTCCAGCGCGCTGCGCAGCCAGCCGCGCGCGAATGCCCAGGCGCGACGGGTCGTCCGTTCGCTGATGCCGAGGGCCTCAGCGACCTCGTCCGGGCTCAGGCCCGCGTAGAAGCGCAAATGCACCACGGACGCCGCGAGCGCGTCCACTTGTTCTAAACGGGAAATCGCGTCGTCGAGGGCCAGAAATCCTGCGGGATCGGTGGCAGCGGCGAGATCAGCGACACTTGAAATCGACAGCGCGGCCCGCCCACCCCCACGCTTATCCGCTTTCTTGTGCCGGAAATGGTCGATCAGAATCTGGCGCATTGCCTTTGCGGCGGCGGCGAAAAAGTGTCCGCGCCCATTCCACTCGGCGGTCGGGGCGCCGAGCAGACGGATGCAGGCTTCATTGACGAGGGCGGTCGTCTGCAAGGTCGCGCCCGGTCGGTCGCGCCCCATGCGTTTGCGCGCGATTCTGCGGAGCTGCTCATAAACCAATTCATAGAGCTGCTGCGGCGCGTCGGCGTCCCCCGCCGCCGCAGCCTGAAGGAGACGCGTCACATGATGGCCATCGACAGGGTCCGGAAGTGGCATGACTAGCCATTATAAGCAAGCCGACAACGGGTTGAAATGCGGCAAATTGTGTGGCATGCGGGATAATGCGGGTTTGTCCTTCTCCCTCATTGCGCAGCAGTTCCTCTCCCGTCCCCAATTATTCTTGGCCGCCGTCCGGCACAGATTTCGTGTAATGCGGTGAGGTCAGCTGATAAAGGCCCCTCTCCGCCGGTAAGCGACGGTGAAACACGCGCACGAAACCGGCGGCGCACGCGGGGGTTGGCCCGCCATGGCTGCGAATGCCGTGTCCCTTGACGATCGCTCGGCTTCTTCCCACGGAGATACCCCATGCGTTTCAGGCACTCTTCAAGTCGCATCTTTCGCGTCGTCGGCGCCGTCCTTGCCGCTTCACCGGCCCTCGCCGACCACTGGGACAACAGCGCCGGTAACGCGCTCTGGGCCACTCCGGCCAACTGGGTGGATAACACGGTGCCGACGATCAACGACTTTGCGCTCTTCCCGAACACAATCCCCGGCGGGCAGAGCATCATCACCTGCCCCACCAACACGTTCGCGCTGTCGCTGAACTTCCTCAATAGCTACACGCTCATTGGAGGCAACATCCAGCTCGGCAACGGAACGATCAGCGGGGGCGGGTGGAGTCCGATCATCCGATCTCATCTCACAGGCGCTGGCCCCCTTACGTTCAGCGGGGGAGGCACGATCAACGTGCTTCCGATTTCGGCCAATTCCTACACCGGCGGCACAATCATCAGCGGCGCAAGCACGACGGTCGTCGTCACGACCAACGCCGCACTTGGGTTCAGCACGGCGCCCATCACGCTCAACGGCGGACGGCTACGACTGGATGGGGAGTTCTTCAACCCGCCGTTCCTGATGAGCCGCGACATCACGCTGGGTACGGGCGGTGGAACCATCGACCTGGTCAACAACGCCTTCCTCGACCTCAACCGGCCCCTTGCCGCAACCGCCAACCTGCTCACCCTTACCGGCGCCGGCAGCGCGGAGTTCAGCAACGCGAGCACGCGCAGCGGGAATACAACGATCAACGGCCCCTTCGTCCGACTACTCAGCGCCCAGGCGCTCGGCGCCGGCACGATCAACGTCTTCGGGACCGGCGTCCTCGAACTTGCCAACGGGCTGACTTACACGATGCCCACCGGATTGGGCGCCGGCGCCACGCTTCAGGGCGGCGCGGGCACGAACACCTACAACGGCTCGTGCAACGTATTCGGCTCGAGTGTCACCCTCGGCAGCGGCCCTACGACCTCCGACTCGCTCATCCTCGGCTCCAACGGCGCAAGCGTCTGGAACAACGGCGTCGCCACGAGGATCGGGCAGGGAACAGTGCGCCTGCTTTCGGCGAACAACTACGTCGGGAGTTGGACTATTGACGCGGGATCGCTCGAGGTCGCTCATGTCGGCGCCCTGGGCACTGGAACGACGCCGATCATCGTGAATAACCCCGGCCGGCTGCGACTCAACATTCCGACCCTAGCGCGCGATATCACGCTCAACAATCCCGGCGGAGGGATCGAGTTGCTCCAGGATGTCACTGTGATCGGACAGATTCCGATTGCGCACAACGCCGGGTTTGTCCCCATCATTGGCCCAGACCACGAGTTCACGCTTGCCGGGGCCGACTCGTCGATGTCGTACACCGGAACGGCCTACTTCGGCGGCGGCATCGGCGTCGGGTCAGTGCGAGTGATTGATGGGGCAGACGTGACCGGTGATAGCACGCGCGTCATTGGGACCGCTAGCGGACCGGCCCGCCTGACCGTGAACGGCGCCGACTCGAGTTGGCAGAACACCGGCGAAACGTGGATCGGCGCCTCCGATGATCCGGGGTCGCTTTTCGTGGAAGCCGGCGGCTCGTTTTCCTGCCCCCAGGTGTATGTGGGACAAGGGGCGGACGGTTCCGCGACCGTGACCGGCGACGGTTCGCTGCTGACGTGTGCCAATCTGCTAGTCGTCGGGTTCGCGGGCGTAGTGGGCGCGCTCGACGTGCTCGACGGCGCGGATGTCTCGGTCGGACAGATCAACGTGGGTGAGCTGTCGGGCGCTTCGGGCACGCTCGCGGTCAGCGGAGCCGGCTCCACTATTGCCGCGCAGCTGCTCTCCCTCGGCCTGAGCGCCGGCGGGGCCCTCAGCGTGACCGACGGCGGGCAGGTGACGTGCCAAGCGTTACTCGTCGGAGATGGCTCCGAGGCGTCGGGTACCGTCACGATCTCGGGCGCCCTCTCAAGGCTGGAATGCAGCTCCGGCCCCGTGTTCATGAGCCTGAATGGCGCGGCGAGCACGCTCAACCTCTTCGGCGGAATCGTCGACATCCACGGCGATCTCACCGACTCCGGCCCGGGCGTCAGCACCCTCATCCTCGACGAAGCCACGCTCGACATGCACAACTTCACCATCGGCGCCGGCCCCACCCCCATCGACAACCTCCAGTTCCGCGGCGGCACGCTTATGAATGTCGCGGAAATCAACAACGGCGCGGGGTTAAGCAAAACTTCCGCCGGCACGTTGACGTTGAACGGTGTGAACACCTACACCGGCCTCACCAACGTCAGCGACGGCACGCTGACGCTGGCCGCATCGCAGAACCTGCAGTCACTGCAAGTCGGCCCTGCCGGGCGCTATCGCGTCACCCTCGCGGGTTCGACGACGGGCGTCGGCTATCCGAGCTTGTCGCTGAGCGAACAGGCGAATCTGGACGGTTCGCTCGACATCGCGCTGGCAAGCGGCTACGAGCCGAGCGTGGGAGATTCGTTTGTGATCCTGACATTCGACTCGCGGCTTGGGACCTTTGCGAACGTCACGGGGCTTTCCGCGGGTTCAGGCAAGACGTTCAACGTCGCGTACAACGCCGACAACGTGACCCTCACGGTGGTGACCGCGTGCCCGGGCGACCTCGACGGCGACGGCGTGGTGACACTGGCGGACCTGAGCGGCTTGCTGGCAAACTTCGGCATCGCAAGCGGCGCATCGCCGTCGGACGGTGACGCCGACGCGGACGGCGACGTGGATCTCGGCGACTTGAGCGCGTTGCTTGGGAACTTTGGCGTGACCTGCGAGTAGATTGTCCACGCCGATAACGCACGTTGGCCGGGCGCGATGCCAGGAATGCGACGAGATCGACATCGACGCAAATGATCGGGCGCCGGCGCCCACGACGGCGTGCGTGCCAAGGGCGCGCCCCGGGCCCGGGTCGCGCCTCGGCGACGGTCCTCGATGCGCTGCGCGAAACGGTCTGAGCAGGTTGTGCAAGCCAAACATCGAGCGCCCCGCAACCCTTTACCAGATTACCGCTTAGAAGCCTACGCCGTCCGGTGTCAACGTGAGTGTCGAGCCACTACAGCATTACGCAAGAGTCCGTAAACAAAGATGTTGGCGTGCTGCTCGTAAAAAGCGCCGAGCCGGGCGATGATCACACGAGCATTACACTTGAGACGTTCTCGCAGAGCGACCTGTTATACCGCATGACAGTTTCCAACATCCAAGACCTTTCCGCCGTGCTCGAAAGTCCGGTCTTCCCCGAGACCTCCGCGGTTCCCCCGACCGGCGAGGAGGCGTGTAACCGCTTCGTTGAATCGTCGGAAGGGCCAATCTGTCTCGACGCGCTGATCGCGGCGATTCAAACGAGCCCTGCGCTCGACCGGGATCAGGACGGTATTCCAAACCGATCCGATCGCGATGTTGACGGCGACGGGATTCCCAACAAGACGGATCTGGATGTCGACGGCGACGGGATCTTCAACGGGGAAGATGCCGATGTCGATGGCGACGGCGCGCGAAACGAAGTGGACATCGACATCGATGGCGACTTTCTACGCAATCGATGGGACCTGGATATGGATGGCGATGGGGTGATTAACTCGCTGGATGACGACGCCGACGGCGACGGTCGGCGCAAACGCAAAGCTGATCCGGATGATGCTGAAGAACCAGACGAGGCGGAAGACAACGATTGCGATCCGGACGATCCTGATGGTTCGAAAGACTGTCCGCCAGAAACCAACGCGACCGACGGGCCGCCTCGCATGGATGACATCCACGACGAGGAGGTAGATCAGACAAACGAGACACCCGCTTCACCCAAGCCCGACATCATCAACGATGGAGCGCCCGAGGACGCGGAGGCGGATCGCGGACCCGCACGGGCCGCATCGCTTCCCAGTTTCCCCGACGTTCCCACCGATCCGATCCTCCCGGATGTTCCGACCGATCCGATCGATTTTGATGGCGCCGACGATCCGCCGGCGACTGACTTCGAATGGCTGCTGGCCGATCCATTACCTTCGGAGCGGCGCGCGATTACAAAGGACATTGCGGAGGTCTTCGATAAGAGCCCTGAACAGGCGCAGCAGGATGTCGACGAGTTTCTCGACGCCGATCCGGAGGCCGATGAGAGCGCCGCGCTGGACGCCCTCATCGGCCAGGCGGAGCTGGCGATCGAACGGAATCCGCGCGACGACAACCAAAGCGCCGGCCTGTTTGACTGGCCCGTAGCGCCCACTGGCGCGCTGGAATTTGACGAGCGCGGCGCCAGCGTCCGTCGCCTGGCGGTCGCGGAGGCCGATCCGGGGATTGGCGAGCTGGTGGCCGCGACAAACCAGATCTTCAGACGCATCGAGCCGGCGCATCGCCCGGTCGCCGTGGACGTGGCACTCGAGATCTCAAGAACCGATGACGATGCTGACGTCAACGCCAGCGTGGAAACCGCCTTGGATATGATCGAGATCGCCGCCGGTGACGACACGCCGATCGAAGATCTCGCGGAGGCGATTCCGACGCTCGATGCGGCAGCCGGCGACATCGTCACAAACCAGGACGCGATCGAAGCCGTCTGGAAGATCGTCTCGGGGCTCCATCGCGACTTCGAAACCAGCGAGGGTTCGACATTCTCGGTGCTGGCGCTTGTGAGAACCGTGCAAGCGACCGCTCAACTCAGCGACGCGAAGACCGTCAACGAAGTCACGAGTTCAGCCCAGAACGTCGCCGCCGCCGCCGCCGCGCGCAACATCGTGGAGCCGGCCCGCGTGGTCCGGGCTGTGGAGGCGTCCGGCGGAGACGCCACCGACGGCATCGACGCGGACGAAGCCGAGGCGGCGGCTGCGCAGGTGGAAGAGCAGGACAATACTGGTCCCTGACCCCAGCGCGCGTTGGCTATTCACTCGATCTTGGGTGGATTCTGAGCCTTCTGGTCCCGCGAACCAATGATGCGCTGCGGGCGCGTTGTCAGGCGCGCTGGCGCTGCTGCGGCGCGGGGATTGCGGCGGGTTGCGTGACGCTGAGGTCCGGCAGCGCCGCCATCGCGCCGGCGACGTCGAGCCGCTGCGGATCGATGTAGATCGCGGGTCGCGATCGCCCCGGTCGCGTTGTCGGCGGCGGGCGCGATCCGGCAAGCGTGCGTGCAAGCGGGACATCGCGGCGGTTCTTACGTCACGGGACTGCGCGAGTTACAACCGCGAGCGGTCTAAGGGCTGACGTGAGGGCGGTGGGTTGGGGCCGGCCCGCTGCCTGGCGCCCTGTGGATGAGCAGCAACCGCTCCCGACAGGAGTGCTCCCCATTCGTGCCGCATTAATCAGTAATCAGGCAGAAATTCCTATTGCGAGCCACTGGGCCTAACGCTAGTGTTTCATCGTTCTCAATCCTCCGTTGATCTGTGCCGCTACTTGGAAGTGTCATGAAGGAGGGTGCGTCAGCCTCCGCCCCCCTGTCCGACGAAGCACTCGCATAAGCGCTGCGCTCTTCTGGTTAGTCAACACGATCCTCAACAACTCTGGTTGATTGGAGGTCCCCATGTCTCGTCATGGAACCCGTCGCGCCTTCGAAGTAGTGGTGACGCTTCACGTTTGCGCCATGGCATGGGGGCAGGCCCCGCCACGCGAACCGTGCTCGGTCAAGATTCACAGCGATACGGTCACGCCGGTCGGAACCGACCTCGAGTGTGATATCTATGACTGCCTAATGGGCGCGGACTGTGCGGACTGCCTGGCAGAACTTCAGATTCCTCCAGATACGCAGATCACACTGGACCAGTTCTTCGAGGACCTCAGCGACCTCATCATCGATATCGGCCCGGATGGACAGCCGGCTAGCGATTGTCAGTTTCCGGTTGACGGCGCCCTGTGCGATCTGGTCGAGAACTTCCACAAGGACTGCAATCGCAACGGACTTGATGACGAATGCGAGATCGAAGAGTGTGAGACGGAATCCATCGATGAATGGTGGTGTTGGGATACGAACGCGAACGACACGCCGGATTCTTGTGATCTCGAGGATGGCGAGATCTGGAGCGACGCGAACGAGAACGGACTGCCGGACTGGCTAGACGTCCTCAACTGTCTTGACGCGAATAACTGCGCGGACTGCGTCGCGGATCTGATGAGTGAGGGCGTCACACTCAACGGACAAGGTGGTATCCAACTCACTGGCCTCACGTTGAACGCGGCGTCATTGGATGATTGCGACAACGACGGTATCCCGAACGTCTGTGAGATCGGCAATCCGGGGGCTGGCTGGGAAGACAAGGACGTCAATCAGAATGGGAAGCCGGACGGATGCGATCTAGCGGACTGCGCGTCTGCCCCCGACTGCAAAGCTTGCCTAGCGGAACTCGTAAGCGAAGGAATCACCCCATCGACGACGGTTACGGTCGGGACATTCGTTGTCGGCGCGTCCGCCCTCGGGGATTGTGACGGCGACGGACAGCCCAACCTCTGCGAGGCCGACCTCAACGACAACGGCGTTCCCGATAACTGCGAGGCCGCGCATTGCCTCGTGGATGCGGACTGCGAGCAGTGCTTGGCGGACCTCGCGGCGACTGGCGTCAGCCAGGCCGCGATAGCGGACGTGCCGCCGAAGATCGTGGGAACCAAACGAGGCAACGACGGTGGGCTCATTATCACGGTCATGGCGACGAGCACTCCGGAATTCTCCGCCGAGGGCCCCTCCGCCTGCGCGATAGAACCCCTCAGTGCGGGCGGGTGTGTGTATCGCTACAAGGTCAGTGCGGCTTGTGTTCGCGCGTGCTTCGGAACGGCCGGCGGGGGAGCGTGCGTCGAGCTCGGCGGAAAGGCGGACCCCTGCGCGGGCGCGGAAGGCGCCCCTGAAAACGGCAGTGTAAAGCTCGAGATTGGCATGGGGACGGCCGGGCGCGGCGGCGGGGCCGGTTATCTCCGGATCTTCCACGAACATCCGGATCAGCGCTTCGGCAAACCGAGTTCGCTGGACTACTTCATGGAACCGAACGATGTTGAGGTCATCCGCGACGCTAACCAGGTGATTCGGCAGGTGTTGGCGCCGGAGATGCTCGCTGATGTCATCACTGTGTCGGACTCTGAGTTTGAGATTCGTTTCTACTATCGCGACACCGTCAGCGGTCCCGTCTCCGGGCTCTACACGGCCACGGGCGCCGCGTTCAAGACCTGGACCTTCGACGCCATCGCCGCCGACACGCTGGTGATCACAAAGCACCCGGATCAGGCGGATCCGACCGAGTATCGATACGAGTACGCCGCGACCGCTCCCGGTCAAAACTGGGTCTGGACGCTGGCGACCACGCAGGACACGGTGTCGCACCGCAGCGAGGTGGTCGAATGGGATCTCGATCCGAATAGTTCAACCCAGTACGGCGTCAAGACATATGAGGCTCATCAGGACGGCGGCCTGTACTTCAAAGAGACCGAAGTCTGGGGGCGCTTTGCGTGGGGCCGCTCGATTGTCTCTCATACGGTCGATACAGGCGACAGCGCCGACCCGCTGACAACCACACGAACGTACTACGAGGACGGCAACCAGCCCTATGTGGGCAAGGTGCGTTCGATTGAACACTCGAACGGATCCTGGTCGTTCAGCCAGTACGACCCCAACACCGGCCTGGTGACGCTGGACATATTCGGGCGCGGCGATAACGCGATCGGCGATCCGCCCAGCGCTGCGCTGAATGACGCGATCAGCTATGACTACACGCCGCACACGGCTTCCGACGACTTCTCCACACACGGGTTTGATCCGCGCACGATTGTTCTCTCGCAGCTCGGCGTTCCGGTATCCAAGACCATGTACGCCTTCGAGGACGCGACCGAGCCCCGTATGATTGTGGAGCGCGCGGTTGATCCGAGCGCGATATTCGGCGCTGCGACCAATCTGCGCTGGACAGTCGTCTATACGGATCGGACAAAGCAGCGCGTCAAGTCAATCACCTATCCGACCAACCTGCTCGACTCGTTCACATATGAGGCGGGTGATTACAACGAGGTTGTAACGCCCCCGACCTTCACTTCCAACGTGTCCGGCGCCTTCACGCGCATCAGTATCACCCATGGAACGGTCACGAGCCCGGCCGGCGTCGCCGGACAAACGACCCGCGAACGGATCATCGAGAACGCCGCCAGCCGTGTCGTTTTCTCTGAGACGGAGGCGTATGGCAGTGGCTATACGCCAGTTCAGTGGACGCAGTACATCCGCGATGCGCGTGGCCAACTGCTCGAAACGCGATCCTCCAACAATGTCTCCACAAGTTTCGCGCGCGACTGTTGTTACATCACCAGTCGAACCGACTTTGACGGGACAATTCGCGATTATGACTATGACCCACTGGGTCGCGTGGTCCTGGAGACGCGACAAGGGTTGCCGGCGACGACCGTCGGCGGCGTTTCCTATCCGGCCCAACCAGCGATCGATGTGCTCACGGATCGCGCATTGGACCCCAACGGTACGCGCGTGGCCACGACAACCCTCAGTGGACCCGGAGGGACGGGCCCGAGTTTGTCGGTCGTAGAGCGGCGCGACATCGCGGGCCGCCTGCGTTCGCGCACCGATGCGGCGGGTATCACCAGCCTCTACGCCTACGAGACGAACGCCACTACCGGTGGTCGTCGCGCGATCATCACGCGACCGGGCGAGGCCGGCGCCGTCCAACAGACGATCGAGTATTTCCGCGACGGCCGCGTCAAGAGCGTGACGGGCGCTGCGATTACAGATCGCTACTACAGCTACGACCTCGACGCGAATGACCTGCCGCGCACGACGGTGCATATCGGTGTCGCCTCCGGGCCACGCTGGCAAAGCACCGTGCGTGACGGGCTCGGGCGGCTGGTCCGCGCCACGCGGCCGGCGTTCGTGCCGTCCGGCGGATCGGCGAACGCCGTCACGACCCGCTACACCTACCGCGGCGATGGACTGCTCGCGACGATCTCCGTCAGCGACGACAGCGGCCCCCTGCGCGCGGACACGTTGTTCGAGTATGACGCCGATACGAAGGCCCTCGTTCGCACCGGCCTTGACCGCAACGGCGATGGATTCCTCAACGACAGTTCGAGAGAGCCAATCTCCGAGACCCGTGCGGACTTCTTCCAATTCAGCGGCGATTGGTGGGCGCGCTCTCGCTCATGGCTCTTCGACGTCGACAACAGCGCGACCCCGAAACTCATGGGCACGACGCTGGTTCGGCTGACCGGATTTGATCCGAACACCGTTTCCGAAACGCGCTTCATCGATGCGCTGCAGACAGAGACATCCGCCACCACCATCATTGATCCTGGCAATCAACTGGTCCAGCGCCGGCTGTTGCACCCGGACACCACCCGCGTATCCGCGTCGGCGTCACGTGATGGACGCGCGCAATGGACACACGCGCGCATCGACGACGCGGCGACGATCTACGGATACGACGCGATTGGCCGCCTTGAGACCGTCACCGATCCGCGCACGGGCGCGCTCACTACCACCTACGACACTGCCGGCCGGGTCGCGACCCGGTTTGACGCGGAGAGTCGAACGACCAGCTACGCCTATTACTCCAGCACGGGTCGGCTGAAGTCGGTGACTAACGCGCTCGGGCACGACACCTACCTCAGCTACAACGACCGCGGACAGCCGGAGCGCGTCTGGGGAGATGTGCCCCTGCCGGTCGAGTACGACTATGACGCGACCTACGGTCACCGGACCGCGCTGCGCACGTTCCGTGGCGGCGACCTCTCGGACTGGAACACGGCGAGCTGGCCGGCGACGCCCCCCGCCGCTGACCAGACATCCTTCGTCGTTGACGCCGCCACCGGTCTGCTGACGGACCGCCTGTACGCTGACGGCAAAGCGGTGAGTATCGGATACACGCCGGACGGGCGGGCGCTGACGCGCGACTGGGCGCGCGATAATCCCACGCTGTCGCCAGGCACGCGTCTGCGCACGACCTATGTTTATGACGACGGCGACCCCAATGGCCGCCTTGGGACCGGCGCGCTGCGCGAAGTCGACTACGCTGATGACACGAATGACGTGCGGATGGCGTATTCGCGCGCCGGATTGCTCACTCAGGTCACCGATGCGATCGGAGCACGCGCTTTCGGTTTCGACGCCGCCCTCGCGCCCGCGTCGGAGACGTTCTCCGCCGGCCTGTTCGCGGGCAAGCGACTCACGATCGACAATATCGACACCGTCGGATCGGTCGACCTCTCGCGGCTGACCGGCGTGCAGTTCGGCACGTCCGCCGACCCCGACGCGGACTACGCGGCGACCTACCAGTACGACGCGGACACCGCCCGCCTCGAGCGGGTGAACGGTCCCGGCCTGACGGCTGGCGGCGCGCACTATTCGTATCTGGCGAACAGCAGCCTGCTGGAGCGCATCGAGTTCCGCAACGCTTCTGATGTCATGGTCGGCTCGCGGCGGTTTGAGTACGAAGACCACCGTGACCTGCTCACGTCGATCTCGAACGAGTGGGACGCGACCTCGACGATCGTCTCGACATACACCTACCAATACGACGACATTGGCCGCCGCACGAGCGTCGTTCGCACCGGCGCCGCGTTCGGCTACACCGGCGGGCCCGGAGATCATCTCGATCTGTGGCAGCACAACGCGCGGAATGAGCTGATCCGGTCGGATCGACACAGCGGGACCGATCCGACCTCGCCCGGCGCGGCGGTCGACACGCTGGATCGCGACTACGCCTATGACTCGATCGGCAATCGATCGACGATTGTCTCCGGCGACCCGTGTGATCCGTGCGACCCCGGGCAGACAATCGCCTATGTTCGCAACGAACTGAATCAGTACACGCGGGCGCTGCCCACGCCGTCGAACACCGGCGCGCAGGCGATCGAGTATGACGCCGACGGCAACATCACGGCCCTGTATGCGGCGGCCGACATCAATCACGATGGAAGCATCGATCTCGCCGACTTCTCCGCCCTGCTGGCGGCGTTTGGCACATACCCCGGCCATGCGAACTGGAACCCCGCCGCCGACCTGAACGGCGACGGCGTCGTCGACCTGAGCGACAACGCCGGACTGCTGGCCCTGTTCGGCCAGCCCAGCGGCGCGGTCGTATTGACTTGGGACGCTGAGAATCGCCTAAAAACCTGGTCGCCCGCGCTGCCGCAGCACGGCGAGAAGCGCGTCAGCTATAAGTACGACTATCGCGGCCGACGTGTCGAGGCGGCGATCGAGACCTGGGACTCGACGCTGAACAGCGGCGCCGGCGGCTGGGACGCGACCGTCGATCGCACGCGCTGGATCTGGGCGGATTGGCTGCCGATTCTCGAGCTCGACGGCTCGAACGCGGTCAAGCGGCGTTATACGTGGGGGCTTGATCTCGCCGGTCAGCGGCATGGGCAGGTCGGCGTGCTCGGCCGCGGCGCGCCCGGATTGATCGGGGCCGGCGGCATCGGCGGTTTGCTCGGGGTCGAAGATGGATCAACCGGCGCGGATTACCTGCCGGCGTACAACGGTCGTGGCCATGTCTGCCAACTGATCGACGCGTCGAACGGCGCGCTCGCCGCGCGCTATGAGTACGACCCGTTCGGCAAGCTGACCGCCCTCGGCGGCGCGTATGCCGACGCCAACCCCTTCCGCTTCAGCACCAAGATCGCCGACGCCGTCACCGGCTATTCGTACTTCGGCTACCGCGACTACCACCCCCACCTCGGCCGCTGGCTGACCCGCGACCCGATTGCCGAAGCCGGCGGGATGAATCTGTACGCGTATGTCGGGAACGCGGTCGCGGATCAGGTGGATTGGTTGGGGTTGTGTGGGGACGATCCCAAGGGTTCTTGTAACGGCAACTGCGGCCGAAACAACGCTTCGCAAACACTCTTCGATGCCGGGTTTTCAGCCGAAGCGATCGATGGCATGACGGATGATGAGCTGTTTGACGCGGCAGAGAAGATCGATCCAGACAATTATGGAACGAATGAGGAGTTCTGGGTTCGCGCCGGCGGAGCAGCCCAAGCGGCCGTCGGAGCCGCCGAGGTCATCGGGGTTATCGTAGCAACCGGCGCGAGTGGCGGGCTTTTGGGCGGAGTAGCGGCCGGCTTGGTCGGCGTCAACGGCATCGACAACCTGTATGCCGGGATCTCGACGGCGTTCGGTGATGGACAAACCTCAACCAATACCAAGTACAATGAGGCGATCCAGAACATTGGAGGCGCTTCCCAGGGCACCGCTGACACGATCGAAACTTGGAGCAGTGTCCCTGTCGCCCTCGCCGGCTTGTATCGCTTCGGGAAGGCCCTAGTGCCGTTTCCAGCAAGGTGACATAACTTTCTTTCTCGACAGGGCTTGC
>CAZGTH010000018.1:0-83665 GCA_964528455.1 uncultured Planctomycetales bacterium | reverse complement strand
AAAGAAGACACGCCAAGAGACAATAGGTCAGCATAAATATGAGGCATTACACTAGGCTCGACTGAAGTTGGCGTAGCGTTTTGACACCGGCTCTATACTGATGGCATGCTGCCATTATTCGCACCGGAAGCAGGATGTCTCGTGTCATGGCATTACGGTCACAATAATGTCGCCTTCCAACACAACACGAACACCCCCGGTGCTCTTGACGATTCGATTCCCCCGTTGAGATACCACATAACCATTGTTGATCGCGTCGCGCACACAACATAGCAGGCGTCGACTGACAACTGATAATCGTCAACTCGTTGGTCAGCCCTTGCGTCAACTTGAACGAGCATGATTGTGCCTATTTGAATTTGAAGTCCTGTAGGGTGGGTTACGCGCAGCGAAACCCACCATTGTCCATTGTCGCGCGAATGGTGGGTTCGCTTCGCGTAACCCACCCTACCGAATCTGTTCCACGCCCAGACCCCCTGCGCAAAATACGTCCCGCACGAGGTCTCCACATTGTACACTGCCCGCAGCGTCGGATCGATATCAATCGCCACGATCGTCAGCGCCGCGCCGCGCGCGTCGACCAGCGACTCGCTCGTCTCCAGTTCCGAGACGTACCGCCAGCCCTGCGCTTCCTTTGTAAACCTCGTGCTCCGCGGGTCGCGCGCACCACATGCTTACGCCTGCGGCGAAAGCACGCCACCAGCCCGCATCTACGCCTAGCCTCCCAATGCCAACGTTCGAATAGACCCGTCGGAGTATCGAATGGCGATCAGATTGTCCTCGAGCGACCACCCCTCAACCAAATCGTGGGCATCCTCGCCAATTACAGCCCCGTCCATCCCTACCGCTGTGACCCCATATTCCGAAGTAACAACAACCGTCTCACGAACTTGAAGAATCTGCATGTCGTGAAACAGCCCAGGCAGGCTGATTTGGCGCATACCCTCAGCGGACCATGGCGATGACACCATTACTAATCGATCCTCGAATCCGAGAAGCAACATTTGATTCCAGATCGCGATCTTGGGGGTCAAGCCTTGCCAGCAATAACACACACCAATGACGCAAGCGGGGACGTCGTTGCCAGCCGAGTGGATGTATAGGGCCATGAATCTCGTTGGGCTATCATCGCAGTTTCCAAGGCGAATGCACTGAACTCCGCGAAGGGCGCCTTCGAACTCTTCGCGATTCTCCCAATGCGACACACGGAGGTCGAGATCCTGAACTAGTAGCCTGACGCAATGGCGCATGCTTGGTTCTCCTCATCCCTTCCCACACCGACTGGAACCTAACACTCCCATTCGGTCCCATCAACAGGCCTTCCTTTGTGATGCGCGATCCTGTATCGGAAATGACGTTGCCACTTCGCCGGCGCCGCTCTTTGCGGAAATCGGGCCTTAGTTGTTCGATGTCAGTCCGCCACGCCCCGCCCCGCCCAGATGGGGCGCCCGGCGTCGTAGGAACCCGGCGCCGGGCGCTCGGACCCGGCCCCGCCGATCCCGGATTTCGACCGAATCCGGCCCCCGACCGCCGTTCCGGGCCCCGGAACCCCCTTTCTCTTTCCCGAAATCCCCGAAAGCGCCCCGCCCCGATCTCGCTTGAAACCCAGCGGCGGACCGTGTCCCGGGAGGCCCCGGGATCTGCCAAACGAAACTCTCGGCTTTCGACAAGGAGCCTGAAACATGACGCGTATGAGAATCACAAGGTGGTTGGCCGGGGTCGGAGCGGGCATGGCCCTCCTCGGCCTGGCCACCCCGGCACACGCGGGAGGAATGCCCGTCAGCGGCATGCCGATCCCGGAACTCAGTCAGTTCGATCAGATCATGACCAACTTCATGACCTCCAACAACATTACCGCCGGCGTGCTCGGCATCATGAAGGATGGCGAAATCGTTTATCAGCGCGGCTTCGGCTGGCAGGATTCCGGACAATCCAAGCCACTGCGCCATGACGCGATGTTGCGCATCGCCAGTTGCAGCAAGCCGATCACCGCGGCGGCCACACAGAACCTGATCGCCGCGAACTTCCTCGACCCGAACGACTTCGTCTTCAATCTCGGACAGCCCGGCGGCGGCTTGCTGAACTACGCGGCCTGGCCGTCGGTCGGGGACCCGCAGTTGTCACAGATTCGGCTGTGGCACCTGTGGGCGCACATGGGCGGCTGGGATCGCAACACCGCCGGCCCGCTCGACGCGAACGGCAACCCGACCAACCTGGATTGGACATATCAGGAGGTCAACATCGCCAACGCGATGGGTGTCGCCAGCCCGCCGGGGCGCGTGAACACCGCGCGATTCATCATGGGCTTGCCGCTGCAGGTTGCGCCCGGCACGTCTTATCGATACTCAAACATCGGCTTCATGCTGCAGGGCCTGATCATTGAGCAGACGACGGGCATGAACCACCTGGCCTACGCCCGTCAGTCGGTATTCAGCCCGATGGAGTGGATGCCGCTGACCGAGGTCGTCCAAGGACGCACGTTCAGTTCCAGCCAGAACCCGCGCGAGCCGTGGTACGACAGCACGGGCAACCAGGCCACGAACGTCTTCAATCCGAATGGGAACGCCGTCGCCACCGCGTACGGCGGCTGGGATCACGAAGCCCGTATCGCGCAGGGCGGGTTCGTCGTCTCGACGACCGCGATGTTGCACCTGCTGGAGAACTACTACGTCAACGACGGCAACGGCGTCCGCCCGTGGGCAAGCTACGGCACGCCGACGAACGGCGTCCGTCGCAACCGCACGCACAACGGCTCGCTGCCGGAAGGCACGAACGCCCGCATCGTGCAGCGCCCGGATGGCATCAACTATGTCGTGTTCTTCAATCGCAAAGGAAACGACGTCAACAGCCCGGACCCGAACAACCCGGACAGTTACAACGTCGCGATCAAGAACCTGATCGACGCGGCGATTGACGGCGGCGGCATCTCATGGCCGTCGCAGGGTATCGACGGCACCTGGGCGGACTTCGCCGACGCCGCGGGTGAAGGTTCATTCGAAGAGCCGTGGAATGACGTCGACGATGCGCTGGCCGCGCAGCCCGACGAAGGCACGTTGAACTTCAAGCCCGGGACCGACGACTGGATCGGAACGATCAATCAGAAAGTGCGTTTGCGCTCGCCGCTCGGCAGCGTGAAGATTGGACAGCCGTAACTACTTGAGCGAACTCAACCGCGTTGAGTCATCAGACAAAGGAGACATGAGCGATGAAACGGAATTGGATACTGGCGGCAACCCTGGCGATGGCGACTACGCTGACCGCCTCGGCGTATGAAATCAACTGGCATACGCCGGACGCCGGCGGCGTCAGCGACGGAGCGGGATATCAGCTCAGCGGCGCGATCGGACAGGCCGACGCCGGGACGCTGGGAGGCGGCGGATACCGTCTGTTCGGTGGGTTCTACACCCTTAACGGAACGAGCGCGGAAGAGCCGTGCCCGGGCGACACGAACGGCGATGACTTCGTCGATCTGTCAGACCTGAGCCTGCTGCTCGGCGTGTTCGGAACGTGCCAGGACGAACTCCAGTTCGCGCCGGAAGCGGACTTCGACAACAGCGGCTGCATCGATCTCGCCGACTTGTCGCTGCTGCTGGGTCTGTTCGGGACGAACTGTCTGTAACCGGATCGAGGCCACCGCCTTTGGCGGGCAAGCATCCTTGTCCCAAACGGCGCGCCTCCAAGCCCACACGAAAGCGAAACGGCCCACCACCGGGTAAGTCCGGGGGTGGGCCGTTCTCGTGCGGAAGGGAATCGACGCGCCGCGGGGCTCGTCCCCGTCAACTACTCAACGCGTTCGGCGAAAATGTCGTATTGGTCGCCGCCGGACATCAGCAACGCGGCGCCGAGCCCGCCTTCAAAATCGAGCAGATAGCCGAAAACCCCGTCGATGCGATCGCCATTCAACGTGCCCCACGTGTACAAGACGGCGCGACCCACATACGCGCCGCCGAAGCGGACCTGCACCTCGACCGCCAGCCCGATGCGGTCGCCAATCTGCACGCCGTACGAGGCGCTTCGAAACGACGTGAGCGGCAGCACCGTGGGGCTCCAATCATCGCCGATCGGCACGTCACGACCGTAGATATCCGCGAGAAAGTACTGATTCTCCCGCGCTCGCGTCATCTCGCCGTCGGCGCCGAGGTCGATAATGAATATCTGCTCACCCGCCGGCGGGCGCTGCAAGATGCCGCCGTTCAGCAGTCCGCCGTACGGCCCCGGCGGCACGCTGCTGGGCTCGGATTCATCCGCCCCGGCCTTTCGAATCACGCGCCAACTGGAATTGGCCAAGCCGGAAGGGCCACTGTCCCGGGCTGCTTCCTGTCGCTCGGCAGCGGAGAAAAAGACCTCCACCGTATCGGGCAGGTCGCCCACCGGCGGGCAACCCGTGAGCGCCAACAATGGGACCAACGCAAACGCCGACAGCTGAACGCGACGCATACAATGCTCCAGATGGGAGAGATGTGGGCGAGACGCTATCGCCGCCCGGTTCGGCGTACAAGGGGGCGGCGGCGCAGTCGATCCGCGAAGACGAAATTTTCCCGCCCGCCGGCCGGTTATCCGCAGAACACGTCGGTCCCTCCCGGCCGGCCGCGATAAAGTGAATTGATGCCCATCGTTGACACCACCGAGATTCCCCAGACGGTCACCAGCGTGGCGACGCCCGGCGGGCAGGATCCGCTCAGGCGGACCCGAGCGGCGCGGCGGATCGGTTCGCCCGCATTTGTGCGGGTGGTGGTGGTTGTTACCGCCTTGGCGCTGAGCTACGTCGCGTACGAGCGGCTCAGCGTGACCGCCAACGCGGACCGGGTAACGCGGTTTGAGACATGGTCAGACGAGACGGTGGAAATCGGTATGACGGATCAGCAGCCGGGGTTTGTGCTGCTGGCGCTGACGCCGCCAGACAAGACCCGCGTGGAGGCGTCGAATCATGACAACTGGCTGACCGGCCGCAAGACCGTCATTACGGCGCACTCGCCGGCGCACACCAGATCGGCGGCGCTGCGCGCGCCGCTGGTGGTGCTGGTGGATCGCGCCGGGGGAATCGACTTCGTTCCTGTCGCGTGGAGTAAAGCCGAATTCGACGAACTGGTCCACGCCGCGGATTGCGAGACGGAATGCAGGGCGCACGCGCATCGTTGCGGCGCTCCGCTGGACGCGATCGCGCAGGCGCTGGGCGGATGGCCAACGGAGCGCGTGCCGGGGCCGATCGCGAGGTTCCTGTCGGAGCGCAGGAGGCGCTAGCGGCGCGCCATGTCGGGCTTGGACAGCGCGGAGTCTGGGCGCTCTTCAGTCCGTGGATTCCCGCCTGCGCGGGAATGACGCGCTGGGGGCGCCGCGCTTGAGGCACTCCGTCTCTCTACCCCGTATCTCTACTCCGTATCTCTACTCCGCCTGTCTACTTCGTATCTACTCCGCCTGTCTACTCCACGACGCGCGCCAGCATGTATCGCATCTCGCGCGCGATCTGTGCGCAGCGCTCGTCATACACCTCCGCCGCGCGCGGCGTGTCGTCCGCCTCCTTCGGGTCGACATAGGGAATCGAAAACCGCGCGGCCGCCCCGCGCACAATCGGGCAACCGGCGTCCGCGTGGTCACAGACCATGATCGCGACGAAGTCGCGCAGCGGGTTCGGCGTGTCGTCATACTTCTTTGAAAAGCAGCGTATCGGCGGCTGCTCGTCGTCAACGTACGCGTGGTACATCGGATTGTCCCCGGCGCCGGTCTGCTCGATCCGGAAACCGGCGCGGCGCATCGCATCCACCGCGCTCGGATTGAACGCCGTCGCTTCTGTTCCGCCGGAAAACGTCTCCAGCTTGATCGCCAGTTCCGCCGCCGCGGCCGCCGCCCACAGCTCGGCCATCTGACTGCGGCGGCTGTTGTGCGTGCAGATGAATATCAGACGCGGCACACTCCCGGAATCGCGAAAGGCGCGGATGAAATCGGCGACGCTGGTCAACGCCACGCGACGATCGGCGTCGATCGCATCGGCCTCCGCGGCCCGCCGGCCCATGTAGTGTGATAACTCCGGAATCATGCGTTGCCACCCTCCTCGCGCCGCCAGAATCCCTCGTGCGCCGCGTACTTGGCTTTCGGCCGGCGAAGTACCCCCACCGACCGCAAATCTCTGGGCGGATGGTACCGGCGTACGTCCGAAACGACATGGCGGCGCGACGAACGCCGTGATCGGGCCCGGTTCTTATCAGCACGGTCTCGGTCGCGGGCGAGTCACGATCACCCGACGCCGCGACGCGCGCATCCGCGCGCCTAGCATGAGGGGACAAGACGACTCGCGTTCCGCATGCGGGGTCGGGGGAGGTCCCCGGATCGCGGCGTCAGCAGTGGAGAGGTCCAAGCACATGATGCGTAAATTAATTGCAACGGCGGTTCTTGCCGCGGCTGGCGTCGCCTCCGCAGCCGCGCAGGTCACGTTTTCCAATGTCGTCATCGGCGGGTCGCTCGGCGGATCGGTCTCGTTCGCGACCGGGGCGACCGATATCGACTTCACGTCCACCGCGATTGTCGGCGATGCGATGGCGACACGCTCCGGCGATATCACGATCGAGTACATCGCCGAGTCGGACATGGGTCTCGCTTCGGATCAGATCGTGCTGAGCCTGCTGGGCGCGCTGTCCGGCTCCGGGCAGATCATGATTCTCGAGCAGGTGTTCGACCTGACGCAGGTCGGCACGCCGCTGATCGCGAGTTTTCAGGACACGTTGACGAGTAATGCGGATCTGCCGCTGGATGAGACGTTGATCTTCAGTGTGCCCAGCACGCGCGTTCGCGTGAACAAACGCGTATTGATCGACGCCACGGCCGACACGCAGGAATTCGACCTGGCCAGTGTCGCCCTGATTGAGCAAAATTTCGGCGTCATCCCCGAGCCGGCGAGCATCGGCCTGTTGCTGGCTGGCGGCTTGGTCGCGCTCCGTCGTCGCGGCTAAGTGCTCGAGAAGACGCCGACCGACAGCATCCAAAGTTCGAAAACGCCTCTGCGAACGCCCGCCCGATGTTTCGGCGCGGGCGTTTCGTATTGTGAACTCTGGACGTTCGATCAAATCGCGCGCGACGCCGACGACTGACGCGCCGGCCGCCCCCGCGAACGGCCTGACGGCGCAAATTTTGCCCGACAGCCGTTCGGGCTGATTCGCCGAAAAGATAGAGGCGTCGTGGCCGCGTTCCGCGGCCGGAACTGACGCTTTGCGGAGAAAATGCCCGTGCTGACCATCGAAACGCCCGCTTCGCGGATCGCCGCGGACGCCCGGGCCGTCCTGCCGCGATTCCTGAGCGCCTATTGGCTTCGCCCGGAGAACGCCTTCTGGATGGCGCTGCGCAGCGCCACGCTGCGCCAGTATGAAACCACGGCGCCGGCCGTCGATGTGTCGTGCGGCGACGGCGTGTTCTCTTTTCTGCACGCGGGCGGAGCATTCGCGCCCGACTTCGATGTATTCCAGGCCACGGCGCGCCTCAACGAGGTGCATCCGCAACACGCCGACATGTTCGACGGCGCCGCGGATCAGTTTCGTCCGACGATCATCGCGCGGCCGGTTTGGCGCTATGCCGTCGGGTGTGACCTGAAGCCAGCGCTGCTGGCGAAGGCCGATCGACTGGGCGCGCACGAGCGACTGGTTCTGCACGATAACAATCAGCCGCTGCCGTTTGCGGACGACGCGTTCGCGACCGTCTACTGCAACTCCGCCTATTGGGTCGAGCGCATTGACGCGTTCCTGGCCGAACTGCGCCGCGTAACGCGCGGCGACGGCCGTGTTGTGCTGCACGTCAAGCTGGCGGCGATGCGCGACTATACGCTCGAAGCGTTTGAAGACCGACTCGGCGCGGCGCTTCTGCGGATCATCGGGCGCGGGCGACACGCCTGCTGGCCGACAGTCGCATCGCGCGGCGAGTGGGAGCGCCGCTTTGCGCGGGCCGGATTCTCGATCGAACGCGCCACGCCGTTCATCACGGCCACGCACGCCCGCGCGTGGGATATCGGCCTGCGCCCGCTGGCGCCATTGCTGACGCGGATGGCGAACGCGCTGACCCCGTCCACGCGGGCGGAGATCAAGCGCGATTGGGTAGCGCTGTTCGAAACGCTGCTGCGACCGCTGTGTGCGCCTGACTTTTCCCTGGCGGCCGTGGAAGAGGAACCCGCCGAAATGCAGTTCGTCCTCGCGCCGTAGGCCACCGCCACCGCCAGCCACCGCCAGCCGCCGCCGCTATCGACCACCATCCGGCGGCGATACCATTTCATCCATGGAAAGCGGCGAAGGCGACCAACGGCGGACCATTCGCGGCAACTGGTACGAGTACCCGGAATACTACGACATCGCGTTCGGCTGGGATCCGAGCATCGAGGTGGACTTCGTCGAAGACTGCTTTGCCCGATTCGCCGAACAGCCGGTCCGCCGCATCTATGAGCCCTTCTGCGGAACCGGCCGGATCGCCATCGCGCTCGCGCAGCGCGGCTACGACGTCACCGGGGTGGAGCTGATCCCCGCGGTCATCGACTTCGCCCGCCGCCGCGCGGCCGAAACCGACACGGTTGTGCGGTGGGAAGTCGGCGATGTGCGCGACTGGGTCGCGCCCCAGCCGATGGACGCCGTCGTGTGCCTGATCGACAGTTTTCGCCACCTGCCGCCGGACGCCGCCCGCCGCGCGACACGGCGGTTCGCCGATGCGCTGCGCCCCGGCGGCCTGTTGATTCTCGGCGTGGATGTCGGCGATCGCCCGGTGGAGGTCACGCCGGAAGAGCATTGGGTGATGGAGCGGGACGGAACCACGATCGAGACGGCGGTGTTCGACCTTCGAAAGCCCGGTCGCACGCCGGGAACAACGATCATGCGGGCGCAAATGGCGATTACGGATCCGGACGACGCGGAACTGGAGATCATCTGCGACGACGAAATGGCGGTCTATTCGCTGTCCTCGTTGCTGGAGATGCTGCGCGACGCCGGCGGGTTCACACCGCTGACAATCTGTGACCGGCGCTATGATCTTTCGCGTTCGATCCGGCCGGACAACTACGCGGGCGACATCGTGGCGGCGTTTCGGCGCGCCTGACCCGGTAAGGCCGACGACATCCTTCGCTTTCACATCCGATGTATCAGACCGAGTGTCGGCGCGCTCCAGTAGAGGAGGCGTCGCGCTCTTTGACGGCGGACTAAGCCGGGCTAGGATGACGGTTTCGCCTTTACGCGAACTTCGGAGCCAGAGCGTGTCGATTCCCTACAATCAGCGAACGTGCTACTGCGGGCAGGCGGGCCCCCACCAGGCTGGCCAGACCGTGATTTTGACCGGTTGGGTGCAGTCCTACCGCGATCATGGCGGCATGGTGTTCATCGACCTGCGCGACCGCACCGGCCTGGTGCAGATCAAGTTCAATCCGGAAACGGACCCGCTCGCGCACCAGACCGCCGGCAAGCTGCGGGCGGAGTTCTGCGTCGCGGTCCGCGGCGATGTCGCGCTCCGGCCGGAGGGGCTTGCGAATCCGAATCTCGCGACGGGCGCGATCGAGGTCAACGGCCGCGAAATCGACGTGCTGAGCACGTCGGCGACGCCGGTGTTCGAGATTGAAGACGAGATCGAAACCAACGAGGAAACGCGGCTGAAGTACCGCTACCTCGACCTGCGCCGCGGGCCGATGCGCGACGCCCTGACCATCCGTCACCGGATCGGCAAGACGATTCGCGATTACTTCGACGAGCAGGGTTTCCTCGAAATCGAAACGCCGTTCTTGACCAAGAGCACACCCGAGGGCGCGCGGGATTACCTGGTGCCCTCGCGCGTGCATCCGGGCATGGTCTACGCCCTGCCGCAGTCGCCGCAGCTCTTCAAACAATTGTTGATGATGAGCGGCTTCGACCGCTATATGCAGCTTGTGCGGTGCTTTCGCGACGAGGACCTGCGCGCGGATCGTCAGCCGGAGTTCACGCAGCTCGATATGGAAATGTCGTTTGTGCAACCGGAAGACGTGCAAACGATGATCGAAGGCTGCCTGGCGCGCGTCATGCGCGTCGTGCACGATATAGAAATTCCGACGCCGTTCCCGCGCATGACCTATGAAGAGGCGATGCGCGACTACGGAATCGATCGGCCGGACACGCGTTACGCGCTCAAGATCAAGGATGTGTCGGACGCGGCGCGCGGCGTCGACTTCCGCATTTTCGCGGAGCCGCTGGCGGCGGGTGGCGCGGTGCGGTGCCTGGTGGTGCCCGGCGGCGCGCAGATGACGCGCAAGGAAACCGACGGCCTGACGGAAGAACTCAAGGGCATCGGCGCCGGCGGATTGCCACTGGTGAAGGTGAGCGCGGGGCCGGATGGCAAGCCGCTGTTCGAAACCGGTATCGCGAAATTCTTCACCCCGGACGCGACCGCCGCGGTTTGCGCCGCGGCCGGCGCGCAGATCGGCGATCTGGTGCTGTTCGCGGCGGACACGGTGGCGAACGTGTGCAAGTACCTGGGCTGGTTGCGGGAGGTCGTCGCCCGACGACGCCATATGATCCCGGCGAACCAATGGAATTTCCTATGGGTCGTCGACTTTCCAATGTTCGAGTACAATACGGACGACGGTAGGTTTTATGCGGTCCACCATCCGTTCACGGCGCCGCGCGATGAGGATGTCGAGAAACTGACGAGCGACCCGGGCGCCTGCCGCGCAAAAGCCTATGACGTCGTTCTGAATGGCATTGAGCTGGGCGGCGGCAGCATCCGAATCCACCGCGCGGACGTGCAGGAGCGCGTGTTCGATGTGCTGCAACTTTCGCCGGAAGAGCAGCAACTGAAGTTCCGGTTCCTGCTCGAAGCGCTGCGCTACGGTCCTCCGCCCCATGGCGGTATCGCCCTCGGCCTCGATCGCATGGTGATGTTGCTGACCGGCGCCACGAGTTTGCGGGACACCTTCGCGTTTCCGAAAACGCAGCGGGCATACTGTCCGCTGACCGAAGCGCCGAGCCCCGTGGCCGAGTCGCAGCTTGAAGAATTGTCGCTTCGCCTCAGCGCGTCGGCGGCGCGTGCCGTCAGCGGCGCCCGGGCCGAAAAATCAGGAGAAGCTTCATGAGCGAACGGAAACGCTGGGGGCTGATCGGAACGGCGGCGATGGTCTTTACCTTGGCGTTCGCGCTCGGGCGGGCTTCCGGGCCGTCCGTCGCGACGGCCCAGCTCCCGAACGGCGCGGAGGATCGTCGCGAGATGATCAACGCCCTGCGGGAGACAAACACGCGTCTGGGGCGAATTGAGGACGTGCTGAAGCGGATCGAAACCGCCGCCAAGCCGAAGCCGGCGGAGCCGCCCAAGCCGTAGGCTTTGTCAGGCCTTGTTCAGCGGGAATTAAGCCGCCCGCCCCAGTATTGGCTATAATGTCATATGCGTGGTGTGCCGTTTGAAAAAGAGTAAAACCGCAAGAGCCGCGCCGGAGCGCAGGACTCGCGGTTTGTTCGTTCTCGGGGATGAGTGAGATGAGAGCAAAACCAGCCAAACAGAAGCAGCGACCCAACATTGTCAGTGTACACCTGTCGGAAGAGTCCAAGAAGCGGCTCGACGATGTGTGCGACGCCCGCGGCATGACCATCAAGTCATTGCTCGGACGCCTGATCGAGTGGTTTGTCGAATGCGATAAGACCGAGCAGTCGATCATTCTCAAGCAGGTCGAAATCCAGGATGTGGAAGGCCTCGCCGACATGATCCTCACCCGCCGCAAGCCCGGCGGCGCCCGCTCCAAACGCCGCGCCGGCTAGGGCCGTTTTCCGGATTCTCAGAGGAGCTTCGCAGTGGCGAGGCTCCTTTTTTCTTGCGCCAGACGTGCCCCGCCAGCTTCAGCCCGAAAAACGGCCTGAATTCGCTGTAATTCGATTGGTCGGCCGTTGGGATTCCCGTAAACTGCGACTAAACTGAGACCTCGGCTTTGGCGAGCCGTGGAGGGTGTCATGCCATGCTGAAGATGGTCCGTTCCCCGCTGGCAAGCTGGGGCGTCTCCGTCGCGTTCGTATTCTCTTTTGCTTCGACGGCCGCGGGGCAGTCCACCGCCCCCGCCGCGTTTGTCGCCAATCAGGGCAATCTGCGCGGCGGCGTGACCAGCTATCTGTTCGATCCGAACGGGCAACCCGTGTTCGTGCAGGAATTGGTCACGGGTCAAAAAGAGTCCATCAACGATCCCGAGGGCGGCACGAACGCCTACGCGATCTCGATCACGCCCAACGGCCGTTTTCTCGCGACCAGCCATGCGACGGCCGCCGACGTGTTTGAGCAGATCACGATCATCGAGGTCGCGGCGGACGCGACCTTGACCGAGTTTGACGAATTCCTCACGCCCAACAGCCCGCTGGACCTGGCATGGTTCGACGATACGCATCTGCTCGTCCTGCGCACCGACCTGTCCGACTTCAATTACATCATTCTGTACGAGTTCGACCCGGTGGCTTCCACGCTCACCGAGATCGATCGCCACATTACCGGCACGTTCACGTCGAGCCTGGATGTGCATCCGACCCTGCCGGTCGCGTACATCGGCGACAGTAACCAGTTCTGGATTCGCGCCTTCGGGATCGATCTGGCCGATCCCAACAATCCGATTCAGCTGCTGCAGACACAGTCGTCGACCAGCGGGCTCTACCCGCTCGGCGTGACGGTCAACCCCGCGGGTACGCGCCTTTACGCCGCCGGCGGCATCAGCGGCGGTCGCGACAAGATCCACGCCTACGACATCGACGAAAACGGGTTGCTGACGCCAAGCGCGTTCAGCCCCTACCTGACCAGCGGCAATTCGCCCAACGACTTCGCCTTTTCGCCCGATGGGCGCCTGGCGTGGGTCGGGCACGGTACCGATGCGACGGTGCGCTCGTTTGAAGTCGACCCGAATTCCGGTGTCCTCACCGAAACGGGGTTCCTGTTCGATGTCGGCCTGCAAGGCACCATCGGCGATCTGGCCACGCTCGGCGATCACCTGCTGGTCACGGACGATTGGGACGTGACGGATGACGTCGACGGCCTGTACGCGTTCCGCTATCAGGCCAACGGGTTCTTTGAGCCGATCGGTCCGGCGGTTCCTTCGCAAGGCGTATGGCCGACCGCGATCGCCGCCTGGAACCCGCCGGCTACCTGCCCGGCTGACATCAACGGCAATGGCATGGTCGATCTGCCGGATCTGGCCGCGCTGCTCGCCGGTTTCGGTTCGTGCGACGGCGATCCGCTCTACGACGCCGACGCCGATCTCGCGCCCAATGGTTGTCTCGATCTGGCTGACCTGGCGCTGTTGCTCGCCGCGTTCGGCACGTCCTGTCCCAGCTAGTCACCTCACCGCGCGCGCCGCTTTCGGACGCGGCGCCGCGGATTCGTTTTGCCCGCATCTGGAGGGAATTACATGAAGTCGGTTTCAGCCTGCCTCTTGCTCGTCGGCGTCGCCTCAGTGGCGTTGGCGGCTGGCCCCATCGAAGTGATTTACACGAACCTGCCCGGCGATCCCACCGCGGTCGCGCCGGGCGTCACCGATCCGAACGGCAGCGCCGTCACGCGCGTCTATCGCCATCCGCTCGCGCCGTTTCTGACCCTCGGCTACAGCCCGAGCGGCGAGCACTGGGTGTTCAAGGCGTTCATCGACGATGTCGAAAACGACGTGCTCGTCGTCGGCTCCGGCAACGCGGGCGCCGTCGTATCGCGCGAGGCCAATCCGGTCGCCGGCGTGCCGGGCCGCTTTATCGATTTTCTTGATTCGGATGTCGGCGTGAACGACTCCGGGCACTACATCTACGGCGCCCGCCTCGATGCGCCGACCAGCGACGACGAAGTCGCGCTCTTCTGGGACGGCGCCATGGAACTGGTCGCCGCCCGCGAGGGCGATATGGCGCCGGATCTGAACGAGCCTTTCGGGCTCGGTGGCGACGAGCTCTTCGGCAACGCGCTGAACTCGGTCCACATGCTGAGCGACAGCACGCCCGCCTTCTACGCCGATCAGATTCAAAACATCGTCAGCAGCCGGCAGTCGGCCGTCTATCACGGCGCAAACGCGCTCGTTCAGGAAGGCACGGTCGTGGACGGAATGCAGATCGGCGGCCCGACCTCCAGCGGCTTCAAGTCGAACGCGGATGGTTCGATTTATGTCGCCCGCGCCGATATCGACAGCACGATCAGCAACGTCCCCGGTCTCATCAGCAACAACCTGATCGTCGTCCGACAGGGCGACTTCCTGGCCGGCGGCAGCCGCACCGCGCAGGTCGATGGCATTTTTGACGCCGTCGCCGGTTCGACGTTCTGGCTGGCCCGCGGCGATGAGCCCAACAACGGTGACTGGGTCGCGCAGAACGGCAGCGTGATCGCGCTGACCGGCGACAGTCTGAACGGCTCCACGCCCGAATCGTGGGGCAACAGCATCGGCACGATCAGCGTGAACATCAACGACGATGTGCTGATCGGCGGCGCCACCGACAACCCGAACGTCGATCGCGACAACGTCATCCTCCTGAACTCGACGCGCGTCGTCGCGCGCGAGGGTGACCCGGTCGACCTGAACGGCAACGGCGCGGCCGACGACAACGTGTTCATCGGGAGTTTCGACACCGGCGACGCGTTCCTCAGCACCGACGGCTGGCTGTATCTGTTCTGCGGACTGCGCGACGCCGGCGGCACGGACATCGGTGATGGCTTCGTGCGGACGCGCGTTTCGTGCCCCGGCGATGTGGACGGCAGCGGCGCGATCGACCTCGGCGACCTGGCCGGGCTGCTCGCGGCCTTCGGCCTGAGCTATACGGACGCGGGCTTTATCGACGCGGCCGATTCCGATGGCAGCGGCACGATCGATCTTGGCGATCTGGCCGGGCTGCTGGCGGGATTTGGCGCTCCGTGCCCGTAGACGTTTCGTTATTCTGGAAGCGGTCGGCTCGCGGAGCCGCCGCCTGAGCAAATGAATCCGGGCCCGCTGAACTCGGCCGCTGAGCGCCGAAACGGGTCCAAGATCGGAGGAAAGAGCATGATTTTGCGTAAATGGGCAGTCGCGGCCGCACTCGCCGGCGGCAGCGTCGCCTTGGCGGTCGATTTCACGATTACGCCACTGGTGGTTGAGGGCGACATTGTTCCGGGCGTCGGCGGCATTACGTCGATCTCCAACATTGCCGTGAATAACAACGGCGAATGGGTTGTCGAGGCGGACACCGACAACGCCGACACCAACACGGACACCGTGGTGCTGCGAAGCGGCGCCCTCTGGTTCCGTGAAGGTCAGTTGGTGGACCCGAACGGCGATCCGAACGACCCGAACGAGCTGACGATCGACACGTTCGACGCCATCAACCTGTCGGAGAGCGGCGCCTACGCTTGGAATATCTTCCTGGATAACGTGGGCCTCACGCTGCCGACGAATGTCGATTCGGGCATCCTCTACAACG
This sequence comes from uncultured Planctomycetales bacterium, assembly GCA_964528455.1. Classification (GTDB taxonomy): domain Bacteria; phylum Planctomycetota; class Phycisphaerae; order UBA1845; family Fen-1342; genus DSPM01. The sequence goes on along the minus strand of CAZGTH010000018.1, from coordinate 68,294 downwards.
GCAAGCTGGTCTACCAGGAGGGTGACCGGCTGAACATCCCCAACCTCGGGCCGAACACGCCGTTTACCGGCTGGTTCGAAACGTATGTGAATAACGACGGCGACTTCGTGATGGTGTCCAGCATGGACGATCCGCTCGTCGCCAGCACGACCGACCGCGTGTTGATCTATGTTTCGCCGGACCCGAACGGTCGCCTCAATCCTTCGGTCATCTCGAAGGAAGGCGATGTGCCGGTCGGCTTTGAGCCGAACCGCGCCGTCGCGGACTTTGAGACCAGCCCGCATGAGTCGTGGCTGAATGACAACGGTTTGTTGATCTACGGCATCGACGCCGCCGGCTCAACCGCAAACGACAACGCCATCGCACTTGGCGGCGTCCTGCTCGCGCGCGAAGGTCAGCCGTCGCTGGTCCCGGGTCGCACGTGGGGCTCGATCGGCAGCAGCGAAGTGTACGTGAACAACTACGGCACGGCCGCGATGAGCACGGACCTTGGCGAAGCCACGACCGACGACGCGATCATCATCAAGTCGGACGGCACGATCGTGGCTCAGGAAGGCTCGACCAAGCCGTCGATCAGCCCGTTCACGTTCACATCGTTCGGCAGCGGCCCGACCCTGATCGCTGACACCGGTCGCGTATTCCACTACGGCGACTGGAATGACCCGGACACCACGATCGACACCGGCTACTTTGTCGATGATGAGCTGCTCGTGCAGGAAAGCACCACCTTCCTGCCCTTCCCGGGCGGCGGTGGCGATGTCGCCGGCACGCTCCGCGGCGTGGAGTCGGGCTACGCGATCAGCGACAACGGCAAGTACATGATCTTCGAAGCGATTACCGTCGGCGGCATCGAAGGCGCCTGGCTGATCGAATTCCTGCCGGAGTGCCCGGACTTTGACGATTCGGGCGCGGTCGACCTGGCCGACCTGGCCGGTCTGCTGGCCGGCTTTGGTTCGGATTCGACGCAGCCGGGTTATGACCCGCGCATCGATATCGACTTCAGCGGTCAGATTGATCTCGCGGACCTCGCCGGTCTGCTGTCGCAATTCGGCAATATCTGCCCGTAGTTTGATCGCGGTCAGTAGCTTAAAAATGAGCGGGGCCTGAACCTGGTTCAGGCCCCGCTTTTCATTCATGCGGCGTTGCCGGGGTCGGCGATCCGTCGCGCTCAGGCCGGCTAGTACGTGTTGTACGCCTTGCTGGCCTCGTCCGTCGTCGTCGTATTCGCCGTGATGACGCCGGACGTCGAGTTGTAGACCCAGCCTTCACCGTTGGTCGTGACCACGAGCGGCGGATTGTTGGTCGTGTCGACGAGGATCGCGTTGCTACCGGCGTTTTCACCCACCGGGCAGGCCGGGAACGCCAGCAGATACGGCCCGAACTTGTAGGTCGAATCCTTCGTGGCGTTGCTCACGCCGGCGATGCTCGTGTACTTCGTCAGCTTGTCGATGATCTGCGTCGACGTGCCGGTCGGATAGGTGTTGTTGTGCTCGGCCGCATAGAGATTCAGCGCATTGCGGATCACGGCCAGATCGCCCGCCAGGGCCGACGAATTCGCGCCAGCGGCGCCGCGGCTCAGACGCGGAATCGCCATGGCGGCGATAATCCCGATAATCACAATCACCACCACCAACTCGACGAGCGAAAAACCGCGATTCCGATTGCGACCGTACATTGCTTGTCTCCTGCGCGGGGACGCTTTCGTCCACCGACCCCATACCGTTTGAATTCCCATGTCTGTTATCGACGTTTCACCGAGCTTCTTCAGTTACGGCGCCTGACCGATCTCGACTCGCTCGGATCGCCCCTCGCGCTCAAACACCACGAAACCCCGCTCGATCTTCGCGATGCGCCAGCCGCCCACGATCGCGCCCACCGGAAGCGTCCGATCACCGATCACGACAAGGGCCGGCGCCCCGGTCATGACTCCCTGCACCGCCGGTGGCGGCGTCGGCGGAGGCGGCGCAATTTCTGCCTGCGCCGTCGCCGCCGCGGTCGCCGCCGCGGTTTCAGCGGCCTCGCGCGGCGCCGCCAACACGGCGAGCCAGCGCTCGTCCGGCTCGAACGGATCGCGTGAAAACACGATCGCCTCCGGCTGCAGCCGCCGCGTGAGCCGCGATTCGAACGCCACGACGGCATCCGTCACTTCCTTCGCGCGGTCCTCAAACTTCAACGCGGGCAGGTCGCTGGCCGCCGCGCCCTTGGCGGGCGCGTCCTTCGGCGTGGGGCCAAACATATCGATGGCCCAGAACAGACCGGTCACGGCCGCCGAGCCGATCAGCCATCGAAAACGCCGTTCGCCTTTCATGGCTTCGCCTCCGACGGCGGCTCATCAAAGGGGATCTGACTGCGAACGGTCCAGCGCACTTCACACAGGCCGTCGTCCGCGTCGGCCATGGCCTCCCGTCGCAACGACCAACTGACAACTTCGTGAAAGCAGAATTCTTCGCGGAGCGCGACGAGCAGGCGCGCAAAGCCATGCGCCCGGGCCCGACCCTGCACATCGGTGGTCTGCACCTTGGCGCCGCCCTGGCGTTCGACCGGGCCGGGTCGAATGGAGGCCAGGCTGAACTCAAACCGCGCGGCCAGGTCGAGCAATCGCGCGCGGTAGTTCGCGTCCGCGGCCCCCTTCAGTCCGGCGTCCTCTGATTCCAGGCGCTCGCGCAATTGCCTGGTCTGCGCGCCCACCTGCGTCAGGATCTGCCGCGTCGTCGCCAATTCGCGTTGCGCGGACTCGAGGTCAGCCCGCGCCGAGCGCGCGGCGTCGACGCCGGCGCGAATCGGCTCAACCAGCGCAAAATAGCCGACCGCGAGCAGCGCCAGCACGGCCGCGACGCCGATGATGTCGACGTCGAATACCCTTGGTTTTCGCCAGGCCTGACTCACGGCGCGCCGCCCTCCGACGCCCACAGCGTCAACTCGAAACTGAGCGCTTCCGACCCGCCGTGCGGGGCCCGCGTGATCGTGCCCGGCTCAATCCGCTGGAAGGTCCGCGTCTCGCGCAACGCTTCGGTAAAGTCCGCCAGTTCACCGTGTCCGAGCGCATATCCGCGCAGCGTCAGACTCCATTCCGGCGCTCCCGTGGCCGCGCCGGACCATGCGCCGTCGCAGACCGTCAGCAACACGCCGGGCGGAAGCGCGGCGCTCACTGACATCAGCGCCTCCGACCACGCCGCCCGCGCCTGCATCGACAGCACGCGCTGGGCCGCTTCCAGGGCGCCGTCGCGCTCGACCACCGCCCGCGCCAGCTCCAGCCGCGCTTCGCTGTGGCGGGTGCGCAACTCGGTCGCGTGCGCGCGCAACGGCCCGATCTGGTCCGGCCACATCCCCTCCGCGATCCACGCCGCCCCGAGCAGCGCCGCCAGCCCGCCAACGTTGTTCGCCCAGGCGCGCCGGCGCCGGGCGCGCCGCTGACGCGCCTGACAGGCGTTCGGAACCAGGTTGATCGACGCGCTCATGCGACGCCCAGCTCAAGCAGCGCCGAGCCGCAGGCGACCACCTGTCCCGCGGAAACGCCCTTCGGCACCCGCAGCCCCGGCGCGGCCGCGAGGGTCTCGGCGTTCAGCACACTCGTGGTCATCCCAATCTGATTCTCGATGAAGTCCGACAATCCCGGCGTCAGCGCCCCGCCCCCGGCGAGCACGATATGGGTTACGGTCAGTTCATCATGCGTCTGCCGCACGTAGTGCAGGCAGCGGATGATCTCCGTGCACAACCCGACCAGTTCCTCGCGCAACAGCCCGAACAGCACTGCCGCCGGGCTGGTTTCGCCCTCCGCCATGCGGCGCTGATCAGGAAAAATACCACTGGCGCGTTTGATCCGTTCGGCGATGTCAACCGGCGTCTGCAGCGCCTGGGCCAGTTGTTCGGTCCAGCGGCGCATGGAGATCGTGAGTGAGCGCACATATGTCGGCGTCGTGCCGACCACGACCGTCAGCGTCGCCCCATCGCGCCCAAGGTCGAGAATCGCCCACAGATGGTCGTCCTCCGCCGGAAACACGCGCGCCGCGAGATGCGTCAGCGCGCTCGGCGCCGCCTCGATGCGGCGCAACGTCAGGCCGAACTTCTCCAGCCGCGTCACCCACTGCAGCGCGGTCTGCGTCGACATGGACACCGCCATCACGTTTTCGCCGTTCTTGCGGGCCGGCGGGAGCCGCCAATAACGCACTTCCAGATCGCTCGGCTCGGCCCGCGATTGCGATGACACTTCCCAGCGCAGCAACTCAGACAGTTGGGCGTCACCTTGGCGCAACGCCGCGTCCGGCACGCGCATCGCATGGAACTGCAGGTGCGGAGGCCCGAGCGTCAGCGTCACCTCGCGGCCCCGAAACGCGCCCTGATCAACCAGCCGCGCCAATCGGGCGTCCAGCGCGTCCGGCTCGCTCTGCGTGTCACCTTCGATCGCCAGCGCGTCACAGATCCGCGGGGCCCCGCGACCCGCGGCGGCCTGGCACACGCGCACGCCACCGGCGCCGAGGTCGAACACGATCGAGGATCGTTTTGGAATCCGCCACATCGCGCCGCCCCTAGGCCGCCGTCGCCATATCGAACAGCGGAATGAACAACGTCATCGCCGCCAGTCCCACCACGAGGCCCATTCCCGCCAGCAAAATCGGCTCCGCCAGCCGAGTGGCCGATGCGATGACTTCGCGATTGTCCTCATCCAGCCAGTGCGACACGAACGACACCGACTCCGCCAGGCGGCCGTTCTCTTCGCCGGTCGAGATCGCGGACACGACGATCGGCTCCACCAGTTGCGATTCGGCAAGGGCTTGTCCGATGCGACCGCCGGTTGAGACGCACTCGTGCACGCGGTCGATCAGGGCCACAAAGCGCCGATTGCTCACCGTGGCCTTGGATTGCTCGATCACGTCCAGCAGCGGCACATGCGACTGGAGCATCGCCGCCCAGACGCGCAAGACGCGTCCCAGCAGCAGGCGCCGCACCACGCGGCCGATGATCGGCATCCGCGTCAGCGCCGAGTCCAGTCGCTCGCGTGTCTCCTCGTGGCGCAGGCCGACAAAGACAGCCGCCGCCAGGCCCCCCAGCGCGCCGATCACGACCGGCCAATAGGTCCCCATCGCCTGTGAAATATCGAACATGATTTTCGTCATCGCCGGCAATTCGGCGTTCAGGTTGGAAAACAGCAACCGAAAGCGCGGAATCACAAACGAGAACAGGACAATCACCACGCCAAACATCATGACGCAGAGCACGGCCGGATACGCCAGCGCGCCGACGATCGTCCGCCGCACGGCCTGCTGGCGCTGCGCCAGTTCGCTGAGGCGCGCGAACGCGTCCGGCAGCTTCGCCGTCGCCTCGCCGGCGGCGACCATCGCACAGAATACGGGTTTGAACAGATCGGGCCGCGCGCGAAACCCGTCCGCCAGCGTGCCGCCCTCTTCGACGTTTTTGCGCACCGCGCGAATCACGCTTCGAAAGGAAGCCCGCTTGGTCTGCTGCTCCACCGCCAGCAGCGCCGGCACAAGCGCAGCGCCGGATTCCAGCATCATCTTCATCTGCTGCGCGAACAGCACAAAATCATTGGCGCCGCCGCCGCGCGACGGCTTGCTGGCGGACTCGCGCGCCGGCGTCAGGCGCATCACCATCAGGCCGCGGCTGCGCAGCGTCTCCGCGACCGAGCCGGCGTCTTCGCCCTCGATCACATCCATCACGGTGCGGCCATCCGCGCTGATCGCTTCAAACGCGAAATTCATGCCAACACTCCTGAAGAACACGCCATCCGAAACGCCTCTAGCGTCCGGCCATCGCCGGCGGACGGCGCTCGGCCCGTGTGCGGCCCTGCGCTTCGACATGCGTGACGCGCAGCACTTCCTCCAACGTCGAGACGCCCTCTTCGACCAGGCGCAGCCCCTCATCGCGCAATGAACGCCAGCCGCCCTTGGCGGCGACGCGCTTGATATCTTCCTCATCTTCCGCGTCGTGCAGACACTGTCGCACTTCGTCGCTGACTTCGAGAATCTCGTAAATGCCCTTGCGCCCGCGGAAACCGCTGTCGTGGCACTTGCCGCAGCCTTCGCCCTTGGTAAAGGCGTCCGTCCGTCCCTGCCAGCCGGCGCCGGCCAGCGCTTCATCGCTGGGGTAATACGAAGTGCGGCAATTGGAGCAGATCGTGCGCGCCAGGCGCTGGGCGACCACGCCGTTGAACGCGGAAGCGAGCAGAAACCGCTCGATCCCCATATCCGCCAGACGAATGAAAGCGCCCGGCGCGTTGTTCGTGTGCAGCGTGGACAGCACCAGGTGACCGGTGAGCGCGGCCTGGATCGCGACGCGCGCCGTGTCCTGGTCGCGAATCTCGCCGACCATGATGACGTCCGGGTCCTGCCGCAGAATCGACCGCAGCGCGCGGCTGAACGTCATCCCGACGTTGTCCTGCGTCTGAATCTGATTGATCCCGTCCACCTGGTACTCGACCGGGTCTTCGATCGTCACAATGTTCTTCTCGGCCGACGCCAGCAGATCCAGAACGGAATACAGCGTCGTGGTTTTTCCGCTGCCGGTCGGCCCCGTGACCAGCACGATCCCGTGCGGCTTGGAGACGATGCGTCGGAACGTGTCGACCTGGTGATCGCCGAGCCCGAGCGCGTCGAGCGAGATGTTCAGATTGCGCTTGTCGAGAATGCGGATTACGATCTTCTCGCCCAGCAGCGTGGGGATCGACGAGACGCGCAGGTCGATTTCGCGGCCTTCCGCGACGACATGCACGCGCCCTTCCTGCGGCAGCCGTCGCTCGGCGATGTCCATCTTTCCGATGACCTTGATACGCGACACGATCGCGCCGTGCATGCCGGCCGGCGCCACCATCAACTGGCGCAGGCGACCGTCGATGCGGTAGCGGATCAGCGTGGACTTCTTGGCCGGCTCGATATGGATATCGCTCGCGCCATCGCGAATCGCCGTCAGCACGGCCAGGTTCACCAGATTGACGATCGGGCTGCCGTCCACCATGCGGCCGAGTTCATGCGACGGGTCTTCATCAACCGTCTCACGCTCGACAACTTCGACGTTCGAATCCGTCAGGTTGACCAGAAACGAATCGACATCCACCTGCTCGCGCAGGTACTTGTCCTGAAACTCGACGATGTTCGCCTCAAGCGCGAGCACCGGCTTGATTTCGCAGTTCGTCAGCGACGCCAGCCGGTCGATCATCGGCAGATTCTGCGGCTCGGCCATCGCGACCGTGAGCGCCCCGCCGACCTTGAACAGCGGCAGCGCCTTCAGGCGCTGCGCCTCTTCCTGATCCAGCAGCCGCGCGACGACCGGATCGATCAACCCGTGCCGCAGGTGGCAGCCCTTCACGCCGAGGTGGTTCGCCAGCGCGTTTACCAGCACCTGCGGCGAAACCATCTGCAGCTCAACCAGAACTTCGCCCAGACGCTTGTTGTCCTTGGTCTGGCGATCCAGCGCGCGCATCAACTCGCGGTCCGTCAGCAATCCTTCGCGGACGAGCATTTCACCGAGTGGCGAGTGTACGCTGAAACTCATGACAACCTCATTGCCGGTAACTGCGGATCGCGTTCTCGACCGTGTCGAACACGTCCAACTGCGAAAGCACATCCGTCAGATCGAGCGCTTCGCGACAAGTGTCGGTGAGCGCCGCCAGCCGTGGCCCGCAGCCAACCGTCCCGCCGCACATCTGCATCAACGTTTCGATCCCACGGCTGTCGAGATAGGCGACATCCACGCAATCCACGACGACGCGGCCCGCCTTGGCCGCCGCGGTCTCGCGCACGACGCGCGAGAAGTCGTCAACCGTCTCGGCGGTCAACGCGTCGTGCGGGCGCACAACCGCGACCAACCCTTCTTTGCTGATGTCAAATTTCACGAGCGTCCCTCCCCGGCTTTCGCGATCGGGGTCTTTGAGCGCCGGGCGCTGTCCACGGCCCGCATCGCCCGCGTCAGCAGATCTTCCAGCGACAGGTCCGCCCCCACCGCCGGGCAGGACGTGATTCCGACGCGCAACGCCGGCGCCGCATCGGAAGCGATGTCCGCCGTCGCCGCCGCGCACGCCTCCACCAGCTTGCGGGCGACAACCAGACCCAGCCGCTCATCCGTCCGCGCGAGCAGGACGCCAAATCGATCGTCCGCCAGCCGCCCGATCAGATCATCGCCGCGCAACACGTCGCCCAGCGCCCGGCCGATGGCCTCCACCCATTCGTCGCGATGCCGCAGCGCCCCGCGATCGTCCAGGCCGCGCAGGCCCTCAATTGACACGCACGCCAGCACGACAGGCTCTTCCCGCGCGCCGGCGGCCCGCAGCGCGATCTCGCCGCGCTCCAGAAACGCCTGACGACCCAGCACCCCGGTCGATCCGTCATGATTCATGTGGCGCCGACGCTCTGCTTCCGCATGCGCGCCGCGCCACAACAGCGTCAGCTGCGCTTCGAGCTCGCGCCGCTCGGCGTCACTGATCGATCCGTGACGCGTGTGGGCCTCGATCGCGCCGATCATGCGATTGGAGCAGCGAACGCCGATCCGCCAGCGAAAGCCGCCCGTCGGCGTCGGCGTCAGCGAATTCGCGCCGCCGTCAATCAATTCGCGCAGCGCCGGAGATGACTGATCCGGTCCGGGCGCGCCGCCGCCGCAAAGGCTGAGCGCCTGCCCTGTCGGCGTGATCGTAAACAGACGTACGCGGTCCGCGTCGACCGCGGCGCGCAACCCCTCGCGAACAAGATGGTTGAGCTCCACATCCACGTCGCGCGCCGCGGACCAGTCCGGGCCGCGCTCCGCGATGAACGCCAGCCACCGCGCTCGGGGCGTCTCCGTGACCGGAGCCCGCGCGATCCCCTCGGCGGGAGCCCGCGTCAACTCCACGACCGTCATCGCCAGGTACCCCACGACCAGTCCGATGATGGTCATCGGATGCTCGGCGGCGCCAATCATCGCGATCGCGCCGCAGCCGCCGATGACGATGCCCTTCGCAAACAGCCACGACGGTTTTCCGATCATTGGCCACGCCCCTGCTGAAATAGACGCGCGAATTCCTGCGGCTGCGACGCGCGGAAGGCGTGCAGCGCTTCAAGAAAGGCGGCGGCGACTTCCGCATCCAACTTCGTGCCGGCGTCTTTGACGATGATCTCACACGCCTGCTCGACCGTGAACGCCGGGCGGTATGAGCGATCGGAACTCAACGCGTCGAACACATCCGAAACGTGGATGATCCTCGCGAACATCGGAATGTCATCGCCCTTCAGGCCGATGGGGTAGCCGGTGCCATCCGGGTTTTCGTGATGGTGCAGCACGCCCTGCAGTACCGGATCAAACTGCGCGATCGGCTTGAGAATCTCGTAACCCATCCGCGGGTGCTCTTTGATATGCGCGAATTCTTCCTCAGTAAGCCGGCCGCGCTTTCCGAGCACCTCTTCGCGAATGCCGATCTTGCCGACATCATGCAAAATGCCCGCCCACTCCAGCCATTGCAGGTCCGCCGCCGGCAGCCCGAGCTGTTCGCCCGTCAGCCGCGCCAGAAAACCGACGCGCTCGGAGTGGCCGCTCGTGTAGTTGTCTTTCTTGTCGATCGCGGAGACCAGCGCCCGCGTCACTTCGAAGGACATCTTCCGGAGCTTCTCGTGCAACTCGCAGTTGGCGATGATCTTGCCGCCGAACGACAGCATCGACTCCACCAGCATCATGTCGCCGGCGTTAAACTCGCTCTCGGGATTCGTGCGCACCGCCATCACAATGTCGATCACATCATCCAGACGCGGCATCGGCCCGATGATCACCGGGCCGCGGGCAGATCCGCCCACCGCTACCTGGCGACGCGCGCGAACGTCATCAATCTTTCGCAGCAGTTCCGGCGACACATCGCAGCGTCCCGCAGTCGGCGTCGCCACGCCGGATTCGACGCGATAGTGTCGTCGCTCCCCACTGCCGGCCAGCACGTCGATCTCATCCGCGCCGATCAGCCGCCCGATGCGGCCCACCAGGATCCGCTCAATCGCGGCGACATCGGTAATGTGCGTGATCTCATGCGTGACTTCGAACACCAGGCTCAGCTGCTCGTAAGTGCGCAGCACCTCATTCGCCAGGCCGACATTCTCGTCCATGACCTGGTCAAGGCGGCTGAGCGCCTCGAGCGCGCCTTCAGCGCTCATCGCGCCGTCGACCGCGTCGGTTCGGATCTGGTTGTCTTTGGCCTGCTGCGACATCACATTCGCCCCATTCCAGCACACTCGGCTATTCCGCGGCGGCCCCGGTTCCGGCGGCCTCGATATTGCGAATCAACTCGGACAATTTGGTCGGGCTGAATGGCTTCGGCATGACATGCACGCCCCACTTGCCCAGTTCATCGCCGATCTCTGAATGATCCCAGCGGTTCGTCAGCACCACGATGCCGCGCGGTCGCGCTTCGGTGTCGATGATCCGCCGCAACAGTTCCAATCCGTCAATGCCCGGCATATTGATGTCGGTGATGATCACGTCCGGCCGTTCCGATTCGAACCGCTCGAAGCCGATCAACCCGTTGGCCGCTTCGACCACGGTGTGACCTTCCCGCGTCAGCCACAGACTGATGACACGCAGAATGTGCGGATCGTCTTCGACGACGAGTACTCGACTCATCTCATAGTCCTCCAGACGTCTGCGCTTGACGCGACTCTTCCGTACATGGCAGCACGGCGGTGAAAGTCGAACCCACGCCGACTTCGCTTTCCAACTCGATATCGCCACCGTGCAGCCGCGCCACTTCCATGGCGATCGCCAGCCCCAGCCCGGTGCCCTTGACCGATTCGCTGGCCGTGTTTTCCGCGCGGAAGAATTTCTCAAACACGCGCGCCTGATCGTCCGCCGGAATACCGATTCCGGAATCCTTCACCGCCACGCGCACGACACTGCCGTCCGTCGTCAGCGTCACATCCACCGCGCCGCCCTTCGGCGTGTACTTCACGGCGTTTCCGACCAGGTTGTGCAACAGCCCTGCCAAACGCTGCTTGTCGCCGCGCATTTGGGGAGCCTTCGGTGGCAGATTCAGTCGCAGTTCCACGCCCTTCTCGTCCGCCCCCCCCAGATTGTCCTGCACGGTCTCGCGCAGCAGGCGCACCAGGTCAACCTCCCCCAGATTCAACCGCGCCGTGCCGACTTCGAGCTGCGAAACGCTCAGGATGTCCTCGACCAGCCGCGACAATCGCGAGGACTCGCTGATGATCACGTTGTAGCACTCTTTCCGCGTTTCCTCGTCGTCAAAACCCGGCCGCGTCAGCGTCTCGGCGTACGCCTGTATATTGGTCAGCGGCGTCCGCAATTCGTGGGTCACGTGATACAGGAACGCGTCGCGGGCCCGCTCACTCTCCTGCACGTAGGTCACATCATGAATCGTGATCAGCAACTCCGCCGTCGCGCTGCGATCCACCGGCGGCGCCAGCGTGAACCGCAATGTCGTCGACTCCCCGCCCGTTCCCGCCGGTCGATCAATCGTAAAACGCCCGGCGCGCCGCGCGCCGGCCCCGATCAGCGACGCCGCCGTCGCGTCGTCCTTCAGCACTTCCGCCAGCGGCGCGCCATCGGCCACTTCGCCGACGACGCTGAGCAGTGTCCGCGCCATCGGGTTGACGTAACGCACGCCGCCCTCCGCCGAAACGCGCAGCAGCCCGAATGGCAGACGATCCAGCAACTTGCGCAGCGTCTGCGCTTCGACCTGCCGGGACGCCAGTGACGTAATCTCGTTCGCGTCGGCGGATGTGGACGAAGATCGCAATTCCGAAAGCTCGTCGATGAACTGATTCCACGACGTCGCGATCGCGCCATAGGCCGATCCGAGCGCCAGCGCTCGCAGTTCCTTCTCAATCCCCGACGCGTAGGAGGTCAATCCCCGCTCAATCGCGCGCAACGGTCGCATCCGGCGCGTCTGGGCCCAATGCGCAAACAACAGCCCCACCACCGCCAAAGCCCCGATCCCGGCCACCGGAACCACAGAGAACGACGTCGCCGTCCGCGGAACCGTTACCCGCAGCTCGCCGGCCGGGTTCCCGTCCCCGTCGAGCGCCGGGCTGCTGCCCGTGATCGGCGTGCCCGCCAAGGCGCCGGACAACCGCCCCGCCAGCGCCAGCTGTCGGCCATCCGCGCTCATCAACTCCGCCTCGATCTCGGCGGCTTCGCACAGCCGTTGCAGCACCGGCGCCGCCTGTTCCGGCGTCAGGCCCTGAATCGCGCCGGAAAGGCAGGTCGCCAACCGACCAGCCGAACGCTGCGCTACGGCTTGCAGCCGCTCGTTCGCCGTTTCGTGGGACCAGAATCCGAGCGCGACGGTCACGGCGACCACGATCAGCACCGGCGTCAGCGACAGACCCTCGCACGCGATGAGGGCGCGCAATCCGTTTGGCTGCGGAGCGTCCGTGACATGTTCTGTCTTCGCTTCCACGCGCTTTTGACTCCCGCCGCCTGTACATCAGCGCCGGTGTCATCGGTTGATCGCGTTCTCGGCTTGGGTTGCGCCCCGCAGACCGCGGCATCGCTCGATATCGGACGCGCGTCTTGCAGCGCTTGGGAAGTTCCTGCGCAGCGACGCTGCTCTGGCAGACGGAGCAGCCAGCAGCCTCGCGCTGGTTATCGGAGGGGACAGCGTGGGTCCGCGGTTGAATCGCCGCGATGGATCGGCGCGATTTGGCGCCGGACTAGAACAGGTCGGAAACGAAGTCGGTCCGGTCGGGCTTTGCGCCGGGCTTATTGCGGCAGCACCAGCGCCGCCGGACTGTCAGGCGAAACCACGTCACGCAACGAAAGGCACGCTTCGAGCAGCGCCGGAGCGGCGGCTTCATAGCCTGACGCCTTCACCGCGACCATCGCCTGCGCATTCCGCTCGTCAACCGTCAGGAAGAACTCCCGCGCCCGCGCGGAGGTATCGGCGTCCAGCGTGGGCGAACGCAAGATCAGGTGATTCGGCAACGCCACTGTTTCCGCAACGATCCGAAACGCGGACCGCCCCGGCGAATCATCCGAGCCGCTCTCGGCCAGCGCTTCCCAATCCGCAATGTCCACGAAGCCCGCGTCCGAGCTGCGATTGTTCACACTCTTCAGCACGCCGCTGGCGTTCGGGAAGTGCTTGAGCGAGCCCGGAACGGGCAGCACCTCCAAGGATAGGTCACCCTTCGCAAGTCCGTGGTCTTTCAGCAGCTTCAAGGCGGCGACATGAGTGCGGCTGTCGTAATTCGGCCCGAACGCCACGATCTTGGCGCGCAGACCATCGCAGGACGTGATCGGACTGTCCGTCCGCACGATCAGCACTGCCGGCCGCGCCGCGCGGCCTTCCTGATCAACAGCCGACGCCATCACCTCGCACGACTCCGGCGTCTTCAGCCGCGCAAACTGGGACGGCGTCAGCACGGCCAGATGAAACAGGCCGACATTGAGATTGGGCTCTACCTGGAAAGGGAAGCAGACGCTCGGCGTGACACGCCGATTGGTCGCCGCGCCCAGGGCGTTCATGGCGTCGTTGTAGGGCCCGATCGGGTTGAGCAACTCAGCGCTGCGCTGGGCGGCGTCCAGTCGCTCCGTAACGACCCCCAGCACCAGCGGCTTCTCCGACAACCCCACCAGATTCAGCAATCCAACGCCGATCGCCGAACGACAGCCGCTGCCAGTGAGCAGCAAGACAGCAACGCCCGGAAATGCGAGTATTCTCAAAGCGCGTGGCGCGTTCATCATGCGACCCCTGAAACCAAGTGAAATCGGCGTCCGGTCACCGCTAAGCATAGTCGAGGGCCGCATCGCGGTCGAAAACCGGGCCTTCGATGCAGGCCAGCGCCCAGCGCCAGGCGTCCGGTGCGCCCTCCCCGCCGGCCCGAACGCGCGTGACGCACGAAAGGCAGCAGCCAAGACCACAGCCCATCATGCGTTCGATGCAAAGCTGGCAGTCGATGCCGGCGGCGCGCGTCTGTCGCGCAATCGCCTGCAACATCGGCTCCGGACCGCAGGCGTAGACGCGCAGGCGGGAACCCGCCCGCTGAGCGCCGCGCCAGATCGCCAAGGCGTCTGTGACCCGCCCCGCCATGCCCGCGCTGCCATCGTCCGTCGTCACGGCGGCCGGCATTTCCGTTGCGCCGGGCAGCTCCAGGCAGGCGACGGCCACGCCGTCGGCGCGCGGCGGCGCACACTGCGGAATCGGAAACAAATCCGCCGTTAACGCGCCGAAAATCAGGGTCGCGTGGGAATGCCCGGTCTCGCGCAGGCGGCGCGCCAGAAAGATCAACGGCGGAATCCCCACGCCACCACCAACGAGCGCCACGCGCTCATCCGGCGCCGGCAATGTAAACGGCCGACCCAAAGGCCCGGTCAAGTTGATCGCGTCGCCGGGTCGCAGGCGATCCAGCCATCTCGTTCCGGGACCGATCGCGCGCGAGATCACGACGGCGCGCGGCGTCCCATCATCATCCTCATACATGTCCGCAATGCTGAACGGACGCCGCAGCATCATCGCGCCGGGCGGCGCGCCCGAGGGCGACCCCGGACGGTCGGCGCAGAGCAGTTGCAGGAACTGCCCGGGCTCGGCGGCGCGAAAGGGCGCGATGAACTCGATCCGCACATGATCACGACACGGACGTGTCACCTCGACGACTTCGGCGTCAGCCGCAAACACGCGATACTGTTCAGGGGCATCCATGCGCGGAAATTCTAACTGAAGATCGCCGCGCGCAGGCGCGTCACTGACATGACAAGATCGCGGAGCAAAAAGCGGCGCGCGGGGAACATTGAACACGTGTTGCTATCGTTCGAATGGCGTTGTCAAAAAAAAACTTCCGGGGCCAGACCAGTTGGTCGGCCCCGGAAGTGCGCCACGGCTAGAACAGCCGCAAATTCGTGTCGAATGACCCTCGACTGGCGGTCACTATACCTTATCGCCAAGGGGGTGTCCACCGCACACGACCAATTTGGGCCGGACGGCAAGAAGCGGCGCAAGTCGTTTACAAGTAATATGTTACAATCTTGCCAACAAGGCGCTAAGGTCGCATTTGGGCGAGACGCGAGCCCTGATGACGGGAGCGGTTCCGAACCCGACGCCCCAAAACGCAAACTCCGCCGATCTCGGCAATTACGGTCTGGCGCCTACCCGAGAATACCGCACTGATGCCTATGTGTTATATAGCGCCTGGCTTGTTCAGCGCCTCGTCGGGCGACTCGCTGATTCGGACCCGTTCCGCGTCCGGCGGCACTTGAAGCGTAAACGTCGAGCCAGCCCCGATTTGGCTCTCCAGCGTGATTTCCCCTCCCAGCGCCGCGGCCAATTCCCGTGCGATCGCCAGGCCGAGCCCGACGCCGGCGTGCTCGCGCGTGGCGGACTGATCGATCTGGCGGAACTTGTCGAAAATCAGGGCCTGATGCTCCGGGGCGATCCCCGGACCGGTATCGGTCACGGAAATTCGCGACATTCCGTCCGCCGACTGTTCCAGGCGGGCCACCACCCGCCCGTCCTCCCGGGTGAATTTGACCGCGTTGGAGAGCAGATTGAAGAGAATCTGGCGGACCCGGCCCCGATCGGTGCGGACCGGCCGGCGGTCAACGGGGGCGATCAGGTCGAGGTGAATCTCCTTCTTGTCCGCCATCGGCCGAATGAAGTCGATCAACTCGCCGCACAGATCGCCGAGATCGACGTCCTCGATTCGCAGGTCCACGCGCCCCGCCTCGATCCGGGCCAAATCCAACAGGTCATTGATGATGTCCAGCAGAATCCGCCCGGAGATCAGAATGTTCTCCGAATAGCGGGCCGTCTTCTCTTTCGGATCCACCTGACCTTCGCGCAGCAACTCCGCGAATCCGATAATGCTCGTCAGCGGCGTCCGCAGTTCATGCGACACGCTCGCCAGAAACTCACTCTTGATGCGATTGGATTCAAACAGCGCGACGTTACTCTCGGCTAGCTGGTCCACCTTCAAATCCAGCGCGAGATTGGCGTTTTCGAGTTCTTCCCGCGCTTCGCGCAGGCGCTCAAGCATCGTGTTCAAATTGGCGCCGAGCTGCTCAAACTCGTCACCCGAGCTGACCTCCGCGCGGGCGGAGAAGTCGCCACCCGCCACGCGCAGCGCCATCTGCCGCAGCGACTCGATCGGCGCCAGGATGAAACGGTGCGTAATCACGTAGAAGACGAGAATCGCCAGAATCCCCGCCAGCAAGCCGGCCGCCGTCACGACCAACGTGTTGAACAGCATCTGCCGATCGACCTGATCGGCGGGCAGATCCACCACAATCTGGCCGACCAGCTGGTTTTCAACGTATGGGGCGGCGCTCTTTTCGGGCGCATGACAGGTCAGGCACTGCTGGCTGGCACGGATCGGATGCGCATAGAGAAACCGGCGACCGCGATCCTCGCTGGGCGGACGATATCGAAACGGCATCTGCGCGTCGGTGGCAAAGGCCCGGGCCGACTTCATCACGAACCGCTGCAGCACTTCGTCATCGGTCTGAAAGCGGATCAGGCTCTCCGGGTCGTCCGTGTTCAGGTTGACCCCGACGAAAAACGGCAGCCGCTGCGTGTCCTCCAGCAGGCCGAACTGATGCACGTTGGCGCCGGTCGCGCCGCCAGCGGAGCCGATCAGCACATTGCGAAAATACGCGTCAGACGCGCGTTGCGCTTCCAGAAACTGCTGCTCATCCACCAGCGCCCGCATCCGCAGCCACGGCACGGCCAAGGCCGACGCGATAATCAGCGTGACGGCCAGGCTGAACAGGATCAGGTACTTGACCGACAGCGAAATCCGAATGCGGCGCATCCGCATCCGGACTCTCTCACTTGTCCGGCGGCGCTCAGGCATGCTGCGTCCACAACCGGGCCTGGGCGTTTCGCGGCTCCGTCAGGTCGATCTCAAAGCCATACTCGCGCGTGTTGTTCAAATCCGCCAGATCGCGCTCGCCGAACGCGCCAAAGCCGAGTTTGCGATAGAACGCGTGCGCCTCCACAAACCTCGTATCGCTCCACAGTCGAACATGCCGCGCCCCGGCCCCGGCGGCAAAGCGTATCGCCTCCGCCACCAGGCGCGTCGCCAGCCCCTTCCGTCGCAGGCGCGGATCAACATAGACGGTTTTCAGCCAACCGACATCGCCGGCGAGGCTGACGCCGCAGGTCGCGCGGGCGGCGCCGCTCACCTCCGCCACCCACAATTCGCCGCCGGTGGCGCGATGGGACGTATCCAGCCGCAGCACGTCGGCGTCAATGCCGGCCAGATCCATCACGCCCCCATAGGACGCGTAAATCCGCCCGAGCAGCACGATGATGTCGGGGATATCGCTCGCGCGGACCGGGCGGATCAACGGTTCGGCGCTCATGCGGCGGCTCCGTCGCTATCGTCGCGCGGCGCGCGCCACACGCCGTCGGCGTCGAGCAATTCAAAGGGGCGAAAGCGACTCTTGTATTCCATTTTGCGGCAACCGGCGACAAAGAAGCCCAGATACCACCACGGGCGGCCGCGCGCGCGACACGCCTCAATCTCGCACATGCCCGAGAATACGCCCAGACTGCGACGCCCCTGGCGCGGGTCGTAGTAAAAATAGACGCTCGACAGGGCATCCGGACAGACATCCAGCACGCCGACGCCGACAAGTCGACCGGCGACATGGTAACTCATCTCGACGGCGTCGATCGGCGGATCGCAAAAGACCGCGACATACTCCTCCGGCGAACGCAGCATCGGCTTGTCATGCGCGTGAACCTGATAGCGATTGAAGAGGTCCCAGCGCTCCGCGTCGAGGGTCGGCGCGGCGACACGGACTTCGACGTCGCGATTCCGCCGCAGGACGCGTAGCTGCGAGCGAGACGGCGCAAACCGCTCGACCGGGATGCGAATCGGCACGCACGCGCTGCACGCCTCGCAGGACGGACGGTAGAAAAACCGCTCCGACCGGCGAAAGCCCCAATCCATCAACTGCTGATAAAACGCGCCGTCATCGACCGGGGTCATCAGCAATTGCTCGCGGGCGGCGCGATCCGGGAGGTAGGGGCAGGGATGCGAGTCGGTCATGAGCACCGGCAGGCGTACGCCGTCGCCAAGATGAGCGGTTTCGATTCGCATCCAAGCGCGCCCCGTCGCCGATTGCGTGGCGGTCGGCTGTCCCGCGGCCCCGCTGATATGCTACCATACGGTGTGGGCGCCGGCCGATTTCAATTCCGGGCCGGAGCGCGTCTTTCCGCCACCGCGAACCCGGTCCGACGGCGCGCCACAGACACGAGCATTGGGAGCGACGCGACGATGACGACGCAAGCGATACCGCGGACCACGCCGATCGACGACGGCGACCACGCCGGCGCGCCGACGACGATGTCGGGCATTCCGATCAAGCCGTTATACGGCCCCGACGACATGGGCGGCATCGAGTTCATCGACGATGTGGGTGAGCCGGGGTCGTTTCCGTACACGCGCGGCATGCACGCGACGATGTACCAGGGCAAAGTCTGGACGATGCGCCAGTTCGCCGGGTTCGGCTCCGCCGCGCAGACAAACGAGCGATTCAAGTATCTGCTGGAGCACGGCCAGACCGGGTTGAGCACGGCCTTTGATCTCCCGACGCTGATGGGGCGTGACAGCGATGATCATCTTTCGCTGGGCGAAGTCGGCAAGTGCGGCGTGGCGGTCAGCTCGCTGGAAGATATGAAGCTGCTCTTCGACGGCATCGACCTGGGCACGGTCAGCACCTCCATGACGATTAACGCGCCGGCGGCGATCCTGCTGGCGTTCTACATCTGTGTCGCGCGGGAACAGGGCGTACCGCTGAATCAGCTGCGCGGCACGCTGCAGAACGACATTCTCAAGGAGTTTCACGCGCAGAACGAGTTCGTGTTTCCGCCGAAGCCCAGCGTCAAGCTGGTCATCGACACGATCGAGTACTGCACCGAGCATCTGCCGCAATGGAATACCGTGTCGGTCAGCGGCTACCACATTCGCGAGGCAGGCGCGACGGCGCAGCAGGAACTCGCGTTCACGATCGCGGACGGGATGTGCTACGTCGAGGAGTCGATCAAACGCGGGCTCGATCCGGACGCGTTTCTGCCGCGCATCAGCTTTTTCTGGGATGTGCACAACGAGTTCTTCGAGGAAATCGCGAAGTTCCGGGCCGCCCGCCGCATCTGGGCCCGCATCACGCGCGACCGCTACCACGCCCGGAACGAGAGAAGCTGGTGGCTGCGCTGCCACGCCCAAACCGCCGGCGTTTCGCTGACCGAGCAACAGCCGATGGTCAACGTGATTCGCGTCGCCTATCAGGCCATGGCGGCGGTGCTGGGCGGAACGCAGAGTCTGCACACCAACAGCATGGACGAGACGTTGGCGCTGCCGACCGAACAGGCGGTGAAGATCGCGCTGCGAACCCAACAGGTGTTGGCGGACGAAACCGGCGTCACCCGCACAGTCGACCCGCTCGGTGGCAGCTATTTCGTTGAGGCCCTGACCAGCGACATCGAGAAACGCGCGCTCGACATCATCGACCACGTGTACGAGAACTACGGCGGCGTCCTGCCGGCGACGGAGCAGGGCTATTTCCGCCGCGCGATCGCCGACAGCTCGCACCGTTACGGCCAGGAGTTTGACCGTGGCGAGCGCGTGATGATCGGCGTGAACAAATATGTCGACAGCGACTATGACCGCATTCCGATTCTCATGATCGACCAGCAGGTCGAGCATGAACAGGTCGCGCGGCTGAAGGCGCTGCGCGAGAAACGCCAGAACGACCCGGCCAAGCGGGCGCGGCATGCCGCGGCGCTCAAGGCGCTGCGTGATGTCGCCGCTGATGGCGGCAACGTGATGCCCGCCCTGATCGAGGCGTCCGAGGCGCTGGCGACGGTCGGTGAGATGATGGAAACGTTGAAGGGCGTGTACGGCCCGTACGACGGCGGGCCGGAGTTGTAAGTCGGGCCCGTGGGGCCCCGAGTTGCGAGCGCGCGGACGTTACCATCGCATGGACCTGCTCGATCGATTGCTGCGTCACGACGCCTGGACCACCGGACAGTTACTCGGCATCTGCGAATCGCTGGATGACGAGCGCCTCGACCGGGACTTCGACATCGGGCATCGCACGTTGCGGCGCACGCTCGATCACATCATCCGCAACATGGAAGTCTGGTCGGGCCTGATGGCCGAGGTCGCGATCGCAGACGATGCGGATCGCACGATCCCGGGGTTGCGACGCCGGCTGGACCGGAGCGCCGATCGGCTCGCGATAGTCGCCCGCCGCGTGGCCCGCGAAAACGCCTGGGATGAAACCTGGGTCGATCACCTGGATGATCCGCCGAGGCGGAAATCGTACGGGGACGCCATCGCCCACATTCTGACGCACAGCATGCACCACCGGGCGCAGGCGCTGCATCTGCTGCGCCGCGTGGGCGTGACCAGCCTGCCCGAGGGGGATGTGTTCAGTTGGGCCCGCCAGGCGCGCGACGCGATCGAGTGACCTGCGTCGATCCGCCCCGATCAGGGCAACCGCCCGGCCGGCGGAATCGCCGGCAAGACTCCCCTGCTACTGCGCGGTCATCTGGTCGTACGCCGGCCCATCGAGCAGGTTTTCCAGCGGGGACAGATCCGAACATTCGAGGCGGGCAATCCAGCCCTCATTGAACGGGTCGGTATTCAGCAACTCCGGCTGATTGGCGAGCTTGGTGTTGACCTCAACCACCTTCCCGGTGACGGCGCTGAACAGGTCACTCGTGGCCTTGACGGATTCGACCTCGCCGAAGGGCGCGCCGCTCTCGATCACCGCCCCCAGCTTCGGGACGTCGACATAGGTAATGTCGGTCAGCTCGTCGGCGGCGAACTGCGTGATGCCGATGGTGACGCGCTGGCCATCAACCTTGAACCACTCATGCGACTGCGAATAACGACGATCGGCCGGCACGCTCATCGGGAACTCCCCTCGGACTGAAAACCGCGGTTGAAAGTTGGCGCATCATAGATCGACCGGCGCGGGCGGCAAGTCACACCGGGCCGAGCCTCGCGCGACCCCCTCGCCGGGCTAGGCCCGCGTCGGGCGCGGGCGACGCCCCGGCTGCACATAGCCCTCCGGCCGGCCAAAGATCATCCGCCCCGCCGAGGTCTGCAGCACGCTCGTCACGACCAGGGTCACCTCGTCATTCAGCTTTTCGCGGCTGTTTTCCGCCACGATCATCGTGCCGTCTTCGAGGTAGCCGATGCCCTGCCCCGCTTCCTCGCCGGGCTTGATGATGCGTACGGTGACAATTTCGCCCGGCAGCACCACCGGCTTGATCGCGTTGGCGAGGTCGTTGATGTTGATGACGTCCACGCCGCGAATCTGGGCGATTTTGTTCAGGTTGTAGTCATTGGTAACGATCCGCCCGTCGATCTTCTTGGCGAGTTCGACCAGTTTCTGGTCCACATCCGCGGATTCCTCGATCGTCGGCAGACGATGATCCGAGATGCGGATTTCCACTTTGTCGTTGGTCTGGAGCTTGTTGAGCATGTCCAGGCCGCGGCGACCGCGATTGCGCTTCAGCTTGTCGCCGCTGTCGGCGATGGCCTGCAACTCCTGCAGCACAAAGCGCGGAATGATCAGCGGCGAGTCAATGATCCGCGTATCGCAGATGTCGGCGACGCGCCCGTCAATAATGACCGAAGTATCCAGCAGCAGCGGCCGCGCCCCGCGGGTCTGGCGGGAGAACTCGACGTACGGAATGACAAAGCGAATGTCGTCTTTGGTCTGCAGGATAAAGCTGATGGTCATGTAGCAGCAGATCGTGCCGACCATCAGCTTGATCGCCCCGACGATCCCGCTGGTGCGTCCCACAGTCCCCGCTTTGTCGGCCAGGTCGACGAAGAACGTCTCCACCATCAGGTCGACGATCAGCCCCAATCCCCAGGCCGCGACGATACCGACAACCAGCCCGAGAAAGGCGCCCGACAATGCGGCCAGCGACTTGCGCGGCAGCAATACATCCACCACAATAAACGCGACCGCGACCGCGATCGCCGCCAGCATGAACGTGAACTGCATTCTGACCTGATCTTCGCCCGCGAACGCCGTGTAGGCGACCGAGGCGACGAGCACGACAAACAAGCCGCGCAACACCCATATGAGCATGACCGACTCCTATATTTTCCGCGGTTTGAATGAGCGATGGCGACGTGCGGAGTCGTCGCGATGAATGAGGCGTCCGGATATGGATACGCGTCATACGATTCGGGCAATTCTAGCCGACGCCAAAGTCTGAACAAGGCGCCGCGCGCCTCCGCCGCCGAGCGGGCCATCCCGGCGCCGACAGGCTCGTCGCTCCGGGCGGCAAGCGGATGGTCCGGGCGGCGAGCGGGTGGTCCGGGCATGTCCGCTCCGCTGAATGCCATCGATCGACGCTGGCTCGCAATATCCGATCCGCAGCGCGTGTCGCGCGACTCGCCCGCGACTTGACTACACTACGGCCCATGAGCGACCCCCAGACTCAGCGCGACGAACGCGCCCGCCTCGCGATCCGGCGCCTTTCCAGGGCCCATCCGCGCATGCGGGCCGTCATCAAATCCGTGGGCGCGCATCGTCCGAACATCAGCGCCAACGCCTTTGCTACGCTGGTCGACTCCATCGTCAGCCAGCAGGTATCGATGCAGTCCGCCGCCGCGATTCTCAAGCGCCTGACCGACGCCTGTCCGCGGCGAAGGGTGACGCCCGCGGCGCTGACGGCCATGTCGCCGGAAGAACTGCGCAGTGTCGGCTTGTCGCGTCAGAAGGCGAGCTATCTGCACGATCTGGCGGAGCACTTCGCGACGCGCCGCGTGACCGGCGCCCAACTCCGCAAACTCGACGACGAAGCCGTGATCGAATCCGTCACGCGTATTCGCGGCGTCGGGCGCTGGACGGCGGAAATGCTGCTGATGTTCTGTCTCGAGCGGCCGGACGTCTGGCCGATTGACGATCTCGGATTGCGCAAAGCGGTGATGCGATTTCACGATCTGCCGGAAATGCCAGGCGCGGCGGCGATGCGGGCAGCCGGCGAGATTTTCCGGCCTTTCCGCAGCTATGCGAGCTGGTATCTGTGGCGCAGCCTGGAAGGTCCGCTGATGCCGGGCGTTCGTCTCGAATAGCCGCTTTGGCCGCGACGCGTGGAGCGGTCGTTATGGGCGTTATAATCAGCGATGGCCAGCGGGCGGGGATGCTGTTGACGAATGATGAGCTATTACAGAAAGCGCAGGCCGGCGACGAAGTGTCGCTTCAAAAGCTGCTTGCGCGCTGGCAGCGGCGCCTGCTGCTGCGGATTGAGCGCAAACTCCCACCGCGCATGCGAGGCGTAATCTCTCCCGAGGATATCCTGCAGGACGCGTTCGTCGATGTTTTTCGCGGCGTGGCGCGTTTTCGCGACAACGGCGAAGACGCCTTTTATCGCTGGCTGGTCACGATTGTGGATAACCGTCTGATCGACAGCGTGCGGGCGCTGCAGGCCGCGAAGCGTGGCGGCGCCTGGGCGCAGCTTACGGAGACGGAAAGCCAGGCCGTGCCACTGGTCGAGATGCTGGAGGTCAATTCGCGCACACCCAGCCGATCGGTGGCGCGTCGCGAGACCGCGGGCGCCGTGCTGCGCGCCCTGGACGCGATCGCGCCCGACTATCGCGAGGCGCTGCGGCTTCGTTTCGTCGAAGGGCTGGACGTCAGCGATACGGCCCGGCGGCTGGGACGCACGGAGTGGGCCGTGCACAAGCTGTGCCGCCGGGGGCTGGATCAGTTGCGCTCCGCGATGGGCGAATCCGGGAATTTTTTCAGCGAAGGATAGGCTGCGCGGCGCGCCGTTTCCGTTGTAACTGAGTGGGGGTCTCTACCCGCAACGCCGGGTCGTCGGGATCGATCGAAAATGGCACACAACACGGCAGAATCCGCCAAACTGCGCGCGATCGTTGACGACGTGCTCGACCGCCGGGCGGCCGGCGAGTCGCTGACTGATGAGGACGTGCTGTCGTCCCATCCCGACCTCGCGCCGGCGTTGAAGCTGGAGCTGCGGCTGCTGGGGCTGGTGGAGGCGGCGGCCTTCCGGGCACGGTCGGGGGCCTCTTCGTCCCGCGGCGCGCAGATATCCGCCGGCCAGAGCGACGCCAACGCCGACACGGTCGCGGCCTCGAACCTCTCCCGGCTGACGAACGTCGGCCGCGCGCCGAATGTGCCCGGCTACGCGATCGAGGGCGAGGCCCATCGCGGCGGGCAGGGCGTTGTTTTTCGCGCCACGCAAATCGCCACGGGTCGCACGGTCGCGATCAAGGCGCTTCGTGATCATGCGCTGGCGTCGTCGGCGGACCTGGCGCGCTTTGATCGAGAGGTGCGGATTCTCGCCAGATTGCGCCATCCCGGCATCGTCACGATCCATGACAGCGGCGTCGCCGACGGCGTGTTCTACTTTGTGATGGATTTTGTCGAAGGCGCGACGCTGACGGAGTACGCGAACACGAGCAAGCTATCGCTTAGCGCCCGATTGGCGCTGTTTGCGCAGGTCTGCGACGCCGTGCACGCGGCGCACCTGGCGGGCGTGATTCACCGCGATCTGAAACCGGGCAATATCCTGGTGGGCTCGGACGGAACGGCGCGGGTGCTCGACTTCGGACTGGCCAAGGCGGACGACGACTCCGAAACGTCGATGACGGCGATGACGCAAACCGGGCAGTTTCTGGGCTCGCTGCCGTGGGCGGCGCCGGAGCAGGCCGAGGGGCATACGCATCTGATTGACGTGCGGACCGACGTCTATGCGTTGGGCGTGGTGCTGTTTCAACTGCTGACCGGGCGTTTTCCGTACGACGTGAGCGGTTCGATGCGCGAAGTCGTGGACAACATTCTCCACAAGGAGCCGGCGCTGACCGGCGCATCTTTCAACGAAGACTTGAAGACGATTGTGCGCAAGGCGCTGAGCAAGGAGCGCGAACGGCGCTATCAGTCGGCGCGCGAACTGGCGATGGACATCCGCGCATACCTTGCGGGGGAGCCGCTGCTGGCGCGTCGTGATTCCTTCGGCTATGTGTTGCGCAAGCAGTTGCGGCGGCACTGGCTGCCGGTTTCGGTCGGCGTGGCGTTTGTGGCGCTGCTGGCGGTCGGCTTCGGCGTCAGTCTGACGCTGTGGCGGGTCGCGGAATCGCAGCGCGTCCGGGCTGAGGAGCAATCCGACCGGGCCGAGAAGGCCGCGTTCGCCGCGGAGCGGGAAGCGGAAAACGCAAACCGCGAGAACGTGCGGGCGCTGCTGATCATTGATTATCTGCGCAAGATCATGCGCTCCGAGAACCCGGGCGACGCGCAATCCGCCAATATGACCATGCTCGATATGCTCGACCGGGCACGGGCCGGGCTGGCGCCACCGGCGTTCGCGGAATATCCCGACGTGCGGAAGGAACTGCTGGCGATACTCGGTTCGACCTATCTGTCGTTCGGGCGCTTCGAGGAGGCGGAGGCGCTGTGCCTGGATGCGATCGAACTCGCGCGGGGTCTGGGGCCGGTGGAGGTCGCGTTCCAGAAGAATAACTACGCCAACCTACTCAGCGATGTCGGCCGTTACGCCGAAGCGGCGGACCTCTACAAAGAGTCGCTTGAGACATTGCGTGATCATCAGCGGGATCTGCATGTGGCGCGGGCCGCCAACAACTACGCGAACGCGCTGGCGGGCATGAATCGGGCGGACGAGGCGATCCCCTACTACCGGATGGCGCTCGAACTGCACCGCGAATACAACGCGGGGGATGACTTCGACCTGGCGACAACGATGAGCAGCCTGGGCGTAGAGCTGGCCGGTCTGGGCGAAGCCGAGGAGGCGGAGCCACTGCTGCTCGAGGCGCTGGCCATGCACGAGCGGTTGATGGGTCCTGACCACATCTCGATCTCCGTGGATCTGAACAATCTTTCCTCTCTATACAGCCGGACCGGGCGCTACCCGGAGGCGTTGGAATGCGTTGAGCGCTCCTTTGAGATCCGTCTGGCCACGATCGGGGCGGACCATCCCGACAACATTGTCGTGCTCAACAATCTCGCGATCTCCAACTTCAAGGTCGGCGACTTCCGGCGCGCCGAGGAGATCATGCGCGAGTGCGTTGCGCTGCAACAGCGCACGATTGGCGAGACGCCCGAATTGGGCAACGCGCTCGTGAATCTGGCGGTTTTCGTCTCGACGCGCGGCGACCACGAGACGGCCCTCCGTTACGCCGAAAAGGCCGAAGGCATCGCCGAGCGCATGCTCGGTCCGACAAATCGCGCCACCGGTCGGGCGCACTTCGGCGTGGGGATGGAACTGCTGGCCATGGGCCGCTGGGAGGAGTCGCTGGAGCGCTTCAATCTCGCGCAGCCGATTCTGATCGCCACGGGTGAGACCGCGCCCACCATCTCGACCGCCGCCTATCAGGCCGCGTTGTACCTGCGCGCCGGGGATCCGGAGGCCGCCGCAGCAGCGATGCTCGCCGCCAATCAGGCAATCGATGCGACCGTACCCGAGCGCGACCATCGCCTCGGCCTGGCAGACGTGGTGTCGGCCGCGCTGATGGCGCGTCAGGGTCACCATGATCGCGCCAGCCCCCTCGCGCTGGATGGCCTGGCGCTGGCCAGCGAGGCGCCCCTTCAGTTCGGGGTCGTGGCCACCACGCTGCGCCTGGCCGGGGATGTCTTCGCGGAGGAGGGCATGGAGGACATCGCCGCCGCGTGCCGCTGCGCCGCCGAGGACCTCGAAGAAAAAGTCCGGAAGGCGGCTGCGGCCGTCCTGACGCCGATTCCTTAGCGCAATTCCAATTTGCGCGACACGCGGGACTTGGTAAGATTGTTTGATCGGCTCAAGCCCCCGGAGACGCAATTGAACACTCGCCTGACCTGCGCCGCCGCGATTTGCGCGACCACGATCGGCGCCATCTGGACCGCCACGGCGCCGGCGCCGTTCGCCGCTGTGACGCGCAGCGCACACCCTTGCCGCGCATGCGCCATCTTCGCCCCCGGCACCCCGCCGGAGTACATGGAGGCGGTGCTGGCGCGCATTCATGGTCTGGACCCGCTCGCGTTTCAGGCGTTGGGCCGCTGGTCGGGGAGCGGACCGCGCTTGCTGCGCTGGAGCTTCGTGCCGGATGGAACGGATGTGCCCAATGACAACGGCGGGTTCGCGCAGAGCCGGTTGTTCCAGAGACTCAACGCGCAGTTCGGCGGCAGCGGCTGGATCACCCACATCGAGAACACGTTCAACCGCTGGAGCGAGGTGTCCGGCCTGCAATTCGTTCGCGCGACGGCAAGCGGTGTCGCCTGGGACGACGGGGCGCCGTGGGGCTCGCCCGGCGCCGACACGCGCGGCGATATCCGGATTGGCATGACCTCGATCGACGGCCCAAGCCTCACGCTGGCGTTCGCGAGCTTTCCGTCGGACGGCGACATCGTGATGGATTTCGACGAAGTCTGGACCGAGGGCGGCGCCTCCGCGCGCCTTCTCCGGAATGTGCTGGCCCACGAAGCGGGGCACTCGATCGGCCTGCTCCATACCTGTCCAATCATCGAAACCACCTTGATGGAGCCGATCTACTCCCCCGCGTACCTCGGCCCACAGCATGACGACATTCGCGCCGCGCAGTTCCTGTACGGCGACGCGATGGAAACGAACGACACGCCGGAAACCGCGAGCGATCTCGGCCCGCTTGCCGCCGAAGGAATGGCCCGCATCGGCCCCACGAATCTCGTCGATACGTCGCTGATCAGCCTGAATGTCGGCGATGTCGACTGGTACGTTCTGACGCTTGACGAAGCCTCCGAGTTGACCGTGGCGGCGACACCCGTCGGGCGGCGCTACTTCAGCGGTCCGCAGACGTTCAGCTGCAATACTGGGGATCTCGTAGACAGCGACGCCCAGGCGACGCTGCGCGTGGAGATCGTGTCTGTCGACGACGAGTCACGCGGCGTCGGCTTCGGCGCCGTGCGCGGCGCCGCCGTGGTCGGGCCGATCGCGCTGGCCGCCGGTTCGTGGCGCGTGCGCGTTTCCGGCGACTTCTTCAACGGCGAAGTCGGCCCGCAGATGTACTTCCTCGACCTGAGCACCACCAGCGCGGATTGCGACGGCGACGGCACGCCGGACGCGGAGCAGATCGCCAGCGGCGACGCGCCGGATTGCGACGACAACGGCGTGCCGGACCAGTGCCAGCCCGACGGCGACAGCGACGGCATCATCGACGCCTGCGACCTCTGCCCCAACGGCAGCAACCTGATCGATCGTGACAACGACGGTATCTTCGACGGCTGCGACAATTGCCCTGACGCGCAGAACTTCAATCAGGTCGATACGGACGGCGACGGGATGGGCGACGTATGCGACCCGTGCCCCGCCGGCGACAACAGCGACGACCGTGACGGCGACGGCCTCCCGAACGCATGCGACAATTGCCGCCGCGTGGAAAACCCCGACCAGGCTGATTCCGACGGCGACGGCGCGGGTGACGCGTGCGATCTGTGTCCGGACCTGCCCGACCCGGATCAGGCCGACAGCGACGACGACCTGATCGGCGACGCGTGCGACAACTGCCCCGACATCGCGAATGAGGATCAACTCGACTCTGATGGCGACGGTATTGGCGACGTCTGCGACAACTGCCCGGCCATCGCCAACGCCGACCAGGCGGACCGAGACGGCGACGGCGATGGTGACGTGTGCGATGTCTGCCCGGATCTGGTCGATCCCGACCAGGCGGACGCCGACCGCGACGGTGTCGGCAACGAGTGCGACAACTGCCTGGTGAAAGCCAATGCCGATCAACTGGACAGCGACGGCGACGGCATCGGAGACGCCTGCGACCCGGTGGATGACCGCGTGGCGATCATGACGCCGGAACCCGAGCCGACGGACGAGCCTGTCGCCGAACCCACACCCAACCCGCAGCCGACGGACACGACTTCAGAGCCGGACACGGCGGTCGATGCGCCGATACCGGCCACGCCGGCGGTGGTCGCCGGACCGTGCGGACTGGCGCCGGCGCTGCTGCTGACACTGTGGGCGGTCACGCTGACGCGACGCCGGAAGTAGCGGCGCCCGGTCGGAGGCGCCGCGTGTTATTGCGCGGTTTGTGCGGTTGTTCTCTCCGTGGCTCCCCGCCTGCGCGGGCGATCACTTCGCGACGCGTTCGCGCCGGGGCCGTTATCATTCGCAGGCATGTCGCAAATCAAGATCATTCCGAAACACGAGGCGGATGTCGCAAAGCTCGCCGGGCGGACGG
The DNA here is from genome assembly GCA_964528455.1 of uncultured Planctomycetales bacterium. Classification (GTDB taxonomy): domain Bacteria; phylum Planctomycetota; class Phycisphaerae; order UBA1845; family Fen-1342; genus DSPM01. The sequence goes on along the minus strand of CAZGTH010000018.1, from coordinate 39,165 downwards.
TCGCGGTGCTGGGCTACGGCGCGCAGGGGCACGCCCACGCGCTGAATCTGCGGGACAGCGGGGCCGCGGTCATCGTCGCCCAGCGCGCGAAGACGTCCGGCGGCGCGGCGAACCCTCGCTACGCCACCGCCGTCGAAGCCGGCTTCCAACCGGTCGAAATCGCGGACGCGGCGGCGCAGGCCGACCTGCTGATCGTGGCCCTTCCCGACGACGGCGCGCCCGCGATCTTCGAACGGGAAATCAAGCCGCGCCTGCGACCCGGGCAGGCGCTCGGGTTTCTGCACGGGTTTGTTATTCACTATCAACAGATCACGCCGCCGCCGGAGGTCGATGTTGTGCTGGTGGCGCCCAAGGGGCAGGGGCACGGCGTGCGGCGGGAGTTTCTCGCGGGGCGCGGTGTCGTCTCGCTGATCGCCGTCGCGCAGGACGCGAGCGGGCGGGCGCGCGAAACGGCGCTCGGCTGGGCCGGCGGCATCGGCTCCGGGCGGGCCGGCGTGCTCGAGACGACATTCGCGGATGAAACGGAGACCGATCTGTTCGGCGAGCAGGCCGTATTGTGCGGCGGGCTGTCGGCGTTGATTCTCGCGGCGTTTGAGACGCTGGTCGAAGCCGGGTATCCGCCGGAGCTGGCGTATTTTGAGTGCTGCCACGAAGCGAAACTGGTGACGGACCTGATTCATGAGCGCGGGATCGCGGGCATGCGCGAGCGCATCTCGACGACGGCGCGATACGGGGACGTGACCCGCGGCCCGCGCGTGGTGGACGCGGCGACACGCGCGCGGATGGGCGCGATTCTCACGGAGATCCGCAGTGGAGAGTTTGCGCGCGAGTTTCTCGCGGACAGCGCCGCCGGCGCGCCGCGCGCACGGGCACTGTGCGAAGAACAGCGCGGCCACGCAATCGAGCAGGTGGGCGCGAAACTGCGCGAAATGATGTGGGGCCAACCAGACGCGTAACGGCGATCGGGGCGGCAGTTATGCTGCCTGCCGCGAGTGGCACTGTGGCAAGACCGCCCCTGATTGTGACACCCTACCCCAGCAACTCGGCGATCTGCACCGCGTTCAGGGCGGCCCCTTTGCGCAGCTGGTCGCCCGCGCAGATCAACTGCAAGCCGCGGTGATCGGGAATCGTGGGGTCGATCCGCAAGCGCCCGACCAGCACCTCGTCCACTTCTGACGCCTTCAGTGGCGTGGGGAAATTATTGCCGTCCCGATCATCGATTACGCGCACGCCGGGCGCCTGCTCCAGCCGTTCGCGGGCCCATTGCAGCGTGATCGGGTTTTCAAACTCGATCGCCAGGGCTTCGGTGTGCGCCCGCATCACCGGCACGCGCATGCATGTCGCCGTAATCTGAATCCGCGGCTCGTCGAAAATCCGCCGCGTTTCCTGCACCAGTTTCGTTTCCTCGACGTTGTAGCCGTCCTGACCGATCGCGGAATTGTGGCTGAATACGTTGAACGCGCACGGTTCCGGAAAGACCTCCGGCTGCGGGGGCTCGCCCGCGAGAACCGCGCGCGACTGCGACTCGAGTTCTTCGAGCGCCCGCGCGCCAGCGCCACTCGCCGCCTGATACGTCGCCGCCACCACGCGGCGAATCGGATTTTCGCGATGCAGCGGCCACAGCGCGACGACCATGATGATCGTTGAGCAGTTCGGATTCGCGATCAGGCCGTAGTGATGTTTCGCGGCCTGCGGGTTCACTTCCGGCACGACCAGCGGTGTCGTCGGGTCCATGCGAAACGCGGACGAGTTATCGACGACGACGGCGCCCGCGTCGCGCGCGAGCGGCGCGAATTCGCGGCTGATCGAGGCCCCGGCCGAAAACAGCGCGATATCCACGCCTTTGAACGCGTCGGCGGTCAGCTCGCGCACCGGCGCCGGGCCGTCGACCCAGTCGATCGACTGGCCCGCCGAACGGGCGGAAGCGAGCAGCGTGTAGCGCCCGGCCGGAAACCGCCGCCGGGCCAGCACCGCGCGGAATTCCCGCCCCACCGCCCCCGTGGCCCCGACGATCGCGACATGTTTCGCCATTTGAACCCCATTCCAAGGCGGCTTCGGCCCGATTTTCGCGACTTTCGCGTTCGCGATCACCCGCGTCGCGTACCGGCATCGCCGCCGACGGCGCGCCGCCCGCGCTGACGCGACCGACGATCCATATTATCATCGGTGATCTCGACGTGCTGTCGCCGGATAGAGATCGCGCACCGGCGGCGTGGCAAAACCAGACGAAGGAAACGCATGGGCCCCTGGACGTACTATTCGCCGCTTTGGCTGGCCACGATTGTCGCGTTCGCGGTGTTTGCGAACAGCCCGCAGTTGGACTGGCTGCCGGCGGACGGCTTGTTCTATTGGACGTTCGGCGTGGTCGGCAGCGTGCTAGTGGGCGTGCTGTGCCAACTCGGCATGTTCGCCCTGCAGGGCGCCGCGGCGCAGGTGATGCCCGTGCCGTTCGGTCGCTCTATCCGCGGCCGCGGGGCGAAGGTCACCGGCTTTCTGTGGATTTTCGCACTGGCGGCGACGCTTGCGGTCGGCTTGGTGGCGTCCGATGCGGACTCCGCCGTGCCGGTGCTGGTCTTCGGCGTCGCGGCGGTCGCGCTGGCGGTGTCCGGCGTTGTTTCTTACATCTGGTGCGCATCGGGCGCGATTCCGGACTTCGGCGCGGACTGAGCCGGCGCGGCCGCAACCGTGCTTTTCCCGTCCGGATGACTCGCGCGGAGGTTGGGAGTGTCCGGGCGCCTGGTGGGCCCCGCGGCCTTCAAAGCCGTTGAGGACCCGCGCTAAGCGGTTCCTGGTGGGTTCGATTCCCATCCACTCCCGTTCTTGTTGCCGCGCCGACTTACCCGCCTCGTGGCGGATCTGAGGGCTGCCAAGTCGTTGATCGTACCTACGCTTCGCGTCGCGCTGGCCGCGTCGGGCAAAGAAAGGACGATGAATATCCGATCCGCAATCCCGAGTTTGTCCGTGATGCCTGCGATGCGTTGCGGCGGTGTTACTTGAGCGATGGGAAAGAGGGAGAATGATCCAATGTCTTTCTTCAAGAGCGACTATGCCCAAGTTGCGGATTACCTGAAACAACTGACCAATGAACAGTTTGCTGAGTTCGTCGAAAAGATTGACCAAGTTACCCTCCACCGAGACCCTGACGGATCGTACGTTGAGGATTGGCGCGGTGAGGGTAATCGTGGCCTCCCGGCCCACGAGGGCCGTCATTGGCGAGAGGACAGGACTCAAGAGTACCTCAACTATCGGGCGACGGATTCCACTCAGTGGCTAAAGGTTTGCTACCACAGCAACATCGTTGACGACGAGACCTATAAGAACCGGATAACGAATACCGTCACTACAATAAGCGCACTGATCGCCGCCTTCGCCTCGTTCATTACATTCGTTGTCACCCTATTTTTCTGACCATTTACCGATTACTAGCATTTGTACGACGGCCCAGGATGGTAACCAAGCCTGCGAAGCGATTGAGCGGGCATATTTTGGCGCGGGAAAAAAGAAATGGCCACAACCCTGCAACTCGTCACTGAGAAATTCTTGGCGATGGAGCCTCACGAGATTGTCAAGTTGCCGGGATTTTCGCAACACTCGGTTCCCTCTGCGGAAGCCGCAGAGCGGCGAGCGACAAACAGGGGCATTTCGGTCGAGGACTACTATCGGGAGTGGAAAGTAGGAGTGGCGGCTAACGTCTGTTCGATGAAAACCCGTAACCCCTCTCTGTATCACTCACTATTGAGAACGCTCGGCATCAAGCCCGACGAAGCCCTCGAAGCAGAGCGAGCCGAGGAGTCCGCAATAATATCTCGTCGGGCGCTGGAAGTCGCCCAACAATCGCTTGACGAGACCCGCAGCAACAATAAATCAAGCGGGACACTCGCCAAGTGGGCCTTGGTTTGCAGCATCGTTATCCCGCTGCTCTTAACGGCCGTGAGTCGATGCCTCCCCACCAAATGAGCGCGCAAAAAGGGGAGCTAGTTGCCGACGGACTTGGCGACTGCCTTAAACAGATCACTCGCCAGTTGCTTCGCTTGCCCCCACGACAGATGATAGATTGTTTCAGTCTTTCCACCGCTTTCGGTACGAGTGGCCTTCACTACTACTCCTCCACTATCATCATCACGCAGTATCTCGAATTCGACGCTCATTGCACCTTCTCCTAAGATGATCTCCGTCCTGTTTATCACCCCGCCCCAGTTTTTTCAAGCGCGCCAACAAAATCCCCATTTTCTCACTTGACATTTCAGCCGAAATAGCGCCGGATCAAGCCTACAACAGAGCCCCAATCGGAGCCCCCAAAATGATCGCAGCCTACATACGAGTGAGCAGCCCCAAGCGCAACGGTCAATCTCGTCAAGATACGGCTAGCCAGCGAGCCCGCATCACCGAATGGCTCACAAGCCACGGCTACGCCTCCGATGCCGTGACGTGGCATGAGGATTACGCCACGGGCCGAAACGTCCGCCGTAGTGGCCTAGACGCCCTCTTGACGGCTTGCCGGGCAGGGCAGGTTAAGCAGCGCTCGCGCGACCCGGTGTCGATGAGCAGTTCTTGCCCGTGACGAAGTACCCATGGTGGAATCCGACGATTCGCGTGCGCGGCAGGCGTTTCATCATTCCGCAGGACGCGGCAGCGAGTTGGGGTGAGGTGATCATCAACGATGAAACCGGCACAGTGTTTGTACGCGGCAACCGGAGTTGACCAAGAGAACGACTAGCGCAGCGCTTTGTGGCCGATGCGGGTCCAGCGGTTGTTGTCGGTGTACCACTTGGGCGTGATCTGTTTCGGGTACAGATCGCCGATCGGCGTGGTCACGTAGCTGGGTGGCGTTTCGTTGGGATAGTAGTTGCCGTCGTAGTCATCGGACGGGCCGACGGTGATGGACTCGCCGGCGTACCAGACGAATGTGGTCGACGTGTTGATCGGCGGCTTGCCGTTGATGCTGTACAGCGTGGTGCTGACCGCGCCGCCGCGCGTCAGGATGTTCGCGCTGGGCTGGCCGGGGCTGCCGTGGCGCCCCCAGGCGATCGTATTGTCGTACTGCGTCGGGTAATTCCAGATGCCGGTGGTCAGGGCCTGACCGCTGGTGTTGTAGATCTTTGAATCGGTGCCGTCGGCCGCCAGCAGGCGCTCCGGGCGCTCCGGGTCGAGCAACTTGCGGCGATCCAGGCGCCGCGAATTGCCGTTCGGGTTCCACGCCCACGAGCCGGACGAAAGCGGAACGCCGATGCCGTAGGAATAGTCGATGCCGCGGTGGCGGCTATCCGGCGGATAGAACAACTCCGGATGTCGGGCCTCGTTCAGGGGATCGGGCTGCGGATCGAGCGGGCAATATCCGAGGCGCGTTCCGCCGCTGAGGTCGCGAACAGCCTCCGCCCGCTGCGCGCCGACATAGCTGTTCTGCACCAGCACATCGACCCAGGTGTAGCGGATGCCGACCTGGGCGCCGTCGTCCCACAGCGGATAAAAGCGGTGTTCTTCGCGCACGGCTTCGAGGCCGCGATGTAATTCGGAGAGGTTGACCGCGCAGACGGTCGTCATCGCCTGACGCCGGGCGGCCTGCAGGGCCGGGAGCAGCACGGCGATGAGCAGCGCTATGACACCAATTACGACCAATAACTCGGCAAGGGAGAACGCTCGGCGGCTCGCCGCGCGCGATTGGCCCCCCCAACGCGTTCGATCGAAATTCGTCATGTGAAAAGTTACTGACTGGTCGCGACCGTCGCCCGGCCGCTAGAAACGCTCCAACGTGAAACAGACCCTACTGCATAGGATAAACCGGATTGCGCCCCGAGGCAATTGTTTTTTGACGGGCCGGGGCGGGAAGGGGTGATAACTACCGGTCCCGCAAGCGCTTATCGCCGGCCGAGGCGGGCGGCTAGAAAATCAGGTTCAGCAGCCGACCGGGCACGAAAATGACGCGTTTGATCGTGACGCCTTCCAGGGCCTTGGCCACGGCCGGTTCCGCCATGGCCGCGGCGACGACGGCGGCCTCGTCGGCGTCGGCCGGCGCCCGGATGCGGGCCTTCAGCTTGCCCCGGAGCTGCACGGGGTATTCGACCTCTTCGTCGCGCGTCAGGGCGGCGTCCCACGCCGGCCAGTCCTGCTGCGCGAGCAGGCCGTCGCCGCCGAGGCGGGCATGCAGTTCCTCGCAGATGTGCGGCGCGAACGGCGCCAGCACGCGCAGGAAGCGGGCGATCTGGCCGCGACCGAGCGTGTCCGCCTTACCGGCCTCATTCACAAACACGATCATCTGCGCGATCGCGGTATTGAACGCGAAGCGCTCGATGTCTTCTTCGACTTTGCGAACCGTCTTGTGGAGCAGGCGTTCGAGGTCGGCGTTGTCGCCGTCGACAATGCGCGGCGCGATACGCCACACTGCGCCGGTCTCATCTTCACACTCGATCACCAGGCGCCAGAGGCGCTGCAGGAAGCGATGCACGCCGATGATGTCGCGCGTGTTCCACGGCTTGCTCGATTCGAGCGGCCCCATGTACATCTCGTACAGTCGCAGCGTGTCGGCGCCATACTCGGCGACGATCGCGTCGGGGTTCACGACATTGCGAAGCGATTTTGACATCTTCTCGACCGTGGAGGTCAGCGCTTCGCCGGTCTGCTTGTGAAACGCCTGATCCCCGCGGAACTCGATGTCCTCGTGCGCGACGGTGACATCGCGGGCGTCGCGATAGGTGAAGCCCTGAATCATGCCCTGGTTGAACAGTCGCTGGAATGGCTCCGGCGTGCTGACCAGTCCGAGGTCATACAGCGTTTTGTGCCAGAAGCGGGCATAGAGCAGATGCAGCACGGCGTGTTCCGCGCCACCCATATACAAGTCCACGCCGCCGGCGCGCGGCTGGCCCTTCGGGTCGCCCATCCAGTAGCGCTCAACATCCGGCCGCACAAAGGCGCTGTCTGAGCGCGCGTCGCAGAAGCGGAGGTAGTACCAGCAGGAGCCGGCCCATTGGGGCATCGTGTTGACTTCGCGGCGCAGCTTGCGGCCGTCGCGCTCGACAACCACCCAGTCTTTGGCGCGCGACAGCGGCGTCTGCGGCTCGGCGTTGGGGTCGTCCGACGCGGTCGGGCGGAAGTCGTCCATCTCCGGCAACAGCACCGGCAGATTGGCTTCATCTTCCGGATGGACATGCCCATTCTCGTCGATCAGCAGCGGGAAGGGCTCGCCCCAGTAGCGCTGGCGGGCGAACATCCAGTCGCGCAGCTTGTACTGCGTCGTGCCCTCGCCCACGCCGCGCTGCTCCAGCCACTCCGTGATTTTTCGTTTCGCTTCAGCCGTGGGCAGGCCGTTCAGTTCGCATTGGCCGGCGAACCGCTCGCCCAGCGCGCCGGGCGAATTGACGGAAACACCCTCGCCGGCGAAGCAGCCGGTTTCAATCATCACGCAGGGCTGACCGTTGACGTCGACCCCTGCGCTGCAAGCGCGGGTCTCGCCTTCGACGACGTAAACGTCTTCCGCGTCGCGGGCGTCGCGCGGCGCGACGACCGGCACGACCGGCAACGAGAAGGCGCGCGCAAACTCGTAGTCGCGCTTGTCGCCGCCGGGGACGGCCATGATCGAACCCGTGCCGTATGTCGCGAGCACATAGTCCGCGACCCAGATCGGCACGCGGGCGTTGTTTACCGGGTTAATCGCGTAGGCGCCCGTGAACACGCCGGTCTTGACCTTCACATCCGCGGTGCGGTCCAGGTCGGTTTTCTGCGCCGCCTGCGTTACGTAGCGGCTGACCGCCTGCTGGTGGTCGGGCTTTGTAATGATCGGCGTCAGACGATGCTCCGGGGCGAGCACCAGATACGTCGCGCCGAAGAGCGTGTCGGGGCGGGTCGTGAAGACGCGAATCACGTTGTCCTGATCATCGGCCAGCGCGAAATCGACATACGCGCCCTGGCTGCGCCCGATCCAGTTGCGCTGCATCAGCTTGATCGATTCCGGCCAGTCGAGCGTTTCCAAGTCGTGCAGCAGTCGCTCGGCGTATTCGGTGATGCGCAGCGTCCACTGCTTCATCGGCCGCCGGAATACCGGGTGGTTTCCGCGCTCGCTGCGGCCCTCGTTGGTGACCTCCTCGTTCGCCAGCACCGTGCCCAGCGCCGGACACCAGTTCACCGCCGCTTCGGCCCGGAACGCGAGGCGATGCTGATCGAGATAGTCTTCGACCTCGTCCGCGCCGCGCTTGCGCACTTCCGGCGGAATCGGCAACTGGTCAATCGGCCGCGCGGCGCCCACGACCCTGCGCCCGGCGGCGTCGGTCCACTCGAACTCAGGGTCGTACCAGGCATTGTAAATCTGAAGGAAGATCCATTGCGTCCAGCGGTAATACTCGGGATCGGTCGTCGAAATCTCGCGCGACCAGTCATACCCGAGACCGATCATGCGCAGCTGGCGCTTGTACGTGTCGATGTTCTTGCGGGTCGTCTCGCGCGGGTGCACGTTCGTTTCGACGGCATATTGCTCCGCCGGCAGTCCGAACGCGTCCCAGCCCATCGGGTGCAGCACATTGAAGCCGCGCATGCGCTTGTAGCGTGCGATAATGTCGGACGCGATGTAGCCGAGCGGATGGCCGACGTGCAGGCCGGCGCCCGACGGATACGGGAAGAAGTCGAGGACGTAATACTTCGGCCGTTCCGCCCCCGGCTCACCGGGGTTCGCGGCGCGAAACGCCTCGGCGCGCGCCCACTGGTCCTGCCAATGCGGCTCGATCGCGTTGTAGTCGTAAGTTCCGGAAGGCTTCATGGCGTCCGGCACGACGGGCTACTGGGCCACGGTGGCCGGCTGATAGCCGGTCCGGGCCTTCACGCTGTCCGCGTTGAACCACTCGAGCGTGAAGCGCTGCGCGAGCTGTGAGAACTGCTGACGCATCACCTCGGGCAACTGGCTTTCGAACGGATCGCGATAGAGCGGATCGATGCCGAGCGACTCGACGACAGCGACGCGCTGGCGGGCCGCGTTTTCCATCACGCGGACATCGCCGCTGCTCATTTCGAACACCTGATCAATCTGATCGGTGACGCCGAAATTGGGCAGGCTGGTCGTCACGCGGCGAATCGGCATTTCCGTCGGCTGCAGGTTGCGGACGTACTTGCCGGTCGACCCGGGCGTCTCGATCTCCGCGGCGCCCGGCGTGTCAGCGCTTTCCAGGATCGCTTTGAGTCCGGTCGCGTTGTCGACCGCGGCCTGCAGGCCACCGTTCGCGGCGGCGTCACGGAGTTGGCGGGCGTAATCCAGCGCCATCTCATAGGCCGCTTTGCGCTTGAGATTCTCGATCACTTCGTCACGAATGTCGTCGAGGGATGGCGCGGCTTCCGCCGGCGCGACGCGCGTCACGCGGAAAATGTACGCCTCCGTGTCGTTACCCGTACTCCCTTCCATCCAGCCCAACATCACCGGACTGGGTTCGTTGAGGCCAAGTCGCAGCGCGTCGGGACTCTCCGCATCGGGCGTGTACAGACCCGGGACGCGGAACGCGAGCCCGGCGGCGTCGATCCGCTCGTCGCCGATGTCCGGAGCGGCATTGGCAAACTCGCGGTGATTGATCCGCAACTCAGGCGCGGCCGTGAGTTCAATCGTCTCCAGCACGACGCCGTCCGCCGCGTACTTTTCCGCGAGGGCGGTAAAGCTCGGCGCATCCGCCGGGGCGACATGGAAACCGGCTTCATCGCGCTCGGCGCTGCTCCAGGCGACCCGCAGTTCCTCCGCCACGCGGTTCATGGTGCGCTGGGCGCGCTCGACGGCGCGCCGCATGCGCGCGTCCTCACGGACGCGGTCGCGGACTTCCTCATATGGCGGCGCAATGAGATTCGCCTGCATCTGGGTGGGGTCGGTCATCCCTTGCAACAACGCGGGGTCGAAGTCCGGGCGCGAGTAGCGATCTTTCTCATTCTCGTAGAACTTCTTCGCCTCACGCTCTGACACGCGGATGTCCGCCGCGAATGCGCGGGGGTCGACCGTGAGATACTCGATCGCCACACGATCCGGCAGGCGATAGCCGTAAACCAGCTCCGTCGACGTGTGCGCGGTTTCCCGGTCGCGGCCGGCGTCGAACTCGGCCTGCACCTGGTCAAGCGTCGGTTCGTCGACCAGGTTGTCGAACGCGCGGGCGTCCAGCGACGAGTACTTGATCTTGGCGGACTGCACGAAGCGCTGGTAAGAGCCCTCGACGCGCGTCGTGCTCGGCAACGCGCTGCTCGCCATCAGACCCTGATAGGTAAACACACCCAGGAAGCGCGAGAACGCGGACAAAATCCGATCTTCCGACTGCCCGGTGGCCGCCATCATCTGGTTCATCGCATCCGCCGCCTGGCCGTTTGAGAGCGCCTGGACGAACTGCACGGCGGTTTCGCGGTTGGTCTGCATGCCGGCGTGCCGCGCTTCTTCCTGCAACAGCGTGTATGCCAGCGGGCCCTCAGATGTCGAGGTGAGCAGCGGCATCATCGGCAAACCCAGTCGGCTCAGCAGACGCAGATCATCGTCCGCGACCTTGAGGTCGACCGTGCGAATCTCGCGGCCGAGCGCTGTGCCGATTTTCTCGTCCACGACTCCGCCACCGGCGCCCCGGCCGACCACGTCGCCGACCAGAAAGACGACCAGCAGCAACGACATGAACACCAAGATCAGCGAACGACTGTACTTACGAAAGAAACGGGTCATGGCGCGGAATTCCCTTTGCCGGCGTATCGCCGACGCAAAATTGGCCGTCAGAAACAAGCATCGTCAGCGCGGGCGCCCCGGCTGGACCAGAGCCCCATCAAGCGCCGAATCCGACAGGATAAGCCCTGCCACGGGTTTCGCAACTTGGCCCCGATCCGGCAACCGCCTCGGACGCGCCCTCTCCCCAACTCAATCGGCGTTGACATTCATTTTAGTGTTCACTAAAGTATTTGCATGGCCACTGAAGTCATGGCGCTGATCGCCGATCCGACTCGCCTGGAGATTCTCCGCCTGGTGTGGGCGGCGGAGCGGCCGGCGGGGGAAATCGCCGCCTGTTTCAAGACCACTTTCGGCGCGGTTTCGCAGCACTTGCGCCGCCTGCTGGACGGCGGTCTCGTCACGCGCCGCCGCGACGGACGGCGGCAGCTCTACCGCGCGAACCCGGAGGCCATCGGAGCCCTCGCCCCGGCGCTCGAAGCGATGTGGGCGGAGAAACTCACAACCCTGAAGACCCTGGCCGAAGCCGAGCAGCGCGCGGCGCGCTCGGCCGGCGCCACTTCGCAACCCCCTTCCCCCGGAGACACGGCATGACCCGAACGAAATCAACTTCCGGCGAGCGGCGCGACATGGCCGCGACCGCTTCGGTCACGATCGACGCCGATCCGGACATCGTCTGGCGTTTCCTGAGCGATCCGGAGCGCTTCGCCAGTTGGATTGGCGCGTACGCCGGCGCAGCGCCGCTGCCGGGGACACAGATCGAGCCGCGCGTCGGTGGAAAGATCCGCGTGCAGTATCCGGGCGACGGGATGTTCGCGGCCGGCGAATTCGTGGAGATCGAGGCCCCGCGGCGAATCGTGATGACATGGGGATATGAGCATCGGTCGCACGGCATCGGCCCGGGCGAGAGCCGCATCGAAATCACGCTTACGCCGACCGACGCCGGCACGCGCGTGGACTTGCGTCATTCGGGTTTGCCGGACGAGGAAGCGGTGCGCGGCGCGTGCGGCGGCTGGACGCATTACCTGACGATGATGGCGCGCGGCGCGGCCGCGGCGCAATATGCGCCACATCTCGCCGGGGCGGCGGACGCGTACTTTCGCGCCTGGTCCGAAGCTGATGACGCGAAGCGGCGCGCGCTGCTTGAAGCGTGTTGCGAGGCCGATGTGACGATGCGCGGGGCGTTTGTGATGACGGACGGAATCGACGCGCTGTCGCGCCACATCGCCGGGGCGCTGATGCACATGCCGAACATGCGTCTGACGGCGGCCGGCGAACCGCAACAATTGCACGGCCACGCGCGATTCGCATGGTCGGTAAACGGGCCTGACGGGCAGGTGATGATGCGCGGCGAGAATGTGGCGCGACTGTCGCGGGCGGGGAAGTTTCGAGAGGTGGTTTCGTTCGGGGATTAGCGGAAGCGGCGCGACGAGCGGCGCCCCCCCTACCGCAATCACTCCGGCGCGGCTGCAAGCAGGCGCGTCGTTACGGCGCGCGTGGTCTCCACATCGCGTTCCAGCTGCGCAATCAGATGTTCCACGCCGTCAAAGCGCGACTGCCCGCGCAGGCGTTCGATAAACGCGAGCGTCAGCGCTGCGCCGCGGAGCGTGCCCGCAAAATCGAGCAGGTGGGCTTCCACGCGGGCCGTCATCTGGTCGAACGTCGGTTGCGGACCGACGTTCACCGCCGCCGCTCGTCGCGATCCGTCGGGCAACGTGGCGATGGCGGCGTAGACGCCGTGGCCCGGCAGCATCGTTTCGACCGTCTCAAGATTTGCCGTCGGGAAGCCAAGCGGCGCGCCGCGGCCTTCACCATGCCCGACGTTTCCGCTGATCTCGTAATGCCGACCGAGCATCGTGGCGGCGATCCCGACTTCCCCGCTGGATAGCGCCTCGCGAATCGCGGAGCTGTTGATCGCCGGACGGCCGGCCAGCTCTTCTGCGTACAGTTCCGGCAACACTTCGGTGGCGAAACCGTGTTCGGCGCCGAAAGCGCGGAGCGTTTCATTGTCCCCCGCGCGGCCGCGCCCGAAATGAAACGTCGGCCCTTCAATCATCGCCCGCGGTCGGCATGGCAGCACGCAATCCGTCAGAAACTCCGTCGCCGATTTGCTGAGCAGTTCTCTCGAGGTGGGCAGGAAAATCACCACGTCCGCCCCCGCCTCCGCCAGCCACTCCGCCCGGCGGCGCGGCGTCGACAGTCGGGCCGGCTCCTGTCCCGGACGCAAAATCGCCATCGGGTGCGGCTCAAACGACATCGCGACGACAGCGCCCGCGCCGACTTCGCCAGCGATTTCACGGGCCCGTTCCAGCAGACGCCGGTGGCCACGATGCACGCCGTCGAAATTCCCGATCGTCAGCACAACGCCGGACGCCGGTGGCTGGAACAGGTGGAGGTCCGTCAGGTAGCGCATGCGGTCAAGCTAGCGATCCCGGCGGGGCCTGACAAACCCAAGGGAGCGTAGCCTAGTCCTGGCGCGCGACATCCAACACGCGATCCGTACCGGCCAACCAGTCATCGACGGTTTCCCGCACGAGAACGTCAGGATTGACCCCCATTCCGGGCGCGGAAGCGCACGCGAGACGCGACCGCAATGCGGGCACGCGCACAGTAATCCCGCTGTTGGGCAGCTTCAGGAAGAAGATCGTGCCCGCCGTCGGACCCTCGCTGCTGCCGCCCGTGGGTTCGCCGACCAGGCGCGTATTGGGGCGGAAGGCGCGCAACATGGCGATCGCGATCGTCGCGCCGGACTGGTTGAACGGCCCGGTCAGCACGCTCAGGCGTCCCTTGAACGCGAGCGGATGCGGCGTGAGGAGCGAGCCTTCTTCGTCGGGGATAATCTCGAAGTATTGATCGTCGAACTTGCGGAACATCTCGTCCGGCAGATTGAAAATACTCTCGTCCCAGGTCGTCATGTGTTCGCGCAGGCGGCCAAACCGATAGGTCCGCACCAGCGCAGACTGGAAACTCGGCGGAGACGCCGAGAACAGCAACGAGCCGAGCGCCGCGGGCGCGTCATCCGAGCCGCCTCCACACTTGCGCAGATCGAGTATGAGATGGTCGATACTCTTCTCGCGGATTTCGCGAAAAATGGGCTCCAGCAGCGCAACGGGGTCGACCGGGCGTCGGTAATTGACAAAAGTGTCGATGCGAAGGAGCGCGGCGCTATCGTCGAGTACGCGGAACGAGACGGCGTCCGCAAAGTTGGCGGCGCCGGGATGCGCGCGACCGCGCAGCGTCTCCGCGTCGTCAAAGACAATCGGGGCGGCGTTGATCGTCTCAACTTTTCCGCTCGCCCGCCGCCGCGTTTCGATCCGCCACTGATCCGGCCAGCCGTACAACAGGGGCCAGAAGTGATCGATACCATTGACCATCAGCTCGCCGCCACCGTCTTCGAGTTCGGTCCGCTTGGCGAAGTCGGTCCATCCGTCGACGCTGAGATAGGTGGAGATGTCCGCCAGCACGTCGCCAACGGGACGGCCATTGATCCTGGTGACCTCGTCGCCGCGTTCCAATGCCACGCCGGGCTGGGCGGCCGCCACATACAAACGGCCGGCGAAAATCCTAAACGCGAATGGCAGGAAACTCGGGGTCTGGCGGCGGTAGTCGCTGATTCGCGTGGGCAGTTCGGCCTTCGTGTGATCACAACGAAGACGGGCGAGGATCCGCGATACATCAACATAAAGGGCAGCGTCGGTCGCGCCTTCGGTTCCGACGCGCTTCGCCAGTTCGTCGAGTTCAGCGGTCGTCGCCACCGCCGCCGTGTAGCGGCCGAACCCGGGATGCACGGTTTCGATCGCCTCTTTCAGCAGCGAAACGTCTTCCGCCGCCTGGGTTGGCGTGAGCCGCCTGGGCTCGAGTTCGATGGCGAGCGCCGGGCCAGCCAGCAGTACGCCCGTCAAGCACGTGGTCACGAGTTTGCCCATTTTGAAACGCTCCTGAGCGACTAACGAAGGCGCATGATGGCACGCCAGATTTAGGATCGGCTTTCAGTGCTTTCGCAAAGGTAAGCGTGGTCGGATGCGGGGGCTGGCGAGAAACTCAATGGGCGTCGGGCGATTCGGCCGCGATGAGGTCCTCGTAAGTCTCGCGGCGGCGGACGATCGCCGCGGCGCCGCCGTCGACGAGCACTTCCGCGGCGCGCGGCCGCGAGTTGTACTGGCTCGACATACTCATGCCATAGGCGCCGGCGGAGAAAACCGCCAGCAGGTCTCGCTCGGCGACTTCCGGAAGCAGGCGATCACGCGCGAGAAAATCGCCGGTCTCACAGACGGGGCCCACGACATCCGCCGCTGTCAGATCATCGCGGCCCTCGGGTGGCGCCAGCGTGACCGGCGGGCGCGGGTCGCGGGCGGGCCAGATGAAGTGATACGCGTCGTAGAGCGCCGGTCGCACCAATTCCGTCATCGCGGCGTCGACCACGACAAAGCGGCGTTTCGGCGAGCGCTTCAGGCGAATGACCCGCGTCAACAGCAGGCCACTGTTCGCGGCGATCGAGCGCCCGGGTTCGAGAATGATGCGCAATCCGGAGGCGCGCAGCGGGTCGATGACCCGCGCGGCGTACGCCGCCGGCTCCGGCGTCGGATCGCCTTTGTAGGAAGCCGCGTAGCCGCCGCCGATGTCGAGCGTATCCAGCGGAGCGCCCGCGGCGCGCAGGGCGGCGACGAAATCCAGCGCGAACTTCACGGCCGCCGCGTAAACGTCGAGGTCGAGAATCGGCGAACCGATGTGAATATGGGCTCCGGCGACGACGACGCCCGGCCAGGCGCGGGTGGCGAGATCGCGGGCGACCTCCGGCGTGACGCCGAACTTCGTGTCCGGGGTGCCGGTGTTTGTGTAGTTGTGCGTGCGCGCGTGAATATCGGGATTGACGCGAATCGCCACGCGTTGTGTCTTGTTGAGGCTGGTCGCGATCTCCGACAGGCGCGCGATTTCATGCGGAGATTCGATATTGATCAGCCCCACGCCGGCGCGCAGCGCCTCGCGCAGTTCATCGTCCGATTTTCCGACGCCGGCGAACACGATCCGCGCCGGATCCGCGCCGGCCCGCATCGCGCGGAACAGCTCTCCCCCACTGACCACGTCGAACCCCGCGCCGAGCGAGGCCATGTGGCGCAAGACGCCGAGATTCGGACAACTCTTGACGGCGTAGCAGATCAGCGGGCTCACCGCTCGAAAGGCGGTTTGCAGGGCCATGAAACGCTCGCGCAGCGCCGCCGCGGAATACGCATAGAGCGGCGTGCCGAATCGCTCGGCCAGTTCGCGGGCCGAGACATCCTCGATCATCAGGTCGGCGGCGTCCTGCCCGCGCGCGACGCGATACCGGATCGGGTGGTCAGGGCCCATCGGGATCCTGCGGAGCGGGCTCGGGATCAACCGCGGCGCCCAACGCCGCGCGGCGGGCCTGAAAGACGGATTCGGTCATCCACTCCACTCGAAACCGGCCTTCGGTGAGTGTCAGCACGTTACGGCCGTCATCGCCCCACAGCAGGCGGTGTGGCGCCTTGCAGTAACAGATCGCCAGCGGCTGTTTGCTGACGAGCGAGGAAAGCACATGGTCAGAGATGTAGTTGTAATGGGCCGGAACGAGAATCTCCGGCTCGTCGCGCAGTTCCAACAGGTTGGGCGGAATCGGCCCGGGCAACGACCTTTTGATCAACTCGGAATACCGCATCAGGCTCTGACGGCAGCGCTTGCCGAGTTGACGATCGCGCTCGTTGACGGAAATCGCCACCATCAGCAGCGAGACGATCGAAACCATGCCGAGCGAGCGCACCAACTTGGAGCGGCGATGCCGCAGCCGACGCAACGCCACCTTCTCGGCCGGTGACGATTCAGTGATCAACGCATCCTTCGCGGACTCGGTCATGTGACGGCCGCGGAATTCGGGTTCACTTCGACGGCGGAGACTTGCGGCTGATCGTCCGGAGCGGAACTTCCTTCTCTTTCTACGGATGGCGCAACGAGTTCGCCATCGGTCTTGCTGATGGAAAGGAACTGCTGGTAGAAGGTGTCGGGGAAGGCCTCCATCCCTTCCACCCCGATGTGTTCGGGCCACTTGCCGCGCTCATACAGAAACGTGCCGAACAAAATGTCCCAGATCGACAGGATCGAGCCGTAATTCGCATGCTGGCCGCGCGCCTCGGTCGAATGATGCCACCAGTGCAACTCCGCTGAGTTGAACAGATAGTTCAGCGGACCGATGTAGGTGCGCAGATTCGCGTGGTGCCAAAAGCCCTTGATGATGTCAATTGAGGAGTAGGCGATGATGACAGTCTCATCGAGCCCCATTAATTGGAACGGCAGGAAAATCACGCCGTTCTTGATGACGCCTTCCAGCACATGATGCCGAAACACGCTCAGGCAATCCATCTCGACAATCGTGTGGTGCACGCGATGAATGCGCCACAGCCAATCGCTCTCGTGGTACCAGCGATGAATCCAGTAGCGGAGGAAGTCGTTCGCCAGAAAGAACACCGCGAACTGGGCCCACCACGGCCAGGTCGTGAACGTTGAGATCGCGCGCGGGAACTGGATCACCAGCAGCGCCACGCCGATCTTCGTGATCGCCGACAGCACCGGACCGTTCACGAACGCCGCGATCAGGTCAGCCAGGTAGCCCCGCCGCGTCACGCCCGCCCGGTAGGTCGGATGCACCGGCGCCAACGGCTCCAGTAAATGGAACACGACCAGCCCGACGAGAAAAACCGTGACCAGAATCCACATCCGCGGACATCACCTCAAATTGACCCGGGACCACCCCCTCGTCTCCTATCGGAGGCGAAGCCTCGCGTATGTTACGCCGCCACGTCCGGAGAACAAGATCAGCGCCACGCGCTTGCCGCCCCGCCCCGCCCGGCTACGATGCGCGAAATCATCGCCAAGGATCGCCAGAATGCCGACCCGACGCATCATCGCCGTCTATCCCGGATCGTTCGACCCGGTCACGCACGGGCACTTGGACGTCATCCGGCGGGCCTCGATGTTGTTCAATGAACTGGTGGTCGGTGTCGGGGACAATCCCGACAAGGCCGAACTCTTCAGCGCTGCCGAGCGGGTCGAACTGGTGCGCCCGCACTGCGAGCATCTGCCGAACGTGCGCATCCTGGCGTATGACGGGCTGACGATCGACTTTGTGCAGGAGATCGGCGGAAGCGTCATTGTTCGCGGCATTCGCGACGTGGCCGACCTCAGTGGAGAACTGCGCCAGGCCAATGTGAATCTCGCGATCGGCGAAATCGAAACCGTGTTTCTGCTGACCAGCGACCAGCATGTGCTGACGTCCAGCACTTACGTCAAACAGATCTATGAACTGGGCGGCGGGAACGTGGATCGGATCCGCCGCCTGGTGCCGGACAACGTCGCGGACAAACTGGCGGCCAAGCTGGGCAAACCGGGCAAAGGACGGGAAAAGCGATGAGACCGCGCTGCGTTTGGCTCCTTGGACTGATCTGCGTCGCCGCGCCGCCGGCGCCGGCGCAAACGGACGCTGACGAGTTGCAGCAGGCGCGGATGGAGCGCCTGATCGAACGGATCACGACGGGCGCCGACAGTGACGCCCGCGCCGCCACCGACAAGCTGATTCGCGAAATGATCGATCCGGTCGTCGCGGCGATCGGCTCCACCGCCGATCGGCCGATCGAGGAGCAGTTGCGCGTGCGCAGGGCGGTCGCCCGCATGCACGCGGCGTTGCGAATCGGGCTGTTTCGCGCCAACCTGCCGGCGGAAGATGTGGCGCTGTTCGACGATTTTCGCCGCGTTTACCCGGAGCTGACGGACGAGTTGTTTGACATCGCGTTTCCGGTGCGCATGGCGGCGCTGCGGCGCGTGCCGCTCGAGGCCCGGACCGGCGCGGGACTGATGATCGCGGCCCGCGTCGACGACGAAGATGAGACTGTGGCGAACGAGGCGGTCGAACTCGCGCTGAAACTCGCGGACCCGGTTGTCGCGCGCGCCCTGGCGCGCTACCTGAAAGACGTGATGGGCGCGATGCGGGCGGGTGTATACGGCCCGGGCGATCAGGATGTGGCGCTGGCCCTGGCCCTGCTGGCCCACAACTGCGTACGCGTTATCGGAAAGTCCGGCGATCAGGCCCATACCCCCCTGCTGCTCGACGCGATTACGTTCTTCAACAAGTCGGGCTTGTGGAACGCCATGCCGCGCCACGAAACGCTGGAAGCGCTGGGCGAATTGCGCGATCCCCGCGCCGCGCCACTGCTTGCCGGCTTTGCCTTCAGCAATCGCTTTGTGCGCATGCGGCGGCTCGACGAAGAAAAGAGCGTCACGCAGAAGCTGGGCGATGTCGCCATGCGCGCGACGATCTTGTCGCTCGAAGGCGATCCGGCGGCGTTCGACTTTGAGCCGACCACGCTCGCTGACGGATTCCCCGCGTTTCTCAACGATTCGGAGCGCGAGGCCGCCCGGACAAAATTCCGCGCCTGGCTGACGGAACGCGGTGTCGCCATGGACGCCGATGCCGGGGAGGAGGCGGCGCCCGCGCCTGCCACGCCGGGCGATCGGGCAGCCAACCCCGACGATGAGCGTCCCTGACGGTGGCCGCGCTGGACCAGTACGAGCCGCCCGGCATGGGCGTCGACATCGGCGGCGGCAAGATCCGGGCGATGACCAACGCAAGCGAGCTGGACCAGCCGCACGTCGTTTGCCCGACCCCCGCGAACGCGGAGGAGTTGATCGCTCTGATCGCGGAGTTGTATGCGCGCTGGCACGGGCCAGGCTACCTCGGCGTGGGCGTGCCCGGCGTCTTTGACGCGCGGCGGGGCGTCGTGCGGCGGGCCGTGAACTTGCCGTGGCTGGAGAATTTCCCGTTGCGGGCCCGGCTGGAAGGCATCCTGCGGGCCAGGCGACCCCTCGTGATCGAAAGCGACGTCAACGCCGCGACCTGGGCGCAATGGAACGCCTGCGAGGGCCCGCGGCGGTTCGCCTACCTGGCGATCGGCACCGGCGTCGGCGGCGGGGTGACCATTGACGGCGAGATCATCCGCCACACTAACGGCGGCGCCGGCCATTTCGGTTTTCTGCTGACCGACCCGCGCCTGGAGGCGCCCGCCCTACCGGGTGACGCGCCGGGTTCGCTGTCCGCCTGCGTGGCGGCCTTTTGCCGCGGCCAGCGCGACGTGACGACGCGCACGTACGCCGCACGCGCGATCGCGATCGGCGCTGCCCAGATATCGCGCATCTACGACCTCGACACGGTAGCCATCGGGGGCGGCGCGCTGGATCACGATGCCGAATTGTTCCCCGAGATTCAGCGGCAGGGGCCGATCTGGCGCGGTGGGGTGGTCGGCTGCGCGTATGAAATTCGGCGGGCGCCGCTATCATCGGATATCGCCGGCGCTTCGGGCGCGATGGAACTCGCCCGCCAGGCGTGGCACATGTCACTTCGACCGCGACGCCCGCGTCAAGGACGACAGGGAGGTTTCATTACCTAAAGATGGTCAGCCCCCTCATTGGCGGGTCGAAACTCGGATGGCCCGGTCGCCTGTTCATTGTCGCCTGCGTCATCACGGCGATCGCGCTCAACCAATCCGCAGTCCACTGGCGCGAGAACAACAGCGACAGTCATCTCTTCGCGTACTACGGATGGCGCGTCGCGCACGGCGCCACGCCCTATCTCGACGTCTGGGATAACAAGCCACCGGGAATCTGGCTGGCCAACGCAATCAGCGCCCGCTTTTTCCCGATCAATGGGCACGATGGCGAAATCCTGATCGCCGCGATCGCCCTGCTTCTCACCTTGATCAGCGCGCTGGCGATCGTGCGCCTGCTGGCTCCGCCGGCCGTGCTGTTGATCATCGCGCCGCCGCTGTGTCTCGGGCTGAGCGCCTTGTGGTTTGAGGCCGGCGCGAATCGCGCCGAAACGTTCGTCGTCGCGTTTGAGGCGGCGGCCGTCGCCGCGTACCTGCGCTGGGCGCGCGATCGACGGGCGCGCTGGCTGCTGGTCTGCGGATTTTGCGCCGGGCTGGCGCCGTTGTTCAAACAAAGCGGAATGGCGGCGTTGTTCGCGATCCTGCCGCATTTTGTGTGGCGATTATGCCACCGGCGCCGCGGACCGCGCGTGGCGATCGCGCTGCGGGCCGGGTCTGCGCTGCTGGTCGCCGGATTGCTGCCGATCATCGCGATGACCGCCTGGCTCGCCGCGCGCGGCGCGCTGAGCGAGGCCGTCTTCGCCGTGGTGACATTCAACCGCGCCTACTTTCTGGCGTCCGAGGCCGGGTGGGGTTCCGTCCCGTGGTCGACTGTTTTCGAGGCAGTCGCGCCGCTGCGATTTGTATACGTGCTGGCCGCGCTGGGCATGATTGCGACCATTCTGGCGACTGTACGCGCCGATCCGACCACGCCGGCGCCGCGCGAAAAAGCGGCGCCAACGCCCGAACCGCGCCCGCCGACCTGCAAGCCCCAGTTGCGCCTGGAAGCGATTGTGATTCTCGGATTATGGCACACGCTGGCGGTGTTGATCGCGCTTGGCGGCGCGGGGCGCCTGGCGTATCACCTCGCCCCGGCGTTGCCGTCACTATTAATTCTGAGCGCCCTGCCGTTGGCGGCGATCTGGGGTGAGCGCGGTCTGATGGAGCGCCTGCTGGCGCGGCCGACGAGCTTCCTCGCAATCGCGGCGACATGGGCCTGCTTTTGGCCGCTGTCCGCGGATCAGGCGGAGTTGTTGTCGCGCGACTGGTCGCAGCGCGCCCGGCTGGAGCCGGAGCAGGCACAGGCGGAGATCATCCGGGCGAACTCGGAACCGAGCGACGGACTGTTCGTATGGGGCTGGAGCCCGGGCACATACCGCTTCGCCGAGCGCGCCTCGCCGACACGATTTGCGACCAACGAGAAGGTCGGCCAGGTCGGCGCGGGCGCACAGTTCACGATCGATGAGGCGGTCGCGACGCTGATGGAAACGCCGCCGGAGATATTCGTTGTCTCGACAACGGACTGGGCGAACGACCCGCGACCGGCGTTCTTTGAATGGGTAAGCGCGCATTACCAGGAGCTGAGCGAAAGCGAAGGGATGTTGATCTTCAAACGCGCGAGGTAAGGCCGCGAAGGTAATCGCACTCGGATAGATCCCAATCGGCCTTAGCTGTCGCGCATCTCGATCCCGCATACCATCCCGGCACAGGAGGCTCGCTCCATGCCCTCATCGTTTGACGCCGCGCTCAACCTGATCGACATCGGCGATGTCGGCGGGCTTCGCAGATTGCTCGCGGACCAGCCCGGTCTGATCCACGCCCGAATGCCGCCGGACGCGGGCGTTCCATACGACGGCTATTTCAAGGAGGCCGGGCTGCTGCATCACGTGGCCGGCAATCCGATCCGGGGCCCGATGCCCCCCAACGCGGCCGAAGTCGCACAGGCCCTGCTCGACGCCGGCGCCGATGTCGACCTGGAGACGCGCTTCGGCGACTGGAGCTGGACCACGCTCGGACTCGTGGCCACCAGCGGTCCGGCAGCGGAGAACGGTCAATGGCGGACGCTGATCGACACGCTGCTGCGGGCCGGCGCCGATCCGGACAACCGCAATGGCATCGCGATGTACGGCTCGGCCTATCACGTCGTTGAGAGCCGCCCGTTGCGCGAAGTGACGCGATATCTGGCGGATCGTGGCGCGCAGCTTGACCTGGCGTTCGCTGCGGCGGTGGAAGACCTGCGCCAACTCGGGGCGTTCTTTGATGGTCGGCTCCTTCGGAGCGAAACGCCGCGCTTCTATCGCACCCGACCACCGCTGGACGGCGCGGTAACGGCCCAGTTCCTGCTCGACGAGGCGCTCGTTTTCGCGTCGGCGCATGGACGAATCAGCGCGATCGACTTTCTGCTCGAACGCGGCGCCCGGATGGACGCCTTCATCCCCTTCGGCGGCGAATCGCCGTCGGCTGCGCACGTCGCGGCGTGGGCCGGCTGGCCGGAAGCGGCCGCGCATCTGGCGCGGGCCGGCGCTGATCTGACCCTGCGCGACCCGAAACACAACTGCACGCCCTTCGAATGGGCGGAACACTGCAAGCAGCCGGCGGTGGCGGATGCGCTTCGTCCATTGCTCTAGCGCGTTTTGGTGGTTGAGAGCGAGCGCGCCGGCGCCGCGTCGATGATTGGTTGACCAAGCAAGGCGGGAAACAGTTCAGGTGCAGCCCGGATCGCCCCGAAAACGCGGACGTACCGCCGGTTCGAAACGCCGGGTAAACTCCGAGAATGCCGAGCGAGAACCGCCGGGTGTTGGTTGTGCTGCCGAACTGGGTTGGCGATGTTGTGCTGGCGACGCCGGCGCTGCGCGCCTTGCGGGCGGGCCTGGCCGACGCGCGGATCGACTACCTGTTGCGCCCCTACCTGCGCGAAGTCCTCGACGGGTCTGATCTGCATGACGGAGAACACCACTGGTCCGCCGCCGGGGGCTTTGCCCGCTTTCGCGAAGACGCGGCCCTGGCCGGCGCGCTGGCGCGGCAGCGGTTTGACACCGCGATTTTGTTTACGAATTCCTGGCGATCGGCGCTGGTCGCGCGGACGGCGCGGATTCCGCGACGAATTGGCTACGCCCGCGAAGGACGTGGCTGGTTGCTGACGGATCGCCTGCGCCACAAGCGCGCGAACGGCCGATATGTGCCCACGCCGATCACGCCGGACTATGCGCGTC
Organism: uncultured Planctomycetales bacterium; assembly: GCA_964528455.1. Classification (GTDB taxonomy): domain Bacteria; phylum Planctomycetota; class Phycisphaerae; order UBA1845; family Fen-1342; genus DSPM01. The sequence continues at coordinate 15,874 of CAZGTH010000018.1, read as the reverse complement.
TGGTCGAACAGGTCGGCGTCCGCGTGAGCGACATGAAGCTGCGACTGGGGGTAACGCCGGCGCAGGAGCAGGCGGCTGAAGAACTGCGGGCGCATTACGGCCTCGAACCAAAGGCATACGCCGTCATCAACCCTGGCGGAGCCTTTGGCGCCGCGAAGCTGTGGCTGCCGGAGCGGTTCGCGGCGGTGTGCGACGGACTGCGCGCGGCGCACGGGCTGACGTCCGTGATTGTCGGCGCGCCGCGCGAAGCCGACCTGTTGCGGTCCATCGCTTCCAAGGCCGTGAGCAAACCACTCCCGCTGATTGACCCGCCGACCACGCTCGGCTCGCTGAAGGTGATCGTCCGCGACGCGGCGCTGATGGTCTGCAACGACACCGGCCCGCGCCACTACGCCAACGCGTTCAACACGCCGACGGTCACGATCTTCGGCCCGACGCATCAGGAGTGGACCGACACCGATTACGCCGACGACATCAAGCTGCAGATTCCGGTCGATTGCGGACCGTGTCAGAAAAAAGTGTGCCCGCTTGATCATCGCTGCATGCGCGGCGTCACGACCGAGATGGTCCTCGCGGCGGCCGATTCGTTGTTGCGCGGGCCGACGGCGCGACGTTTGCCCGTGAGGACGGCGCCATGAGTACGCGGGCCGAGATCAGCCCCGCCTGGCGGGATGCGCTCGCCATCGATGAAGCGGCGCTGCACGAATTGTTGCGCAGTGACGCCGACGCGCCGATTTCGGTCGGAGACTGGCAGGCGTTGACCAAGCCCGGGCTGGGCGGGCGGCGGCGTTGGCGCTGGACGCCGAACGGCGGCGATGTTGTCGTCTACGTCAAGCGGTATGCGGATACGCCGCTGCTGGCGCAATGGGATCGCGTGCGCCGCCAGACGCTGCGTCGCAGCCGGGCGTGGTGGGAGTTCGATCAGGCGCGGCGCCTTTCGGAAGCGAGCGTGCCGGCGGCGCAGGCGATCGGATTTGTCGAAGAGATGCGCGGCCTGTTTGAATCGCGCAGCGTGGTGCTGCTGGCGGCGGCGCCGGGCGAAGCGTTTGATCGGCGCTGGCGGGAACTGGCGCGGATCAGCGCGCCAATCACGCGTGGCGCGCCGCGATTCGACCTGACGCGACGACTGGCGCGATTTGTCGGCGCGTTTCACGGGACTGGCGCGCGGCATCGTGACTTGTATTTGTGCCATATCTTCGCGGACATCGACGCCGCCGCGCCGCGGCCGCCACGCTTCATGCTGATTGATCTGGCGCGGGTATTCCGGCCGCGCCTGCGGATCACGCGCTGGACGATCAAGGACCTGGCGCAGCTGGACGTGTCCGCCCGCCAGATCGGCGCGACGCGCACGGATCGGTTGCGATTCCTCGCGACGTATCTGGGCTTGCAGCGCCGCGCGCCGCGGACGCGCTGGTTCGCGCGGCGCGTGGCGCGAAAAAGCGACTGGATCCTGCGCCGCATCCATCGCCAGGAAACGCGCGGATGAGGGTGGCGCTGATTCTGGAGCGGTATGATCCGCGCCTCGGCGGTCAGGAGCGCTCGACGCGCGAAATGGCGGAGGCGCTGGCCGCGCAGGGCGTAGCGGTGGCGATTGTCTGCGCCGCGTCGCGGCCACCAGCGGGTCTTCCGGAAAGCCCGCGCGATGGCGTGCGGGTCACCCCTCTGCCGGCCCAGGGCATGACCAAGGCCGCACGGACACGCGCTTTCCTCGACGCGGCCGAGCGGCACTGCGCCGAGGCGCGATTTGATGTCGTGCACGCGATCACGCCGTGCCGCTTTGCGGATGTCTATCAGCCGCGCGGCGGCACGTACGCCGAGACGATTTCGCGCAGCGTTGAGCGGGTCGGATCCGCGCTGCGTCGACGTTGGCGACAATTCACGCGTAGGCTCAACACCAAGCAACAGGCGCTCGCGCGCATCGAGCGGGAAATGTTGTCGAGCGCGCGGCCGCCGCTCGTCGCGTGCGGCTCCGCGTATGTCCGCCAGATGGTGCTTTCGGCGTTTCCCACGTTCCCGGCGGACCGCGCGCGCGTCGTGTTCAACGCGGTGCGCGTCGACGGATTGTCGCCGGAGGCGCTCGCGCCACGGCGGGCGGAGGCGCGGGCGCGCCTTGGATTGACGGCGGACGAGTCAGTGGTGCTCTTTGTCGCCCATAACTTCGCCCTGAAGGGGCTCGGTGAACTGATCGAGGCGATGGCGTTTGAGCGCCGGGGGGACTGGCGGCTGGTGGTCGCGGGTCGGGGCGACTACGCGCCATTCGCGCGCCAGGCGCGGCGGCTCGGCGTGTCTGACCGCGTGAAGCACGTCGGCGCGCTGGATGATCCCGCAGCGCTGTTCGCCGCCGGCGATGTGCTCGCACACCCGACGTGGTACGACCCTTGCAGCCGCGTCGTCATCGAGGCGGCCGCGGCGGGGTTGCCGGTGGTGACGACGCGCTTCAACGGCGCAGCCGAGATTCTGAGCGCCGAGACGGGCGTGGTGGTTGATTCGCCGCGCGACGCGAAGGCGCTTGCGGCGGCGATCGCCGAATGCCAATCAATGCCGTTTCGCGAAGCGGCCCGCGCCCGGGCGCAGGATATTCGCACAGTCGTTTCGATTACGCGGCACGCGCGCGAGTTGATCGCGTTGTACGCGGAAGTCGCGCGCGGTTAGATCACATTTCCGCTTGGAACGCGACCGAGCCGGCCGATCGCGCTGATCTAGAACAGCGGCTCGATCTCAAGCGCCTCGAGCGAAACGGCGACCTCAGCGCCGGCGCGGGTCGCGATATAAACATCCACGCGGCCGACGCGCATCCAATCGCCATCCTGCAGCTGTTCGAATCCGCCCTGTGTCTCGGTCGCGGAAAGCGCGAACTCGATCACGCTGGTAGCGGCCGCGCGCCCGATGCGCCGGCGCCAGCGCAAGACCGGCTTTCGGTCCTCGCCGCAGGCGTCGATGTGCAGGTGCGTGATCCGCTCCGGGGCCTCGAGGCCGATCCGCCCGCGCATGCCGCGCAGGGCCGGAACCGGAACTGAGATTCCGCCGTAATGGCTGCCGCTCGCGTCGTCTCCCGCCTCGACCTCGCACCGCACGCCCGATTGACCGAGCGTGACGCGCCGGCTGCGATACTTCCAGCGGCTGCGGAAGCGCGACAAGTCGCCCTCCAGCGGAACGCGCTGGAAGGACCGCTCCTCGCGGACAAAAGGCTCGTGAAAGGGAATCGGGGCGTCGCCGGCGGACGGCAACGCCGGCGCCGACGCCATCAGGCGGGCCAGCCGGTTCGACGGCGTGTCGGACTTTGAGAGCAGCAGAAAAGCCCACGTGTTCTCGATCGGTTCGACGAATTGAACGTGCAGGCCGGCGCCGGCAATCATGCGCTGAATGCGATCGACATCGAAGAATGAGTGATGCCCGGCGCAGAACTCCAGCCGGCCGCGCAGCGGGACTGACACCAGCACATCTGTCGACTCCGGGAGATTACGCGTCATGACGCGCAGGGCGTCGAGCGGATTATCGAGATGCTCCAGCACTTCCAGGGACATGACCAGTGTCGGCCGCGTTTCGGCGATGAAGCGCGGGTCGATGTTCCGCATGTCCAATACACGCAGGTCATGCGCCGACTCGCTGAGCCCGTTGGCCTCGATCATGTTACGCGCCGCCGCGATTCGATGGCGACCGATATCGACGCCTACATAAAACTGCGGCGCAACGTTGCGCAGCACGAGTCCTGAAACGTGGCCAAAGCCGCAGCCGATATCCAGCACGCGATCTTCGGGCGTGATGTATTGCAGCGCCCGCGCGACGCGCCGCTGATTCGGGCCGCGCGCATACGCCTTCAACGCGCCATCCGGCAATCCCGGCCACGGCGTCAGGCCTTCGACCGCCTGAACCGCCGCCTCGGGATTGATGTGCGGCGTCGCGACGCCGGCGCGGCCCTGCGCCTGCTGCGCATCGAGCGGGTTCATGCGCTCCACAATGCGCAGGTAGTCCCAGCGCAACGCCACCATATGTTGATGGAAATCCGACAGCGTCGGCGACAAGCCGACGGGCCCGGGCGCGGTGTTGGATGCGGCGGTCGTCATGTGTGTGCCTCCGGCTGGCTAGCTTAGCGGAACGGGCGGACGCGCGCCTCGGGCCGGCCACAAATTCGCGCGCGATTGACGATGCTGTAACGTTGGCGCCATAATGGAGTTACAGAGCGGCCGATCAAGCCGATCACTTTCCGGCGTCGATAGGTTGGAATGACGCCTTTGGGAGACTCTGATGGTTCCGCGTCCGATGTGGAAGGGCCAGATTCGCCTGTCGCTTGTGTCGTTCCCGGTGCGGATGCACAACGCCGTCAGCACGTCCACGCGCGTGTCGTTCAATCAACTTCACAAGGACTGCGGGCGGCGGTTGAAGCAACAGATGGTCTGCCCGGAACACGGCGCCGTCGATCGCACCGACATCGCGAAGGGCTATGAATACGAAAAGGGCAAGTTCGTCGTGATGGAAGACGGCGACCTTGAGAAAGTTCGTATCGAGACCAACAAGACGATTGAGCTGGTGCAGTTCGTCGACGCGGCCGAACTCGACCCGATCTACCTTAACTCGTCATACTACATCGCCCCCGACGGCCCGATGGGGCAGGACGCGTTCGCCGTTGTTCACGAAGCGATGCGCCGCAATAACAAGATCGCGATCGGGCGGATGGTGATCGCCAACCGCGAGAACATTGTCGCGCTGCGGTGCGAGGACAAGGGCTTTGTGCTGACGACACTGCGCTATGCCGATGAAGTCCGCGCGGCGGAACCGCACTTTGAGGACATCAAGGACATCGAGCCGGCTGAGGATCATCTCAAGCTCGCCGAGCAACTGATTGAGAACGCGACCAAGGAGTTTGACCCGACCGCGTTCAAAGATCGCTATCAGGACGCGATGCTCGAGGTCATCAAGGCCAAGATCGAAGGCGCCGAGCCGGTCGTTCCGCAGGAAGAGGAAGCCGGGGCCGTGATCAATCTGATGGACGCGCTGAAGGCCAGCGTCGCCGGCGCCGCCACCCGCAAGCCGCCCGCCGAAAGCAAGAAGTCGGCCACCGCCCGGCGGACCAAAGCCAAAAAGCGGGCGTAGGCCGCCGTGGCGGCGCGCAAACGCGGCGAAGAGCCCGCAGCGAAGTCAACAACGCTTCCCGAGCGCATCGCGCCGATGCTCGCCGAGTCGATCGGCGATCCGTTCGATTCGGCGCAACACCTTTACGAAATCAAGTGGGACGGGACGCGCTGCATCGCGCTGGCCGACGGCAACGGCCTGCGCCTGCAGAACCGGCGCTACTTCGAGCTGCGCGAGCGATACCCGGAGCTCGCCTGTCTGGCGAACCTGCCGAACGGAACCGCGATCGATGGCGAAATCGTCGTGCTGGAAAGCGGCAAGCCGTCTTTCAACAAGCTGTTGCAACGCGACCAGCAGCGCGAAGCGAAGAAGATCAAGATGCTGGCCAGGCGCTTGCCGGCGACGTTCATCGCGTTCGACATCCTGTATGACGCCGGCGAAGACGTGATGCGGACGCCGCTGGTGGATCGCAAGGCGCGCCTGACCGCGGCGCTGGAGAAACTCAACAACCCCCACGTGCTCGCGCCGGACCATGTCATTGGCCATGGCGTCGCGTTTTTCGAAGCCGCCGCCGCCGCCGGGCTGGAGGGCGTGATGGCCAAGCGACTGGACAGCCCCTACACGCCGGGAAAGCGCTCGGCCTACTGGACGAAGATCAAGGTGGCGCGCGAAGAGGTCTTCGACATCATCGGCTTCACGCAGCGCGCCGGGGCGCCGGTCGCCAGTGCGCTGGTCCTCGGCCGGCAGCGCGACGGGAAGTGGGTGTGCTACGGCAAAGTCGGCTCCGGCTTTACGGAGGCGCTGCGGGCCGCGTTCTATGCGCAACTGATCGACGCGCCGCCGCTGAGCGACCCGCCACGAGACGCCAACACGCCGCCCGATGCGCTGTGGCGGCTGAGCGGCCTGCGGTGCGAAGTGCGCTTTTTTGAGGAACTCGAAACGGGCGCGCTGCGGGCGCCGGTGTTTCGGGGACTGGTGGACTGACCGACCGCGGCGCCGGGCCCGCGCCGCTCAGTGACGTAGGCGGGGCTGACAAGCCCAGCAATCAGACGCGAGCGCTGTAACAGAAGAGCGAGTACCAGATGCGACTGGCGCCGCACAACTCATCGAACCGGCTCACCCGCCGCGAGCGTCGTCAGCGGCTGATGGCGATGTGCGTGCTGGCGTATGTCGGGCCGCTGTTCATGGCGGATCCGCAGAATGTGGACAACTGGGTCCGGGCGTTCTGCCTCGATTCCGCCCGGGCGGCGATGTTCACGCCGACCGAGACCAACCAGACCGTTACCTACGCCTATGACGACAACGGAAACCTGGTCACCGAGACGGTCGACGACGGCTCGGGGCCGGAGTTGTCGAAGCTGTACGCGTACGACGCCCAGAATCGCCTGATCTACGTCGACCCGTCGCCCGCCGACAGTGTGCAGACGGACATCGTGAGGTACTTCTACGACGCGAACGGCGCGCGGGTAATGCGGAGCAAGAACGGATCGACCACGCGTTACGTCCTCGACCGCAACACGGCCTACGCCCAGGTGCTGGAGGAATGGAACGTCGCCGCGGAGCCGTGGGTCGCGGGCGCTGACAAGCTCAATGTCCGCTACGTCTACGGCGATGACCGCATCGCCCAGCGGCGTCCGACGGCGAGCGGCGAGAAGGTCCGGTGGTATCTGCACGACGGCCAGATGTCGACGCGGCAGCTCGTCGACGAGACCGGCGTCGTCACGGATCACTACACCTACGACACGTTCGGCGGCGAGGTCGCCAAGCACGGCTCCACGACCAACGCCTTCCGCTACACCGGCGAGCAGTTGGATTCGGCCAGCGGGTTCTACTACCTGCGGGCCCGCTGGTACGCCCCGACGCAGGGCCGCTTCCTCACCCGCGACCCGTTCGGTGGCTTCACGCAGGACCCGATGTCGCTGCATAAGTACCTGTACGCAAACGCGAACCCGGTCAACAACATTGATCCGTCAGGTAACAGCCTCGTTAGCACTATCGCGACCGTATCCATCATAGCAAGCATAGGGGCGGCATTGGGGGTCGGTTTTGGCGCACTAGCGAACTACGCCCAAGGGTCGCCACTCGGAAGCGGTGCCCTGGACGCCGCCTTGCTCGGAGCGGGCTTTGCGTTACTCGCCTCAGCCTCATTGATACTCGCAGGTCTGTTGGCGGCGTATGGGATATTTGTGACGGGGGGGCTCGTGTACCGTGTGTTTTCCAACGCAATGTCCACTGGTTGGCAACGAGCAGCTGCACTTGCCCTGTTGGGGATTGCGATTGCGGGGGGCGTCTTCGCTGCTAGGGGCCTGTTGGTTCGTACTCCCCAGGCTGAGGCACAGGTAATCCGGGCCGACGCGCAACCCCAGCCATCAATTCGAAACGTGCCACGATTAGCGCAGGACATAGCTCACCAACGTAGGTACCCGACACCACCACCACCAAATGGGGGATCCGGGTATATTGGCAAGAGTCCCGCTCAGAACGCTGCCCTCTCCGATTTCGTCGCATGGGCAAGAGCGAACGCACAGGACGTCAGAGTGGGACAGGAGCAAGTAAATGCCGCTGGCGTACGTGTAGGGAAGAACAAGCCGGACTTGCAGTTTACTTGGCGAGGCCTAAGGCACTACTTCGAGTGGGATCGTGCGTCGTCACCACGCGGGATACCTCATGGCGAGCGCATCAAGGCGAACGATCCTGATGGAATCGTGTTTATATGGACACTGGATTGAGTATGTCACTGCTTCCCTATGACTTGGTCGCAGGTATGTTCATCAAGGCTAGGCCTGCGGTCGTCGTTGACCGGTTGCGAGATTGGTATCGGGAACGCGAGGTGCCGTTGGGCGAAAGGGAGGCCAGTCAGTCATTATCACAATCGCTGCCCTTCCTTTCAAATCGTGTTCCAATTCCCAATCGAGCCTTAGTGCTCGGCGTCGGATTAGATTGGACTGTCTACCTCGACAATCACTTCCGGCAGTGGTTCGCAGTGGCAGTGATGACCAACTTGACGGTCCGGATTCAAACAAGGGCGATGTTTCTAGCGTTTGACGAAAACAGCGGCGCTGAGTTCATTTTCAATGAATACCGGCCCGATGGACTGCGAAACCGCCATTTGCAGGTATATAAGGATGTGGGACGTTGGCACTACAAGTCTTGGGGTGAGCCTTGCGATTTTGAGCGGACCAACGCCTATAGCAATCGGGTGGTTCGTACACGTCTAACCGAAGAGATGCTTCGGTCGTATGGCGAAGCGCTTGGCGTGCGATTCTGGCAACCGGACGTATATGGAAAACACGTTTGGTTTTTGGAGGACGGCCCCCTCGGCGATGGCGGACCCGACGCGTTTATGCGCAAGCTTCCTCCATCACTTCGCAAAGGCCTCCGCCTCCTGTGGGGAGGAAAGCCAAGGGCGTGACAATCGAGGTTGCGCTGCCAAGCCCCAGCGCGAATCAATGCCCCCGAGCGTGACAAAGCGTTGGTTGTCAAACAAGACTGTGGAGTCTGGCAATGACCAAGCGGATTTGTGGACTTGTCGCGATCGCCATGACGCTCGCGCCGGCGGCGTTTGCGGCGTCGCTTCAGAATGGCGACTTTCAGGACAGCTCGCCGCCGCTCGACGGCTGGACGACCACCGGTAACGCCACGCTCGCGACCGGCGCCGGGACTGTGAAGGCGCTACGCCTGCACGAGACCTGCGCCCCGGGCCTGAGCCGGGCGTTTCAGACGTTCGACATCCCCGCCAACGCGGCCGCGCTGTCGTTCCGCTACCGCCTGACCTCGCCAATCACGCCCGACGACGGCAATTGCCCCGGCCTGATGGAAACCAGCGCAATCCCACTACCGCCGGAGGATATCATCCTCGATTCGATGAACCCACACCGGCCGGCACGACCGGGACGGAGATCGCTGCCGTTTCGATCTCCGGTACCCTTTAGAGATTATTGACTTCTTTGGGCTTGAGGACGCGAGCTTGGACAACTAGATCGCTCTTGTCCATTTAGTTGTGCAGGCTGGGCTGCGAAGCCCAGCAATGAGGAATGACGTCAAGGGCATGTGCCGAGCGCTCGGCGCGCGATGGGACGAAAACATGAACTGTCTCGGAGATTCGCCCGGCGTGATTTGGAACACGGGTCTTGAAGCGAGCGCGATGCCCCTTGCAAGCACGATGCGAGGGAGCGCTGGGCTTGGCAGCCCAGCAATGAGGGAACAACGTCAAGGGTATGTGCCGAGCGCCCGGCGCGCGATGGAACGATAACATGAACTGTCTCGGCATCTGCCGGGCGTGATTTGAAACACGGGACTTGTAGCGCGCGATGCCCACTTGCAAGCGCGATGTTGCTGTTTTTTCTTTTCGTGGGAGCAAATTTTGGTATCAATCGTCGGGCGCCAAGTCTCTGCCCCTGAGAGACATGGCAACCGTTAAAGGAGCTGCACACGCATGAAAAAGTTTTGGGCCTTCGCAGCCGGCGTCGCGTCGCTGTTCGCCGCGTCCGCTATCGCTTCCCCCGTCACCATCGACTGGTCCACCGTCGGCAATGCCGGCAACGCGGCCGACCCGACGACTGGCTTCGGCTCGGTCGGATACGACTACCGCATCGGCGCCTTCGAGGTCACCAACGCCCAGTACGCCGCGTTCCTGAACGCCGCCGCCGCCTCAGACCCCACCGGGCTCTATAATCCGATCATGGGCTCCAGCGCCCGCGGCGGCATCACCCGCTCGGGTGTCGCCGGCGGCTTCACCTACTCGGTGAAGGCCGATATGGACGACAAGCCGGTCAACTTTGTGTCCTGGTTCGACGCTGCCCGCATGGCCAACTGGATGACCAACGGCCAGGGCGCGGGCGGCACCGAGAGCGGCGTCTACACCTTCGACGGCGCGAACTCGATCAGCGCGATCAACCGCGACCTCTCGAACGCCAACCAGGTCTTCCTCCCGACCGAAGACGAGTGGTACAAGGCCGCCTACCACCAGCCGTTCTCGCAGGGTGGCGACGCCGACGACTACTGGCGCTACGCCACGCAAAGCAACAGCGTGCCCACCGTCGCGAAAGCGACGGGCACGGGCGACGTCGCCAACCCCGGGGCGAATGTGGTGAACTACTCCGACGGCGCCGACTGGAACGGGCAGAACGGCAACGTCACCACCGTTGGCTCGGCGGGCAACACCAGCTTCTATGGCGCGTTCGACATGAATGGCAACGTATGGGAATGGAACGAGACGCTGCTTGATGTTTCGCGCGTGATCCGCGGCGGCGCGTTCGACAGCAACGAGTTCCTTCTTCGATCGACCTTCCAGAACTTCTCCGACGCATCCTTCGGATTCATCAGCGACGGCTTCCGTCTCGCAAGCCCCGTCCCGGAGCCGGCGTCCTTGGCGCTCATCGCCGTCGGAGCGACCCTGCTGGCCCGCCGAAGCCGGCCTTGACCCCACGACGCGGCAGTTGATCGGGACGCCAAAACAAGCCGCTGGAAACCAACCCGCCTGCGTCTCCCGGTCGGCGCCAAGGCGGGTGCGTTCTTCGTTCGCACGGTCGCGGGGCTCCAGCCCGGGCGCGACGAGAATCGCCAGGTGGATTGCGACGTCGGATTTTGCTACGACGGTTTGCGAGCTTGGCAGCTCAGCCGTGCGAGCGAGACGCCGACGCCAAGCGACGCCGCCGTGATCGGTCATTCCAGCTTGAACCGGTATCCGACGCCGACTTCGGTCAGCAGGTGTTTGGGCTGGGCGGGATCGTCCTCGAGCTTCTGGCGAAGCTGCCGGACGAACATTCGCAGTTGCGTAGATGGGGATGAGTGCCCGTTGCTTGGCCGACTTGCGTCAAGAGCCACCGGTGGGACTCGAACCCACAACCTGCGGTTTACAAATCGAAACCTGCGTGTGGCCGAGGCGTGGAAACAACGCTACCAGCGGGGTTTGCGGTTTGCAAGGCTTAACATCGGTCGCGCGCGTCCTGCCGCTTTTTCTGGCGGAGCGCGGTGCGCACCGCGCGGCAACGTGCAACAGATGCAACTTTTTTTTCGGCGACTAACGACATTGTGCGGACATCGGGGGAAAGCGCCGACTAATCGCGCGAATCGAGATCGCGTTCGCGCTGCCTCAGCCGCCACGCGTCGAAACTCACGGGCTCAATCCGTCGCTCCCTCCAGGTCTTACCGTTCGTAAGGAATCGGCCCCGGGTCGCTGCGCCCGAAACGCGCGCTCGCGCCTCGGACAATGTGAGTCCGTCGATGTCAGTCGTCAAGAGCTCTGCGCACTCGGTAACCGAGAGCCATTGCTCTGCGCCCGATCGGCGAGTCGCTTGAAGAACCCCTTTGATCGCGCCGATTTCACAACGCGACGTCTTCGAGTCCCACACCGCCAACTCGGCGAGCGATGTCGTCTCCAACCGAAGCCCTGTCCATTCGTGCGCCACAGGCCAGTCAGCCACCACGATGAGCACTCGATGCGTGGCGCTCGCAAGTCGCCCGGCATCTTCGACCAGCGAACCGGCGTCCGCCCATCGAAGCCCGCGTCCCAGGAACACATCGACATTGCCGTCAGAACTGGGGAAACTCCCCAGCCATAGGATGCGGTTGTCGACAATGGTTAAGACTGACCCGCTGAGTCCCAAACGTGCCGCCAGCAGATCAGCGAGCCCGAAAAGGCTCGGCTCCCATTGTTGCAGCTGCTTTAGATCAACGGTGACTCGCCCACAGTCTTCCCGAGAACACTGCCATACCCCGACTGTCTCGCCCGTACCGGGCCGTTTGCGCAAATCGGGCGTAATCACGCATCTGTCCGGGCAGCTGTCGCAAACAAGAGAATCGGCAGGCGCGATCGGCCGCAGGAGTCCGGCCTCGACCAGCGACTCGGCGAACCCCGGCGGCCATTGCTTCACTTCCGCCGCCGTAAAGGCAGGCGATTCCTGCCGGTCCAAGCGGAACAGGATTCGCCGCAGTGCACTAGTCACGGGCGATGCCCCAGCGCTTCAAGTATTTCTTCGCAATCTGGTCGAACCGATCGTCCTTCAGAGCACAACGGTCTGGATAAGTGACGTCAAAAGTCAGCGTTTTTTGACGACGCCCGTCCTCCGGGCGAAACGTGAACCGCAGTTTGGCCTGTGAGATCAATGCTTCATCAAGCACATTGCGGCGGTCGAGAACCTCATCGAGCAGTAGGTGCACTGCCTGCGGGGAGGCGGGTAGTGGCTCAGCGGAAATGATGATCCGCCGGAAGCCGCCTTTCGCTCGGTCAAGCGGCAGATCCAAGCGTAGCATTTTCAACTCGACGCTCAAAACGCCATCAATAGGATCGGTATGAAATGGGAACTTCGGGTCCTTGAGCGGCGACAAATCAAATGGGGCGCGGTCGCCCTCCTCCGGCAGTCCAGTGAGTCCGAGGACCGTTCTACAGAATACTTCTGCGAGGGCTTCTTTGAATTTCTTTACCCCCTCCGCGTGGATCTCGACAACCCCACCCTCCGGGCGGTACACGAACACGAGTTCGAACGCTGACCGGTAAGGTCGACGGACGAAGCAACCGTCATCATCGTAACCAAGGTCGGATGTCGCGATATCTTCGGGATAGGCGAAAAAACAGTACCGCTCGGGATCATGGCGGAGGTACGCGTCGACATGGCAATGGCGGCCGCGTCCTTGTCGCTGGTAGACTTCGCGAAGTTCGGCCGCGAGCGCCATGAGACTATCCGATTCCGTGTCCGGTTCCAACCGCTCGCCGACAAAACGCCGCCACCAGCCGCCGTAGCGGTCCATCTGATGGAACGCGCCGGCAACCTCAAAGCGTCGCGGCTCGTTGAGGTACGTCCAAAGCGCCCGGGCATAGTCATTCTCCATCTTCTCGAACGCCGCGCCCCAGTCTTCGCCCCAGAAAGCCCCCTCTTCAAGAATCGCCCGAACACCGGCCCCGCAGGCGAGCTCGTTGATCATGGAAAAGTCGCTTTCAACCGCCCCACATTCGCCATCCGCTAAACCCTGGAGCGCTTCGACAATGGAGTCGACGTCCGTCTCCGCTAAACCCAGCCATTCGATCCCCAGGTCGATCTCGCGCCGTCGAAAGTACTCAGCCAGAAGTGAGTTCGGCACCCTGCGCAGAAACGTCTTCGTAGAATACTGACGAGCCATGAGTGTCATCCACCAGCATGGGTTGCGACTATTGCCATCGTTTCGATGGGGCGAACGCTGGTATTATTGAGCGTGTCGCCACAAGTTGTCTACCACCAAGTTCGCGCGGGAGCGGGAGAGCTGCACCTGCAACTGGGTAGTGGCTGTCCACGTGCTGCCTCTCCCACCAGCCTATCGACGCGAGCGCTGATCCGCCACATCACACCTCGCAATCTGAGCGTCTTTGACGAATTGAAGCGGGCGACGGCAACGGAGGGGTGAACTAGATCGGAGTTCAGGATGCGCCTTTTCGCATTGGTCGTACCGCTTTGTCCTCGTCGTCGACGACCGTGTCGAGGCCCGGCTGCGCTTGGCGAGGGGGATCTCGTCGTCGCCGCAGCGACAGAACCGACGGTTTTCCCGACACCCATGAGCTCCTCGACTGTGGCCCGGCTCTTGGGCGAGAGACTGGCCCGTGTGGGGTAGCGCAGATGGCACGTCAGTATTCCTTCCTTGCGACCAGATTCCATGGCCTTCAAGGCGGCTCGCGTGAACGCGGGATGGCATCGGCTCCACGTCGCCGATCTTGCCATAGCGTCAGTTCGGGTGTTGTTTGGTCCCTCCGTTCGGAACAAGCGACTGGACGTGGCCGCCTGGATTGGTAACTTGATGGGCTGAAATCGTAAGCACACTACCAGCCAGCAGGGAATTGCCCTCGATGCCCACGCCACGACCCGGTGACCGTCGATTCGACCTTACGCCACACCCGCGCATCCTGGCGATGCTGGGTGAGATTGTCCTGCCGCAATGGCGCTGCATCGCGGAGCTTATCGATAACTCCGTCGACGCTTTCCTTGTTACGCAGCGAGCGAATACGCCGACCGTCGACGCGCGAATTGCCGTTCATGTTCCTACGAGCGCCGACTCCAGTGGGACGGTGACGATCCGAGACAACGGACCGGGCATGGACATCGGCACTCTGGAACGCGCCGCTCGCGCGGGGTGGACGAGCCACGATCCGATTAACAACCTCGGCTTATTTGGCATGGGGTTCAACATCGCAACTGCACGCCTGGGAACACGAACCATGATTTGGACCACGTGCTCCGGGGATCGTGAGTGGGTTGGCATGGAAATCGACTTTGACCGCCTTACCAATCAGGAGTCATTCGTGACGCCCGCGATGGTTCGCGCGAAGCCCGATCCTGCGGCCTGCGGCACCGAGATCGAAGTGACACGGTTGAAGCCTGAACAGCGCGATTGGTTCGCGCGCGCCAACAACCGAAGCACAATCACTCGACACCTCGCGAGGGTCTACTCGGCCATGCTCGCTCCTGGCGGCGTACCAACCACCTTCCGTTTGGATTTCAATGGACGTCAGGTGGTACCGCGAAGGCACTGCGTGTGGGGCGGTCCAGGGAATGAGACGCGGAGTGTGGACACGGCGCGACACGGTGTGATAGATGCATTTCAATCATTCGATACTCGACTTAACCCTCGCCCCTTCTGCCAGCAGTGTTGGAATTGGCTGCCCGCGAATGAGACCGCATGTCCATTCTGCGGGGAACTCGGCGATGTTGTGACGCGTGAACGTAGGGTACATGGCTGGCTAGGAATCCAGCGATATCTCGATCAGAGTGATTTCGGAGTCGACTTTCTGCGGAATGGTCGCAAACTCGAACTCGGCAACAAGGACCTGTTTAATTGGTATCGAGAAGACACCGACAGCGATGATGTTGAGTATCCGATTGATGACCCTCGTGGCCGGGGACGAATCGTAGGTGAGGTACATATTGATCACTGTCGAGTCCCGTACACTAAGGATCGGTTTGTGCGGGAAGACGCAGCGTGGCAGGAGATGATGGACATCGTTCGTGGACGAGGACCGCTGCGCCCCGACATCGCTTCACGGCTCGGAGCACCCGAGAACACATCCCCGCTCTTCCGATTGTTTCAGGCGTTCCGTCGGTCAAGCCCTCATAATAAGAGAATGGCAGGGGCTTGGTCGAAGATCCTGGTTGTGCCCGACAATGATCGTGCCCTCGCAATGTCGAAGCGATTTCACGACGGCACCTCCGAGTTCCAGACCGACGACAAGTGGTGGGAACTTATCGAGGAAGCAGAGCGCGCCCTATTGACGCCGGACACGGGCGCGGACCGCCCGTCCGAAGGCGTCTCCGACACCGACGCTGAGAGTGACACACTAGGTGATCCGGACGGTGATGACGCACGCACCACTGGTGTAACTGAGTCCGAGCTGACACGTTTCAAGCTTCCATCCCTCAGCGATACCTTTGTCGACGACCTATCTGGCCAACGTTTTGAGGTCGAGGCGTACTCCGTGCAGGCAGACGACCCCGCACTGGGAGATTCGTCCGTGCCGTGGGCCATGCAGCGCGACACAGGGGGTATCTGGCAGTTCCTGCTCAACGACAAGCATCCCGTCTTTCGCTCCGCGACGATGACCCCTCGAGACGCTTTGCTTTCCGAAATGGCCTGGTTCATCAAGGACTTCGAAAGAGGACACGGAGCCCGCTTCTCATTCAGTCAGGCCCTGGCGAGCTTGCGTTCGAAGTACGAGGGAGCTTCGCGATTGGATGTCGCGACTCTGCGAGCAGATGCGGTAGAGTGTCTTCGCAATGTTGGCGCCGCGCTAGTGTAATGCCTCATATTTATGCTGACCTATTGTCTCTTGGCGTGTCTTCTT
>CAZGTH010000017.1:0-86334 GCA_964528455.1 uncultured Planctomycetales bacterium | reverse complement strand
GCCACGGGTGGAGCGAGGTCGGCGCAAGCCGACCGCGGCGCAACCCGTGGAATGCGAGCGCGGAACATGCTGCCCCGAAGGGGCAGGGGGGACGCGGCGTGTGCGGTGGGTCGGCGACTTGGTCCGCTTCCTTCGCCCCTTCGGGGCGAGTCACAATCAAGCGAACCACGGGTTACGCGTCGGTCGGCTTGCGCCGACCTCGCTTCACCCGTGGCTACTGTCCGGCGCCCCTTCGGGGCGTGAGTATCGCTACCCGACTTCGGCGGCCTTGATCCGCAGAATCCCGCGGCGGCGGTCGCAGCGCGCTCGACCGATCGGCGCCGCGGCAGCGTATTGTCGCGACACGCGCCGACGCTATTCTGCGCAGCTGCGCCCGAAGCGCGACAGCAGGTCCGCAAGGTCCGACAGGTCGACCGCCCCGTCACCGGTCAGGTCGCCTTCTTCATAAACCGCGCCGATTTCTCCAAAATGCGCCAGCACGCCGGCCAGATCGCCAAGGCCCACTTCGCAATCGCCGTCAATATCGCCCACGACGCCGCGCGGTGTGAGCGTGATCAACTGGTCCGCCGCAAACGGCCCCTGATAGACATCCGTCTGCGCGGCGACACTGCCGCGGCGCGGCCAGCGCACCTCAATCTCCGAGACGACATCGTCCTCGCCCAGGCCGAAGTGCAGGCGCGGGTCCTCCGTGGAAACGGTGCTGCTGCCGATTGACAGCAGGCGGATCTGCGCCCCGCGCTGCGTGCTGATGCGCACAATCGCGCCGCAAGCGTCGCGGTTCACATCGGCCCCGTCGCCGATCAAACGCACGCGCAGCCAGTGCCCGGTCGTCGTGGAAATGTTCTCGTAGAAATTCGAGCCGACGGCGGGCAGCAGCGTCATGATGTCGATTCGCCCATCATTGTTGAAATCGAGCTGGGCCGAGAACTTGCTCGTCGTGCGCAGGCCGTTCAGCGCCGGCGAGATGTCATCGAACACGCCCGCGCCCTGATTGCGGCGCAGAATGTCAAAGTTGGCCGTGCTCGGGTGACTCCCGGCGCCGAAGTAGTCAAGATCGCCGTCATTGTCGACGTCCAGCCAGTTCACGCCCCAGCCGAAGAAGGTCGTAAACGGCGTAAACTTGACGAATTCGCCATCATCGTTGCGATAGAACGTCCCGGTTGTGCCATTGCTCAGCGCGATATCGAAGTCGCCATCGTTGTCGTAATCGCCGAACGCGATGCCCATCGGCGCCGGACCGTGGTCGACATACCCGACGTCGCCTGCGACATTCACGAATCGCCGCCCGCCGGCCGGATCAGGCACATTATGGAAAAGTACCTCGCTGGTATTGGTGACAAGGAAGCAGTCGGCGTAGCCGTCGTTGTCGAAATCCATGCTCCCCTGCGCATAGCAGTGCGTAAACGCCGCGATCGCCGGCAATCGCTCCGACGCGTCCACAAAGTGGCCGGCGCCGTCATTCTCCAGCAGATGCCGGTAGGGCGCTTGCGTGCGCGACACGATCAGGTCGAGATCGCCGTCGAGGTCATAGTCCAGGTAGCTCCCCGAATCATTGAACCCGCCCGGCTGGCGCACGCCGGACGACACGCTGACATTCGTAAACTGCCCGCCGCCCTCGTTGCGATAAAGCTGGCCGTAGTTGCTTAGTTCGCGCCCGACGAGAAACACGTCGGTATCGCCATCGTTGTCATAGTCCGCCGTCAGGACGCCGGCCGCGTCGCGCACCAGCGCCTCGGCCGTATCCAGACCGCTTCCGGCCGTGACGTCGACGAATGTGCGGGCGTCGGGGATGTTGGGGTCGGGCACATTGTGATACAGCCCGTTGGCGATGTTTGCGCCGCCGCCGATGAACAGGTCGACAAAACCGTCATCGTCGTAATCGATCACGCCGATGGCGCCGCGCGGCGCGCCGAAGTCGAAATCGTCGAGCGCGACGCGCTCACGAAAGCTGATACCGTCGATGCTGACCTGTGCGGCGGCGAACGGACCGCTCAGGAGTGTGAAGAAGAAAAGCGTGCCGACCGAGACGCGCCGTCCGCCGCTGAGGTTGCGTGCCATGATTTCACTCCGTTTGATTGGCCCTCGCTACCGGGCAATCTCTCGTAACCATAATGAGACCCGCCGCATTCCGGGCGCGCCTAAGTCCGCCCAGCGGCGGCGCCTATGAATTGTATTGGATCGAGAGCGGATTCGAGCTAATATTCAACCACTCCGGGCGAGTCGATCCGGCCCCGTCATGTCCGCTCAGTTCCGACGCGCCCAACCATTCAGAGGAGGAAGCCATGCGTCCTTTGTCGCTGCGCGCCCACCCGATCGCCGTTCTCACTGGGATGTTGTGTCCGATTGTCGTCGCCGCTCCGCCCGCGCCTGCGGTCGCGCTGCGCGACGCGAGCGCCGCGCGGGTCTCACACGGGGGTCACGGGCTGGAACCGGTCGGATTTCTCGACAGTCGCACGGGGCAGATTCGCGCCGCGCCGACTCGATCGGTCGCGTTGCGCGGCGCCCAGATCGCGTACGACAACTTCACATCGGTGACCGGCGGCTTGTTCACGACAAACGTCGCGATCACACCGCAACCCTGCGAGACCGATCCCAACTGTTCCTTCGATCCCAACAACCTGTTCGTCTGGTTCGCGTTCGCGGGCTCCGATGCGCTCGATCCGTTCGCCGCGGCGCAGGCCGCGTGTGGCGACCCCAATCTCGGTCAGCTGTGTCATTACGACCAGGTCCATGATGACTACCAGGGACATCGCGCCGCGTTCGGCCTGGGGCCGACTGACCCGATCGCGGGCGTCACGCGCGATCTTTCGGGTTTTCGCATCGCGGTCTGGAACAACGCGACCGCGGAACGCACGGTGTGCCTGCTGATCGAATTCAGCGATCCAAACGGAGCGTTCGTCAGCGCCACCAACGGCAGCTCCCCGTGTTTCACGCTGCCGGGGCCCGGCTGGTGGAACCTCAACGCCACATTTGAGCCGAACCTGGGGATCCCCGTACCTGCCGCCGGGTTTGTTGGTGTCGATTTCTTCAATACCGCTTTTGACGCGAACGGAATGGCCGTGCCGTTGACCGGCATGGGCTGGCTGTTTGGCGCCGGGCGTGTCGGCGGCGTCGGCGCGACGATCGACCCGAACGCCGCGATTGCGCTGGGCCAGTCGTTCGGGAACTTCTGGATTCAGACCACGAGTAACACGGCCGGCGAAATGCTTTTCAGCCCGGGCGTGCTGCAACAGTCGCTCGGGTCAGGCGATGTCGTCAACTTCGGGTTCCTCGACCCGAACAGCAGAGAATTCTCGCACAACCTGCCGGTGCAGATTCAGGTCAAGGCGCCAGCGCCGCCGCCGGGCACGCCGGACTGGTTCGACTTCGTCAACGGCCGCGGCTTCCGCAAGGACCTGCCCGACTTCTATCAGCACCAGTACTGGTGCGAGCCGAATCTGGCGTGGGAAGCGGGCGGGGGCTGGTGCGCGCCAACCGCGTTCGCCAACTGCATGTATTCATTCAAGGTCAACGGGTATCCGAACCTGTTGATGAACGCGCCGGACATCGACGATCCAAACGAGTGGCTCGTTCAGTCCTGCCTCGCCATCCTCGAGCTGCGGCCCGCGATCGGAAACATTCAGGGCTATCTGAACGGCAAGGGATATGGCGAACGCGAATGCCCCGATCCGAACGGGCGCGGCGGCGGACTGAAGTACACGCAGTATGTCGTCGATCAGACCAACGGCAACGTCACCTACACGAACGCGGCCGGCGATGTCTTGCGCCGACGCGGCAACGCCTTCAGTATCTACAAGAAAGAGCTCAAGGACGGTCAGGACGTGCTACTGCGTTTTGCCGCCGACCCGCGCCGGCCGGGCCTCGCGGCCGACGATTTTGATTGCCTGTGGTGGAGCGGCCCGAACTTCGACGGCGGAAACTACCACTTCGTCACCGGCGCGGGCGTTGATTGCGGGACAGACGCCAATCCGAAAATGACAGTGTATTTCGCAGACCCGGATTCAAACAAAGGCAACGCGAAGGCCGACTCCGGCTGGCCGAACCCGGCGGACCCGAACTACCTGATGAAGAAAGCCGCGCTGCTTGCCCGCAAATATGACGGCAACGACCCGATCCCGATCCCGGCTCGCGGCGTGAACATGCGGGCCGATCCGGTTAACTTTGCCCAGTACTACGATTGCCAGGAAATCGCCGCCGATGGATACACGATCGAGACCGCTGGAAAGTATCACAATGTGCGCATTCGGCGCATCGATACGATCTGCCCCGTCAAGGCGGCGCCAAAACCCAGCACGCCGACGCCATCCGGCCCGCGGCGTCCGTTCTTTTTCGATCCGGGCCGATTCACCGAGTTTGACGCGATTCTGATTTATCCGATCGGCGCCGATGTCGTGCCCTTCTCGCTCGCGCCGACAGCGGATCCGAATTTCTTCGACCCGAGCGGCGACATCTGGCTGCGCAGTTATGTGCCCGCCGGCCTCCCTGATCCCGACGGTAACATTCGATCACAGTCCGGCGTGCGATTCGAAACCTCCGGCGCCCTGTCGCCGGGCGAAATGGCAAATGGCGCGCTCGTCACGAACGTTGATTTCAACAACTACGACGTGCTGGTACGCGCGAAAGGCGTCCCCGATCCCAATGACGCCTGGTATGTGCAACCAATCGGCGGACCGACCGATCCGTTCGTGGAAACCGTGCTGCCGGGACAGGTTGGCTGCATCGGCGATGTCGATTTCGACGGCGATATTGATCTCAGCGACTTGTCAGGGCTCCTCGGCGTCTTCGGTACGACCGTCGGCGATCCGAACTACCTGCCCTCCGCCGACTTCGACAACAGCGGCACGATCGATCTCGCTGATCTGGCCGGACTGCTGAGCGCCTTCGGGACGAGCTGCCTGTAGGCCCGGGTAGCCGGAAAAAACGCCCCGCACGCGCGATCGCCGGCCGGTCGCGCGTGCGGTTTTCTGCTGTTCCTTTCCATGATCGACGTATTATCCCTCCCTATGATTTCCATTGAATCCGGTGTGCGGTTTCAGTAGCATCGGTGTAAGAATCGCGTAACCGCCTGGCCGACTGCCCCGTCTTCCAAGGCGGGCGATTACCGCCTGAACCACTAGACCCGTTCTGCGGAGGAAAGCGATGAGAACACTGACCGCTTCTGCGTATTGTGCGATTGCGATCGGGGCAATCGCGACGCTCGCCTGGGCCGGACCACCGGACCGGGCCGCGCCGCCGCCCGACCGCGCCCCGCTAAGTCAACCGCAGGATCAAGACGACGACACGCCAATCGCTGAGCGCGGTATCCCGGACTATGACGGCGACTTTATTCCCGACGACTTTGACCCCCTGCCGCATATTTTCAATCCCGGGTCTGATCCGTTCGTCGGCACGTTGTTCGACCTGATCGACTGGCGCACGACCGACGGGTTCCCGCTGTCCAGCCCGACATCCGATGCGCTGTTCGGCCTCACGCTCCCGAACATCGGCGATGAAGTGTTGTTCGTGAACGTCGAAGTCGATGGCCAGTTGCTCGTGCAGAACATGCCTATCGCCAACGGCGGCTTCGCGCCCGACCTGCCGCAGCAGACCTGGTGGACGCACGTCGTCCTCGGCCCGGCCGGCGTGGATCCGAATTTCGTCACAATGGGCATCTCGGTCACGCGCAATCGCGTCTTTCTGCCGACGCCGATTCCCGCGGACTTCTTCACCACGCCGGTGGGTGTCGTCAACCGCGAAGCCGGCAACGACGACACGACCGCTGAGACGACGCCGAACACCGTGCCCGCGCAGCCCGAGCCGGCGCCGGTTCCGGCGCCCGTGATTGAGACCGTCAACCGGCCGCGCTTCAACATGGTGGACCTCGATGAGCCAAGCGAAGCCAGCGCCTGCACGGCCGGCGCAATCGCCAGCAGCATGGTGTGGCTCAATCGCATGTACTGCCTCGGGCGGCCCGACCCCGCCGACGTCAAGAGCACGGTCCTCGACGAGATCGAGGCGTTTCTGATGACCGGGGCCGGCACGAGCTATGAGAACATGCTGCCCGGCAAACGCGCGTACATTCGCAAGCACAAGTTGCCGCTGACGGTTGAAGGACAAGGACGGTCGGCCGGCGGCTCGGCGATGGATTTCAACCCCGAGGACTTGTACAAGCAACTGAAGATGGGCCAGGACGTCGAGTTCGGCCTGCGCTGGGGCGGAACGGATTTCGACGATCACGGTCATACCGTTTCCGCCACGCAGATGACGCGCGAAGTCAAGGCCGATGGCTCAATCTGTTACACGCTGACACGCCTGGACGACGGCGATCAGGACGCCGCCGGCGGCAATGACCGCTCGATCATCGGCCGCCTGGAAAAACGCGACACCAGCATGCCGCCGGACGGCACGCCGGATCAGTGGTTCCTGATCTACTCGCTGACCGAAGGCGGCGCGACAAAGGCGGCCAAACTGGTGCACTGGATGGCGGAGTCGCCGAC
This sequence comes from uncultured Planctomycetales bacterium, assembly GCA_964528455.1. Lineage (GTDB taxonomy): Bacteria > Planctomycetota > Phycisphaerae > UBA1845 > Fen-1342 > DSPM01. The sequence goes on along the minus strand of CAZGTH010000017.1, from coordinate 79,858 downwards.
GAAGGCGGCGGTCAACCGCGCGCTGAAGATGAAGGCCACCGCGCTTTCGGACTACATCACCGCCCTCGGCACATCCGCCCCGGGCCCCGCGCAGGCCGCAGAAATCCTGCGCCAGGCGTGTCATATCGAGTGGCTCGCGAAGGTGTTGCTGGAAAACGTCAACTGCGACCCGGACTCCACCGCCGCCCAGCAGGCGAAAGCGCAGCAGATCGTCAACACCGCCATGGACCTTAAGAACATGGCCAAGAATGTCGAAGGCGACGCGGCGATGACCGCGCAGGTCGCGGCCAAGGCCGTCATGCTCTGCACGCAGTCGGGCGAACTCACGGCGCTTTATCCGCCGGACAGCGACTATGACGACATCCCGGACAGCTCGGACAACGCGCCCAACAGCGCCAATCCCGATCAGGCGGATTGCAACGGCGACGGCGTCGGCGACGTCGATCAGCTCGTCAACAATGACGTCAACAACAACGCGATCCCTGACGACTGTGACAGTGATTGCGACGGCGACATCGACCTCGACGGCGATCGCGACCTGGGCGACCTGGCCGGAATCCTGGCGGCGTTCGGATCGTCCAGCGGCGATGCGAATTATCGACCACGCGCCGACATTGATGGCGATGGCGACGTCGATCTGGCGGATTTATCCGGTTTCCTGGCGGTGTTCGGCACGGATTGCCCGTAAGGCAAAACGCCGCTGACGGGATCAGGGCACACTGTCGCGGGCGCGATCGGCTTCGGCTGGTCGCGTCCGCGTTTTCTTGCGCGAATCGCTGATTCTCCGCCACCGGAGCGAATCGCGCATATACTCGCGCGCCATGCGAAACCCGCTCTTATTGATACTCCCACTTGCCGCGTCCGCTTTCGCGCAGACCAGCGAGGACCCGCACATGACGTCCGCCAAAACCAGCCATACGAACGCCCTGATTCACGCCACGTCTCCTTACCTGCTCCAGCACGCCCATAACCCGGTCGACTGGCACGAGTGGGGTCCGGCCGCGCTGAGAAAGGCCAAAGACGAGAATAAGCCGATTTTCCTGAGCATTGGCTACTCCGCGTGCCACTGGTGTCATGTGATGGCGCACGAGAGCTTTGAAAGCGAGGAAATCGCCGCGATTCTCAATAAACACTTTGTCAACATCAAGGTGGATCGTGAAGAGCGCCCTGATCTCGACGACATCTACATGCAGGCCACAATGATGCTCAACAATGGCCAGGGCGGCTGGCCGATGAGTGTCTGGCTCACGCCCGATCTGAAGCCGTTCTTCGCCGGCACGTACTTCCCGCCCGATTCGCGCTGGGGACGGCCGGGGTTCGGCGATCTGTGCGAGCGGATCGCCGGCGTCTGGCGCGAACGCCCGGCGGATATCGAGCGCGACGCGGCCACCATCACGAAGGCGGTGTCCGAAAGCCTGACGCCAGCGCGACCCTCCGCGTCGGTCGCGCTGGATGTCGGCATGATTGACACGATCGTCGATCACCTGACGCGCGCGATGGACGACGAGCGCGGCGGGCTGCTGAGCGGACAGACCAACAAGTTTCCGCCGAGCATGACCCTCGACCTGATGATGCGCAGCGCGTCGCGCGCGCCCGCCGGATCGGAGCGCCGTAAGCGCATCATGGAAAAGGTCGACCTGACGCTGACCAGCATGGCCAACGGCGGCATTCGCGATCACCTCGCGGGCGGCTTCTGCCGCTACAGCACGGATCGCGAGTGGCACGTCCCGCATTTCGAGAAAATGCTGTACGACCAGGCGCTCGTCAGTCGCGCCTACGTCAACGCGTACCTGCTGACCGCCGATCCGCTGTATGCCGACGTCGCCCGCGAGATCTACGATTACGTGCTGACGGATCTGCAATCGCCGGGCGGCGGCTTCTACAGCGCCCGCGACGCGGACAGCGAGGGCGTGGAGGGCAAGTTCTATGTCTGGACGCGCGACGAGATCATGGCCGCGCTCGATCAAAAGGCCGGCGCGCTGTTCTGCGACTATTACGATGTGCGCCCGCAGGGCAACTGGTCCGATCCACACGCGCCGGGCGAGCCGAAAAACGTGCTGCGCATCGAGCGACCGCTCGAATCCGTAGCCGATTCCCATGCCATGACCGTGGACGCGGCCCGCGAGTCGCTGCGGCGGTCCCGCGAGACGCTGACGGCGATCCGCGCCCAGCGCGTGCCACCGGGCCTTGACGACAAGATTCTGTGCGAATGGAACGGTCTGATGATCTCATCACTGGCGTTTGGCGGCGCGGCGTTAGATGAGCCGCGCTATGTCGACGCCGCCGTCCGGGCGGGGGCTGACATATTCGCCCACCAGGCGCGGGACGGCGATCATCTGCTCCGCGCGCGGCGCGGCGACACGACGACGGATGTCGCGTTCCTGACCGACTACGCCAGCATGATCGAAGCGTCGCTGGAACTGTATGAGGCGACGTTTGATCGGGTCTGGTTCGACCGCGCGGCGAAACTGAACGACGCCACGCTGCGCCGCTTCCATAACGAATCCAACGGCGCGTTTTACTTCACGCCGGATGACCACGAGGCCCTGATTACGCGGGCCCAGCTGATGCGCGATGGCGCTACGCCGTCCGGCGCCTCGACCCAGCTGATGAACCTGCTGCGCCTATCCGTGATGACCGGTGACGAAGAACTGCGCAAGACCGCCGAGCGCCTGATCGAGGCCCTGGGGCCCGAAGCGCTCAACGCGCCCGGCGCCAGTGAAAAGCTCCTGCAAGGCGTTGAGTTCGCGCTGGTCGGCCCGACCGAAATCGCCTTCGTCGGCGATCCGACGAAGGCGGCGACACAGAAGCTGCTGCGCGCCGCCCGCGAGGTGTACACGCCCAATCGTGTGATGATGCTGCTGGACCCGCGGCGTCCGGAGGCGTCGCCCCGATCGCCGTTGCTGCAAGACCGCACGCTGGTAGGGGATGGACCGGCGGCGTACGTCTGCCGCAACTACGCCTGCCAGAAACCGGAAACCACGCCCGCGGCGCTGGGCGCGCTATTGCGTTAGCCAGGACATGCCGACACTTACAGCGATTCGTCCAATTCCGCCGTGCGGGTCAGGCCGATCGCGCGGTGACCGCGCAGGGCGCCGAGCTTTCCCGCGTATTTGTTATGACCCGCGATGCGGATGATCATCTCGGCGTCGTGCCGCTTGTCCAGCGGCAGCAGATCCCCCGGCTCCAGCGCCCGCAGCTCGCTGAGGCGCACGCGCGTCTGACCGAGGAAAGCCGTCAACTCCACCGTCGAGCGCGCAAGGTTGCGGGTGATCCGCTGAGTCTGCTTCTCGGTCGCCGGCTTGGGGCGATAGAACCAGCTTTGCGACGTGAGATGGCTGAGCACGCCTTCAATCGTGTTGAACGGCACACACAGCGCCATCGTGCCGGCCGACTGCCCAAGCTTGATCTCGAACGTGATGAACACCACGACTTCGCTCGGCGCCACGATGTGCACCAGTTGCGGGTTGCTCTCGGTCGCTTCGAGCTCGAAATTCACGTTCGCCAGGTTCTGCCAGACTTCCGACAGGTTCGCCAGCGCCCGCTCGACAATCCGGCAGATCAACCGCCACTCGATCGCGGTCAGCCCGCGCTGCGGGATGTACGTCGAGTTGCTCGCGCCGCCGAGCATGCGGTCGATGATCGGGTAAATGATCAGCGGGCTCATCTCAAGGCACATCTGCCCCTCGAGCGGCGGCGCTTTCAGCACCATGAAGGCGGTCGGATTCGGCAGGGAGTGAATGATCTCGGTGTAGGTCACCTGCTCGACGCTGACGACGCGCACGTCAACGATTGTGCGCAACTGTCCGGATAACGTCGCGCCGAAATTGCGCGCAAAAACTTCGTGGATCGAAGCCAGCGCCCGCATCTGGTCCTTGCTGACGCGTTCCGGGCGGCGGAAGTCGTACACATCCGCCTCGAGATCGCGGAACGCCACATCGGCCCCGTGGGCGGCGGGGCGCATGCCGAACCGGCCCGGCCCGGCCTCATTGACCGATTCCAGGAGCGCGTCCACTTCAGCCTGGTCGAGCGTCGACATCGTCTCTCCGAAAAAAGGCGCCTCGGGACCAATGGGTTTATCGGTTGTCACGACGCCTGCGGCAAAGCGCCGCGCAGGGCCCGCGCAACCGGTACCAAATCAATTCGGCCAATTCCCACGCGGCGCGAGAAACCCGATATCCGCCGCGGGCGGGCCGGCTGATAAGTGGCGCCCCTTTGATCCATACCGCGCCCGGCCCGCCGGCCCGCGTGAGATTCACGGACGCGAGAAACCAATCTCGTTCCATCCGGTCGCCCGGCCGTATGAAGATTTGAATAATCTCGACCGGCAGGAGACTGAGAACCGGGATGAGCGCTGTAACGTCAACATCTGATCGGCGACGCGGTTTCACACTCGTGGAACTGGTCGTGGTGGTCGTGATCATCGGCATGATCGCGTCGATGGCGATTCCGCGCTTCGCCAACGGCTCACGCGACGCCCGCATCGCGCGGCTGGCATCCGATCTGGTCACGATCCGCAAGGCGATCGAGTACTACGCGATTGAGCACGGAGGCGTCTTCCCCGGCCCGGATGATGTCGGATTCGCCGACAAGCTCACACAGTACAGCGCCAAGAACGGCGACGTCAGCGCAAAGAAGAACGCCAGTTACATATTCGGGCCATACATCGAACGCATTCCGGAGGTGCCGGTCGGACCGCACTCCGGCAAGAACGCGATCTTGATCGACGTGGATAACAGCCCCCCGCTGCCGAATGAGTCCAAGGATGTGGGTTGGGTCTACAACCCGAACACGGGCGAGATCATCCCGAATATGGACAACTGGGCCGAAGTCGAGTTCCGGGCCCTCGGCTCGGTCGCCGGTATCAACGGGAACGACGAAGAAGAGGGTCTCGGCGTGGGGAATGTCAACGAAATCGTCAAGGACGCGCTGGACCTGCGCCTGGGCGGCGGCGCCAAGTAATCGCGCGTCATGGCAGCCCGAATCGCTTTCGCAACGCCCACTCCAACGCCCATGCGCTGAGGATGACGCCGAAGATCAGCCACGGGTCGCGCCGCGCCGGGTCGAATCGGAGTGTGACCTCATCGCGACGCCGCCGATCTGTCGCGCTCAGCCGTTCAAGTGTTTCCGCCAGCGCCCCCACGTCGTAGTACGCGCCGCCGGCGTCGCGCGTAACCTCGGCGATCTCGCGTAGCAATTGCGCGTTTGCCGTGGGCGGCCGAAACTCCAGCGCTTCCGCCGCCAGCACGCGAAACCGCGTGTTCGCGCGCAGATTCAGTCCGGCGCCCGCCGCGGCGCCGTCCGCTCGTCCCGAGAACCGCGCCACGACCTCATACTCACCCGGCAGTGGCGCTGAAACTTCGGCCCCCGGCCAGCGGGCCCGCCAGCCGGCGTCGGTCGATTCCGCGGGCACATCCCACTCCAGCGGACCATCCGGGCCATCCGCGCCGGGATCGTCCGCGCCGCCCAGACGGCGAATCGTAAACCTGGCCGTCAGCCCCGCCCGGCCCAGTTCCTGGGCGCCGAGGCCGCTCACGCCGGCAGTCAGCAAAACCTCCTGCGCTCGGTCGCGCAGCCCGGCGGCGTTGTAGTCGAGCTGATCCGCATGCGCCCACGCCGTCGGCCGACGATTCGCCAGCCATGTCGCGAGCTGGCGCCAGTACGCCTGATGCGCGGCAAACCCCGCATCGGACGCCAGCGCCCAGCGCCAGGTCGTGTCCCACGCCGCCACCGCGACCCGCCCGCGCCCAAACTCGTGCGTCGCCAGCAGGGGATCGTTATCCGCGTCAGCCGCGAGAGCGGTCGCGATCGATTTGGTCTCCGACAACGTGACCGCCGCCTCAACCGCCGGCGTCGCCGTGAAAAACGTGGCGATGTCCGTTCCTTCGAAGACCGGATGCGCGGCGCCCGCGTCACTCACGCGCACCGTCGTCAGCCGGTCGCCGCGCGGGCGGGCCGGCAACGCGACCGGACACACCGCCGCAAACGGCCCGCGGGCGAATTGCGCGGACGCCAGCATGTCCGCCCCGCCCGCGATGAGCAGCCCGACGCCGCGCTCGCGCACCGCCTCCACGATCTGGCGCGCCACGTCGTCCGGCAGCGATTCATGCCGCAGCGCGCCGAGCACGATCACGTCATACGCGTCCCATGGAATCGTCGCCGACGCCTCGATGGCGCTGCGCGTGGAGAGCAACAGCGACTCCGCCGTGATGTTCGTATCCGATCGCAGCGCCCGCAGTGTGAAGCCCAGTTCACTGCGCGGCGCGCGTTCAACCACCACGACGCGCAACGCATCATCGCGCACGTCGATCAGCGCCGAATGCTCGAACGTGTCGCCCCCAAGAGACTCGGGTAGCGTGATCCGCGCCGTCACCCGCCGCACGCCGGCTTCCGCCGGTCGCAACGTGAAACGCTCCGCGACGCGTTGCCCGTCGCTCGTGATCGCGATCGTCCGCCGCTCGGGCGTCTGTCCCTCCAGCGCCAGTTCCAGCGAGACGCGCGCGCCGTCGCAGCCTGCGATACGCGCGGAAACGCCGATCGGCAGCTTGTCCCGCAACCCGACCCGCGCCGGCGCGTCGAGCGGATCGAACTCGACATGGACGCGCTGCTCCGGCGCGGCGCCGACGCCAAAGGTCAGCACGCCAACATTCTGCTCCGCCAGACCGCGCGCCGCGTTTCGCACACCGCTCGCATCAGCCGCAGTCTCCGCTCCGTCGCTGACCAGCACGACATACAACGCCGGCTCCGGCCCGATCGCGGCCACCGCCGACAGGCTCTGCGCCAACGGCGTAACGGGCCGGGCGGCGGCCAGCCGATAGGGCGCCTCAAGCGGCGCTCCCTCCAGATCGCGGGCGTCGACCTCAAAATGATTACGCAGCCGCGAAAACGCGCCATCCGCGCGTTTGAGCGCCGCGTTCGCGATCGCGGCCCGCGTGGGACGGTCGCTGTCACGCGGGTCGGCGTCGCTGAGATTCATCGAAAGCGACTGATCGAAACGCAGCGCGAGCGTCGGCTTGCGCCAGTGCACCTCGGTCGACTCCCACGCCGGCCCGGCCAGCAGCAGCAGGGCTCCGACCCACACGACGCCGCGAGCAATCACACAGACGCCCGCCACGAACGCGGGCATGACGCCCCCGACATGCCGATACCCACCCCAGGCGGCGCCCAGCGCGACCGCGACCAGCAGCGCGGCCAGCGCAAAACGCGCCTGCGAGGTGTCCAGCATGGAAAGCAGCCAGCCAACGGCGATCAGGGGCGCCGCCGCCATCAGCGCCCGTCGCCGGGCCGCGGCGGTTGCGCCGCGCCAGCGCAGCGCGACGGCGATCAGCGCGACCAGCGCCAGCGCGAAAAGGGCCCATTGCGGTCGGGCGAATTGCAGCCCATCCGCGAGCAGGCGGGACGCGAGGATCATCCTTCGGATATTCCCGCTGACGGGCACATCTCCGCCAAAACGCAACTCTCGCACCGCGGCTTGCGCGCCAGGCATACGGCCCGCCCGTGATCGATCAGCGCGTGCGACAGAAACGTCCATGATTCCCGCGGAAACAGCGGCATCAGGTCCCGCTCGATTTTGACGGCGTCCTTGTCATCCCGGGCGCTGGTCAGCAGCCGAAGTCGCAGCGCCAACCGACCCACATGCGTATCCACGACGATCCCGACATTCTGCTGATACCAGGAGCCGAGCACGCAATTCGCGGTCTTCCGCGCAACGCCCGGAAGCGTCAGCAGCGCGTCCATGTCGCTCGGGATCTCGCCGTCATGGTCCGCGACGACGCGCTGCGCCATCCCGATCAGGTTGCGCGCCTTGTTGCGGAAAAAGCCGGTGGAACGGATCAGGTCTTCCAGCTCACTCTGTTCCGCCGCCGCCAGTGCGGCGGCGTTGGGGAAACGCTTGAACAGCGCCGGCGTCACCTGGTTCACGCGCTCGTCCGTGCACTGGGCCGACAGAATCGTGGCGACCAGCAGCTCGAACGCGCTGGCGTGCCGCAGCGCGCACGCCGCCTCCGGATACGTGGCGCGCAGCGCCGCGAGGATCGCATCCGCGCGGGCCGCCCGCGCGGCTTTCGACTCGCGCGATCGCTTTGCCGCGGGTCGCGCCCCGCGCGGTTTCTGGCCGGCAGCCGCCGGCTTCGCGGAAGTCCCCGCGCCGGCCGCGCGTTTCTTGCTCGTCTTCGATTTCGCAGTCCGCTTGGGCATGGTCTGGCGATTGTGCAGGCGGCGCACGATTTTGGCCAGCGATCGGCGGCGGATTGAGGGGAGCGGCGCCCATCCCTGTTCGGCGCCCCCGGGCAGGCGGGGGGCCACGACGACCAGGACCGTTGATTTCCTAACGTTTCTTTCACTCCGTGGATTCCCGCCTGCGCGGGAATGACGGAAGTGGCGCTATTCTTGAATCGTCACGCGCGCGGGAATGACGGAAGTGGCGCCCATCCCTGTTCGGCGCCCCCGCGCAGGCGGGGGGCCACGACGACTAGGACCGTTGATTTCCTTGACGTTTCTTTCACTCCGTGGATTCCCGCCTGCGCGGGAATGACGGAAGTGGCGCCCATCCCTGTTCGTCACCCCCGCGCAGGCGGGGGTCCACGACGACCAAGACCGTTGATTTCCTAACGTTTCTTTTACTCCGTGGATTCCCGCCTGCGCGGGAATGACGAGAGAACCGCCTGCGCGGGAATGACGGAAGTGGCGCCCGCCTCGCCCAGGACCCGCGACCTATTGCGGCAGCGCTTCCAACGCCGCCAGCCGGCTCTCCAGCGCCTCCAGCCGCTGCCGCTGCGACGCGTTCTCCGCCGTCAGCGCGTCGATCTTCGCCGCCTGCGCCTTGGCGATCGTGTGCAGCTCCTGGGCCGCCGCCGCGGCGTAAATCGTCAGCGGATACGTATCGACCTGCAGGATCCCGTCGCCATTCGGTAGCTTGTCGCCGCTGTCCTGCACAAAGTCCGGGAACACCTCGCGAAACTCCTGCGCGATGACGTTCAGATATTCGTGTTCCTTGATGAATGGATGTGCCGTCCGATACGCGTCTGTGTAGCGGAATCGAACGAGGCGCACTCGGTCAAGCGTCTCCAGCGCGCCGTCGATCGTACGCACATCGGTCTTGATGCGCGCGTCCGAGTTCGCCAGCCAGTCGCCCGCGGTCGTCTTTGAAGCCGCCCCGTTTACCTCAAGTCGATTCGTCACCGGATCGCGCGCGATGCCCACGAGCGGGTTAACAAACCGGAATGTCGAGAAGCCGATGGTCGCGATGCTCGAACCGCCGCCGCCGCCGCTGAAGCTGAGCGAAACGGTGTCGGTTGACGGGTTGATCGATAGCCCCGCGCCGTCACCTTGGGCGCGGATTGATCCGGCGACATGCAGGTCCGCGATGGGAGCGTCGGTGCCGATGCCCACCCGGCCGGTCGCGTCATCCGCGAATATCCGCGTCGTTCCCGCCGTTTGCAGCAGCAGCGGACTATTGCTCGAAAACGCGTCCGCGAACACCGTGCCCGCCAATACCGCATCGCTGCCCTGTAGCTCGAACGGCGATGCGCCTTCCGGTCCGGCGGGCCCAGCCGGTCCGGTCGCGCCGGTGGCGCCGGTTTCGCCCTTGGCTCCGGCCGGCCCGCGCGGCCCGGTCGCGCCGGTGTCGCCTTTCTCGCCCATCGCGCCCTGCAGATCGCGACTGTCGAGTTCCGTCTCCACGACGTCCAGAATCTGCTGCATCAGGGTCGGGTCATCGTCCGTCTGCTGCGCGCCGGCGTCCTGCATGCAGCCGGTCACTACCGCCAGGCCAAACAACATGCCGGTCGTCATCGTCGAAAAACGTTTCATCGGCGCTCCTTTGCAGAATGTGTCATCGCTTTTCCAGCGAAGTGCGAATCTCTTCCCACTCCGTCTCGGGATCCGATCGGTCCTGAATCCGCGACGCGACGCGCTTCCAGCGTATCCGTCCCTCAGCCCCGATCAGAAAGTGCGCCGGGATCGCAATGTCGCCGCCATCCGGCCCGCCACCCGCGTGACGCAACCCGTACGCGTCGATCACCGCCAGATCCGGATCACTGAGGATCGGGAACGGCAACTTGTTCCGTTCCACCACCCGCTTTGATTCCTCCGGCGTATCGACCGAGATCGCGATCACGCCGCCACCGCGTTTCGCCAGTTCCTCGTGTATGACTCCGAGCCCGCGGAGTTCTGACATGCACGTCAGTCACCAGAACCCGCGATAAAACACCAGCAGCTGCGGCCCGCCGCGCATCGCGGTCGCCAGCGCTACCGGGCGTCCGGTCTGATCCGCCAGCGTGAACATCGGCGGCGCATCGCCGACCTGTATCGCGCCCTGCTCCGCCGGCAGTTTCGCGAAAGCGGTAAACCCCACCGCGGCGAAGGCGAGCAGCGCCGCCGGCAGGGCGCCGACAATCCACCCCCACAGCCGCCGTTTGCGCTGCGCTCCGAGCAGCCCGACGATCGCCGCCAGGATCAGCATGCCGAACATCACGGCGCCGGTCGCCCGCTGAAACGGGTTGTCCAGCAGCAGCATGTAGACCACCGGCGCGGCCAGCGCCAGCAGCAGCCCGAGCCAGATCAGCCCCGTCCCCGCGCGCCTTCCCGTTGGCGCGTCGGCGACTGACGCGCTTGCCGCCTCTTCAGCCATATGTGACTCCTTGGCCGACCCCGGCCAAGCGGCGGCGACATCAATTCGTCGCCGACCACCGGCGGGCGTCAGAATTCTGTGAACAGTGGCGGAATCGGTCCGCCGGAGAGGGGAGTAACGGCCCGAAAATTGACTGAGAATTGCCGCGTTGCTAGACTCCGTGGCTCGTTAGACAGCCCCCATCGTCTAGTGGCCTAGGATATCAGGTTCTCATCCTGGAGACAGGGGTTCGACTCCCCTTGGGGGCGTGAAGCGGTTTTCGGCGCTGGCCGGGCCGCTTTTTTTGTTGTTCCGCACGTCCGCACGAATCGCGACCGCCGATCGAAAACCCAAAACACCGTAGGGGGCCGAACAGCCGTTACGTCTCACGAAGGCTCGCGGTCGTAGGCCGTGTGGAAGATGTTCATCGCGACGAAGACCCTTGGGCTCTTGGTTTCCGTGATATGGGTCAGGATCCCAGCCTGCTCCAGTTCCATGATGTCGCTCCGCGCTGTTGGCTGAGACACGCCCAGGAGTCTCGTGAGTCGCGGCGCGTCAATGAATGGGTTGTCGAACAGGAGTTCAATGATATCGCGTGAGCGCCCACCCTTGACCCGTTGGAGGTAGTCAGCCTTCAGGGCGTTGAGCCTCTCGCATCTCGCAATTGATGTTTCCGCCTGCTCGCGAGTGCCAATCAGGCAAAACTCAATCCACTCGGCCCATTCCCCATGCGTGCTGATGCGAAACAAACGCTCAATGTAGTCTTTCCGGTGCTTCTCGAAGAACTCACTCATGTAGAGCCATGCCTGGCTGTGGGACAGCCACCGCTGCAACGTCAAGGACAGCCACAGGCGACCGATTCGACCGTTCCCATCCATAAATGGGTGGATCGCCTCGAACTGATAGTGCGCGATATACGCCCGGATCAAGGGGTCGACATCGTTGGTCTCGGTCAGGTAGGACGCCCAGTTCGCCAGCGCGGCGTCCAGCTCCGATACCGGGGGTGGGATGTAGCGGCCGCTAACGCCGACGTATACCTGCGAGTCGCGTACGATGCCGGGGTTCTTGTGGCGGCCGCGCGCCCCCCTGAGGAGCAGGCTGTGGAGTTCGCAGAGCAGGGCGATGTCCAAGGGGCGGCCGGACCTCAATTCTGCTGACCCGCGCTGGAGCGCGCGGTCGTAGTTTGCTACCTCGATCCAATCCCCCCTACGGGCGTCGGTCGATTCGGCTGGATCAGCGCCGGTGGGAGTAGCGGACTTCTCCACTTCAAACAGCAGAAGTTCCCTGGGCGATACAAATGTCCCCTCCAGGCTGTTTGACGTCAGGGCCTCCCGCCGCTGCAGCGGCCTCAGGAGCAGGGACGGACTCGGAAGCCCAGATCCGAGCCCGTTAAGCCGCTCGACCTTGCGGGTCGCCTCGTTTAGCAATGACCAAAGCGTATTGGTCATTGTGATGGCGGGCGGGAGCGCCTGCGGGATGAAAGCCCAGTCCGGATACCCCCGATAATTGGTTATCGGGACCAAGCGACCGGTCTTGAACTCGCTAAAGTGCTCGATCTTCACGGATTATCTCGGGGAGGTCGGTGCCTTTCTTCATGGTATCCGCCAAGTGATAGTATTGTATACCAAACATTTTCCGTATCAATGCAGATACGAAAAAAAACGCTCACCAATTTATAGTTCATCGGTGGCGATTGCCGGCGCTGGTTCTTGGCCCCACAGGGCGAGCGTTGGTCAGTTCCGGCGCCGGTTGGGCTTCAAATCAAGGGGCCGAAGGGCGTTCCAGATGTCCAGCGCGATTGGGGCGCTGTGCACCACGACGCCCGGGTATTGGCCGAGCGACGCCCCGTTGGGGTCGAATAGCCGTACCGTGCCGGAAGCCGTGATGAGCCTGAAGGGTTCGAAGTGCAGCGCCATGACCGCGACGTAGCCGGGCCCGCCGGCGCAGATCCAGCCGCCGGCGAATCGCCGCACTTGCTCAAAGCGACCGTTCTTGATCTGGAAAATCCCTTCGCCGCGCGGAGGGGCGGTGCGCAGCGCGGCCACACGGTCAGTGCCCAGAAAGTAGACGCGTGCCGTATCGGGCCAGGTCGTCATCGCGCCGGTTTGGACGTCAATGACGACGCACTGCGCCGTGTCGTCGTCGCTCGCGGGTTGCTCGCCCGGATCAAGCGCGCTCACCGCGAGGCGTTGATCATCCGGCGCCCAGCTCAAAACGACGCACAGATCGGCGTGGGTTGCGCGCGGTCCCGCCACCTCCGTCACAAAAGTGCGAATTTTCTCCAACGCCGGTGTATACAACACCACTTCAAGCGGCTTCCCCGAATGCTCATTGGCGACGGCCAGCCGCCGGCCGTCATTTGACCAGGCGACCGTCGCGCTACCCGTCTCGTTCGCGCGTGCGATCCGGCGCCCTTCCAGGTCATGGACGGCGACGAAGCCATCAGACGCCACCGCGAGCCGGCCATCGCGCGAAAGCGATGCGGAGCGGGCGCCGCCGCGCAGCTCAGGAATACGCGTCAGCGTTCGCCGCTGCGCGCCGACGGCCATGATGTCGCCATCGTGATTGACCGTGATATACCGAACCGCCGGTCGCGGGCATCCGCCGACGAGAATGGAGCCAAGCGCGAATGAAATCACCAGCCGAACCATGGCGGTATTCTGACTTGCCCTGACGTGCGACGCATGCCAGCGGATTCGGCGGATCATGCGGCGGCAGGTCGCGTCTCGCTTGTTCACGCGTCGCCCTCTTCATCCGATTCCGCGGTCGCATCGTTGGCGCCGGTCCGGGACGGGCCCATCAGCCACACTAGCGCCCCAACCAGCATTAGCGCTGCGCCGAGGCCGGTCAGGTCCATCGAGTCCGCTTGGTCGCGGCCCGCCTGACTCATCAGGCACGTCAATGCCCCCACGGTCGCCAGCACCGGGCCGACGCTGTTCGGGGTCGACTGATCTCGACGCGGCCGGCGGCGCCGACCCGGCCGGGGGCGCGGCGCCTCCTCCACAATCGGAATTGGCATCCCCATCGCCGGACGGTTGATTTCGTCCAGATCGAACGGCGTCCCACATTCCGGGCAGATCGGCCGCGGCAGACCCTTCACGTTGTAGCCGCACTCCGGGCAGAGCGGATCGATTTCGGCCGAAGTGATTCGCGCTCGCCCGATCCGCCGCGTGGCGATGAGGATCAGCATCACGGGGATCAGCACGAGGATCAGCCCCGCGAACAGCATCAGTGCCAGCATCGCGCCGGTCATGCGCGCCCCGTCGCGCGGTGCGGATCCTCCGCGACGATCGCAGCCGCCGGAGCCCCTGCCGGCGTTCGCGTTCCGCACTCCGGGCATCGGTCACCGGAACCGCGCAGGTCGTAGCCGCACTTTCGGCAGTGGCCCGGCCGGATCGGGCGCGGGGCGAATCGCCATGCGACGAGTGCCAGTGCCGCGATCGGCGCGACGACGAGGACCATCGGGAAACGGGCAGAATACTCGTACTCGATCGGTCCCCAGAATGACAACTTGTACGCGCGTTCGCTCACCCTCCACAGGAGCGAGTCCGGCATCCAAATCACCTGGCCCTCGGAAATCATGATTGACATTCCGAACATCGCGCCGCGATATCCGATCCGCGCGGATGAAACCCAGAACGTGAACGCGATCAGCGCCGCCGCCGTGAGCGACCATCGAAACATGCCTATGCGCCCGCGCCGACGAATGTCCCACAGCCAGACGGCGCTGATCGCCATCAGCAGAACCAACGGCCAAAGCGGCGCCGATTCGGTCCATGTCGTGATGACCTCGGGCTCACCCCCCATGCGACACGATGGGCGGAACGGCTCGGCCAGCGGCCGCGTAACGCTCACGACGCCGCGCTTGATAGACACTTGCGTTTGCCCGTGCTCGAATTTTGGGTGATAGAACCATGTGCCGGCGAACGCGACGACGGATACGGCCGTCATTGCCCCCACAATGCCCGCCGCGCGCATCAGCATGGATTAGTGCCGCATCGGGTTCGTCATCGGCCGCTCGCTTCCGTCTTGGGCCTCGCGCTGTGTTCATGATCGCGTGTCAGTTTTCCGCACTCCGGGCATCGGTCAACCGAGCCGCGCAGATCGTAGCCACACTTTCGGCACTGGCCGGGCCGAATCGGGCGCGGCGCGAATCGCCACGCGGCGAGCATGATTACACTGAGCGGGATGGCGATGATCGACAATGGGAAGCGCAGCTCGTCGTCACTCACGACGATCTCGTTGGTCAGGGAGAAATTCCATCCGGGCGTTCTTGAGTAGCTGCACAAGCGAAAAGGGCTTCGACCAAAATCCTCGGGATACCACCCCAGCTGTCCCTGCGCGACAAGGAGCGAGCCGGGCGCCAGATAGTTGTGGTTTTCAAGATCGTACGCGCCTGACGTCAGCCACAGTGTCACAACAAACAGCGTCGGGCATGTTACCAGCCAGCGGACAATGCCCAGCCGGTCGCGGCAACGCACATCCCACAACCAACCGGCGATCAGCGCTATCCCAAGGCACGGCGCCCAGAACGGTGTCGTGGTGCGGATACGATTTGCAATCGCGGGATGACCCATTATCCGCGGATCGTCCACCGTACGCGGTCGCTCGTACTCAAGAATGCCACGCCGCAATTTGACGCTGCGCTCGCCGAACGCGACGCGAGGCTCGCAAAACCACGAGCTGGCGGCCACGCTGATCGTCGCAATCGCGACGCCGGTCGCAAGCCAAGCGCACCTTCGCAGCCAGGGTCCGCGCATTCTCTTATTCTCCGCCGGCTTCTGCGAACGGCATCACGCCGTTTCGAGCGCGATCCAAACGCCGTGCGCGGCAGCCAATCCGGAAGGCGACAACAACGCTCGGGCAATGGAAGCCGCGTAGCTTGTGACGCGCCAGCTTAGTCCGCCACGGTATACCCGTACTCAAACGCCCCATCCGCGCGGATGCCCATCGTCGCCGCGCCGTCGCTGGGGACGTTCCGCAACAGTGCGGCTTGTTCGGCGTCATCGAGCCCGATGGTTTCCACGCCCGGCCAACTCAGCAGCAGCCGCGCGATCGCGCCGGCGACGCGGCGTTGCGCGGTGGACACGACCGGATCGGCGGCGGCGTCGCGCAGATCAAGCAGCAGCGCCCGCAGCGCGTTGAGCGGATCAGCCCGGGCGGTTCCGAAGAGTTGCGGGTCGATCACGCCGCGAAACGCATAGCGCGGCGCGCCAAACTCGCCGGACTGCGCCGCGCTCACGCGAAACTTCGCGCTGACGCGCCCGTCCGCGCTCGTCATCACGACGACGACGTCCGACTCCGCCCCGCCCGGCCCCGTCCAGCACATGCCGGACTCCGTCCGCCGCACGCCATCCAGCGGCAACGCCCGCTCATACGCCGACGGCGTCGCCCCGAGCGCGATGCGGTCATATCCCCAACCGCTCGAACAGCCGGTATGAAAGGCGAGCCCGAACAAACTGATGAGTCCAACGCCAACAATTGACACGCGCGACGCGCGTGCCGGGTAGATCAGCGAGGCGCTTTCCATTCCGCCAGCATAGCAATGGCCTCTTCCTTTGTCGCCGACGGCAAATCCGGCAGGCTGGCGAAGCGATCGAACGCGCGGAAAAGAGCAGAGCTGGCTCGGGATTGGCCCAGCGCTCCGAATGCGTCTCGCCACGCGGTCCACACTCGCCCGCTTCGCGGCGGATGCTCGCGGAGCGCTCGGATGAGCTCGCGATCGATACGCTCCACAATCTCATTCGGGGTTTGGTCACGACTCAACAAGAGCCGAAACGTAAGAAGCAGACGACACTGCACGTCTTCTGTCAGCTCAGCCTGCTCGAAGTGCACCGAACAGAGCTTCAGGGCGGTCCGAAGCAACTGCGGCCCCTCTTTCTGGCGCAAGTCCGGGCACGCAAGCAATTCGCGCAAGGCCGCAATCGCCTTCAGGTACGCGTCCGGAGGTGATGCCGGGAACCCATCAGGCATATCCGCGTTCGCATAGTCCATCCAGAACGAGTCGCCCCACGCGGCAGCGCAGTGGTTACCGACAATCTGCCGCATCAGCGGAGATTGAGTCGTTTCGGCCCATTCCCAAGCGTCGAGCAGCAACTCATCAGATAGGCGCACCGCTGCCGGGTCGGACGGCGCGAGCGTCGCCAGTGTCCGGGCCGTTTCCGCCTGCATCCGCGGATCAGAGCGCCCGCCACCGCGCTTGATGTAGGCCCCTAGTCCCGCGGCGAGGGCCGCCCGTCCCTCGGCCGAAAGCCGTTCGGTCCCAAGCTGCGCCAGGTCGCCCACGATGGAAAGGACAAGGTCCTGCGAACCGAAGTTTATCAGCGGATTTCCGTAGTCCACGTCCAACTCGCGAGTAAGTACCTCGGCCTGAATCGGCGTAATCACCGTAGTGGACTCCGCGAACCGCCGGCTCAACTCTCCGAACCGCGCCACGGCGACGCGCCGCTTGTCCTCATAGCCGGGCTCCTCGCGCAAGGGACTCGGGGACGCTTCAGCGGCATCCCAGCCCGCTTTGTCGCGAGGCATCGCCCAAGTCGGGGGAAGCGGGGGGGCGGCTACTGCCAACGGCGCCAACACGAGAACCAGAGCGCCCCCACAACGTCGCCCCACTCTCCTACTCAAAGACATCGTTACATGCTTGTCGGCAGGGCACATAGCCGCTGGTCCCCCAGAAACTTGAGCAGCACTGTTTACAGGAATCGCCATCGGCGCAACGAAAAGCGCAGGCATTAAGACACTCGTCCGGCTCTGCACACGACTTCTTATACAGTTTCGAGCCGTGGCAGGGAACGGGGTTGCTCACCGACTCGTCCAGCATCGCCCCAATCGCACAGGCACAGACTAACGTCAACAAACTATACTGGCGAAGCGCCTTTTTCATCGTGTTACCTCCATAGGTCTGATTATGAAGGTAGCCTACCCCCCCCGGGGGGGGCATTTGTCAACGAAAATCCGCCTTGTTAAGAAACCTACTTCAAAAGCCCCGCATCGATCGTCCGTCCCTGCGCCACCGCCTCCGCAAACGCCCGAAACAGATAGCCCGCGTCATGCGGTCCCGGCCCCGCTTCCGGGTGAAACTGCACGGCGATCAGACCGGCCCCCGCGTGCGCAAATCCTTCGACGCTCTCGTCATTCAGATTCACATGCGTCACTTCGCCACCGACCCGCGCCAGCGACTTCGGATCGACCGCGAAGCCGTGATTCTGACTGGTTATCTCCACCCGCGCGGCGGGGCGATTCAGCACCGGCACGTTCCCACCATGATGCCCGAACCGCAGCTTATAGGTCTCCGCGCCCAGCGCCAGCGCCAGCAGCTGATGCCCGAGACAAATGCCGAGAATCGGCATGCTTCCGATCATCGCGCGCAGCGTCGCGATCGCGTCGCCGACGGCCGCGGGATCGCCCGGCCCGTTGCCGGCCACCAGCGCGTCGGGCTTGAGCGCGCGAATCTCATCCGCGCCGAGGCTCGCCGGCGCGACGGTCACGCGGCAACCGGCGCTCGCCAGGTGGCGCAGAATGTTCTGCTTGATGCCGCAATCCAGCGCGACGATGTGCTTCTGCGCGATCGGGGCGTGGGCGCTTGTTTCAAAGTCAGACACCGGTTGCGACCAGTCGCTGATGTCGGGTCCGATGACGCGCTCGACCAAGTTCGCCCCGACCATGCTGGGCGCGGCCCGCGCGGCGCTCACCAGCTCGCGCGCGTCACTGATTTCGGTCGATATGACGCCGTTCAGCGCCCCGTGCTCGCGAATGCGGCGCGTCAGGGCGCGGGTGTCAATATTCGAGATACCCACCACATGCTGTTCTCGCAGCAATCCCGCCAGGTCGCCGCTGGCGCGGTAGTTGCTCGGTCGCGGCGCGAGTTCGCGCACGACAAAACCCGACAGCCAAGCGCGGACGGATTCAAAGTCTTCACGATTGACGCCATAGTTGCCGATCAGCGGAAACGTCATCGTTACGATCTGTCCGCAATAGGACGGATCCGTGAAGATCTCCTGGTAGCCCGTCATCGACGTATTGAACACGACTTCGCCGACACGTGTGCCGGCGGCGCCGAACGCGCGGCCACGAAAGATGGTTCCGTCCTCCAGCGCAAGTGCGCAGTTCATCGGCCGTCTCCCAGGTAATCCTGCAGTGCCCGCACATCCACGCCGCGTTCACGCGTCGCGCGAATCGCCCCGACCGCGGCCCGCGCGCCCGCCAGCGTCGTGATCAGCGGAATGCCGCGCTGCACCGACGCCATCCGCCAGCGGCTCTCTTCATGCGCGCGGCCGGTGTGAATCGGCGTATTGATCAGCAGATCGAGCTTGCCGGCCAGGATCATGTCCAGCAGGAACGGATGCCCGTGCTCGTTGTGTTTGGATACGATACTCGACGGCACGCCGTGCTCGCGCAGCGCGTTGTGCGTGCCGATCGTGCTGAAGATTTCGAAACCCATTTCATGCAGTTCGCGCCCGATGCCGCCGATGCGCGGCTTGTCCGGGTCATTGACGCTCAGCAGCACGCGGCCCGCAGTCGGCAGCTTCAGCCCCGCGCCCGCCAGCGCCTTGGCGAACGCCAGCGGAAATGTCGCGTCGATGCCCATCACCTCGCCCGTGCTGCGCATCTCCGGGCCGAGCACATAGTCCACGCCCGGAAACCGCTTGAACGGAAACACCGGCGTTTTCACGGCCACATGCCGCATCTGCGGCGGGCGGCTGGCGCCTTCATCGGCCATCGCCTCATCCAGACTGCGACCGAGCATGACGCGCGTCGCGATCCGCGCCCACGGCACGCCGGTCGCCTTGCCGACAAACGGAATCGTGCGCGACGCGCGCGGGTTCACTTCGATCACATACAACACGCGCCCCTGGATCGCGAACTGCACATTCATCAGTCCGCACACGCCGATGCGCCGCGCGAGTTGCTTGACCTGGTGTTTGATCTCGTCAACCTGCGCCGGCGCGAGCGAGTACGGCGGCAATACGCACGAACTGTCGCCACTGTGAATGCCGGCCTCTTCGATGTGCTCCATGATGCCGCAGATATCGCAGCGTCCCTCGGCCGGGTCGCGGCCGGGGTAGCCGAAGTCGGCGATGGCGTCGACATCCACTTCGATCGCGTCCAGCAAAAACTTGTCGATCAGCAGCGGGTGTTTCGCGTCGATTTCGGCGCCGCGATCCGTCGCCGACAGCGCCTCGTCAATGAATCGCCCCAGATCCTCGGCGTTATTGCACACGCGCATCCCGCGCCCGCCGAGCACATAGGAAGGGCGCACCAGCACCGGATAGCCGATCCGCTCCGCCACCGCGCTCGCTTCGCGGCGGGAAAACGCGATTCCGCTGGGCGGCTGGCGCAATCCGAGCTCGGCCAGCATCTGCGCAAATCGCTCGCGATCTTCCGCGAGGTGGATGCTCGCGGGCGATGTGCCCAGAATCGGCACACCCGCCTCGGTCAGGCCCTGCGCCAGGTTCAGCGGCGTCTGTCCGCCGAACTGCACGATCACGCCGCGCACCAGCCCGCCGCCAGCGCCGAATGGCTGTCGATTCAGCCGCTCGCAGATATTGAACACGTGTTCGTGCGTGAGCGGCTCAAAGAACAGCAGGTCGCTGGTGTCATAGTCGGTGCTGACCGTTTCGGGGTTCGAGTTGACCATCACCGTTTCAAAGTCCATCGCGCGACCCGCGTAAGACGCGTGCACACAGCAATAGTCGAATTCGATGCCCTGGCCGATGCGGTTCGGCCCGCCGCCCAGCACAATCACCTTGGGCCTGTCGCTGACGCGCAGCTCGCCTTCGTGCGATTCGACGAGCAGTGTTTCGTCATCCAGCGCGCGGGCCCGAAACACCGAGTCGCCATCATGCCGGTCGAGCGCCGTGCGCAGCGCCTCCGCGTCCCGCGCGGACCGACCGCGCGCCGCCTGGGCCGCTTCGCGATCGGTGATCACACGCGTCACCGGATACTCATGCGTCGAGTAGTAGTAGGGCGTATACGCCTCGAACTCGGCCGCGCAGGTGTCCACCAGCCGGAACTTCGGCCGATCCAGCCGGGCGCGCAACTCCGCCAGCGCCGCCGGCGTCAGGCCCCACACCGCCCGCAGTTGCGGTTCGCTGTAGCCGAGTCGCCGCGCTTCCTGATACAACTCGGCGAACTCCGGCGTCAGGCGCGGCGCTGCGCCGTCCACCGGTCGCGCCGCCAGCAGTCTTTTCTCAAACTCGCACAGTTCGCGCAGTTGATCGAGAAACCACGGATCGATTCCCGACAATTCGTTGATGCGCTCCACGCTCCAGCCCTGCTGCAGGGCGTAGCGGATGTAATACAGGCGCCCCTGACACGGACGGCCGATTTTGTTGATCAGGGTTTCTTCGGCGATGGGCCAGCCGCGGGCCGCGCCTTCGCGCCAGTCGCCCGGCGGCTCGCCGAGCGTGCTGCCGGCGATCAGTTCCTCGCCGGTGTCCTTGCCGAACGCGTCAAACCAGACGTCATCACGGGCGGCGTTGCCCTCCGCGGACCGCCCGCCACGCGACTCCAGCCAGCGGTCATTGACGTGCAATCCATACCCCGGGCGTTTGATCTCCATCGAACGAATGCACTTTTGGAACGCTTCCTTGAACGTCCGCCCGATCGCCATCGCCTCGCCGACCGACTTCATCGAGGTCGTAAGCGTCTCGTCGGCTTCCGGGAATTTCTCAAATGTGAAGCGCGGCATTTTCACGACGCAGTAATCGATCGTCGGTTCGAAAGAGGCCGGCGTTTCGCGCGTGATGTCGTTCGGGATCTCGTTCAAGGTGTAGCCGAGCGCGAGCTTGGTCGCGATCTTGGCGATCGGGAAGCCGGTCGCCTTCGACGCCAGCGCGCTGGAGCGGGACACGCGCGGGTTCATCTCGATCACCGTCATCCGCCCGGTACGCGGGTTTACGGCAAACTGAATATTCGAGCCGCCGGTCTCCACGCCGACCGCGCGAATAATCGCGATCGCGGCGTCGCGCATCCGCTGGTATTCCTTGTCGGTCAGCGTCAGCGCCGGGGCCACTGTGACGGAGTCGCCGGTATGCACGCCCATCGGGTCGATGTTCTCGATCGAACAGATCACGACGACATTATCCGCCCGGTCGCGCATCAGCTCGAGCTCAAACTCCTTCCAGCCGCTGAGGTCCTCTTCGATCAGCACCTGCCGGATGCGCGATTGGGCCAGCCCGTCCGCGACGATCGATTCATACTCTTCGCGCGTGCGGGCCATGCCGCCGCCGCTGCCGCCAAGCGTGTACGCCGGTCGCACGCACAGCGGCAGGCCGATCTCCTCCGCGATTCGTCGGGCATCCTCCATGGACTGCGCGATTGCGGATCGCGGCACGTCCAGCCCGATTGACGTGACGACCTTCTTGAATTCGTCACGGTCCTCGGCCCGGCGGATCGTCTCGCGATTGGCGCCGATCATGCGCGCGTTGTGGCGCTGGAGGATGCCGGCCTCGAAGGCCTGCACCGCGCAATTGAGCGCTGTCTGGCCGCCGAGCGTGGGCAGAATCGAATCGATCGGCTCGCCGCGCTCGGCCTCGATCGCCAGGATGCGGTCAATGTTCTCGGGGGTGATCGGCTCGATGTAGGTGCGATCCGCGATCGACGGATCGGTCATGATCGTGGCCGGATTGCTGTTCAGCAGCGCGACGCGAACGCCTTCTTCGCGGAGGGCCCGACAGGCTTGTGTGCCGGAATAGTCAAATTCGCACGCCTGCCCGATGACGATCGGGCCGCTGCCGATGATCAGCACCCGCTGAATCGACGGATCTTTGGGCATTTCGCTGGTACGCCGTTTTCGGTCCGCGCAAAAAAAATTCCGCCGCCGGGAATTTGCGGGATCATAACGCCTGTCGCCGCTTGTCGGTAGTGGGCGCCACTCGCTGCCGGTCCGTCATTCCCGCGCAGGCGCTCTTTTCGTCACCCCCGCGCAGGCGCCGTTCTCGTCACCCCCGCGCAGGCGCCGTTTTCGTCACCCCCTGCGCAGGCGCCGTTTTCGTCACCCCCGCGCAGGCGGGGGTCCACGACGACCAACGGCGTCATGACTGAGCGCCTTCTCACTCCGTGGATTCCCGCCTGCGCGGGAATGACAAAAGTGGGGCCGATTCTCTTTTTCGTCACCCCCGCGCAGGCGCTGTTCTCGTCACCCCCGCGCAGGCGGGGGTCCACGACGACCAACGGCGTCATGACTGAGCGCCTTCTCACTCCGTGGATTCCGGCCAACTGTGCGGGCGCCGTCCACTATGATGACGCCGATGCCTCAGCGCCCTGACCTGATCGCCGAAACGCCGGCCCTGCGTGAGCAGGGGCTCGATGACCGCTTTGTGCCGCTGCGCCCCGCCGAGTTGGCGACGGCGCTGGCCGGCGACGCAGATCTCGGTCCGCGGGCGGCCGAGATGTGGAAAGTGGCTAACGCGCTGGCGGAACTGATCGCAATCGAGGCGGCCGCCCTGGAGCGCGATGTGCTCGATCGCTACGCGCCGTTCGATCCGGACCGGGACACGATCAGCCTGGTTGATCTCGACGAGTTGCGTCAGCCCGCGGCGTTCGCCGACCTGGAGCAAGCGCTGGCGTATGTGCTGGAAAAGGCGAACTTCGAGCGTCTGAACGAAGTGCAGATTGAAGAGGCGATCCGCGCCGCCAACTCACACGGATTGAAGGTCCGCGTCGACCCCGAACGCGTCAAGTATCTCTCCGTCTACGTGCGCGGTCAGACGACGCGACAATTCACGCGGCGCACCTGGCGCCATCCGTTCCGTGGCGTCACCGAGACGCGACCTGTGTTCCGCCGGATGGTGGTCATCGCCAAACTGGTCGATGAGCCCTACCTGCGCGTCAAGATGTTCAAGGACATCCCGATGGCGGATCTGGAGGCGCTGCTGCCCCACGCCGAGGTGCGCATGAATCTGCTGGATCGGATTGTCGTGCTCGGCGGCGGAGCGGGCGCGATGGGTTCGGTCGCGCCGAAGCTGTTGCTGCTGCTGAAACCGGCGCTGGGCCTGACCCAACTCGTGTTTCTACTGGGGGCGTTCATCGTCTCCAGCGTGCGCGCGGCGTTGGGCTACAAGCGCACGATGAGCAAACGCGACTCGCAACTGACACGCCATCTGTACTATCAGAATATCACCAACAACAGCGGTGCGATCGACCGCCTGGTCACGATGATCGAAGAGGAGGAGGTCAAAGAGGCTGTGTTGGCATATGTGCTGTGCGCATGCCGCCGGCGCACCGATGCGGATGTCGCCCGCCTGAAGAAAGAAGTGGAGGAATACCTCCGCGATCGATTCGCGATCCGCGTCGATTTCGAAGTCAAGGACGCGGTTGAAACGCTGTCACGTCTCGATATGTGGCAGGACCGAGCGACGCTGAGCGTGCTGGAACCCGCGGAGGCCGTGGCCCGACTGAATGGCCTCGCCGCACGGCACGAATCACGCGAGTATCACCGCGAAAACCTCCGCGAGCGCGGCGTGTCGTCATTCGCCTCGCTCGACCTCGTCTGACCTCAGCCCGGTTCCACTATTGCCCGATGTTCGCGTCCTGCGGCGTCCGCATCAGTCGACCGGCGTCGTATCCGAACTCGGGCAGCATGTCGGTCAGCATTTGAAACTGCGCCTCCGGCATCTGCGGTTCGCGCGCCAGGATCCACAGCATGCTGCGCGAAGGCTCGCCGACGATCGCCCACTGATAACTGTCATCCACGGCCAGAATCCAGTAGTCGCCTTCGAACGGCCAGAAGAAGGAGACTTTCAGCTTCGCGTTCGTCTCTTTATCAACGACGCGCGCCGAGCCTTCGATCGTGTCCTCGCCATCCTCGTTGACACAACGGTTGAGAACGCTGACGCGCCCATCCTCGAGCAGTTCATATGTCGCGGTCGTGTTCTCACACCCGGTCTGAAAGCTGTTCGGGTAGCGGGCGATCTCGTACCACGTGCCCGTGTAGCGATCGATATCCACGAATTCGGCCGTCTTCAGCGGCGGACCCGCCGAGACGCACCCGCTGAGGGCGCCGACGCCGCCAACCAGTGCCATCCACGCCACCAACCTTGATAAAAATGAACCCAGCATTCTGATACTCCTCATTCGATCAAATGCGTCCCAAGACGCTTCGTCAGAACCCGGCCGGCGGATGCGAAGGAAGGCGTCTGACGCGCCGCGCAATCCCGCATCCTCGCTAGAATGCCGGGCATGAGCGTCGTACGTGTCTCGAATCTGCAGAAAATCTACCGCACGCCCGAGGGCGAACGCCTGACCGTCATCGACGTGCTGGCGTTTGAAATCGCCGCCGGCCAGCAGATCGCCCTGCGGGGCTCCAGCGGGTCCGGCAAAACCACGTTCCTGCACCTCCTGGCGGGAATACTGAAGCCGGATCGCGGTTCGATCGAGATCGCCGGCGTCGACCTGGCGACCCTGACCGAGTCCGGCCGCGACCGGATTCGCGCCGAATCGATCGGGTACATTTTCCAGACCTTCAACCTGCTGCAGGGCTATACGGCGCTCGAGAACATCCGCATGGCGATGATGTTCGGCCGTGGCGTCGACGACGCCCGCGCCCGCAGCCTGCTGGAGCGCGTCGGGCTCACGCAGCGCCTGAATTTCCGCCCGCGCGCCCTCAGCGTCGGACAGCAGCAGCGCGTCGCCGTCGCCCGCGCGCTGGCCAATCGCCCGCGCGTCGTGCTGGCCGATGAGCCCACCGGCAACCTCGATCATCGCCACGCCGCCGATGCGCTGCGCCTGATTCGCGAATTATGCGCCGAACTCGGCGCGGCGCTGCTGCTCGTCAGCCACGACCGCGCCGTGCTGGATCAGTTTGACGAGGTGCGGGAGCTGAGCGAGATCAACCGCGCAGCGTATGACGAGGCGGCGCCCGTCGCATGAGCGAACGCGCACCGAGCACCGGAGGCGCATGGGGCGCCCGCGCCTGGCTGACCATGGCCCCGCGCAGCCTGCGCCAACATGCCGTCTCGACCAGCATCACCGTCTTCGCGGTCGCGCTCGCATGCGGCCTGGTCATGAGCGTGTTCACGATTCAACAGCAGGCGAAAGACGCCTTCACCGGCGGACCGATCGGGTTTGACGCCGTGCTCGGGGCCCGCGGGTCCAAGCTGCAGCTCGTGCTCAACAGCATCTTTCACCTCGAAACCTCACCCGGCAACATTCCCTGGAAGCTCTACGAGCAGATCCGCGACACGCCGGGCGTCTCCGCCGCCGTGCCGATGGCGGTGGGAGATAACTATCGCGGCTTTCGCGTCGTCGGCGTCACGCCGCAGATGTTCGAAATCGAGCTTACCCCCGGAAAGAAGCTGGCCCCGGCCAGCGGGCGCGTCTTTGACCCGACCCTGCGTGAAGCCGTGATCGGCAGTTTCGCGGCCCAACGGACCGGCCTGCGCGTCGGCGCGTTCTTCAACCCCAGCCACGGCGTCTCCGAAGGCGGCGAAACGCACGCTGAGGAGTACAAGGTCGTCGGCGTGCTGGCCCCGACCAACACCCCCAACGACCGAGCCATCTGGATCCCGATCGAAGGCGTCTATCGCATGGCGGGCCATGAGTTGCGCGGCGGCGGAGAGCGGTTTGTGGCCCAGCCGGGTGTCGAAATCCCGGCGGAGCACAAGGAAGTCAGCGCGGTGCTGCTGAAACTGGCCGCGCCGCAGTTCGGGGCCGGTCTGGATCAGATGATCAACAAACAGGGCGACCGCGCCACACTGGCCTGGCCCATCGCCACCGTCGTCGCCGAGCTTTTTAACAAGATGGGTTGGGTGACGCGGATCCTGCAGCTCGTCGCGTATCTGGTCGTGCTCGTGTCGGCGGCGGCGATCATGGCCGGCATTTACAACACCATCAACGAGCGCCGCCGCGAGTTCGCGATCCTCCGCGCGCTGGGCGCCAGTCGCTCGATCGTTTTTGGCGCCATTGTGCTGGAGAGCGGCGCAATCGCCGCGCTCGGGGCCCTGCTCGGATTTGTCATCTTCGGTCTGATCGTCGGCGTCGCGGCCATGGTCATCCGCAGCCAGACCGGCGTCGTCATCGATATCTGGCAGCCGCACGCGGCGCTGCTCTGGACGCCGATCGGCATGACGCTGGCGGGGGCCGTGGTCGGGGTCGTGCCCGCGATCAAGGCCTACGCGACCGACGTGGCGACGAATCTCGCCCCGCAGACCTGACGCCGCGCGAGTATCATCGCGACCATGAAACGCGTCATGATTATTCCGGAAGGTGTCGCGGACGCGCCGGTCGCAGCGCTGCGAGAGCGGACGCCGCTCGCCGCCGCGCGCACCCCCACGCTCGATACGCTCGCGCAGCGCGGACGACTGGGTGTGGCAAACTACGCCGCTCCGCGCGAAACGGCCCGGCCGCACCTGACGCTGCTCAGCGCCCTCGGCTATGACCCGCGCGAGTATCCCGTCGGCCGCGCCTGGTTGCAGGCGTCCGCGGTCGGCGTCGATTTTCCCCCCGAAGCGCAGCCGCTGATGGCGGATTTCGTGACGATCGCGGATGAGCGCGTGCGCGAAATCGTCAGAGACCTGCGCCCGGCCGAGTTGTTCGCCCTTGTCGCCGTGCTGAACGAAGTCGGCGCCGAACTCAACGTGCGTTTCCACGAGCTTGCGGATCGCGTCGTCGCGGTCGGCGCCGGACTGGACGCGGCGCGGCTGCGCGCGATGCCGCCGGAGGAAGCGCTGGATCAGCGCGTCCGGCGCTGCGAACCGCGCGGGGCCGGCTCACGCGTCTTGCGTGACCTGACGCAAAAGGCCGCAGCCGTTCTTGAGCCCCACGACGTGAACGCCGTGCGGCGCGACCTGGGCGAGAACCCGGCCGATCGCCTGTGGCTGTGGGGCGCCGGGCCGGCTCCGAAACTGCCGGCATTCGCGGATCGTTGGGGGCGCCCCGCCATCGGCGTCGCCAGCAGCCCGCTGGCGCGCGGCGCATTCCGGGCGGCGGGCTGCGCGTCGCGATGTCCGCCGGGAGATGGATACGCACCGCTCGCCCAAGCAGCGCTTAGCGCAATCGACGCCGCTGAGGTCGTAATCGTCTATGTCGACGATGCGCTGAGCGCGACGCTCCGCGGAGATGTCTTCGGAAAAGTCGGCGCGATCGAGGCGCTGGATCGCGAACTGATCGCGCCGATGCTGAAGCGCCTGTCCTCCGAGCCCGCCTGGCGACTCCTGATCGCGCCGACGATCGCCGCCGAAGTGGAGTTGCGGTGCTACTCGTCAGAGTTATCGCTGGTCTGCCTGGCCGGCCATGACATCGATTCGGCGCGTGGCGCGGCGTTTGACGAGGATCATGCCGAAGTCGGCGAGCTCGACATCGAGCGCGGCTGGGAGCTGATGGAGTACTTCCTGCTGCGCTGACCGCCGCGCTACGGCGATTTCCGCGCCGCCAACGCTTCGGTTAATCCCGGCGTCGCCGCCGCGCCCGCCCGCACCTCCAGCGAAGAACCCGCGAACGCGTCGCCGATCGGCTCGATGCGCCCTCCGAGTCGCGGCGCCAGAAACGCCTCGGTAATCGCGAAGAAAGACAGCCGGTTCTCCGGTCGCGCGAAACCGTGCCCCTCGTCCGGGTAGAGCACATAGGTCACCGGTATATCCCGCGCCCGCATCGCTTCAACAATCTGGTCCGACTCCGCCTGCTTGACGCGCGGATCATTCGCGCCGTGCCCGATCAGCAATGGGCGCCGGATCTGATCCACCCGCGTCAGCGGCGACCGGGCCAGCAGATCAGCGCGCCCCGCGCTGTCCCGGTGGTCTCCGACGCGGCGAATGAACAAATCCAGCACCGGCTGCCAGTAAGGCGGCGCGGATTCGAGCAACGTCACCAGGCTCGATGGTCCCACGATGTCCACCCCACAGGCGAACACTTCGGGAGAGAACGTCAGGCCGACCAATGCCGCGTAGCCGCCATAGCTTCCGCCCATGATCGCGACTCGATCCCGGTCCGCGACGCCGCTGCGCACCGCCCACGCGACCGCGTCGAGTAGATCGTCGTGCATGCGGCCGGCCCACTCGCGATCGCCGGCGTTGACGAAATCTTTGCCGAAACCCGTCGAGCCGCGAAAGTTGACGCTCAGAACGGCATACCCGCGATTGGATAGCCACTGATGTTGCGCGTTGTAACCCCAGACATCGCGGGCCCACGGGCCGCCATGCACCAGCAGCACCATCGGCTGCGGATGATCGGGTACACCGTCATCATCCGCATCGGAACCGACGGGCAACGTCAGGTAACTGACCAGTCGCAACCCGTCGCGCGATTTGATCGCCAGCGGCCGCATCGGGGCCAGCGTATAGGCCTCCAGGTTCGGGCGGGCGCTGAACAGCTTCGTCGCACTGCCCGTTTCGCGGTCATACAGATAGAACTTCACACCCGCGACATCGGAGTTGAACGCCACCGTCCACCAGCGATCATCCTGCGAGCGGCTCGTGACCACGACGTCCCCGGCGTCCACTTGCCGCAGTCGCTCAAAGTCCTTTTCCACGGCCGGATCGAGGAACGTCCAGCGCCGCCGCGCGTCATTCACGGCGACCGCCTGCACCCGCCGCGTTGTCGGGTGAATCAGCCAGCGGTCCACATCCGCCCGGCTATCCGAGAAAATCTGTTGGGTTTCACCGGTGTTCAGATCCAGCGCGACCAGCGCCGCGGTGTTGCGACCGCGCGAATCCACCATGTACACATTCGCGCCGCTGGCGTCGAAGCCGATCGGGCTGGTCGTCATCGCGTCTTCGTGCGGCACGGTGAACAGCGGCTGCGATTCGCCGTTCACGATCTTCGTATACTCCTCCCCGCCATCCGGCGTCACGCGAATCGTCAGCCGGACGTTCATGAAATGATCGGTGATCGCGAGCGCGGCGCCATCGTTGACCCACACGCGCTCGGCCGCCCCGCTGCGCAGATTGACGCGATAGATGTCGTGCAGTTGCGGATCGCGATCGTTCAAGCTGATCAGCGCCTCATCCGGACAGCAGGGGGAAAGCTCCTGGATGCGCGCCATGGCCGACGCCGACGCGACCCCGGGCGTGATGTCGCGCGTCTCGCCGCTGGCGACATCACACGCGAACACGCGCCAATCTTCCGCG
Source organism: uncultured Planctomycetales bacterium (assembly GCA_964528455.1). Lineage (GTDB taxonomy): Bacteria > Planctomycetota > Phycisphaerae > UBA1845 > Fen-1342 > DSPM01. Next base: position 50,185 of record CAZGTH010000017.1, on the reverse strand, counting down.
CCGTCCTTATCCTGCAGGTACACGATCTGGGCCGAGTTGTATGCCCAGACAAACCAGCGCACGCCCCGCCCCGCGTCACGCGTGACGGCCCGCGCGGCCTTGAGATCATCGACGGGACCGCACCAGATATTCATCACGCCGTCGACCGGCGCCAGATAGGCCAGCCGGCGACCATCGGGGCTCACCGCCACCTCGGCCCGCTGCGGGTTTCCGAACAGCAACGCCCGCGGAATGATCGGGCGCTCCGTCGCCTGTGCGAAAGCGGCGGCCACCATCGTCAACCACACGCCAACCATCGAAACCCGGCTGATATGTCTCCAACCCATAGCTATTGCCTATGTCGATTCAGATGGAACAGACGTGCCGCGATTCCGCGCGGAGGGCCTCGCCTGGCCTGATGTCCGAATTGTACGCCTTGTCCGCCATTGAACGAAACGCGGACACTGCGGCGCCGGTCCAATAGATCAGACGACCGGCGCCGGCGTTTCCGCGCCAAAATCCGCCCGGCGCACAGCCGGTCCGCGCAATTTCAGGCCAAATCGCATGGACATTGCCTACACCGTGAATTAGCATTCAGGTAGTCAGGTCTGGAGCGCCGCCGTTTCGGTGGCCGAGTTGTCGATTTTTCGAATCTTCGAATTCTTGAACAAACGCCTGACCATCGGCGTATCATCTTCCGGCTTCTGCGGGTTTGGTTGTCAGGCGAGCCGACCAGCCCGAAGTGAAGCCGACGGCCCGCCCAGCAATGGGCGGGCCAAACTTTGCGCCCCCAGCGATTCTGGCGTTCCCGCCAACTCCGGTTACGCTCACCCGGCCATGCGCTTTGCCAACGAACTCGGCCGCAAGTCGATCCACGCCGCCTCGGCCGTGTTCCCGATCGCGTACTGGTTTCTCGATAAGCCGACGATGCTGCTGATCCTCGGCCCGCTGCTGGTGATCTGGTTGATCGCCGAAGCGCTCCGCCACCATAGCCCGGCGATCGGCAAGTTCGTGCAAACCTACTTCGGCGGCCTGTTTCGCGACTTCGAGGACAAGGCCCTGTCCGGCGCAGCGTATGTGCTGATCGCGAATGTCCTGACCATCGCGCTGTTCCCGAAACACATCGCCATTCCCGGACTGCTGATGCTCTCGATTTCCGACGCCCTGGCGTCGCTGGTGGGAATCAGCGTCGGCGGGCCGAGATTCCTCGGGAAAAGCCTCGCCGGCAGCACCGCGTTCTTTCTCAGCGCCGTCGCCATCGCCCTGATCACGTTGCCGAATCATCCGCTCGCCGGCGTCGGCGGCGCATTCGTCGCGACCATCGTCGAAGCCCTGCCGCTCCGCTGGCGGCGCTTCCGGATCGACGACAACTTCTCCATTCCGATCAGCGCGGGATTAGCGATATTGGCGCTGCTGAGTCTGCGCCAAGCCGGACCCTAAGCGACAACACCCAACCGCGCGTCATTCCCGCGCAGGCGCTGTTTTCGTCATTCCCGCGCAGGCGCTACTCTCGTGATTCCCGCGCTTGGCGCTACTCTCGTCATTCCCGCGCTTGGCGCTGCCCTCGTCATTCCCGCGCAGGCGGGAATCCACGCAGTGAGGAAACGTCGAGGAAATCAACGGTCCTGGTCGTCGTGGACCCCCGCCTCCGCGGGGGTGACGAATAGGTACGGGCGCCGACTCGAGATTCCCGCGCACGCGCTGCACTCGTCACCCGCGCGCAGGCGCTACTCTCGTGATTCCCGCGCTTGGCGCTGCCCCCGTCATTCCCGCGCTTGGCGCTACTCTCGTCATTCCCGCGCAGGCGGGAATCCACGGAGTGAGCAAACGTCGAGGAAATCAACGGTTCTGGTCGTCGTGGACCCCCGCCTCCGCGGGGGTGACGAATAGGTACGGGCGCCGACTCGAGATTCCCGCGCACGCGCTGCACTCGTCACTCGCGCGCAGGCGCTACTCTCGTCATTCCCGCGCTTGGCGCTGCCCTCGTCATTCCCGCGCTTGGCGCTGCCCCCGTCATTCCCGCGCAGGCGCTACTCGTCATTCCCGCGCAGGCGGGAATCCACGGAGTGAAGAACGTCTAGGAAATCAACAGTCTTGATCGTCGCCCGCGCCCGCTACGCCGTATCCAGCAGCGACGCCCCACGGCCGATCCGGGCCCGTAACGCGCCCCGCAGCCCGCGCAATTCCGGCGCCGCCAGCCGCGGATCGCGTTCCACCACCGCGAACGCCTTATCGCGCGCAAGCTCCAGCAATTCAAAATCCGTCATCAGATCAGCCACTTTGAACTCCGGCAGCCCGTGCTGACGAGTCCCCAGCAACTCTCCGGGACCCCGGAACGCCAGGTCCTTTTCCGCGATCCGAAAACCGTTACTCGTCTCGCATAGCACCGCCAGCCGCTCCTGCGCTTTCTGGCCGCGCGCGTGCCGCACGAGCAGGCAAACACCGTCACGCCCGCCGCGCCCCACCCGCCCCCGCAACTGATGCAACTGCGACAGCCCGAACCGCTCGGCGTGCTGCACGATCATGATCGTCGCGTTGGGCACGTCCACCCCCACCTCAACCACCGTCGTACTGACGAGCGCCTGCAACCGGCCGCTGGAAAACTGTCGCAATATCGCGTCTTTCTCATCCTGCGCCATGCCGCCGTGCAGCAGGCCCAGCGACAAATCTCGCCACGCGCCCTTCCGCAGCCGCTCATATTCCTCGATTGCCGAACGCAGCTTGGGCGCCGGCGCCTTTGGTCGCGACGCTGCGACGCCGCGTCTCCCGCTCACCGGCGGCTTTGGGTCGACCGCCTCCGGCTCGGCCTCGGCCCCGATCAGCGGGCACACAAAGTACGCCTGCTCCCCCGCCTCCAGGCGCGGGCGCAATTCCGCCAGTTTCCGCTCCAGGGCGACCGACGCGATCACCTGCGTCGTCATTCGCCCGCGGCCCGGCGGCGACGAGCGAATCGTCGACACGTCCAGATCGCCAAACACCGTCATCGCCAGCGTCCGCGGGATGGGTGTCGCCGTCATCACCAGATAGTGCGGCGTGCGGGCCGCTTTGGTGCGGAAGGTGTGCCGCTGCATGACGCCGAACTTATGCTGCTCATCAACGACCACGAGCGCCAGATCGCGAAAGCCGACGTCTTTCTGGATCAGCGCTTGGGTGCCGACGACCAAGTCAATCTCGCCGCGCTCAATCTCGGTCAGCAGCGCGGCCCGCTCGCGTTTCGCCAGACCGCCGCGCAGCAGGCGATAACGCACGCGCGAATCGTCGAGATAGCGCTCGATGTTCGCGAAGTGCTGGACCGCCAGAATCTCCGTCGGCGCCATGATCGCCGCCTGGCGTTTATTGGCGATCGCCGCCAGCGCCGCGTACAACGCGACCACCGTCTTGCCGCTGCCGACATCCCCTTGCAGCAGGCGCGTCATCGGAAACGCCTGCTCCAGGTCACGGCGGATCTCGCCGATCACCTCATCCTGCGAGGCCGTCAGCTTGAATGGGAACCGCGCCCGGATCCGCCGATCGATCTCCGCCGTCACCCGCAGCGCCTGCCCACGCGGCTCATGCCCGCGCGTCGCCCGTCGTTTCAGCGCCATTCCCAATTCCAGCAGGAAAAACTCATCGAACGCCAGACGCCGCCGCGCCGCGGCAAGCCGCTCCTCGTCGGACGGCTGATGCGCCTCGCGCAACGCGGTCGCCCGCGGCAGAAGCGTCAGTTCTTTGCGCAGCCCGTCCGGCAACGGATCGTCAATCGGTAAATCCGCATGGCCCAGCACTGACTCGATCGCCGCCCGAATCATCGGCGATTTCAGCGTCGCGGTCGCCCGATATACGCCAACCCGCCGGCCCTGCTGCCGCTCGGCGAACAGCGACTTCTGATCCGAAAATTGTCGGACGCGCGGCTGAATGATCTCCAGGCCGCCGTTGAACTCCTGCACCTTGCCAGTCGCGCTGACGAAGCCGTCGCGATACACGCCGGCGCCGCGCGGCGACTGATTGAACCAGCGGAGCGTGACGGCGCCCGTGTCGTCAAACAGCGTCGCGGTCGCATGCGGATACAGGCCGCCAAACCGCGTGATCTGCCCGCGCACGGTCGCAAACATGCCGGGCTGCAGGTCCTGCACCGCGCAATCGCCGGCGTCGTCGTCATAGCGGAAGGGCAAGTACTCGATCAGGTCGCCGATCGTGCGCACGCCGACCTCGGCGAACGCCTCCGCCCGCTTCGGCCCGACGCCGCGGAGATACTGGATCGGCATGTCGAGACGCGGCGCGACCCCGGCGGCGCGGTCCGGCTGTCGGCGTGCGGGCGCGTCGAATCTTGAGGCCATTTCGGGATGATACAGCGCTCGGCGCCGCGGGAGGCGCGTCGGGCGTTGGCCGTGTGCGGCCTACCCCGCCAGGTACTGTCGCCAGCGCGCCGGCCAGGCGTCCGCCAGCAGCGCGACCAGCGCCAGTTTCAGCGCGGCGCCGGGCACGAAGGGCCATACGCCCAGCGACAAAGTCGCCGCCACGCCGACACCCAGCGTCGAACTCAGCCATACGCCGCCACACAGAAAAATAACCGCCGTCCCGAGCGCGGCCGCCAGGAGGCGACGCGAGCCGCGCGCCTCTGCCGCGCTGAGACGCCCGACGACATAGGCCGCGATGACAAAGCCGATCAGATAACCGCCCGTCGCGCCAAAGGCGGCCGCCAGCCCGGCGGTTCCCTCCGCCCAGACGGCGTATCCCACTGCGCCCAGCAGCCAATAGACCGCCATGCTGATCGCGCCCAGGCGCGGCCCGATCGCCAGCCCCGCGAGGAGCGCGACCGCCGACTGCAGCGTGATCGGCACGGGCGTATGGGCCAGCGGAATGTAGACCTGCGCGGCGAGCGCAGTAAGCAACGCAAACCCGCCGACCGCGCCGATCTGTGCGATGCGGCGGGTGGCTTCCGCCTGCCCGCTGGCCTGCGACAAATTCACGTAACCGGTCGTTCGCGATCCAGGCGACATGACAGCTCCCGTACATAATCTGCGGAATCGAAAGCGGGGATCATAACGCGAACACCGACGCCAGCCCATCGCGGCGTGGCGCGGTGATCGGCTTGACCGACGGCCTTCGTCGTGCGCATACTCACTGTTTCGCCCGAATGAGCGGATTGTCGGCCAGAGCGCGGAACCGTCAACCGTCGACGATCGACGCTACGGGTTTGGTTGTCAGAAATGTTACGCTTAGCGCGCGGCTGGCCGCCGCTCCCTCGCAGTATCGAGTGCCTCCGTTCCTATTCGCTGCCCCGCTTCGCCGGGGATCTGCTCGCCGGCGTGACCGTCGGGCTGGTCGCGCTGCCGCTCGCGATGGCCTTTTCGATTTCGTCCGGCTTACCGCCAGCGCCGGGGATTTACTGCGCGATCGTCGCCGGGTTTCTGATCTCCGCGCTGGGTGGTTCGCGCACGCAGGTCGGCGGGCCGACCGGCGCGTTTGTCGTGGTCGTGGCGGGGATTGTGCAGCAGCACGGCGTTGACGGGCTGCTGATGTGCACACTGATGGCGGGCGTGCTGCTGATGGCGTTGGGGCTGACGGGGTTTGGGTCGGCGGTGAAGTACCTGCCGCGCCCGGTGGTCATCGGATTCACGAACGGCATCGCCGTGCTGATCGCCAGCACGCAGATCAAGGACTTCTTCGGCCTGCGGATCGAAGATGTGCCGAGCGAGTTTCTGGCGCGGATGAGCGCGCTGGCGACGCACTTCGACACGCTGTCGCCCGCGGCAACCACCACGGCGTGCGTTTCACTGGCGGTGATTATCGTCTTTCGCCGATTTGTGCGGCGTGTACCGGGTTCGATCGTGATTCTGCTGATCGGCGCGCCGCTGGCGTATTTCAGCGGCATTCCGCTCGCGACAATTGAGGAACACTATGGGGCGATTCCCAGCGGACTTCCGCACGTCGTGATCCCGCAGTTTCGCGCCGAACTGATTCTGCCGCTGCTGTCACCGGCGCTGACGATCGCGATGCTGGGCGCGATTGAGTCGCTGCTGTCGGCGGTCGTGGCGGACCGCATGTCCGGCGACAAGCATGATCCGAATGTCGAGCTGTTCGCCCAAGGCGTCGCAAACGTATTCGCGCCGCTGGTGGGCGGATTGCCGGCGACCGGCGCCATCGCCCGAACGGCGACCAATATCCGCAGCGGGGCGACCACCCCGGTGGCGGGCATGACCCACGCGGTGACGCTGCTGGTGATTTTGTTGTTCGCGGCGCCATTGGCGGGCAAGCTGCCGCTTTGCATGCTGGCGGCGATCTTGATGATGGTGTGTTACAACATGGGCGAATGGAGCGAGATTCGCCACATTCTGCGCCTGTCGCGCGCCGACATCACCGTGTGGGTGATCACGTTCGCGCTGACTGTCTTCGCGGATCTGACTGTCGCGGTCGAAGCCGGCATGATCTTCGCCGCGCTGCTGTACATCCGCAAAGTAACACGCACCACGACCGTCGAACGGGTGACCGACGCCTATGTGCAGGCCGGCATTCCGCACAGTATGCAACTGAACCCGATTCCCCCGGACGTGGCCGTGTATCGCATTCACGGTCCATTTCTGTTCGGCGCCACCGACAAGCTGTCGGCCATCGAAGACGAGATCCCTGACCTGCCGCCGGTCGTCGTGCTGCGGCTGCGCAACATGACCGCGATCGACGCGACCGGCCTGCATGCGCTCGAGCGGCTTTGCCACCTGCTGCACGAGTCGGGGCGTCACGCGATGGTGTGCGGGGCGCGGGCCCAGCCGGCGCAGCTCATGGCCCAGGCCCGCTTTGATGCGTTGCTGGGTCCGGAAAACGTACAGCCCAACCTGGCGGCCGCGCTGGCCCGGGCCCGTCGGTTGACCGGGCTGAGCGCTGGCGAGCCCCCGCGCGGGGCGCCGGAGCCGCTCGGCGCCCGCTAAACACCGCCCGCGCGCCGCGCACGACCGTCGGTGAACGCGGCGCGCGGCGTCCCATCCGTCGCCGCTATCAGACCTTTCCGCCACCCCGCGGGCCGCCGGGCCCGAGAAAACACGCTCCGCCACGCGCAGCGCATCCCACCCGACTTATTTCGCCGGAATTCTCCGCCTCGGCGTCACAGCGAATTGGATTCTTCGACTGGGTTGGTTCGCCGCGCTGTGGCGACCGTTTCTGGGCAAGGGTTTTCCGGAGAAATGTCATGGGTCTGACAGTCACAAATCTGAACACATTGAACCTGCTGAACATCCTCAACAACACATCGAAGAGCCAAAGCAACGTTCTGACGCAACTCTCCACCGGCAAACGAATCAACTCGGGCAAGGACGACCCCGCAGGCCTGATCGCGGCCCGCAGCCTTGACGCCGAGCTTCGCGCCACCAACGCCGCGCTGTCGAACAATCAGCGCACCAACTCGGTGCTGTCCGTCGCCGACCAGTCGCTCAGCGAAGTCGGCAAACTGCTGAACGAGATCGAGTCGCTCGCGGTCGCTTCAGCGAACAAGGACGGCATCAGCGCGGCCGAGCTGGCCGCCAACCAGGCCCAGGTAGATGAAGCCATTTCCGCGATTGACCGCATCATCGGCACGACGACGTTCAACGGCAAGAAACTGCTGGACGGCACGCTCGGTATCCGCACGAGCGGCGTCGACGCCACGAAGCTGACCGACCTGAAGGTCTTCAGCCGCAATCCGGACGCCGATTCGACGTTGACGGTCGACGTGACGAACTCCGCCACGAAGGCGCAGTTCACCGCCGCGACGACATCCGCCACCGGCGACACGTCGATCACCGTGCAGGGCAAGGACGGGTCGGTCGTGATCGACATCCTGTCGGGCGAGAACCTTTCGTCGGTCGCCGCCAAGGTGAACGCCGCGACGGCGCAGACCGGCGTGACGGCCTCGGCCAGCGGCGGCAATCTCACGCTGCTCAGCTCGGACTACGGCTCGTCGTCGTTCGTGCGCGTCACGAAGCTGGACGCCAATGACTCGAGCTTCGGCGAAGGCTCGGATGACGGCACGGACGCCGTGGTCACGGTCAACGGCCAGACGGCCGCGGTCGATGGCCTGAACGTCAACTACTCGGCGAACGGCATCAGCGCGTCGTTCAACCTCACAGAGAACTACAACAACGGCACCGTGTCGGGCGCTGAGTCGTTCACGATCGACAGCAGCGGCGGCGGCGCGACATTCCAGCTTGGCACAAGCTCGAACAGCCGCTCGACCATTGGTATCGACGGCCTGTCCAGCAACCAGTTGGGCAACGCGGTGGCCGGCTATCTGTCGAGCCTGAAGGGCGGCGGGGCGAACAACCTGCTCGATAACCCGAACCAGGCCGCCGCGATCGCCAAGAGCGCGGTCTCGCAGCTGGCCAAGGCCCAGGGTCGCATCGGTGGATTCCAGCGCTTCCAGGTCGACACGGCCATCGCGCAGCAGACGGCCTCGAAGGAATCGTTGACGTCAGCGTTGAGCACGATCGAGGACATCGACTTCGCCGAGGCGACGTCGGAACTGAGCCGCCAGAACGTGCTGCTGCAGTCGGCGATCTCGCTGCTCGGTGTCGCCAACCAGCAGAGTTCGCAGGTGTTGTCGCTGCTGCGGTAACGAAACGGTAGGTAGGGTCGTAATCAGAGCCGGACGGCGCGCAAGCGTCGTCCGGCTTCTTTTTGTTGGCGCCGGGTGGAGCCGGCTGATTACCGGCGGGCTTGCCGGCGCTTCGGCATGATCGCCGAGGGAAGCTGGGCGGCGCCCAGCCTACGTCGCTGGTTGTCGGCGGGCATGCCGTCGGGCTAGAAGTCGTCGACGGTCGCGTTGAGCTGCACGATCTCAACCACGTCGTTGACTTGGCGATCCTTGGTGTTGTACGCCTTGGCGTTGACCGGCTCATTCATGCCGACAGCGGTAATCCGAAACCGACGCGGATCGTAGCCGAGCTCCTCCAGCGCCTTCGCGACCTGTCGGGCGCGCTGGCCGGACAGTTCGAAGTGATCCTCAAACGCCGTGCCATCCACCGGTCGCGGGCCGCAATGCCCGACAATCTCAATCTGCGTCGTGAAACCGCGATGCTTCTCCGCGAACTGACGGAGCAGCTCAAGCTGATCCGGTGGGATCTCGGCCGAAAGCTCCTCAAAGTAAATCGGCGCACCCACCGAGAAGAAATCAGATCGCCGCAGGCTGGTGACGCGGCTCTGTTCACCGTCGACACCCGCGTCATCACTCTCGCTGACCTGCTCCGGCTTGACCGGGATGATCAGCACCTCCTTGAGAATCTCATTCACTGGCGGCGCGTCGGGATCGGTCGGCAACTGCTCCACGCCGCCGATGTAGCCGAACGTTTCCTTAATCGCCTGCATGAACTCGATGACGCGGTCTTCCTTCTTCACCTCGCTCATCGACAGCAGCAGCACAAAGAACGTCAGCAGCAGCGTGACCAGGTCGCCATAGGTGACCATCCACTCGGGCGCCCCGCCGCCTCCGGCTTTTTCTTTTTTCTTGACCGCCATCGCGCCGCCTCCGGGTCAGGCTGACTCGGCCTCGGCCGCCGCGATCTTGCGTTGCTTGGGATCGAGGAACGCCATCAGCTTCTGCTGCACGATGCGCGGGTTGTCGCCGGCTTGTATGCTCATGACGCCTTTGAGGATCAGCACTTTCATCTGCATCTCCTCCGCGCTGCGCAAGCCGAGCTTGTCGGCGACCGGCATCGCAAACAGGTTCGCCACCAGCGACCCGTAGAACGTGGTGATCAGCGCGACCGCCATCGCCGGACCGAGGGCGCCGGGATCGGCCATGTTCTGCAGCATCGCGACCAGGCCGATCAGCGTGCCGATCATGCCGAAGGCCGGCGCATACTTGCCGGCGTTATCAAACAGCGCTTTGCCGCCCGCGTGCCGCTCCATGATCGATTCGATTTCCTGCTCCAGCGCGGCTTCGATGATCGCCGGCTCCTGCCCGTCGATCGCCATCTGAATGCCCTGCGCCAGAAACGGGTCGATGTCGTCGCCGGAGATGTGCGACTCCAGGCTGAGGATGCCGTCGCGGCGCGCCACTTCGGCGAGCTTCACGATCTGCTGGATGTACTTGATCGGGTTGACCGGCTTGGTCAGCACCGCTTTCTTGGCGACGCCGAACACTTTGAGCAGATTGCCCAGCGGGAATGAGATCAGCGCCGCGGCAAAGGCGCCGCCGACGACGACCAGCAGAGACGGGATATCGATGAACGCCGTCAGGTCGGCGGCCATGAAGATCGACGCCAGCACAAGGCCGATGCCGAGCACAAACCCGATAATGGTGGCGATATCCATATCGACAGCGAACCTCGTGCGGTTCCAGTGCTAAGTCGGGTTGCTTTGCGCGCAGGGCACGCATCGACGAAACCCATGGAGTCATCGTCGGGGGGCGTTACAGCGTTGAGTATGGGGACTAGGACGATTCGGGGTGGTCGGCGTCGCGCAGCGCAGATTCGGCCATCCGCAACTCGTCGGCCGCCATCTCGCGCTGCGAGGAAACGCTCAGTTCCCGCGCCGCGACGCGCAAGTGCTCGACCGCCTTGGCCGGATCATCGAGATAGGTCCTATAAATCATGCCGAGCCACAAACGCGTGCTCGGAGCGTCGGCCGCGGTCGGGTACGCCGCGAGAAAGGCCTCATACGCGTCGGCGGCGCGCGACAGTTTGCGCTGATGCGAGTAGTGGTTCGCGATTTCGAGCTGCTGCGTGCGGGGCAGGACCGCGTTCGGGCTGATTTGGCGCAATTCCTGGTACATCTCCGCCGCTTCGTCCAGATCGCCGGCCGTGACGCGCTCAACCACATCCGAGCGCAGGCGCTCGGCGGGCGTGGGCTCGATCGCCTTCAGCGGGCGCGACTCCAGCTCCTCGACGTAGACCGACCGCGACCCGCTGCGCGCGACCGGCGCGAGCATGTTGCGCCGCCGCCAGCGGCTGAACAGCGCGAGCAGATCAAACTGATTGCGGGGCGCGGCGCCGCTCATCAACATCACCAGCGTCACAAGGAACCCGAAGAGATAGCCCGCCAGATGGGCTTCATAGCCGACATTGGACTGGATGCCATGCTCCAACTGCATGGCGATCACGTTGTCCCACAGGATGATTTTCAACACGATCAAAATCATTGCCGGGACCTGAACGGTCAGAATGAAGAACATCCAGACCAGCAGCGTGATATGCACGCGCGGGAACAGTACCAGGAAGGCGGTGGTGACCGCGGCGATCGATCCTGAGGCCCCGATCAGCGGATTGTGCTGGGACCAGGCGAAGCCGATGCCGGCAAATACGCCGCCGGCGAGGTAGAAGAGGATGTACGCCACAGAGCCCATGCGGTCGCAGACGGCGTTGCCGAAGATCCACAGGAAGATCATGTTGCCGATCAGGTGGGTCCAGTCGCCGTGCAGGAACTGATATGTCAGGTACTGGCTGAGCGCGGGAACGGCGGCGTGCAGCGCCAGGTCTTCCAGCCCGAAGGCCTCGGCGTGCCGTCCCCCGGGGCCCAGCATGAGATGCACGACAATGTTCAGGCCGAGCAGGATGTAGTTGCCGATCGGTCGGCGGCGCAAACGGGCATCGGTACCGATCGGAATAAGCATGCGCGCCTGCTACCCGCTCCCGTTGGCCCGCCGCGCTCGGTTCGGTAGAATCGTCCGACTCGACCGAGACCCCGGAATCCGCGAGACCTGTCCGCGACCGCCGGCGCCGGCGACAATCCGGCCCGCGACGATCAGCGTCTCGGATCATAACGGCAGAACGGACCGCTCCAAGGGCCTTGCCGGCGACATCGCGCAGCTGCGCGTAGTTCAGCGACATACGGAGAACGCGAAGTGCAGACGCAATCCCAGTTGAAAGATCACGCCGCGCCGGATTTCTACGGCATCGACTCCCTGCTGACCGAGGAGGAGCGCCAGGTGCGCGACACGGTCGGCCGCTGGGTGGACGACCGCATTCTGCCGATCATCGGCGAGTGTTTTGAGCAGGATCGCTTCCCGATGGATCTCGTGCCGGAAATGGCCGAGCTCGGCTTGTTCGGGCCAACCTTTGAGGATTATGGCTGCGCCGGACTGAGCAACGTCGCCTACGGCCTCATGATGCAGGAACTGGAGCGCGGCGACAGCGGCGTGCGCAGTTTCGCCAGCGTGCAAAGCAGCTTGTGCATGTTTCCGATTCACCGCTATGGCTCGGATGAGCAGAAGCAGCGCTTCCTGCCCGAAATGGCGCAGGCGAAGAAGATCGGCTGCTTCGGCCTGACCGAACCCGACGGCGGATCTGACCCCGGCGCGATGAAGACCCACGCCAAGCGCGACGGCGGCGACTGGGTGATCAATGGCGCGAAGATGTGGATCACGAACGGCACGATCGCGGATGTGGCGATCGTCTGGGCGATGACCGACGACGGCGTGCGCGGCTTCCTGGTCGAAAAAGGTATGAAGGGCTTCACGGCCCGCGACATCAAGCACAAGTTTTCGCTGCGGGCGTCGATCACGTCGGAACTGTTTTTTGACAATGTGCGCGTGCCGGACGCGAATCGCCTGCCGCTGGCGGAAGGGCTGAGCGGCCCGCTCGGCTGCCTGACGCAGGCGCGGTATGGGATCGCGTGGGGCGGCGTCGGCGCGGCGCAGGCGTGCTACCGCGAGGCGCGCGAATTCGCGCAGCAGCGCATCCTGTTCGGCGCGCCGCTGATCCACAAGCAGACGATTCAAATCCGCCTGGCGGACATGTTGCGCCGCATCACGACCGGACAATTGCTGGCCTGGCGTCTGGGGCAGCTGAAGGATCAGGGTCTGATGCACCACAGCCATGTGTCGCTCGCGAAATGGAACAACGTCCGCCTCGGCCTCGACATCGCCCGCGACGCGCGCGACCTGCTCGGCGCCGGCGGCATCAGCATCGAGTGCTGCCCGATTCGGCATTCGATGAACCTGGAGAGCGTGATTACCTACGAGGGCACCGAGACGATTCACCAGTTGATCGTCGGCCGCGAAATCGCCGACGGCAAAGCCGCTTTCTAGGTTCTGTTTGACGGATCACAATTCACGCCCGGCTCGCCCCGGAGGGGCGCATGCGGCGGGTCGGCGACTTCTTTCCGGCTCCTTCGCCCCGTCGGGGCGAGTCACCATCAACCGAACTAACCACGGGTTACGCGTCGGTCGGCTCGCGCCGACCTCGCTTCACCCGTGGCTACTGTCCGGCGCCCCTTCGAGGCGTGGCGATCATCGCGTTCGGGGCGCAATGATCCCCGCTCGGCGCCTGAATCATGATCCGCCAACAGAACCTCGGCGAACCGGGCTCACGACGGTCACCCATAGACGCAGCGCTGCAACGCCGCATCGCGCGCGTTTGATCGCACTGTTTGCGCGGAGATTCCAGTTTTTTTGTGCGCATTTCCGAGCGGGCTGTGTAACATCGAGATCGCTATTCGACCGTGCGCAGGAGATCTCCAATGCGATTGAACACGACTGGACCGAACCGGTTTGCTAACGGCTTCGATCAGGCGACCCGCGGCGCAGCGCTCGTGGTCGCGCTGCTGGCGGCCATTCCCGCCGGGGGTGACATTCCCGTCACGTTTACCCGGATCGTCCAGACCGGCGACACGATTCCCGGCACGACAGAAACGTATGTGGACTTGAAACGGCTCGCGGCCAGCGGCGACAACTTCGCGTGGGTCGGCGAGGGCGCGACGGTCGAGGGCGTGTTCGGACGATTTGGCGGCGTGGATCGCGTGATCGCCCGCGACGGCACGCCGATTCCGAGTGGCTCCGGCAACTTCATCGACGGCAGCTTCTTTTTCTCGCTGGCGAAGCTCGACGGGAACGATGTCGCGTTTCGCGCGACCGGGGCGGGCGGACAACAGGGAATCTACGCGAGCTTCGACGGCGGTCCGCTGTTCCGCGTCGCGGACAGGGCCACGACCATTCCCGACACGGCGCTGCTCTATAACAACCTGCATCAGCCGTACATCTCGAATGAGGAGATTTCGTTTTCGAACGATCTGTTCGGCGAGCGCGCGGTGACGTCCTTCTGGACGGGTGGATCGCTGTCGCTGGTGTGGCGCGCGGACGTCACGCCGCTGCCGGCGCCGATGAACGGCCCGCTGACATTCGTTTCGCAGGCGGTGCAGCACAACGGCGCGATCGCGATGCAGGCCTTCGACACGGACCTCAAGCAGGCCATCGTTACCAATCGCAACGGCGCGCTGGAACTGGTCGCGCACGCGTACCAGACCGTGCCGGACTCCACGCAGAATTTCCTGCAGTTTCTCGACCCGGCCATCAAGGATGACAAGATCGCCTTCATCGGCTGGGGCGACGCCATGACCGATCGCATTCGCGGCGTGTACGAGACATTCGATGGCGGATTGCACAAAGTCGCCGACACCAACACGATCGCCCCCGGCGGCGCGGCGCCGTTTATCGATTTCGCGCGTGGGCCTTCGCATGACGGCGATACCCTCGTGTTTGTCGGCGGCGCGACCGGCGGGCTCGACGGCCTCTATGCGCGTTATCAGGGGCAGCTCGAGCGGATCATCGACAACACGCAGATGCTCGATGGCAAGCAGACGCTTTCGTTCGACATCGACCATTTCGCGCTATTCGAATCCAACAAGATCGCGTTCCTGGCGCGCTTCACCGACGGCTCGATCGGCCTGTACGTGGCCGAGTTCGGCGCAGCGCCGTGTCCGGCCGATTTCGACGGCAGCGGCGCCGTCGACCTGGCCGACCTGGCGCAGCTACTGGCCAACTTCGGATCCGCGGGCGGGCCGACCGACGGCGACCTGACGGGCGACGGGCTCGTCGATCTCGCGGATCTTGGCGGGTTTCTGGCGGTGTTCGGCACGCTGTGTGGCCCATAATAATTCCCCGGAGAACGTCGCCGCGCAGGATTCGCGCAATATCGCCGCGTCGATGCGAATCGCCGCGCGAATCGGGCCGCGCCCGTCGCTAGAATTGACGGAAAGCGGTTCCGGGGGAATTTTGCATGTCGATCATCGCGCGGGCGTTCTGCGCCTCGCTGACGCTCTTGCCGCTCGCGGTGTCCGCGCATGCGGGGATTCCGATTACGGCCACGCGTATCGCGCGCGGCCTGAGCGCCCCGACATTCGTTACGCATGCGCCGGGCGACGAGGCGCGCCTGTTCGCGCTCGAAAAGATCGGCTTCATCCGTATCGTGCGTAATGGCGGCGTCGAGCCGACGCCATTTCTCGACGTGTTTTCCAGCACGAACTTCGAAGGTGAGGGTGGCCTGCTGGGGCTCGCGTTTGATCCGAACTACGCGTCTTCCGGCGTGTTCTATATCAACCAGTCCGACATCAATGGCGACACGGTGATCGCCCGCTATCGCGTGGACCCCAACAATCCCGATCGCGCCGACCCCGCCTCACGCGAGCAGCTGCTGCGCATCGCGCAGCCGGCCAATAACCACAACGGCGGCTGGATCGGATTCGGGCCGGACGGCATGCTCTACATCGCCACCGGCGACGGCGGCTCGCAATGCGACCCGATGGAACGCGCGCAGCGCATCACCGGCGAACTGCTCGGCAAGATTCTGCGAATCGACGTGCGCGGCGATGACTTTCCGCTCGATCCCAACCGCAACTACGCGATTCCCGTCGGCAATCCGTTTGTCGACGCCGACGGCGATGACGAAATCTGGGCGTACGGCCTGCGCAACCCTTGGCGCTGCTCGTTTGACCGCGATACCGGCGATCTGTGGATCGCGGACGTCGGCCAGGGGCGCTGGGAAGAGGTGAACTTCCAGCCGGCGGGCGCGGCGGGCGGCGCGAATTACGGCTGGGACTGCCGCGAAGCGTACGACTGCACGGCGCAGAGTTGCGGACTCGACAACGCGTGCGATTGCAACGGGCCCACGCTGACCGACCCGATCACCGCCTATTTCCATGAGTTCGGGCGCTGCTCCGTCACAGGCGGCTACGTTTATCGCGGCCAGGCGATTCCCGATCTCGTCGGCACATACTTCTACGCCGACTATTGCGCCGGCGAGATCTTCACGCTGCGCTATGACGGCGCGAACCTCACCGATCCGCGCAATCGCACCGCCGAACTGCGCCCGACCGTCGGCGTCATCAACCGCGTCACGTCATTCGGCGAAGACGCCTGCGGCGAGTTGCTGATCGTTGACGCCGGCGGTGGCGAGATCTATCGCGTCGAGCCGGATTGTCCCTGTGCCGCGGACGTGACAGGCGACGATCGCGTTGATCTGGCGGATCTCGCCGCGCTGCTGGCGTCTTTCGGCCTGTCGCAGGGCGAGCCCGGCTATGACCCCGGGGTCGACCTGACGAGCAGCAACACCATCGACCTCGCTGATCTGGCCGCGCTGCTGGCTGATTTCGCGTGTGACTGCGCGTCGCTCGCGCCGTAGGATGCGGGCCGGCGCCGACGTCGGAGCGCCGAGCGACGCGATAACGGAGCGGAAGCCGTCATGTCGGACATACTGAAGATCGAACGGCGCGAAAACTGGCTGGAACTCACGCTGAATCGGCCGGACAAACGAAATGCGCTGTCACGGGCGCTGATCGGCGAGTTGACCGATACCCTCCGGCGCGCCGAAGCGGACGCGGAGATTCGCAGTGTGATCATCGGCGGCGCCGGTCCGGCCTTCAGCGCCGGCCTGGACCTGAAAGAAGTCGCACAGACCACCGCGGAGCAGGCCGAGCACGACGCCTCCAACCTGCTCACTCTTTTTGAAACGATTGATAATCTCGACAAACCGGTGATCGCCGCCGTGCATGGTCCGGCGGTCGCCGGCGGCGCGGGGCTCATATCCGTGTGCGACATCGTGATCTGTGGCGAGGCCGGCGTGATCGGCTATCCCGAGATCAAACGCGGTCTGGTCGCCGCGATCGTGATGACCTACCTCCGCCGCCTGGTCGGCGAGCGCGACGCGAAATATCTGCTGCTGACCGGCGAGAATCTGCCCGCGCGGCGCGCGTTAGAGATGAAGCTCTGCAACGAAGTCGTGCCGGACGCGCAGTTATGGGACCGGGCCCGCGAATACGCGACCATGTTCTCCGGCTACCCGCGCCAGGCGGTGGAAAACACCAAGCGCCTCTGGAATGAGATCCGCAGCCTTGACCACGCGACCGCCGTCGCCGAGGCCCGCGCGCTGAACGCGTCGATGCGACTGACGAGCGAGTCGCGCGAGGGCATTGGCCGGTTCTTCGGCCAGAAAGAATGATTATCACCCCCGCGGCACGGTTTTTCCGTAGCCACGGCTGGGGGCATCGCCTAATATGGTCAGGTCATGTCGGGGTTGCGAGGCCCCAATTCGATTGACACAGCCTGTTGTCGCGCTGAGTGGGGGTAATCCGCCTCAGTGAAATTCACCGCTCTGTCTGCAGTTCGGGGCGGGAGATGTGCGCCAACACGACTGCGCTCGGACTCGCGGTCAGGACGCCGCGGGTTCGGGACCAAAGGGGAAACTGTCCTGAGGAGGCCAGTCATGGTCAACAAGTCTCGCTGTTTCTGTATTGCGGCCGCGCTGCTCACCAGCGCGGCGGCATGGGGCCAGGTCGGCCCCGATGTCATCACGGCTGATCTGTATCAGGTGGCAAACTGGGGCGCGTCGGGCGGCATCAACGCCTACTCGGTCGGCACGATTTCGTGCAACTTCGGCACGGCGCCGCTCGCATGGCACAACTACGACAATCAGCGCCCGGTCATCGGCCAGAACATGTTCCGCATGAAGGACGGCAAGTTTGAACAGGTCGGCCAGAGCTGGCTGAAGTGGGGCTTCCTGGCGCTGAATCAGGACTTCTGCGCGACGTGCATCGATCCGCCGGGCGGCGGCTCGGAACTCGGCGTCGGCTGCTCAGACCCGTATAGCGCCAGCCTGAACGGCTCGCAGAGCGGTCTGGGTCCCAAGTACGTCACGAACCCGTCGACCGGCGTTGTTCCGCAGAATCACCCGACGCCGGGCTCCGGCACGATCGCCGGCCGCATTCAGGTCGCGTCGACCGACATGGCGCCGGCGCAGAACCCCGGCGCGCTGTACTTCGTCGAGGGTCAGTACCTTGCCGCCGACGACACGGCGGCCGGCAATCACTACAACAACGCGTCATATCGTCAGGTGTGGGTGGGTTCCGGCAACGCGATTTCCTTCGACAACCCGGGCGGCGGCCAATCGGCGACGCAGCGCCGCAAGCCCGCGATCCTGGCGTGGCAGGACTACGACGGCTCGGTCGCGGTCGACACGGTCGACGTGCCGAACGATGGCCGCTTCTATCTCGCCTACAAAGCGACCGACCTCGGCGGCGGCGTCTGGAACTACGAGATCGCGCTGTACAACTTCAATTCGCATCGGGCGGCGGATCAGTTCACCGTCGGCGTGCCGAACGGGGCCGCGATTTCCGCGATCGGATTCCATGACGTCGCGTATCACTCCGGTGAGCCGTATGTCGGCACGGACTGGAGCAGCAGCACGACGGCCAGCAGCGTTTCGTGGACGGCCAACGCCGAGGCGGACCCCAACACGACCAACGCGCTGCGCTGGGGCACGCTTTATAACTTCCGATTCAACGGCAATTTTGATCCGAACGAGCTCGGGCAGGCGACGATCTCGATGCACCGTCCGGGTTCGCCGAGTTCCGTTTCGCTCGCATTCCCGACCGTCGAAGACAACGACGACTGCGCCAACAAGGCCGCCATCTCCAACGGCGTGACCGCGTTTGACACCAGCGGCGCTACGACCGACGGCCCTTCGGAATCCACCTGCGGCGGCGCGATCAGCAATGACAAGTGGTATGTCTACACCGCGAGTTGCACCGGCGACGCGACCGTCAGCCTGTGCGGCAGCGCGTTCGATACGCGTCTGGCGATTTACGACGGCAATTGCCCGGTGCTCACGAACACGGCGATCGCCTGCGATGACAACTTCTGCGGCAACGCGTCCGAAGTCACATTCAGCGTGGTCAGCGGCGCGCAATATCTGATTCGCGTCGGCGGCGCCGCGGCTTCCGGCAGCGGCACGATCGATATCAGCTGCTCGGCGGTCTCCGGCGTGCCGAATGACAACTGCGCCAATGCGACGCCGATCAACGACGGCGCGCACGCGTTCAGCACGGTCGGAGCCACGACCGACGGTCCGGATGAGCCGGCCGGCTGCACCGAGTTCGGCTATTCGAACATCGGCAGCGACATCTGGTTCTCCTACGTCGCGCCGTGTAACGGCGATGTTGACGTGAGCCTGTGCGGCAGCGCCTACGACACCAAGCTCGGCGTGTACCAGGGCTGTCCGACCGGGACCGGTCAGGTCATCGAGTGCGATGACGACGGCTGCCCCAGCACGACGCGCAGCCTGCTGACCTTCCCCGCGACCGCCGGAATTCAATACCTGATCCGCGTCGGCGGCTACAACGGCGCCACCGGAACCGGCACGCTGACGATCAACTGCACCGGCGTCGGCGGCTCATGCCCCGGCGACGATCCGAACGACGCGCTTGAGGTCACGGGGTTGCCGTACTCGCACAGCGGCAATACCGCGGACTGCAGCGACGACGCCGATGAAGTCTGTGGCGGCGCGTCTTCGAGCTCCGCGGACGCGATGTACTACTATCAGCCGGCGGGCAATCAGGTCATCGACGTCACGCTGTGCAATTCGTCGTTTGATACCAAGCTGTACATCTATGAGAACACGGTCACACCGGGCGCGCCGCACGCGTGCGACGAGGACTCGTGTCCGTCGAGCAATCGCTCGATCCTGACCAACGTCGCGCTGACCGGCGGCGCCACCTACTTCATCGTCATCGACGGCGAAGCCGGCGCCGAAGGCCTCTACGAGATTTCGATCTCGGAAGTGGTCGACCCGAACTCGCCGGGCCCCGACAACGATGACTGCGCCGACGCGGCGCCGGTCGGCGATGGCTCCTTCAGCGGGTCCACCGTCGACGCGACGAACGACGGCACGTCAAGCTGCGGCACGTCGACGACGTCTCCGGATGTGTGGTATCTGTACACCGCGCCGGTCACCGGCGACGCGACCGCGACGACCTGCAACGGCGTCACGGACTACGACACCGTCCTGTCGGTGTTCTCGGCTTGCGGCGGCACGCAGATTGTCTGCAACGACGACACGACCGGGTCGCCTCCGGCCTGTGCGCTCGGCGGGTTGAATCGCAAGTCGACGGTCACGTGGTCGGTCACGGCCGGCCAGACGTATCTGGTGCGCGTCACCGGCTTCAACGGCGCGACCGGCGGATACCAGCTTGACATCAGTTCCGTCGGCGCCGGCCCGGGCAATGACGCCTGCGCCAACGCCACGCCGGTCGGCGACGGCTCGTTCACGGGCGAGACGCTGACGGCGACCGATGACGGAACGTCTTCGTGTGGCAGTTCATCCGCGAGCGAAGACGTGTGGTTCATCTACACGGCGCCGGTCACCGGCGACGCGACCGCGACGACCTGCAACGGCGTTACGGATTACGACACGGTGCTGGCGGTGCTGGATACGTGCGGCGGCACGGAGATCATCTGCAATGATGACACTGTCGGTTCGCCGCCGGCCTGCTCGTTGGGCGGCGCCAACCGCAAGTCGACCGTCACGTGGGCGGTCACATCCGGTCAGACGTACGTCATTCGCGTCACCGGATTCAGCGGCTTGCAGGGTAACTTCCAGCTCGATATCAGCTCGGTCGGCGCGACGAATCCGCCGCCGAACGATGATTGTGCGGACGCGATCGCGGTCGGCCTCGGCGTGACGAACTTCGACACGACCGACGCGACCACCGATGGTCCGGATGAGCCCAACGCATGTCTGAATTCGGGCGATTCCAATGTCGGTTCCGACATCTGGTACTCGCACGTCGCGACCTGTACCGGCGATCTGACGATCGACCTGTGCGGCAGCGGCTACGACACGCGGCTGGCGATCTACGACACCTGTCCGACCGGTTCGGGCACGGTGCTGTACTGCATCGACGATTATGACTGCGACGGCGACGGCGGCGTGGCGGATGACGGCTTCGTCTCGCAGTTGACCTTCCCGGTCACCTCGGGCGAAGCGGTGCTGATCCGCATCGGCGGCTTCAACGGCGCGACGGGCGCGGGTGTGATGAACATCTCGTGTGAGTCGGCCGTCTTCCCCGGCGATCTGACCGGCGACGGTTGCGTGGATCTGTCTGACCTGGCGGGTATGTTGGCGGCGTTCGGTTCGGTATCCGGCGACGCGAACTACAACCCGTTGGCCGACCTCGACAGCGACAACGACGTCGACCTCGGCGACTTGTCCGGTCTGCTGGCCGCCTTCGGCACCGGGCCGGGCTGTCCGTAAGCATCAAGGGGCGATAACTCGCCAATAATCAGGCGACGCCGCGCGTTTTTCGGAACGCGCGGCGTCGTTCTTTTGATTATTCGGCTCGTTGGCCGTGATGACGTATGGCGGGCGATCGGCCCTCGCGGTTATGATTGCGGGTTCATGTTCAATCGCGCCGCAGCCGCGGGGCCCAAGTCAGGCGCGATCCGCAACACGACAAGGGGAAGCGACATGAAGTGGTTTGCATTGGCGAGTTTGCTGGCGATCGCTCCGGCGGCGCTGGCCGGAATATCCAACGACGACTGTTCGGACGCGATCGGATTCTCTTCACTGAATGCAACGGTGTTTGGCGACACCAGCGCGGCCACCGATGACGCGGGTTTTCCGACCTGTGTTACCACGGTCACCGCGCCCGGCGTGTGGTACTCGTTTGAAGGCGACGGGACGACGATGACCGTCTCGACGTGCAGCGAAAACACGCTGTACGACACGAAGCTCAATGTTTACTGCAATTCGTGCGACACGCCGATCTGCGTCGCCGGCAACGACGACGACTTCAGCGGCGACTGTAATTTCCCGGTCGGCATCGGCCTGCCGTCGACCGTGACATTCTGCACGCAGGATGGCGCGACCTACCTGATTCTGGTGCAGGGTTTCGGCGGGGCAGTCGGCCCGTTCGAACTGACGATCTCGTCCGACGGCGCCCCGTGCGGCACGGCGGTCGCCTGTATGAGCAGCGGCGAAATCACCAATGACTCGTGCGATGACGCCATCGGACTGTCGTCGCTTAACGGCACGACGCAGGGAACGACAATCGGCGCCTTGGCCAATGACGATCCGGGTATCGCCTGCGGCACGAGTTTCGACGCCGGCGGCGTGTGGTACAGCTTCATCGGCGACGGCACCAGCGTGATCATCACGACCTGCGGCAGCGACATCACCAATTACGACACCAAACTCAACGTCTACTGCAACTCGTGCGACACGCCGACCTGCGTGGCGGGCAATGACGACGGCTCGCCGTCGGGCATCAGCCCCGATCCGAACTGCGTTGTGCCGGAGACCGGCAGCACGTTCAACCGCGCGTCGACCGTCTCGTTCTGCACGCAATTCGGCGCTGAATACTTCATCTGTGTTCAGGGCTTCGCCGGGGCTGTTGGCGATTTCGAACTGACGCTCCGTTCGGACGGCCAGCAGTGCTCGGGCGCGATCGGCTGCCTGCCGTCCGGCGCATGCTGTGTCGGTTCCGGCTGCAGCATCGTGACGCGACTCGGCTGCGCGGACGCTGGTGGAAGTTATCAAGGTGATAACACGAATTGCGGCGACGGCGGATATTCCGAGTTTATGGCCTGCAACATGCCGCTCGAAGACATCAGCGGAACGGGCACGATCGCCGCGTTTGCCAGCAGTGGCGACGACAACGCTGAGGAAGTCAGCATCCCGTTCACGTTCCAATTCTTCGGGGCCAGCTACACGTCGATCTGGGTTGGGTCGAACGGCATGCTGCAGTTACCGCCGAGCACCGAAGCCGAAGCCGACGACTTCAGCAACGATCCGATCCCGTCGACGATCGTGCCGAATCGCATCATCGCGCCGCTTTGGGATGATCTCACAACTACGGCCGGCACCGCCAATGTATTCGTCGAAACCCGCGGCGCAGCCCCGAATCGCCGCTTCATCGTGCAATGGGAGGAAGTGCCGCAGCTCGCGGGTGGCGGCGCGATGACCTTCCAAGCCATCTTGTTCGAAGGATCGAACGACATCGAGTTCCGATACGAAACGGTTGTTGCGCAAAGCGCGCCGCCGAACGACTACTCGATCGGCATCGAAAACGACGACGGGACCGTTGGGTTCTCCGTGCCGGACACCTCCGTCGTAAGCGGCTCATGCTTCCGCATCGAGACACTGGAGTTCGTCAATCCGTGCGAGAATGAAGCGCCGTGCCCGGATATGGACGACAGCGGCCTGGTCGACCTCTCCGACCTGGCCCGCCTGCTGGCGGCGTTCGGGCGTTCGGTTGGCGATCCGCTGTATGACGCCGTGCCCGACTTCGACAACAGCGGGACGGTCGATCTGAGCGATCTCGCGGCGCTGCTGGCGCTGTTCGGCCTGCCGTGCCCGTAATCGCCAAGGGGCGATAACACACATGACTGGCGGCGTCGCGCGCTCTCCGGGGCGCGCGACGCTTTTTTCTTGCGCAAATATCGGCTGCAGCGTCCGATTTTCGTGGCGTCAGCGGTCGGCGCAGCGTTAACATCGTCGCTGATGTTCTCATGAACGGGCCCCGCGCGCCGCATGGCTTGCCTCGCGCGGCGTGCCCATAGACAAACGGCTGATAGGGGAAGCGCGAAAATGAAATCGACGAAATGGATCGCAGGCCTGCTGCTCTGCGCCGGGCCGGTGTGGGCGGGGGTTTCGAACGACGAGTGTGGCGACGCCTTGGGCGTATCATCATTGAATGGATCAGTCATCGGCGACACGCTCAGCGCTTCGCCGGAAGTCGGGTTCGACACCTGCGGCACCACCTTGTCGGCGCCGGGCGTGTGGTACAGTCTGATCGGCGACGGCACAACGATCCAGATCACGACCTGCGGCAGCAGCATCACCGACTATGACACGAAACTGAACGTGTACTGTCGCTCGTGTGATACGCCGACGTGCATCACGGGCAACGACGACGGCTCGCCGACCGGGCTCAGCCCCGATCCGAACTGCGTGATTCCGGAGACGGGCAGCACCGCCAATCGCGCCTCAACGGTGACGTTCTGCTCGCAGTTTGGCGCTGAGTATCTGATTCTCGTGCAGGGCTTCAATAACGCGGTCGGCAACTTCGAGATGACCATTCGCTCCGATGGTCAGCAGTGCAGCGGAGCGATCGAATGCCTGCCGAGCGGCGCCTGCTGCGTGGACAGCGCCTGCACCATCACAACGCGCGCCGGTTGCCTGAGCGAGGGCGGCAGCTATCTCGGCGACAACACGAATTGCGGCGACGGCGGCTATACCGAGTTCATGGCCTGCAGCACGCCGCTCGAAGACATCAGCGGCACCGGCGCGGTCGTGGCCGGCGCCAGCGGGGGCGACGACGTTTCCGCCTCGGTCAACATTCCGTTTTCGTTCAGCCTGTTCGGCGTCAGCCACACCTCGGCGTTCGTCGGCTCCAACGGCCTGATGGTCATGGGCGCGGGTACGGGCGCCAACACGTTCACCAACGCCGCGATTCCGACAACCACGACGCCGAATCTGCTGATCGCCCCGTTGTGGGACGATCTGCACACGACGCCCGCGTTCGCGAGCATTCTCACCGAAACGCGCGGCGCCGCCCCGAATCGTCGCTTCATCGTGCAGTGGAATGACGTGCCACAGCTTGGTGACGGATCGGACATCAACTTCGCCATGACGTTCCAGGCGATCTTGTTTGAAGGATCCAATGACATCGAGTTCCGCTACGAAACGGTCGTGCGTCCGAACAACCCGCCGAACGACTACACGATCGGGATTGAGAACGGCGACGGCACGATCGGCTTCTCCGTGGCCGAAGCCCTGGTTGTCAGCGGCTCCTGCTTCCGCATCGAGACGATGGAGGTCGAAAGTCCGTGCGATAATGTCGAGCCGTGTCCGGACATGGACAACAGCGGCCTGGTCGACCTGTCCGACCTCGCCCGCCTGCTGGCGGCGTTCGGCCGCTCGGTCGGCGATCCGCTGTATGACGCCGTGCCTGACTTCGATAACAGCGGGACCGTCGATCTGAGCGATCTGGCGGCGTTGCTGGCCCTGTTCGGTCTGCCGTGCCCGTAATCGCCCAGGTGCGATAACTGGTTTGCCTCTCGCGGCGTCGCGCGTGCATCACGCGCGGCGCCGTTTCTTTTTCCGCGCCTGCGCCTCGGGCGCGGGCAAATCCCGTGGCGATGTGCATGCCGGGGCGGTTATCATCGGCTGTTCGGCCCGATGCCCGGCGCCGTTTGGGGTCGCCACGTCAATTCAGGGCCCAAGGGGAAGCCACATGAAATGGATCAAGGGTTTGATATGCGCTGTGCTGTGCACGGCGCCAACAATGGCCGGCGTGTCGAACGACGAATGCGCCGATGCGCTGGGGTTGTCGTCGCTAAACGGCTCGGTCATCGGCGACACGCTCAGCGCTTCGCCCGAAGTCGGGTTCGCCACCTGCGGCACCAGCTTGTCGGCGCCGGGCGTGTGGTACAGCTTCATCGGCGACGGCACGACAATTCAGATCACGACCTGCGGCAGCGACATCACGGACTATGACACCAAGCTGAATGTGTATTGCCGATCGTGCGAGTTGCCGGCTTGTGTGGCGGGAAATGACGATGGTTCACCATCCGGCGTGAGTCCGGATCCGAACTGCGTGATTCCGGAGACGGGCAGCACCGCCAATCGCGCCTCAACCGTGACCTTCTGCTCACAAAACGGCGCAGAGTATCTGATCCTCGTGCAAGGATTCAACAACGCGGTCGGCAATTTTGAGATGACGATTCGGTCCGATGGTGTGTTGTGCACCGGCGCTGTCGCCTGCCTCCCGGTCGGCGGCTGCTGTGTCGACGGGGTCTGCCGAATCACGACCCGTAACGACTGCGCCACGGCCGGCGGCGCATATCAGGGAGACAACTCCAACTGCGGCGATGGCACCTACGACGCCGCAGGCTTCCAGGCATGCGCGATGCCGCTCGAAGACATCAGCGGAACCGGCACAATCGCCGCGTTCGCCAGCAGCGGCGATGACAACGCCGAGGAAGTCGGCATCCCGTTTACGTTCCAGTTCTTCGGCGTCGGCTACACGTCGATTTGGGTCGGGTCCAACGGCATGCTGCAGTTGCCCCCGAGCACGGAGGCTGAAGCGGACGACTTCAGCAACGATCCGATCCCGTCGGCAATTCTCCCCAACCGCATCATTGCGCCGTTGTGGGATGACCTGACCACTACGGCCGCCACGGCCAGCGTGTTCGTGGAGACGCGCGGCGCAGCGCCGAATCGCCGCTTCATCGTTCAGTGGGAGGAAGTGCCGCAGCTGAGTGGCGGCGGCGCGATGACCTTCCAAGCGATCCTGTACGAAGGTTCGAACGACATCGAGTTCCGCTACGAAACCGTCGTTTCCTCGACGGCCGGCGACTATTCGATCGGGATTGAGGACGGCGACGGCCTGAGCGGCTTTGCGGTCCCGCAGGACTCGATCGTCAACGGCGCCTGCTTCGAAATCGCGTATGTCCCGGGCTTCAACCCGTGCGACAACGAAGAGCCGTGTCCGGACATGGACAACAGCGGCCTGGTCGACCTGTCCGACCTCGCCCGCCTGCTGGCGGCGTTCGGCCGCTCGGTCGGCGATCCGCTGTATGACGCCGTGCCTGACTTCGATAACAGCGGGACCGTCGATCTGAGCGATCTGGCGGCGTTGCTGGCCCTGTTCGGTCTGCCGTGCCCGTAGGCCGCTAGACGTATCGGGTAGTTTTGATACGATTTCGGGCGTCCGCGAGGCTTTCCGCCTGGCGGGCGCCCTTCTTTTTGTTAACGGCGGACCAATAAACAACGGTGTAGCGATGGTCATCCGGATCGGGCTGTTGATCACCGGCATTGCGCTCTTCGCGCCGCAAACCGCGCAAGCCCAACCCATCAACGACGACTGCGTCAACGCGATCGGCTACACATGCGGCCAGACGATCGTCGTGGATCTTTCGGAAGCGACGATCTCCGCCGGGGAAGCGATCCCGAGCTGCCTGCGTCCCGGGGCGACATTGTCCGGCGCGGTCTGGTATCGATTTCAAGCCCAGACCGGTTCTATTCGCGTCACCGCGTGCGCCAGCTCAAGCGTGGACGCCGTGCTGACGCTCTACGGCAGTCGCTGCGGCACGCTGTTTCCGCTCGCGTGCAACGACGATCGCTGCGGGCTGCTGCCGGAGTTCTGCTTTTCGAACCTGTTCGTCGGGAATACTTACTACCTGCAAGTCGCGGCGCACGCCGGCGCCGCGGGCGAGTACGTGCTGGAAAGCGACTGCGATTGCGTTTCCGGCGCCTGCTGTTTCGCGGACGGTTCGTGTGACGTGATGGCGCCGGCCGAGTGCGCGAGCGCCGGCGGCGTGTACGCCGGCGATAGCGTTTCATGTGGCGGCGCGAACTGCGACATCGGCGCCTGCTGCCTGCCCGACGGCGCGTGCGTGTTCCGCGAGCCGTTCGATTGTGAGATCATTGACGGCGTGTTCCAGGGGCGCGGCAGCGATTGCAGCGCGGTGACCTGCCCGCAGCCGCCGGACAATGACGCCTGCGCCGGCGCGATCAATCTGACCTGCGGCGCGCCGGTCGTGGTCGATCTGTCCGCATACACGCGCAGCGGCGGTCCCGATTTCATCTGCGGCCCCACCGATGATCGCGCCGCGTGGTTCCGGTTCACGGCGACCGGCGATTCCGTGCGCCTCAGCACCTGCGCCACGCCGAATGTCGTGGATACGACGCTGTCGCTCTGGAGCGGCTGCGGCATTCTGTGGGATTGCGACAATGACGCCGGTGATCTCAACGATGTGACCTGCCCGCCGCAGCGATCACTGCTGTGCGCGACCGGCCTGCTGCCGGGAAACGAGTATTTTGTGCGTCTCGGCATGTATGACGCGCTCTCGGACGACAGTGTCGTGACGCTGACAATGGAGTGCGAGTGTCCGCTCGGCGCGTGTTGTCTGCGCGACGGTACATGTGAGCTTCGCAACCGCGTCGACTGCGTTGTTGAACCCAATGGCCCCGCGCTGGCGTATCTCGGCGATGGTTCGACCTGCGAAAGCTGCCCGACGCCGGACAACAATCGGTGCGACAGCGCGCGCGTGCTGATTTGCGGCGAGTCCGTCGTCGCGCCGATGGACCTCGCGCTGCGCGACGGCGACGACCCCCTGGGGACGTGCGTCGGCTCAAACTTTGTCGGCTCACTCTGGTACCGCTTCATCGCCGAGGACACTTCCGCTGTCGTGTCGCTGTGCGACCCCGGTACCGGTGAGGCCCTCATCACCGCGTATCGTGACGGCTGTGGCGGATTACAGGAGATCGCCTGTGACCGGGTCGAGTGTGATGACAGCGCCCGACTGTGCCTGGCGAACCTCGCGCTCGGCGAGTTGATTCACCTGCAGGTCACGGTGGCCGACGACTCCGATCGGCAGGACTATCTGCTTACGCTCGAATGCCCGTGCCCGCTCGGGGCGTGCTGCCTGGAAGACGGCAGTTGCGTCGAGGAGCTGGCCCAACCCGTGTGCGAAGATCCGAACGGGCTCAACGGCGTGTGGGGCGGTCCGCAGAGCGACTGCGGCGCCGCGACCTGCGGGAATTATCCCGATCATTGCGCCGACGCGATCTTCCGCGACGTGATCCC
Source organism: uncultured Planctomycetales bacterium (assembly GCA_964528455.1). Classification (GTDB taxonomy): domain Bacteria; phylum Planctomycetota; class Phycisphaerae; order UBA1845; family Fen-1342; genus DSPM01. The sequence goes on along the minus strand of CAZGTH010000017.1, from coordinate 21,622 downwards.
GACGCGCTACGTGAACACGACCCAGTTCGCTACGGCCGACAATGTTCCCTCCGGCTGCGGCATCAACATCAACGCGCCCGGCGTGTGGTATTCGTTCCTCGGTGACGGCGCCGAGATGACGATCTCGACGTGCCATCCGGCCAGTGACATCGACACGCGCCTCAGCGTCTATTGCGGCGACTGCGACGCGTTGACCTGTGTCGCCGCCAACGACGACAGCACACTCGGCGGCGTGGCGTGCGATGTCCGCGGACAGCGGCGACTCAGCATGGTCAGCTTCTGCACCCAACTCGGCGCGGAATACTTCGTGATGGTTCACGGTGTGGGCGGAACCGGCCGCTTTGAGTTGACCATTACCGGCGGCGGGACCTGCGGCGCAGCTCCGCTGTTGTGCGAGCCGATCGGCGCATGTTGCCTCGGCGCGAGTTGCGCGCTGACAACGCAGGGCGGGTGTGGTCTGCTTGGCGGCGTCTTTGGCGGGATCGGCGCGCCCTGCGGGGAGCGGCGCCCGGTGACCGATCCGGCAGATCCGCTTTACGGATTTCAAAGCGCCGCGGCCCCGTTCGAAGACATCAGCGGCACCGGCGTGACCATCGCCGCGATCTCACAGGCGGATGACGCCGGCGTCGTGATTCCGATCGGGTTCCCGTTCACATTCTACGATCAGCCGTTCGCGACCATCGGCGTTTCGACCAACGGGTACCTGACCTTTGGGACCGATCTTGATGACCCCAGCAACGACGCGATCCCCAACGACCAGCGCTCGCCGGACGGGTTCATTGCGCCGCTCTGGGACGATCTGTCGGCGCGCGACGCGTTCGCGAGCGTGCTGCGCGAGGTGCGCGGCGCCGCGCCGGATCGCCGCCTGATCGTGCAGTGGAACAACCTCCCTCAGGCGGCAGATGAGGGCGACATCACCCGCGCGATGACCTTTGAAGCGATCCTGCATGAGCGCGACCACGCGATTGAGTTTCGATATCTGCGCCTCGCGACGCCATCTTCGCCAACCGATTGGACGATCGGCGTCGAAAGCCCGGACGGATCCGAGGGCCTGAGTATTCCGCAAACCACGCCGCAGCCGGGGCTCACATGGCGCCTGGAGCAACCATTCCGCGGCGATCCGTGCGCCGAGATTCAGCCGTGCGAGGATGTCGACGGCAACGGGTTTGTCGATCTGGCCGATCTGGCCGCGATTCTCGGCGCATTCGGCTCGCGCGAGGGCGATCCGCTATACGACAGCCGAACCGACTTCAATCGTGACGGATTCGTGAATCTCGCCGACCTCGCGGGGCTGCTGTCGCGGTTCGGCAGCGCCTGTCCCTGAGCGCTTCTGCGAGCGTCTGCCCCACGAAAGCGCGTAGCACGCGCCCGCTGATTCGGGGATACTAACGACGTGCCACCAAAACGCGTCGCCATCATCGGATCACCGGAAAAGCATCTCGCCGAGGCGACGCTCGCCCGTTTGCACGCCTGGCTGACGCCACACGCCAATCTCGTTTTCGCCGAACTCACCTACGACAGCGGTCGGGCGCTGGCGCACCAACCGGAACTCCTGTTCGTGCTCGGCGGAGACGGCACACTGATCTCCGCGGTGCACGGCCTTGGCCTTACGCAGATTCCGATCGTCGGTGTCAACCTCGGAAAGCTCGGCTTTCTCGCCGATTTCACGATCGACCAGCTCGAGGGCGGCGGCGACTTCCTGTTCAACGATCCGCCGCTCACACGCCGCGTCATGCTTGATGTGCGCATCGAGCGACCGAATCAGGCCCCGTTTCAGACGCCGGCCGTCAACGATTGTGTCGTGCTCGCCGGCCCGCCGTATCGCATGATCGAGCTGGAGGTCCGATCTGATCAGGATGTCGTCATGAACATGCGCGGCGACGGGCTGATCGCGGCCACCGCCTCCGGATCAACGGCCCACAATCTTTCCGCCGGCGGGCCGATCCTGGAGCCGACCGCGCAGTCGATTCTGCTGACACCGATTTGCCCGCATGCGCTCAGCTTTCGCCCGGTCGCACTGGATGTCGGCCGCGAAATCACGATCATTCCGCATGAAACAAACGCCGGCACAACCGTCGCGGTCGACGGACGGCTGCTCGAACCCTTCGCGCCGCGCGACCGCCTGACGATCCGGCGCTACGCGGCGGACTTTCTGCTGGTGCGCAACCCCAACCACTCCATCTGGCGCGCCCTGCGCGGCAAACTCAAATGGGCCGACGGGCCCGTCAACGGCGACGCGGCGGAATAGGCGCGGATTGACGAAGCGCCGGTCATTATCCGTTCAAACTGAAGATCGAATCCTGCTGATTCGCGTAGATCACCAGCCCGGTCAAAATCGCCAGCAACACGCTCCAAGTAATCACGCCGATCCGCGCGTAACGCTTCGCCTGGTCGGCTTCCCACCAAGTGCGCGGCCGGATGCGGTGCGAAACGAACGTCAGCATCCCCGCCAGGTTCACGCAGATCACGTTGATCGACAGCAAAAGCGCCGCGCCCGCGGCCGGACCAATCTTGCCCGCCCCGATAAACAGCCCGAGCGCTACCAGGGGCGGGAGCAGCGCCACCGCGACCATCACGCCGATCAGCCCCGACGCCACGCCGGTGACGAACGACTGCGCGCCCACGGCGCCGGCGGCCAGCGCCAGCACAATGTCGCCAAGATTGACCTTCGCCCGTCCGGCGAGCTGCTCGGATTGAAAGTCCAGCGGCGCGAAAAAGCCGATGCCGATCGCGAGCGCCAGCACGATGCCGACCCCGACCAGATTCGTCCACAACGCCTTGCGTCCGAATTTCAGGTCACCCAGCGTCGTCGCCAGCGACAGCGCCATGTTCGGCGTCAGCAGCGGGGCAATCACCATCGCCCCGATCACGACCGCGCCATCATCACGAATCAGCCCGACCGCCGCCACGATGGCCGACAGCGCGGCCGTGACCACATAAACGCGCGTCAGCCGGATGCCGTCCGACAGGTCGTTGTACAGCTCTTCGCGTGAAATGCGCGGTGTCGGGGGTTTGTCATTGTCCCCTTCGTCGCCATCGGCCGCGTCGTCGTCCTCCTCCGGGTCTTCCACGCGCGGCAGCGTCGCCTCGATCGGCAGCAACATCAGGCGGAAGCCCTTGGACGATCCGAATCGCGCTTCGATCTGGTCGAGCACGTTTTCCGTATCTTCGGTACGGACCAGCAGATTGACTTGGCCGACGTCCTCGTCGTTCTCGCCGGACCAGGCGCCGACGATGTCCACATCTTCGATCGCGCCGCGCACATCGCCGCGATCGGCCGCCGGGACGCTGATTTGAATGAGGCGCAGTGACATTTGGATGGGTACCCCGTGTTCCGCCGACCCCGCGCGGCCGAGCAAGCGGGAATTGTACTGCCTGGCGCGATTCACTAAACTGAAGCCGCGCATATCCGGCGCCAAACTCTCGTCGGCCCGCCGCCCCGGGCCGCTGGTGAGAGCAAAGGAGGGCTCAGCCCCTTCCGGATCGGTGATTTCGTCAAGGTGTTCCATTCCGGTCGACTCGAACTGTGGGCGGACGGCGCGCGTCGACACGTTGAATGGAGCGATGTGACATGACGAAGAGCCGTGAATTCAAATCCCGCGTGCGCGAACGCATGGCCAAAACCGGCGAACGCTACACCGCCGCCCGCGCCCAACTGCTGCATAAGTCCGCTGACGTCGTCGATCTGAAACCCGTGGCGAACGTGTTTGACGGCTATCGCTGCGCCGGCGGCGTCTGCCGCGACAGCGGCGCAGCCCGCAACTTCCTGGCGCAGGCCGGCGTGACCTCCGCGCACAATCAACAGCCGTTGAGCGAAGCGCTGTTCACCGGACTGGCCGGCGGCGTCGGGTTTCTCTATGCCGTGTTTGAGTACAAGGGCTTTCCGCCGCTGCTCTCGGTGCTCACGCGGCATGACACCATGTCGGATTCATTTGTCTTCGGCGGACTGGAGCGCAGCGGCGTCGGGCTGGATGTCCGCGAGAGCGGAGCCGCCAAAGCCGCGCAGCAGGCGCTGGAGGCCGCGCTGGCCGCACAACGTCCGGCGCTGGCCGTCGTCGATGTCGCCACGCTGGCGCGTCCAGCGGGCGCGGGCATGCTGGAAGGCGCCGCGCCGACGGTTGTAACGGTGATCGACGCGGACGGAGACGAGTGGCTGATCGACGACGGCGGTCTGGCGCCGCGCCGCGTCACGCGCGAACATTTCGCGCGGGCCCGCGCCGCGCGCAAGCAGGCGAAACACCGGCTGGCGACCGTGGCGGAGCGCGACGCGAAGCTGCAGCTGGACAAGGCCGTGCGGGTCGCCATCGCCGCGACGATCGAGCGGTATTTCAAATCGCCGTGGAAGGCGTTCGCGTCGAATGTCGGTTTTGCGGGCTTGGAAAAATGGCGGGCGCTGCTGGCGGATACGAAGGATAAGAAGGGCTGGCCCCGTCTGTTCTCCGAGGGTCGCGCGTCGCTGGCGCTGCGCCGCGCGTTTCAGGGCATCGAGCACGAATACACGGCGCCGGCGGCCGGCCGCCCGTTGTACGCCGCGTTTCTGGGGGAAGCCGCCGAGATCACGGGAAATCGCGCGTTTGAAACCGCCGCCAAGCGGTTCGCGCAGGCCGGCGAGCGCTGGCGGGCGGCGTCGGACTTCATCGCGTCGTGCGGCGTGAAGTCGGTCGAGACGGGTTGTGAAATGCTCGACCACTACGCGGAATGGCTCGATGACCAGCGCCCGACCGACGGCGCCCAGTTCGCGCAGCTGTTCGCCCCACCGGCGGAGACCGAGCCGATCGCCGCGGATACGGCGTTGAAACTGTTCGCGGAACTGGCCGACCACATCGGCGCGATCATCGAAGCGGAACGAGCGGCGGTGAGTGATCTGCAGGCGGCGATGGAGCCCGTGTAGCGTTTTGCCAACGGCATCGTCGGGGCCGGGGATTTCCCCGGCCCTTTTTCTTCACACTGAGCGCCTCTTCACTCCGTGTTTAGCGCCTCTTCACTCCGTGTTTAGCGCCTCCTCACTCCGTGTATAGCGCCTTCGCACTCCGTGGATTCCCGCCTCCGCGGGAATGACGGGAGTGGCGCCTATGCTATCTCGTCACCCCCGCGCAGGCGGGGGTCCACGACGACTAATGGCTTCAGGATGTAGCGCCTTCTCGCTCCCTGACTAAGCGCCTCCTCACACTTAGCGCCTCCTCCCTCCGTCATTCCCGCCAGCGATCTCGCGATTCGTGCTATGCTCCACATACGATCAAGTGCTGGCCGAATGCGGAGGCGAATCATGGCGAAATTCGCGGTCATTATCCCGGCGGCGGGCGCGGGTGAGCGGTTTGGCGGGAAGGTCAAAAAGCCGTTCGCGCTGCTCAACGAACGTCCGGTTTTCGTGCGCTCGCTGGAGTTGTTCATTAATCGCGACGATGTTTGCCAGACGCTGCTGGCGGTTTCCCCGGACGATTACGACGTGGTGCGCGAGAAGTTCGCGGCCAACATCATGGTGATGGGCTTTGAACTCGTGAAGGGTGGCGCGGAACGGTTCCTGTCGGTGCGCGCGGCGCTGGAGCAGGTCAGCGACGAGGCGACGCACGTCGCGATTCACGACGCCGTGCGTCCATGCGTGACCACGCGCTGGATCAACGACGTGTTCGCCGCCGCGGTGAAGAGCGGGGCGGCGATGCTGGCATGCCCGCTTACCGGCTCGATCAAGCGCGTGACCGACGGCCATGTCGCCGAATCGGTCGATCGAAGCGGGATGTATGAGGCACAGACGCCGCAGGTGTTCGAAAAAGGCCTGCTCAGGGCGGCCTATGCGGCGCTGGCGCCGGACACGAAACCGACCGACGACGCCGAGGTGGTGGCGAAATCCGGCGCAAAAATCTCGGTGATCGAAACCGATCGGCGGAACCTGAAAATCACCGTCGGGTCGGATTTAACGCTGGCGGGGACGATCCTGAAGGATCTGGAGCGCCAGGCGCGGCCGAGCGGCGGTCCGCGTAACCCGTTCGAGGAAGCCCAATGGTAAACGGCGAAACCGGTTGCTAGAATCACTTACGGAAGCGTCGGCACGGTTTGGCCGACGAAACGTCAGGGGTAAAGGCCCGTTGTGAGGGGCCGAGGCGATGACGCGTCGAATGCGAAAACAGGGCCCGCGACCAACCGGCTTTTCGGGAATCTGGCTATGTAGCTTGCTCGTATGCATAGCCGGTTGCAATGACCCGGACCCCCTCCGCCTGTTCACCCCCCGCGATCACGCCGACAAGACCAAGAACACCGACAACCCGTTCACCAATCCCGGTCGTGAGTTGCAGGAGACGCCCTTGGCGTCGATCCCGGTCGCGCTGGACCTGCTGGTGGTGCATGTGCAGGCCCCGGTCGAGGAACTGCCGCGGACCGAAGATATCTGGAAGCTGTTTCGCGAAGACATCGGATCGGCGGATGATCGCCTGCGGCTCGAAAGCAACGGGATGCGGGCCGGAATCGGCCGTGTCGAGTGGTGGGACGACGTCCGCAACGCGCTGGAGTCCATCGAGGGGCGCCAGGCGGCGACGATCGGCCCGTTGCGCCTGCCGCTGAATTATCCGCTCGGGCTGGAGCTGGACACCGAGCCGCACGATCAGACCCTGTTCGTCGTCGGCGACGATGGCGTGGTCCGCGGGGCTACCTGGCCGCAAAGCCGCAACCTGCTGCGCGTCATGGCCCGCATCGATCCGCGTCGTCCGGACGAAATGATGATCAGCGTCACGCCGGAGATCCGGCGGGAACTGGAAGGCTTTGAGTGGGTGCGGACCGAAATGGGCCTGCAGCAGCGCCGCAAGGCGGAAAGCCGCGCGTTTGAGTCGGCGGCGTTCACGGCCACGATGCGCGTGGGCGATTATCTGCTGCTGGCGCCGAGCGCGGGCGGGCTGCTCGAGGGGCTGTTGGGAGCGGCGTTTTTGACCAGGGAAATCGACGGTCGCAAGCACGCGTCGCTGGTGCTGTTGCGACCGCGCGTGATGGAAGAAAATGGCAGGCAATAGCCACATTACGGCGGAACTGGAAGCGGGCTACTTCGAACGGCTGTTCGAGGGCGCCGGGCTCGCGATTTTTGCGTGCGATAATCAGGGCCGCGTGCTGCGGTGCAGCGGCGTCGGCGAAGCGATGCTGCGGTCGATCGGCGTCGCGCCGGAAAGCGCGGCGATCGGGGCGGTCATTCCGGCGGCGGATATCGAGAAGTGGGACGATGCGCGGCAGGCGGTGCTGCGCTCCGGATCGCCGACCGAGTTTCGCACCCGCCTGCGCGATCTGGAACACCGCGAGACCGAGTACGCGGTATGGGTCACGCGCACGCCCTCGGCGAACGGCAAGGCCGAAGGGCTGGCGGTCTGGTTCCACGACATCACCGATCGGCTGAACGTGCGGCGCAGCACGCGCAAGGGTGAGCGGCTGGCGCAGCTGGGCTCTTTGTCGGGCGCGGTCGCGCATCATTACAACAACGCGCTGTGCTGTATCGCGACGAGCCTTGAATATGCGCTGAACATGAACACGATGCCCGCGATGCGGCGGGCGCTGCAGCGCACCACCGGCGTTGTCACGCGGGCCGCCAGCCTCACGCGGCAACTGCTGGCGTTTGCGCAGGCGGACTACGGCTTCCGCGACATGGCCGATCTCACCGAAACGGTGATCTACTACTTCGATGAGAACGAAGCGCGGCTGGATTCACACCAGATCAAGCTGGACTTTGACTGGGAACCCGCCGCGATCACCGCATTCCCGCGCGATCAGATCATGATCGTGGTGGACAACATCGTGACCAACGCGATCGAGGCGATGCCGAGCGGCGGGAGCCTGCGCGTGTGGTTCCGCCAGGAAGACGACGTGGCCCGGCTAACCATCACCGACAGCGGGCCGGGCATGCCGCCGGGCGAGATGGATCATCTGTTTGAGCCCTTCTTCACGACCAAGGGCGACGCGAACGACGGGGACACGCGCCATACGGGCATGGGCCTGGCGGTCGCGCACGGCCTGGTCCACGAAATGCACGGCTCGATCTCGGCGATGAACGCGCCGAGCGGCGGCCTGCGGGTCGAGATCATCTGGCCGGTCGGCCCGGCGGCGCGCCGGCCTTCCGCGTAGGTTTGCGCCAATCTTCCGCTTCACGACTTTGTGTGGGTTGCCCTCGGCGCTTGCCCTCCGCGCTTGCCCTCCGCGCTTGCGATCTGCGAGCGATTTCTCGGTACCTGCGATCATCACTCACCGGCAGCAACCCCGCGCGTCATTCCCGCGCAGGCGGGAATCCACGGAGTAGGAGGCGCTCAGTCAGGGAGTGAAGAGGCGCTCAGTGTGAAGAGGCGCTTAGTCAGGGAGCGAGAAGGGGCTACATCCTGACGCCATTAGTCGTCGTGGACCCCCGCCTGCGCGGGGGTGACGAAACAGTGAATGGGCGCCACTTCCGTCATTCCCGCGCTGGCGCCGAGAGAGGGATGCGCCCCCTCCGTCATTCCCGCGCAGGCGGGAATCCACGGAGTGCAGAGGCGCTAAGTCATGGAGTGCAGATGCGCTCTAACTCCTGACGCCGTTAGTCGTCGTGGACCCCCGCCTGCGCGGGGGTGACGAGATCGCATAGGCGCCACTTCCGTCATTCCCGCGCAGCGCGGGAATGACGGCCTTGGGGCGCCACCGCGCTGTTTTGTCACCCGCGACGAAGCCCCGTTACGCGATGTACGTCTTCTTTCGCCGGCCGGAGAGGTAGGACTCCATCACGCAGGACATCAGATCGTCCGCGCAGTGGAATGTGACGCCACGCGTCAGGCGGCCGAGTTGATCGATGAAACCCAGCCAATCCATGTCCCAGTAATCATCCGCCAGCGCGAACGCGCAGATCCGCACGCCACGCCGCGCGATCAGCGTCGCCTCGCGCAATGTCACAATCTGGCAGCGCTCCGTCGGCGGATAATCCAGAATCAGTCGGCCGCCCTCGGTGTAGGCCGTCGGCTGCCCGTCGGTGATGATGAAAATCATCTTGTTCGCGCCGGCCCGGCGTCGCAGAATCCGATCCGCCTTCAACAGCCCGAGGTGCAGATTCGTAAAGTGCGGCGGCAGCTTTTCAACCTGATCGAGCGGCGCGCGGGCATGCACCGATGGCGCGTATGTCGTGATCGGCTTGGGCATCAGCAGCGGCAGCTTGTCTTCCGCAATGACATCCGCGCCGGAGTGAAAGCCGACCACGTCGATTGTGTCGGCGGGGAAGCGTTGCCGCGTCAGGGCGATCAGCGCCATGGCGCACTTCTTGGCGCGCATGAAGCGGTTGAAGCGCGCCATCGAGCCGGACTGATCGATCAGCACGACGGTCGAACTGCTCGTGTGCGATTCGATCTCGAACCGCTCGAAGTCTCCGGCGCGCAGCCGGATCGGCGTGAGCTTGCCCGGCGTCGGCGCGGAAACGCGCGCGTCTGTCGCGATACGGCGCAGCGCGTTGCGCATTGTCGCTTCCAGGTTGAGCTCGGAGACCGGATCGCCGAACTCGTACGGCTTTGTGCCTTCCAGGCGCTCGCCGCCGGCGCCGGTGTCGGCGGCGGTGTGCTCGCCGCGCACGCCGGCTTTCAGTTGAGAGAACACCTCCATCAGCGCGCGGCGCTGCATGGCGTTGACCGCCCGCGGCGTCAGGCGAAAGCGGCCCTTGATCTTTTCAAGCAGGCCCTGATCGAGCAGTTGCTGCAGCAACTCATTGTGTTCAGGGTCTTTCTCCATTTCGCGCAGCGACTTCAGCGCGTCGTCGCCGTAGGTGAGCACGAAGTCGAGAAAGTTGCCGGCGATGTCGAGATCGTCGAGCGTCTGGAACGGCTTGCCGTTGAATTTCGTGTAGCGATGCCGCATGGGCGGATTACTCGGTTGAGATTGCCTCTGCGTCCCGGCGCGTATCCGGGATTTCCGCAGGGCCGTGCATGTCGCGAAGACTCGACATGAGTGTAGCGCAAAATGGCGGGGGCGGAACGGGAGGAGCGTCGCCGCGGAGGGCCTGGGCCGTCGGGGCGGGGGGCAGCAAAAGAAGCTGGGCGGAGCCCAGCCTACGCGGAGCCCAGCCTACGCGGAGCCCAGCCTGCGCGGAGCCCGGCCTACGTGACGCCCGGCTTACGCGGAGCCCAGGCTAGCGGGCCTTGCGGGAAGGGGGCCGCAAACGCCTTGGACTCTTACTCCGCGACGAGGCGATGGACCTGGCCGGTTGCGCCGCTTGGGCCGACGTTGCCCGTCGTAAGCACATACAGCTCGCCATCCGCATCCACGCCGAAACCGAGCAGGAAGCGATTCAGCTTGCCGTCGGGGGCGGTGTCGAGCCCGAGCGCGGCCAGCGTCCAGGCGCCGTTGGCTTCCGTCGCGACGAACAGCCGCCCGGTCGGCGCGGTGAAACTCGCGCTGAAATCGCCGAACACATACTTTCCGACCAGCGCGGGAATCGCCGCGCCGCGATAGACGTGCCCGCCAATGACCGAAATGCCCTCGGCGTGTCCATACTCGATGATCGGATCGACCAGCGCGGCCCCGTCGGCGTCCTTGTCCGCGCAATCGGCCGGGCTCGCGTCCGGCGAGGTCATGCTGAAGCACGCCGAAGCCTCCCGAATCGGCCAGCCCAGATTGTCCCCCGACTTCACGATATCGATTTCCTCGAACAAGTTCTGGCCGACGTCGGCGACGAACAGGCGCTCAGCTTGTCCCACACGATCGAACGAGAAGCGCCACGGATTGCGCAGGCCGAGCGCGAAGATCTCGCCGCGCGCGTCCGCGTCGTCCACAAACGGATTGTCCGCCGGAACATCGTAGGGCTGTTTGCCGTCGACATCGATACGCAGCAGCTTGCCGAGCAGCGTGGTTTTGTCCTGACCGTTGCCGGTTTTTTCGGTATGCCCGACACCTTCGTCGTTCGCGTTTCCGCCGTCGCCGACGCCGATGTACAACATGCCGTCAGCGCCGAAGGCGAGCTGGCCGCCGTTGTGGTTGAACTGCGGCTGCGGAATGCGGAGCAGTTCGCGGCGCGTATCGGGATCAACGCGGTTCGCGTTCTGCGGATCGATCTGATACTCCAGCAGCACGGTGTCGGAATTGAAATCGACCGGCGTATCCGCGCCGACCGGCACGCTCAGATATACGAATAGGCGGCCATTGTCGGTGAAGTCCGGATGCAGCGCCAGGCCGAGCAGGCCGCGCTCGTCATAGCTGGGCGAGAGTTCCACCATTTCGTCCCGCACATCCAGCAGCGCGTCTGTGAGCAAGGCCCCCTTTTCGTCGATGACGCGCACCAGGCCAATCAGGTCGGCCACAAACAGCCGGCCCGTGCCGTCATCCGGCGCGACGAGCGCGACCGGCGACGTGAGCCCGCCGGCGATGAGTTCGAGCTTCGTATTCGCCGCGCCGCTGTCCGTGGGGAGCGTCGGGCAGCCGCCGATCAACAGCGCCGCGGCAGTGAGCGGAATCGCAAGCAAAGCGCCGGCGCGGGCCAGATGATTCATACGGAAACGCATGGGATTCTCCGTTTGTCGGTGGCGATGGGCGTCCGCGGCCGCTTTGTGGGCGCGACGCATCCCCCTCGGCTATCTGCAGATGTCATCGGCGTCAGGGAGTATTTCACCGCTTCCGGTCGGCGGCGACAACCACACCGCCAACCGGGCGCAGCGCCCGCAGCGCGAAAAATGCGCGACCCCGTTGTTTCAACGGTCCGCCGAGTCGTGGCGCGTCGCCCCGCATTCCGGACACCGCGTGGCGCCGCCGCGCAGGTCATATCCGCAGGCGCGGCACAATCCGAACGACGTCCGCGCCGCCGGAATGGCCCGGCCCAAGGGGCGCGTCAACCAGTACAACCCGCCCAGCCCGAGCAACGCCGCGCCGCCGATCGAGACAGCGCGACGCGCGCCGGACGACCAGCCGAATACGCCACTCAACACAAAGACACCGCCACCAAACGCCGCGAACATGGCAACCAAAATCAACAGCCGGCGGAGAACCCGCGCGCGCCGCGCGGCTTCGCTCCACACGAAGTGATCGCGGGCGTTCGGATCGCTTGGCAGGTCGTCGGTCATGATGTGGATCTCCCCACACCGCGGCGCGAACACCGCGTGTCGCCACATATGCAAGCCGCCCTACTCGCCGTACCCCCCCCCGGTCCGTCGATCGCCGCCAGCAGCGCATCCCGATTGCGCGACCAGCTCGCCGCGCCGCTCGCCGCGCTCGGCAGCTCCAGCGTGATCGTCGGAATTCCCTGATCCTGTCCCGCCCAACTGCCCATGCTTCCCGGCGTCGGATAACCGATCGTCGGCGTCGGCGGATAGCCGTTCAGCGACGCCATGCGCTCGGCCAGCGCGCGGGCCGGGCCGTCGTAGTTGTTGCACTCGCGCCCGCCGCTGATCGAATGCAGCGCGATGATTGCGCGCGGATTGGTCTGTTCGATCGCGCGTACCATCGCCTGCGTCTCCGGCTCGCTCTCCGGCCGCGGGCCGCTGTAATACCGCGAGCCGGGGCTGTTCAGGCTCCAATTCGTCGCCGAGAAATTGCGGTTCAGATCGACCCCGCGGGCGTTGCCGCGCGATCCGGCCGCCAGTCCGTCCGGATTCGCGATCGGCAGAATGGCCACGCTGCCACCCGCCGCCAACCCCGGATCGGCCTGCAACATCTCCAGCAGGCGCTCGGCGACATACGCCGCCGTCGGTTCGTCGCCGTGAATCCCGCCGATAATCAGCAGCGGCCGGTCGTTGGCGCCGAAGGTGTGCATGACCAGCGGCGTTCCGGAAATCGATCGGCCCAGTTCCACGCGGCGCGCTCCAATCATGGGAATCACGGGTACCGGCGGCAGCGATGATCGGCGGACATACGTCAGCGCCGTCCGCGCCTTGAGGGGCGGACGTGCTGCGCGATCGCTGGCGGCGGGTGTCGGTTGAGTTCGCATCGACTTATCGACCCGCTCACACGCGGCCGACAACCCCAATGTCACACAGCACAGCGGCAGCATCCACCAACGGCGAAATCGCATCGGCCACGCCTCCTGGAATCCACAATCCCGAGCAGGACGTAGGCTGTCGGCGAACCGGTTTCGCGTCAAGCGCCAAATCGCGGGCCTGGTTTGTTATCATCGCAGTCGCTATGTCCGGCGCCCGTGAGCCACGTCCGCGTTTCAACTCCAACCCGCACGGGCGCCTGAATCTGGTGCGCCTGGCCGAGTTGGAGGACCACATCGGGCCCCTGCCGGGCGGGTATCGCCAGTATCTGATGCGACACAACGGCGGCCTGCCGACGCCACACGGCTTTCGAGCCGCGCCGGACCCTGATGCTGAGCGCCCCGCGCCCGCCGGACCCGGCGATCAGCGCGGTTTGGAAGCGGAGATCGCCGTCATGTTCGGAATCCATCGCGGCCCGGTCGATGCGCGTCTGGCGCGGCCCCGGGCGCTTGCGCCTGACGCCGTGTATCTGCCGATCGCCGGCCTGCGCGACGGTCAAACGCTGCTGCTGGGGCTGCGCGGGTCACAGCGGGGCTGGGTGTTTCGCGCGCGGCTGCCCGCTTCCGGGGCGGCGGGCGCGGTTCCACCCACTCCGGTCGCGCGTTCGTTCGCCGGACTACTGGCGTTGCTGCTGGAAATAGGTGAGGATGCGCGCGTGGCGCAGGATGCGCCGCCGACACTCGCCGTACGCGAGTCGCAAGTCGCCTGAATCGAAGAAAGGGGCAATGTCATGCAAAGGACTGCGCGACTTCTCCCATTGGTCGTGCTATTGATCTTCACCGGCTGCGCCACGCAGCCGGTTCGTCGCGTATCGACGGTTCAGAAGGCCACGCCGCGGGCCACGCGCCCGATGCCGCGCGCGATTCGCTATGTCACGCCGCTGCGCCGTTATCAGCCGGTGCCCGTGCCGCCGATGCCGGTCCGCGCCGCGCCCGCGCCGGGTTACGATGCGCCGGCGATCGCGGGAATCAATCGCGCGGCGCTGACGCCGCCCGGTGGAATTCAGCGCTGGCGCTGGAAAGAGATCGTCGTCCATCACTCCGCCACGTCAAAGGCGTCCGTACAGAGTATGGACAACGAGCACCGCAATGTGCGCAAATGGCGCGAGGGGCTCGGCTACCACTTCGTCATCGGCAACGGGGTGAAGTCCGGCGACGGCCAGGTCTACGCCAGCGATCGCTGGATGCGCCAGATTCAAGGGGCGCACTGCAAGTCCGACGGCAATTACTACAACGAGCACGGCATCGGCATCTGCCTGATCGGGAATTTTGAGGAAGGCCGCCCGTCGCCGGCGCAACTTTCGTCGCTGCGCGGGTTGATTCGCTATCTGTGCACGGACGCGGGTGTTTCGCCGAGCCGAATCGCCGGCCACGGCGCGATCACCGGCAAAACGGAGTGCCCGGGCCGCTTCATGGATGTCGCGTCGGTGCGCGTCAGCGTGCAGCGCATGCTCGCGGACGGCTCAGACGAATCCGCCGACCCGGTCGCGCTCGGCAGTCTCGACGCGAAGCGCGACCTCGACGCGCTGGATCAGATGTCCGACGCGGAACTATGGGAAGCCATCAGCGGCGCGTAGGGTGGGCCGTGCCCACCATCCAACACATGAGCCGCCATCAGCGGGGCGTAGGTTGGGCCGTGCCCACCGTCCAACTACACCCCGAACGGCTGCCCGACGGTCGCGTAGGCCCACAGCCGCCAGTCGCCTTCCTGCAACTGGCCGACCTCGGTGAAATACTGCGACCAGCGCATGCCGACCCACACGTGCACGGCCATACCGGTCCAGGCGCCGAATTCCGCCAGCGGGTGTTTCCGCAGCGCCAGCAGGATCAGCGTCGCGCCGCCGATCGTGGCGATTTTGTACGTCGTGGCTTTCGTCGCGCATGACAGCAGCGGCGCCGCGACCGGGTTGTCCTCGGAGAACATCGGATTGCGGGCCTCGCCCAGCGTATAGTGCAGATCGAACGCGCCCAGCAGCCATGTCGCCGCGAGGGCCCACAAGACGCGGCGCGAGCGTGTCGCCCCGACGACGTTCAGTGGATTGACTTGTGCTGCGATCATGTCGTGTCCCTCGGCATCCCGCCACCTGCGGGAGCGTCCGCCCCTGTTGGTACTTAGCGGCAACGTCGCGAATCTGTCACAGAATTCGCTATCGTCGATACGCTATTGCCACGCAGAAGTATGCGATTCGGGTCGAGGGGATTCTTCGGAATGCGCCCAGAGGCGACTGGAGCCATTTATTATCAGACGACACTCGGCTTTCCTGCGACCGCGGCCGGGCCGGCAAACAAAACCAAGAATGCCGGGAGCAGCACCCAGGTCCGCGACCAGCGCCGCCCCCAGGGCCACCAGCGGCTACGCCGCAAAGGTCCTGATCGACGGCAAATCCGACAGCAGGGCCATCGCGACCCGAGCGGCTACACTTCGCCGCGCGCCACGCGCCGCAGCGCATCACTCTCGCGCAGCAGCCGCAAGCTGTTCTGGATGTCGACGCCGAACTCGCGATCCTCTTCAGCGTGGGTGATCGTCGCGCGAATCACGTCGCGGGCGGCGGCCGGCCCGGCCCCCGGCCGCAGCGGGTCGCGATAGTCCATCGCCTGCGCGGCGCACAGCATCTCGATCGCCATGATCGTTTCGACGCGATCGAGCACTTCGTACAGTTTGAGCGCCGCGGTGGCGCCCATGCTGACGTGATCCTCCTGCCCCAGGGACGTCGGAATCGTGTCGACCGAGGCGGGCGTGGAAAGCACCTTGCACTCATTGACGAGCGCAGCGGCGGTGTACTGCGGAATCATGAAGCCGCTGTTGACGCCCGTGTCCCGCATCAGCAGCGTCGGCAAATCGTCCTGCCCGAGCAGCAACAGGTACACCCGCCGCTCGGAAATGCTGCCGAGATCGGTCAGCGCGATCGCCAGGTAGTCCATCACGCCGGCGAGGGGCGCTCCATGAAACGCGCCGCCGCTGATGAAGTCGTCGCCGAAGATCAGTGGATTGTCGGTCACACTGTTGATTTCGCGCTGCAGCACGGCGCGCCCGTGTTCCACCGCGTCGCGGACGGCGCCGTGCACCTGCGGCGCGCAGCGCAGTGAATATGGATCCTGCACCTTCTCGCAATGCGCGTGCGACGCGAGGATTTCGCTGTCCCGCATATGGCGGCGGACGTTCTCCGCCACGCGCACCGCGCCGGGGTGCGGTCGCGCAGCATGCAGGCGCGCATCCATCGGTCGCGTGCTGCCGCGCAGTCCTTCCAGCGACATGCACAGTGTGAGGTCGGCGATGTCCAGCAGTCGCGCGGCGCGCACGCACACACTCGCGCCGTAAGCGCTCATGAACTGCGTGCCATTGATCAGCGCCAGCCCTTCCTTGGACGCCAGCGCCAGCGGTTCGCCGAGATCCAGCGCCTGATGCGCTTCCAGCGCCGGCGTGCGCCCCAGGCGACTGCGCATTTCGCCGCGGCCGATCAGCGGCAGCGCCAGGTGCGCCAATGGCGCCAGATCTCCACTGGCGCCGAGCGACCCGCGCGTTGGCACAACCGGCAGCGCGTCCGCGCTCAGCCACGCGACCAGCCGCTCCACCAGTTCGACCCGCACGCCGCTGTGCCCCTTCAACAGCATGTTGATCTTGAACAGCAGCATCCAGCGCACAATCTCGGACGGCGTTTCCGGGCCGACGCCGACCGCGTGCGAAATCAGCAGATTGTGCTGAAGCTGCTCGAGTCGATCGGCGGGGATGCGTTTGTTCTTGAGGTGGCCGAAGCCGGTGTTGATGCCGTAGATCGGCTCGTCACGCCCGCGCAGCGCATCCACCCTGGCCCGACAGTCCTGCACGCGCCGCAGGCCCTCCGGCGCAATCGATACCGCCAGCGGTCGGCCGAGCGCCGCGTCCAGTTCGGGCCAGTCGATATCGCGTTCGCCGAGGACAATCTCGAAAGGGCTCATGGTTTGGACTGATCTTCCCACTGGTGAATCGTCTCTTCGACATCGTCCACGAAGGCGTCAATGTCGGGCAGGCCATCCGCTTGAAACGCGCTGGAGACGGCGGTGCGGATCGTCGCCCGCGATTGCGAACGATACCAGTCATCCGGCAGCGCAATGTTGCGGATGTCCATCCGCTCGACCGACCCGCTCTCCAGATCGATCCGGAAACTCGCGCCGCCTTCATCCGGCAGACGAACACAGTATGCGAAACGCGGATCGCCGCGATCATACGGCATCGTCTCCGGCAGCACGGTCGGATACGGCTCGTCGCCGGGCAGCGCCAGACGGCGCACGGTCTCATCGCGCGTATCCAGCAGCGCCACGCCCTGCGTCGTCAGCAACAGGGCGCGCGGCGCCGCGTCGTCCGGCGCAGTCAGCATTCGGACGAAGAAGTGAAACGGCCCGCTCACGCCGAGCCGCTCCGCGATCCAATCCGACGTCCATAGCCGCTGATTTTCCGTATCAATCAATGCTGACGGGCCGCCGCGAAACGCGACAAATGCGAAGCGGCTGTCCTCCGCCAGTGAGCGCGTCACGCCCAGGTCCGGCAGATCCGGATCGCTGACATACTCGCGATTCGCCACCAGCTCCGCCCGCAGAAACTCGCCGGCCTCCGCTTGCGGATCCGGCGTGGGACAGGCGGCAGTGAGTTCGCTGAAGAACGGTCCGACAATCCGATCAAATGATGTCGCCTGACCAAAGCCGATGTTCAACCGCGCCGGCGCCTCGACACCGGGCGTCACCTCCACCACGCGCCGACGATCGTAGACCCACACGCGCCCGCTACTGTTCTCGCGCCCGATCCACGGCCACGCGAACGGGTTGGGGAACCAGGTCGGCGTCGGCGCGGGAATCTCGCGTGTCACGCCGGTTTCGCCATCCAGGCTGTACAGTCGGCGATCCCGCCCCAGCACCACCCAGACGCCCTCGCGGTCGGTGGCCGGCACGGCGAGCAGCGGGCGTTCCAGCCGCGGATCGCCGCCGATAAACAGTGTCCCGCCGGGATCGAGCCCCGCCTGCACGCGCCGGAACGCGATCGTCGTCTTCAGCGCAGCGGCGTCGGGTTCGTCGTCGAGACTGACCAGCGCCCGCTCCGCCCCGACCAGATCATCGCCCGCGAGCGCGATCAGCACATCCACCAGCGCCAGCCAGCGATCGCGGGATGGCGTCGCCGGACACTGGGCCAGGCGCTGTCGCGCGGAGAGCAGCACATCCGGATCGGGCGTCTCGCGGACATATTCCAGCATCGCGAGCGCCCGCGCGAACGGAGCCGCGACATCATCCAGCATGGCCGGAATCAATGACCCCAGATCCGCGCGGATGGCGTCAAAGTTTCCCTCGCGCAGGGCGAACAGCATCCAACCCCCGTAGGTCGCCAGCGCGGCGTGCCCCTCCTGCTCAAAGGTCTCCAGCGCCTCAAGCCGCTCTTTCGCATCGGGAAACTGATAGACAAAAAAAGCGACGATCGCCGCGACGCGCGGGTTGCGAATAGCGGCGCTCGGATCGGTCTCGTTCGGCGGCTTCTTCAGCACATTCATCGCGTCGTCAAACAACCGCTCCAGCGCCTCGGCCTCATCGCCGCGCAGAAACGGTAGCCAGGCGTCGGTATCCACACGCAGCCACATCGCGGTCGGGGCGTTGGAGCGGCGAAGCACAGCGCTGCGCGGTTCAATCATGCGGCAGCATTCCGACCGCAGATCGAGCTCGTTGAACATCCAGGCGGTGACCGCGAGCATGTTGCCGGCGACAATATCGCGATCCGAACCGCCGCTCCGCATCAGATCGCGATAGTCCTGAAACCAGATGTTGGCCGAGCGCGTCGCGGCTGAGATATAGCGCCCGGCCGGCACCAACACGCGCTGCACGCGCAGGTCCGGATCACGCAGTCGCACCGGCCGCTGATCCTCGTCCTTCGGACGGCTCAGGTCGCGCGACAGCACATCCCACTCCAGCGCATAGGGCGCCTTGCCCGGGCCGCTGAGATCCAGCGGCGATGGGTCGCTCCATTCGTTGGAGCCGAAGGGGCTGCCGGTGAACTGCGCATGCGCCGCGCCGGCTTGTTCCTCGGCCATCCACTCCATCGCCGCCGCCCCCTCGCCGGCGGTGTACGCGATGCGAGCGCGCAGCTTGCGCGTTACTTGCCGCTCATCAAAAACCCCCGGCGCGGACTGCAGCCGCGCATAGGCCTGCTCCGCCTTGCCATTCGCGTAAAGCCGCAACGCCTCCGCGTACGCTGCGCCCTGTGGCGTCACATAATCGCGCACGTCGCCGAAGTAGGTGATATGCGTCAGGCGCGCGGGGCCGACCTCGCGCGGGCCGTCCGCGCGATAGACGCGCAGAGGAGCGCCGTGGTCAAAGTCTTTGAGGCGCTCCCGAAACTCGGCCTGGTTCTGAATCCGCCACGGGCCGACGTGCGTGACGATGTCGCCCGGCAGCAGACCGCTGTCCGGATGGGCCCGCATGATCAGCGCGCCGAACGCCGGTGGGCGGATGTTGTCGAGAATGTAGCGCAGCCGATAGCAGATTTCCGGATCGGCCTCAATCGCCAGCCGTTCGCGCAGCGCGGGGATCACGCCGGGGCCGTAGCCGATGATCCGCCGCGAGGCGTCAACGCGTTTTTCGTATTCGGTGTTTCCGAGCGCGTCGATCAGCGCGGAGATGTCGCCATCGACCAGGTCCGGCTTGGCCGCCAGATTGGGATCCGCCGCCTGCCCGCGCGGAGAAAGCCAGCCCACGGCCATGATGAGGAAAAGGAGCGCCCCGAAAACGGGCATGTCGCGGCGATGCGCGAACGCCTGTGCTGGATTCGTTTGAAATGGCGACGGTTTCGGCATCGATCAGACTCCGGAGGCCAATTCGGCCTGAATCTGATCGTAGTCTACGCGCGCCGCCGCGCCCCGCCCAGCCAATGCGAATTGGGCCTAAACACGCAGGCCGGAACGGGCGCGGGCCATCGCTTCGGGGCCCGCGCCGCGTATCCGGCCAAATTCGCGAACTCGTCGTGTCGCGCTACCGCCGCAGGCGCAGGAACAGCGGACCAAACGCGAGCAGGAGCAAACTCGAAGGCTCCGGCACGAGCGTGAGGTCCGCGAGGGCGCCTGAGCCCCCCAAATTGACTTTGAAGCTGTTGAACTGCGCGCCGTCGAAGCCGACGGTCTGCACCGCGCCGTCCGCCGTACCCGGAATGGGCGTCGAACCGACGGCGAAACCGTCCTTGAAGAACTCGATCAGCCCGGGCTCCTCATTGTCCAACAGCGTGAAGCGCGCCTCGGTCAGCAAGAAGCTCATGTCGAACGTGAATGAGCCGGCCGGCTGGCGGGCTTCGTCATCGGGATCGATCACGAGGCCGTTGGCGTCGAACACGGCGTTTTCGGCGATGATCAGCACGTTGTGGAACGCGGTCGTGTTGCTCGGGTGCAGGCCCGGATTCGGGGTGCGCAGGTCCGGGTCGCCGCCGGTCGGATTGGCCGTATCAAAGGCGATGCCCAGATCAGGATGCCCCGGCGCCAGGTTGTCGGTGGTAATCGTGACGCCGTACGCGGCGTATTCGTTGTCGATGACCTGACCAGCGCGGATCGGATTTCCGAGCGCATCGGTATCGAAGTCGATGTTGACGGTCCCAGCGACGGCAAAGCCGGCGCCCAGACCGGCAATGCCGGCCAAAGCGGTAATTAGTTTCATTTGCTCCATTCCCCCCGGAATGCGGTGTGAGAGAAACAACCCTGCGCGACCAACCCAGTGTCGCTGTGCCGAAGTTTAGGCGTGATACGGCGCGGATCGGCGGGGTCGGACAGAGGCGGACGTGCCGGTTTGCGGAAGTGGCCGATAGCAACCGCGCGAGCCGCGATGCGCAGCGATTCGGCCACGAAAAAAAGTTGATAATCCGCGGGCGTTACCGGGCCGGGCGTTGGCGGCTCAAGGCGGAAGGCTCGGGAAACGAAAAAACCTGCCGCCGGGCTTTCACCCGACGGCAGGCTTTATATTGCAAACAGTGGACGGAAACCGGACTCACGAGTCGCCTCGCGGGTCATCGATCCGAAGACCGACTGAGATCGCACTGACTGAATCATGCCGCCGAAGCGGACACGTTCCAGGTATCCCTAGAAAGGAGGTGATCCAGCCGCAGGTTCCCCTACGGCTACCTTGTTACGACTTAGTCCCAGTCACCAGTCTTACCGTCGGCCGCCGCCCCCTTGCGGTTAGCTAAGCGGACTTCGGGTACTACCGGCTTCCATGACTTGACGGGCGGTGTGTACAAGGCTCAGGAACTCATTCACCGCGTCGTAGCTGATACGCGATTACTAGCGATTCCAACTTCATGGAGTCGAATTACAGACTCCAATCCGAACTGAGGCAAGTTTTTTGGGATTAGCTCCACCTCGCGGTCTTGCAACCCTCTGTACTTGCCATTGTAGCACGTGTGCATCCCCGGGCATAAGGGCCACGATGACTTGACGTCATCCCCACCTTCCTCCGGCTTACGCCGGCAGTCTCGCTAGAGTCCCCAGCATAACCTGATGGCAACTAACGATAGGGGTTTCGCTCGTTGAAGGACTTAACCTGACACTTCACAGCACGAGCTGACGACAGCCGTGCAACACCTGTGCTAGTTTCACCCCGAAGGGCAGTTATCCTGAGTTATCCCCAAGAAACATCCTAGCATGTCAAACCCGGGTAAGGTTCTTCGCGTTGCTTCGAATTAAGCCA
>CAZGTH010000016.1:0-111090 GCA_964528455.1 uncultured Planctomycetales bacterium | reverse complement strand
CGACATCACCCAGACCGACGGCGAAGAACTGCCGACGATTACGCGCGTCACCGGCAATCCGCGCGAATTCACCGAACGGCTCAAGACGCTGATCGCGGCCAAGTCGATCGTCCTCGAGTACGCCGATGACCTCGGCGGGGCCCACGGCCAGTCCGCAGGCGGGCACATCAAGATGCTGAACGGCCTCTCCGCCGCCGAAGAGTTCAGTGTGCTGACGCATGAATTGGCGCATGAGTTGCTGCATCGCGGCGAACGGCGCGCCCGCCTCAGCAAGACCGTCCGCGAAACCGAAGCCGAAGCGGTCGCGTTCGTGGTCAATCAGGCGATCGGACTGGCCGGAGCCGTGAACGCCGCTGCGGATTACATCCAGCTCTACGACGGCGAAGCCAAGACGCTGGCCGAATCGCTCGACCACATCCAGAAAGCCGCGGCCGAGATCATCGCGGCGATTGCGGCGGAGGCCGCGGTCGTCGCCGAAGCGGCGAGCACGTAGCGCGAGCTACGAATTCATCGCGGTGCTCTTCGTTCGAGCCGGTCGCAAGACCGGCTCGATTCTTGTTCGTTCCGGCATTCGCTTGGTGTGTCGGGAGGGCCCGCCAGCCTCGACCTCCTCCGACTTGAGCAATCCACAATCTAGGCAGCGATGGGTCACGATTCCCTCGAGCCGTGATTCACAGTGCGCGCACGGGTACGACTCCTTAGCCACCCCGGACGAGACACTCTTAGTGGCCGCTTCGTTCCAGGCGGCCATCAGCAACAGAAAAGTCGCCGCACCGATCCCAATCAGGCTCGCATATATACGTGCGTGGCCATTTAGTGCGGAGCTTGGTGCACTTCGTACGACCATCAAAACCGCGACGGAGAGGCCAAACAGGGCGACGCCGCCGAGCCACCAATGGCCGGCGCTCTTGAGGAGCCCAAGCTCGCTATTCGACATCACTCTGCGTTTGTATCGCACGACCGCGATCATGGTGAACGCGAGGGCTGTCGTCGCGCTCCACCATAGCATCATTAGGCCCGTGTCCGATCGAAGAAGTTCCAGTTCGTCGGCGGTCGTAAGCGGGGACGCCCGAGCCATAGTGACGGCGCAGAATGCAAACACCACGCACACTGCCGTGCATACGAAGAATCCTGCAATCAGTAATCTTGACGCCATGTTCTGCTCCTTGCGGCGCCCCTTCGGTTCGCCGTCAGCCGCTTCCTATTTTGAGTACGGCGCCTAAATGCGCCCTTATACTAGTTCTCAAAATACCGAATCAGCCGCCATTGCCCGCGGGAGCGTCGTTCTTGACCAACCAGGATTGCTGGTGCGCCTACCCCTTAGGCGAACCCCTCCGCGCGATGCCAGGCAGTTCGATCGGCGGGCAATCCCGGCCCGGCGGCTACCTAATCGAGGTTACACCGATAGCTGACTGAGAGATTCGCGCTCCATTGAGTGGGTTCGGATCCTCGGCCGGCCAAGACCTCGAGCGCCCGCACCGACAGTTCGGGATTCGCCTGCGTGAGCCCGAAGCAAAACCGTCCGACCTGTTCGAGCGAGACGTCAGCGAATTGCAGTCGCGTGATCACCTCGGCGTGCGTCGCGCCGCGGGCACGCCGCGGCGGCTCGGGCAATGTCGAGCGTAGCGCCTGGCTCGGGACACCCGCACTCTTCATGGCGCCCTCGATGCGTTGCAGCAGGTCGCGCTCCGCGAATCCGGCGGCGACGAGGGGAGTTGTCGTTCGCCGCGCCGCTCGGATCGCGTCCGCGTCCGCGGCCAGTCCTGCCGCGGCTTCTCGCCGCGTCCGCAACTCGTCCCGCGCAGCCGCCGCGTTGCGGAAGGTCGCGCCGCACAGCAACATCGCCGCGAACAGCGCAGCGCCGAGTAAGCGCGCTTGGCGCGATAGGCGATGTCTCAGGTCACTGGCCATCGGGGGCCTCCGACTCGGCCGCTTTGGCGTGCGCGAAGAACTGCACGCCGCGCTCGGGTAATCGTTCGGTTCGCGGCGCGGGACAGGTGAGCGTTTGGATCGCATCGATTCCGCGCGCGAAGACTTCCGCTTGGCCGTGATCGCGGGCGGCGCCGCGCAGAATCACGTCGCGCGGCTCAATCTGGATTTGTTCAATCTGAATCCGCGTGTCGCGCGGGATCGCGAGCACAATCGCCCGCAACGTGGCCAGCGGATCGAGCGCTGGCCCGGCGCCGGGCTCAGCGGTCGGGTTGGCGAGTCGCTTGCGCTCGGATCGCAAGCGCAGCGAGACGCTGCGGGGCAGGTCTTCGCCGGGGTACAACTCCGTGAACAGCCCGGCCTCCCAGGCCCGCACTTGGGCCAGGGCTTGGCGGTCCTGGCTGCGTTGCAGCCATAAGCCGCCCGTAACGAGCAGCAGCGCCAGGCACGCCAGCGCGAGCCCATCGCGGCCGGCGCGTAGCGGTCGCAGGGCCGTTGTTCCGACCGCCAAGGCGTCGGTGGCCAGGTTGAGGTCAATTGCGGACGCTGCGCCCTTTTCGGGCGCGTCGGGGGCCGGGTCCGCGCCGAGTCGATGGATCGTCCACGCGTCGCGTTGCTCCTCGAAACGCGCCAAGCTCGCATCGATCAACGCATCGAGGTCGCGTCCGGCGGAATGCGACAGCCGAGTAATCGCCAGGCGCTGCAAGCCAGCCGGCGACCGTTGCGCGAATGCCACATGCCGATCATCCACCAGAGCAAGTCGCTCCACCCCCAACGCATTGAGGGTGGCGACGACATCGAGCGTGATCGTTTCGATCGCGATGCCGCGTTCGTCGATTCGTTCCAGCAGCGAACGCACGGGTTCGGTCTCAACGGCGATGGCCAGCCAGCGATCGGCGGACCCGCGCGCGAACGCGCAGGTGAGCGACTCGATGTCGATCGGCACGAACTCCTCGAAGGCGTAGCGCAACATGTCGGGGGCGGGTCGGCGCACGGCGAGCGTGATCTCATGCGTATAGGCCTGCCAGCTCGATAACACGACATCGATCGCGCTGATGTTGGCATCGTCCAGCAATCCGAGCGCGGCGTCGCCGGCAGCCGCCAGATCGCAGGCGGTTTCCAGCGGGGCGGACGCGGTCATGTCCGATGCCACGTGAAGTTCAACACACGCGTCGCGGATCCACAGTGCAGGGCGCCTCATGGCTGGGCCTCCGCCACGGCCGTCTCCACGCCGGCAATCTGCTTGTGCCACGGCACGCGCAATTGCCACTCGCGACCAGCCCGCGCGACTGTGGCCTGGCCGCGCTCGATCGCCCGCACCTCGAAGCCCCGCAACTCGGCCCCCAGTGCTCGTACCGCCAGCGACTGATCCGGCAGGCGGAACACGGCAAAACGCTGTTCGGCCTCGATGGCGGTCGCGACCAGTTCGATATCGAGCCGCGGCGCTTCGCGCGCGGCCGCGGCCTTCTGCGGCGCGGGCGGCGGGTCGAACAGCGGCTGACGCAGGTCGCGTGACCAGATCACCGCAAGCTGTTTTTCAGTGAGGGCCTCGGGGCCGTCTTTCGGCGTCAGCGGGGCAGCCGCCGAACGGATCGGTGGCGGGCGCCACCCGTCGCGGCGCAGCCAACTCGACGCGACGAAGCCGATCGCAAGCAGCAGGAGCGCTGCGGATCCCAGCCGCGCCAGCCGCGCGATGGTTTTTCGTCGTGACGGCCCGTTCACGGCGCCACCTCCCAGTCCAGCAATACGCGCGGCGGACTGCCGGCGTCGATGATCACATACCGCTGGCGGGTTTGCCCGTTCAGCGTCGTGCGGATCAACAGGCTGTAGCGTTCCGGCCGGCTGGTGACCAGCGCCAGGGCCCGCTCACGGATCGGCGCTGCGATGTGTTCCAGGTCTGGTCCTTCGCGCCCAGCGCCCGCGAATTGAGCGGCCAGCCCGGGCTGGATCTCGTCAAAGACCGCGGCGACCGTGGCTGGTGTCGCCCGCCTTGTATGGAGGCGCTGACCAATCGGCGTGATGTGCCGCGTCCAGGCGTCGTCATCGGGTCGCCCATACAACTCTTCGTCGCCCGCATCTTCGAACAATTCTTCCAGGCAGCCGGACCACGGAGCGGCAGTTGGCGGGTGGGCGCGCAAGCGCGGCGGGGCGAGTCCCACCGGCCCCAGTCGCCGCAGGGCCGCGGCCAGCAGGCGCGGGTCGCGCCCATCCCACACCGCCTGCAGTGGCAGCTTGGCGCTATCGTCCTGGACGAGCATCTGAACGTGCGTCGCGCCGACATCGGTTTCGAACAACCAGCGATTGTCACGGTCGAGCGCGGCTTGAACGCGCTCATCTTTGATCAGTTGCGGGACGACCAGAACCATCGAATCGCCCGCAATGCGATGCGGCAGCGCATCGGCCGCGTAGTTCGCCTCCAGCGCCGCGACGCCGCTCAGCAGCGCGAGTGGCGTGATCAGCGCCGCAAGCAGCGCCAAACAGGCGAGCGTCAGACCCAACGCCAATCCGCGGCGCGACCTCATTGCGCCGTCCATCGCAGTGGCGCCAATGCAATGACCCGGGTCGTATCCAAGTCGCCCGCGGCCTGTAACGACAAACGCACAGCGGTCGCGCCACTGCGGTTGCCCGGCGGCCAGTTGTCGAACCACTGCCGTCCGTCGGAGACCGCGAACCGCAGCGACTCGATCGGCGCCGCCAGACTTACAACCAGGTGATTGTCAGCGGCTTCGATGGCGCGCTCGGCGCGGATGAACGCCGGCTGCCCGGCGTGCGGCGTCGCGCCGTAGCGGACCTCGACCGCGAACCGCGCTGCGCGGGTCGGCGGGGCCAGGGCGTTGAGCGTCTCGAAGCTGAGAACGCCTTGCGAGAGCTTGACCACCCCGGCCCGCGGCCGATTCCGCAGGTCAGCCGCCAGCGTCTCAAACGGCAGACGAGCGCGCTGCACCGAGGTCTCGCGCTCCGCGATCAGATCCGTCGCCCGCCGCGTGTGGACCAGGATACTGACCAGCATAGCGCACAGCGCGGCGCCGAGCGCCAATCCCACCGCGACCTCGATCAGGGTCAGTCCGCGTCTCATCGTTGTCGCTCCCGCGGGACGGGGACCCACCAGCTGACGCGATAGTCAGCCGCCGACCGGACATCCGTCACCGTCAGCGTCACTTCGCGCACATTGACCCCGTTCGCGATCGGCATCGTCCGCGCCTCCCGCCGCCACGCGCCTCGCGTTGCGGCTTGCCCCTGGTCGGGTTGCGTCACGTCCACGCCGTTTTCGTGCCAATGCCAGATCAGTTCTTCCGCGACCGTCGCCAGTTCGCGGCGCATCTCGGCGCGCCGCAGTTGCCGCACACTGTCGGTCTGCAGGCGCAATAACCCGACCGCGAGCAGCGCCAGCAGCGCCGTCGCGATCAATGTTTCCAACAGCAGGAATCCGCCAACGCGCTTCATGGCGTGATTCCGATCCGGACCGCGTCGCGCCCTGGCCCGGTCCCGGTGCGCAACGTGTCCGTCACGCCGTCATTCCAGAGCGCCAGCGTCTGACCACCGGCCCGCAGTTCGATCGCCCACGGCGGCGATGCGCCCGTCGCGCCCACTTTGATCTGCGGCGCGGCGGACGAACCCGATCCGATGCGCACCGCGGTGATCTCAACCGCGCCTAGCGAGCGCCACACCGGTGGCTCCGCATTCCGCATCACGGCATAGCGGCCGGTTCCCACTTCAAACACCAGCCAGCGGGGCGCGTGTTTGACGCGGGCTTCGTGCCGCGCGAGGCGCAAGGCCTGTTCCAGCGTGACCCGCGCAGCGCGTAGCCGGACAGCGCCGGTTCCGGCGCCGATCCGGGTCGCCACCAGCGTCGCGGCCAGCCCCAGCAGGAGCAGCGCAACCATCAACTCGATCAGCGTAAAACCGCTATTCGAGCGCCCAACTCGTGATATCCGCATCCGCGCCATCGCCACCTTCCACGCCATCGGCCCCGAAACTCACCAGGTCAAAACTCCCGTTGATCCCCGGATAGACGTACTCGTAGTCGTTGCCCCACGGGTCCTTCAGGTCCCCGCTGCGTAACAGCCCATCCGGATGCTGGTCGCTCCGTTCCTGCAGAACCCCCAGTCCCTGCTCGTTACTCGGGTAGCGATCATGCTCCACATAGAACAGCTCCAGGGCGGCAATGATCTGCGCAATCTCGGATTTAGCGGCGTTGCGCTTACCGGAGACCAGGTAATCGCGCACCGCAACGGTCGCGGTCGTCGCCAGGATGCCAAGGATCACGACCACCACCATCACTTCGACTAACGTAAAACCGCGTCGCCGTCTGCTCATGTGTCGCTCCTCGGTCACATCGCGATCCGCGTCGCTTCGAGGATCGGCAGCAGCGTCGCAAACGCCACGAACCCGATCCCGAACCCGAGCATCACAATCAGGGCCGGTTCCAGAATCGCCATGAAGCGCGCCAACGCCACTTCCACTTCGCGTTCGTAGCTGATGCGCAGCTGTTCGAGCATCCGCGGCAATTCGCCACTTTCCTGTCCGACCGCCAGCAGGCTCACGACCAGCGGCGGCAGGATGCGACTGTCCCGCAACGGGTCGGCGATACCGGCCCCGGCTTCGACCGCGGCTTCCAGGCGTTCCAGTTCATCCCGCAACAATCGGCTCGGCAGTCCGGCCCGGGTGGTCCGCAGCGCCGCCACGAATCGCACTTCGGCCTTGAGCAGCGTCGCCAGCATCAGGCTGAGCCGCGCGACCCAGGACTTGCGCAGTAAGTCACCAAGGCGGGGGATCGCCAGCAGGGTCCGCTCGATGCGCCGCGCGCCGCGCGGCGTCCGCGACCACGCCAGCGCCGCCGCCAATGAGGCCGCCAGCAACAGCGCGAGCCACAGACCGTAGCGTCCCAGCCCATCGCTCGCCGCCTTGAGCAGCAGTGTCGGTCGCGGCAGCGGCCGATCAGCGGCGGCCAATACGTCCAGCAGTTGCGGGATCACATAGCTCATCAGGAACGCGGCGACGCCGCCGCCGACGAACAGCAGGATCATCGGATAGATCAGCGCCGTCGTCAGGCGCCCGGTCACGGCCCGGCGGCGGGTCAGATAGTCCGCCAATTCGCGCAGCGCAGCGGCCAGTCCACCGGACTCCTGGCCGATCTGCACGACCGTGACCGTCATCTCGTCGAACCACGCCGGTCGCCGCGCCAGCGCCGCGCTGAGCGCGACGCCGCTGCGGACCTCATCGTGCAATTGCCGCAACACGCTTTGGGCGCGCCCGCGCTGTTGCCGCAGGCACACCTGAAGCGCCTCGGTCAGTGGGATCCCGGCGTCGAGCAGTGTCGCCAGATTGCGCCACAACTCGGCGACCTCGGCTTCGCGCCGCCTGGCGCTGTAGCGCATCGCCCAATGGGCGCTCTTGGGCTGGTTCGCCCCGCGCGTCGCGGACTCAAGTCGGGCGATCGTGAATCCTTGGCTGCGCAGTTGCTGACGGGCCAGCGCGCCGCTGTCAGCGGTGATCTCTCCGGTCACAAGCTTCTCGGCGGCGTCCACGGCGCGGTAGGCGAACACGGGCATCAGTGACCACCTTCCGTCGCCGCGGCTTGCGTGACGCGCAACACTTCCGCCGGCGTCGTCAGGCCCTCGCGCACCAGTCGCAATCCTTCTTCCCGTAATGTCGTCAGGCCGGCCCGGGCCGCGATCTGGGCCAGATCGGTCAACGACGCCTTGCGGTGAATCAGTTGTCGCAGCGGCTCATTAACGACCATCAACTGAAAGATCGCCCGCCGCCCGCGGTAGCCGGTCTCGCCGCACTGCGCGCAGCCGCGGCCGCGCTGTGTCGCGCTCCACGTGGGGTCGAGTCCCAGCCGGGCGGCGGCATCGGCGTCGATCTCAACCGGCCTGCGGCAATCGGTACAGTTCAGCCGCACCAGGCGCTGCGCGCCGGCCGCCAGCAATGAGTCGGCGATCAAGTAGGGTTCAATTCCGAGATCAAGCAGGCGCGCCACAGCGCCCGGCGCGTCGTTGGTATGCAAGGTGCTGATGACCAGATGGCCGGTCAGCGCCGCCTGGATCGCGAGCCGCGCCGTCGGCTGGTCCCGAATCTCCCCGATCATGATCACGTCCGGGTCCTGCCGCAGCAGGCTGCGCAACCCGGCCGCGAAGGTCATCCCCTTGCGATCGCTGATCTGGGTTTGGCTGATGCCCGGCAAGTGATACTCGATCGGGTCTTCCAGCGTGACGACATTGAGTTGACGGTAGTTCACCCGTTGCAATCCGGCGTACAGCGTCGTGCTCTTTCCGCTGCCGGTCGGGCCGGTCATGAGGACCATCCCGTGCGAACGGTTCAACAGCGACGAAAACGTCCCCAGCATCGCGGGCGGCATGCCCAGTTCCGCCAGCCCATAGAGCCGCGCGCCCTTGTCGAGTAAACGCAGCACGGCCCGTTCACCGTAGGCGGTCGGGATCGTCGAGATCCGCAGGTCAATCAAACGCTCGCCGATGCGGACCGTCGCCCGCCCGTCCTGCGGCAGGCGCTTTTCGGCGATGTCCATCCCGCCCATAACCTTGATGCGCGCGATGATCTCTTCCTGAAGCGTGCGGGCCGGTTGCAGGTAATCAGTCAACACGCCGTCGATGCGCAGCCGCACGACCGTCTCTTGCTCAAGCGGCTGCACATGCACATCCGATGCCCGACGCCGGGCGGCGTCGAATAGCATCAGATTGACCAGCCGGATCACCGGGGCGCGGGCCGCGTTGTCCAGCAGATCATCCCCGCGGTCGAGCGTCTCGACATCGATCTCGCGCGGCGCTGCGATCTCGAAGGCCACATCCGCCGTCTTCTGGTCACAGCCCTGATAGGCTTCATCGATCGCCTTCAGGATTGTTGCCCGCTCACAGATCGACAGTCGCGTCTCCATGCCGAGTGTCAATGCCAGGTTGTCGACCACACCCTGCCGCGCCGGAGAATCAGCCAGCACGTCGCAGCAGTCGCCGCTCTCGGTGCGCAACCCCAGCACCGCGTGCCGCCGGGCAAAGTGAATCGGCGCCGCCGCCAGGAACCGGGGGCAGACGCGCATCGCGTCGATGGTCTCGATCGCGGGGGTCGGTCGGGTGCTCATGGCATCAGTTTCAGCCGGTCGGGCGGCAGGCCGTCGCTGACGTTCGCCGCTTCCAGGTCGGATCGACTGACATGCTTGAGGTCCAGGAACCGCTGGTCGCGCATGATCGTCGGACGAATGAACGCATACAGCCGGGCCCGGCTGCGGCTGTTGCTCCGCGCGCCGAACAACCAACCGACGCCCGGCACGTCCCCGATCAAGGGCACTTGACTGGTCGAATCGGCGATCGTCTCGGTCCGCAGCCCGCCGATGACAACCGTGTGCCCGTCCGGTACGCGCACGGTCGAAGCGATCGTGTCCGACGTGCGGGGCGGTGGAACCGTGCCGTCGCCCGAGCCGGTAAACGAACTGACCGTGATCGTGTATTGCAGCTCGAGATGGTCGCCTTCGGCGATGTGCGGCTCGATCGTCAGTTGCGTGCCGGCCTTGGCGAAGCCGGCGAACGACGTGGTCGCGACCGTGTCCGAAGCGTTCACACTGGTAAACGGCGATTCGGCGACGCTCTCGAGGCGACCCGAACCGTTGTCATCGACCAAGATGCGCGGCGCTGAAAAAACCTTGGTGTTGCCCGCGGTCTGCAGCGCCTGGATGATCAGCGGCACTTCGTCCGGCGCGATCAACACGCCGGTCCCGCCCGGCGCGACGTTGACGGTTCGCGCCCCGGTCGCCGGATTGAAGCCCGACAGGCCAAAGGCGGTATACAACAGATAGTCGTAGGGCGTGCCGAGATCGACTCCGGCGAGTTCGACGCCGAGACTCAAACTCTCATCCTCGCTGATCGAGACCAGCGTGACTTCGACCAGCACCTGCGGTCGGCGGCGGTCCATCTGGTCCAGCAATCGCTGGATCTGCTGATGGATCTCGCTCGGGCCGATCACGATGATCGAATTCGTGTGGGCGTCGAGGGTGACCGAGAAATTCTCGCCACGGATGGCGCTGACCGCGCCGCGTTCACCGGTCGCCGCGCCGCCACCGCTGGGCCCGGCGGCCGGATTCACATCATTGGGTAGCACCCGGGGCGCTTCGCGCGGCGCTGCCGACCCGTTCGGCGTCGCCGGCGGCGCGGCTTCCTTAACGCCCAATAACTGTCCGAGTGTCGTAAAGACATCATCCGCCCGCCGCTCGCGCAGCTTGTAGAACTGAATCCGGGTCGCGATCGCGACCGGCTCGGTATCGAACCGCTTGATCAGCGCATCGATCTGCCGCTGCTGCTCGTCGGTTGCGGTAATCATCAGCGTGTGGCTGGCCTCATCAGCGACGATCTTGAGCGGCGGGCCGCTGATCGCCTGTGTCAGCAGCGGCTGCAGCCGCGAGGGTGGCGCATAGCGCGTCTGGATCGTCGTCGTGTTCCGCGTCACGGGCGCATCGAAGCGCGCAATCAGCTCCTTGGCGGCCGCGATCTGTCCCGGCAGCCCCAGCGCGACAATCGCGCCGAGTGTGGGATCGGCTTGCAGGCTGAGCGGCGTCTCCGGAACGCCGCGCATCCGCGCTTGCTCGCTGAGCAGTTGACTGACGCTTTTGGCCAGGTGCTCGGCGTCTTCGCGCTTGACCGGGATCACCTCCACGGTCGGCGCGCCGGTCGCCACGTCGATCAGTTGAATGAGCTCCGACACGCGGCGCACGTTGCCGGTCAGGTCGGTGATGACCAGCAGCCGCGCTTCCGGCAACGCCAGCAGGTTCCCGCCGGGCTTACTCAAGTAAGGCGTTACAGCCGCCCGCACGCGCTCGATATCGACATGTCGCACCGGCGTGACCAATGTCACGACCGCGGCGGTCTCATCATCGGCCAGCGCGTGGCGCAATGGTCCGGACTCGGCCGCGGCTTTCTCCAGCGGCACGATCCGCAGCCAGCCGGGCGTATCGGTCTCGACCAGCGCCAGGCCGCGACTCTGCAAGACGGTGCGCAGCACGCCGAGCAGCGCCGCCTTCGGGACCGGTTCGGCCACGCGCAAGGCGACTTTCTTGCGGAGCGCTTCATCATCGTAGATCACGTTCAGCCCCAGACTGGCGGCCACGTAATCCACGACCGCCTGCAATTCGACCTGGTCCGGGAAGTCCAACTGGACCCGATCCCCGGCCGGCGGATCAGCGAGCAGTAACAGGGCCAAGGCAAAGCACATAGAACAACTCCGGCACGCGACCGCGTCGGGCAAAATCCAGCAAAACACTGCACGGATTTTGCTTCGAGCGCTGAAGTGTGCTATCAGTTCAATAGTGTTTGGCGCTTGCGAGCGGGCCAACACGCCCGCTCGCAATCCAACCAGCGCCGGTCGCGTCTCTCTCTCAAGTCACGCGACCGGCGTCACTCTTTCTACTCTTCTTCCGTCGGCGCATTGGGCTCCGCCTCCCCGGCTGTCGCCAGCACCAGCGCCGAGGCCGTCAACGCCCGTTCGGACGCGGCGGTCGTGGACGCCCGCATGCCCGCTAACTCCGTCATGTTCGATGAACCCAGCAGCGCCGTCAGCGCTGTCTGGTGCGCCGTCGCGAGTTGGGCGCGCTCTTCCTGTGACTTTCCAACCAGACTCTGGTGATAGCGGGCCCGCAGCCGCTTGAGGTCCGCCTGCTGTTGCTCGCTCAATTCCAGACAGCGGAACGGCAAGGCCACATCGGCCTGCGCGACCATCCGCGCCATCTGCGCGCGGTCATCGACGGTCAAGTCATCCATGGCTGTGCGGGCCGCGACGCAAAGCGCGTCGTAGGCGGCGCGGCGCGCCGTCAGCGTCGTCCGCAGCGTCGTCAGTTCGGCGCTTTGCTCGTCGCCTTGGGCGTGGCGGCTGGACAGGGCCCGGATCTTGCTCTCGGTGTCGAGGACCGCCTGTCGACTCGCCCGCCAGGCGCTGGCGTTGGTCAGATACCAGCCGCGCAGATCGGCCAATGCCGTCTCCATCTGGCCCGCTGACAGGTTGAGGCTGGTCAGGCTGGCGTTGTCCGCCCCCACATCCGCCCGCAGCTGCCGGATGTCCGCCGCCTGCTGCGGGGTCAGATCGTCGTAGGTGACCGGTTGCATCCACAACCAGATGAAGGCGGTCATGGCGCTGGCGGCGGCGGTCGCGATAACCGCCACGGTGACACCCGCGCGTCTCGAAATGCCGTGCATCAGAGGACTCCTGTGTTGCGGGACCGGAGCCGGACGGGCGACGATATACTGGAAACATGGAAAGGCGCGAGCGCGTTCACTGACGCGCGCAAACCGCCAGCTCCGAATCCGTTCGCGAACGATTCGCGCCTGCTATCATCTATGCGCGCGCCGCGCGGTAGTTGCAACTAGAATTTTTTCTCGGAACGCCCCGAAACCGCGCTCGGAAAATCCTAAGTCTCACTTGGGAAAATAACTTACCCGCCGCGTGATAAATTCTATCGATTCACGTCCGCGAAAATTAATCCCGGTTCCGCTGGATTTGTGTCCAGACCTGCGCAATGCTCTCCCTTGAGAGAGAACCTGTGGCGCCAAACACATTCGCCACAAAAGCAACAATTCAGTGAGTTCGACACATGCGGGCTGACCTGCGCTTCGCGGTCAGCGTGGCTTGTCTGTTGAGCGCCGGCGGCTGTGCCGCGTCAAACACGCGGACAGCGCTTCAGGATCGTGTCCGCGATCGCGCGGCCGCCCTGCGCCTCAACGACGAAGGCCTGACGCTGGCGCGCGACGGACATCTGGACGACGCCGAACGCGCCCTGCGACGCGCGATTGAGGCCGACCCGTGGTGCGGCCCGGCGTACAGCAACCTCGGCGTGGTGTTGATGCATCAAGGCCAATACTACGACGCCGGCTGGGCCCTCACCCATGCCAGTCAACTCATGCCCAAAGCCGCGCAACCCCGCATGAACCTCGGCGTGCTCTATGAAACCGCCGGGAAGTACGGAGACGCCGAAGAACAACTCCGCTCGGCCCTGACGCTCACGCCCGGCGACCTCGAAATTGTGGGACACCTGGCCCGCCTGCGCGTGCGCCAGAACGACTACTCACCCGAAACGCTCGTGTGGCTGGAGTCCATCGCGGTCGGAGACAACGACGCCGATTGGCGCGACTGGGCCGGCCATCAACTCATCCTGGCTCGATCCAAGCAACTTGGAAATGGGGAAATGCCATGACATCTCGGAACATAACGCTGGTCGCGATCTTCCTTTTGGCGGTCGGGTCGGCGCCAATACTGGCTGCAACTTCAGGGGACGTGACGAGTTCCGCGATGTGCGGCGATCCCAGGGCTCTGGGGATGGAAACATCCTACGGTCCGCCGGACGTGGAACCGGGAGACAATCCCGAGGCGGAGCCGGATCCATCCACCGGTGACGATCAGCCGCCCGCCGATGATGACGCCCCGTGGGACGGCTGCTCGTGGACGCTGCCTCCGGGATGGGAGCAGGGGCTGGACAAGCTGGCCGCTGGCGCTTGTTCATCCGGCGGTGTCGGCAATCCTGCGGGTTCTGGAGGAAGCAGTAGCTCATTTCATTGGGTGTGTGGTATGTACGATTCGGGCGGTCCGATGATTTGGCCGCGCCCCAACGAGTCAACATCCGACGCGTTCCCGCACGCCCCAGGTGAAGGCTGTATCGACGACTCTTCCGAGCCCACGCCGTCGGGCACGCCGACAATTTCGCGGGCGATTGGCAGCGCTACACAGACCAACGCGCCGATTTTGTTTACGGGCGGCGTTATCGAGACCCAGACCGACGCGGTCGCCCCAAGCCGCGGCGCGATTCGCTGGGCCCACCAGCGGGTCTACAACCAGCGCGCCGGCGTTCCCGCGATCAGGGTGTACTACAGCGGCGGCGGCAACGGTGAAATCGTAGTGACCGATGAGAACGTGATTCTCAAAGTCGATAGCTCGACGACGACCACGTTTCCGCTGGCGAACACGTCCTACGATACGCTCGGCGAGATGCAGTCGGCGATTGACGGGCTTGCCAACTGGGTCGCGACCCTGGCGGCGGGAGCGGACTCGGCCGCAAGTTCCACCGAGATCAAGGAAACGCCACTGACCGCAGTCAACGGCACGCTCAACGCCCTGATGCTGCAGACGCACTTTTGGACCGAACAAGGGTACAACTGGTCGTACACGCTTTGGGCGCATCTCGCGAAAGACCCCAATGACCCGACCGGCACGATCCTCTACGAACTCGACGCCCATCGGCAGTTCAGCTTCGATACGCCGGCCGGTGACGGTATCGCCTACGGCGAGTGGGAGTCCGACCGTCGGATTATGTCGAAACTGTATCACAACATGCCGGGCGATCCGAATCATACCTATCGTCTGCAGCGTTATGGCGGCGACGCATGGATCTTCCACGATTTTGACGCTTCATGGGGCGCCAAGGCCGGCAAGCTCTGGTTCATGGTGGGTAAGTATGGAGACGCGCAGGGCGCGGGCTCGACGCGCGGCGACGCGCTGGAGATCGTGCGTCACTCCGATGGCCGCGTGGACTATGTGATCGATCCCTCCGGCCACTACATCCGATACAGCTACAGCTCGATCGGCGGACGCAACTACATCACCCAACTTGACGTATGGGATGACAGCAGCATCAACGACCCGAACGAACTGATCCGCTCGGTCGAATACACCTACCGCAACGGCGGGACCGGGCATGTCGACACCGGAACGACTGGCGATCTGATCCTGGTGGAGTCAAACACGCGGAAAACCAGCGACACAACGTCCCTCGGAATCAAGTGGCACACGCACTACCGTTACTACCCCGGCAAATACGACGACGGAAACTCTCCGGGAATCCAGCACGAGCTCAAGAGCGTGTTTCGATATCGGGATGTCCTCGCCGCGGTCGCCTCGAGCAGTGTGTCCGACGCAAACGATCTGATCACGGAAGCGGACAGTGTCGTCGCCACGTCTTACGATCCATGCGACCCGGTGACCGACTTCCGCAGCTGCTGGTTCGAGTACCATCCGGACCACCGCGTGTCGTCCGAGTTTGTGCATTTCGGCACGAGTTGCTGCGGTGGCGGCGCGGCGGGGGAGTATACCTACGTCTATGACGTGCGCAAGCCGCAGGTCAATCGCAATGATTGGATGACCCAGACGACGGAGACGCGTCCGGATGGGTCGACCAAGTACGTGCTGCTGAACTCGTTCGGTCAACCGCTGGCGATGGCGATCAAAGGCAGTGGCCTGACGCCGCTGATTCGCATCTGGAAGTACGAGTACAACACAACGCACGGGCAGATCTCGCTGCTGTATCATCCCAGCGCATGCTCGGATTACAACTCCGCCACGGCCGCGAATCCCAAGGTAACCGTCACGGCCTCGGGTGAGGTGACGAAGTTCGACTACCACAACGCTGACTACTGGTACATGCCCAAGTGGACCAAGCGCTACACCAATCCAGCCCAGGTTAACGACGCGGGCGAAGGCGAAATGCTCAGTTACATGACGTGGGAAAAGGCGCTGGACAACTTCAACTACCGTGACACGCGTGTCTGGCTCAAGAAGTACTTCAAGTACGTCAGCGCCACGGTTACACAAACCGAGCCGGCGGGTTCGGAAGCGATTCTCGTCAGCGAGCACAGTTACGAGTATTGGAATGATGCCAACGACCTGGATCAGGACGCCAACACGGTCGAGAACTCCGACAGGATCAAGACGCTCACGATCCAGTTCCCGACCACGCCCAACGCGGAGAATGGTTCAGGCGTGCGGCCGGAAATCAGATATCACTTCGATCGTTGGGGAAAGCTGCGGTTCACGCGCGACGCGGAAGGCTCTGTGTCCTACCGGGCTTACGACACACGCAACGGGCGTTGGGCGATGGCCATTACAGACATTGACGCTGAGACCTACCCAGACTTGCCCGATGAGGTCAAATCACCCACCAACCCAAATGTTGTGGGCCTGTCTAACGACGATTTTAACGACGTTCACAGTGACTTCAAGAATGCGGTCGCCAGCCCTTTAGAATACACCTACATGCGCGAGTTCGACCTTTCCGCGCGCGAACGAAAAATGACGGATCGCGACGGTCAGGTGACCTACACGAGTTATCTGCCGCGCGAGGTGCGCATCTACCCGTCGTGGGATAGCGGCGCGAGCCAGACGCGGCTGCCGATCTCGCAGCGTGTGATGGAGTTTGATGAGACCGAATGGACGATCCGTTCTACCGCCTACGAGCCAAACGCTGTTTCGTCCGGTCCGCCGGACGGTTCTGAGACATTGTCTGCGACCAAGCTTGTGCTCAAGGCGGAAGAGACCTATCAGAACGATGATCGCATCGCGGAAGTTCGGGTGTGGGACGACATCGCTGGCAACAAATTCTCGGCGACGACCTATTCCTACGAAACCGATCCGCTGATCGTCACGGTCAAGGACGCGGGGGGCGGCCACACGCGTATCACGCGCAATGAAGCGGGACAGGTGACGCGCGTCGAGCAGACGAATGTCACCTTCAGTGGCGATCCCAATTTCAGCGCTGGATCCAGGGTCGACTACTCGTACGCGAACGGCGGCCCTTTGGCGCGAGTCACAACCTATCAGGACGGCGTCGCGTCCCCGACGCACGAGTCAGTCCTGCAGTATGACGTGAAGGGTCACCTCAAGGTCATCGCCCCCGATGGCCAGCAGCAGGTCGTCGTCGACTACGACCATCTCGGTCGGCCGATCGCCGCGGGGACCTACAAGGAGTCGGCATCCGTCACATCTGCGACGAGCGCCGCCGGAACGCCGACCGGACGGCTGTCGCTGAGCAAGATGTATTACGACGACAGCGGTCGGATCTACAGGACCGAAACCTACGGCGTGAATCCGTCGACCGGAACGCTCGATAACGATCCACTCATCACGAATCTCTACTACGATCGCCGCGGACAGGTGGTGATGGCTGATCCGCCCAACGGCGGCGCGATGATCCTGAAATATGACGCCGACATGATGCCGATCGAGACTTGGTCATGCGCGACCGTGGAGCCGAACAACGCCGACGTATACACCGTCGGTGGCGTGTTCGACTACGCCAACGCCGACATTGCGGTCGTCGAGAAGGGCCTGATTACGATGGACGCTTCGGGCCGACCGAAGATCATCGAGTCGCAGGAGCTGGACTATGACGACGCCAACGGCATCGACACGACCAACTACGTGTCGAGCTATTCGCATCTGCACTACGACGCCGCCAGCCGCCTTTATCTGACCGCGTTCTATGGCAGTGGGACCAGCGACTGGACATATACCGCCAGTGGGCCAGCCTATTCAGCCCCAGGATCGAGTTCGGCTTCGGTACTGATGGCCAAACTCGAGTTCGATAAGGCGGGACGCGTTTACAAAATGACCAACCCGCGCGGGATCGTTCAGCGCCTGGTGTTTGATGATCGCTTCCGCGTCACCAAATCATTCGAAGCCGATGGCACGGCCGATGAGCGTGAGACGCAGTACAAGTATGATGGTCTGAGCCTGGTGACCGAGATCACGGCCATCAACAAGGAAGACGACGGGACGGCCAAGAACAGCCAGGTCACCAAGTACGATTACGGCGACGCGATCAGCTCCAGCCGCGTGATAGAAATCGCATATCCCAAGCCGACCGATGGTTCCGGCGACCTGAGTTCGGCCGATGACACGGTTGAATATACGTATCACCGCAGCGGTCTGCCGCTGACTGTCGTCGATCAGAACGGCACGACCATTACGCTGACCTACGACGGCGACTTGCGCCTGGCCGCGATGACGGCCACGACCGGCGCTGGCGTCGACTCCACGATCAATAAGATCGCCTACAGCTACGACACCAATCTAAGCCTGTTAAGAAAGGTGACGAGCCTCAACGGCGCCACGGCCCTGAACGAAGTCCGGCTGGCGTACGATCATTACCTGCGCCTGGCGAGCGACACACAGGATCCGGATGACGCGAACGGGATGACCGGCGAGGCGGTCGTCGGATACACCTACGACCACTACGACTCTGGCGATGCGACGGCCAAGAACTACTTCGACCGCCTGTCGCAGATCACATACCCGAATGGCCGAATCGTGCACCTCGACTACGGCCACGGCGCCGCCGCCCGCGGGGCGTTGAACAACGCGCTCAGCCGCATTGGCCGCATCGGGGACGGTTCAACGGCCGGGTCAGATATTCTCGCGCAGTACGACTTTGCCGGCATGGGCCGCTTCGTCCGCCGCGACCACATTACGGGCGGCTCTGGCAGCGGCAAGAAGGGCAACGACACCGCCAACACACTGCTCGGCCTGGGCGCCGAGGCGAAGTACATCGGCTTCGACCGGTTCGGGCGGGTCAAGGGAATCCGGCACATCGACTACGGCGGCACGACCGTCGATTCGGGCACGGCCGTCAAGGCCCTCGATCTCGCCTATCAGTACGACTACAACGGCAACATCACCGCGATCGCGACGCTGCATAACCGCGCCCTCAGCCGGGTGCTGACCTACGACAATCTCGATCGCGTCACCAGCGATAAGCAGAACCTGGTCACGAGCGCTGGCGCGAGCCTGTCGGAGTGGGATTCGCCGCGCCAGCAGGATTGGACGCTCGATCGACTCGGCAACTGGGACACGCTGTCCCAGGTTGTCAACGGGACCGCGAAAGATGAGACCCGTACGCACAACCACACCAACGAACTGACGCTGCGTCAGGTGGCGTATGAGCCGCAGCGGCTATGGATCAATGAAGACTTCACGGACAACGACGAGGACGGCTGGGTCGAAATCTCCGGGGCTTGGGCCGCGGGCAGCGGCTCGTACAGCCCGTCGGCGGTGACGGGCGGCATCAACCTCAAGGGACCGGCTTCCGAAGACCTGGCGGTCGCGTTGATCGATGGATCCTACTACCAGTCGATCAAACTGGAAGCCGACGTCACCGCGACGTCTGGCAAGGTCGGGTTCGTTTACGGCTATCTGGCGGATGATGACTTCTGGATGACATTGGTCACGGTCGGTTCGGCCACCAACAACGCGAGAGCGTACCACTACACGACATCGGGGTGGAGCCTGGAGAATACGTACAGCATTGACGCGACCTCAAGCCCGTTCTCGATCGACTGCCGCGTTTTCGCGGATCGCGTCGAAAGCGGATCGCTGGGAGCCAGTGGGCCGGTTCCCGCGGGCATGGTCGGAATCGTCGCGTCCAGCACCTCAATCAGCGTCGACTCATTTACGGTAAATGATCGCGCCGGTCCGCACGTCGTAGACGGTCGCTGGATTTCGACAAACGGCGATGTTCGGGTCGATGACGGCGGAACCGCCAATAATCTGCGGGTGGGCGGCGACGGCAACCGGAATCTCACCCTCTATCAGGGCTTCCGCGGCAGCAAATACCAGGCTGATTTCGACATGACCTGGAACGGAAACACGAACATGGGCGTCGTGCTGCATGCACAGAACCCGACCAACTACATGTTCGTCCGCTTCCACGTGGCCGCGGCAGGTAGGCCGACGCTGTATGAGGTCACCGGCAACGGGGCCCTCTCCTCGAAAACGGTCGGCTCCGTGACGAGCCTGACCGGCAGCACAACGTACGCTTGTCGCGTCATGATCGACGACGACCCGAACGACACGGCCCTGCAGCGCCTCCGGGTCTACATCGACACGAACGCCAACGGGTTTGACGCCGGGGATGTGTATCTGACGAGCTTCGCCCTGGACGACACCTGGTCGGGCGGATCGTTCGGGTTCTGGCGGCAGGCCGGGACCAGCGCCCAGTTCGCCGAGTACGACAACCTGGAAATTAGGGTGGATACGACGGCGAACAACTCGTACACTGATGAGGATGTCGCGGTTGACCTGGATTTCGACGCGGCGGAGGTCGCGCTGACGTACGACAAGAACGGCAACGTCACGAGCGACGGGCTGTTCGACTATATTTACGGCGCGTGGAATCGGGTCGTTGAAGTCCGGCTGCCGGACGCGGATTCGCCGATCGCGTCGATCGAGGCGTTCGAGTATGACGGCCTGAACCGCCGGGTTCGCAAGACGGTGACGAACTGGGGAACCGGGATCGTGATGGATTCGCTGATCGATACCGAAGGCGTGCAGGCCGGCGACCGCGAGGAGCGGTACTTCTACGCCGGCTGGCGCGTGATCGAGGAACGCACGGGCGGCGGCGATGTGATCGCCCAGACCGTGTGGGGAACCGAGTACATCGACGCCCCGATCTGCCGCGACCGCAACACCAAGTTCGAGACGACCTCGTGCCTCGACGAGAGTTCGCGGCGGTACTTCTACCATCAGGACATCAACTTCCGCGTCACGGCGCTGACCGATGAATCGGGCGAGATCGTCGAACGCTACGACTATGACGCCTACGGCGCCGCCCGCATCTACTCCGGCGGCGCCGTCGCGAACTCCGGCGAAGGCGGCGTGCTGCTCGCCGTCAGCTCCGTCGGCAACCCGTACATGCACCAAGGCCTGCGCCGCGATGATGAGACGGGGACGTTCGAGAACCGCATGCGCTGCTATAACCCGCGGATCGGGCGCTTCATGCAGCGCGATCCGGCAGGGTATGTGGATGGGATGAACCTGTATCGAACACTGTATGATTCACCCCATAGTACACTTGATCCACTAGGACTCACCCCCAAGGATAAGGGCGGACCGACGGCCGAGGAGCGGCAACAAATCTGCGCCATGTACAAACAGATGTACGGCCCACCGCACTATACCTACGCGGACGGACGGCTAGTGTATAACCGACTGGTCATCTATGTCTGGTCTCCGCCTCGCGAGTGGACAATCAATGCTGCGGCCATTGAGTCTAATATGGAGACGATTCTAAGAAACGCGAACGTGAACCTAGATGTTCAGTTTCGATATCCTCCTGGAGTGTGGCCAAAGGACGGGAAGCATGGTCTTAGGGACAAAGCCTCGAAGAGCACTTTCTATATGGCTGACATCTATTACTGGTTCCACCACTTAACGTTCGGCCCCCAGTCGAGATTCCCCATGGGTTCAAACGGCCCCGGCGGAATAGTAGCGACCGTCCATCTCCTAGCAATCGCAAATCAGGAGAGGCCAGACATGAAAGTAGTGATGTCAATGGCTCTCGCTAACATCTTGCTTCATGAGATTTTCTATCACGGGATCGGCGAAGATCGTGATGGCCAGCCAGGCACGCAACCTGGACTTGAGGATACGTTGTCTCCTGCCAACAGGCTCGGCACTTTTACGCCGCTGCTTGTCAAGTATCTCCGCAAAGTGTTTTATGTCAACTAGACTTCTATATCGTGCAAGCGTGATTGGGGGATGCATCATTGGGTTGTACGCCATAGGGTTTGTATGTACAACTCGAACATGTTACGTTTCGTCTTCCACAGGTGGAGATCTGGTTTATTGGCACGCACAAAACCCTGGCTTCGACCGGCTCCTGCGAAGAATCTTCTTTGTGCCGAATCTACTGCTCGATTCTTGTGGAGCTCATCATTTCCACCCGTCTGGCACACTGCCAGCTGGGTTGAGCGGCAGGACGCTGTTGAGTAGCATCATCCGTCGCCCAAGCGGGGCGTGTGGTGTGGCGTTGCTAGTACTTGGTGCGCTGGGAGTCTTCTGGCTGCGGTATCGGTTGAAGGAGAAAAGCGGGATACGGGAGTGTAGCAAGTGCGGGTATGACTTGAACATGAATCTATCAGGCAGGTGCCCTGAGTGCGGTCTCTCGACATCCGCAACGGCGCAGACAGATACGCTTCGACGCGATACTTGACCAGATGGTCGCTGCAACTGACGAGAATGTGGCCATTGATCTCGACTTTGGCGCCGTGGATGTCGCGCTGACGTACGACGACAACGGCAATGTCACGAGTGACGGCTTGTTCGACTTTGAGTACGACGCCTGGAACCGGATCGTGACGGTGAGTTTTCCGGACGCGGCTGTGACGGTCGCTGGTTTCGAGTACGACGGCCTGAACCGGCGGATTCGTAAGACGGTCACCAACTGGGGAACCGGGATCGTGATGGATTCG
Organism: uncultured Planctomycetales bacterium; assembly: GCA_964528455.1. Taxonomy (GTDB): domain Bacteria; phylum Planctomycetota; class Phycisphaerae; order UBA1845; family Fen-1342; genus DSPM01. The sequence goes on along the minus strand of CAZGTH010000016.1, from coordinate 89,155 downwards.
CTGATCGATACAGAAGGCGTGCAGGCCGGCGAACGCGAGGAGCGGTACTTCTACGCCGGCTGGCGCGTGGTCGAGGAACGCACGGGCGGCGGCGACGTGATCGCCCAGACCGTGTGGGGAACCGAGTACATCGACGCCCCGATCTGCCGCGACCGCAACACCAAGTTCGAGACGACCTCGTGCCTCGACGAGAGTTCGCGGCGGTACTTCTACCATCAGGACATCAACTTCCGCGTCACGGCGCTGACCGATGAATCGGGCGAGATCGTCGAACGCTACGACTATGACGCCTACGGCGCCGCCCGCATCTACTCCGGCGGCGCCGTCGCCAACTCCGGCGAAGGCGGCGTGCTGCTCGCCGTCAGTTCCGTCGGCAATCCGTACATGCACCAGGGCCTGCGGCGGGATGATGAGACGGGGACGTTTGAGAACCGTATGCGCTGCTATAACCCGCGGATTGGAAGGTTCATGCAACGCGATCCGGCTGGCTATGTGGATGGGATGAATCTGCACGAATACGTGAATAGCGCGGCATGGTCGCTGATCGACCCTCTTGGGCTATGTGCCGATGAGGAAGTGTATTTCGACTACTTAGTATTAATGGGGTACTGGCCACACACTTGGAAGCACGCACGCGCCACTTTCGTAACTAGAACCCAGGTGGGGACCGAAAATATTGGACTAAGGCATCCACTGAACCCTAATCATCTGCCTGACTGGACGGACTCGCTTGTGGATGGTGTGTTGTTTGTACTGAGTTTTGGGGGGGCCGTGGCGAGCTTGTTTGTTGGGGCTGGTTCAGTAACAACTACTGGACACATAAAACAAACTTGGGAACCTCACTACACGATTACGGTCTTGCTGATTTACATTGAAGGTGTGGGCTGGGCGTCGCACGTCCTCAAAGTCACGGTACACTGGGAGCGGGTGGTTGGGAATGCCGACGAAATCTTTCTCGATGACGATCCCCGTGTACGCGTGGCGACGGACCTTCTTGGCTTGATAAAGGAGCTTATCGACTCGTACATTAAGGCCAGAGCCCGGTGAAACGAGTAATCGCTCCGTTCTGTTTCATGGCTGGCGTATGCATCGGCTTGGGTTGGGTTGCAAGTAGTTTTCGAGGCGCCTGCTTTATCGGGTCGGACGGGAGTTGGTTTGTGCAAGCCCATGCCGGGACGCTTAGTGCGGGTGCTGTCCTAAAGAACGGCCCTCCAGCGATCGGCCTTGTCGCCAGCTCTGATTGGACGTTGACACCGTGTGCTATTTCAAACGATGAGCGTCCAGCTTTCTTATTCCTAGGGGCGCATGGGGATCATTTTCAGTGGGTTCAGTTTTCGTATACAGCCCTGTCTCAATATGGCCTGGTTGCCCTTGATTGTCCGCTTTGGGCGCCAGCCGTGCTGCTATTCTCTCTCTCGTTGCTCCTGTCGCGGCGAAGAAAGGTGCCCCCGCGCGCGTGTCCGGCGTGCGGGTATGATCTGCGTGGCGCATCAAGCGACCGGTGTAGTGAGTGCGGAAGTCCGATCACGGATTCTCGAATCGAAGAGGCGATGCGGTCGACGACGCGGCGGAGGTCGCGCTGAGTGACGAACTGTTGTTTCTGGCTACTGCGACTGATATATGATCCCGGCCGGGAGCTTCGCCGGCCGTCGTCACAGCCATCTGCACGACCCACAAGATAAGGAGCTTTGGATGGGTTGCTTTCGAAGCGTGGGCCAGTGCGCTGGAGTACGATGAACCGAGTACATCGACGCCCCGATCTGCCGCGGCTTCAGCACCAAGTTCGAGACGACGTCGTGCATCTACGAGAGCGCGCTGCACCACGTTTCACCAAGATATCTGCCCAGCCACACCGGTAAAGAATCGATGCCTGAGTGCAGGAAGTCGCTGATGCGCGGCGTCCCGCCCGAAATGGATCAACTGATCGAGCTTGTCGACGCTGTCGAGCTTCCAACTGCGGTTCGGAAGGGTGAAGTTCACGCGCTCCACGCGCTCCGGCAGCAGGAATTCGGAGATTTTCTCGCACCCTTCGCTCTGCGCGAGTCCGGAGATATCGAACAGGTTCGGCAGCCACCACTCCAACCCGCAATCCGCTGGCGGAATCACTGACAGGCAAGGCTGTCCGGTGCCGATCGAGAGAACCTCGACATCGGTTAGCGCCGGCCGGTCGGCAGCGTTCAATCTTTGCGATTCGGTGATCGCTACGACAACCGGGTTGTTAGCCCACAAGCCCCCGTCGCAATAGGCGGTACCCGGCCCCGTGCTGGCCGCGGGGAAGTAGGTGGGCGCAGCGCTCGTAGCCAGGGCGATGTCGACAATCGACAGGTCCTTGTCGCGCGTGCGCGCCTCGGCGAGGTGGGGTGTTTTGAAAATCACCGGTCCGCCACGTGAGAGGTCGACCGCTGGAATGACGGCCCGGGTCTTCGCATCGAGGAGCGTCCTTCCACCGAAGAAGCGATCAAGCGCTTTGCGTAGCTCCGTCGAGTCGTACCGCGAGCAGATCAGGTCGTCTAGGGTAATGGCATAGCGTCGTAGGCCGCGGTTGATGAGCCAGCGAAGGGGCGTCGAAAGCAGGCGCGTTTTCGTTCTGCGCCGTGTGAAAACGCGCGGCCCGTCATCGCGATAGAAGTCCACCACGCGGTCCGCGGGTTCACCGAGCGCGATTGCCAGCGCGATGATCCCACCAGTTGACGTGCCAGCGATCAAGTCGAAGTGTTCGTGGATTGGCGCGCCGGTCTGCTTTTCGACTTCCGCAAGGAACGCCGCTGAGAACGCGCCACGGATACCACCACCATCGAGGCTGAGAATACGAAACCGACTCATGCCGCCGGCTCACTGATTCCCGCGCGGCCGGGATGGACGCCGCCACCGTGCCATTCGCCCGCTACAAGCCAAACCTCGTAGAAAATCAGCCAGCATGCGAGCCACGGCACGATCGTCTGGGAAAGGCGCATGTCGCCCCGAAACTCGTCAAAGAACAGACAGGGACGCCCAGCGCCGTAGGTGTGCGGGATTGGTTCTTGCGGCGAGCGCTGTCGAAGCGGCGGCGACTCGATCCAGACCCTGGGACGTTTGCCGGTACTGTACTCAATCCGCACATCGTAGACCGCATTAATGGCAGTCGGTTGTACTGTCCCGCGACAGACAAGAACCGCTCGACGCTTATCCTTGATCAACCGGCACGAAAACTGAGGATGTTCGCTGGTCATCCAAGCGCGTTGCTCGCGCAGTCCCATTGTCACGACTCTTCCGCGGCGCATCAGTTGTCGGCTCCATAAAACTGGTGCCGCGGAATCCGCTTCGCGTGAGGGGTGGGCGCCACGGTGATCACGCTGGCGCTGCGCGGCAAATAGCCGATTCGGCGCTCCTCGCGCGCCCCTTGGAACCGTGTGGCGTATGCGCTGACCGCTTCGCGGACAATGCCGGTTCCGGTCGGGTCAAACAGTTCCCGCAACACGTCAGTGATATTGTCGATTCCGCGCGCCGATTGCAGCCGCGCGATCCCATCGCGGAACGCCGCCAGATACTCGGCGAAGCGCGTGAAGTGGCGTCGATCCTGACCCCAATGGCGCGCCAGATTCTCGCCCGGATTGGTCGGGTTGTTTACGCTTGGCGGCGCATCAGCGGACGCGTCGCTGACCCAGTCGTGTAGGTCGGCGGTGATTCGTTCGATCGCCGAGACTAGCGACGTTTCATCGTGACGGTACAGCGCCGCCAACGTCGTGAGCAGAATCGATTTTGGGGAGAACTCATCGGCGCCAAACTGCACATCGCGGCGGCGCTTGAAGAGCTGGACGATCCGATGGAGGACGGTCTTCTCACTCAGACCACCATCCGGGGGAAGCGGTTCGACCGATGCGGCTATCCGTCGACCGGCTGGATGGGCCCGTTCCGCGAACCACAGCGCATAGCCGCGCGGGTTGGTGGTGATCCACCGTTTGAGTCGGCGATCGGGAATCACGATCGGATGCGCGCCGTGTTGCGCGAGGGCCAATGGGGCGGGGCACCCTGGGACGATGTCCAAATGGAAGTGCCCGGCGTAGTCGATCCGGATGCAACGTTGCATCGGAATCAGCTTGGGCGCGTATACGCCGCTTTCTTTCAGGCGGGCCAGCACAGCGTCGAAAACCTCGGCCGGACTGAATCGATTCGGGTCCCAATCGCGCAGCAGACAGAGCAGATCGACGTCGAACTCCTCGCCTGCTCGTGGCTTGTTGGTCGTGCCGAGCGCTTTGGATCCCTGCGGATGGATCGAGGGGCTGGCGCTCGCCAGAAGGGTCCCCGGCTCATCCAGAAACTCCCCGACCGCGTTATAGCTGCGGGCGGCGGTTTGGTGTTGGGTGGGGGTCAACTGGAGCTGCTCACACACCAGTTCCAGCAACATGTCGAGGTGGGCGTCAGCGCCCTCGTGCTCCGAGATCATCATTTCGAACGCTCCTTTCCGCCGTTCCGGCGTCCTCGAGCAGTATATGCGCGAAAATCGAACACGACAAGGAAAATATTGACAATACTGTTCTGGATTGCTAGGATACCTTAACAATCCAGCCGATGGGTATGGTGGGATCGCGGACAACCGCCCCGAACTCGCTGTCAACTTGGCCAAAATGATGGAATCTCCTGATGAGCATTGACCAGCTGACTTTGGCGAATCGTCTGCGAAATGCGCGGACTCGTGGCGGCCAGACCCAGGACGACGTGGCCGCGGCGTTGAATGTGCCGCGAACGGCGATCGCGCAGATCGAGGCGGGCCGCCGATCGGTTTCCAGCTTGGAATTGTCGCAGCTCGCAAAGCTCTACCGGGTTCCAATCGATGCCTTTTTTCTCCCGGAAGCGGGGGGCGCCGATGCCCCCGCCGAACAGGTGTTTTTCCGGGCGGATGCGGGCGTTGCCGACAGTCCGGATGCCCGGGCCGAAATCGAACGCACGATCGAACTCTGCCGCGAAGGCATGCGGCTTGATCAGTTACTGGGGCGGCGCTCGCGGCTGGGGCCGCCCGCATACGACTTTTCGGCGCCGACCCGCAAGCACGAGGCGATCGAGCAAGGCACGCGCGCCGCGGAGGAGGCGCGACGCCGCCTGGAGCTCGGCGATGCGCCATTGGGCGACATGGCGGACCTGTTGTCCGCCCAAGAAATCTGGGCCGCAGCGGCCTCGCTGCGTGATGATGTCTCAGGCGTGTTCCTGAAGCATCCGGAACTCGGCATGCTTGTGCTGGTCAATGCGCAACATACGCTCGCGCGGCAGCGCTTCTCCTACGCACACGAATTTGCGCACGCGATGTTCGATCGCGATCATCTGCAAGCGCTGAGCACCGTCAGCGCCTTCGAAAATCGCGGCGACCTGCGCGAGGTCCGCGCGAACGCCTTTGCCGCGGCCTTCCTGATGCCGGCAGATGGTGTGGAATCCGTGCTGCGGTTCCTGAATAAGGGCACGCCGAGCCGCGTCCAGACGATGATCTACGACCAGGCGGCGGAGGAGAACACGTCACCGCCGATTCAGGCCGAAGAGCGGGCCACGCCCGGTTCTCAGACGATTACTTGCAAGGATGTGGCGCTGCTCGCGCATCACTTCGGCGTCAGTTACCTGGCCTCCGCATATCGTCTCCGAAACCTCAATCTCATCAACCAAGGTGAATGCGAAGCCCTGATTGGTCAGGAGAGCAGTGGTCGTGCTTACCTGAGCCTGATGAAAATGGACGACTTCGACGAGCCGGACCCGACGCCGAATCGAGAGCTCAACGCGATGGTTGCCTACTTGGCGATCGAAGCGTATCGCCGGGAGGAGATTTCGAGAGGACGGATGCTGGAACTGAGCAAGCTGCTTGGCATCTCCGGCGCCGCGCTACTTCGGGTAGCGTCGCAAACGACCGGCGAATAGGCGCCGATGTCTGCGCCGCGCGTCGTCATTACCGATTCCAGCACCCTGATCAACTTCCTCGCGGTCGGGCGAACGGACCTGCTCACCGACAATCAGCGTTATCGCTTCACGATCACTGAGCATGTGCGGGCGGAGATTACTGATCACTTCCCGGAGCAGCAGGCCCGCCTGGATACGCTGCTGGACGGTGGAGCGATGGTCGAAACACCACTGACGGCGATCGCGGAGTTAGAGCTATTCGTACAGCTCACGACGTCCAACCCGGGCGCCCCGAAACCAGTGGGCGACGGCGAAGCGGCCTCGATCGCGGCGGCGATCTTGCGCAGCGCCGTCCTAGCGCTAGACGACAAGGCGGCGACGAAGCGCGCACTTGGCGTCCAACCGACGTTGGAGATTCGAAACACGGCGCAACTTGTTATCGAGGCGATTCAGGACTCGCGCATTCCGATCGCAGCGGCGGATGCGCTCAAGCAGCGCTGGGAGGCGGAGCATCGCTTCAGGTTGCCGTTCGCCAGCTTCCGAGATGTCACCTAACGAGTGCCACACGCAGCGGTTGAGTGAAGTTGACGCCTTGTACAGGCGCCTCTGAGTGGCGGTGGATCAAGTCGGTGGGTGGTGGGGGCCATCCTTCCTCGCTCGTGCCGCCTCCCCCACACGGCCTTTTCTGACGTGCACTATGGAGCCGGCGCCGGCCCCGGCAAGCGGAAAATCGGTTCCCCCAGATGGTCTCCCCCAATTTTCCGCTGGCCTGGGTTCGCTTGCGCTCCGGCTATCGCGGCTCCTTTGTTCGTGCCGTCAAGGCCGCGATGGGCGCGGCCGGAACAACGAGCAAGGAGATTCACTCATGACGACCACCAACACCCAATCGACCAGCGCCAAGACCCCGAGTCACGTCGCCTACCAGGTCCGCGACCGCGAAGGCGGCAAGGGCTTCTGGACCCGCATCGGCTCGGCCTGGATGCACGCCGACGGCAAGGGCCTCAACATCCAGCTTGAGGTCGTGCCGCTCGACGGACGCATCGTCCTCCGGACGGCGTCCGAATCCAAAGACTAACTCCCAACCTCGCGGGCGAGCTTCGGCTCGCCCGCTCTTTTTTTTGCCCGAAAGGAACCAGACCATGACCAATACCCGATTCCCGACCAAAGCCGACGGCGCCCGCTGGGCGCGCGAAGCGCTGATGACCTACCGCCAGCACTTTATCCACGCGGATGCAGAGCCGCTCGATGCCGAGGAGTTGCCATTCGCGATCGCCTGTCTGGTGAGCGACCTGGCGCTGCTGGCCGAGCGTAACGACATCGACGCGGAGGAGCTGATTCGCAAGGCGCGGATGCTGTATCTCAGCGACCGGCGCGCGGAGGATTAGAGCCATGCCCAGCAATTGCGGCGGTCATAGGTTCGCCGCTCCGTTGCGGTTCTATCGGCCGCGCAACGGGCTCGACCGGAGCGGCATCTTCCGGGACGTGTGCCGGGAGTTGCTAATCCCGTGACGATCGAGCGACAGATACGTTCGAGTTGGCTTGGTTCCGCTGACGGCGCGTCGCGCGCTTTGCGGCCTGTCTATTCGGGCAGGATCGAGCCGCCGCCGGCCCCGTCAAGCGGAAAACCGGCTCCCCCTGAAGGTCTCCCCCGGTTTTCCGCTTGACCGGACGCTGCGCTGCCGGTGTTGGCGGCTCGCCGGTTCGCCCGGACAGGCCGCGAATCGCGTGGCCTGCAAACCGTCAGCAGGAGAACCACCATGACGACATCAACCGCAAGTCACACCGACCGCCTCATCAATCCGTTCTACAACCGACGCGCTGGGCGACCTGCTACCGTTGAAACGCCGTTGACCGACGAGCGCACGCGAAAGGTCACCATCGGCAACGCCACGCTCTATCGCGCCGATTGCCTGGATGTGCTACCCATGCTCTCCGGTGTGGACACGGTCATTACCGACCCGCCATACGGCATCGGCTTTGCCTACCGCAGCTACGACGATACGCCCGCCAGGTATGACCAGCTGATGCGCCGCCTCGTGCCCGAACTCATCCGGGTCACCAATGAGGGGCCGTGCTTCCTGTGGCAGAGTCCGCTGCGGGCCGGAGACTGGCATCGCTACTTCCCGCCCGGCTGGCGGATTATTGCAGCGTGCAAGCAATACCCGGAGCATCTGCAGGGCCGCGTGTGCCTGAGCTGGGACCCGGTGATCTACTTCGGTCGCAAGCTGCTGCGCGACCTGCTGCCGCACGACTGGTTCGTCAGCGACCTGCGGCCGTGGGACGGCTATCGCGGCGAAAACCCGGTGCCCTGTCCGCGGCCGATCGAGCAGGTGGCGTATTTCTGCGACAACGTGCCGGCGGAGACGATTCTCGACCCGTTCATGGGCAGCGGCACGACCGGCGTCGCCGCGCTCGCCGCCGGCAAGCGGTTCATCGGCATCGAGCAGGACCCGGTCTACTTCGACTACGCCTGTCGGCGGATCGAAGCCGCCTGGCGCAAGGGCGGCGCCTGAACGGACTCCGTCGTTCATCGCTGGCGTCGCCGTCCTGCGGGTGCGCGGGGCGCCTCCTTCCCTGACACGCGGGATGCCCCGCCGACTTCCAAGCGCGCCGGGCACGGGGGGCTTCGCCCCCGCATGGAAATGGGGGTGCTAAAGCGGATTACCCGGCGGGGGCATAAAGCCGCCCTTTGACCCTTCGCCGGGCCCGCTCGCGCTCGTCCTGCGGATGACCGTTCGCGGCCCCGCCAGGGGCGCGGCGGTGGGGCGGGTACACCGCCGCTGCGACGGCGTTATCTACCCGCCGGAACGGCGCTTCGTCCTTGCTCCGAAAACCGCTCGCCGTCCCGCTTTGAAGCGGGCCGGTTCGCGTGTGAGTTGCGCGAAACGGATGGGGTTTCGCGTGAGGGATGATTGTGCCAGTTTGCTACATATATTTTGTCAGACTTCTCCCCTAAGCACGGCTTAGGACGTCTTGCAACGGAGAACGAACGAGATGAACTCTAGTCCGAGTAACGAGCTTGCTGACTCAAAACCTCCTGCGCGTGCATTAGGATGGTTTCGTCACTAGTACGGCGGTTCTGAATGAGATGCTTATAGTGCTTCACGCTCTTGGAATAACAGCTCACCACCTTCTCCTTGGGCTCACTCCGTTGCTCATAATAAACAGTTGACTTCCACCAGTACCATCCAACTGAATCATGGGCTGAGTCAGGGAGGCGGCAATCGCCGAGGGCTTCGAGCCTTTCCACGGCTTCGGAGCAGAGACTCTCATATTGGGAGTCCCTCGATACCCCACCCTCGGTGCAGGCGTAAACTACGTTGTTGGCAACATACACCGCGACCGGCATCGTTTCCCAATGATCGCGCGCCGCACCCCACGCCTTCACGGCGTACTCAATCGCTTCATTTGCGCGGTTGTCTGATTCCTTCTCATTGACCTCGCCTAGCCTACCGGCGACAAATCCCATCTCTCGGTAAACACGCGCCGTGAATGACGCAAGTTCGAGGGAGTCGCGGGCCGCGGGAGACGCTGTGGATATCAAAGAGTCGCAGTCAGCAAGTGCCTCCTTAGCTTGGCGAAGCAGCAGTGTTCCGGCCGTCCGAGACAAAGACTCTGATTGCCGCAACCGAGCCGCCCCCCATCTGGAAAGACCGGTCGCCTCGGCAAGCTTCAGCTCCCGCCATGCCAGTGCGTCGTGATTGTCTCGTAGGAAAGACAAGCCGATCCGTGCGGCACCGACGCCCAAGATCCAATCATGCTCATGGCCGCGAGAACTATAAGCCAAGGCGAGCAGCAGATAATAATCAGGTTCCTTATCCGCAAGCTTACTCTCGCATTCGACCAGAATACGCTCTAGTGGCTCTCCTTGGGCCTCACCTACAATTCGATCCACGAAAGAGATTGCACTAAATGAGTGAAGCCAATATTCAGTAGTTGCAATTCCCGGGCGCAAGTCATGTAGCCACACTAACCGAGCATCGTTTGGGCGAGACTGCGACCTGAGGTCCTTCCACAAGCTCTTGGGCCAAGCCGACAACAACCAAGTCGTCTCGATCGCCGAGGCCTCTCTACCTGCTTCGCCGAGCTCCGCTCCCAAACAACGAGCGATCTCATCGACGTCGATGTCGTGTCGCTCCATCACTGCCGTAAGATCCGTGTCATGCTTCGAAACCACCGCTGAGCCCATTAGGAGTCTAACTGCGCGTTGCCGCATTTGTTGGACCGATCGCATTCGCTGCTCGTACGCGTTTAGGAGATCAATATCTAGTGGGGCTCGGTCAATCCCATCCGCGCCTCCGAAACGGTTGCGCAAGTCGTGCATTCGAGACCTGACTTCGTCCCATTTAGAGAACACTACTTCTCGTCCGAACAAGTCAAATGTAAGCTCGCTCGCAGTCTCCGCTCGCCGAGGGCCATCCAGCCCCCACAGCTTGTGGCACAGTAGTATCTCAGGTGGTTGAACCAACGGCATGTTGTGACGAAACAGGCGTTTCGGAATGTCCAATCGCGACTCGGAGGCTCGTTGGATCACGCTTGAAGCCGCCGGTCCGTGAGACAGTAGTACTACAGCCTGCCGGTCCGGGATGTTGTCATTGACCCACACTAGAAAATCCCATGCCTCTGCGTCCGCTCGATCATTGTAGCTTCGTCTCTGTCTTTCTGAACTAAAAGCCTCTGTCAACCAACTGATCCGCTCACTGTTGGGGACATACTCGATATGTTCATGCGACAAACAATCGTCGAAAAACGGAACGATTCGTCCGGTCTCCCATAATCCGAAAATAGTGCGCAGCGTCGTCTCAATCGCCGAGCGGCGATGGTCATTTTTCGGATCCAACGACGTGTTCTTGATAAACGTAACCACGGAGTCTACTGTAAAATCCGATGCCCCCTCAACAGCTGATAACAGTGACTCTCGAAGCATTTCAAGCTGATTTCGCGCCTTTAGTTTTCTGGCCCACTCAGCATGGTACGTCTTTACGTGCCGCGAGAGCTCGATGCGATGCGGAGGAAGCAGGTAAAGAGCCGGCGACTGGCGAAAAAACATCATGTCTAGAGCAACAGCCAACAGCGTGGCTCGTGATACACGCTCGCGGTAGTTCGGCGCATCTCGCAGCGTTGCGTATCTAAGGATCTCACTTGTGTCAACGGCGTAGCGAATGTCCGTGAGATGATACTGGCGCGCATGGACATTCTTCGCCGCGGCCCATAGCACATAAGCCCAATCGCGGTACTCTTCGAGTTGTCGCTCAAGCTTCTTAGCTCGTCGAGCTAGGTTGAACACACCAGTCCCTCGCGCATCTCGGGTGTCGATTGCAACAGTCTGTTGAGGTCGTGGCTAGAGTAGACAGATCGTTGGGGTGCTTCTGGAAGCGTGAAGGTAATGTCCGGAAGTCGGTGCTCGATCGCGCTGATTCTCACAGTTGTCCCGCTAATCTCAAGGGAGATCCCGGCATCTCTAAAGCACTGGATGATTGCGGGTCGAGTTTGTTTTTCGTGCTCAAGTTCGCATCCACAACCATGCAGCAAATACTCAAAATCAGCAACGATGGTGTGTAGCAACTCCTGCCAAGTGGACTGCATCTGAGCCTGCATGAATGGAAACACACCAATGCGAGTAATCGACCTCAATACAATGTACTGCCATTGAGGTTCTGCATGCCTGATTAGCGTTGGCAGCAACTCCAACGCTGCCCGTGGCCGAATCGACGCGGCCGCCCGATAGCAAAGCCCCGCGCATTCTGGAAGCGAGATATCGCGAATCAACAAGTCTACAACGTCCGGGTCTCCGTCGTTGGGTGAAAGACATAGGTAAGTTTCCCAGAGTCGCCGCCGCAGCGAAACCGTTACTTCACCGTCTCTGATCACGTCACGGGCGCCGATGTTACGGACGAGCAGGTCTTTCAGCTTTCGGTGAGCGGCCCGCAGGTGACAATAGCCCACTACGAGTACCAAGCCTCCGACGACTGCTAGGGGGTTGGCGTTGTACATCGGTGATATCGCCCCCTCAGAGTCGAGCAGATCAATGACGGCTCTGCGAATCCGATGTCGTTCAAGTGGCGTTGCGCACGTGCGGTAGTAGTGCGAAATCCAAGTGCTCGGCGATGACGCGGCGTGCAACACGGGGAAATCGAACTCCGATGGAATTGCGCGAGCCACCCGCTGATCGTATTGCATGAAAATGGCGACCCAGTCTGCTCGCTGCTGTTCATCACCAATCTTCTCAAACAGCCTAGGTTTATCGGACGCAGTCAAGGGTTTTCCTCTAGTGTGGCCAAGTGCGCTTCAAAGAACTCCGTGATTCGGTTGTCATTTTCCTCGACAAGATTATAGGGAACCGCGCCTAGCCGCGTAATGGACACGTGGTGAAACTGAATGTCCACATTTATTGGGCCATGAATTGCCTCGGGAAGGCAGCGCTTCTTGGTCCTCAAGTGACACGTCCGACCACCCTCCCAGGGGTCGCCCGATGCATTGACAGGGCGTTCCCAGAAAGGATTGCCCCATGCGGAAATGGGGGTCGGTCTTCGAATCTGATACGGTGAGGCGTCCCACCGCAGCCGCAACGAACACCCGAGCGCAACCGCTCGTAACGGGCCCTGGACCGCAAGATCAGGTGACCATGATAAACCCAAGGCCTCGTAAGCCTCTCCAGCATCGCCGTGTGACTCTCGCAAGAGAGCATCATGATCGGTGATCCAGATGACAGACGTTCGCGAATCCATCCTAACAATCGGATCATCACATAGGTAGAAAAGGTCATTGCAACCTTCATAGGACTCAAGCAAGTCAAGGGGCGAGAGGCTGTTTTCTGGCGCCTGACGCCGATCGAGGTAGTACTTCTTGAAAGAAACAAACGCCATGACGGTCGACGCATCCGTGAGACTCTCTCTAAGCGCGACAAGCGAGTCGCCAGCGAAGCAAGCTGAGTCCGGGCCCGGACTCAGCCAATCGGCGCTGGGGTCGCGCGAGAGTCGTTCTAGCTGTCCAACTGCGTCGTCAACGTCAAGGGTGGAGTCTTTCACGTCGACGAGGTAACGGGCTAAGCTCGTTAGGATCGCCCGGCGATGATCCCTAATAGTCGCACTCTGAAAGCCGCCACGAAGTAGGGCTAAAATGCCTATCAACGACTCCCCTTGGAGCGCGCACGGGTCGCTCTTGAGGCGCGATGCCACTTCTTGAATAATCCTACCGACCGGTGACAATCGGATATCACTCCACTTACCTGCTAAGCCCGTCGCGCAATTGACGATGCTTCTTTACGCGGTCGAGCTCCACAATCCTATCTCGGAGTTTCTGGGCAACATCTTTCAGTGAGTCGTGTACTACTGATCGAATAAACGCATCAGACATGTCCGAGAGATCGGCATACCTTTCGATTAGCCACGAATCCAGTTCGGCGCGTGGGTCGCGCTCTGGCGGTCCGCCATAACTGACAATCTCTTTCCAAAGCGACTCGAACATCTCTTTGTCCCAGCATTCCGCGATGACACGCTTAACTCGCTGTTGCGCGAGATCGTCTCCTTCTTTTTTTAGTCAGCGACAGTAGCCCTCCGATACTACTTGGCAAATGTCGCATCATTCCGCGAGCTTGTCAAGTCGCCTGTTGGCGAGGCGTGATCATTGTCGGAGGCCCGCTGGATAGGCCTCGTCAAGAGTGACCGCTGACGGTCCAGACGCGTTGAACAAGATGCGTTGGACAAGTGAGCAATCTGACGGCTCGCCGGTTTCCTGAAAATCACCAGTTGCCGCCATGCGTTGAGCGGGTCGGTCGTACGGAGTCAGATGATCTAGAGAATACCTTTGGATAGCTGACGCCTCACGGGACACCATTGGCGACCGCCCCCACGAATGTTGCCAGAGACTGAGACACGCAGGTTCGCGCATATCACGTTGGTTCTTTTAGACATGCGGCCGTCGGAGAACGCGTGGACAGGCGCGCGGGGGCTCGGGCCAGCTGGCGTTGCTGTCGTACAGCGCGCAAGCCCTTGGGAGACGCGCAACGGCTTAGTCCTGGACATACCTCTATGAGCGAAAGGGTCGCCGAACGGTCGCAGGGGTTGCCGATGCTCGCGATGTTGCGAGGGCGGCTACAGGCGGGCGAGTTCCCGCACGCGTTGGGGCAGTCGGGCGTACGCCGTACGTTCCGCTGAACGAGAGGGCCCGCGGCGCGTGACGAAGCGCGGCGGCGGTTCAAGATGTGGATCCGAGCGGGGTGCCGATCGAACTCGCCAGCCCGCACCGGTGGTTGGCTAGACGACACCCAGATTGGAACCTGAAGTGGGCGCTTGCAGTGGTCGCGATCGCGGGCGCGCAGCGGTTCTCGACCTGGCTTAACTTGGCCCCGTTCGGCCGAACTTTTTTCGACTATGGTCCAGTCGCTGTATCGGCCGGTGGATATTTAGAGCTTCGCACATTTGTTGCACTTGAGAATGATCTGTTTCAAAAAGCAGTATTCGTTCCCAGACTACAACCTATCCCAAAACCCCTTTGAGCAGCAGCAGCGCGCATCCGAGGTGTAGGAATCCCTGGTAGAGCATGGTGGACTTTTCCCAGCGGATGCACAGGCGGCGGAAGTTCTGAATCCACGAGATGGTGCGTTCGACGGTCCAGCGGCGCTTGTAGCGACGCAGCGCGCGGCCGTCTTGGGTGTGGTTCTCGGGCTTGCGGTTACGCCGGTGCGGCGAGATCAGTTCGACGCCCTGCGCGGCCAGTTCTTCATCGAGCGCGTCGCTGTCATACGCCTTGTCGCCGATCAGCCGCTCGGGCATCTCGCGCGTCAGCATGAAGTCGAACAACTGTTGCACGAGCTGGCTTTCGTGCGTGTTCGCCGCCATCGTCTCGACCGACACCGGCAGGCCACGCGCGTCCACCAGCACCATGATTTTCACGCCTTTTCCCGCTTTCGTGCAGCCGATGCCGTCGCCGCCACCCTTGGCCTTCGCGAACGTGCCATCGATGAAACACTCGTACAGCCGGAAGCCGTCACGCTCCTCCACGCAACGCCCGGCGGCGCGCATGATCTCTTCAAACACGCCCGCTTCGGTCCAGATCTTGAACCAGCGGTGCACCGTGCTCTTCGCGCCAAACACACGCGGCAAATCCTTCCACTTCGCGCCGTTGTCCAGCATCCAGAACACACCCTGCAACGTCCGCCGCCGATCCGCCTCCGGCCGCCCACCCTTCGGACTCGGCTCCGATTCCGGAATGTGCGCCACCAGCCAGTCGAGTTGTTCTTCACTAAGTTGGAGCATAACCAATTATACTGTGCTACAAGTGTCCGGTTTTGGGATAGCCTCTAGTCCGCGAAGGACGTTGCGTGGTAGCTCGTTTTGTGCCTTAGCAAGCCGCTTATGCAATGCGACTATCTGATCGGAGCACACCCGTCTCTTACGTCGACCAAGATTGACCGCGATTGACGTAAGCTCAACAAACACCGTGGGCATGCGTTTCCGAACTCGCTCAAGAGTTGGGTCCAGAAGGGGCATTCCAATCGCGTCCGCGACTCGCCTGATCATACCGAGACTTGCAAGCCACACCATGTCAAAGACATAGCCATCTGCACGTGCCCGAGCCACAGCCTGGACCTTCCGTAGATGCTCCCGTGTCGCACCCTGGCCGGCGTTGAGTTGAGTTCTCATGAGGCGGTGTCGCAGTTGTTTTCGCCACACAATCAATTCCGACTCCTGCGAGTAGATATACCCCAACAGTCGACCCGCAACGCCGATCACCTCTTCCATCAACGCAGTCTTTTCCGCCGCCTCGATGGAACTCGCACCATTGCGCAACACCTGTCCAATGATGCGAAGCGTCTGAAGTGCGCCTCTCACCTGTTCGAGCTGTTTGCCGATTTCCCTTCGTTCGTCGCTCTCGTCTGGAACTATCTTGATGGAACGACCGTCATGATTCTGAGGCGTGCTAATCACTAGCCGCTCATCCTGCTGATCGTGAATCAGCCGCCTATTCTCTTCGGGTGATGTAGCTGGAAGCATAAAGCCAGCTGTGAAGCCGGCCAGCCCACCTAATGCTCGTGCGTCGTCCTGCAAGGTCGCTATGCCGAATGCTCGATAGTAGCTACGTGCCGCCTCACGCATCTGATTGATGATCTTGGGATCGTCGCTAAGATGCGTGAGGAATAGCAGCACGTTTGCCGACACATCATGGTATAACTGATTCGCCATGTCCGCCACTATGCCCGCAGCCCTGTCCTCATGAATGTTACGGGACAGCCACCACGCCATGTAAAAGCAATAAACCCACTTATGTCGAAACGCGTACTCATCCTCATCTAGCCGCATCATCTTGTTCTCAAGAAAATCCGCGCTAACGCTGTCGAATGAGAACGTCAGATCAAATCGGTCGCAATGCTTGCTGTGAAAGTCGTGAAACTCCAAATAGGTTAACGCACTTCGACGCTCAGTATACATAAAATGAGCAAGCTCACCTAGATATGTGAACTTCCCGTGAATATCAAACTGCCTGAGTCTGGATCGCGATAACGCAAATGTGGCAAGAGCGTGGTAAAGGTGAGCGTAGTCGCCATTCTTGGCCGCCACTCCCGACGACTCGACTGCCTCGGACTCGGAGAGGATTACGGTCAAGAGCCACGGCGTGTGTGGCAGCCCCGCTAGACTCAGTAGCGACTCAAGTCGCGCGCAAGTGTCGCGAGTCTTGTCGGCGAGCGCCGCGGCATCAAGTTGGGTGTTACCAAGGGCGAGCCACCGCTCTGTGAGGTCTTGCAATCGCACGTGTCCAAAATCGCAAAGCTCGTACCGCTGATAGGTTCCGAAGCTAACGGTCGCATCTCCGCTAGCGCCCATCACTTCGATGTTCAGGTCATCTGACGCAACAAAGATGATCTGCCCGAACCGGCGCTCGAAGAAACTCATGATTTTTGCCCGAGTAATGCCGCGCGGTGAGTCATGGAAGTCGTCGAGGATCAGCACGCGTTGTTCGATGGGCAGTTGCTCGTAGCTAGCCGGTGTTAGAAACTGGTAGGTCTTAGTAATGGCCGTCTCGCAGGTCTGACGCAAGCCGGGCTCGCTGCCGGAGTTCGAAAGGTCGCCGCCGCGGAGTATTGCCGGAGCCTTTCCGGCAAGCCTAAGGTCCGCAAACAGCCGTTTCGACAGGCTAGTCTTACCGCTCCGGTCGCCACCCGTTATCAGGATTCGACTATGCTCCGATATCTCAGCAATCACCTCTTCGCTGCGAATTCGCCTGATCCGCGGCAGGGAGTCGGGGGCCACCTGTGCATCAGTCGAATCTGGGCGGGACTCAGTTAGCTTGCGTAACTCGGGATAAGAGAATACATGGCACAGTCGTAGGTTTGGCTCCCGCGGATGAGAGATCGGATCTTCTAGCTCATCCAGCCACTCTTCAAAATGCGATCGTAGCCGCAACGCACGATCGAGGCGATTTGCGCGCGGGATCTCAGTCTCGACCGGTTCGTCTTCAAGTTCAAAATGATCTTCGCTCCAAAAGAATCGCTTTACTTGTCGTCGCCACCGCGATAGGTCAAGCATGATGACATTAAAACTACACAGGCTTGGATTGGCACCCTCTTGAAGCACGCCTCCCTGTATGTAGTCAACCTCCCCGTGGCCTTGGCGGCCGATTCTCGTGACGTCGCTCTGATGCTCGTGAGCTGTTAGTACAAAGTCACAAGAGTCTGAGATAGCATTCCGCAACGGCCTGCGAACCGATGCCTCCAGCAGCCAGTGGATTGGATGATGGAGAACGGCAATCGCAATGTCCGATTCAACTTCATCTCGCGGATTGAAGACCGAAACGGGAAACCGGAGGTCATCAGTCTCATTTAGAATCGAGGTCCAGGCTGTGTTGAAAAGGTCAAACCGAATACGTCTGCCATCCGCGTTGATAATGAAGGGGCGATAGTAGGGGCATTCTAGCGTTAAGCTCGAGTTGGGCTCCCCCACAGCAGCGGCGAAGGCGAAGTAGTTCGCTTGCACCTGAAGCAGGATGTGAGCCGTTGAATTGGGTGGCAACTCGTGGGTGACACTGTTTCGAAGCGCCAATCGCGCCGCGTCATCCTTAGAGGTGAGGTCGCAATCGTGGTTGCCGGGGATCGTGAGTATATATACGGGGACGCCCTTGATTGCCTGTTTAAGCGTCGCGAGGAGGTTCGCGACAACCCCGAACTGGTCTTTCTTGCCAGCGTGTGCCGCATCGCCACAGAAGAGCACGACGCATGCCGAAATCTCGGCAGACGCCGTAGTCTCGGATTCGACGGCGCGGCAAAGTGCGGGCCAGCGATGCACGGCTTCATCATCTTGAGTTGTGATGTGAAGGTCGCTGAGCTGGATAATGATTATCGACATTCTGGAATCATACCAGCCAGCGGTGAACTGATCCAGACTGGGCGCGCCTGACGACTCGGGACGCAGGATCGACACGCCTACTGACGTTGCCAGATGCGGCGGACCGGCACGCGTCTGCGCGCGTCTGCACGCGTCTGCGCGTGTCGCAAAGGCTTTGGGATCCCGGCTAGTGCGGGCAACCCATCGCTCCGAGCCTGCCTCTTACCGAGGGGGCCGCAGCCGTTGCTTTCGGCAGCGTTGAGCACTTGCGAGACTAGTGTAGCGCTTCGCTATTTCCGACCCACGCCACGAACCCTCTGTACGGCGGTTGGCGTGCTCGAATGGCTGAGCGGTGCAGAGCGATCGCCGCGCCTTGGTGGGCCGGTATCAATGATGCGCTACACTAGCAGATCGGATGTAACCCGCTGACGGTGGAAAGGGGGGCAACTGAATCCGATCCGCCGGCCATCGCTCTCGAAGGGCTCGATCCAGTAGCACCAGAGTACGATCCATCATGAATGTGCGTGGCCGGATACGGAATTCAAGTATCCCAGAATGAGACGCCCAGAAACTTACTGAGTACCGCGTGCTAGCTTACCGTCCGGGGACGCGCAGCCGGCTCGAGGTGATGGAGGTGTGCGCGCCCGCCCTGCTGCGGCGGCGAGTCACAACCGATGGCCGAAGGTTGACAAAAGTTAACTAAAAAGTAAGCGTCATGTGATAGACTTGTGTTGTTGGCACGCTGCGAGAGGGGTGGATATGTCAGAACGGCTCTTGGATACGGAGGATGTGCTGCGGAGGGTCGGCTTCGGACGAACCTGGCTTGAAGAGCGCATTGCGGATGGGACATTCCCGAAACCGACGCACAAATGGCGCCGTAACAAGTGGCGCGAGGCGGTCGTGGACGACTGGATCCTCAGGAATTACGGAGCTTGTCCAGCAGATCGGCCCAGGCCTGGAGAATCTCGCGTCTCTCACTGAGGAACTCCGCGTGGTTGTATGACGCCCGCACCTTGTTGTGGTCGAGGTGGGCCAGTTGCCGCTCGATCGCGAGCGTATTGAAGCCCCGCTCGTTCAGGATCGTGCTCGCGGTCGCTCGGAACCCGTGCCCGGTCAGTTTGCCGCGATAGCCCATGTCGTACAGGGCGTACAGGATCGTGTTCTCGCTGATCGGCCGGCCGCGGCGAATCGGGCTGGGGAAAATGAACTCCCCGCGGAATTCGATCGCTTCCCTGAGTATCTCGATCACCTGATCCGAGAGCGGGACCCAGTGGGGGCGACGCATCTTCATGCGTTCCTCCGGGATCTTCCAGAGTCGTTCCGCCCAGTCGATCTCCTCCGGGCGCGCGAAGCGCGTTTCGCTCGTGCGGGTCATGGTCAGCAGCAGGAACTTCGTCGCAAGAACTGTGATCCGGCTTCCGCCGAAGTGGTCGAGTCGCTTCAGGAACTCGGGCAACTCGTTCTGTTTGAGATGGGGGTTGTGTGTGACCGGCCGACGGCTGATCGCCACGTGCAAGCCCAACGCCGGGTTGTAGCGCAGCTCACCCATGGTCACGATCGCGAAGCGGAAGATGTCGTTGATGTACCTAAGCACGCGCCGCGCCTTCTCGGGCGCCCCACGGGCGTCAATCGGACGGATGACTCCCAAAACGTCCCGCGCCTCGATGCGGGTGATATCCGTGTCGCCAAGCCTGGGGAACACATCCGACTCCAATCGCCGAAGGACCGTGTTAGCGTAGCGATCTTTCCAGCCACCCTTGCGCGCGTCAAACCACTCCATCGCCACCTTGCGGAAGCTGTGGTTGCGGTCCTTGCCGATCGCGTAGCGTGGATTCCTGCCGGCAATCAGCGCATCCTGGGCCTCCTGGCGGCGCTTGCGGGCCCCGGCCAGCGACACTTTCGGGTAGACGCCGAAGGCGAGCCGCAGCTCCCGCTCGCCGAAGCGGCATTTCATCCGCCAGTATTTTGAGCCGTTCGGGTGCACTTCGAGGTATAGGCCCTCGCCATCGAAGATGCGATAGACTTTTGCGCGGGGCATAGCGGCCTTCACGGCCTTGTCGGTGAGCTTCATGGGGAAACAAATGGTTGGTTACGTGATTTGTTTCCCCATATGTATCCCGATCCGCTCGCGAAAGTCAACGAGATTCGGCGGGGACGAACGGGCATGAAATCGGCATATTCTCAAGCGTGGCTGCGGATTCGATGGGTGTCGGCGGGCATCGGCGGGGAGGAGAATGGCGGGAGTGACGGGACTCACAGTTTGCGCTTAACATCCTGACAATCAACGCTTTTGCTGCCACCCTTACGAAATGTGCCCCCGAAATGTGCCCCTGTTCATTCCTGGTAAGTCCTCGGCACGGGATGGCCTTAGCTCACTTCGTCAGCTTCGGCGAGCCGATAGCTCGTGCTCCGACCACCGCCGGGGTTCTGGACCAAGATGCCTCGGGCTAACAGTTCCCGGATGTCGCGCAGGGCCGTATCTGTCGAGCACTTGGCTAGTTTCGCGTACTTCGAGGTCGAGAGAACACCCTTGAAACCGTTCAGCATCCGGTTGATCACCAAGCGTTGGCGGTCGTTGACAGGGCGGCGGTTGATCTGCTGCCACAGCCGCGCCTTGCGAAGCACCGTGTCGAGCGTGTCATCTGCGCCGACAATGGCGCGCTCCAGGCAGCCGATGAACCACTCCAGCCAGTTCGTGATGTCGAGATCACCGCGCTGAGCCGTTTCCAGCTGGAAGTAGTATTGCTTTCGCTCCGCCTCAATCTGCGACGACATGCTGTAGAAGCGATCCTTTGTGCCATCCGCCCGAGCGAGCGCCATATCAGCGATCGCGCGCGCGATGCGACCATTGCCATCCTCGAACGGGTGAATGGTGACGAACCAGAAATGCGCGATACCCGCTGTGAGCACCGGATCAATCGGCGGTGGGGAGTTGAACCACCCGATGAACTTGGACATCTCGGACTCAAGGCGTTCCGCGTGGGGCGCCTCGAAATGCACGCGTTCTCTCCCCAATGGACCGGACACCACTTGCATCGCGCCGGCATCGGTCTTGCGCCAGGCGCCAACTGTGATTCGGTTCATGCCGCTGCGGCCGGTCGGGAACAGCGACGCGTGCCAATCGAAGAGGCGCGCGCTCGTCAGCGGCTTCTCGAAGTTCCGCGTCCCATCGAGCATCATTTCTACGACGCCATCAACATCCCGGCCCGCTTTCGGAAGGCCAGCTACATCTAGGCCAAGCCTTCGAGCAATCGACGACCGGACCTCTTCGGGATTCAGCTTTTCGCCCTCTATAGCGGAGGACTTCACGACATCGCTGGTCAGGACGGCTAGGCTTGCCTCCGCCCTCAGGTCGAAACCGAGTTCCTCCATTCGTCCAAGCAGCCGTCCTTGCTTGTGGCGGGCGTCGGCGAGCTTGCCGGCCAGCTTTTCGCTATCCCAAGTAAACTGCGGCCAGTTAGGCCTGAGGTGGATGTATGCCATGATTCCCCGCGTATCCTGCGGCGATTATAGCGCCTAATCACCGCAGGAGTCAAGCTATTTGCCGCATGAGGTGCGGTGAAAGTTCAAGCCAATCGCCGCGATCAACGCCGTGCTGATCCGATGGACCGCGGAAGCGTCGGGTACGCGGAACCATCCATCACCCGGCGAAAAGCTTCAATGGAGCCGCGGTGCTTTAGCCGCGGAAGCGACCAACGAACGGCAGTGGGCGGCCGGCACGATCACGCTTCAATGGAGCCGCGGTGCTTTAGCCGCGGAAGCGGGCGTGCCGTTTACCGTCGTCACCTACGAAAATTCGCTTCAATGGAGCCGCGGTGCTTTAACCGCGGAAGCGACTGGGACGTTGATCCGGCCGACGCGACCGCGATGCTTCAATGGAGCCGCGGTGCTTTAGCCGCGGAAGCGTCGGCGGCACGGTTCACGGGGTGGACGAATACGGGCTTCAATGGAGCCGCGGTGCTTTAACCGCGGAAGCGGCGGCGCTGGTGACGCTGCGGGCGAAGCTGCTGCGGCTTCAATGGAGCCGCGGTGCTTTAACCGCGGAAGCGCGATCGGAACGGCAGTCATCAAGGTGCGCTACATGCTTCAATGGAGCCGCGGTGCTTTAACCGCGGAAGCGACGTCGTCGATGCAATCTCCGCGCTTCATTGTGGGGCTTCAATGGAGCCGCGGTGCTTTAACCGCGGAAGCGGATACTTCCCAGTCTTGATAAGACTGGCCAACCAGCTTCAATGGAGCCGCGGTGCGTTAACCGCGGAAGCGCCTGATCGTCCGGCGAAAGCCCACTAAGTTCAGCCCGCTTCAATGGAGCCGCGGTGCGTTAACCGCGGAAGCGCGACCGGGAAACAGGCCGCCGCGCCCTATCACCTGGCTTCAATGGAGCCGCGGTGCGTTAACCGCGGAAGCGCTCCAGAAGTCGATCGCCATCGCGCCGGACTCGATGCTTCAATGGAGCCGCGGTGCGTTAACCGCGGAAGCGTACTACCCGGACATCGCCGAGGCCGCGACCGAAAGGCTTCAATGGAGCCGCGGTGCGTTAACCGCGGAAGCGCCCGCACGCGGTCGGCCCCGATCAACTGGCTTTTGCTTCAATGGAGCCGCGGTGCGTTAACCGCGGAAGCACTGCGGGTCGAGGTGGCCGACAGCCCGGTGATGGAGCTTCAATGGAGCCGCGGTGCGTTAACCGCGGAAGCGCCGTCAACTGTTCCGCGACCTGAAGCGCGAATTCAAGCTTCAATGGAGCCGCGGTGCGTTAACCGCGGAAGCCAGACGGTTGAGGCCGATCCGCAGCTCGGCTTCATCGCTTCAATGGAGCCGCGGTGCGTTAACCGCGGAAGCACTAAGGCAACAATAACTGACCTTCACGCGGCGCAGCTTCAATGGAGCCGCGGTGCGTTAACCGCGGAAGCGGTTGAGAGCGGGACCGTCATCGACGAGGAAGAACTGCTTCAATGGAGCCGCGGTGCGTTAACCGCGGAAGCGCTAACGCCGTCGCCCGGGCCCACTTGCTCCACCCGCTTCAATGGAGCCGCGGTGCGTTAACCGCGGAAGCCACTGCGATGGAGTTCCCTGAGTACCACTATGAAAGCTTCAATGGAGCCGCGGTGCGTTAACCGCGGAAGCGCCCGATGTAGTCGCTGCCTCCCTCAGTGTCGGCCAGCTTCAATGGAGCCGCGGTGCGTTAACCGCGGAAGCTCCGGCGTGGCGGGCAATCCCGTTCAATTGATCCAGGCTTCAATGGAGCCGCGGTGCGTTAACCGCGGAAGCGGCCAGGCAACGCGCAACGGTCACGCCGGAGTCACGGCTTCAATGGAGCCGCGGTGCTTTAACCGCGGAAGCGGATACTTCCCAGTCTTGATAAGACTGGCCAACCAGCTTCAATGGAGCCGCGGTGCTTTAACCGCGGAAGCGCTTGGTGACGGTGGCCGTGACGACCTTGCGCAACACGCTTCAATGGAGCCGCGGTGCTTTAACCGCGGAAGCTACCGCGCCATGCCGATCGGCACGGATGAGAATGAGCTTCAATGGAGCCGCGGTGCTTTAACCGCGGAAGCGTCATGGTTCGGCTCCTTGTGTTCGGTGGGGTGTCGCTTCAATGGAGCCGCGGTGCTTTAACCGCGGAAGCCCCGCGAACATGGTCCACGTAGTCGCGATGCACCACGCTTCAATGGAGCCGCGGTGCTTTAACCGCGGAAGCATTGGGCGCAGCCCGCCGCCGGTTACGGACGTCGCGCTTCAATGGAGCCGCGGTGCTTTAACCGCGGAAGCCACAGCTGAGGAATGGGCGGCGGTCGGGAACAAGCTGCTTCAATGGAGCCGCGGTGCGTTAACCGCGGAAGCGCAGGCGATTGGAGCGCTGGTGGAGCTGGCGCGAAGGCTTCAATGGAGCCGCGGTGCGTTAACCGCGGAAGCAGCAACGGCGGCGACGAGAAGGTGTTGACCATCAAGCTTCAATGGAGCCGCGGTGCGTTAACCGCGGAAGCCTTGTAGCTTGCGGTTGATGCGGCAATTGCCGCCTTGCTTCAATGGAGCCGCGGTGCGTTAACCGCGGAAGCGCGAAGGGGGCGAGCTGCAACGGCAACCAGTTTCGGCTTCAATGGAGCCGCGGTGCGTTAACCGCGGAAGCGCGTCGGCGTCGTGCGACAGTACGCGCGCTCGCGCAGCTTCAATGGAGCCGCGGTGCGTTAACCGCGGAAGCGCGTCGGCGTCGTGCGACAGTACGCGCGCTCGCGCAGCTTCAATGGAGCCGCGGTGCGTTAACCGCGGAAGCGTACGAGGCCGGTCGGGCCAGCCGCTAAATCGCGACGCTTCAATGGAGCCGCGGTGCGTTAACCGCGGAAGCTTGGGCGGGATGCGATCATTCCAGCACGCTACGCGCTTCAATGGAGCCGCGGTGCGTTAACCGCGGAAGCAAGGGCGACGCGCGCCGTCAGGTGGACGCAGCGGGCTTCAATGGAGCCGCGGTGCGTTAACCGCGGAAGCGATGCCGCCGCTGATGCATGGTCCGAATTCGGCTAGCTTCAATGGAGCCGCGGTGCGTTAACCGCGGAAGCGAAGTGACGCGAAGCGCCTCCGCTGGTTGGCATCCTGCTTCAATGGAGCCGCGGTGCGTTAACCGCGGAAGCCGTGCTGGAATGACGCTCTACACGGACAGCGACCCGCTTCAATGGAGCCGCGGTGCGTTAACCGCGGAAGCGTGGACCGCCACGATGGCGGTGGACACGTACAGGCTTCAATGGAGCCGCGGTGCGTTAACCGCGGAAGCAACGGCAAGGACGCGGTTCGCAAGGGCATCACGTTGCTTCAATGGAGCCGCGGTGCGTTAACCGCGGAAGCGACGCTGCCGGGTAAGTTTGTGCCGTGCTGCAAGCTTCAATGGAGCCGCGGTGCGTTAACCGCGGAAGCGTCAACCGGAAGGGGTATCTGTGCAATCGTTCGC
Source organism: uncultured Planctomycetales bacterium (assembly GCA_964528455.1). Classification (GTDB taxonomy): domain Bacteria; phylum Planctomycetota; class Phycisphaerae; order UBA1845; family Fen-1342; genus DSPM01. The sequence continues at coordinate 64,039 of CAZGTH010000016.1, read as the reverse complement.
GGGCTTCAATGGAGCCGCGGTGCGTTAACCGCGGAAGCCGACCAGCCGGGCCGTTTTTGCTGCTCGAATCACCGCTTCAATGGAGCCGCGGTGCGTTAACCGCGGAAGCGAGGGCAAAGAGGCCGGTGCGAACAACAACTATCGCTTCAATGGAGCCGCGGTGCGTTAACCGCGGAAGCATCAGACGCTTGATAGAACCACGGCGCGGTGACGATGCTTCAATGGAGCCGCGGTGCGTTAACCGCGGAAGCCATACACTCGTGCGTCATTTCTGTGACGATCCGATGCTTCAATGGAGCCGCGGTGCGTTAACCGCGGAAGCGGCCGGCGACGCTCGTTCGCGGTTACTACTAAGCCGCTTCAATGGAGCCGCGGTGCGTTAACCGCGGAAGCGAAAAGCGTACAAGGGAGTAGCCGTACTACTCTCTTGCTTCAATGGAGCCGCGGTGCGTTAACCGCGGAAGCGGCACGCCGTTTGCGTTGGCTACCATCGACCGGGAACGCTTCAATGGAGCCGCGGTGCGTTAACCGCGGAAGCGCGTATAGCGAGCCAACGTATGAGGATAAAGAATGCTTCAATGGAGCCGCGGTGCGTTAACCGCGGAAGCGTCGCGATCTTGGCGCGCGAACGGCGGGGGCGCAACGGCTTCAATGGAGCCGCGGTGCGTTAACCGCGGAAGCAGACTAGCCCGCCCGGCGGGCAGAATGACCGGATAAAGCTTCAATGGAGCCGCGGTGCGTTAACCGCGGAAGCACCAGTCGACTAGCAGCGTTCGCGCATAAGCCCGGCTTCAATGGAGCCGCGGTGCGTTAACCGCGGAAGCGCCGTGAACACTCGCCGCGGCGTGGGCTACGTCTGGCTTCAATGGAGCCGCGGTGCGTTAACCGCGGAAGCGACCGTCTTTGCCCGGGCTGCAACGCCCAACGGGCTCGCTTCAATGGAGCCGCGGTGCGTTAACCGCGGAAGCACGGAATGCCGATCTTCGGGCGCCGCCAGCAGAATGCTTCAATGGAGCCGCGGTGCGTTAACCGCGGAAGCGGGTCGAGAACGGGCTTGCATTGAGGCAGTGGGTGGGCTTCAATGGAGCCGCGGTGCGTTAACCGCGGAAGCCGAACCAGAGCCTTATCGCGAGCCTGACGGGTCGAGCTTCAATGGAGCCGCGGTGCGTTAACCGCGGAAGCATTATAGTGAGGGACAAGGGACGAGTACGTTAACACGCTTCAATGGAGCCGCGGTGCGTTAACCGCGGAAGCATTCCGGCTGCCGGGGCCGAGAACTTTGCCCGCAAGGCTTCAATGGAGCCGCGGTGCGTTAACCGCGGAAGCACCCACAGCAGTGGTGTATCCACTTGCCTCAAGAAGCTTCAATGGAGCCGCGGTGCGTTAACCGCGGAAGCCCATCCTTAACGATGAACGTCCACACGTTGAAGTGGCTTCAATGGAGCCGCGGTGCGTTAACCGCGGAAGCCCTGAAGTGGCGGCGTTGTCGGCGGGAAGGCTGAACTGCTTCAATGGAGCCGCGGTGCGTTAACCGCGGAAGCGCCAGTCGCGAAACTGCGATAACTGGCTTGCCAGCGGGCTTCAATGGAGCCGCGGTGCGTTAACCGCGGAAGCATCCGGCGCGCACGTCGTTCGGGGCCGGTGTCACGCTTCAATGGAGCCGCGGTGCGTTAACCGCGGAAGCCGCCGAGCTTGCCGGTGGTCTCGGTGTAATGACCGACGCTTCAATGGAGCCGCGGTGCGTTAACCGCGGAAGCCGCCCTCACTGCAAACCGAGTGGGCGGTGGTACTTGGGAGCCGCGTTGCGAGCACGGCAGTCCGGGGGCACAACCTGACGTAGTCGCGGGGTAGTCCGATCAACATAACGTCCAAATTCACCAGCGTTTGCCGACCCGCGAGCGTGGCCCGGACCCTGCGCGGGACCGTCCTACTCGCGGGCTAAATCACGATAATCCGGCTCTCGGGCTTGGGCAATCGAATGCCGAGCGATGTCACCGATTCGCGAATTCCATCGACGTCCCGACCCAAGTCAAGGATCAAGACCTGATCTTCGTTCCCGTTGATCACGTCGCTCAAATCCCGCTCCAGCCGAACACGGTCGATTTCGCGCAGTGTACAGAAGAAAACGGAGTACTGCCACGCTTCACCATATCCCTTGACCACACGATGAATGCGCCGAAGCCGCTTCGGATGACGAATGTCATAGCAGACGAGGTAGCTACGTCGCATTACCCGTTTTACCTTGTAGTCAGGAAACTGAGCGTTGGCGCTTCGCCCTGCAACCATGCCGAGATCAGGCGGGCGTGCAGCATCAACATTCGCCGGTACGAGAGTCGATAATCAAACGTCGGATGGGAAACTACCGTCGCCATGCGCCGACCCCAGGCGCTGAAGAAGGCGCGACGGCCATACTCCGTCAGCGCTACGCCCGCTGCGGTGTCGAGGAAGTGCCCTTTCCTCACTTCGCCGCGATTGACCAGTGAAAGCGCGACAGAATCCGCAATGAGAGGACGAAACGGCTCCATCAGGTCCAAGGCCATCGCCGGCCGCCCCGGACGCGGCGTGTGCATGGCTCCCAGCGTTGGGTCCAGCATCGCTGTGCGCAACGCGGAAACGCATTCATTTGTGAGCATGCTGTAGCCGAACGACAGCAAGGCGTTGAACGGATCGGGCGGCGGTCGGCGTTGACGACCACTCTTCGAAAACCGCGATCGCATCGCGTCATCGCGAATCAGAGTGGGAAGAGCCGCGAAGTAGAGCGAAGCGGCTTGCCCCTCGTGTCCCAGGAGCGCGGCCATGGATGGAGCCGTCGCCGCGCGGCGCGCCTGCTCATTCAGGTCAGCGAGAATCTGGGCCGGCGGCTCGACCGCGTTCCGCAGAATCAACACGCGTTGGTTCGCGATCTTGGCGGTTATCAGCGCTCGGGCTAACTCGAGTTTATCAACATCGATCCTGAGCCTCAGGACTTGGGCGGTTCGGACCGCCGCCGGTGTTGGCCCCGGTGGCTCCAACACGGCCACGGTGCGACCGGCCGATGAAGCAAAGACAATACAGACGCCGCGGTCGGCAAGCGCGTGAATCGCCTGCGTGGACACCTGAGCGTGTCCCACGACGAGTAACGACTCGATTCCAGCCAATGGGAGTTCGCGAGCGACCTTACCGTCACGCCCAACGAATCGGATGCTCTCCCCTCGAACTCCGATTCGCAACCCGTCGGTCTGCGCGACGACCTGAAGCGCGTCATCGCGCGGCAGCCAGATTCGGCGTGGGGCCGCTACCGCGTCAGCGCCGATTTGCGCCGCAATCCGCTCATGATTGATCTCATCAGGCAGACAGATTGGCTGCAGCGAACAGCGCGGGCATTTCGGATCGTTGACGAGTGGCAGGGGTCGCGACCCGCGGGCGGTTCGCTCGGCGGCTTCCAACTCTTGCAGCGCTTCTTGCCGTAGTTTGTCGTCGACTTGGACGACCAGCCTCTGGCGTTCGGCCGCATAGTAGAGGACGGCTTGGGGAACGCGATATCCGTGCTCTTCCAGCAGGAGAACCTGGAGACCGACCTGTACACGGTCCGTCGGCCATGGTTCGCAACGGGCCAGACCGGCCTCATCCGGCTCCTCCTCATTGTCGTCGGCTATCAGTTCCAAGCGGCGCGGGCGACCCTTGCGATACTCGACGGGGATCGCCGTAAGCCCGCCTTCCTGTGATTTGGAAATCTCGGCCAAGTCGAGCGTCGCCGTCAAGCGAAGCCGTTGACTGGTCAGGACGAGCGATCGAACGCTAACCGGCCGATCCGGATCATCCGGTTCAGCGACCGTGGAACTGGGACGATCCACGCGGCGATGCGCGAATCGCCCCATTTCGGTGTCGGCTGACGGGAGGAAGACGCCCTCAACCTGCATGTAGTAGAAGAGCCTGGGACAGTAGGCGTGCTCGCCGACGTTGCGAGCAGGCCAGAGGACCGGACTTTCTGATGGCGTAGTCATCTTGTTGTGATGTATCGGGTGATACCGCTCAACTGCGTGCCGTGCTGTCGGCCTCCGCGCTGGGAATGCTGGCTGGCGGCGATTGTACCCGACCGCCAACCAGCAAACCGCAACTGTTTACTTGTCAAAGAGCGGCTATCAGACCGCGACAGCGGTAGCAAAATTGCGGAACTTCCCGACCGTGATTCGCTGGGCTCGATAGACCGCCACTATTCCCATTCGCGAAAGTGCGTCGCGGACTTGGCGTCCTCGTTCTAACCCCTCGCCGCGCTTGGGGATCTCTTGCAACTGTCGAAGACTAAGAATCGATGCGACCACATCGATCGACGCCGGCGACTCCCAGATCGGCCAGGTCCAGTAGCAGTCACTTGCGCGGCGCCCTCGGAACCCCGTCGTCTCTAGGTCGCCGCTGACCGGGACCACCTTCAACAACGGTATGCCGAGCACTGCGAGGGCATTGGCCCCGAGCATACTCCCGCGTTTTGACCGCGTTGGGTCTCCGCTCGGGTCGCCCCACTGATGCGCATAGCGTCTTTCGTCCATCGGATCGAAGCGCAAGCTAAGCCCCTGAAGCGCATCATCATAGCGCCACGTTTGATAGAGGGTCTTGGACAAGTGCTCGACGGTAACCGCGCGTAGCACTTCGCGCATCGTCTTGAGGAAGTGCTGGTGCCCTGCGCCGGCCATTGTGCGCAGCGCCGTGTCTACGATATTGCCTTTGTCGTCGCAAAGCGCGTCACATCCGAATGCGGAGGCGAACTCCGTCGCATAATCACCCCGGTGCTTCAACTGCTCAATCAGGTGTTCGCGGAACGATCGGCCATCTATCGTCAGATTGTCAGCGAGGTTCAATGTCGCATGTTCGGCGGTCCGTCCACATTCCTCCAGTAGGGCATCGCAGACTTCCTCTGCCGACAACCACGTCCCTAAAAGTGGACGCCAACCGCCTCCAGACAGGGTCCAGCCGATCTGCGCGTCTCGATCCGCCCGTGCGCGCGTGAGTCCGCGCAACACTCCAAGCGCCGCGAGAAAGCCGAGCGGATTGGCGCCGTCGATTCCCTTCAGAGTGTGTTCGTTCATGCTACCGCCTCCACGACAGGCGATTCGTCGGCCCTGGCCAACGAGGCTTGCTCGCTGGCCATCCAGTCCGCCGTCCGTAGGAGGGTTTCGAGCCAAGCCAGTCCCCACCATCCGAATCGACGGGTGAGCTTCCAGTACCGCGGGGCTACTCCGCTATCGATGCGTTCCAGTCTCGTCGCGCTAGACGCCGCAAGCGCCGCGCCGTCCAAAGAGAAGGAGACGAGTTCTGGTTGCTCGTCGATAACGACATCGGCAAACGGCCGACAGCGACCGTGGTGGCTGCCGATAAGGTGTAGTAGCAGATCCCGCTCGACCGTTGCCGGCAAATCCGAGATTGCTTCGGCTAATCGGAGTGAAAGAAACTCATGACGAGCGCCATCAGGATAGCCCGCGCGCAAGCGGGCGAGCCTCCGCTCCGGCCGTGACAACACGGCGCCGATTGACTTCGCCAGTAACATTGGAAACGCATCGGCGCGTCGGCGATTGCCCCCGTGCAGCCATGCTTGAAAACGTGGATCAGCTTTCCCAGCGTCGTGCAAACGGCCCGCTAGTCGATAAGTCTCTCCAAAGCTCTCGAGGCCGACCGCGCTCGCGAGATTCACCGCGCGCTTGGCAACGTCTCGGCAGTGAAGTTCTAACTCGATCGGCTGAATCGAGGCGGATTCCCAAGAGTCCTCTCCTTCCACGACCGAGGGATTGAACCGGTTCAATCGTCGCTTACCGACGACGACGAATCCGGACACGGGGTGGCGATGGACGATGCGGTGCGATGGTTTTCTAAGCGAAGCAAGTGCCGCCAGGAACCAATCGCGACGCTCGGGCGGCGGCTTCTCGCGTTCCGCCTCGTCCAGCTCGTTGAGCGCCTCAGTTATGTCGTTGGCGTGATCAGCACTCTCGAAATCCTCCAACGATAGCGAGTGTGATGTTCCGTTGAGCCGCAGAACGGCGCGATCAAACGCGTGTTGGAACGCCTCATCGGCAACGTCGTCAGGTCCGCTATCGAGAAAGTCGCCCAGCTGATCGATGCCTCCTGACGTCAGAGGAATGACGTAGATTCCGCCGGGCCGGACTTCGGTCGATTCGGAAATCACGGTCGCCTGTCGCGCCCCCAGCCAATGCAATGCTCGCCGGACAGCGGGGCCCTCAGCCGAAGTCCATTGCGCAAACACTTCACTCGCGGCGCCTTCGATATCGCTTGTCTCGTCCTCCGCCGCTTCATCGTTTACCCACCGGCGGAATATGTCGATCCGAACCGGCAGCGCCTCCGACGACACGGGGGGGCGTAGCGAGACGATATCGGCCCATAGGCTTGGGTCTTCCCCCAAATCATCTCGAAAAACCACACTCACGTCCGGTGGTCCGCTTTCCGGGCCATGCAGAAAGATTGCCGGGTCTGGGTCGGGAGCGGGTGTCGGTGATGTTTGTGCCCATGAATCAAGATGCGACGGAAGCAAGACGGCGGCATCCGTCGAGGGCGCGATCAGGCGACGTAATGATTCCGTATCAGTCGCCGCGCTCAAGTCGTTGATGGCGGTTACGCCGAAATCAACCTCGCCATCGTGGCTGTGAGCGCTGAGCCACATCCACGTATGAGCCAGACTGTCGCCATACACGGGGTCGCGTTTCTTAGGGTCGGCTGCCGGTGTGGTTTGATCGGCCCGGACGACGACGACAGCCGGCGCATCGTCGCGCGCCCCCACACGGTTGAGTCGGCCGAAGCGCTGCCGCAGCGCATCCATGCTGGCACATTCGGAAACGAGCGCGTGAAAGTCGAAGTCCGCTCCGACTTCGATGCACTGTGTCGCCACAACGATCATGGGCTTCCGCAACGACGTATCGCCGTTGGCCAGAATCGGCATCAGCGTCTTCGTGATTCGATCTCGATCGATAGGTCGCATTCGACCCGTCAGCAGAATCACGTCAACCTTCGCCTTCAGGCGCTCCCGGAGGATACGAGCCGTATTACGCGCCGTTGCGACCCGGTTCACCACTACGCCGATGGCCTGTGCGCCGGTGGGCAACAGCGACTCAGCTTGGGATGCCATTTCCTTCGGGAGTTCAGGCCGCCATCGACTTCCCGAGGCCTTCTCGGCGATCACTAATCGCGTGCGTTTCGAGGCGTTTAGACGACGGCCCAGAACCGGGTGCGCCAAGTCCTCGCTCGCACAGCACACGATTTCGCCCTCGCTGCCAGTGTCGCCCGGAGTAGCTGTCATCGTTACGACTTGCAGCGGACCAGCGAGCTGTTGCTCGCCATACTGACGATAGTCGCGAACGCGATCGAGCGTTTGCTCAAACGGACGAGCGCAATGCGCCTCATCAAGGATAATCAATGAGTCGATCCCGAGAAGGGCGGCATGAACTGGTTTTTGGCCGTCGGAGACGCCGTATCCGCGGAACAGCAGACGACTTCCGACTTGATCGACGGTCGATGTGATCACAGTGGGCTGAAGCGGTGTCCTCGCCCAAGCCGCCTCGCGGTACATCCCTCCGCGCAGCTGAAACACGTCCAAGGCGCGAGGTCCGTTCGCCAATCGCCGAAGCGCTTCGGCAACGCGCTTTTGGACATCGTTAATGGGGGTAGCCAATGCGTCCCGTAGCTTAGTCGCGTGTTGGCACGCCTGGTCGACGACAATCCTGCGATCAACTACGAAGAAGACACGGCGCGGTGATGTCCGTTCCCCAAATGGCCTAGCCGCCTGCAACGCGAGGGCGAACACAGCGATGTCGATGCAGGCTGTCTTACCGGCTGCGGTCGGCAGCGCGATGCACCGGGGCCAATTCCCGCCTGAAACACGTTCGGCAAGCGCGACCTGCCATGGGAAAGGGGGGAAACCGTGCGTGCCCTCAAAGAACGCCGCAAAGTCACTTGAGCCGAGCATCATTCATGATCTCCACCCCGAATAGGGCGACAGAACCCAGCCCCGCGATAGCGCCCCGCCCCGAGCAAGACAGGTCCAACAACAGGACGATCAAACCGAATCACCGCGTGAGTCTGTCGGCGCTCTCCCCCGTCTTTGCGGGCCAATCGCGGCATACGCGCGGAGGATGGGGCGCCAACGAACATCGATGTGGGGGTCGCGATCACTTCAACCGGGCGGGGAAGCCCGATGTTCTCACAGGCCTTGGCGATCATCTCTTCGACCTCGGTCCAATATCGAGCCCGTTTCTCAGCGGCGATGCGCGGTGGATCCTTGTCGCTCCATGTTTCCTTGGGGTGGCGATCAAAAGCAATCGGAGTCACCGTCCCCCAGCGCTCGCATCCTTCGGGCGCTGCCGTCCAAGTAACCGGTTGCAGCGCTTTTCGTTGGTCTTGATCTACAACTTCGATGTGCCAGACTCCAATCGCCGTTCGCAATTCGATTGGGGATGGAGCGCCAGTGGATTGATACAGCGCCTTTCCCAACGAGGCGCGATCCGCCCCTGCGATTGCACGGGGTAATGCGATTGCGACTCCCAAGAGTCCACCAGTAGCCTGCGGGTGGCCGACATGCGGCAGAGGTAACAATGCAATATGCGGCGCCTGAGAAGGCGCACCGTCTGCAACGTGGCCGCTCAGCCATTCTGGCGGCGGCTGCAGCGCGGCGTGCGACATCAGGGTTCCCCGGAGCGCGTCTGTAATCTGAACGGTACTTTCGAGTCCAACTTGAACGCCTAAGGTCCGCACTAGGATTAGAAGGTTCGGATCGAAGACGGCGCCCGGAGGCGGTTCAGCATGAACCTCACGACCTGTTGGGGATCCGTAGGCCTGCCAACGCCCCGGTACCGGTCGCATGGAAACAGGAGCGCCATCAGGAAATCGCTTAATCAGGTCCCGCTTTCGCTGAGTCTGCTCTTTGTCTCTGGATTGAGTGGCTGCGGCGCTCATCTGATGGTACGCATTGACATCGTCGGCGTTGAAAGCTTGCTCAAGGCTGGCGAGCCGCCCAGGAAACGGAGCTCGAAGCCGGACCGTGGTGGCTACCTCACTAGTTGGCATCATGTTTGGGTCGGGCGGCGACCCCTCCACCCACATTTGAACGAAAGTTGCGGAGTGGCCAACGTGAGTTACGCGTTCGCAGAGCACTCCGAACGCATCCGCGATTTCGGGCGGCGCCTCCATCGGCCAAATCAGAAACACATGGGGAAGCCTGTGCTCGTCCCGCTCGTCTGGTTCCGGAATCGCCACAGGAAAAGTGCGCGGTTGGCGCGAGCGAAACTCGGGCAGCAGCGCGAGTCCAGCGTCCTGCCATTTGGTCCGATTCGCGGCTGGCCCTAGCCGTGCAATGACGTTCATCTTCGAGGTTGAACTGTCATTCACCGGCACAAAGCTCGTGACCGGCTCGCGAAAACTCGCGTTAGCCGCGCGGATCGCCGGAGGTGGCTGAGACTCGAGCCACTCCAGCGCGGCCCGTTCATACCTTGCACCATCCGATTCGAAAAAAGCCGCGGCCAGCGCCATGAATACACGATCAGGGTGCGGCGGCCACTCCGGGCAATTGCGGTCTGCCCAATCCGTGGCCATCGACCAACCGTTCAGATATCGGATGCCAAGTGCGAACATTAGTCGCCATCCTCAGCATCGACTCCGTCAGTCGCCGCCAGTTCCTGGCTTCGACGCACGAGCTCAGTAAGCTCGTCAGAGGGAGCTAGGACAAGCTCCTCATCCATCCACGGTAGGCCAGCTTTCTTGGCGGCTTCGATTGCATCCTGCAGTAGCTGAATCGACGCGGGGCCGTCTAGCTCGAAACGAGACAGCTCCGTCCCCGGTTGTCCGAGCAACTCCCACTGGAACTTGGCGGTTGGAATCAGGAAGCACCGTGAACGCAGATCACAACCCTGTTCGCGCGCGAGGGTCGCCGCGCACAAGCCGATTGCCGCCAGCACTGTCCGTGCCGCATCCTCAACATCCGTAGATCGTTGTCCGTCAATCGGGAATCGCAACCGCCGCAGGGCCGGCAAGGAAACAACGGTCGTTTGGATCGCGTGCTGAAGAGTCACGCCGCCTGACGTGATCGACGGAGTGACGTTTCCATGATTCGCCTCCGACGGCTTACCGTCTTTTCCAAGCTTGACCGGGCCTTTCTTGTCGCGGACCGCCTTTGATTCGTCCAGAGTCCAACCGCCGTCGCGCGCCTTGAATAGTGGGCCAGCCTTGACGGGGATTGCCGCAGGATCAATTCGGCTGCTTGTCTTTACTCCGGCAACAACGCCCACTCCAACGATTTCGGACACGATCGCTCGTTGAAACTTCGCCCCCATACCACCGCGCGGCCCTGTCGAATCCCACATCCCAAAAACCAGTGCCGTAGGGCATAGGTGAAATAAGGGAGTGGCGTTACGCCATTCGGCGTCGTCAATCGCACGGCCGATTTCTGACTGACGGAATGGTGTTCCGTCGTGCCGCGAGTCACGCAACAAGGCGTCTGCTACGCGATGGGGAGCCTCCAAACTGGTGATACGAAGCGGCTTGCGCAGTCCGGCATCGTTCGGAAACTGAACGGAGATCACGGGCAACGTAAGTTGCTGTCGCTCCCATGCATCAAGTAACGCGAGTTCCATCCGGTTCGCCTGGGACTGGACGGAGTCGATCAAGACACAATCGACTGGCTCGGGGGCGCCTGGAAAGGTCCGCGTTTCCATCGCGTACTTTCCACCTTCATATGTCGCCGGGAAGGTCTTGTCCCCCGGCCCGCCAGCCGGTTGATACTCCGTGACACAGCGGAATGCCGCGGCGCCACCCGCAACCGCCGAACGTAACGCTTCGAACGCTAGTTGCTGCTTCATCACTCAAAACTCCTATGCTCTTGCGAATGCGAGGTAATTGAAAATCCGGCGACTGGCCACGAAGGTGAATCTACGCGACGACATCAGTCAAGCCCCGTCCGCGACCTCAGGTCTCCGGCGCGAACGGCGCTAACTCGTCCGCCGTGCGCAGCGCCGCCAGCGCACGGGTCTTCCAGACCCTGGCGGTGCTCGGAGGAACCCCGCGACGGGCCGCCCAAGCCCTTAGCCGACCGCGGCACCATGCAACCAACGCGCATCGATGATTCCGGGGCACACCGTGGCGATCGCAAACTTCGGCGACTACGCGTCTGAACTCCCGGCGTTCGAGCCAGGAGTGGAGTGCGTGGCCGATGGGCCGCCAACTCGCTTCGCGTTTCTTCCGGCGCGCCTCGCCCCTGAGGGCGCTCCGAGCCCGGTCGTCGATCAGCCGCGCAAAGGCCTGGGGATCGGCCAATGCCTCGGCCTCAGTCCCGCCGCGCTCTAAGTGCCTTAGCCAAGCCGACTGGCGTGCATCCTCCGCGTCCGCTGGTTGGATTGTCCGTCTCTTCATCGGATGGTCTTTCTGAGAAAGCAATACACAATTAAAGCGAACAATAACGTAGAAGACACGAGTCGGATACCTCCTACACAACTCCATCTCCGAAAAAAGTGGCCCCCATCCTTTGCAGGTGGCGGAAGAATTTTCTCACGCGGTTGCCGACACAATCAGAGCAAACAACCTTCAATGGGGTCCCTGGGGGGAGCGGCAATCCTTTCACGCGACTCACTGTATATGGACCGCCAAGGGGAGAGCTGCTTCGCCCGTTCAGAAAAAAATACTCATGCCGCGGTTCTAGATCGCTATCGACTGAACATAGCCAAGTCACAAGGTATCTTAGCTATGAGGAGCAGGCGACCGCTGTCCGTGCCGCTGCCGACGAGATCGCTCGACTCTCCCTCATCCACGAGCTCATCGGCCCGCTGACGGTGGGCGGCGGCACGGTCGAAAAATCGCCGGCAAAACCGCCGGCGTTCCACCAGGAGATCGTCGTATTGCGGCAGGTGCTCAAGACGTGTTGGCGTGAACTTCGGCGAAAACGACGCTGGACGCCGCCGCCATCAACGTGCGGCGGCCGAAGCCGCCGACTAAGAAATCACCGGCAGGCCCGAACGAGCCGCAGAAATCCTCTTGACGGGCAGGTGTGAATAGGTTTCGCTACGCATCGGGAAACGGGCGTGGCGAAACTGGTAGACGCACAGCACATGAAATGCGGGTCCAATCGGAGTGCCGGTTCGATTCCGGCCGCCCGCACCAGTGAACGTCTCCGAATTCGGTGCTAACCCAGATCGGGCGATTCGATACTGCAGTATGGGTCTGTACGGGGCCACACGGCCACATTAGATTGGGACTTAGTTGGGCCTTGGTCGTGCTGCCGCATCGGGCGCTAGTGTAGCGCATCGCTATTGCCGACCCACGCCACGAACCCTCTGTACGGCGGTTGGCGTGCTCAAATGGCTGAGCGGTGCGGAGCGATCGCCGCGCCTTGGTGGGCCGGTATCAATGATGCGCTACACTAGTGTAGCGCATCAGTGATCTTGGCTACCCACCACCGCTTCGGAAGCGGCGATTTCACGGGCCGAAAGTTTGAAACACGAAATCGGGAGCCCGCGTCGCATGGACACGGAATAGTGCGCCACACAGTTGGGAGCATTGAGTGCTGCGACGCGACGCAGGATCGCGTAATGATGGGAATTGCGAGGCGATGCGCATTACGGACCAGCATGCGATGTACTTCGCCCACGAGCTCACGAAGCGCTGCGCTTCAGACAGCGTCGAAAAGCTCGCAGGCGCCCTTGCGGGCGCCCAAGTGGACCTCAATCCACATCAGATTGATGCTGCCCTTTTTGCTTTCACTTCACCTCTTTCGAAGGGGGCCTTGCTCGCTGACGAGGTGGGGTTGCTCGTGCAGGAAGCGGGCCGTTCGCCTGACTCCCGTGGCCATTCAATGAGGGGTTTAGGATTGAGTCAATTGCTCATCCGTCTTGGACAGTCGCTGTTCGGCGGACTCGGCTTTGTGTGGCTGTTTCTCGAAACGTTCTATGCCCTTGGACCGGCGCACGAGTCAAAGGTCGGGTTTATGGCCTTCCTGTTCGCGGGCTTGATGCTCGGCTGTATCTGGTTCGCAGTTGATGGCTGGTACGTCACTGGATTCCTGAAGCGTTCCATCGAGATTACGAGCAACGCCATCGATGCGCCAATCACTGTCATGTTCGGTGACGTGTTTGCCCAAGATGGTTGCAAAGCCGTCTCCGTCAACGAGTTCTTTGATAGCGCCGTCGACGAGAAGCACGTAGCCTCGAACACCCTGCACGGCGCGATGCTGACTCAATGCTGGGCGGGAAACACGGCGGATTGGGATAGACAGGTTGCACAAGACCTGACGAATACGTCTCCCGTTGACGTCGTCGCGACGCGGCCCCCGCCCGGCAAGCGGAATCGATACCCCATCGGGACAACCGCGTCGGTTACCCGAAACGGCCACGCTTTCCTGTGCGTGGTATTGACGAGGACTTGCACTACGTCGCTCGAGGCTTCGGCAACATCGGATGACCTTCAACACGCCGTGCGCGGACTTCTAGCCAAGGCACGTACGGTTTGCTCAGGTCGGCCATTGAACATTCCACTTCTTGGGAGCGGTCTTGCCCGCACCGGCATTAAGCCCAACATCATTGTCGATCTCATGCTCCTCGCGATCTTCGAGGAAAGCAGAACCAGAAAGATCACGAACCACATCCGGATCGTTCTTCCCATAGCGATGAGGACACGCATTGACCTTACGACCATCGGGAAAGACTGGAGATAGCTATGGCGAACCGCACCGGCACCTATGTGGCATTCGATGGACTTGGGCAAACGGACCCGACGAAATCGGACTTCCGTTACTACAGCACCATTCAGGCGTGGGACGCAAACAAGGCGATCGACTTCCGATTCGTAAACAGCCACGAAAAGACCGATGCTGTTCGAGATTCGAGCAAGATGGCAACGCTCAAGTCCCGAATACTCGAGCGTCTGCGCGTCTCCAAAAACGTAATCGTGCTCCTGAGTTCCCAGACTCGCAAGTCGGGCAGTATGCTGTCTTACGAAATCGAGCAGGCAGTTGACACCTATGGGCTGCCACTAATCGTCACCTATGTCGATTTGCAGGTCGTGTTGCAGCCAGACCGCCTTTCCGACTATTGGCCCAGCGCTCTCAGTGTGCGCATCGGCAACGCACAGGGGAGCATGATTCACATTCCGTTCGCCAAGAACCCGATCATGGATGCCCTGCCGAGATTCACAGTCAGCGGGGAGAAGCCCAAGGGAGGCGTGCTCGGGTTCTACGATGCGGACACACACAGGGAGTGGGGTCTACTGGATCCCTCCTCGCCTGAGCGGAATCACTGGAAATCCTAAGGCGGCCGACATGACGAAGACCAGCAAGCGTCTGGAACTGACGAGGACCGGGAAGGAGAACCGGTCGAAGTTGGAACCGCGGATTTGTGTCCGCTCCATCCGGCTTGGACAGCAGAGTGATACACCGGTATGAGTACGAGCCCGACAATTATCGATCAGCTTCTATACGAAGAGCGAGAGCGAGGTTCAAGACTTCAAGGCGTACCATACGCCTTTGCTGGAGCCGACGACGATCAGAAGGCCGAGTTGCTGAAGGACATTCTTGGGCTCGCTAATGCTTGGCGCCGAACCGCTTGGAGGAACCGCATTGTTTGGCTTGTTCTACGGACGATCATCCGTGGCGATACTCCAGCAGCCTGACTTTGTGGAATCGGCAGTGAGAGCCGGGGGCGCGAATCATGGGGGGGGTGATCCAAGACTCATCTTCGATTGCTCTTACTGCAATAGCCCGCCAAGCACACGGCGTGCCAGATTGCCCCATCGGCGAATTTCACGGAGAAATAGTTCAACTGGTGTCCTGTCACCCCGATTGGTCGCCTTTTTCGTTCGGAAACCAGCGCATTGTTCCCGATCAAGGTTCGATATCATCGTCTCAGTCGATAGCGCATCGCACGATTCGCGTAGATCACACCGCCGTTGCGGCTGTGCGATTTCAAAATCCTGTCACTCGTCATCCTGTCACTCGTCGCGGCCCAACCGGGCCGGGTCGTCGCTCATTGCCGCTCGTGTTCCCGCCGAGAACAAAGGCCAAGCGCCCATCACCCGAACGCCGGGTACGATGGCTGCGAACCAACCGGAGTCGTCATGATCATGCCGCAGATCAAGCTTTCCTCGTCATCCGCATTTGTGATCCCGGCCGCATTCGTTGTGGCGCTGATCAGCGGCGTTGTCGCTCCAGTTCTCGCACAAGAGTCGCTGCCGTTCCCGCCGACGCCGTCGGCCTCGACTCCGGGCCTGAGCATGCGGGACTCGGTTCACAAAAAGCGCATTACGCCCCCGCGCCTCGCGGCGGACGCGCCGAACGTGCTCATCGTGCTCATCGATGATGTCGGCCCGGCGACGCCTTCCACATACGGCGGCGAAATCAATACGCCGACCCTCAGCCGCGTGGCCAAGCTGGGCATCTCCTACAACCGCTTCCACTCGACCGCGATGTGCTCGCCCACGCGGGCGGCGCTGCTCACCGGCCGTAATCACACGCGCGTCGGCAATGGGCAGATTTGCGAGTTCGCCAACGACTGGGACGGCTTCAGCGGCACGATTCCCAAGTCCTCCGCCACCATCGCCGAAGTTCTTCGCTGCTATGGATACAACACGGCGGCGTGGGGCAAGTGGCACAACACGCCCGCCGAGCAGACCACCTCGCGCGGCCCGTTCGACTACTGGCCAACCGGCTACGGCTTTGAATACTTCTATGGGTTCCTCGCCGGCGAAGCATCGCAATACGAGCCTCATATGGTGCGCAACACGACGGTGGTGAGTCCGCACGAACTCCATCGCGAGGGATATCACCTCACGGAGGACTTGGCCGACGACACCATCAAGTGGCTGCGCGAGCAGCAGGCGTTCTCACCTGACAAGCCCTTCTTCATCTATTTCGCGACCGGCGCATCGCATGGCCCGCACCAGGTTCCCGTCGAGTGGGCCGACAAGTACAAGGGCAAATTCGATGACGGCTGGGACAAGTACCGTGAACGCACGTTCGCGCGGCAGAAGCAGTTGGGTTGGATTCCGCAGGACGCCCAACTCACGCCTCGCCCCGCGACGCTCGCCTCGTGGGATTCGATCCCCGAGGCGGAGAAACCTTTTCAGCGCCGACTGATGGAGGTTTTCGCTGGATTCACCGAGCATGCCGACCATCACGTGGGCCGGGTGATCGACGAGATCGAGAAAGAAGGAAGACTCGACAACACGCTCATCTTCTATATCTGGGGCGACAACGGCTCCTCCGCCGAA
Source organism: uncultured Planctomycetales bacterium (assembly GCA_964528455.1). Lineage (GTDB taxonomy): Bacteria > Planctomycetota > Phycisphaerae > UBA1845 > Fen-1342 > DSPM01. The sequence goes on along the minus strand of CAZGTH010000016.1, from coordinate 47,818 downwards.
GGTCAGGCGGGAACGATCAGTGAATTGCTTGCCCAGAACGGCATCGCCTCGCAGATCTCCGACCATCTCAAGGCCCTTGAAGCGCTCGGCGGCCTCAAAGTCCTTGGCACATCGAAGACCGACAACATGTATCACGCTGGTTGGGCGTGGGGCGGTTCCGCGCCGTATCGCTCCACGAAGCTCGTCGCCGCCCACTTCGGCGGGACGCGGCAGCCCATGGCCGTGTCATGGCCCAAGGGCATCGAGCACGACGACCGGCCGCGCTCCCAGTTCCATCATGTCAACGATGTGGCGCCGACGATCTACGAGGTGCTGGGCATCACCCCGCCGCGCACCGTCAATGGCGTGCCGCAGGAGGTGATGGACGGTACCAGCTTCGCTTACACCTTCGCCGACGCCGGGGCCACCGGCGTCAAGACAACCCAGTTCTTCGACATCATGGCCAGCCGCGGCCTCTATCACCATGACGGGACGACCGCATGGTTCGCCTGCACGTTCGGCCCGCGCACCCCCTGGATTCCGGGCGCGGTTGACATCCGCAATTGGAACCCCGAACGCGATGTCTGGGAGCTCTATAACCTCGATGAAGACTGGTCGCAGGCCAATGACCTCGCTGCGAAGATGCCGGAGAAACTCGCGGAGATGAAGGCCCTGTTCCTCGTCGAATCCGCGAAGAACAAGAATCTGCCGATCGGCGGCGGACTGTGGACCATCCTGCTTCACCCCGAAGACAAGCCGGCAACCCCGTACACCGAATGGACGTTCTCCGGCCCGATCACGCGCATGCCGGAGTTTACGGCGCCATCCCTCGGCAGCCGGTCGAATGTCGTCACCGTCGAAGCGGATGTTCCAGCCAACGCCAACGGCGTTCTTTACGCCCTGGGCGGGTTCGCGGGCGGCCTCGCGCTTTATGTCGTCGATGGCACGCTCTGCTATGAGTACAACCTCTTCGAGATCGAACGCACGCAGATCAAGTGCCAGGAGAAACTCCCCGCCGGCAAAGTGAACATCGAAGTCACCAGCGGCTTCAAGCGAAACGACCAGCGCGCTCTCGTGGGCACGATCTCCCTCAAAGTCAACGGCAAAGAAGTCGCCAGCGGCACCGTGCCGCGCTCCGCGCCGTTCGCTTTCACCGCCAACGATTGCCTGGACATCGGCTCGGACCTCGGCTCGCCCGTGTCAATCGACTACTTCGATCATGCGCCATTCGCGTTCACCGGCAAGATCGTGACAACGACCGTCAAGTATCAGAACTGACGCGCTCTGCGCGGCCAACAACTGAACGAGCGGCTTGGTTTGGGCGGTCCGATCGCCCGATCGCACAGCCAGGTCCGCCAGATTATCGCTCTTTGACGCCGATGTCGGCCCGCGCGGCGGCGGTTGGCTGAAGGTCCGCGCGCAATGGCCGCTAATCGCGCGCGGCCGCTCGAATTAAGCCGGGCATATAACAACGTGTCATCCGCTGCGCCGTTCTGGCGACTGATGTTTGTATCAGCCCCGTGTCCCGCCTCCGCGATCTGAGCGCCGCTTTCCCGCCGTTCCACTTCATCGATCGCGCAACATGACCCCTTGCTGAGTATCGCCTGACGTGAATTCCCGATCGGGCGCGCGCTGACTTCCGCGATTGCGTTTGTCAGTACAGCGTCTTGATCCGGCTGGTCGATCGTCAACTCGCGTCTGGTCTTGAGCCCCATTTCAGCGGCGTGCGCGCCCATCTCAGCCGCGACCGCGCCCTCAGGAAGGAGCAGGAAGCATGTCCGGGAAGAATGTACGTCTACTCATGGCCGCGATTCTCGTCGGCGGATCGGCGCTGCTGGCCGCGGCGCAGGCGAGTCCGCCGGAACGCACCGTCACCTATCACATCCGGGAAACGCCGGCGGACCCGAACAGTCCGGTCCTGATCGTCATCAAGTGCACGATCGAACAGCGCGCCATCAGCGCGACGAGTTGCGGATGGAAGGTCACGTCAATCGCGTTTGCGGAGCAGCGCGGCGCGATGCGAAGCTGGATCGCCGATGCGCCGACCGTTCAATCCGCGGACGGACTGTGGTGGGTGGATCATGCGAATCCGAGCCAGCCGAGCTATGCCGAATTCGACGCGCTGACGACGGTGACGGGCCTCGCCGTCGCGGACGAGCCGGCGCATGACGATCTGGGCTTCGCGCTCAAAGGCGCGGCGATTGACCCGAACGACGGCGCCCCGTTCGCGGTCACCAGCGTGCTGGACTACACACTGACACTCGAAACGTCGCTGGAACCGATCGCGATCGGTATTGATGAGCCGAGTGAATTGCCGCCGCCGCAGGAACAGCCGCCAATCTAGGAACCGGCGACGGCGATCTGTCGGTCGATGAGGATGCGTTCGTTGCGCTGAATGATCTCGAGCTGACCTTGGAACTCGGCGTCTTTCGCCGAGAGCCATCCCTCGCGGACGGCGTTGTCCAGCGCGCTCAGGATGGCGCGCGTGATCTGCAGCGCTTCCTCGTCGATCGCCGGGTCGCGCAGCCGAATCATGGCGGCGACCGCCATGCCGCGCGCGCGTGACCATTCAAGCAGGAAGCGCGCGATCCGGGGGCGCGCCTGCAGCAGGTCCCAGTTGGTCCGGGCTGATTGTTCAAACACGTGGATCGATGCGGCCGGGTCACAGCCTCGATAGGTCGCGAGCCCTAACCAGTACTGGGCTTTCGCCACTCTGACCGCAATCGCCAGATTGCCCGGCTCGATCGACTGCTGGTCGGCATAGGTTGCGATAGCGCGCTCGAACAGAAACAGCGCGCCGGCGGGATTCTCTTCGGCCAGCGCCAGGCGACCCAGGAGAATCATGCTATCCGCCTGGGCTTGTCTCGCCGCCGTCGGGTCGATCAAGGCGCCGACCATCGCGTCCGCCAGGCGTGCGGCTGATTCGCAGTGTGGACGGGCATCCGCGCTGCGCCCGGCATCAAGCGCGATCTCGGCCCGCGAGCGGTGCGCCCAGCCACGGGTCGTGTTCCAGGTGACGACGCCGGGATCCATCGCGGCGAGCGCGTCTCCCTCGGCGATCGCGAGATCGAGTGACGCCGCGGCGGGCGCCGTCTGGCCTACGCCGCGCTGTAGAAAGGCGAGATAGCAGTAGGACTTGAGCAGCGCGTGGCGCGCCTCCGTGTCGACCGGGTTGCCGTCCGCGATTTCGCGCCGAATGACCATGGCGCGCTCGGCCTCCGGCAAGCCGGCCAGCGTGTCGCCGCGCGAGTGCATCACCGCGGCGCGCGTTGCGGCGATCTCCGCCGCCAGTTCAGCCCATTGCCGATTTTCCTGGCGCCCGCTCCGCCGCGACGTGATCAGTTGATCGGCCGCATCGGCCGTCGTCGCCGCGCGATCATATTCCGCGAGCGTCACCTGCTGGTCGGCCGCATCGGTCAGGCAACGGGCATATTCGAGGGCGGTCGCGTCGGTTGGGTCGCGCTGAAAAGCGCTATCGGCGAGCACGATTGCGCGGTCCAGCAGCGGCAGCGGGTTGTCCGCCGATTCCGCCAGTCGGCGCAGGGCGAACGCGATGTCGCATTGGACGGAGGGATCGTCCGGTGTGTCGGCCGCGCGCTTTTCCGCGGCGGCCAGCAGCGCTTCGTAAAATCGCTCCGCGTCACGCGGCTCGCCCAACTCACGCGCAATGTCCCCCTTTTTTCGGAGCAGGATGGCGCTGAACCCGTAATAGCTGGGGTCATCCGGCGTGAGATCGAGCAGCCGCTGAAAGTCGACTTCGGCGCGGCGCAGCAACTCATCGGAAGGGGCCCGCCCGCCCGGAAGGGGCCGCAGCACGCGCTCGACATCATTCACCAGCATCGACCAGGAGTTGACCGCGAAGCTGGTCATGTCCAGTACGCGATCGCGCTCGGCGCGCACCTGCCATGAGGCCCTGATTACGCTGGCGGCGGAAACCAACGTGATGAGCGTGACAGCCGCCACGCCGCTCGCGAGCGCGCGATGCCGCCGAATCGTTTTCGCAAGCCGATATCCGAGTGTGGGCGCCCGGGCCTTGACGGCGTCATGCGCAAGATATCGTTCCAGGTCGTCCACGAACTCGGCCACGGACTGGTACCGCTCTTCTTTCCGCTTGGCCAGGCCCTGCGAAATGATGGCTTCCAGGTCGCGATTGATTTCCGTCCGCGCTTCGCGGCGTCCGCCGCGGTCGACCGCCTCGGACAGGCGTTGTGGATCGCGCGTGATGATCGCGGTCCGCGTCTCTTCGGCGGACCCATGCACGGGGTAGGGAAAGGCGTCGGTCAGCAGCTGGTACAACAGGAGTGACAGGGCGTAGACATCGGTGCGCACGTCCACGCGCCCGTCGAATCCGCCGGCCTGCTCCGGGCTGAGGTACGGCAGCGTGCCGATGACCTGTCCGGTCATCGACCAACCCGGAACGCCGTCAGACAGGAGTGTGTCCTTGGCGAGACCAAAATCGAATATGTGCGGTTCGCCGGCCTCGTCCACCAGCACGTTCTCGGGTTTGAGATCACGATGAATCACGCCGTTCTGATGGGCGTACTGCACGGCCCGCGCCACCTTGATCATCAGCGTGACGATCGCGCGGGGCGCCAAGTCGCGCAGCAGGACGAAGGCGTCGATCGCCTCGCCCTCGACAAACTGCATCGTGTAGTAGGGGCGCCCGCGAACAAACCCGCTGTCGAACAGCGTGACAATATTCGGGTGCTGCAGGCGCGATGTGACCTGGATTTCCTGCTCGAAGCGATAACGCTGCCGATCGGTCGCCAGCGGGCCGTCCAGCAGCAGCTTGATCGCCACCATGCGGTTCGCGCGGCGTTGCCGCGCCTCGTATACGACGCCCTGTCCACCGCTCTCGATTCGGCCCAGCACCTCATAGTCGACGAGCGATTCCCGCAGCAGCGCGAGTTCCTCCGGATGCGCGGCGCGGCGCCGACCCGACGATGGGCCGCGCGATGAACTGCGCGGCGGCGGCGCCGGCGTTCCTCGCTCCAGCCGAACGGACGATGATCGACTACCGCGAAAAGGCGCCCAGGAGCGCCAGTGCTCAAGAAGATGTGCCAGCATCACGGCCCTCATCCACCGAACGAACATCGCTGAAGTACTTCGCGGCGGCGCCCAGGCGCCGACGAAGGGCGCGCAGGCCGCGGTGCAACTGCCCATTGACCGCGGTCTCGGTCATCTCAAGGCGCCGCGCAATCTCTTTTTGCGGCACGCCCTCCAGGTAGCGCATTTCCATCAGGCGCCGCGCGCGGGGCGCGAGATGTTGCAAGGCGATGCAGGCGAGATGAGCGGCTTCCGACGCCCGAATCTCGGCGCTGGGGGTTCGCTGCGCGCCCTCGACGGTGGCGAACAGGTCGGCGAGGGAAGATCGTCGCCGGCCCGGCGCGCTGACACGCCGATCACCGCCGCGGCGCTGCGTGCGCGCCAGGCGGATCGCATCCACGATCTTGGACTTCGCGATGCGCATCAGCCAGCGGTCAACCGCATCGGCATGCTGTGGTTGGAACGCGTCGGCCGTGCGATAGGCCGCGATCCACGTTTCCTGGAGGATGTCGTCGGTATCGATATCGCCGCGAAAACGCCCGGGAATCCGCGCCTCGACGAAGCGCCGCAGCGGGCGCATGCGACTGAGCAGCTCGCGTTGCAGATTGCGCCGGTCAAGCGCGGACATGGGGCCGCCGGCCTCGGAGCCGGGCGCGCCTGCCAGTGCTGAACTTTGGTGGGACAATCCGCCGCCCCTCTCACCCCCACCGCAAAAACGACCCGGATCAGACCGGACCCGCGATGGACGTCATGATATCGAGTGGGCGGTAGCGGGCCAACCGAAAGTCGGCGCGCGCTGAATCAGGACGCCGGAGCGCCCTGATTGCAGCGGGGGGATGAGGATGGACCCACGCGAAACCGACCTGACCGCAAGCCACTAGCGGCTCACGCGCGACGGCCCCGGTTCTCGACGGGGTCGCCGCCCACGCTGGGCACGCGCGTTCGCCTCCGGCCGCAGGATCAGGCCACACGGGGCGCTCCAATCCGTAACAACGGGATTTCGACCAGCGGCGCGCGTGAATTTTCGAGAATTCAGAGATATGACGAGATTTCGCGCGCGCTGATCTGCGCGAATGCGTTGATCGCTGTGGGGATGTCCAGCCCGGCGGTCGCGCGCGGCCGCGAAAAGGCTGATCGGTTCAGGAACGTCGCCAGGGATGCGAACAGGAACGCCGGTTCTCGTGATCCAATGGACGCAGTCGGAAGCCACCGCCCGGCTCGGCGCAGTCATTACGCGCCTGGCGCGTCCTGCGGAGGTCGCCTGGCAATCGATATCCCGCCCCGGCGAAGCGCGCCAGGCGATCGCCGATTGGCTGACCGGAAATGCGAACGCGCGTTTCCTCGTCATCGCGGGCCTGGGCGATCCGCGTTCCGCAACCGACCCGATTACCCTCGACGCGCTGCGCGACTGGCTGTCTGTCCGGCAATCAGTGGTCTGGTGGCTGGGTGGCTACGCCGCCCGCGGCGTCGACGCCCGGCTGGGCGCGATGCCGATGGGCGCTCTGCGGATCGAGGCCATGCTGGGGAGCGAACTGGACGATCCCATCCAGGCGTTCGAAAGCCTGCTGGGCCACCTGCTGGAGCGGATCAGAGGCGCGGGACGCATGCGAAGCCCGGACGCGGCCCCGGCGGCGGCCCCATCGCCGCTCGAAGTGTTCGCCTTCCGTCGATTCGCTTAGCACAGGCTCACTGCCCGCGCAGTCGGCCAACTGATAGGCCGAGCCGCCATCTGATTCGCCTTACGGCGCGAGGAACTCCCGCTGAAACGCCGCCAGATCGGCCATGTCGACGTCGTCATCATCGTCGTTATCCGCGCTGTCAAACTGCTGGGCGTCGACGCCGGGGTTCGGCGCTTGCGGGCCGGCGTGGGCGGCCGCGAATAGCGCGAAATCCGCGAATCCCGGGGCGCAGTCGCCGTCAATATCCGCCAGCGCGAGGCATTCCGCGGTCAGTTGCACATCGTCGAAGTCCACTTCGATTCCCGGTTCCATCGCTGTGCCGGGAATGTTGAGATTGATCAGGCGCACTTCGAGCTGCCCGGGCGGCAGCGGCGGGGCGCCGGTCGTGAACTCGACGGTACTCAGGTCGAACTCGCCATCATCAAGTGTCATCGCCAGCGTGTTGTCGTCCTGGGCCAGAACGACGCCGCCGACGAGCAACTGCACCTGATAGCCCGGAAATCCGTCCAGATTGAAGAACCCGAACACATCGCACGGCGGCGGGCCGGTTCCGGATGCGATGTCGCCGACCTGCACGGTCAGCGTGGAACGCGTGTGCGGCTGAAGTGTCGCTCCCAGCACCTGCGTAAGCCCCATGGGGCCCTGCCCGACCTGATCCGCGAGAAAAACGATGGCGACGTGATCGCCCTCGGGGGCAGCGGGGAAGTAGGGCCCGCCCTCGGGATAAAGTCCGCCCACCACATCGCCGCCCCCCTGAATGTTGTTGGGGTCGAAGACGATCCAGTCGGTGACATTGAAGACGGCAAAGCAGCCCGGCGCAACCAAGTCGGCTTCGAATCCGGCGTTATTGATCGGGATCTGGATCGGCGGCCCTGCGGCGAAGAGCGACTCGCCGATCGTGAGTATCGTGATAATCCCCAGTGCGGCGCGGGTTCGGCGGCCCGATGCTTTCACAGATTCTCCTCCCCATTTGGGCGCCACGGCGCGCGTGGCTGTTAACAATAGCGCGACGAACCCGCGGCGTGGGACAATTTCCCTCAACGCCCCCGATTCTATTGAGTTCAGCGGAATATCTCCGCCGCGCTTTCGGCGGTTTCCAGGAATTATCGGGTCACGGAGGCCAACCGGCCCGCGCGTCGCGCCGCCGCCGCCGTCGGCTACAATTGGCCCACCGCAGGTTTCAATCGGCTCCCGTCAAGCGCAAGGAGCGACCATGTGTCGAAACATCAAGACCCTGTTCAATTTTGCCCCGCCGGCGACGGAAGATGAGATCCGCGCGTCAGCGCTGCAGTTTGTGCGTAAGCTCAGCGGTTTTACAAAGCCGTCGCGCGCGAATCAGGAGGTCTTTGATCGCGCCGTGGATGAAGTCGCCGGCAGCGCCCGCCGCTTGCTTGACGCGCTCGTGACAAACGCGACGCCGCGCGATCGGGAGGAAGAAGCCGCCAAAGCGCGGGAGCGGTCGGCGGTACGCTTCGGCGCCGGAAAGGACAAGCCCGCGGCGCGCCGTCGTCAGCGCATGGCGGATTGAACCGTTATTCGCGCCCGATGTCGGATTCTGAGGGAGATGGCCATGGAGTCAGCGCCGCGCTTCGCGGTGACCGATCGCCGCGTTTATCCAGCCCCCGCCGCACGCGTCTTTGAGGCCTGGACCAATCCGCGCCTGTTGGAGCGCTGGATCTGGGGCAGCCTCGGCCGCGAGGAGCGGGCGGAAGTTGACCCGCGCGTCGGCGGGCAATATCGCGTGACCACGAAAGCCAAAGACGGGCAGGCATTCGCGCTGTTTGGCGAGTACCTGCGGATCGAGCCGGGTAAGCGGATCGTGTGCTCGCTCGGCTGGGACGCGCCGATGGGGTATGACCCGGCGCCGGAGCAGTTGACGATTGAGCTGACGCCGATCGATGGCGGGACCGAGGTTCGCTTCGAACACGCCGGAATTCCGCTGGAGGCGGCGCAGGCCGAGCACGAACGCGGCTGGCGCGATGTGTTCGCGCGACTGGCGACGGTGCTGACGGACGAGGGTGGGGCGGGTTCCCCGCGCATCTAGTCGTTGGCGTGGGGCGTTCGAACATCGCCAAGAGCGGCAACTTTGCTTCGCGGCAGTTCGGGAAGTCGCGCCGAGCTTGGCTGGAGATTCGCGATGGTATTTTTCCTGGCGGCAGCGTGGGGTTTTTCCCTCTTTCAGACGATCTCTTCGAGCGACGCGCCTTTTGACTGGACAAAGTGGGAGGGCGACCGACTGCTGGTCGCGTCCTTGGACCGAAGCAAGGACCGGTCGTGGCTGCATGTTCATAGCGTCCTGCCGGAAGGTAGTGATGTCGGCACGATCTTTCAGCACCAGACCTCCGGCAGGTTCACGGATGCGATCTTGTGTGATGATCGGGTTGTGGTTGGCGTTCGCCCGAACTCCGATCAACCCCACAATCGCCTAGAGGCCATTGCCCGTGACACCGGCGAGTCGCTGTGGTTCTTCAAGCAGCGATATCACTATCCCACGAACATCCAGCGATCGTTGAACGGAAAAACTCTGTTGTGCTTGTACGAGTATTACCCGGATGCGTATTGGTATCTCCCTGCTCCGACGATCGTAGCTGAACATGACATCGAAACCGGCAAGCTAAGACAGCGGCACAACTACTGCAGGAAGACTGATTGGGGATGCTCTGCTGTGCGCTCGTTCGCGCTGCTTGAGGCAAGTTCGCAGATTGCAATAGTAGAGCCTGCGCAGGTCCTATTTCACGATTGGCCCGGCTTTAGGCTTGAGCATACTCTGGATGTGCCATTTGCAGGGAGCGACTGTAAAGGCAGATCCGCCGGCTTCGTTGATGTGCGAGGAAGACTGGCTGCGTTTGCGATTGGCGGTCCGGCGGTAGTCGGTTGGCAGACGTCGAAGTGCCCAATCATGCTTGTGGATCTCTTCGAGAGAAAGGTTGAAGGCGTACTTGACTTTTTTGAGAAGATGCCGTCGCAACTGACGGCGTTCGCCGTGATAGATGAGCGACTGATCATCACCGGACACATGGACGGGGCGATCGCCATTTGGGACGTCAGCGCCGGCGAACTGGTTGCCACCGCAAAGGGAACGGGGATCGCAGTCTTTCACATCAGTTGCCACGCGACACAGCCGATTATCGCGACGGTTGATCGTGGGTTGCGGGAGGTAAGGGTGTACCGCGTTCGCAAGGCAGGGGCTGCGGAAAAGGCTGAGACGCAGGGCTCTTGGGGTTCATTGTGGTGTGACTAGCGCCTTGCGGGGCCGGCACATGCCACCGGCCACCTGTTGATAACGAGCGTCGCGTCTACCAGGACGACCTTGCTACATCATGGGGGTGTAGGCGCCGCAACCTCCCGATCCGCTATGTGAAACACACCGTCCACAGCGCAGTACGCCGTGACGTCTTCCGCTCTGATATCTTCCCAGCTCAATCGAGTGAGAACATCGTCGTTCGGGCAGTAGGGCGCATCCACGAAAATTCCGTACTCCACCCCCCGCGTGAGTATCCGTATTCTTGCCGTTCTCGGTGGATTCTTTAGAACAGGCCATATTGGCCCAGCGTCCCGAGGCGCAACGACGGTTCGTGATTCGCCGCTCGGGACTACGATGGCTTCGTGCGCGAGGACGCCTCTCATTCTGACGAAGATCGGGCGTGGCGCCCCAAACATCAAGACGCTTCTATTGAGGGGATCGCCAAACCTGGCCTCCGCGCATGGTGGGGCGGATCCGAACCAATATAGGGCAGGACAAACAAAGCTCTGACCGCTGTTGTTCGTGATCTTCAGTGGGAGCTTGCACAGCGAGCCGTTCGGCTCCAACTCAAGCGGCAAATCAAGCGTGATGCTGACATTCACACTTCCGCCGAGCAGGTGGGGAGACCCCTTCAAGAAGCCAAGCTGCCCGTGGGTGGCCAACTTCGGATTCTCCGCAAGTTCGGATGCGAGCCGCAACTTGGTGATCGACGTCAGAAGCGATCCCCAATCGATCGGACCAATCCGCGGATTCGAATCATGCTGATGCAACTTTCGCACTTTGGGCTCGACGTGCGAATAACCAAGCCATCCGAGCGCAGTGAGCCCCAACACGAACAAGCAGCGAACCGCGATCCGCTTCCGAACCAGCCGTCTGACTGATGCCCGCTCCGCTAAGCGGAGCGTAGTGCTCTTAGGCGTATCGGAATCCATGCCGTTTGCAGGCCTCGCAGCCGCGGTCCCATATCCACCTAATTGTATCATTGCGGAAGACAACGTGCGCAGTATCGCCGATGCATCACGCCTTGCGAGGGCGAAGTTGTAGCGCAATCACGAAACATCCTCCGCAACGGGGCGATGCCAGGCGCGGGGCCTCCTGTGTGACGAATCCCGTCGAATCTCATACCGGCGTGTGCTTTTCCGCAATCCATGCTCACGTTAGCGCCGAGAGCATGCAAGTCGACCGCACATCGTGTAATTGCTGTGACGCACCCACCCGGCGTGGCGCCGGCGAAACGCGCGATGGCTGCGGGGCCGGCGGGACGCCGGCGCTACCCCGGGCGCTTGAGCTTGAACTTCTCGCCGGCGGGCAGGACGTCGATTCGCACATCGCGGGCCGCGCGCGGGGGCTGCGGAGTGACGGGTTCGGGTTGGGTGGATGGGGTCGGCGGCGCGCCGGATGTGCCGGGCGCAGCGCCGTTGGCGATCTTGGCGCCACGTCCATCGATCACCATCACGCTGCTCTCGCCGAGCACTTCGCATTCTCCGCCGCGCACAATGACGGCGGTTCGCTCATCGATCCCCACCCCAACCAACGCGGGTTGATCCAGCACGGCCGACAGCAGGCGGTTGAAGCGCTGCCGACGGTGAAAATGCTGATCGACGATCACGCCCGGCCAAAGGCCGAGCCCTCCCCCCAGCGGCGTGCCCGCGCGGCGAATCGCTTTCAACTCCGCGCCGCCGATGATCATTTGCTCGGACATGACGGCGGCGCCGGCGCTCGTGCCGCCGATGACGGCGCCGTCGCGATAGCGGGTTGTGATGGTCTCGATCAGGTCGGCGCCGCGGAGGGCTTCCATCAGGCGACTCTGATCGCCACCGGGAAACCAGATCAGCGCGGCGCGCCGCAATTCGGCGTCGTCGTCGATGTCGTCCTCCGCACTGAGCGGAAGCCATGCGACGTTCTTCGCGCCGGCTTCCTGAAACATGGCGACGGCCTCGGGCCCGGTTTCCGGGCGCTGCGAGGCTTGCGGCAGCACGACGACGCGCGCGTTGTCCCCGCCGGCGAGCGCGAGCGCCCGCGCAAGAACGACCGGCGGCGTCCCACCGCCGCCGACAATCACCAGCGCCCCGCGCGGCGCGCCGGCGTCGTCGGCAGCGCGCGCCGCCGGAAGGTCAGCGCTGCGCGGCGCCACCAGAAGGCACGCATAGACAGCCAACAGGAACAGAAAACGGCGCCGGCCTACATTGGGGTGATTGCGCACGCGCTTCTCCGATTGCCAGAACGGGAGTCCGAATCGGCGGGAATATAACGCGTTTGCTCGCCGGGCGTTATGACTCGCCAGCGCGGGCCCGCAACCCCGCCCGGTCGAGCGACCGATAAGAGGGATGTGCGCCGTCGCGTGCAGGCGCCAATTTGCTCGGCCTGGGAGGGATCCATCCATGTTGCGCCGCGTCCTGTCGTTTTGCGTCCTCGGCTTGTTGGCCCCGCTGACCGGCTGTCCGTTTCTGTTTCCGCTGGATTCGTACAAGGCGGACCGCCTCTATGACACGTCGGTCGTCGTCAAGTGGAATGAGGTGATGCTGGCGGCGATTCGCAACAGCGGGCCCCGTCCGACGGTCGTGTCGCGTTCGATCTTCATTGTTCAGACCGCCATGTACGACGCGTGGTCGCAATATGACGAGCGGGCCAATAGCGTCTATGCGCCGGCCATGAAACGCCCCTTTTTCGAGCGCACCCAAGCGAACAAGGAAGCGGCGGTGAGCTACGCCGCGTATCGCGCGCTGCTTGATCAGTTTCCGGGATACGAAATGCGCACCGGCGCCTATACGCGCCTCTTGAATGACCTGGGCTATGAAGCGAGTGACTCGGTCGATATCGAGTTGCCCGCCGGTATCGGCAATGTCGCTGCGCAGGCGGTCCTCGATGCGCGGCAGGGCGACGGCTCCAACGAAGCCGGCAACTATGCGCAAGTGACGTCGGCGACGTATCCCACACTCTATGCGCCGCGCAATAGCGCTGATCCGGCCTCGCCGCTGGCGCCGGGCGGCGCCGACTTCAACCCGAACGCCTGGCAGCCGCTGCGCGTTCCGAACGGGTCGTTGGTCGACGCGAATGGGATTCCGCTGGCGGACGGGAACGACCCGACGACTTTCTCTGACCAGACGTTCCTGACGCCGCACTGGGGCGCCGTGACGCCGTTCGCGTTGACAAGTGGTGATCAATTCCGGCCGCCGGCGCCGCCGCAGGCCGGTTCAGACGCGTCATACACCGACGCGCTCGGCCAGACGATGACGAATGACGAGGCGTACAACGCGCAGGTGGATGAAGTGCTGGAAATCAGCGCGGGGCTGACGGATCGGCAGAAGGTCATTGCCGAGTACTGGGCGGACGGGCCGCGATCCGAGACGCCGCCGGGGCACTGGCAGGCGCTCGCCCACGGCGTCAGCATCCGGGATCGGCATACGCTGGACGACGACGTGAAGATGTACTTCGCGCTGTCCGCGGCGATTTTCGATTCGGGCATTTCTTGCTGGGAATCCAAGCGGGCGCACGACTACATTCGCCCGGTTTCGGCGATTCGGCACAAGTACTTCGGCGAGCAGATCGAGGCGTGGGGCGGGCCCGACCAGGGTACGCGGACGATCAACGGAGTTGATTGGCGCCCTTATCAATCGCTGACGTTTGTTACGCCGCCGTTCGCGGAGTTCACATCGGGTCATAGCACGTTCAGCGCGGCCGGGGCGGAGGTGTTGACCCGCTTCACGGGCACAAGCCGCTTCTATGACGGCGTCACGGTGTTGTACAACGAAGACTTCAACAGCGACGGCGTCCCGGATCTGCTCGGGCAGCACGTCATCGGGCTCGGTGGCAACATGTTTGAGATGACGCCGAGTGAGGGTGTCGTCGTCCTGCAGTGGGAGACCTTCCAGGACGCGGCTGACGAAGCCGGTATCTCGCGCATCTATGGCGGCATTCACTTTCAGGACGGCGACCGGCGTGGCCGGGCGGCGGGCAAGCTGATCGGCGCGCAGGCGTATGAACTGGCCGAGCGCTACTGGAGCGGCGAAGCTCCGTAACCCACACTGGTCCCCATCGTAAACAAAACGAGCGGACGCGACGGGCCGGCCCATCGCGTCCGCTGCTGTTTTCCCGACTGCCGCTAGGCGAGTTGCGGCGTCGGGGCGCTGCGCGGGGCGCGGATGCGACCGCCCAGCAGAATCATCGGCGCGAGCAGCGCCAGAAACGTGACGTGATAGCCGAGCGGCATCAGATCCCAGTACTGCGCCTGCACGAAAACGCCCTGCGCCAGTTGTAAAACCGCCAGAACAAGCGTGTGGGCAAAAATGGCCCGCGGCGCGAGGGCCGCCGTCAGCCAGCCGGCGGTCAGCGAAATCAGGATGCTGAGTCCGAGGATCACTGACAACACGCCCGCGTCGCGGATGGACTGATCGGCGCCGACCGCTTCCGGCACGGCGGAGGTAATGATCGCGGTTCCGGTCAGCCACAATACCGCCCAGATGATGACACCCGCCGCGATTGCCACAATGCTGCGTACCATGTTTGCGTCTCCTGTTCGTTGGCGCGACCGTGCCGCGCGAATGCTGAGTTGGGAAATTGCTCGATCAGCGCCAGTGCTCGGAGCGGCAGCGCTTCGGCGTCATCAGCGGTCCCATGACCTTGAACATCAGATACAGCATGCGAATCCCGAACGCCGGCCGACCGGTTTCCACGATTGACTTCAGTGTGTTGACGATCATCTTGCCGCCACCGGTCATGTCCTTGGCGGTCTTCGTGCCGACGGGCATGTCGTCGATCGTCAGCGTGAAGTCGACGCCGCCGTCCTTCTCGCGCAGGTCATAGATCACTTTGCAGGGCGGGTCGTCGTATTGGGTGAACTTGAACGTGTGCGCGTAGCGGTGGGGCGGGTCGAACTCCAGCACTTCACCCACCACGCCCGTGTACTTCCCATCCGGCGTGCGCATGAAGATCTTCGCGCCGGGCTTGAGGCCGGCGGTGTCCAGACACATGTTGAACATGCAGCCCTGGACCTCGTCGGTCTTCGTGATCTCGCGCCACACGGCGTCGATCGTGCCCTTGATGTGGACGGAGAACACCGCCTTGTCAGTCTTTGCCATCGCGTTTCCTCTTTGGGCGTTTCTTTGAATCGCCTGCTCTGGATGTGGGAGGGGCGTTCGCCGCGCCGCTCTCCGTCTGCTCTGCCGCCGCCGCCGCTTCGCCGGCCGCCGCCTCGACGCGATACTTGATCCGCGTCAGCCGGTCGGCCCACAGGCCGCTGAACTCGGTTGTCCAGCGGTCGTAGACCATGCGAATCGGCACGGCGTTGAAGTAGTACCGCCGCTCTCGCCCCTGCTTTTCCGACGTCAGCAGTTTCGCGTCTTCGAGCACACCCAGGTGCTTCATGACCGCGATGCGGCTGATGTCGAAGTACGCGCAGACCTCGTTGACATTGCATCCGGGCGTCGCCTTGACGATGTCCAGCATCTGTCGCCGCGTCGCGCTTGCCAGCGCCTGAAACGTCGCGTCCATTGCGTCCGGCGTCATGTAACTGAATGGTTACATATTGGGCTGCGTTTGTCAAGCGAATTTTTCGGAAAGGGCGGTTGTGATATCATCCCGCCCCTCGGGTCCCTCGACGCCCCCAGCGGCGCGCGGCGGCCCGGGTCTTTTTTTTGGAGCCGGACAGTGATCGAGGCGGAGCGGCGCGCGCCGGGTTTCAGACTGCGGCGGTTTCGCAACTGGTTCTTCGTCGGCCTGCTGTACGCGGGGTACTACCTGTGCCGCTACAACCTCGGCATCGTCGCGCCGGAGTTGAAAGAAGAGTACGGCTTCAGCAACCAGGACTACGGCTGGATCAACAGCGCCCGCGACGGCGGCTACGCGGTCGGACAATTCATCAACGGCCTGCTCGCCGACGGTCTGGGCGGCAAGCAGTCGATGGCCGCCGGCGCGATTCTCACGATTGTGTTGAATCTCGCGTTCTGGCAGACGTCGTTCAGCTCGATCGCGTGGATCCTGACGGCCTTCATCATCCTGCGGCTGTTCGACGGGTACTCCCAGGCGTTCGGCGCGCCCGGCATGCTGAAGATCAACGCCGCCTGGTTTGAGCGGCGCGAGCGCGGCTGGTTCTCCGGCGTTTTCGGCGGCATGATCCAGCTCGGCGCCATCGGCGTGGGGCAGCTTGGGGCGCTGCTGCTGGTTGGCTTTACGATCCCGCTGGTCGGCATCGCGGTTCACGCCTTGGATTGGCGCTCGATGTTCATCGTCCCGCCCGCGATCCTCGGTGTCATCCTCGTGCTGGCGTGGTTCAACATCAAGAACCACCCGGAGCAGGCCGGCTATCGCATCAAGCATGACGATGACGATCACGAAAGCGCCGCGCCCGATCAGCAGAAACTTCCGCTGCGCGTCGTGTTTCGCCGCATCGCGGGTAATCCGCTGGCCTGGATTAACGCCGGCGCTTACTTCTGCACCGGGTTCGTGCGGCGCGCCCTCGAAGCGTGGTGGGTGTTGTATCTGCTGAAAGTGTGGGACGCCGATAAGACATCGTCGTACTACCACGCGCTTGTCTTCGCGTTGCCCATCTCCGCGTTTGTCGGGTCGTTTGGCGCCGGCGTGGTTTCCGACCTGTTCTTTCGCGGCCGCCGGTCGCCGGTCGCCGCCGTATTGTATGGCGTGGAGACGGTGGCCATCCTCGCGGCGATGATCGCCCTGAGCGGGAACGCCGCCGCGACGCCGTGGCTGGCGTGCGTCCTGCTGACCGTGATTTCGCTGACATGCAACTCCAGTCACTCGATCATCGGGGCGGCGGCGGTGATGGATCTGGGCGGGCGGCGGATGGCCGGCTTTGCGTGCGGCGTGATTGACTCGTTCCAGTATTTCGGCGCGATCCTGGCCGGCTTCCTGCTGGGCGGGTTGATCGACAAGTACGGCTGGAGCGCACTTTTCGCGTCGATGCTGCCGTTCAGCCTGTTCGGAGCCTTGCTGATGACGCTCCTGTGGTGGAACACCCGCGGCCGGGATGTGCGTGGGGCCTGATTTCCTGATTTCTCGCCCCATCTTGGCGCCCCCGGGCGGAGAATGTCGCTTGTTCTGACGTAGGGAGATCGGGGCCGAGCACGAGGTGGCGGGCCGCGATCCGACATCGACCGTCAGGAGAGCATCGACATGCAGGCAGTCAGCGCGGCGCCGGCCCGAAGCCCGGCCATGCGGGTCACGATCTTTGTCTACGGCGTTATCAGCTACGCCATGTTTCTGGGCGTATTCGTGTGGGCGTTCCTGTTTGTGACCGGCGTCTGGGGGCCGGTCACGCTTGATCGTCTGCCCGGCGAGTCGAGCCTGGCGGCATGGGGCGTGAATATCGGCCTGCTGACGCTCTTCGCGGTGCAGCACAGCCTGATGGCGCGCCGCGGATTCAAGAGCTGGCTCACCCGGCATGTGCCGGTCGAGGCCGAGCGAAGCACCTACGTCCTCGCCTCGAACCTCGCCCTGATCCTGTTGTTCCTGCTGTGGCGTCCGACCGGCGGCGTGGTGTGGCAGGCCGAATCGACCGTATTGCGTGGCGCGATCGCGGCGATTGGCGGGCTGGGCTGGCTGATTGTGCTCTATTCGACGTTTCTGCTGAATCACTTCGATCTGTTCGGATTGCGGCAGGTTTGGCTGTGTTTGCTGGGTCGGCCATACACGCCGCTCCGATTCGCGACGCCGGTGCTTTACAGGCACGTGCGCCATCCGTTGTACGTCGGCTGGCTGCTCGCCTTCTGGGGCGCGCCGACGATGACCGTCGGACACCTTTTGTTCGCATTGGCGACGACCGCGTACATCCTGATCGCCATTCAGCTTGAGGAGCGCGATCTGCTGGCGCAGCACGGATCGGCGTACGCGGAATATCGACGGTCGACGCCGATGTTGATCCCGATTCGGAAACGGAGCGGCGGCAGGGGCGACGTGGCGCCGGCTACAGCAACTCGTCCGACAGCGACGAGTTGATCAGCAGCAGGCAGCCGTTTTCGGTGCTCTGCTCACCGTGGAGGCTGCCGGGCGCCATCCGCTGGTAGTCGCCGCTGCGCAGGACTTCCTCGCCGACGCGCAGATCGCCTTCGAGTACGAAGCACTCTTCGGGGCCACCGTGTACGTGGTGCGGATAAGCGGTACCCGGGGCCATGCGCACAAGCATGGACATCTGATTGCGGGCGGCGTCAACGAACAGGCGTCGAACCTCGACGCCTTCGATCGCGGTGGTTTCCCACGTAGCGGATTCGCCGCGCTGGATGAAAACGCCGGCCACCTCGGCGTCGGCGTCCCAGTCCTTCCACACCTGGGTCTTGCGGGGCTCGGCGTGGGCGTGGCCATGGGCGTTGGCGCGGTCCAGCAGATGCTGGCGCACCGCAGCGGGGGGTGCGGCCCGAATGGACTCCGCCAGCAGACCCGCCAGTGGCTCAACCGCCTTCAGCGCCGCCAGGCCTTCGGCGCCGGCTTCGGCCAGGGCCTGTTCAAACGCGACGGCTTCCTCATCGGAAAGCGCGCCGGCGATGTAGAGCGCCGCGGACTCGGAAAGGTCGTGAGCTGGTTTTTCAGCCGCCATGTGTCATCATCCTAGCAATCCGCGCAACTTGATCAAACCCGATCGGATCCGCGTCTTGATCGTCCCCAATGGGATTTGGTCGTGTTCCGCGATCTCTCTCTGCGTCATTCCGTCGAAAAAGCATCTTTGGATTGGCGTTCTTTGTTCTTCCGGCAATTGGGCGAGCAGTTGCTGCGCCAGCGCCATGGACTCGGCCCGCTCGGCGTTCTCTGACGCGTCGGCGACCCTGTCCGCCGGCCGGCGGGCGTTTGATTCGCGGTCATTGGCGCGGGCCAGCCGTCGGCGCAAATCCCGCGCCCGGGAACGGGTTATCACCGTCAACCAAGCGCGCGGGGCGGCCCGGGCCTGGTCAAATCGGTCGGATTTGGTCCACACCTGCCAGAACACTTCCTGCAGGGCCTCGTCGGCGTCCGCCGGAACCCGCAGAATGCACCGCAGCAGGCCATAGACATACGGCGAGTGGCGGTCGTAGAACGCTGCGAACGCCGCCGCATCGCCTTCCGCGATGGCGGAGATCAACTCCTGATCCGTGGGTTCCTGCTGGAGGTCCATGACAACATCATAGTCCGCGGTTCCGTGGCGGGCCAAGCCGCCCGGGGCGGAAGTCGCCGCGCGGGGATCGCGCGCCGCCGTTTCGAAATGGCGCCGATCAGCTCGCGGCGCGGATAATCAGCGTGTCGTTCTGGCCGCCGAAGCCGAAGCTGTTGCTCAGGCAGGCTTTGACGGCTGTTTTGCGGGCCTTGTTCGGCACGTAGTCCAGGTCGCAATTCGCGTCCGGATGCTGGTAGTTTCGCGTCGGGGGCAGCATCTGATCGCGGAGCGCCAACACGCAGGTGATCAACTCCACCGCCCCGGCCGCGGCGACCAGGTGCCCGAGCATGCTTTTGACGCTGCTGACCGGCGTTTGCTTGGCGACGTCTGCGAACACGGCCTTGATCGCCTGTGTTTCGAGTTTGTCGTTTTCTTCGGTGCCAGTGCCGTGCGCGGAGATGTATTGAATATCGCGCGGCTGAAGCTGGGCGGCGTTGAGGGCCGCGCGCATCGAGGCGATCGCGCCCCGCGACTCTTCGTGGATGTCCGTTACGCGGAAGGCGTCAGCCGTGGAGCCGTAGCCGACGATCTCCGCCAGCGGCTTCGCGCCGCGGCGCTGCGCGACTTCGTATTCTTCCAGGACAAGCACGCCGGCGCCTTCGCCGAGCACGAATCCATCGCGCGTGCGATCAAACGGGCGCGACGCGGTTTCGCATTCGTCGTTGCGCGTGGAAAGCGCCGTCAGGCGGTTGAACCCCGTGACGCCGAGCGGGTGAATCATGCTATGGCAGCCGCCGGAGATCATGATGTCGGCATCGCCGCGGCGGATCATCTCGGTCGCTTCGCCGAGGGCCTGCGTGCTGGCGGAACAGGCGGTGAGCGTGTTCATGCTCGGGCCCTGGGCGTTGAATCGACTGGCGATCCAGGCCGCGGCGCAGTTCGGGTCCTGCTCAAACTCGCGATGCTGGTCAAAATGTTCATACGCGGCGGCGGCCCAGCGCTGGGCGTCGAGCTGCTTCTTTTCCGTATCCCAACCGGCGATCGCGGCTTTCGCGAAATTGAAGAAATCGATCGGCCCTTCGCCGCCGCCCAGATACACGCCGACCATGGCCGGATCGACGTGATGCGCGCCGTTCAGACCGGCGCTGGCCCAGGCCATTTCCGCCGCGGCGATCGCGAAGCGCGCGTTGCGGCTGGCCGTCGCGAAGTCCTTCGCGCGGGCGCCCATGATCTTGTCGAAGTCAAAGTCCTGCTTGACCTCGGCCGAAAACTGCGTCGGAAACGCGCTGGCGTCGAAGATCGTGGTGGGCGCGACGCCGGTTTCGGCGTTCAGGAGGCGCTTCCAGACCGTCTCGATGTCGCAGCCGAGTGGGGTGACCCAGCCAATTCCGGTGATGACAATGCGTCGGCTCATGTCGTCCCTGCTCAGATGCGCCTAATCGCGGAAGCGGCGAATAACCAGCGCCGCGTTCTGCATTCCAGTCAAAGCGTATGACAAACTGATCATCTTTTCCGCATTCGCGTCGATCGGGTCGTCCGTGACAACACGCAGGTCGCACTCGGCCTCGCGCGGGCCGGCATTGACGGACGGGGGCACGGTGTTGTTGTGCAGCGCCAGGACCGATGCGATGAAGTCGATCGCGCCGGCGCCGGCGCCGTTGTTGCCCATGCCGCCCTTCGTCGCCAATACCGGGATGCGCTGGAGCTCGTCGCCAAACGCAGCGCGCAGGCCGCGGGCCTCAAACAGGTCGCGATCGACCAGCCCCGTCGCGAAGGCGCCGATCATGTCGATATCCGCCGGCGAAGCCTTGGCGTCGTTGAGGGCCTTCTTGACCGCCAGCGCGACGCCGCGCCCGTCTTCGGCCGGCTTCAGCGTGCCGGTCGCGTCATTGCTGGCGCCGAAGCCGACGAGTTCCGCGTAGATCCGCGCGCCGCGGGCCTTCGCGTGTTGGAGCTCTTCGAGAATCACCAGGCCGCCGCCCTCGGAGCAGACCGTGCCGTCGCGATCGGACGCGAACGGGCGACAGGCGGCTTCGGGGGCGTCGTTGCGCGTGCTGAGGCGCTTCCCCAGCGACTGGCGCATGACGGCCATCGGGTTGATCTTGCTTTCCGCGCCGCCGCACACGCAGACATCCGCGACGCCGCGGGCGATGCCGCGAAACGCCTCGCCGATCGCGAGATGGCTGGAAGCCTCGCCGCAGGTGATCGTATTGCTCGGTCCCTGACAGTCATGCACGATCGTGACATGGCAGGCGAGCATGTTGGGCAGGAACTTCAGCAGCCAGAGCGGCGTCAGGTTCTGCATGCCCTCGGCGCCCCAGCGCTTCAGGCAGAATTCGCCATTGACCGAGGCGGAGGCGAGCGCTTCGGAAAGCTCGGACAGGTCGGCACAGATCGTGCCGGCGCCGATGTTCGCGCCCATGCGGGCCGGGTCGACGTTCAAGCCGGCTTCGGTATCGCCGCGATCAATCAGTGACTTGGTGACCAATCCGGCGTCGGTGATCGCCAGATGCGCGGCCGCGACGGCGAGTTCGATATCGCGGGCCATGATGCGGGCGCTCTTGCGATAACGCTTGGGCACATAGTCGGCGACGGAAAGGCTTTCGATCTCGGCGGCGACCTGCGAATCAAATCGGGCCGGGTCGAAGGCCTTCGTCCGCCGTACGGCGTTGCGGCCCTCGAGCAGCGCGCTCCAGAAATCCGGCGCGCCGATCCCGATCGGCGTGACCGGACCGAGGCCGGTAATGACAACACGACGTTCACTCACAGCGTGACCCTCGCCTGGCCGTTATGACGGTAAGTCCGCAGCAGGGCCATGAATTCCTCGGTGAACACGAAATTCTCTTCCGGAAAGTCGAGGCCGCTCATGTTCTGATCAATATGGGAAAAGACAATGTCCACTACGCCGATCTGGCGATCCTGCAGCCAGACCTTGCCGGTGGTGACCGCGGCGGATTCCGTGAGCTGGTCGATCTCGGCTTCGTAGCGGACCTGATCACCGGGGCGGACGATCTCGTCAAAGCTCGCTTTGCGCACTTTGGCGAGGATGACTTTCTCGCTGAACTGGCGCGCCTCGCCGACGAGAATGCCGGCGGTCTGCGCCATGCCTTCGATCATCAGGCTGGCGGGCATCAGCGGATAGCCGGGAAAATGATCGTGCAGATGATCCTCGGCGAGCGTCACGTTCTTGACCGCGACCGCGCGCTTGCCGGATTCAAACTCCTCGAATCGATCGAACCAGATCCATCGCACTGGCGGCTACCCGTTCTTGACTTTCCCCTCGACGAAATTGACGATCGCGGCGACGGTGAACACGTCGGCCAGCTTGTCGATGTCGGGGTTTTTCTCGAATTCGGTCAGGTTGGCGTAAGGCATCGCCTGCTTCAGCGCGGCCAGGCCGGCGGGGTTCAGCTTGCGATCATTCAGGTATTCGGCATTGCTGACGATATCGCGATTGAAGAGCTGTTCCTGCGGAATCTTGATCCCAAACTCTTTTTCGAGCCGGAACAGAATATCGAGGAAGTCGATCGATTCCGCGCCAAGGTCTTCGGTCAGCACGGCGTCATCCGTCACCTCGTCCTCATCGACGCTGAGCACATCGACCAGGATGTCGCGGACCTTGGCGAGAATTTCCGTACGGGGCATCGTCGACATCAAGATTCTTCCTCCACTCGCGGAGCAAACCGTCTCAAGAAAAAGGGGCGCTACACGCCGGCCGACGCCGGCGCGGCTTTCCACAGGAGCCCCAGTTGTTCACGGGCGCGGGTGCGCAGCTGGTCGTCGACCGTCGCCAGCGCCGGATCCGTATCCGCCAGATTCAGATGCCGCAGTGTCAGGCGGCCCTTTACAATTTCACGGCCATCCACCGTGCCGGTCGCGGCGAACTCGCTGCGATCGGCGTCGATCGAACGGCATTCAGATTCAACGTGCAGAATCTGGCCGGGGGCCAGAAAACTCTTATACGTTATGTTACGCGCTTCCTTCAGCAACACGAGGCTCGGGGCGAAGTCGAGCGTCACCCGCGCCAGCCAGGCCGACGATTGCGTCATCGCCTCCAGCATCAGCACGCCCGGCAATACTGGAAAGGCGGGAAAATGATCGGCGAGGTATTCCTCGGCCAGCGACAACGCCTTTCGCGTCACGATTCGCTGACCCGCCTCGAGGGCGTCGATCCGGTCCACCAGGATGAACTTCACCCGTGCGCTCTCCCAATAAGCTCCGACAGGGCCTCTTGCGGGGCGCTAACGCCCCTTCGCCGCCGTCGATGAGCCAAACGCCGGGATTCTATCGCCGATTCGCGAGAGCTTCCAGCGGGCGGGGTTCGGGCGTCCGGCCAGCAAGTCGGGTCGAATATGATTAGTGGTCGCCCGTGCGAGCGGCTGAGCCACGGGTATCGGAGGACCGCAGGATGGCTGATCCGCCGCCGGAACGCGAACTGATTTTTGTGACGGGCGCGACCGGCTACGTCGGCGGTCGACTGGCGCCACGCCTGCTCGAGGCCGGATACCGCGTGCGGTGCCTGACGCGGTCGGCCGAGAAGCTGCGATCACGGCCGTGGGCGGATCATCCTCGGCTGGAGATCATCGAGGGTGGCGTCACGTCCGAGGCGCTGGCGCCGGGGTTGCGCGGCTGCGCCGCGGCGTACTACCTGGTGCACTCGATGATGGCGGCCGGCGCGGCGTATCGCGCGGAGGATCGCGCGCTCGCGTCGGCGTTTGCGGAGGCGGCTGCTGCAGCCGGCGTCAAACGCATCATCTATCTCGGCGGACTCGGCGAAACGGGCCCGAATCTCAGCCAGCACCTCGCCTCGCGCCGCGAAGTGGAGATGGCGCTGGCGTCGACGGGCGTGCCCGTCACGTCGCTGCGGGCCGCGATGATCATCGGATCCGGCTCCGCTTCTTTTGAGATTCTGCGCTATCTCGTTGAGCGACTTCCGATCATGGTGACGCCGCGCTGGGTTTCGACGGAGTGTCAGCCGATCGCGATTCGCAATGTATTGCGCTACCTGGAAATGTGCCTCGAAACACCGGCGACGGTCGGGCAAACGCTCGACATCGGCGGCGCGGATGTGCGCACATACGCGGAGCTGATGCAGGAAATGGCGGCCAGCCTGCAACTGCCGAAGCGACTCATCATTCCGGTCCCGCTGCTGACGCCGCGGCTCAGTTCCCTGTGGATTCACCTGGTGACACCGCTGAGTCATCGCATCGCCCGGCCATTGGCGGAAGGACTGCGGAACCGCGTGGTTTGTCGCGATGATCGCGCGAGCCGGCTGATGCCGCAGAAACTGTTCACGGCCCGTGAGGCGATTGATCTGGCCCTGCAGCGCCATGGCGCCGCGCAGGTGGAAACGAGCTGGTCGGACGCGGGCGCGCTGCCGGGCGATCCCGACTGGGCCGGCGGACGCGTATTCGTTGATCGCCGCGAAATTGAAATCGACGCGTCAGCTGATGTTGTTTACGACGCGGTCTGCCGGATTGGCGGGGGCCAAGGCTACTACGCGGCCGATTGGCTCTGGCGCGTGCGCGGCGCGATGGACCGGCTTGTCGGCGGCCCGGGGTTGCGGCGCGGTCGGCGGCATCCGGAGCGCGTTTCGCACGGAGACGCGCTCGACTTCTGGCGCGTGACGCGGGCCGAGCGTGGGCGGCTGCTCGAACTCTGGGCGGAAATGAAGCTGCCCGGCGAAGCGACGCTGACCTTTGAGATTGAGCCCGTGGCCCCGGGTCGCCACAAACTGGCCCAGACCGCGCGGTTTCGTCCGCGCGGCCTGGCGGGTTTGCTGTATTGGGCGGCCGTCCTGCCGCTTCATGGCTATGTGTTTACCAGCATGCAGCGCGGCATCAAGCGCGCGGCGGAGGCTGCGCAAGCCAGAACGTCAGCCGAAACCACCGTCCCGACGCAATCCGGTTAGCGCGGTCGAGAGCGGCTGCCGGCGCGCGAACTCCTCGACCCACTCGAACGGCTGCCCGAGCGCGACTTCGACGCGCTGGAACGACTGCCGCCGGTGCTTCGCTTGATGACGGACTTTCCGCCGGACGAACCGCGCGGCCGGGAGACCGACGAGCGCGGTCCGCTGGACGAACGGCTGCGCGTGGCGGAGCTGCGTGGGGCCGATCGGGCGCGCGAGACGCTCGAACGCGGGCTCGACGAGCTACCACTACGCGATCGCACCGCCGAAGAGCCGCGGCTGCCGGAGGTTGGCCGTTTCTGGATCGTCCGCGCGCCACTGCTGCGCGGCGCGACGGTCCGCGATCCACTGGAGCGCGGCGTAATCGAGCGGGTGGCGCCACTGGAGCGCGGGGCCACACTGCGGACCCCGCTACTGGAGCGCGGCGTGACCGTGCGGGCGCTGCCGCCGGTCTGCGGCGCGAACGAACGAACCGGTCCGCTGGAACGCAGCGAGTTCAGGCTCGTGGCGCCCGGACGCGTCGTGCGCCGCGGCGAATTCGAAGACGACGATCGCGGTCGAACAGTCGAGCCGCTGCGCGGCGCGACGCTCGGACTGACACGTGAACCGCTCTGCGGCGCCACGCGCGAGCCGCTCCGCGGGAACGTCGTGCGCGGATGCGTAACCCGCGGCGTGACGGCGTTGTTTCGGTACGGCGTCGTGCGGAAGCTGCCGATGCCGCCGATCGGGCGCGGGTTGACGACGGTCGGCCGCTTGTAGGCGCCGCCGAGACTCCGCGACGAGCGCGAGTACACCGGGCTGCCATAGCGCGAGGCGCCGTAGTAATGCCGGCCACCGTGACCGTAGTACCGATTATTGCCAAAACTCACGCCGATGTTCACCGATGAGCCCCGACGGTAATGGTCGTGGTGGTGATAGCGCCCGAAGAATCCGCCACCATAACGGTAGGGCGAAACATAGTCGTAGCAGCGCGAACCGTACCAGCCGCCGAAGTAGTAAGGCGTGTAAAACGGCGAGTAGAACGACGCGCCGAAGTAGCCGAACGACGGACCCGTATCGATGTACGTGACATCTATGTCGTCGTAGCCGGGATCGACATAGACGACCTCGGGCGCTTCGACCGCGTTCGGATAGTGGCGCACCACCACACCGTCATCGTAGTACTCTTCAAACACCGGCTCGCCGACCGGGGCATAGCCCGGGTCCGCGTATTCGCCGACCGGCGTCATGTCGTAGAGCCCATCGTCGTCTCTATCGACGATCGCCGGCGCCTGCGCCGGATCCTGCGGATACGTGATGTAGCTTTCGTCAATTTCTCCCGGAGCCGGGTTGTAGTCAGGCTGCGGCTGCGCCGCGATTTCCTCGCGAGCGGCGGCGTCCTGCGCCGGGTCGACGGGGCGCCAGCGGCGCAGCGACTCCAGCACCGCCGAGGCGAGCACGGCTTCCTGCGGCTGATCGGCGGGCGGCTGCTGAATCACCGGCGCCAGACCCACCGATGATGGCGCGTCAGACAGCGGCTTCCACATGTCGCTGCGCGAAGATGGACCGGCGGCCGCCAGCAACGGGGCGCCGCCGCGCGGCGCGGACACGATCTGGCCGGACTCGATCAGCGCATCCGACAACTCCGGCGCGTGCCGATTCCAGAAACGCTCCATCACCGGGAAGATCGCGGCCGAAGCGCTGTCGGTTGACGCGAACTCCATCAGTTCCGCGTGCGGCGGGAGGGCGTAGTAGTAGCGCTGATCCGTCACCGCCACGGCGGCGAACTCAGGGAACTCGCTGCGACGCTGGTTCACAAAACGCGTCAGCAGGTCGCCGTATGCGGCGAGCGCCGCCGGGTCAGACGCGAGCGATTCCTGCCAATCGCGGGCCGCGGCCAGGCGAGCGGCCTCGCGCGACGCGCGAATCCGTTGAATCTCTTCGCGAAAAGCCCGCGGGTCCGCGGCGCGGGCGCTGGCCAGCGCGTTGAAGTTGTCGCGCTCATCCGCCACGAGATAGGTAAGCTCCGCGGCGGGACCGAGCTGATTCAGCGCGCCACGCACTTCGGGCGCGGCCTCGTTCGCGAGTTTCTCAAATTGATCGGGATTGGCGAGCAGCGCGTCGAGAAACGCCGGCTGCCCGCTGAGTCGCAGCAGGGCGTCGAGCACATTGTCCGGGTAGCCGGCCACAGCGAGGATATCCGCCGGGACCGCGCCGGCCGGCGCGGGTGTCGGCGCCGAAATCGCCGCGGGCGCGGCGATCGGCTGCATCGGCGTCATTGCCGTGTTCTGAGCGACCACCCAAGCGGGCGTCAGCACAAGTAGTGGCGTCAGGAGGGCCAGAGAACGGTTTTTGGTCATGGTGAGCTTCCTTTCCAATCAATGGACGTTCGACCGCCCAGCCATATTCAATAAACATTCCGACGACCCGGATTGTTCCACGCGCATCGCCGGCTGTGATACGAGACACCCTTGATTCTAGCCTCGTTGGCTGAATTCGCGCTTAATCCGCGTTACTCGCCGATAATCGCGACTTTGGACGGCCGGGTCGCCGCCCGCGGAGCCATCGCATGTGGCCTTCACCCTTGGGCTGAAGACGTATTTTTTCGATTGAGTGCGGTCGCGGCGCTCGATAAGCTGGTGAATCTGCGGCGCGCGCCCTTGTACGGAGGCGGTTCGGTGAGCCTGTAAGAAAACTTCCAGTCATTGTGACGCGCTCAACGTGTTACACGTTGGGCGGTCGTTGAGTGATCGTTTTCCTTATCAGGAACGCCAGCCCATGTCCGCCTCCGCCCCCGCGCGCAGCCTGCCGCGTGAGATCTTTCGCGCCAACAAGTGGCGCCTGTTGCTCACCTACGCGCTGTTCAATGTTGAGAACATCATTGCCCTGCTTCAGCCGGCCGTGCTGGGCTTCGCGATCAACGGTCTGCTGCGCGACGACGATCGCGGGCTGATGTGGTTTGTGGCGCAACACATCGCGCATGTCGCCATCGGCTCCGCCCGCCGCGCATATGACACGCGCTGTTTTTCCCGCATCGTGGCCCGGCTGGCGACGAACGTTGTCACGGCCTCGCGGGCGGCGGGCGGCGATGTGTCCACCGTCGCGGCCCGCGCCGCGCTGTCGCGCGAACTGGTCGACTTCTACGAAATCCACGTGCCGACGATTGTGGCCTCGCTGTACGCGATGGGGGGCGGGCTGGTCATGCTGCTGTTCTACGATCCGACCGTGGCGGCGATGTGCGTGTGCCTGCTGGCGCCGGTCGTCGTGATTCAGCGCCGCGCATGGGGCCCGGTCGGCGTGCTGATGCGCAAGATCAATGACCGCTACGAGCGCGAGATCAACGTCATCGAACGCGGTGGCCGCCGCCGGGTCGCCGGCCATTTCCAACTGCTCTCGCGCTGGCGGGTGCGATTGTCGGATATCGAGACCCGGAACTTCGCGATGATGGAAGCGTTCGTCCTGGTGGTGATGGCGGCGGCGCTGATCCGCTTCTGCGCCAATCCGCTGGCCAACCCGGGCTCGATCTTTTCGGTCTTCGTATATGTGATCACGTTCGTCAGCGGCATGGACACCGCGCCGATGCTGATGCAGGCCTGGAGCCGGATTCGGGATATCTCGCGCCGGGTGGGGGCGGAATTGCCGGCGGAGGGCTTGGGCGCATGAGAGTCCGCAGGCGGGACGCCTGCGCCACCCGAGAGGGCGTTCGCGGTACGCTATTGTCGAGATTTCTATGGATAGACCCGCCGCGGGCGGCAATTTCGGAGTAACTGAATGCGAATCTGGTTGACGGGTGTAACGCTCATGTGGCTGATCCCAGCGGCGGCGGCGCAGGATAATCCCTGGAAGAGCAAGGTTGAGGGCGCGGTCGCCGCGGCGCAGGGCGCGTGCGCGGACGCGTTGGATATCTGCTGGCGGGCGGACGCGTGGAGCGAGGCCCTCGCGCTTGCCAAGCGCGGTGAGCCGCTCGCGCAGAACGACGCGGAACGGGCCGCGATCGCGCGGGCTTACTGGCGAGCCGGACGTTATACAGACGCTGAGCGCGTCGCCGCCACGTTTTCCAAAGATACGCGCGACCGGCTGGCGCTGCGCGTGCTGCTGGTGATCGCCAGCGCCCGCGATGACCGCGCCACCGCGCTGCGCCTCGCCCGGCGCCTGGAGCAGCTCGGACCCCGCGACGCCACCGACTACGCCCTGATCGCGACCGTGCGCATGGCGGAAAACGAGTTGGACGGATTGGCGGAGACCGCCGGAAAGATTGTCGCGCTCGCCAGCCCCGAGAACGGCTATCCGGAATCGATGCTGGCCGAAGCCGTCGAGGGCCTGCCGGAGTTTCTGGCGGCCGTCGGCACGCAGCCGCTGAATCACATCGTCGCCTGGGGCGAAACGCCGATGCCGCCCGTGCCGATGTTCAACCTGCCGTATGTCGACGCCACGCTTAATGGCCACGGCCCTTATCGCTTCGTCGTCGACACCGGCGGCAGCGTCACGTTCTCGGTCGATCGCGACATCGCGGATGAGGTCGGGCTCAAGAAGCTGTCCGGTGGCAGTATTCGCGGCGTGTCCGGTAAGCAGGAATCGGCCTACATGCTGCTCGACGATCTGCGGATGGGGCCGATCCGCCTCGAGCGCGTGATGGTCACCAGCTTTGATTTTCCGGACATGTTGAAGGGCTCGATCGCCGGCATCATCGGCACCGGCGTGTTTCACGAAAGCCGCATGACAATGAACTTCGCCGAGGGGCGCCTGGCGCTGCGCCCGTCGTCGACCGACGCCGGCCCGGGGACGGATGTCGATGTGCGGATCGTGTCGGACAGCAAACTGGTCGCGACGTGTGAGATCGCCGGGCATCCGGGCTTGGCGCTGTTCGACACCGGCGCGGACGCGGTGGCGCTGTCGCAGGAGTGCCTCGGCCGCGTGGCGGCGGAGCAGTCGGGCTACACGGTGTCCGGCGCGGCGGGCATGGGCGTCGGGGAAGGCGCCGACAGCACGATCACGCTGAATGTCGCGGTCGATTTGCTGATCGCCGGGCGGACCTTCGCGAACACCGGCGTCGTGGGCCTGACGGTGCTGGACGACACGCTCGGGCCGTTCATCGGCACGCAATGCGACCTGCTGGTCGGGATGGCGATTTTTCGGGAGATGAAGACACTGACGGTTGATTTCCCGCGGCGGAAAATGTGGATCGACTGGCGGTAGTCGTGTCGGTGTGGTTCGGGGAGTTGTAGGTCGCCGCTCCAACTCACGCGGGACGACTCGGAGGTCTGACAATGATGATGCGGCGCCACGTGGTTCGGCTGGCATTGCTTCTGGTCGCGGCGATTCCTGCAGCGACGGCGCAAGAGGGCGGCGCTTCGGCGCCCGTCGTCGCGACGCCGTCCTGGGAGGCGACGGAAACAGAGAAGCGGCTGTACAAGGGGCGCTTGGATGAAGCCTGGAAGGGGCTGGCGGGGGCGCGGGCGCCGGCCGCCGCCGATCAGGAAAAGTTTGAGGCGGCCATCGTGCGATTTTTGATGGGCGTCGAGGGTCTTGGACAGGCGCTGCATCGGTACGGGCATCGCGCGCCGCCGATCCCGATGCTGATGGACGGCGCCCGGCTGCCGATTCCTCAACGGTCTGATCCCGAGGAAATCAGTTACGAGCGCGTTCGCGAAGTCGTCGAGCGATGGGACGCCGCGCTGCGGGAAACCAGCGAATTGCTGGCGGCAATGGGCGATCGTCCGGTCAAGGTTCGGCTTCGACTCGGCCTGATTCGCCTCGACCTGGACGGCGACGGGCGTGGCGCAGACAGCGAAGTCTTGTATCGCATCTTCGCCGCGTTCAATCAGATGGCTGTGCCCAGTGAGACCGCGGCGGGCGAGTTTGTGATCTCGTTCGATCGGGCGGACGCCGAGTGGCTGAGGGGCTACTGCCATTTGCTGATGGCCGGTAATGACATCGTGCTGGCGCACGACTTTCAGGAACTGTTTGAGCGCACGGGACACTTGTTTTTCGCGCGCGTGTCCTCGCCATACGCGTTTCTTGCGCGCCGTGCGCCGATGAACGACTGGAATTACGAAGAGTTCCTTGACCTGATCGCCTACGTCCATCTGATTAACTTGGAGGTGAAATCACCTGAGCGCATGCGCGGCGCGCTGGCGCACCTGAAAGAAATGACCGCCGCCAGTCGTCGCATGTGGCGTCTGGCGCTGGCGGAGACGGATGACGACCGTGAGTGGATTCCCAACCCCAATCAGACCGGCGTGTTCCCGAACGTGCGCGTGACTGACGAGCAGATCGCCGGCTGGCATGAGTTTCTCGACGAGCTCGATGCGCTGCTGACCGGGAAAAAGCTGTTGCCATTCTGGCGCGACGCCGACGGAAAGGGCGTCAACTTCAGTCGCGTCTTTACGGAGCCGCGGCGTCTCGACCTGGTGCTATGGGTGCAAGGCACGGCGGCGGCGCCATATCTGGAAGCGGGACCCGTGACGCAGACGGAGTTCTGGGAGCGCCTGCTCACTCTCTTTCAGGGGGAATTCATCTGGTTCGCGTTCTGGTGGAACTGAGGTTTAGCGGTCCGCCTCGAGCCGGTCGCTGAATCTCTGCGGATGTGCGGGCTGTCGAGCGGCTTCCGGCTCGAAGTAGGGTGCGGCTCGCGGCGCCAAGATTGCGAGCGTTGGTTAGCTGCGTGACGAATCGGCGAGTGGCGCCGGCATCCCGCCTGCCCTCGCGAGGTCCCAACCCACGAATACGCCACGCCCGGTCCGAAACCAGTTCGCGCGTCGTCACATGAAGAAAACAAACGTCATCAGAATGAACGCCGGAATGAGGATCGCGCCGGAGTAGAGCATGTACCCGAAGAAGCTCGGCATGCGGACGCCGGCCTGTTCGGCGATGGTCTTGACCATGAAGTTCGGGCCGTTGCCGATGTAGCTGTTTGCGCCCATGAAGACCGACGCCGTCGCGATCGCGACCAGTAGCTCGCCACTGATCACACCGCCGCCGGCCAGGGTCAGCGCGTCCACCTCGGGTAGCGGCAGCGTCCGCGCGGTTTCGAAGAACACAACGTACGTCGGCGCGTTGTCGAGGAAGCTCGACAGCACGCCGGTCGCCCAGAAGAACTGCCACGGCTCGCTGAGGCCAAGCTGCGAGCCGTATGTGTTCAGAATCTCCAGCGGGACCTGCATCGTGATGAAGATGCCGATGAACAGGCACGCGACCTCGAGAATCGCGGCGTAATTGAACTGGTTTTCCTTGCGCAGCACTTTCGATGTCAGCAGCAGCGACGCGCCCGTCAGCGCGAGCTGCACCAGCTCGCGGAAGTACGGGAACGGATGCCAGTTTGTGCCCGGAAACGGCTTGCTCGAATCCAGCGTCGCGACCGCGAACACCACGCCGATCAGCAGCGGAATGTTCAGCATGCCCGCCAGGCGCAGCGGCTGGCGCTGCGTATCGTCGCGCTGAATGTCCTTGACGGTTTCGTTGCGATAGGCGTACGTGTCGATCGCGAAGTACACGACCAGCAGCAGCACCATCAGAAACAGCCATTCCTTGAACAGCCCCAGCGTCCAGAAGAACGGCACGCCGCGCAGATACCCCAAAAACAGCGGCGGATCGCCAATCGGCAGCAGTGTGCCGCCAATATTGCTCACAATGAAGATGAAAAAGACGACCGTGTGCACGACGTATTTGCGCTCGGAATTTGTCTTCAGCAGAATGCGGATCAGCACCATCGAGGCGCCGGTCGTGCCGATGAACGACGCCAGCGCGCCGCCGACGCCGATAATCGCCGTATTGGTCAGCGGCGTCGCCCGCAGGTCGCCCCGCACGACGATGCCGCCGGCGATGACGTACAGGCTGAACAGCAGCGTCAAGAACGGGATGTACTCTTTCAGCACCGCGTGATCGATAATCGCCCAGACGGTCGCGAATCCGGGAGTAGTGTACGCGTGTGCGGCGTGGCCATCATCATGCGACTCGGCTGGCGGCGTCGCGTGCGAATCATGCGCGTTTTCAGCCGCGTGCGCCTCGGCGTCCGCGGGTTCCCCGCTCGCGTCATAGCCGCCGTGCCGGGTCGCGGCGTCCTGCGGCTTTCCGTGTGAATCGTCGTGCGCGGCGGCGGGCGTCTCGGCGTGTTCGGCGCTGTGGTCGACGACGCCGTAGCCGCGAAAGCCGTAATACAGCAGCGTGCAGCCGGCGAGGCTGGCGGCGACGATCAGGCGATTGCGGTTGTGCTCCCACCAATGATGGGTGGCGCGAATCAGCGGCAGCAGCGCGATACAGAGCAGCAGGGCGGCAAAGGGCCAGACCCAGAACACGTGTGGTGTTGGGTGGGCGCCCGCGTCGGATGTCATTCCCAGCAAGGTCACGCCTTGCTTATCGGCTAGGTCCCGCGTCGATCGAGTATGGGGGCCGCTGTGCGCGCTTTCGGGGATCAGTTAGGAGCCTGCGCGGCGCAGCGGCTGCGCGTCTGGCGCCGCGGCGCTTGCCTTTGCGGGGCGGGTGGCGGAGACTGGGTCGCGCGCTCGCGCGGTGCGGAGCGCGCGTTTCTGGCGAATTGATCCGGGTATCTCCCCGGTCTCCGACCCGGCCCGCGGGGCTGATGGGAGGCGTATGCTCGTCGATGCGGGGCTGCTGGTACTGGGCCTGGCGATTTTGTGGGTGGGCGGCGAAGCGCTGGTGGCGGGGGCGACCGGGCTGGCGCGGCGCCTCGGCGTTTCCGCGCTGGTCATCGGGCTGACGGTCGTCGCGTTCGGCACTTCGGCGCCGGAGGTCGCGGTCAGCGTGCTGGCGGGCGCCAGAGGGGCTGACAGCATCGCGGTCGGCAACATCGTCGGCAGTAACATCGCGAACATTCTGCTGATTCTGGGGATCGCGGCGCTGGTGCGGCCGTTGCTGGTCTCGCGTGAAATCGCCCACACCGACGGGCCGATCATGGTCGGAGTCGGGGCGGCGTTCATCCTGTTTGCGATCGATGACGACCGCATCGGGCGCGGTCACGGCGTGGTGTTTCTGCTGGCGCTGGTGGGCTACACGTTTCTGTCGTATCAACTGGCGCGAAGACAGCCCCGGATTGCCGGCGTCGAAGTCGAAACGGGCTGGACGGATCGCGGCGGGCTGTGGTTGCTAATTCCGCTGGTCGTCGGCGGGATCGGGCTGCTGGTGTTCGGAGCTGACGTGATGGTCGTGGCCGGCACGCGGCTGGCGGCACAACTCGGCGTGCCCGACCGCATCATCGGCCTGACGATCATCTCGCTCGGCACGAGTCTGCCGGAGCTATCGACGTGTATCGTCGCGGCGCGGCGCGGTCAGGCCGACCTTGCGATCGGCAATGTCGTGGGCAGCAACATCTTCAACATACTCTGCGTGCTGGGGCTGGCGAGTGTCGTGCATCCGTTGCAGGTGGAGCCGGCAATCCTGAACGTTGACAGCATGGTGATGCTGGGGGCTTCGCTGATGTTGCTCCCGATTATTCGAATCGGCCACCTGATCTCGCGCCGCGAAGGCGTACTGTTCCTGACGTTGTATGCCGGTTATATCGCCTACCTGAGTTCGCAGCGGACCCCGGCCGGGTAGGCGCGCACTTGCTCTACGCGAGCCCCGGCCGGAACGCGCTGACGCCGGCGGCTTACGCCTGCTCGGATTGCGGCGCCAGCAGCCCGTTCTCAATCGCGAGCACTTCGTATTCCTGCTCGCCGTTGCCGAAGTTCGCCAGCAGTGAGCTGCCCACCTTGACGCCCATGAACTTCTGCCCGAGCGGCGCGCGGTAGTTGAACGCGTCGCGCTCGGCGTCCGATTCAAACGGACCGACGAACAGCACCCAGCGCTCATCGCCGGTCAGACCGCGCGTCAGCACGCGCGAGCCGACGCCGACATAATCGGTGGGCACTTCGTCCGGCTGCACGACCTGGGCGATCGACAGCTCATTGTTGAGGGTCGCGAGACGCCCGCGCAGCAGATCGCGCTCTTCCAGCGCGAACTTGTATTCCGAGTTCTCGCTCAGGTCGCCCATCGACGCCGCGTCGCCGATGCGGATCGCGTTTTCCCGCATCTTGACGTTGACGAGTTCGTCGCGTTCGTCCTGACGACGGCGCAGTCCGGCGGCTGTGCAAAGGATGATCGCGTCATCTTCCCACGGGGCGAGGCGAACCTGCTTCTTGACCCACAAGCGCGGATGAGCCTCGCGCAGCGCCTCGGCGAGGCGGTCGCGCGCGGTGTCGCCGATGCCGTCCAGTCGCAGAATCTGCTGGCGAACGGTGACGGCGCGATCCGCCTCGATGCCCTTCAGACATTCGGTCGCGCGATTGAAGTCGCGCAGGCCGAGCGCGGAGCGCAGCCGCGTGCGGAACGTCCGCATCTTTGCGGCCCCCGGCGTCAAAGTGCGACCGAGCGCGTCCAGCGTATCGAGGATGATGGCGAACAAGCCGGCATCGTCGGGCAGGTCCAGCCCCTCGGTCTGCTTCGGTCCCTTCCACAGCCAGTACAGGATTTCGGGATAGTCGATCGGATTGTCGAGCGCGGTCCTGACAATCGCCGCCGCATCCGACGTCCGCTCACCGGCCTTGGCCGACGCGTACAGCTGGTCGAGGATGTTCGCCGGCGCAATGGGCATCAGCGCCAGCGCCACGCCGGGCGCTTCCTCCGGCCGCGCGGCTTCGAGCGCCTCGAAGCCGAGTTCCCACAGGTTGGTGTCCGGCAAACCGGCCAGCAGTTTGGCGGGCTCGTCAGACTCCTTGATCATGTCGACCGCGAGCGTGCGGGCCGCCTCATCCGACAGCCCGGCCTGGCGATCAACGCGCTCGACAACCAGCGCGCTCGCCAGCGCCTCGGACGGGCGGTATTTCCGAATCGCCTTGATGTGATCGACGATGCGGGCGTGCAGCCGGTCCACGAATTCCTGGGCCGGCTCTTCGCCAAGCGCGCGTTTGTCGCGCAGGTAGCCTTCAATCGTCGCCAGCCATTCCTCCGGCTCTTTCTGGCCTTCGAAGCGCTCCCACACCTCATCTTCCAGCGTGCGGGCCTTGGACGAGTACTCGATGTAAACCGGCGCGCGACCGGACAGCGTGATGTACTCCGACTTCTTCAGTTTGGCGCGGGCCTTGGTCCACCACTTCGGCCACTCGTCCAGGGCCAGAAAGCGGGGCGTCAGTTCGTGCTTCAGCGTGTCCTGATCCATGCCGCCGCCGTGCGACTTGATGACGTCGATCACGATCGTGACCGGGTCACGGTCGAGCATTTCACGCAGGCGCTCGGGGTAGAGTTGCTTCAGAACGCGGAAATCATCGCGGTCGACCCGCTCAAACTCGCGCGACAGGTCGATCGCCGGCAACACCGACGGCCGCCCGCCACCGCGACGCACCGTAAACAACCCGCTCGGAAGGTCGGCGTCCATCACCTCGACCGCCTGTTCCTCGGTGCGGCTGAGCAGCGTGTCACCCTTCTTAAGTGTCAAGCAGAGTTCGAGCAGGCGCACGGCGTTCCGCGCCGGGCGATCACTCGCCAGCCCGGAGACATCCAGCAAGCGATCGAAGCCCGGTTTGTCGCCATGTGTCTGGCGATAGAGCTCAAGCGTCTGGGCGCGCAGCGTCTCGTCCTGCGGATTCGCCAGCAGCGCGACGCGCGTCACGCACAGCTGTCCGTCCGGGTCGGCGTCACTGGCGCTTTCCAGGATCGCCTGCCCGAGCGTCGCGACGCGCTCATCGCGCACCTTGGCGCCGAGTAACTCAAACGGGGCGACAAGCTCGGCGAGCTTGGCCCCGTTCTCAAGCAATTCCACGCAGCGCGATTCGAACGCCGCCAGATCTCCGCTTTCCGCCATTCGCAGCAAATCGGTCTGAGACATGGTTCCCCTTGACATGCCGGAAATTCTCCGGCCAATTCACAACCGCTGCCGAGCGGGTCATTTTCTCGCTCGACGACACCTCTATGTCGTATCCGACTCTCGGAGCCGGACGGTTTCGTACACGGTGAGGCGACCTCAGGACTTGTCGCCGTCTTCCTCCAGATCGCCACGGGCTTTGCGTTTCGCCCGCAACAGACGTGAAGTGTAATCCGTTTCCGATTGTGGCGCCGCCTTTCGCGTCGGCTTTGCCACGACTGGCTGATCCGCCTCGCTGGCGCCGCCCAGCGCCTGGCTGAGCTGCTCGCTGACCTGCCCCGGAGTCGTCGGGGCCTCATATCGGGCCGATTTCGACGGCGCGGGTCCGGTTTCGCTCGGCGCGGCCGGCCGCGGCTGCCGGACTGATTTCAGCGATCCAAGCGTGGCGGCGCTGGTTTCCCCGGCGGAACGCGGGCGACCGAGTTCGGCGATCCGCTGCCGCAGCTTGCGGGCGAGCTCCACCGGGTTGATCGCGATCCGCCGAATCGCCACATCGATCAGGAACAGCAGCAGCATCAGGCGAATCAGGTCTTCCCAGATCACCTGGCGACGCTCCGCCAGCGGCAGGCCGGCGCGTTCGAAGGCGCTGGTCGGGTCCGCCTTGTCGAGCACACGCCCGCCGGTGCGGTCCGCGAGTTCTTCCAACAGGCCCTCATTTGCCCGCAGCTCGCGATACTCCGGCGAGTACGCGACCGACAGGTTGGTGTGGGCCCGCTGCCGACCTTCGGCGCTCTCGGCCGTGAGGTTCACGATGTAGCTGCCGGCGTCACGCGCGTCGAATTCCGGCGAGATATACTGACCCGGTCCGATCTGTGTCAGCGGCAGCGCCTCCACGTCCTGATTCGGTCGCACGAGCACGCCGTTCATCGCGACCTGCGTGCGGGCGCCGGCGGATTGGTCTCGCGCCGTCACGCGCACGCGCGCTTTGCCGCCGCGTACGATCGTTTGAATATCGTATTGCGCTGTCTCACCGGGGCGAGCGGCCCAGCGCACGATTTGTCCCCAGAGGGTCGAAAACTCCGGCCAAGACGACCACTGTGTTCCCCACTTGGCCCACATACCGCTCGTAAACGCCACCGACTTGCCCAAGCCCACCTGCCACAGCGCCAGCACCGGCTCATCGCCGTCCTTGGTGCGGCGAATCAGCGGGATCTGCGCCAGCGGTTTTCCGGTGGTGAGCACCAAGCCGCCGAGCTTGGGCATCGTGTCAATGCCGTCGAGCACGGATGAGAAGGTGGGGCGCTTGAGCGGCGTAAACTCGTTCTCATCGATCAGCGAGCGCCGCACGATCTGCGATTCCTTGATGAAGATCTGCGGCAGTTTGGAGTAGTCCTGCACGGCGTAGAACTTTCCGCCGGCCTTGCTGGCGATCTCATTGGCGAGCCGTTCGTCGATCCAGTGCCCGCCATAACCGATACCGACCGTCGAGCATGTGATGTTGTTGGCCTTCATCTTCTCATACAGGTCCTGCTTCGGCGGGGCGGGATCAAAGTCGGAGATCACAATCATGTGTTTGGCGCGCGCATCGGACTTGATCAGCGCCTCGACGCCGGGTC
The DNA here is from genome assembly GCA_964528455.1 of uncultured Planctomycetales bacterium. Classification (GTDB taxonomy): domain Bacteria; phylum Planctomycetota; class Phycisphaerae; order UBA1845; family Fen-1342; genus DSPM01. The sequence continues at coordinate 9,497 of CAZGTH010000016.1, read as the reverse complement.
GCATGACGGCGTCCAGGTCCGGCATGTCGCCCATGTTCATCTTTTGAATGGCGCGAATGACGCGGGCCTTGTCGCCAACCGGGCCCAGCGGCCAGATCCAGTGGCCGGTCTGCGCGCCGGTCCATTGCCACGAGAGAATGCCGACATCATCCCGGCTGGAGAGCGTTTTGACGGCCGCGACCGCGACCCGTTCGCCCCAGTAGTTGCCCTGCGGAATCTCGCAGGCGTGCATCACCAGCGCCAGGGCGCCTTTGGGTATGACGCGCTGGGCCTTCACATCAAAACTGACCGGCATGATCTGCTCAACATCGCTGCCCAGCCAGCCGCCGGCCCCGAAAGATCGGTCGCCGCCGACCATGACCAGTCCGCCGCCGAGCTCGCGGACATAGACGGAAAGCGCCTTTTGTTCGCGGTCCGTCAGGCGATGCGCCGGCACATTGGACAGGATCACCAGCGAGTACCGGTTAATGATCTCATCGAGCGGAGCGGCGCCGGCGGTCATGATCTCGACGCCCTCGATCTTCTCGCGCAGCAGCGTCTGCCCGAGAAACCGCGCATCGGCGTACTCGCGGCTGGCGTTCGGATCGTCCCCGCCGCTTTCCAGGCCGGGCGTCACGATCAGCACGCCGCCGCGGCTGGCGACCGTCGTCGCGGCCCGCCCCTCATTGTTGGCGGCGATCGTGTCGTTGTTCAGATCGTCCGGCACGAATTCGGCCCGAAAACGAAAGTCCTTGCGATCGTCGATCAGCACCTTGCGCTCGAGGCGATTGGGGCCGGCGTCGAGCTCGACATCGGCGCTGTCGATCAATTCATCGTTGTTGTAGATGCTGAGCTTGCCGCGCAGCGGGCGTTGGGCGCGCACCACCATCTGCAGATTGATTGTCTCTTCCAGTTCGGCGGTCGGCGGGGCGATCAGCTGCTCGAAAATCACTTCGTTGTCGTGTCGGAACCGCAACGGCACCACGTCGACCGGAATGCCGGTTGCGACCAGTTGATCGGCCTCGGTCAGGACCGACCCGACGTTCTCGTTGCCGTCAGTCAGAATCACGATGCGGCGAGCGGTGTTTTCCGGGAACAGCGCGGCCCCCAGACGCAGGCCGCCGGCCAGGTTGGAGAGATCGGGATCGATCGCCGCGCTGAGGCCGCTGAGCTCGACCGTATTGTCGAATAGCTGCTCAACCGAGGCGACGCCATCGACGGCGATGATGCTCAGCGCGTCCTTATCGGGTCGCAAACCGTCCTTGGCGAGCGTGATGTACTTGAACGCTTCGGCCTGCTGGTCGCGCGGCACGCTGTTGGAGCGATCCACGACGAATACGACCGCGATGTTGTCATCGGTGCGGACGGCCTGCGCCCCCGCCAGGGCCAGCACCATCGACGCCACGACCAGACAGCGGGCGACGATCGCGATCCACTTGCGGGTCGGACCCAGCCCGGCCAGCGAGCGAAACGACATGACAATCAGCAGGGGAAGCAGTGCCAACAGCGCAAGATAGCCCGGCGTTTCAAAGCGGAGGAACGGAAGCGCCAGCGCTATGGGCATGCTTGGATTCTATCCGAATCGAGGCGCGGAGGCGATAGGGGGCGGGGCGCGTTACCCGCGTTCCGGCCATTCGCCGCGAAAAACTTCCGTCGCCGGACCGGTCTTATAGACGCGGTTGTCCGCCTGGTCCCACTCGATTTCAAGCTCGCCACCGGGGAGAACCGTCGTCACCGCGGCCTGGGCGCGGCCCTCCAGCACGCCCGCGACCGCCACGGCGCAGGCGCCCGTGCCGCAGGCGCGCGTCATGCCGCTGCCACGCTCCCAGGTGATCATTTCGACGCGCGTCGGCGACAGCACGCGCGCAAAATGCGCATTGACCCGCGCCGGGAACGCCGCATGAGTTTCGATCCACGGGCCCCAGTCGCTGAGCGGCACGGATGAGAGATCATCCACGAAACACACGGCGTGCGGATTGCCCATGGACACGCATGTAAAGCGCAAATCCGGGGCTGGGCCGCCGGTCAGATGGACCCGAACCAGCGGCTTGCCCGCGATGGCTCCCGCTACCTTTGTGACATCCACCGGAATCGCATCGGGCTCCAGCGTCGCCGGTCCCATGTCCACGCGAACCGACTGCACGCGATCGCCCGCGTCGACGGACAGGGCCAGCGTCAGCAGGCCGGCATCGGTCTCGATCCGCAACGGATTGCGGCGACCGATATGGTCGTCCCATACGAGCTTTCCGACGCAGCGGATGCCGTTGCCGCACATCTGGGCCCGCGAACCGTCGGCGTTGTACATCACCATCCGGGCATCGGCGTCGGGACGTGTCGCGGGCAGAATCAGGATCAGCCCGTCCGATCCGACGCCGCAATGCCGATCGCTGATGCGCGGCGCGAGGCGTGGCGCAACCTCGAGCAACGCGTCATCAGCGATCATGTAGACATAGTCATTGCCGAGACCGTGCATTTTGACGAACGGCAATGGCACACTGGACTCCAATTCGCAAGATCGCGGCTACGGTACCGTATAGCCGCCATCAACGCGCAAATCGTGGCCGACCATGAACGACGCTTCATCGCTGCAAAGCCACAAGACAGCCGCCGCGATCTCCTCCGGCTGGCCGAATCGTCCGATCGGGTGTTGCGACCGGAACTGGGCCTGGGCCTCGTCGGAGTGATTCGTGAATCGCTCCATCATTTCCGTCTGGATCGCCGCCGGGCTGACCGCGTTGATCCGCACCTTCTGTTGAATCGCCTCGAGCGCGGCACAGCGCGTCATGCCCAGCACAGCGTGCTTGCTGCCGAAGTAGACGCTGCCGCCCGCCATTCCGACCGACGCGGCGATCGACGCGTTGTTGACGATTGCCCCGCCTTGCTTCGCGATGGCGGGGATTTCGTGTTTCATGCAGAGCATCACGCCCAGCACGTTCACGTCGAATGTCTGGCGGTAGTTCTTCTCCGTCTGCTCGACGACCGGCCCCAGCTCACCCTCGACGCCGGAGTTATTGAACGCCACGTCGAGCTTGCCGAACTTGCTGAGCGTGAAGGCGACGAGCGCTTTGACGTCCGCCTCCTGCGTGACATCACACCGCTGAAACACCGCTTGGCCGCCGCCCGCTTCGATTTCCTTTACCACGGCCTGGCCGGCTTTCTCGTTGCGATTGCCGATGACAACCTGTGCGCCTTCCTTGCCGAAGGCGATCGCCGCAGCGCGGCCGATACCGGTCCCGCCCCCGGTCACGAGCGCGACCCGGTTATTGAACCTTCCCATGCTGACAGCGCTCCGTTCTGCGGCTGAAGGCCGCCGATTGCCCCGGACTATTTCGCCTTGTCGAACAACTCGCCGACCTTGGCCCAATCCACCAGATTCCACCACGCCGAAACATAGTCCGGGCGGCGATTCTGGTAGTTCAGGTAATACGCGTGCTCCCACACATCCAAGCCGAGGATCGGCGTGTGGCCCTTCATCAGCGGAGAATCCTGGTTCGGCGTGGAATACGCCTGCAGTTTTCCGTCGCCGACAACCAGCCATGACCAGCCGCTGCCAAAGCGTGTGGCGGCGTTGTTGTTGAACGTCTTCTTGAAGTCGTCCACGCTGCCGAAGGCGCTGTTGATGGCGTCGGCCAGGTTGCCGGACGGCGCGCCGCCTTTGTTCGGGCCCATGATCTGCCAGAACAGCGAATGATTGGCGTGCCCGCCGCCGTTATTGATCACCGCCTGGCGGATTTTCTCCGGCGTCTGTTCGATTTCGCGCAGCAGGCGTTCGATCGGCTTGGCCGCGAGGTCGGCGTGGCCTTCGAGGGCTTCGTTCAGCTTGGTGACGTACGCGTTGTGGTGCTTGCCGTGGTGAATTTCCATCGTCTTGGCGTCGATGTGCGGCTCCAAAGCGTTGGTCGGGTACGGCAATGCGGGTAGTTGATATGCCATCTTGTTCTCCTATCAGATTTTCAGTGCAGGTTTCTTGATTCCGTCGCCCGCGCGACTCAGTTCAGCGTTGAAATCGCGCGCAGTCGATACTCGTCATACTCCGCCCTCAGCTCCGGGATCAGCACCTTGACCGTCGTTTGGCGGAACAGGTTGATCAGGAGCTCGTTCATCTTTTGCTGGACGACCTGGGAACGGGCCTCGGTCGCGACGCGGTCGCGCACATCCTCGAAGCGCGTCGCGTCGGGCGCGATCCGCTCGATAAGCGTCAGGAAATGTACCATCTCGCCGATCCGAATCGGATTCGAGACTTCGCCCGGTCGCAGCGAAAACGCCGCCTCGCGAAAGGCGGCCGGGTATTCCTCGCTGTCGTAGGTAAATGGCGAAAGCTCGCCGCCGCGCCGCGCCGATTCTTCGTTTACGCTGAAACGCCGGGCAATCGACTCAAAGCTGTCATTGCGATCCAGCCAGGATTTGACATTGTTGATGGAAGCCGTGTCGCCGACGTTCAACTGGATATGCCGCACGCAGACGCGCTCACCATAGCGCCGCGCGAACACTTCCCGCAGCGTGGCTTCGTCGACCGTCAGATCCGCCTCGACGATCTTGCGGAGATACGCGTTCCGCTCCATCGTGATCATGAACTCCGAGAACGAAATCCGCTTCTGTTCCAGAATCGAGTTCAGCGCTTTGCGTTTGTTCTCCGGCGTCGCGTCGGCCGGCGTCATGCCCGTGTCGCGGACGATCTTGTCCAGCGACATCTGGTATTCACGCTCGACATCCGCCGGCGTCACGCGGATCCCGTGTTTTGTTCCCTCCGCCTTCGCGACCTCCAGCAGCACAAGTTGCGCCAGCGACTCGACGCCGTGCGATTCGATCAGCAGGTCAAACAGTTGTTGTTTGCTGATGGGGGCGCCGCCCACCAGCGCGACGGGCTCGTCGGCGCGGGCGCTGTTCGCCAGCATCATGCACACCACCAATATCGCCGTGCCCGATCTTCGCATCCCGCTTCTCCTGGCGTACCGCCGCAAGGTTCGATTTGGTTCCGTCAGCCGTCGCGTCGGCGGCCCGGTGTTATCTCGCGCCGCCGGATTGTAGCGGACGCAGTGGGGCGCGGTCCCCGCGCGCGATCCGCGCCCGCGCGTTCGGCAACGCCTCCGCCAGGCGCCTGCGCAGGAAGTCCAGCGTCGGCCGCTCGCTGGCGTAATGCCCAAGCTGTACAGCGGTTACACCGCGCCGCGTCAGGGTCAGCGCGTCGTGATGCTTGAACTCGCCCGTAACATACAGCGCCGATCTGTCAGCAAATTTATCCACGCCAAACGCTCCGGCTGCCGTCACCACGCGTGTGAACCGGCGTCGCAGGTCGCCGACGACCTGGGCCGCCGCCAGGTCTACGATCCCGCCGAGCGATTTGATCAGCGCCGTTCCGGCGGCCGGCTTGCGCAACACGCCGACGCGCCCCATCCCCGCGGCGCCGCGATCAGCGACGCCATGCAGCGGGTACAGATCAAACGCGGGTTCCTCATAGCTATGATTCGCATACAGCGCGCGAACGACCTCGCCGACTCGGTCAGCCGGCACGACCGTCTCAAAGCGGGTCTCGTCTACGTGCTCCAATTGGCCGCGTTCGCCGATCGTCGGTTGGGAGGTCGCGTCTCCGCGAAACGACCCGCGACCATCGATGGCGAAGCCGCACTCGCCGTAGGCGCCGATCACACCCGCGCCGGCGGCGGACAGGGCCGATCGCAATGCGCTGACTTCGTCGGCCGGGGCGAACACCACCAGCTTATAGCCGGCCGCCCGCGGTTCGACCGTCAGCGGCGCGCGACTCACCGTGTCGAACGCGTCGAGCAGCAGATCGTTTGTGCCGCCCGGCACGGCGTCGAGCGCCGTATGCGTCGATAGCAGCGCGATCCGCCGCGCGAGCAGCGCCGGCAGGCGACTGGTCGGGCCCGGGCTGCGATCCGTGATCGCCTTCAGCGCTTTGAAAATAGGGGGGTGATAGGTCACGATCGCGTCGGTCGCGCCGGAAATCGCTTCGTCCGCGACCGCGTCGGTCAGGTCGAGCGCGATCAGCACGTTGTCGAGCGGCCAGTCCGCTTGACCGGCCAGCAACCCGACATTGTCCCAGTCCGCCGCCAACCGGAATGGCGCAATCGCGTCGAGCGCCGCAGCCAGATCGGCGATGGAATGGCGGGACGCCGGTCTGCTAGTCTTCCGCGCCATCCGCCAGCTCCCGTTCGAGCAGATCGCCAAACGCCTCGCTCATGTCGCGCGTCACGTCGCCCGGTTTTTCGGAGCCGATCGGGATGCGCTCGATTCGCACGACCGGCAATAACTCGACCATCGCGTTGGTCAGGAAGACCTCGTCGGCGCTCTGCAGGTCGTCGAGCGTCAGGTCGCACTCGCGCATCGGCACGTCCCGCGCGACGGCCGCCTCAATCACCGCCGCCCGCGTGATGCCGGGCAGCACCGGCGTATCCGCGCGCGGCGTCAGGAGCGTCTGATCGCGGACGGCGAAGACATTGCTGATCGAACCTTCCGCGACGCGCCCGTCCGGCGTGAGCCACAGGGCCTCAAACGCCTGGCGGGCGTGGGCCTCCCGCAGCGCCGCCAGCCGCGAGAAATAACTGGTTGTCTTATGGCCGACCGTCGGATCAAAAGCCGCCTGTTGGTACGGAGAAACGGCGAGCGTCACGCCCCTTTCGTACAACTCGCGCGGATACACGCCGTCAGTGCTGACGGTGGCGACGATCGTCAGTTCCGGGTCGCCGTCGCCGCGTGGGCGAAGGGAGCCGGTCGTCACGGTCAGGCGCAGGCGCCTTCCGGCCTCGCCGGCGGCGTTCACGACGGCCTCGATGTTTCGCCGCATGAGTTCGCGGCTCGGACTGACCGCCCAGCCGAGCGCGGTGGCCGAGCGAGACAGACGTTCAAGGTGCTCATCGAGGCGGAACAGGCGGCCGTGATAAACCCGCAGCGTCTCAAACAGGCCGATCCCCTGCATGAAACCGGAATCAAACACGCTGACGCGCGCTTCCTCCGCTTCGACCAACCGCTCATTGATACAGACAAATTCTGGCATCCGTTCTCTCTTGCGTTACCCGCGCTTCACGCCCTCGCCGCCGGATCCGGCCTCGAACTGAAGTCCCACGCCCCGCGCCCGGTCGTTCCTCAAGGCCGCTTGGCGTGCGGGCCTGAGATGGGGGCGCGGCGTTCGCGGGTGTTCACCTTCGGCCCCGCGACAGCGTCAATCTGCGCACTCCGTGGCTGCCCCATGGACGCGTCCAGCGCCGCCAGCAGCCCGCGCGCCTTGGCGAGCGTTTCCTCGTATTCCTCGGCCGGATCAGAATCAGCGACGATCCCGCCGCCGGACCATACCGTCGCCGTGCCGTCGCACAACTGCGCTGTCCGGATCGCGACATTCATCGTGAGCGCGCCGTCCAGCCCGAGCGCCCCGATCGACCCGGTATACACGCCACGCGCGGCGGGTTCGAGCTCGTCAATGATCTTCATCGCGCTGATTTTCGGCGCGCCGGTGATCGAGCCGGCCGGGAACATCGCCATCAGGGCATCCAGCGCGGATCTTCCCTGACGAAGACGCCCTTCAATCTCGGCGACGGTGTGCATCACGGTCGGGTGGTTTTCGACATCACGCGGCCGCGTGACGCGGATGCTGCCATACTCGCACACGCGGCCCAGGTCGTTGCGATGCAGGTCGACGATCATCGCCAATTCGGCCGCGTCTTTTTCAGACGCGATCAACTCGACGCGGCGCCGCGCGTCGATCTCCTCGTCGCCGATCCGTGGGCGGGTGCCCTTGATCGGCCGCGTCAGCGCCCGGCCCTCGTCCACGCGCAACATCAGCTCCGGCGAAGCGCTCAGCACCGCGCCGCCCGGCCACTTCAGCAGGGCGGCATACCCGCCCGGATTGATGTCTCGCAGGCGACCATAGGAATGAAAAGCGTCGTGCACGCCTGCGAGTTCGATCCGTTGCGCGAGATTCACCTGATAGATATCGCCGGCCGCGATCCGCTCCAGCGCGGCGCGGACCCGGGCCTCGTGCAGCCCCCGGTCTTCGACGATCAGCCGCGGCGGCGTGGCGACAACCGGCAGCGACACGGCGCGCGTCGCGGATGTCCAGCGGTCGGTCAGATCCTGTAGACGCTTTGGCGCCAGCCCGAACGCCTCGCGCAACCCGGCCGCCTGGACGGCCGTCGCGCGTCGCTCGGCATGGTCAAACACGATGACGGCGTCAAACAGCCAGAGCCGGCACAGCGGCAACGTCAGCGTGTGCAGGTGGGCCGTCGGCAGTCGCTCCAACTGACGAGACATCTCGTAGCCGAGATAGCCCGCCCAGCCCGGCCCCAGCCGCCACTTCGACGGCGGATGCGGCGGCGTGCGTTCGATCACGGACCGCCAGAGGCGCCACGCGCTGGCGTCTTGTTTCACGCCGCGCCCGGGAATTCGCAGGGCCGCCGGTGATCCGACCTGCTGTTCGAGAACCGCGATCGGGTCAATCCCGATCAGGCTGTAACCGCCCGCGCTCCCGCCGGTCGCGCTGTCGAGCCAGACCAGATCGCCGATGCCGGCGAAGGCGCGCACCGCGGCCAGCATGTTTTCCGGCCAACCCACACTCCGCGTGTTCCATGAATTGGTGATGACCCAGGCTCCGGTGTGAAGGCGGCGACCACGCCGCGACTTGGGACCGGATTGTAGCCGGACCGCACGCGAGATGAAGACGTATGGCCGATCTGCGCGATGGCTGGCGGCCGTTAGAATCCGGAGATGAGCAAGCCGTCCGTGGTTCGTGAAGGTCGTTGCGCTCCGGCTCCAAAGTCGGGGGCCGCGCCGATTTCGCTGCCCATCGCCAAGCCGACGATGAAGCGGTCGCGCATGGGGCGCTGGCGGGCGGCGGTGCTGATCGGCGTGCACATTCTGGCGGCGATCCACATCGCGGGCTGGATGGCCACGGGCGAGGCGATCAGTCCGATCGAGCCGTCAGAATCGATGGAGTTCTCCAAGAAGGGCGTGATCAACGCCGGTCTGGTGTTTTTCGTGCTCGCGATCGGCAGCACGCTGATTCTCGGGCGCTGGTTCTGCGGCTGGGGTTGTCACCTGGTCGCGCTGCAGGATTTCGCCCGCTGGCTGCTGGAGAAAATCGGGATCCGTCCCAAGCCGATTCGTTCGCGGCTGCTGCTCGTCGTGCCGCTGCTCGCCGCGATCTACATGTTCCTTTCGCCGCTGACCTACAAGATGTTGGCCGGCTCGTTCTTCCCGTCGGTCAGCATGGAACTGAAAACGGACGCGTTCTGGAAGACGTTTCCGAGTCTGATTCCCGCGTTGCTGACGTTTGGGATTTGCGGCTTCGCCGCAATCTATGTGCTGGGGGCCAAGGGGTTCTGCTCGACCGGCTGCCCGTACGGCGGATTCTTCGGCGTCGCCGATCAACTGGCGCCCATGCGGATCCGGGTGACCGACGCCTGCGAAGGTTGCGGCCACTGCACGGCTGTATGCACGTCGAATGTGCGCGTGCACGAGGAAGTGCGTGATTTTGGCGCCGTGGTTGATCCCGGCTGCATGAAATGTAT
>CAZGTH010000015.1:80002-121212 GCA_964528455.1 uncultured Planctomycetales bacterium | reverse complement strand
TGAATCGCGCAAGCCCTGTCGAGAAAGAAAGTTATGTCACCTTGCTGGAAACGGCCCTAGTCGCAACGCCGGGGTGGGCGCGGCGCAGCATGTGGCGCGGCGCGCCCACCCCCCGTTCTTCAGGAGCCTGCCGATGTTCGAAGCCGCCGCCTTTATTGGGGAATTGATCACCGCCTACTGCGAGGATCGCCAGCCCTTTCGCTATCGCGGCCTGGGTCTCAGCGATACGCGGCACGTGGACGCCTCGATCATCGCGACCCGCGCCGCCCTCAACGACTTTCTGCGCGAGCAGCGCTGGTTCATCCCGCTCCAGACCCAGACCGATCGCGACATCTACACCCGCGGCGATTTCGACGTGACGCGACTGCCGTGCGATCGCGCCCTGCGCTGGCTCGATACGCCGGTGGCGCTGACGGTGACCTATGTCGGCGCCGGACCGGCCTGCGAGCTGATGCTGTCGCTGATCTCCCCGGCCGATCTGGTCTTTACCCGCGACGCGCGGGATTTCTATCAGGCGCACCTGCATAGCGAGGTCAAGGAGGTGACCCGATTCATCGCCCAGCCCTGCGGCTGGGGCACGGCCCGGTCAGCTCAGCACAATCAGCTCGCCGCCGACCTGAAGCTGCTCGGACTCGAACCCGGCGCCGGTCCGGCCGAGGTGCAGACCGCCTACCGCGAAGCGGCCCTGCGCTATCATCCCGACCGCCATAGCGGGCAGGGCGTGCCGCGCCACCTGGTCGAACTTTCCGAAAACCACTTCAAATCCATCACCGCCGCCCACGACCGGCTGCGGGCCCGGATGGGCGGGTAGTTTCCCCGTGAAAGACGGCGCGATGTTTACGGTCGGCAGTTCACCCGCCGCCGAGACGGCGGGGCTGCCGGCCTGGATCACGCCCGAACTGATCGCCGAGACGATCCGCGTCTGGCAACCCTATCACGCCCAGCCGCTGAGCGAACGCGAAGCCGTGGAAATGCTGTTGGCAGCGGCCAATCTGTTGGATTGTCTTGGAAAGCGCCGCGAACAAGGCACACCCGATCGCAGCTTTTCACTTGCGCGGCGGCGCTGACTGTGGCACAATCGTTGGGACTCACTAACCAACGCAATGTCACACCCATGGCCGAAATCCGCATCAGAAGTCTCGATGATTCCATCGTCGCCGCGCTGCGGCTGCGGGCCAAGCAGCATGGCCGCAGCCTGGAGGCCGAACTGCGGGCGCTGCTGACGCGCGAAGCGCTGGGGTCGCGGCGCGCCCTGCTCGACAAGCTTGACCGCTTCCGGGAGACGCTGCGCGCCGAGTATGGTGCGTTCCCGGATTCGACGCCGATGATCCGCGCCGAGCGCGACCGGCGTGGATGATCGTCGTTGACGCCAGCGTCGCCATCAAATGGCTGTGGCCGGAAGCGGGCTCGGATGAAGCCAGGCGGCTGTTGGATCAGAATACGGCGTTGATCGCTCCGGCATTGATCGATCTCGAAGTGATCGGCGCCATCACGCGGCGGCACCGCCTGGGCGATCTGGCCGAACACCGCGCGCGAACGACCATCGAGTGCTGGGATGAGCTCATTCGCGACAACGTGATGCGATTGATGCCGATGGATACGCTGCGCGAACGAGCAACCGCGATCGCCTTTCAGATGCGCCATCCGCTTGGCGACTGCTACTACGTCGCCGCCGGCCAGTTGCACAACGCCCGCCTGATCACCGCCGACAAGCTGCTGCATCAACGTTGCCGCCGCGCCTTCAAGAAGATCGAACTGCTGCCGTCGCGGGTAGAGCATTGAGCGCAACATGCCCCCTCTGATTACGTCTGATGGCACTACTTGAGGCACATCGGACGTCCGGAGGCGACGTTCATGGCGTTAGATCAGGCAATCTCACCGCCTGTTTTCTGGAAGTGGTCGCTGTTCAGCACTGGGATAATCTTTTCTAAAGAGTGTCAACGATCGCTTGGACTCCGCAGCCTCTTAATGGCGACCAAAAAAGCGGGGCGCCATCAATTTTTCGCGCGCGCTCCAGCCGCGGGTCTCGTTAGAATTGTGGGGAAATCACGAAAAAGGTCCCTCGTTCCACTCTTTTTGGAGCTGAGCCATGGCCCACACGATCGGTGAATCCGTTCCTGTTTCCACGCCGTATCCGGCCGGCACGCATCATTTCTCAAGCGCACGCGCGGACGCCGCTCGCTGGGTCGTGCTCCACTTTCGGAACGTGACGCTGCCGGTGGGCAGACGCCTGGAGGTCGAGCTCGGGTACGACACGGACACTTTCGACGGCGTCTCCGGGACCGACATTTGGACGCGACCATACGATCCCCGTAACGGCCCGGTCACCTTCCGAATCCCGGCCGGCGGATCCGCCGTTTTGCACGAGTACATTGTGGGCGAGGCGCATGTGGGGCTCGACCCGGATCGGCCCAACACGTCTAACTCGGATCCGTTCCTGCATACCGCCATCGACAACGGCGTATTTCAGGAGCCGGATTACGAGACGACCTTCATCTGCCCGCCGGGCACGCCGTTCTCCTGGCAGAACTTGCGCTGCGCGGATTCGAATCCCGTCGTTCGTGCCGCGGCAAACGCCGTGTGCCACATTCTCGTCGCAGCGCACCGCCATGGGTCGGTTCAGGTCGCGTCGAGTTGCACGGGGACGCTGATTGGTCCCGACCGAATCCTCACCGCACATCATTGCTTCACCGAACCGGATGGGATTGATTGGCGCTCGGCTTCCGCCTGTTTCAACTATGAAACCAACTGCGACGGGAGCAGGCCGACTGGATATGCGCCACACTTTTACAAGGTAACCGGCGTCGTCGCGCGGTCTCGCTCTCAGCAAGGTGTCGGCGAGTGGATCATCCTGCAGATCGACGTGCCGCCCGGTGGCATCGCGATTCTGCCGCGCGAACTGCGCACGACCCCGGTAATGGCGGGCGAACCAGTATTTGCGATTCACCACCCGCACGGCAGTCCAAAGAAGTATGAAGCGGGCGCCCCGAGCAGCCCGCTCCGTCCGGGGTTCGACTTTGCGGGCGGTAGCTCCGGGTCGTCGATCTTTGACCAGAATGGCCGCATCATCGGCGGTCCGCTCTCGAATGGTGGCGGTTGTTCAGCCCAGTACACGGCGGCGACGACCGTACTCGGTGACATCGCCCAACCCCCCGTGCCAGCACAGCCGCTGGATGTCGTCTTGGTATTGGATCGCTCGGGCAGTATGAGTCAGACTGATGCGGTGATGGGTGAGTCACGCTTGAATGCCGCCAAATCTGCAGCCGCGCTGTTTGTCGATCTCGTGCGGGCGGAGGCCGGAGATCGTGTCGGTCTGGTCTCCTACAGCAACACAGCCCGCATCGATACGCCACTCCAATCGGTGACCGCCGCCCACAAGAACACGCTCGCCGGACCAGCCAATCCCACGACCGGTGTGCGAAACGCGGGCGCGATTGGCGCCTTGGCTGCTGGGGGTTCCACCAGCATCGGCGATGGGCTCCAAAAAGCGATTAGCGCGTTGGGCGGCTCGCCCGACAATCAGTCCACGATTCTGCTCATGACCGATGGATTGCACAACACGCCGCCCGCGATCGAGTCGGCGTCGCTCAGCGCTGCGCGTTTGTGCGCAGTCGGATTCGGCCAGGATCACGAGATCGACGGTTCGGTATTGCGGAGGCTCTCGGGTCGCCATCGCGGCTCCTATATCCGTGCGGGAGAGGGCGTGGCGCTCCACAAATTCTTCGCGCTTTGTTTTGGCGACATCTTCGAAGCGGGGACGCTCGCCGATCCCGACCGGACCCTGAAGGCCAAGCAGGAAGAAGGGGCGTGGCAATCGTTCAATGTCTGCGGCGAAACGCACATCACACTGGTCATTGGATGGGACGAAGCGGTCGAGCGACTCGAAGCCGACATACAGGACCCACTCGGGCGCGTGATCGCGCCGACGAACACACAAACAGATCGGCGCAATGGCCGCTGGTGGTGGTTCGTCCGCGTCCAGACCGCCGCAAGCGAGCAACCATTCGGTGTCTGGCGCTACCGGGTTCGTCGTCGCCCCGCTGGAGATGTTGAATTCCCGCCACCGCGGCATGAAGTGCGGTACTTCACACTCTTGCTTGCGCGCGGCGGCCCGCGGCTCACGCCGCGCCGCGATGCGCAAGCGATCGCGACCGGTGATCCGCTCCGACTGGCGGTCGGACTATTCAATCCGGACGAAACGGCCCCGCACGCGCAGGTGACCGCGACGATTACGGCGCCGGATGGCGCTTTGGGCGCTGTGGCGCTAAAGGCCGGGCCGGTGGCGCCGCAGGTGGATGGCGATCCGCTGGATGGATTTCGGGCGGCGGTCGCAAGCGTCATCGGTAACGGCGCCCCGCCCGTTCCAACCCGGTCGTTTACCGTTCCACTTCTCGATGACGGTAATCAGCTCGATGGATCATTCGAACGCGACGGGGTGTACACCGCGCGACTCGACGACGCCACTCGCTTCGAGGGCACGTACATGATCCATGCTCGCGCCACTTACCCCTGCGGTAGCGGGATTGGGACACGCGAGGCGATCTGGTCCGTGCATGTCGAGCCGGGCATTGACCCTGACCGCTCCGAGGCCACGATCCTTGAGACGAATTCGGAAAACGATGGCGCGTCCTACGGTGTGCTCCGGTTCGTCCCGCGCGATCGCTACGGCAATCCGCTCGGTCCCAATCGGCCGGAATACGTAAACTTGACACCGGTCGGCGCAACCCCCGTAGGTCCGATGCGCTCCGAGCCGGATGGAAGCTATGAGCAAGGCATTCGCTATCCCGCGGGCAAGCCGCCAACGGCCGCGCATCTGCCTGCCCCGAACGGCAAGCTGGTTCTGATTCCAATCGCGCCTCACTACGAGTCACAGCAGCCATGTCGACCGACTCGGCCGCGTGATTGCGGTCCAGCGGCCGACCAGTTGCTCGGCTGTCTGGGAATTCAAGGGCCGCGCGCCAAGAACGTCCGGATCAAGAGTGTGTGCCTTGAGGTTCGGCTTCGCGATGACGAGTGTTGTGATTAGCGCGGGCGGGAGTCGACCTTGCCATTGCCGCCGTTTCGATTGCGCCGCGCTTGTGTCGCTGGAGCACGCTGAGAGATAGAGTTCTGCGTAGATTCGGAGACGCAAGGCGGGAGGCGGTCGGGCGACCGCGCTCCCGCCCTCTTTTCTTGGGGCGGCCCTGAGAACTTACCGCCGCCGGATCATAGTAACCGCGGCGAGCAAGATCGCCGAGAGCATCGACGGCTCGGGAACACCGCTGAACGTCAGGTCGGAGAAAAACTGCTCGGTCATGTTGTTACTCCGCGTGGCGGCGGTCAGGCCGACATAGGCCATGTTCCCGCCGACCCGCGCCGGAATGTCCACGAAGAAGCCTTGCTGGAAGGTCGCGCCGGTCACCGTGTCGGTGATGGTTTCACGGAGCAAGGTCCCGTTGTAGCTCAGCCGCACATCGATCGGATTGCCGCTGAAGATGTTGACCGGACTGGTCGAGCTCGAACCGCCCTGGACGCCGGCGTCGACATACTGCCCGGTCGATGACGACCCGGCCCCGAGGCTGCCGGCTTCCAGCGTCACCCCGATGCTCGGGTGGAACGTGCCAAAGAAGTCCGAGTAGCCGAAATTCGTGGCGATCCCGCTCACTGAGGGCGCGGCCACGGTCATCGGCCCGCCGGCGGCGTTGTGCAGCACGAACGCGGCTCCGAATCCGAACCCGATCGGCGTTGGCCCGGCGAAGCGGTACGTATACGAGGCCTCGAACTGCGTCACGTTCTGCCGCTGCAAGTGAAACACGCTGCGCGATTCGCCCGCCGCCTGATTGGTGATCCGAATCGTATCCCCGACCGGCTCGGGCCCCGAGGCGGCATCGGCCTTGTTGACCGAGAAATCCGAAAAGTCCCCGAAGCCGCTGAAGTCGACCCGGGTGAGCGATACGAAACACAGGACGGCGACCGACACGCTTGCAAGACGATGTGACTGCTTCATTGAACCCTCTCCATGTATGGGTTGCGCGCATACGGGCAAAGCCCGCGCGGCGCCGGCGTTCCCTGACCATCAGGGGCGACACCGATCAGTTCTAGAGTGGTCCGTTGCGTGATTTCTACGGCCGTCATCTCGAAGGATGACATGATCTGTTTGGAATCGGCTCGCAAGCTGCAGGGCGCAAGCGACAAGTTGATGTCGGCTCTTCGCGTCAAGACGCTCGAAGAGGCGTTTCAGGTGGGTCCGCACGGTCGGACGCCCGATGCCGAGCGATGCGCCGATTTCCTTGTCGGAGCGCCCGTCGAGCAGACACGACAGCACGCGCGCCTGCTGGTCCGGCAATCCCAGGTTGGTCAGCAGCGCGCGCCAGACCGCGCGATCAAAGCAAGCCGGCCCGCTGAGCGGGTCGTGATTGAGGGACATGGGACGGGCTCCCCGAAAAAAGAGCGTCGGACGCAAGGACGCTCCGGGAACCCCCGCCAAGGGGCATGGGAAACGCACCCTGGCCGACGCCCCTTTCGGGGCGCGGCGATCAAGGCGCTACCTTCCCAATTGAAACTTGGCGGTTTTCCCGGAAGCAGCGTCGTGACGCTCACGCGTCAATAACAAAATGTCGCCGAACCGGCGTTGCCGGTGGCATCCGCATTATAGGCCGCCGGACGCGGAATCGGGACTAATTCTCTCGGGTTGCGCGATTCGCACTACTGGCGGGGCGCCCCGCTGGCCTCCGTAACCCGCCCCTATCTTGAGGGTTGTTCCTATGTCGCCGCAGTTGCTCTGTTCAGCGGACAACGTGCGACATCATAACACGATCGAGGTAACGCAACGTGCTCCCTCACGCTCCCCAGTCGAGCAACCCGGGATCGCTCCCAGTCACTCCGCTTTTTGAAGCACCATTGCGGTTCGAGCGCAGTAGAATATAATTGCGGGTTTGATTTTGCGGCCGCTCGCCCCTTGCTTCTGGAGACGACCATGAATGCCGATGAGTTGCGTGCAGTTCATGTACATGTAGTTGTGGCCGACGAAGATGAGGTGACCCGTTGCCACGCATTGGACCGGATCTCAAACACGGCGGCGGGCTCAATGGTAATGCTGCACGACTTTGCAAGACACCACGAGTGCGCTCAGTTCGTTAACTCAAATCTAGGCGCCAACGTTTGCCTCGCGGTATTGGGGGGTAGCCCCGCTGACCTCGCCTCGACTTTTGTTAGGAGGAACCCGCATGCTGCGGTCGTCTTGATCGAACGAGAGACCGAGGGCGCTGTAACGCTGAATGGCCGGGTGAAGCACATTCGGCGAGAAGCGCTTCTCCGAAGTCCAGACAGCTTGTTGGAAACCGCGAGAGAAGCCGCAAAAGGGGCGCAAATGTCGATCCCCCTGGAGCAGTTGCTGTTCGACAAGAACTCGCGTGCAGACGCCGACACCCATCGTATTGATGGACACTTGCGCCGGGTGAGCGGGGACTTTGCGACGGTAGAAGTGTTGAGGGACGGCAAAGTGTGCGAATTTCTTATGCCTATAAAGTACTTTAGCCGCTACTTCGTCCAGAATGGAACCGTTCGGAACAGCGCATTCTCCGTGACAATAGCGTGGCTCCGCCACGTTTGCACAATCGAGGTGACATCCCCTCGGGGCGATTTGACAATTTCTGACACCAACGCTAATAGTGAGATTGATGAGGATCTTAATTGCATCCTCCGGGAAATAGAGCGGGCAAAACCATTCCGGGAATCGGATGGCCCGAAGGAACGCTCCGGTTCTAAGCGGAGTAGGAAGCCTCGCATTGGACGAGCTGATAATTCATGTGCTTGATGTCGGGCACGGTGATTCAATCATTGTGGAGTTTCCCGGCGGGAGTGAGTTCGGGATCATCGACTGTAAAGCAAGTGCCGGCCCAAATGACGATTCCAAGTCGCTTGAGTTTCTTCGCGCCAGGTGTCTGCAAGCGCGGGCCCAAGATGAGTCCATTTCGATCGCGTTCTTCTGCATAACCCACCCCCATCGAGATCACTTTAGTGGTGCTGGACAATTACTTGGGGGTCTGATCGACTTGGGGATCCAGATTCGGGCGATCTGGGACTTCGGAAGTTCGGAAATCGTCGCGCAGGCAATGGCGTATCAGGCCCGGCGTGACATGCTCTCAAAACGGGCCCTTCGCCAATACGCCGATTACTATCGCGCACGCACGAGACTCGATTATAGTTCGACCCGCATTCGGACGCTTGAGACTGCATCCTCCAATAACCCGGATACTATTTGTGGCGTCAAAGTGAAGGCGATTGCGCCGAGCGCAAAGTCCCGCGAGATTTTTGAGCAGTCCCTGCAACTTCAAGGCGACGACTTGCAGGAGTTGTATCGCATGCACCCGGAGGCGCGAGATGGAAACCTAATCTCGTCGGTTCTTGAGTTGAGGCACGGAAAGAGCGTTGCGATCTTGGGTGGCGATGCAACGAATGCGGCGTGGGAAGAAATATTAACCACCAAGTCTGGGCGGCGTCGCAAGATTAGGTGTGCGGGCCTGAAGGCGAGTCATCATGGATCCGTGCGAGGGAACTTCCCGTGGGGAAAACCGATCTGTGGTTCACTACGATCGGATAAATGCCTAGTCGTTGCAATCTCGGGCAACTATCAATATCAGCTACCGGATCAAGAAACTCTAAGAGCCCTCTGGAAAGCTAAGGCAAAGGTGCATGTTACCGGTAGCCCGACGCGTTTGATTCGTGATGGCAGAGAATTCCCTCCGTTGTTTTGGATACTGGAACCAGTGAATGGCACGCGCGGATGCGGCGACATTGCCATTTCCGTCAGCCGGGATGGGGGTGCAGAAGCCCGTTGCGAGAATACCGACTCGGCGTACCATCCAACTCATGATGCAAACGTCGTTCCAGACGTGCTTGTCTTCGATACGACTGAAATACCGGACACCGCGCTCGACATCCTGTTTCCGCGCCGGCATGAGCTCGGGTAAGCCTCATAAGTCGCGGCCCCGTTCTTCCAAAGCCCCCGATGCGTAGAGTTCGATCAGCGGTGAAGGCAGGCAGTCTAACCTTCCCTCTCTGCAGGCACTATGTACTTGAGCACGGAAAAAACCCTGAACAAACGGGGGAAGCCCACGCCAATATACGTCCGGATGATGACTGAGCAGCCACTGCTGCTGCTCAGTCGGCAATGTTGACGTGTATCTTTTCGTTACGTCTGTCGCTCCAAAACGAGCCTCATATTGATGCCTAAATTTTTCTAGTTGATCCTGCATTTCGACACTTGTAGTTCGAAAGTAGAAGTCGGAGAGAGTTCGTATCGCTGCCATCATACACACCTATGGTTCCAATAGATACCGACAATGGATATCTGATACCACATCGATGATCGCCCGTTCAACGAAAATCTTCGGTTACAGTCGCCCGGCTGAGATCATCGGGCCGTTTGTCGCAGTTGATCTCTTCGACGAGGTCCCCCGTCCAAACGGGGGTCTAGGGGTGGAATTATCACCCCTCTGGGGGTTGGAGCTGATTGTTCAGGGGACGGGGACCCACTGAGCACATAGTCGACAGAGTTCCTTCTACCGCTAGTGTAGCGCATCATTGATACCGGCCCACCAAGGCGCGGCGATCGCTCCGCACCGCTCAGCCATTTGAGCACGCCAACCGCCGTACAGAGGGTTCGTGGCGTGGGTCGGAAATAGCGAAGCGCTACGCTAGAACAGCGATCCCTGCCCGCTGCGCTGGCTGTCGAGCCAGGCGACCTCGGCCCGGACGTAACTGATCTGGCTATAGAGCATCGCCAGGCTGCAGGCGACGGCGAGTTCAAGGTCGCCGCCATAGGCGATCTCGCGGTCATAGCGGCTCAAGGCCTCGACGCCGCGCGCGACGACATCCTCGTAGCGCGCGATCCGGCCCGCCAGTTCTGCGGTGCGCTCGGCAAACAGCCGCTCGACGGCCGCGTCGCGCTTGTCCAGGGCTTTCGGGATCTGGCGATCCAGATAGCCGCCGGCGATCTCCACGGCCGCCACCGGAATCTGATCCGGCGTGACCGGCGCAGCCCCGTCGCCGCGCTGCAGATAGTGCCAGGGATGCCCCCGGTCATACCCGCTGAACGTGAAACCCAGTTCGGCGTTCGAATCCTCGTGCGCGTCCGTCATACTCATCCTCCATATTGCTCGTTGAAACTTGGCCCCTCACCCCCGGCTGGGGGGCAATTTCAACGAGCCATTGCGAGCAGACGCCCTCGGTCTCGAACATCGCAGGCGGTCGCAGACCATGCGGTGGACAAACCGGTCCCGCAGAAATCTCCTCAACGAGACTTGTCGCCGCGGGCCTCAGCGCTAGTATCCCTATGGTCGACTAGGTGATCGAGCACAGGGAAAACAAATGGCGGAAGACAAGCAGGCGTGGCAGTTTCTGATCCCAATCGCGCAGCTGCGGATCGACGACAAAGTTCCGATCAACGGGAGCTGGCGAGTCGCAGACGTGGAGTTCCTGTCCCGCGAGGCGGCCTCGGCCGTGATTTCACCATACGCAAACGGCCCCCCGGCGGCGGCTACGATGCGCGGGAAGTTCTTGGAGAGCGCATGGTCCTTTGCGCGGGTCACCCGAAATGGCGAGCGGGCCGACGCTGCGCGCGAGGCGTTTCGAGATGTCGCCGAAGCGGTCAACTTGCTGGCCGTTACGCGCTCTTTTTGGGTCAACCGCACCTCCAACACCGGCTTTGCGATTCTCGGATACCCGCTAATCAAGCAACGGAATGCGTGGATTGTGGAGCAGGGCGGTCCTGGCAACTTCAACACTGCGTCGCAGGAAGGAGGCTTGGCGCCTTTCTGTTTAGACGCTCATTGGCATCGGCACATCAGCGACAGATGGCGGATGATCGAATTGTTTGACGCAGTGGTCGATAGTGCGCTCGATCCGTCGTGGCGTGCGCAAATTCGGCGAGCCGCGGGCCTGATTGGTCGTAGCTTGATGACGGTCGAGCGAGCCGACGCGTTCTTGTGGAACGTGTTCGCACTAGAAACGCTACTCACGCGACCGGGGGAACGGAATGGGCGCCGGCTTGCGGAGCGAATTGATGGGCTGCTCGGGTGGTATCTTGCAGACAATCGGCCTGACTATGAGTTGGAGCTTACGGATCTATTCAGGATCCGATGTGAGGCAGTCCACGACGCGGACTACAGCAGCCTAACGACAGATGTTGTGCTGCTGTCTGACCTCTACGCCATCAACACGCTCCGGAACGTGGCGGTGCACCGAGCACGGTTTCCGAGCAAGCATACTTTTGTAGGATTGATTGATTCGTGGCGGGGGTCAAGAGAATGGCCGACGAACATCGATATCGGCTGGATCGGACATTTCGATTTCAGCGATCGAGAACGCGCCTTGCCGCTGTGGTGATTACTGGACCAATGGACCCACGAAGGAGTAAGCATGAAGCGCTACGTCGCTCTCGCCCGCGTCAGCAGCCGTGAACAGGAACGCGAAGGCTTCTCACTCGAAGTGCAGGAAGAGGCGCTCCGCCGCTACGCGACGCAGACCGGCGGCGAGATCACCCACTTGTTCCGTATCGCCGAGACCGCCTCGAAGACCGATGAGCGCAAGACCTTCCGCGAGCTGATCCGCTACGCCAAGAAGAACGCGCCCTTCCTCGACGGCCTGCTGTTCTACAAAGTCGACCGCGCCGCGCGCAACTTGTTTGATTATGTCGAGCTCGAACGCCTCGAATCCGAATACGACCTGCCATTCATCTCCGTCTCGCAGCAAACCGAGAAGACTCCCGCCGGTCGTATGATGAGAAGAACGTTGGCCAATATGGCGTCGTTCTATACGGAACAGCAATCGATCGACGTGCGCGAGGGCCACGCACGGCGCGCCAAGGAAGGCTGGTTCATCGGCAAAGCGCCTTACGGCTACCGCAACGTGCGCGTCGACGGCCGCAGCATCGTGGTCATCGATCCGCAGCCGGCCGCGAACATCAAGCGTATCTTCCAGCTTTACGCCTACCAGCCATTGACGCTCGACGCCGTCATCGAGAAGCTCGAAGCCGAAGGCTTCGTCTTCCGCGACAGCCAGCCGCGATTCCCTCGTAGCAGCGTCCACAACATCCTCAAAGACCGCGCCTACATTGGCGAACTCGAATATGGCGGTCAGTGGTATCCCGGCAAGCACGAACCGCTGATCGACCGCGCCACCTGGGACCGCGTTCAGGCCCTGCTAGACGGCCACAAGCAACACTCCCACGAACTGACCTACGGCAGCCAGTTCATGCACTGCGGCCATTGCGGCCGACCGGTCACCGGTGAACGCGTCACCAAGCGCATGAAGAACGGAACCGAGCGCTATTACGTCTACTACCGCTGCGCCGGTTACACCGCCAAAGGCCATCCGCGGATCCGCGTGACGGAAGCCTCGCTCGATGCCCAGATGCTCGGCCTGTTCGACAAGATGCGAATCCAGGACGACAACGTCCGCGACTGGTTCCGCACGGTGCTCATCGCCCAAACGCGCGACCAGCAAGCCGGCGCGCGCGCCCAGCGCGCCGAACTGCAACGCCAGGAATCACTGATCGTCGGGCAACAGGATCGCCTGCTGAACCTGCGGCTCGCGGACAACATCGAGCAGGATGTGTACGCGAACAAACAGACCGAACTGCGCGACCGCCTCGCCTCGATCAAGCTGCAACTCGACGTACTGGACCGCGCGCATGACGAAACAGCCGCCCTGGCGACAAAAGCGTTTGAACTTTCGCAAACCTTGCGTGAGAAGTGGCTTACGGCGGATTACCCCACCAAGCGCCGAATCCTGGAAATCGTCTGTTTGAACTGCGAACTGGTTGACGTAAGTCTTTGCCCCACAATAAGAAAGCCCTTCGATTTACTCATCGAAGGGCCTCTTGTCCCGTCAACTCGGGGCGACAGGATTCGAACCTGCGACCTTTTGCACCCCATGCAAACGCGCTAGCCAGACTGCGCCACGCCCCGGGTTTCTGCTTGCTCATCCAACGCTGCGGCGACGAATGTCGCGCGGGTCATTGCACCGTCACCCGTGACCGCCGCGGCCGCCGGACGGCTTAGTCGTCAATGTTACCCGCCGCCGCCGGCGATGGCGAACCCGGTTCCGGGTCGGTCGTCGGCTGCGGCTTTGGCTCGCGCCATAGGTAGATCGCGAGGATGCCCACGCCGCCGACCAGCAGCATGTCCGCCACGTTGAAGACCCACGGCCACAGGTCCTGCTCGCCCCACAGTTTTGTCGGGATTTTCAGGAAGTCGCGCACGAATCCGGTCGGCGCCGGCAGCGCCGCGACCTGTTCAGCCGACAACGGCCGCTCCACGCCGCTGCCGCGGATGTACGGGCGCAGCACGGCCCCGCCGTCCGGCTGCGCGATCAGTTCCAGCGGCATCGTGTTTTCCAGCTTCACGAGCTGGACGGACCAGCGGTCGTACATGTTGCCCAAAGCGCCGGCCAGGATGCCGCCGAGCGCGATGTGCAGCAGCGTCCGCCGCGGACTGCTCTGGGCAAACATCCACAACACCAGCGCCAACGCCGCCGCCGATGCCAGCAGAAAGAGGGTCGTGCGGCCTTCTCCGATGCCGAACAGCGCCCCGGGATTGAGCATCAGGTGAAATTCGAGCACGCCGGGGACAATTTTGACGCGATCGTGATAGTCGAGCGCGTCGAAGGCCCACGCTTTCGACCACAGGTCAAGCGTCAGCCCGGACACCGCGACCGTCCAGAAGGCGACGTGCGCCCGGACCGAGCGGAGCGCCGGCCAGCGCGCATCGCCGAGGGCGTCGTGGTCGTCAAGATGTGCGGCCGTCGAACTGATCTCGCTCATCCGCCTAAAACCGGCCGCGCCGCTGCTCCTGCAACAGCGAGTATTCATAACAGAACCGCGCCCACGGCTGGGCCTCAAGCCGGGCCTTGCCGATCGGACGGCCGGTGGCCTCACAGATCCCGTAGGTGCGCTTCTCGATGCGCTTCAGCGCCTCATTGATTTCGCGCAGCACGCCATTCTCGTCCTGCAGCAGGCGGAGCGTGAACTCCTGCTCATAGTTGTCCGTGCCGAGGTCCGCCATGTGAATCGGCATACTCGACAAGTCGCTGCGCCCATCGACGCTGAACGCCTCGTTCTGCAGCGTGTTCATGTCGCCCAGGATCTCGGCGCGCTTCAGCAGCAGCAGCTGACGAAATTTCTCGAGGTCGCGCTTCGTCAGCCCGCTGGACACACGGCCCTTCGGCGGCTCCAGATCGATCTCCGACACGGGCGGAAGCTGATGCTTGTGGTTGGCGGCGGTCGTCAGCCGGAGCGTGGGCTTGCTCGCGCCCTTGGTGCGCGGTGCGCCTTTCGGACTCGCCGTCGACTTTGTCGCGGCTTTGGCGACGCGCTTTTTCGCCGCCTTGGCGACCTTCGTCGTCTTGGCGGCTTTCGCCGTTTTCTTTGCGGTCTTCGGCTTCGCGGGCTTTGCGGAGGCCGCCTTTCGCTTCGCTGTCTTCTTGGGCGCAGCGCGCTTCGTCGACTTCGTGGTCTTGGCGCGCGGCGCCTTCTTCTTCGAAGCGGACTTTTTCTTCGCGGTCTTCTTCGTGGCCACGATTGTCCTTTCTGACCGTATCGCCGCCGGTGGCATTCGCCGGCCTCCGTCGGCCAAGCTCCGTAGTGTAGCTATCCCCGACCGTGGTTGCAAACCGGCGGCATGCGCATAACTCTCACTTTCAGCATGGGTTATGACAATACGAGTTCGGCCCCGCGCTCCGCGGTGACCGCGAAGGCCCGATACCCGGCTTCCACGGCCGCCGCCAGCAGTTCGCGGGCGCCATCCGCCCGCGCCAACGCGAGCGCCACGCCGCCGAATCCGCCCCCCATCAATCGGCTGCCCCACACCTGCGGGCGGCGATCCAACCAGGCCACCACCCGATCGACGCCCGGCGACGACGCCTCAAAGTCATCGCGCAGCGAGCGATGCGATGCGCGCAGCAACTCCCCCAGGCCGGCGGCGTCGCCGCGGCGCAACGACTCCACCGCCAGCGTGACGCGCTCGTTCTCCGTGGCGACGTGCATCGCGCGGGCCGCGAGACGCGGGTCCATCTCCGCCGCGTGCGCCCGAACACGCGACACCGGCACATCCCGCAGCGCCCGCACGTCCCGGTCATACTGTCGAAAATACGCGGCGGCGGCGGCGCACTCCGCGCGCCGCTCGGCGTATTGAGAATCGCGCAGCTGGCGCGCGTCTCCGCCATCAACCACCACAAACACCGCATCGGACAGGCCGAGCGGAATCTGTTCCACTTCGCGCGTGCGACAATCCAGCAGCAGCGCATGCCCGGCCCGCGCCAGCAGACTGGCGCTTTGGTCCAGCACGCCGCACGGCACGCCGGACGCGTCGCGCTCCGCCGCGCAACACAAGTCAATCAGCTCATTCGTCGCCAATGGCTCTCCGGCCAGGTGCGCCAACGCCAGCCCCACGGCGACGCCGACCGCGGCGGAGCTGGAAAGTCCGGCGCCGATCGGCAAGTCCGATTCAATCGACAGATCAAAGCCTTCGAGGCGCGCGCCAAAATCGCGCAGACCCGCGGCGACGGCGAGCGGCAAGCGCGCCCATTCCGGCGGGGTCGCGTCGCGCGGGCGCGACAGGTCGACGGTGATCATCTCATTGGAGAACGCGTCGGAGCTGATGCGCATGGACGCGTCGGCGCGCGGGGCGGCGACCGCGAGGACCGCCCGCCCGATCGCGATCGGCAGCGCAAGGCCTTCGTTGTAGTCGGTATGCTCGCCGATCAGGTTCACCCGACCGGGCGCGCGGGCGATGACTGTGGGCGCATGCCCGAAGCGCCGCGCGAACCGCTCAGCCGGTGGCGACATTCGTCTCCCGCGACTTTCGGGTCATCGTGCGCAGGCGCGGCATCATGGCCTTGATCTCCTGCGCGTAGCGGCTGTTGGGAAACTCCTTGCGCAAGGCGTCACCGATCGCAATCGCCTGATCAAAGTGTTTGTCGTGCACGGCGAGCGAGAACTGCACGCCCATCTGCAACAGGCGCGCCTTGAAGACGCCGCGGGCGGACTCGCGCAGCGCGCTGACTTCATTGGCCGTCAGGTATTGATCGAGTTCAAGCAGCAATTCGTGAGCGTGATCCACATTCTGTTCGCGCACGGCCGCGTCGTAATCGTTCAGGAGCTTTCGTTTGAACTGCTGGCGGCGATCGTTGACGCGCGCGGGCAGCGCCGCGATCCGCGGCTCGCCGGGAAACAGTCCCATCAGGCGTTCGACGGCGCGCTCGGCGGTCTTCCACTTGCGACCGTCGCACATCGCTTCCACGCGATGCACGGCGGCCGCGATTTTCTCTTCGCTGGTCGCGCTGCGCGCCTGCGTCACTTTTTCGCGCAGGGCGCGGGCCGCGTCGGCGTAACCGAGATGCTGCTCAAGATCGGCAATCAGGTGATCCGCCGCTTCCCAATCCTGCCGCACGATCGCGGATTCGATCGTGTCCCGCAGAAACTCGTAGTCCTTCTCGCGATAGACAACCCGCTTGGCCCAGTCGGAAAGAGAACTGTTCTCGGCGACGGCGCGGGCGTGATCCACCTGGCGACGGGTCAGATCAACGAGGTCCAGCATCGTCTCGTATTGACGCAAACCGTGATTGACGCGCTTGCACTGCAGCAGGAACTGAGAAAACTGGAGCAGCGCCAGCCCCAGGGCGACCACGCCGGCGACAATCCAGATCTCAGCGTGCATACCGCCAGCGAACGCGATCCGAATGCCGTATCCGATCGCCCAGATCGCGCCGCCGCCGCTGATCCCGATCGCCAAATGCGCCAACATCGCCGATTTGCGAGCACTGGCGGACATGTTAAATCTCCATCAGCAAACCGCCTCGCGTCGATACGCGGCGTCGCGCGAGAGCAAGAAATGTCCGCCGCGCGCAAGATCGCGGGCGGCGGGTTCACATCAATATCTTGGCGCTACTGCCCGGCCGGCACACCCCCGCCGCCGGTGTTTTGGCCATTGGTCGTCGTCTCGGATGAGGTCGGCGGCAGGCCGAACGCCGGACGCAGGAACTCGGCCACCGCGTCGATAAACGCCGGCGCCTGGAAGCCGACGGTCAGCGCGGTAAAGGCTGTCTGCACCCAACTCGTGTAGAGCCGCGGCAGGAAGTCTTCCTCTTCTTCCTCGCCGGTCGTCTGGGCGCGGGAATCCGTTTTCGGCGACTCGGTCGCGTCGTCGATCTGCTTGGCAAACAGCGAATTCACATCGATGCCGGCGTTGCGGAGCAGATCAATCGCTTCCTGCGGAATATTGGACGGAATGTTCGAGCCGGTCGTGCCAGTTCCGGTTCCGGTCGTCCCGGTTCCACCCAGATTCCCGAGCAGTCCACCCAGCCCGCCGAGATTTCCGAGCAGACTGTCGATCAGCACGTTTCCGGTGGTCCCACTGGAACCGGTCGGAGTCGGGGTTGGGAGCGCGATTTCCGCGCCCGGGTTTGAACGCCGCAGATTAACCCGCACCTGCTGGAACTGCTGATGCTGCGCTCGCGCGGCCGAGACCATGCGGCCCGGTGAACGCGCCGCGACCGACCCACCCCGCGCGTTTTCTGACGGTGATTTATCCGCGATGCCGGAGTCGTCCAGCAACTCCGCGAACGTCGGCACGGGGCCCGGTAATTCGGCCGCCCCGCCGCCGGTAGTTTGCCCAATAGCCATTGACGAGATAGCCGAGACCAGCAACGCGGTGGCGAAGAGCCGCATGATCCGCATCCTTTCGTTCAGCGTAAGGCGCCGCGACATCCGCGCGGGCGCCGATTCAAATCCAAGGCCGGCCAGACCAGGTGGTCGCCAGCCGAGGTCATTTGCATTATACCGGAATCGGCAAGATGGGGATGCGACCCGGACAACCTGGCGCGAATTCTCGCTACGCCCGCCCCCAAGCCCGCTCGGGCATCTGGCGGCTGAGCGTCTGGCTGGGGAGCTTGCTGCTCGCAGGTTCAACGGCCTGCAAGGACGAGTACAGCGGCCTCGGCTCGCGGCCGGACGCCGACGCCGGCATTGTGTTTATCGGTCCTCCGCGCAGCGACGCGCGGTCCACCTACGTCATCGCCGGGGCGCAGGAGGCCGCCGAACAACTCGGTAACGTGCACTTCCAGTCAACCGCGCCGATATCGACCGACCCCGCGGCGCTGCAAGAGGCCTTTGATCTGGCGCTGAAAACGTCCGCCGCGGTGATTTGCGTGTGGGTTCCGGAACCGCGCCAAGCGGACACGTTCGCCGATCAGGCGCGAAACGTCGGCATCCGGCTGGTCGCGATTACCGGCTCGGCCGAAACGCCGGACTGCTACGGGCATGTGTACATCGATTATCCCGGGGCCGCCGGCGAGTTGGCGCGCCGTTTGCCGACGATCGCCCCGCATCGGCGCTCTTACGCGCTGCTGCATCAGGCGCCGTTCTCCACGGCCGACGAGTTGGCGCTGCGCACGTTTCAGGGCGCGGACCAGCGCGTGATGAGCATGTTGACCGATCGCGAAGTCACGCCAAGCTCAAGCTTCACGCTCGCGATTCGCGACGTGCGGGAGGCGTTCCCGAATGTCGGCCTGATCGTGTCACTGGACCCGCAAGCGCGGCTCGCGTTTGCCGCTCGGCGAATGCCGGAGCTGGAGGAACTCGCGCGCGACGGCCAGCGGGCGACAATGCTGGCGACATTGGGGGCCCCGCCGCCGGCCTGGCCGGTGCTGCAATCCGGCCGCGTCGCGGCGCTGGTCGGACCGCTCGATCCACAGGTCGGCGCCGAGGCGATCGCGCTGGCGGTGCAGGCGATTACCGGCGTCGCCAACCCGGCGACGAGTCGCGTCGCGCACTACGAGTGGATCACACCCGACACCCTGGCGGACTTCGCCCAGCGCTACGCGGACACCGCCGGGCTGCGCGTGGAAGACCTGATGGCGGCCGCGGCGGGCGCGCCGTAGCGATGAGCCGCTATCCGATCCCGAAAGCGCGAACGCGCGTGGAAACCCGCGCATCGAACTCTCGCTTCATCGCCACGATCGACATGGCCCCGACGATGCGCGCGGCGCAGGACTTCCTCCGAGAAATGCGCGCCGAAATGCCGGACGCCACACATCATGTCTACGCGTTCCGCATCGGCTACGGCGCCAGCGTCAACGAGGCCCTCAGCGATGATGGCGAACCCGCCGGCACATCCGGTCCGCCGACGATGGCGGTGCTGCGCGGCGCGGACATCGGCGACGTTGCGCTCGTCATCACCCGCTACTTCGGCGGAACCAAGCTCGGAACCGGCGGATTGGTACAGGCCTATTCGGAATCGGCGAAAGCCGCGCTGGCCGCGTGTGAACGCGTGCAGAAAATCGAACGTGTCGGGCTGCGGGTGCGCGTCCCGTATGCCGTGCTGGAGCGCGCCCGCCGCGTACTCGTCGACAAGGAATGCCTGCTCGATTCCGAAGAGTTCGCCGCCGACATCACCCTGCTGTTTCGCGCCCCTGTTGATCGACTGGCCGAGATCGACCGCTTGTTCACCAATCTGACGGCCGGCGCCGCCCGTCCGGAACCGGCGGACTGAAATCGCCGCGGGCCGCCGGAACCGCGCGCCGGGGGGAAACTTGCGCGTTCAAACACTAATGCAGACGCCCCTGTTTACGGGACGATGGACATACCATGAACGCCCACGGGTCGCAGGAGTATCTTCGCAACACCGTCATGACCGCCTCCCCGGAGCGGCTGCAGCTCATGTTGTTTGACGGCGGTATCCGCTTCGCGACACGAGGGCGCGAAGCCCTGGCCGCCAGCGACCTGGAAGGCGCATATCATGCGCTGGAGCGCGCCCAGCGGATTACGCTGCAACTCGCCGCCGGCCTGAATCGCGAGGTCAACCCGGAACTCGTCGACCAGATGGCCGGGTTGTACAACTTCGTCTACAGCCGGCTCGTAGACGGTTGCCTGCGGCGCGATGTCGGCCCGATTGACGAGGCGCTCAGCGTCCTGCGGCACCTGCGCGAGACCTGGACGATGCTGATGGACAAAGTGGCCGCGTTTCGCGCGCAGGATAACGCCCCGCCCGAACCGCCACGCGCTTCCCTGAGCATCGAAGGCTAGTCCCGCGCATCTCTCCATTCGGCGCGCCACGGCAGCCGTCGCGCGAGCCAATCCACCAGTTCCGGATGTCGCCAGGCAAACTCGCTCGAGCAGCACGCGGGCAACGTGTCGGCCGCATCCGCGGCGCTGATCGCGCCCACGACCGCGTCGATTTCATCAGCGCTGGACCAGGCCTGCGCTGCCCGGGTCAATTGGGCCCCGGCGGCGACCGGCCCCCACAGACGGGTGTGTACCCAAACGACGCGTGTCAGCGCCCCCGCGTTCTCGGGCGACGCGGCGATGTCGCCGGCCCGAAACCGTCGCAACAGCGCCCTGTCCTGAGTGTTGAGTGGCGCCGGGTCCATGCCGACTCCCAATTCCGAAAACGCGCCCGACCAGAGTGGCCGGGCACGGAGGTGATTCGCGGGAAAACCCCACCTGGATGAAGGCGCAGTCTGGCACGGTTTCGAGCCATTCTGCGCCCCGATACTTGTTTCCACGGCGAACCGTGGCCAGAATTGCGGGAATGCGGCCAGACGTCACCCAACTCCTGGCGGCCGCCGGCAGCGACCCGCAAGCCGCCGGGCGGCTGTTTGACGCGGTCTACGCGGACCTGCGCGCGATCGCGGCGGCGCAAATGCGCGGCGAACGGGCCAACCACACGTTGCAGGCGACGGCCCTCGTCAGCGAAGCCTACATGCGTCTGATCGGCGTCACGCAGATTGAGTTCGCCGATCGCCGGCACTTCTTTCGCGTGGCCTCGGAGGCGATGCGGCGGATTCTGGTGGATCACGCGCGGGCCCGGCTGGCCGACAAGCGTGGCGGCGGCCAGCGCGGCCAGGCGCTGTTTGACGACGAATGCGGCCTGACTACCGATCCGGGCAGACTGCTTGAGCTCAACGACGCGCTGGAGCGGCTTGAGCTGGAGGACGAGCGCGCAGCCGAAATGACGCGGCTGCGCTTCTTCGCCGGCCTGTCGATCGACGAAGCGGCGGATGTCGCCGGCGTTTCGCGGCGCACCGCGATTCGCGACTGGAACTTTGCCCGGGCGCGCCTCGCTGAACTGATGGACCCAAAGGCATGACCCAGACACAATCGCCGGAAAGTCGGCTGAAAGATGTGCTGGCGCACGCGGTCGAGCTGTCCGCGGCGGAGCGATCGGCCTATATCGACGAAGCGGCCGGCGCAGACACGAACCTGCGGAACCGCCTGCGCGAGCTCGTGGCGGCCTGGGACCAGGCCACGACCATGCTGCGCGATCCGACCCAGGCGGCGCGCATCAGCGGAGCCGAGCGCGCCTTCCGGACCGAAGGCGTCGGCGACCGCGTCGGGGCGTTTACGCTCGGCGAGAAAATCGGCGAAGGCGGTTTTGGCGTGGTCTATCGCGCAACCCAGGAGGCGCCGGTGCGGCGCGAGGTGGCGCTGAAGCTGTTGCGCCCGGGCGCACACAGCGATTCGGTCATCGCGCGTTTTGACGCCGAGCGCCAGGCGCTGGCCCGCCTGACGCATCCATCGATCGCGCGCATCTTTGACGCCGGCGCGGCGCCGTCCGGCGCGCCCTTCTTCGCGATGGAGCTCGTGGAAGGCGCCGCGATCACCAAGTACTGCGAACAACGACGGCTTGATTTGCGCGCCCGGCTGCGGCTGTTCATCAAGGTATGCCTGGCGGTGCAGCACGCGCATGCGAAGGGGATCATCCATCGCGACCTGAAGCCGTCGAATCTGCTCGTGGCCGATGTGGATCGCGAAGCGACGCCGAAGATCATCGACTTCGGTATCGCCAAGGCGATTGATGAGCCGTTGACGGACGTGTCGATGATTACGCTCGTGCGCCAGGTCATCGGCACGCCGCGCTATATGCCGCCCGAGCAGGCCTCGCTCGACCCGGCCGCGGTGGATACCCGATCTGACGTGTACTCGCTCGGCGTGGTGCTGTACGAACTGCTGACCGGCGACACGCCATTGACCGAAGACATGGTCCGTTCGATGCGCGTCGGCGACCTGTCGAGCGTCCTGTACAACGCGCGGTTCCCCACGCCGTCGGAACGCCTCAGGGCGCGTCGCGCGCCAGACGGCGCCTCGACAAACCACCGCGCGAGCGACGCCGAACGGTTATCCCGCGCGGTCCGCGGCGAACTGGACTGGATTGTGATGCGCGCGATCGAGCCCGAACCCGCCCGCCGCTATCAGACGGCGCTCGCGTTCGCCCGCGATATTGAGCGCTACCTGAGTGATGAGCCGATCGACGCCCGGCCGACCGGACGCGTCTATCTCGCGCGCAAATTCGTGCGGCGGCACCGGCTCGCGGTCACGGCCGGCGCGATGATGGGCCTGGCGCTGATCGGCGCGCTGGGCGCGTCGCGCTGGGCGCTGGACCGTGTCGAGCGCGCTCAGGGTCGCACCAAGGCCGCCTTGGGGCAGCTTCAGGAGGAGCAAGCGCGAACGCAGGCCGCGCTCGCCGATGCCCAGTCGGAGCGGGACGTGGCCAAGAGCGCGCTGAACGAAGCCGAGAAGGTGACGGACTTTCTCAGCCGCCTGATCGCGTCTGTTGACCCCGATGAGCGCGGCAAGGATGTGCGCGTGGCGGAGATGCTCGATGACGCCGCCGCCGATCTGTCGAGCGGTAAGCTGGAGGTCAGCGACGCGGTACGCGGCCGATTGCACCACGTGCTGGGTAACGCGTACTGGGCCCTGGGCGTCTGGCCGAAGGCGGAAGCCCAATTGCGGGAAGCGGTGGCCTTTCGCGCAGCGGTGTATGGCCCGGACCATCCGGCGCTGTTGAGCAGTCAATCCAACCTCGCCTCGTTAATTTACGAAAAAGGCGAAGTGGACGCAGCGCTGACCATCATGGAGGGCCTGATCGATCGCGCCGGGCGGGCATATACCGAGACGAATCAGACCTATCTCGGCCTGTTGGGCAACTATGCCCTGATGCTGAACGCCAAAGGACGATCCGCCGAGGCCCGCGCGATTGAGGAGCGGCTGGTCACGCTCACCGAACAGGTGTTCGGGGCGGACCACGAGCGCACCATCGGCGCCATCCAGAATCTCGCCGGCACGCTCATCACCTTGAACCAGCCCGACGAAGCCGAGCGGCTGTTCCTCGACGCGATCGCCCGCGGCGAGCGCGGACCGGGAATCGGCGCCCACGCGACGGTCATCGCGCGGCAAAGCCTGGCCGCGCACTATCTGCGGACCGGCCGCGCCGATCAGGCGCTGCCGCTGATGCGCCAGGTGCTGGAAGAGCGCACACGCATCCACGGGCCGCGCCATCCGAACACGCTGCTTTCGGTCTACAACATCGGCGCGGCGTATCTTCAGACCGGCGCGCCCGACGCGGCTCTGGAGCCGATGTCCGAGGTGTTGTGGGCTTGTCCCGAGATTCTCCCCGTCTCGCACCCGTTGATCACCGCCGCGATGGGGAACCTGCCGCTGATCTTCGAGGCCATCGGCTGGGAAAGCGCCCCGGCGGATCTGATCGCGCACGTCACGGGCCTGATTCGTCAGGCGGCGGAGCGCGATCTGCCCATGCAGACCGCGAACTCGTTCGCCATGCTGCTCGTATCCGTCCGACCCATTTCACCGGACGACGCGGCGCTCGCGGTGCGGCTCGCCGAGCGCGTCTGCGCCCAAGCCGAAGCCGAGAGCGACCCCTTCCTGTACGGTTTTCTCGACACGCTGGCCCTGGCGCGCGAATCGGCCGGCGATCTGCCGAACGCGCTGATCGCGGCGCAGCGCGCCGTGGACCATTGCCCGGCTGAGGATGACGCCGCCCGCATCGAGCTGGGGCAACGGCTGGAATCCTTGCGGGCCGCAGTGTACGCGCTGGACCAACCCTGACAACATCAATCCGCCGCCTTTCGCGCCGCGCCCGTCACGCTACAATGCCGTCGCCGCGGGAGTTGTGAGCCTCGCGGCTGCGCGTCAGTGATGAGATCCGAATGAAAGTCTGCGTCATCAAAGAAACGTCGCCCGGTGAACGCCGGGTGGCGCTCGTTCCAGAGTCGGTCAAGAAACTCGTGAAAGCCGGTCTGAACGTGACGGTCGAGGCCGGAGCCGGCGCGACCGCCATGTTCCTCGACGCCGACTACCAGGCCGCCGGAGCCGAAATCGCGCCGGACGCCAGGGCGACGCTCGCGAAGGCGGACTTCGTCTACAAAGTCCAGCCGCCCGACGAGGCCGAAACCACGTTGCTGCCGGACGGTTCACGGCTGCTCTGCAGCCTGGTGCCGCAGCGCCACACGGACGCGTTGAAACGCCTGGCGGCGCGCCGCGTCACGACCTTTTCGACCGATTGGATTCCCCGCACCACCAAGGCCCAGTCGATGGACACCCTGTCCTCGATGGCGAATATCGCCGGCTACAAGGCCGTCCTGATCGCCGCCAACGAACTGCCGCGCTACTTCCCGATGTTCATGACCGCCGCCGGCACGGTGTTCGCCGCCAAGGTGTTCGTGATCGGCGCCGGCGTGGCGGGATTGCAGGCGATCGCCACCGGTCGGCGCCTCGGAGCGACGGTCGAGGCCACCGACACACGGCCCGAAGTCCGCGAGCAGATCGAAAGCCTGGGCGGGCGCTGGGTTGGCGTGGAAACCGAAGAAAAGGCGACAACCGAAGGCGGCTACGCCCGCGAATTGTCAGCCGATTTCTATCGCAAACAGGCCGAACTCGTCGGCGCCCGCTGCGCCGAGAATGACGTCGTGATTACCACGGCGCTGATCGGCGGCTACAAGGCGCCGCGCCTGATTACGGCCGAAATGGTCTCGAAAATGAAGCCGGGCTCGATCATTGTCGATCTGGCGGCCGAGGCCGGCGGCAACTGCGAACTCTGCAAGCCGGGCGAGACCTCCGAATCACACAAGGTCAAGATCTGCGCGCCGCTGAATCTGCCGTCAACCATGCCGTATCACGCCAGCGTGCTCTGGTCGCGCAATCTCACGTCGTTCGTGCTCGAATTCTGGAAAGACAACGAACTGAAGATCAGTCGCGACGACGAGATCATCGCCGGCTGCATGCTGACGGAGAACGGCGAAATCGTGAACGAACGGGCGAAACAAATTGTCAGTGAAAGCGGGAGCTAAAGGGCATGCTCGAAACGCTCGGAATCAATCTTGCGATCTTGGCGCTGGCTGTTTTTCTGGGGTTTGAGATCATCTCCAAGGTGCCGCCGACGCTGCATACGCCGCTGATGTCCGGCGCGAATGCGATCTCCGGCATCACGATTGTCGGCGCGATCCTGATCGCGTGCGGCCCCTACGGCGCGATCAGTTACACCTTCGGATTCCTCGCGGTGGTGTTCGCGATGATCAACGTCGTCGGCGGATTCCTCGTGACCGATCGCATGCTCTCAAAATTCAAGCAACGCTAAGGCGACTTCCCGCAAATGAACTCACTATCCCACTGGATGCTGGCGCTGCAGACCGAGGCGGCCGACGCTGTAGAAGTCGTCGCCGGCGCGGCGCACGGCGGCGCGCTGACGGCCTTCGTAGAACGCATCTTCTATGTCGCCGCCGCGATCATGTTCGTCTTCGGCATCAAGATGATGTCATCGCCGCGCACGGCGCGGAACGGCAACCGCGTCGCGTCGCTCGGCATGCTCCTCGCCATTATCGTCACGCTGGTCGATCACCACGTCATCGGCTTTGGCGTGCTGGCGGCCGGTATTCTCGTCGGGGCCGGCATCGGCGCGATCGCCGCCACGCGCGTCGCGATGACATCGATGCCCGAAATGGTCGCGCTCTTCAACGGCTCCGGCGGAGCCGCGTCGGCGGTCGTGGCGCTCGGCGAATTCTGGCGACCGCGCCCGGCGGACGAAGCCTTGATGACCGACACGGCCGTCGCGATCGGCCTGAGCCTGCTGATCGGGATGTGGACGCTGACCGGCAGTCTGGTCGCCTTCGGCAAGCTGAGGGGCATGACCATCGCCGGCGTGCGCATCAGCAACCCGATCACATTCCCCGCGCAACATCTCGTGAACTTCACGATGATCGCCGCGGCGCTGGCGCTGACCCTGACGCTCGGGTTCTCCCCCACCGCCACGTGGGCGGTCGTGCTGCTGCTGCTGATTTCGCTCGCGATCGGCGTGTTGTTCACCGTGCCGATCGGCGGCGCCGATATGCCGGTCGTCGTGTCCCTGCTCAATTCGTACTCCGGCATCGCGGCCTGCGCCACCGGCTTTGTGCTCAATAATTTCGGGCTGATCATCAGCGGGGCGCTGGTCGGCGCGTCGGGTCTGATCCTGACGATGATCATGTGCAAGGCGATGGATCGCTCGCTGGTGAATGTGCTGGCCGGCGGATTCGGACAGGACGCCGGCGGCGCGCCGGGCGCGAGCGGGCCCAGCGCCAATGTCAGCTATCGCAAGGTCGATTCCGAAGAAGCCGCCATGATGCTCGAAGCGGCCCGGAATGTCGTCATCGTGCCCGGATATGGCATGGCTGTCGCCCAGGCGCAACACGTCGTCGCCGAAATGGGCGATCTGCTGGCCGCCCGCGGCGTGAACGTCAAGTACGCGATTCACCCGGTCGCCGGTCGCATGCCGGGGCATATGAACGTGCTGCTGGCGGAGGCGAACGTGCCATACGAGCAGTTGCATGATCTCGAATTGAACTCGGAAATGGCCCAGGTGGATGTCGCGCTGATTATCGGCGCGAATGATGTGGTGAATCCCGGCGCGCGCGACGACCCGAGCTGCGCGATCTACGGCATGCCGATTTTCGACGTCGATAAAGCCGCGGCGGTCATCGTCTGCAAACGCAGTCTGAACCCGGGCTACGCCGGCATCGAGAACCCGCTGTTCTTCAAGGAGAACACCGCGATGCTGCTGGGCGACGCGAAGGCGTCGATGACCGGGATCGTGTCGGACCTGAAGAGTCGCTGACGCGGCGCGTTTTCGTCGCGCCCGCCGGGTGCCCCGCGTGCAGGCGACAAGCGGTAATCGTCACCCCCGCGCAGGCGGGGTAGCGTCGCCCCCGCGCCCGCAGGCGTCCAGTGGCCGCGGACAGCCCCGCGCGCAGGCGACAAGCGCGTAAATCGTCACCCCCGCGCAGGCGGGGGTCCACGCACTGAGTGGCCGTGGATTCCCGCCTGTGCGGGAATGACGAATTTGGGCCTGCGCGGGAATGACGAATTCGGACCGCTGCGCGGAACCGACGAATCCGGGCCGCCGCGCGGAATGACGAATCTGGGCCGTGGGCGCGGCGCGGCCGAGGGCGGCTGCGTTCCATCGAATCAAAGACCTCCGGAGACCGCTTCATGCGACGAATGTCCATTCTCGCCGCCTTCATGATCGCACTGTGCGCCGCGCCGCTGCGCGCCGAACCCGTCACCTATGCCCGCAATCTCTCGCTGTCGCCTGACGGCGCCGCGCTGGCGTTCTCATGGGCCGGCGACATCTGGACCGTCCCCACTACGGGCGGAACGGCCCGGCGGCTGACGATTCACCCCGCCCGCGAAGCCAGCCCGGTCTGGTCGCATGACGGACAGCAGATCGCCTTTTCGTCCGACCGCTACGGCTCTGACAATGTCTACGTCATGAGCGTCAACGGCGATCGGATTCGACGACTCACGTTCTCCGATCGCCCCGAAACGCCGACCGACTTCTCGCCCGACAATCTGCACGTCTATTTTCATTCGCGCAAGGCCGGCGAGGTGCCGTGGCTGGCGCGCGTCTATCGCGTCCCCGTCGAGGGCGGCGCAGCGCAGCGCGTCATGGAATGCGGCGCGACCGACGCCCGCATCAGCCCCGACGGCGCGAGCCTGGTGTTCACACGCGGCGGATCGCGCTGGTGGCGGACCGGCTATCGCGGCGCCGCCAACTGGGACATCTGGTCCTACAAGCTCAACGCCCCGAACGTCGATCGCGCCTTCTCGCGCTGGACGACCTTCGAGGGAACCGACGCGTCGCCGATGTGGAACCGCGACGGAAGCGGCATTTACTTCCTCTCGGATCGCGGCGGCCTGCACGATGTCTGGTACCAGCCACCGGCCGGCGCAGCGCGGCAGATCACGCAGGTGACCGGCGATCGCGTGCGCGAATTCGCCGTATCCGCCGATGAGTCCACGCTCGCGTACGCCAAGTGGGACCGCGTTTTGGTGATGACACTGCCGAACGGCTACGCGCGCGAAATCGAGATCGACGCCGCCACGGATCATCCGTCGGATCGCTATGAACGCAAGAGCTGGAGCAGCGATGCGGACGAACTTGAGGCTTCGCCCAAGGGCGACGAAATCGCGATCGTGCTGTACGGCGAGATCTTCGTCACCTCGACCGAGGAGAACAAGCCGACGCGGCGTGTGACCGAATCGCCCGCGCGCGATCGACACGTCGTCTGGTCGCCGGACGGCAAAGCGCTTTACTTCATCTCGGACCGTGATGGGCAGGAAGATGTCTATCGCGCCACATCGGCCGAAGACCCGCCCAAGGCGCTGTCGCAATCGCTGCGATTCAAGATCGATCGCGTCACCGACAATCCCGCGTTCGAACAGAACCCGCGCGTCTCGCCGGACGGCAAGTCGCTCGCGTTCGTGCGCGGCCTCGGCTCCCTGATCGTTCGCGATCTCAAATCGGGCGAGGAGAAGACGCTGGTGAGCGGTTTCAACTGGCCGACCTATCAATGGTCGCCGGACAGCCGGTGGATCGCCTATGAAATCGAGGATGCGGAGTACAACCCGGACGTCTGGATCGTTTCCGCCGACGGCGAAAAGCCCGCGACGAACATCTCGCGCCATCCGGATTCGGACGGCAACCCACAATGGTCGGCCGATGGGAAGCTGCTGGCGTTCGCCTCACAGCGCGAAGGGCAGAACGTGGACATTTACGTCGCCTATCTGTCGCCCTCGCTGTACGAATTGTCCGAGTCGGAGATGTACGCGTACTTTGAGCAGGCGGAGAAGGACGTCGGCAAGCGCGAGCCCCTGAAGAAGTGTGTCGCCAGCGGCGCCATCCAGCTCGCCGGCGCGGCGGCGGCCGCCGAGACGCCCGACAAGCCGGCCGATGACAAGACCCCGGAAAGCGAGGAAGGCGGCGACTCGATTGAAAAGCGCCTCCGCGCGTTGCTGAAGGAATTCCTCGAAGACGAGAAGAAAGAAAAGAAGGACGACGACAAGAAAACCGATGAAGTGGATCGTCCGTGGGACCTGGACACCGCCTACCTGCGGCTGAAGCGCGTCGTATCCCTCCCGGGCGACCAGACCAGCTACGCGATGGCGCCGAGCGGGGCGGAGTTTGTCTTCGTCAGTCGGCACGACGGCGATCCGGCCGCCTACTACATCAAGTGGAACGGCAAAGACCAGAAGCAGGCGATCTCCGGCGCGGTCGGCGCGCTGCACTTCCAGCTCGACGGAAAACGCGTCTTCTATCTCAAGGGCGGCACGCCCGGCTCCGCGAAAGCCAACGGCAGCGACGCCAAGACGCACAAATTCGCCGCCCGCATGCGGATCGACCGCCAGGCGCAAGCCGCGCAGAAGTTCGACGACGCGGCCCGGATGCTCGGCCTGCGGTTCTATCACCCGACGCTCAAGGGCCTCGACTGGGCCGCGTTGACCGACAAGTATCGCGACCTCGCACTGTCGACACACACCGACGCCGAGCTCGGCGAGATCTTCGATCAGTTACAAGGACATCTGAACGGCTCGCATCTGGGCTATCGCAACAGCGCCGCCGGCGGCGGTGAGAGACTCGGCTATCTCGGGTTGGAATTTGACCCGGCGTACGCCGGCCCGGGGCTGCGCATTTCCCGCGTGACGCCCTACGGCCCCGCGGATCGCGCCGAAAGCAAGCTGCGCGTTGGCGACGTTGTGTTGTCCGTAAACGGCACGCCGGTCGGGCCCGCGCGCGACATCGAAGAAACACTCATCGACACCGTCGATCAGGAATTGATCCTGCGCGTTCAGCCGGTCGCCGCGGCCGATGATGAAAAGCCGAAACCCGAAACCGATGTCGTCATCCGCCCGATCGGCGGCGCCGAGTTCCGCGATCTCGAATATGAGGCTTGGGTCGCGGCCAATCGGCGTTACGTCGAAGAGAATTCCGGCGGGCGCGTCGGCTATGTCCACATTCGCGGCATGGACGAAGGGTCCTTCAACGTTTTTGAGCGCGACCTCTACGCCGCTGCGCATGGCAAGGATGGTCTGATCGTCGACGTGCGAAACAACGGCGGCGGCTGGACGGCGGACTGGGTCATGGCGGTATTGAATGTCCGCCGCCACGCGTACACGATCGGTCGTGGCGGCGAACCCGGCTATCCGCAGGGTCGCCTGATTTTCTACTCATGGCCCAAGCCGGCGACAATGATGTGCAACCAGTTCAGTTACTCCAACGCGGAGATCGTCTCGCACGCGTTCAAGAACCTGAAACGTGGCCCGCTGGTCGGCATGACCACCTGGGGAGCCGTCATCAGCACCGGGGCCTACCCGCTCATCGACGGCTCGATGATCCGCATGCCGTTCCGCGGCTGGTACACGCTGCCCGACAAGGTGGATATGGAAGACGCCGGCGCCGAGCCGACCGTCAAGGTCGAAGAAACGCCCGCGGATGAGCAGGCGGGTCGCCAACCGCAACTCGACGCGGCGATTCGCGCCACACTCGATCAGCTGGAGCCGGCCACCGGCACGCGATGAAGCAGCGCACGATTCGCCAGCGTCTGCTCCGTTGGGCCATGCCCTGGCTGATCGGCGGCGCCGTCGGCGCGGGCCTCACGCTTTGGCTGCGCCCGGCAGAGACGCGGGTGGAGCGCCTGATCGACCGCGGCGACGGCGTGATTCTGCCCGATCCCGGTGTCGCCCGCGGCGCGGACTATCCCTGGTCGCGCCAGGCGCCGCCGGAGTTCCCGATTCCGCCGTACGCCGAACATCTGAGGGGCGTGAAAATCACGCTGGATCCGGGCCACGGCGGTCGCGGCGACATTCCGGGCTATAAGCGCGGACCCACCGGCCTGCGCGAGGCCGAAGTAAATCTCCGTGTCGCGATGTTCCTGCGCGACTTTCTGCGCGAGGTGGGCGCGGAAGTCACGCTGACGCGCGATTCCGATCGCTACCTGCACAAGGAAAACAGCCACGACCTGCGGGCCCGGGCCGAGGTCGCGAATCGGGCCAGCGCCGACCTGTTCATCTCGATTCACCACAACGCCGCGGGCAATCCAAAGGCCAATTACTCCGCCGTGTTCTATCACGGCGACGCGGATCATAGTCCGGCCAGTTTGTGCGCGGCGCGCTACCTCGTCGCCGGTCTGGCGGACGCGTTGCGCCTGGAAACCC
The DNA here is from genome assembly GCA_964528455.1 of uncultured Planctomycetales bacterium. Lineage (GTDB taxonomy): Bacteria > Planctomycetota > Phycisphaerae > UBA1845 > Fen-1342 > DSPM01. The sequence goes on along the minus strand of CAZGTH010000015.1, from coordinate 89,915 downwards.
AGCTCCCCTGCCCGATTCTGTCGGATGAAAACATGTACGAAGAGGGGTTTGGCGTGCTGCGCGCGGCGCGCGGTCCCGCGCTGCTGACCGAGGCGTCGTTCTACACCCATCCCGAGGAGGAAACCCGCCTGCGCGATCCAGTCTACAACCGGCGCGAGGCATACGGTCTGTTCCTGGGGCTGGCCCGCTGGGCCCACGCCGGCCTGCCGCGCATCCGCCTGATCGAACCCGCCGACGGCGTCTGGAAAGCCGGCGAGTCGATCGTGATCGGGCTCGATGACGGTTTGCGCGGCCGCGGCGGCTGGGGGAAAGATCGCGTGCGGATCCTGCAGGATTCGTTCAGCGTGAAGGTCAACGACGCTTGGACAAGTTTCAGCGTCGACCCGGCCCTGACGCGGATGACGATCGCCCCGCCGGACGTCAGGAGCGGCGCGTTTCGGGTGCGCGTGGACTTTGAGAATGTGTTCGGCCAGCGCGTGCTGAACCCGGAGATCTCGTTGAAGGCGCGCTAGCCGACCGAGGTTCCGCGCCGGCAGTTTGACACCGCCCCCCAATCGCGGACAATCGGCGATCAGACAATCTACGCCCGCGTCAAACGGGACGGCGGGCGAACCAGACCAAGTGCGGCGAAGAGGGAGCGACATGTTCAAGCGGATTGCCGGGCTGATGCTCGTGAGTGTGGCGATGTTGACGGGTTGCGCGAGTTCGCGCGTCGCCGGCACATGGAAGATGGCGCCGGGCCAGCAGGCGGGCAAGGTCACCATCGCGCGCATGACCCTCGCCGGCGACGGCACGTTCCTCGCCGAGGCTGAGTACGGCGCGCAGCGCGAAGTGATGGACGGCCATTATCGGCTCGCCGATGGCGCCCTGACGATCATCACGGCCGACGGCGAGCGCGTTTACGGCTGCCGCGTGGACGGCGACCGCATGGTCGTGACCCACGACGGCGAATCCATCAATCTCAACCGCGTCGCGCCCTACGCCGCCGCGAAGTCGCGGTGTTGCGGCCTTGGCTGCACGGCCGGCGAATCATGCCGTTCTGACTGCGAAGCCACCTGCTGTGTGAAGGCCTGCGGCTCGAACTGCGCAAAGTCGTGCTGCGCGAGCGCGGGCAAGTGCGGAGCCAACTGCGCCAAACCCTGTTGCGCTAGCAAGGCCAAGTGCGGTCCTCACTGCAACAAGCCTTGCTGTGCGAACAAGCACACTTGTCCGGCGAATTGCAAGAAACCCTGCTGCGCGAAGTAGGCGCGTCTGGAGCGTCAGATGATTTTCGGAGAGGATCAGAACCCGCAGCAGCCGAATCCCGGCCAGCAACAGCAGCAGGTGCGGCTGGACGCGTCGCGGATGGAGACGATCTACGCCAACTTCTTCGCGCTGGCCGGCGCGCCGGAGGAGGTCACGATCTATCTGGGCGCCACGTCGCCGATGCCCGGCGCGCAACAGCCGGTCGTGCAAATGTCACATCGCCTGTTGATGCAACCGTCCAACGCGAAGCGCCTGATGATGGCGCTGCAGCAGACCGTCAAAGCGCACGAAGACCGCTTCGGCCCGATTGAAGTGACGCCCCCGCAACGCCCGCCGTCGGGCTCGGGTTCGTAGAACCCCCAGCGCGCGTCATCCCCGCGCCGCGCCAAGAAGAAGGAATGCGCCATCCCCGTGATTCCCGCGCGGGATTTCGTCATTCCCGCGCAGGCTCTCCTTCCGTCATTCCCGCGCAGGCTCTCCTTCCGTCATTCCCGCGCAGGCGGGAATCCACGAAGTGAGAGAGCCTCAGGAATTCAAGCGGCGTAGCGACCGTGGGCCCCCGCCTCCGCGCGGCCCCGCGCCCTCACCGCCTAATCCGCCACCGTATCCGCGAAGCTACCGCCGCTGGTCATTTCACCCTGCTTCGCGTTGGCCTGATAGGAAAAGCCCATCACGCACATCATCACCAGGAACATCGGCATCAGCAGACCATAGGTCGCCGCCCATTCGCGCAGCGTTCCGCTCAGCGACGGCGCCACGGCATGCGTCAAACCAACAAAACCGACCAGCATCATCGCCCCACCCTGCATGACGGTCAGTACGATCAGGCACCAGCGCTTCATGATCATTGGCAGGAAAACGCCGGTCGCCGCGCCCGCCGCCATCATGATCCACTGCGTGTCGCCCTTGATCCCGACCTGGCGCGACAGGTAGAACAGCAGCGCTGCGCACGTGAACGTCGACGACATGAACAGCGCCGCCCGCCGTCCGAAGACGCTGATGATAAACAGCACGATCGCCAGACCGACCCCGATCTCGACCGAGCCGAACTGCGGCGCTCCCGCGGCCGGCCCCGCCACCGTTCCAATCACAAACCCGCCTCCGGCGGCGATCATCCCGCACAACATCCGCCCGAAGCGGAATCCCTGGAAATTGAACAGCAGCCCGAACATGAACAAGAACAGCATCGTCGTCGCGGTCTGCGTCGCCGCCCAACGAAATGCGAACGTCTGAAGGTCCATCGGAAACGACATAGCGGCGCTCCAAAAAGCCTGGCCAAGCCGCCGGCGCGCAGCGGCTCAAGGTATATCGTTCGATGCGTTGCGGCTGATTGCTAACGCGCGGATTCCGGCGTCTGATAACGCCTCCCCCCTGCGCGCCCGCCGGGGCCGGCGGTTATCATGTCGCGCTCAACGTCCGATTCGATCGATCGCCGCGTGTCGCGGAGAAAAAGCCGCCCATGTCCGCCATATTCGAAGCGGTTGCCCCTTACGCCACGCTGCTGGTCGCGGTCGGGGCGTTTGTCGGCTATCTCATCGCTTATCACACCTATGGCCGCTGGTTGGCGCGGCGGGTGTTTCAGTTGGATCGCGCCCATGTTTGCCCGGCGGTGGAGGTCAACGACGGCCACGACTTTGTCCCGTCGAGCCCGGAGGTCGTGTTTGGCCATCACTTCACCAGCATCGCCGGCACCGGGCCGATTGTCGGGCCCGCGATCGCGGTCTTCTGGGGCTGGCTACCGGCGCTGATCTGGGTGCTGCTCGGCAGCGTGTTCATCGGGGCGGTGCACGACTTCGGCGCGCTGGTGGTCAGTCTGCGCAGTCGTGGCCAGACGATCGGCGACGTCGCCGCGCGCATGATCAACCCGCGCGCCCGGCTGCTGTTTCTTTCGATCCTGTTTCTCGCGCTGACGGTCGTGATCGGCATCTTCGGCCTGGTCATCGCCGTGATTTTCGCGACGTACCCCAGTAGCGTGCTGAGCGTCTGGATCGAGATCCCGATCGCGATCGCGATTGGCTGGTGGGTGTACCGCCGCGGTGGCGGGCTGCTGCTCCCGTCGCTGCTCGCGCTCGGCGTCATGTACCTCGCGATCTGGGTCGGCGCCTATCTGCTGCCGATCGATCTGACCGCGCTCGGCCTCGCGGCGGACGGCGTATCGGCGGTCGCCGCGGCGCAGTCGCCCTATGCGAACGCGGTCGTCGTGTGGACCCTGATCCTGCTGGTCTATTGCTTCTTCGCGTCAACGCTGCCGGTGTGGACGCTGCTTCAGCCGCGCGACTACATCAACAGCCATCAATTGCTGCTCGCGCTCGGGCTGCTGTTTCTCGGTCTGCTGATCGCGCCGTTCAGCGGCGCCGGCCTGCCGTTCGTGGCGCCGGCGATCAACGCCCATCCGCCGGCGGATGCGCCGCCGATCTGGCCGTTTCTGTTCATTACGATCGCGTGCGGCGCGATCAGCGGCTTTCACTGCCTGGTCTCCAGCGGCGCAACCAGCAAGCAGCTTCGTTGCGAATCACACGCCCAACTCGTCGGATACGGGGCGATGCTGCTGGAGGGTGGGCTGGCCGTGATTGTGATTCTCGCCTGCGGCGCGGGGCTCGGCCTCGGCGCGTACACCTACGAAGCCCCGATCGCGGGCGCGCTGGCCGGCGCGTATGTGCCGCTGCGCGACGCGAGCGGCGCGCCACTGATGGCCCGCGCCGCCTGGGACGCGTACTACGGCGCCGGATCATGGGCGGGCATGACGCTGACACGACAGATCGGCGCGTTCATCGAAGGCGGAGCGAATCTGCTCGGCGCTGTCGGTCTGCCGATCACATTCGCCATCAGCGTCATGGCCGTGCTCGTCGCGTCTTTCGCCGCCACCACGCTCGACACCGCCACCCGCCTGCAACGCTACATCATCAGCGAACTCGGCGCGGCGCTTGGCGTCGGGGCGCTGCGCAACCGCTATCTGGCGACCAGCGTCGCGCTCATCACCGGCGGCGGCATCGCCATGATCGCCGGCCCGCGCGGCCCGGGCTCCGGCGGGTTGATTCTGTGGCCGATTTTCGGCGTGATGAACCAGATGCTCGCCGGTTTATCGTTCCTGGTGATCGCGTTCTACCTGCTGCGGCATCGGCGTCCGCTGTGGTTTCTGATCGCGCCCGCGGCGCTGATGATGGGGCTCACGAACTGGGCGATGTGGATTCAGTTGCAGGGCTGGCTCACGAATCAGAAGTACTTGCTCGTGACGATCGGCGGGCTTGTAATGGCCCTGCAGATCTGGATCATCATCGAAGGCGCGCTCCTCTGGCCGCGCGTACGCGGCGTGCTGCCCGAGCCGCTGCCGGAATTGAACCGCCCACGCCCGGAACTGGCCCCCGGCGCGACGCAGATCGTGTAAGCAGGGTACGCAACCGGGTCGAAGGCGCGAATCAAATGCTCGAACCGACGCAGGAAGACATCGACCGCCGACACATGCGCGATGCGCTTGAGATCGCCGTCCGCGCACTGGATTCAGCCGATGTGCCGGTCGGCGCCGTCGTTGTGCGCGATGGTCGCATCATCGCCCGCGGATACAACCAGCGCGAGTTACTGCAGGACCCGACCGCCCACGCCGAGATGATCGCCCTGACCGCCGCCGCGCAGTCCGTCGGCCACTGGCGGCTGGAGGGCTGCACGATGTACGTCACGCTCGAGCCGTGTCCGATGTGCGCCGGGGCGCTGGTGCTGTCGCGCATCGAGCGGCTGGTCTTCGGAGCCTACGACCCTAAAGGGGGCGCATGCGGCTCACTCTACAACCTCACCGAAGACCCGCGCCTGAACCACCGCCCGCCAACCACCGGCGGCATCCTGGCCGACGACGCGGCCGAGCTGCTCCGCGCATTCTTTCGCGAACGCCGAGCGGCGGGCGAGAAGTGATTGACGGTCGATGCCGCCGACCCGGATTGAACACCGTCGCGAACAGGAGCGTTGCGCGATGCTGACGTGGCTGCCGCTGCCCCTATTGATAGGACTCGACATTTGGGCAATCCCACAGATCGTCACGCTGCGCGCTGGATCGATCACCGATGGAATTGCGGGCGCCTAGATTGGGCTTGGCCTGCTGATCCTGCAGGCGCCGCTGTGTTATCTCGGGTGCACATCGGCAGGCCGCGCAAATCGTCACACGTTGGCGGGATTCTACAAGGCCCATATCGCGATCACGATTCTCGTCGTCATCTGGTCAAATCTCGACCCGCTGTGAGGCGGCGAGCCGCGACCTTTGGGCCGCGCGCTTCACGACAAGCCTCGTAGGCTGGGCGCCGCCCAGCTTCCCCCCGCGCTACCCGCGACTCAATCCGTCGCCCGCTCCAGCCGGGCCGAGCCCAGCGCCAGCACACCGCCCGCGCCCGTCACGCGAATCGTCAGGGCGCCAGAGCCCATGACGTTGATTGAAAGCTCCGTCGCGCCATCCGCGACCGACACCAAGCCCGTCTCGATCGGAAACCCGTCGAGCAGAATCTCATAGCTGACCGCCTCCGCCGTCTCGGCCGCGCCCAGCGATGCGCTCAGCGTCACATACTCCGGCGGAATCGGGTACGTCACCGCGCCGCCCGCCGGAATCGCCACGCCGCGCAGGTGGCCGCGCTCGCCCACCTGGATGGTCCCGCCGCCGGGCAGCGTGTCGCGCCCGATTTCACCCTCGGCGGCGGTTGGCGTCATCAGACTGAGGTACAACATGCCGCCGATATCCAGCGTGGCCGGGTCGACCGGCTCAAAGGCCTCGCCCGCGTCGCGCACGCGAAACACCAGATACGGCGCATGGCGATTGCGATCAAAATCGCGTCCGGGCCACACAAGTTCCGCAAAGTCGCGAGCGCGGTTAAGCTGAATCGCCAGTCCGTCATGGTCGCGATCGACGATCACCCACTTGGCGCCGAAACGATCGCGGATATCCTCGATCTTGACCGATATCTGTTTGCGAGTCTGATCATTGGGATCGAGCGTTTCAATCGTCGCCGGCGTCTGCCCGCGCGAGATCTTCACATACCGCTCCCACAGCACCGGCCGCCGCGCCTGCGTGAACTTCGGATCGAGCCCCACGATGTAGCGGTTCTTGCTGTTGTGGTAGAAGTACACGGGGAAAATGTCCCAGTCATCCGTGAACACCACATCGCCTTCATCGGATTCACTCTTCAGATAGTCCATCATCGCCCGGATCGCCGGCAGGTCATACTGACAGCGCGTCGCGTTCTGCACCTGCGTGAAGCGCTCGCCGCCGATCAGCGCGACCGCGCCCAGCCCGCCGATCGCCAGCGCCGCGCTGAAAGCGCGACTGACACCGCCAAACAGCGCCCGCCGCCGCTCGATCAGCGGCAGCAGCGCCACCAGCGCGACCACCAGCCACAACTGCCACGCCCGCGCAAACGGCTTCAGATCGTCGAGATCCAGGCGTGAGAGCGTGTAGACCGCGAGCACCAGCAGCGCGAAACCCGCCGCGCCCGCCAGCAGCTTGCGCCAGGCGCTCGCAGCACGCGCGAAACTGCGCCGCGTCCAGGCCGCCATGCGATCGGCCAATGGCGCCTGCAGATACGCCGCGCTGACCAGCGCCCATAACGGCCAATACTCGATAAACCGACGGGCCTTCAGCGTCAGCGCCAGGAAGCCGACATTGAGCAGCAATACCGTCAGTTCGTTTCCATTCAGCGCCGGGCCGAACCGGAACCGCGCCAGCGCCGTCGCCGCCAGTGTCAGCAGCAGCACGCCGCTCATCTGACCCGCGAACCACCACACGCCGTCGTAGCTGCGCCACTCACCGCCGACCTCAATATCCGGCGTGAGCCCTGAGCCGAAGACCTGCAAGCGGAGAAACTCGAACATGCCTTCGGAATAAGGGTACGTAAAGACGCCAATACCCCAGCCGATGGCGCAGCACAGCACACTGATCCACGGCCAGTCGCGCCGGCCGCGCGGCCCGAACACGTGCGCCGCCGCATACGCCGCGACAATCAGCGGCGCGTACATCACGGCCCCGAGATACAGGTGCGTATACGCCAGTGTCGCCAGGCCGGCCAGAAGCGGGCGCCGCAGAAACAGGAGCAACACAACCAGTTGCATGAACATCAACGCCGGCGCAATGGCGCGGACATACGCGTGCCGCTCAAAAAACTGGTGCGGAAGCAGCAGAAACAGCACAATCCACAACCACCGCCAGCGTACGCGACCGGCGATCAGCAACCCATTGAACAGCGCCAGTGAGGTCGCGAAGAACGCGCAAATCGCCCACCGCCCGCCATCGATCGGATCGCCGGTGAGCAGCTTCGCGAGCTGCACAAACGGCAGCATCAGCACGTGAAAGCCGACGTGGTGGCTGACGAAATCCTGTCCCTGCTCGGTGAAGTAGCAGAACTTCAGCCACTCGAACTGTTTGACAAAACCGTGTGTCGGCAGCATCTCCGACATTTTGACGTGATAGAACGAGTCGTGCCCCGGCGCGCCCACAATCGGCCCGGAGGGGCCGCCAACGCCGGCGTAGAAATAGCCCATCAGCAGCCAGCCGATCAGGAAAACGGCCAGCGTCTCAAACGCGAGCCGCCAGCCCGCCGGCAGCGACCGCGCACGGGGTGAATGAACCGGCGTAACGGACACGCGCGTCTCCATCGTCGGGCTGGCTTCCGCCTTCGACGGGGCGTCATCATAGGTTACTCGCAGCACGTGTTCACTGTGTTGTGCGGTCGACGGCATTCGCATCTCCTTCGCGGCTCCGGCGGGCGCAGCGCGCGTGGCGCCACGCTGCGCCCTGGCTCCCCAAGCCGACGTCACCAAGAAGAGCCGCGCGCGGCGACTTTGATACACGCGCGCCCGCCGCGCAAAAAAAAACGGCGCGACCCGGGGAAGGCAGGTCGCGCCTGGAGGGCCCTCTCGGACCGTTGGCGAGCGGTCCGGAGGTTCGATTGGCGAGCGATGGTGTGTTGTCCGGGGCCCATCCGTCACCCCCGCAGGGGCCTCACACGCATCTTCGGCGCCCCCCGCGCAGGCGCCTCGCACGCATCCTCGTCACCCCCGCGCAGGCGGGGGTCCACGGACTAACGAGCGGCGATCTGCATTCAGCGTGCGCACCGCAATCCGCCCTGTGACCGAGGCGGCCAGGCGCCGGTTACCCGCAGGAGTCATCGTCGGAACAGTCCAACCCCAGCGTTCCGGCCAGACTGCCGACCTCGACGCTCGACCCCACCTTCAGCGTCGGGAAGCCGCTCGGAATCGTCCCATCGCTCGCTTCGAGCTCGACTTCACCGTCTCCGCGGCTGTCGGCTGCGATCTGACCGATGACGACGCCATCGAGCACGATGTCATGCAGTCCCGGCGGAAAGTCCTCAATGCGGACGCGAAGACGCTCGCAGCTGCCCGAACCCTTGCGATACTCGACCCGCGCTTCCGCGGCGCCGGCAGTGATGCGCTCCTCAAGCCGCACGACGCCGTCCGGGCACGTCGAGCCATTGGCGTTCTGGTTCGCGTTGCTGTTGGCGTTCGCATTGCCGTTGCTGTTGCTGTTGCTGTTCGCGTTCGCATTGGCATTGCCGTTCGAATTGGCGTTGGCGTTGCCATTTGCGTTACCGTTGGCGTTCGCATTGCCGTTGGCATTGCCATTGCCGTTGGCGTTGGCGTTGGCGTTCCCGTTCTGATTCTGGTTGTCGTTCTGATTGCCGTTGGCTCCGCCACCAAGCAACTGCTGCAGCGCGTCAAACAGGTCGATCGCCTCGCCCTCCAGCGCCGGCGTACAACCGGCGATAAGGCATGGCAGACACATCGCAAAGATCCAGGTTCTCGTTTTCATGTTTCGTTTTCCCTCCCGCATTGCGACCGGGGGCGACCGGCCTGACCGTGCCGCCCCCGGCGCTGGTTGCGAGGATCAGTAACTATCCGCCGTTGGCGTTCAAGTTATCGTTCGTGTTGCCGTTGGCATTCGTGTTGCCGTTGGCGTTGACGTTCGTGTTGCCGTTGGTGTTGCCGTTCGTGTTGCCGTTCGTGTTACCGTTGGTGTTACCGTTGGTGTTCCCGTTCGTGTTGCCGTTGCAGTTCGAAGGGCTCGGGTCCGAGCAATCCAAACCGAATACGCCGTTGACCACCCCGCCAATTGAACCGGTGGAGCCGATTTCGATCCGCGGGAAGTTCGTCGGCAGCGTCCCGTTGGATGAGTCGAGCTCGATCCGGCCGCGACCGCGCGAGTCGGCGAAAATCTGCGCCACGACCATGCCGTTGACCGTCACATTGTGAACGCCGGGCACATAGTCATCGACGCGGGCCTCAAACCGGCGGCAGCCGCCCGGGTCCTCACGATATTCCAGGCGTCCATCAGCGCCGCCACCAAACAGGTTGGCACGCACACGGTAGCTGCCATCCGGACACGTCGAGCCGTTGTTGTTGCCGTTGGTGTTACCGTTCGTGTTGCCGTTCGTGTTGCCGTTCGTGTTACCATTGGTATTGCCGTTCGTGTTACCGTTGGTGTTACCGTTCGTATTGCCGTTGGTGTTACCGTTCGTGTTGCCGTTGGTGTTACCGTTCGTGTTGCCGTTCGTGTTGCCGTTCGTGTTGCCGTTCGTGTTACCGTTCGTGTTGCCGTTCGTGTTGCCGTTGGTGTTACCGTTCGTGTTGCCGTTGGTGTTGCCGTTCGTATTGCCGTTCGTGTTACCGTTCGTATTGCCGT
>CAZGTH010000015.1:0-79902 GCA_964528455.1 uncultured Planctomycetales bacterium | reverse complement strand
CGTTCGTATTGCCGTTGGTGTTACCGTTCGTATTGCCGTTGGTGTTGCCGTTCGTGTTACCGTTCGTGTTGCCGTTCGTATTGCCGTTCGTATTGCCGTTGGTGTTACCGTTCGTATTGCCGTTGGTGTTGCCGTTCGTATTGCCGTTCGTGTTACCGTTCGTATTGCCGTTGGTGTTACCGTTCGTATTGCCGTTGGTGTTGCCGTTCGTGTTACCGTTCGTGTTGCCGTTGCCATTGCCCGGGTCGCTCAACCCGAAGTTTGACAGGAGCAAGCCCAGGTCAGACAAATCCACCGGCCCGTCCGCTGTGAGGTCGGCCGTGCAGCCCGTCTCACAACCAAACTCCGAAAGCAGCCACGACAGGTCCTCCAGCCCGACCGTCCCATCACCGGTAAGGTCACCCGGAATGGCTTGCGCCGGGCTTGCCAGCAGGCTCAGTCCGAGCACCCCTGCCAGCCACGGGGCCGCGCGTCGGCCCCTCCAGTTTCGTCCACTTCTGATCATGCGAATCTCCTTGGGTCGTGCGAGCCGTCGCGACGACGCCCCCCGGCGTCCAATCCGGCGACCTTCTCTCACTCAGCAGAGCCCGTCGGACCCGCGCTGATACAAAAAAAGCCGCGAGAAAATCTCGCGGCTTTGGTGAAGCGAAAAAAGAGGCTCATTACTGCCCGAAATATGACAGCAACTCCGCCAAATCCGCCAGATCCACGATCCCGTCAGCCGTCAGGTCCGCCGCCGACCGTCGGGTCGCGTAGGCCGCGAGCAGTTCCGCCAGGTCCGCCAGATCCACCTGGCCGTCTCCGGTCACGTCGCCGGGTGGCGGCTGGGGCGGCCCCACCGCCACCAGCGCTGCGATATCGATCCGCCCTAGGCCCAGGAGCGACCCCAAGCCGGGATTCTGGGCCGAGATATTCACCGTGGTCGGCGGGAGGGTGTTTTCGACGATCATCTCAAACAGCGTCGGCGGGTCAGCGGGGTCATTCGGATCGAGCGGCGGCGCGCTCCGCCATTCCGGGTGCTGGGCATACAGCAGGGCCATCGCCCCGCTGACCAGCGGTGTCGCGAAACTCGTGCCTTCCCATTCGCCAAACTCGCCGCCTGGGATCGGACCGTACATCAGTTGGTTGGGATCCGCGCCACTGTGGCCCGGCGCGCCGATCATCGCCTCCCGCGACCGCTCTTCGCCGCCATAGTTCGAGAACGGCGCCAGCTCATCGTTTCGGCCCACGGCAAACACGCCGATCGTTTCCTTGAGCTGTCCGGGGTACTCATAGTTCACCGGGCTGGCCGAGCCGGAGTTTCCGAGCGCGGCCACGATCATGATGCCCCGCGCCTCGGCCTCATCGGCGGCGTCTTCAAAAATCTCGGCCTTATAGGTCGAACCGAGGCTGAGATTGATCACTTCCACATCCTGATCAATCGCATAGAACAGCCCCTTGCCGATGGTCCAGGTGGTCCCGACACCGTCGCTGTCCAGCACCGTCACCGGCAGAATGCGGACATCCGGCGCCACCAGCGCCAGCAGGCCGGCGACAAAAGTGCCGTGTCCGACCATCTCGTCATTCAACGCGTTTCCGTTGGAATCGACACCACGCGCGATATCGCGCGTGTCGGCGTTGTTCAGCACAAAATTGTAGCCGTCGCTGCGCACCAGTCCCGCGAGTTCCGGATGGGTCGAGTCGATGCCGGTGTCGAGCACCGCAACGGCCACGCCGCGACCGGTGGACATCGTCTGCGCCAGATCCACGCCCAGCGTCGACATCAGATACTGGTTGTTGAACTGGACGGCGAAAGAAGCGGGGCGGCTGACGTACACCGAACCGGTGCGCCCTTCGGCGGCGCGGGCCTCATATCCCAACTCCCCCCAACGCACGACGCTGTTCGGCTGATTGACCAGATTCAACATGAACTGCTCCGCCTGCACGGGATCAACGCCCTCCGGCAGGCGCAGCAGATACATGTTCCGCGACGCGATGTCATCGATGATGACCGTGCCCGGATAAGTCATATTAAACGACGCGAGAAAGGCGTTGACGTTCGCGCCGTTCCGCAGCCGAACCATCGCCTCGCGCGACACCAGTGGATCCGTCACCTGTGCGACGGCCAACGGAGCGCAGATCGCGAATAGAGCGATACGCAGGTACTTCTTGTTCTTGATCATCATGGCGAGCCCACCAATACGAATGTTCCCCAATATAGCGGATGCGGGTATGTGATTAGCATAGCGCGCTGCGCCGCGCGCAGCGCGCCAGACCGCGAACAACCGCTACATAGCTTCCGATAAAACACGTTCATCAACTCTCGCGTGGCGTCATCGTGCGCCGGCCAGAGGCTCGCCACGACCGATTGGGCCCCCGCCGCGAAAAAACTCCGCGCCAGCCCGGTCAATTCGTCGCCCGCCTCAACCGTCGTTTCACCGCTGCTGCACGCGCTGAGCACCACCAGCTCGGCGTCGAGCCCCAGCCGCGCGATCTCACGCGGCGTCAGCCAGCCGTCCGCCAGTTTCAGGCCGCTTCCCTGCGGCCGGTCCGGCGAAAATGCGCCGTGACACCCAAAATGCGCCCATTTCGCGCCGCGCAGCGCGTCCGACGTCGCCGCGACGGTCGCCTCGGCGCCGACCAACGTTCGCGCGCCCGGCGCCATCGCCGCCACCGCGCGGGCTTCCTGCTCGATATGCGGCGCGAGTTCATCCGCCACGCCGATCACGACGGCGCCGGAGGCGTGCCTGGTCGGGCGCGTTCGCAGCTGCGCGAACAGGCTGGCGCTCGGGGCATAGGCGATCTCAAACCGTTCCATCAGCCAGCCTGCGCCGTCATGGCAGGCGTGCAGTGGCAATGTGTGCAGCGCGCCGCGCGGCACAATCAGAAGACTGCGCGCCGCGCCGGCCGCTTTGATCGGCGCGGCGAGGAGCGCATCAAAAATCTGCGACAATGTGACTTGTATCGCGTCGTCCGGTGTTCGTCCGCTCGCGACAGCCCGCGCAGCGCTGTTCAACTGAAATCGCACACGCTGCGCAAACCGCGCTACCTGGCCCGCGTCCGCCACGCCTGCAAGCACATGCGCCTGGCGTCGGTCAACAACGATCGCGCCGATCCGGTCATCATGCTGAAAATACTCGATCAACGCCTCGCCATCGGACAGGGCCGCCTGGACTTGTTCCAGCGTACTTGGAGCCGCATAAAGCGACGATGGACCGCGTGCCGCCGCCAGCCGCGCTTCCGCGCGGAACAGCTCGGTTTCGCGCAGGCTGATCGCTTCGCGTGTCTGCGAGATCGACGACGAGTGACCCTCGCGCAACAGCGCGTCCGCGCGGCGGCTGTACAACGCATTCAGTTCCGCGCGCAGCCGCGCCGCGGAGCGCGTCAGCGCCGCGTCCTCCGGACCGGATTGGTCATCCGACGCCGCGTCAATCGCCCGCGCTGCCAGATCCAGCAACGCGCGGCCCTTCGCCTGCTCGACCGCCCAGAACACCTGCGCCGGCGCCGCGCCGCTATCCACCGCGGCGGCCACCAGATCGTCGTAAAGCCCGGAGCGCCGCCCGACCACGCTGGCCCGAAATCGTTCCGCCTGCAGCGCCCCCCGCATCGGCTCGAGCTTTAGCGCCGCCGCCCGCAGATCGGAGAACGCCGCTTCGGGACGCCCGAGAGCGCGCCGCGCGCCAGACCGCGCATGCAGCGCGTCCGCCTCCAGCGGCGCAAGGCCCAGCGCGATCGCACCGGAAATCGCCTCGGTCGCAAAACGCTCGGCCTGTGCCGCGTCGCCGCGGCCCAGCGCCAGCCGGGAACGCCGAAAAGACGCCACCACGCGCTCAAATGGACGATCATCGTCCGCCGCGAGGTGATCGAGCACCGCGTCTGCTTCGTCAAACAATCGCGCGTCGGTGAGCAGCTCGGCCCGCGTCAGATCAACCCGCGTCACGGCCAGCGTGGCCCCGAGCGCCGCCAGCCCCGCGCGCGATCCGTCCAGCGAGCGCTGCGCTTCGGCCGTCTGTCCGCGCCGCATCTGGCAGATGGCCAGACCATGTAGGGCGCGGGCGTACTCGGCCGTCAGCCCATGCCGCTCCAATTCGGGCAACGCTTCTTCAAACAGCGCCGCCGCGTCTTCGACGATTCCGAGCGATTCGAGCGCTTCCGCGTGTTCAGCCTGCAGCCGGGCCGCATGGCTCTCGGCGGCGACATCGCGTAGCCGTCGCCGGGCCCGTTCAAAGTGACTCATCGAGCGGGCCAGGAGCCCGCGCCGCGCGGCCAGGTCGGCGAGATTCCCTTCCGCGACCGCCGCAACCACCGCCGCGCCGGCTTCATCCGCCGCAGTCCGCGCCGCGATAAAGGCCTCTTCGGCCCCGTCAAAATCACTAAGCGACAGCAGCGCTTCGCCGCGATTGTTCTCGACAAACGCCAGTAGATTGGGCTCAGCGGTCAGGGCGCGCCGCGCGCGTTCCAGATGGGTCAGCGCCCGTGCCGGGTCATCTTGATTCTGATAGATCGCGCCGAGATTAATGTCCGCCCGCGCCGCCAGGCTCGGTTCGCCGGCATCCAGCAGCGCCGCCCGCGCCGCTTCGCCGACCGCGATCGCGTCCGCGTAGCGCCCGGTCTCGCCGAGCGGATGTAATGACGCGAGCTTCGCGCGCGCCGCTTCCACCACCGCGCCGCCGGCCAGCGCGACCTGCTCGGCGTCTGCGCACGCCGCCAGCGCCGCCTCATGCTGCCCGGAGTATGCCAGCGACTGCGCCCGCGCCCGACGGGCCCGCGCCCGCGCGCCGGCGTCGCCGCATCGGTCCGCCATCTCCATCACGACCAATGTCGCTTCGAGCGCCGCCGCGACATCCGAAAACGCCAGGCGCTCCGCTTCATCGCCCAGCGCGCGAATCGCCGCCGCATCGAGCGCGAGCTGCGCGCGATCCGCGGCCGTAATCGACCGCAGCGCCGACAGCGAGATGGTGTCGGATGGCGCGTTCATTCCAACTCGATCTGGGGAATCACGATGACCTGCCCATTCGCGCGGATCATCAACTCAAAACCGTCGCCTTCGACCGCAAAGCTGAAAATGCCGGCTTCGTCCGGCGTCGTCGTCGCGAGGATGTCCCCCTCCCTCGACATCGCCACAATCTCCAGATCATCCGCCGAAGGCGTCAGTTGACCCGCGACCATCCAGCCCGGGCCTTCAGACGCCGGACGCGGCGTCACCTGTAACTCGATCTCGCCGATTTCACTCTGGTAGACAAGCTGCGCGCCGGCGGACGCCGAGCGGAAGCCCGTCAGCGCCGGCTGCACGCGGCTGTCGAAGGTCAGGTCCGCGACAAAACGACGCAGCGTTTCCAGCCAGCCGAGCGTCTGCGCCTGCGGCCGCATGATCGCCATGGCGCGGCGCAAGACATCCGCCGGCGGAGCGACCGTGTCGTCCGTCCGCAGGGTCCCGATCACGGTCTCGATCAGCGACAGCGTCCGAGCCGCGTCCGCGTCAGCCGCGACAGCCCGCCGCGTGCTTTCCGCGTCAGACGACTCGCCAAGGGCCAAGGCCAGCAGATTTTCAAATGTCGGTTTGTTCGGCATGTCAATGACTCCTCACCCAGCAGAGCGCGGGCGGCCGGCGGTGATACACCCCGCCTGAAAAATCTTTAAGGGGGCGCTGGGCTCGTAAATATCGTACCGAAAATGGGTTACAGCTAGTCCAGGTCGGCCGGCGTCAGGCCCAGATCCGCCAGAATCGCAGTGAGTTTCTCAAAACAGCGGGCGCGGGTCGGACCGATGCTGCCGACCCGGATGTCCAGCCGGGTGGCGATCGTCTGATAATCCGGCGACTCCTGATCGAGAAACAGCATCGCCAACAGCTTCTCACAACGGCCGCCCAGTTCGCGCAGCGCGGTCCGCACCAAGTGCTGCCGCTCCCAATTCGCCACTTGGTCCGGCGAGGGGGCGTCGGGGTCGACCTGCTCATCGGGCAGCGCCGACATTTCGGACCGTTTTCGCCCGCTGCGCCAGCACTCTCGGTGGGTCGTGGTGATCAGCCAGGAGGAGAGGCGCTCGGTTTCGCGCAGGCTGCCGAGGCTGCGATGCAGGCTCAGCATGACCGCCTGAAACACATCGTCCCCATCCGCCTCTGAGAATCCATAGCGGCGCGGAATGGAGTAGACCAACCGGCCGTAGCGCTTCACCAGCGCGTGCCAGGCGCCTTCATCACCCGCGAGGCAGGCGCGTACAAGTTCGGGGTCAGCGCGATACATGGCGGCATGCTAATTGCGAAGCGGCGGTTCACCAACCAGCGCCGCCGCGGACGAGGAGATATGGCGCGGAATTCACGAATTGAGGGCGCTGGGACTCGAACCCAGGACCAGCGGCTTAAAAGGCCGCTGCTCTACCGACTGAGCTACGCCCTCGTGGAATGGCGGCAGCCGCGTTTCGCCGAGCCGCCTGCGGCAAAATTATAGCCGACAGCCGACGATGACAACGGCCAGGGCCGGCCGACGCCCGATTTCGCCGGTAGAAAGAGGACGGCATGCCCCGTCGTCGCGGACATGCCGTCCTGATCGCCATGTTCACACCCGCGCCGCTTCGGCGCGCCAGGCGCGACTTATTCCTTCACGATGTCCAACAGCTCGACATCGAACTCCAGCGGGGCATTGGCCGGAATCTTCGGCGGCGAACCCCGACTGCCGTACGCCAGGTCGGACGGAATGATGAACTTGCGCTTTTCGCCGACGCGCATCATGCTCACGCCCTCGGTCCAGCCCTTGATCACGCGATTGAGCGGGAACGTCGCCGGCGTGCCGCGCGCGACAGAGCTGTCGAACTCCGTGCCGTCCAGCAGCCAGCCGGTGTAATGCACTTTCACCGTGCTGGTGCGCGCCGGCACCGCGCCGTCGCCCGGCTGCAACACGAACCACATCAGGCCGCTGTCGCTCTTCTGCACCGACTGGCCAAGCTTGGCCTCCAGTTCCTTCACATGCTCATCCGCCGAGGGACCCTTCAATTTCTTCTCCTGCTTGGCTTTTGCTTCCGCCAGCGCGCCGCGGTCACAGTCCTTTACGACTGTCACGTCATTAATCACAACCGGCGTCGCGGGCACGACCGGCTGCCCGCCGGACGGGTACTTGTCATGCGTAATCACTTCCGTGTCGCGAATCTTGTCGACGACATCCATGCCTTCGACGACCTTGCCGAAGACGCAATACGCGGCCCCACCGCTGATCGGTTTGTCCAGCCGATCATTGTCCACAACGTTGATAAAGAACTGCGCCGTGGCGGAGTCCGGGTCGCCGGTGCGCGCCATTGCGATCGTCCCGCGCTGATTCTTCAGCCCGTTCTTCCACTCATTCTTGATCGGCGGCAGCAGCCCGTCCGACTTCTGGTCCAGATCAGCGTTAAACCCGCCGCCCTGGATCATGAAGTCCTTGATCACGCGGTGAAAAATCGTGCCCTTGAAGAACCCGGCCTCGGTGTAGGCCAGAAAGTTGGCCACCGTGATCGGCGCCCGCTCGGCATCGAGTTCGAGCGTGATGTCACCCAGCGTGGTCGCCATTTTCACGCGCGGCGTCAACCCGGTTTCGGTCTTGGGCGTCTCGTCCGGCTTGTCTTTCTTGTCATCGGCGAGCGTCGGGCAGGCGAGCAGCGCCGCCAAACCCAGGGTCGCGATCCATCGAATCATGCTTGTGCGCCTCTCTTCGTAGAACAGGTCGGTCGCGGGCGTCCGCGGCCCGCAACTTCATCGAATTGGCGGAGTGTACGCTCGGCGCGCCCGCCGCTCAAACACCACGAGGCATTGGCGCGGTAATCTGCCCGCATCCATTTGGCCGCCGAGCCGCCGCCCCGGCGCTGGATAGACACGCAAACAGGAGCGTCCGATGGCGAAAAGAGGCCTCGTGGCGGGATTGGTCGGGATCATCGCCATAACCGGTTGCGCCACGCCGGTCCGCGGGCCGAATCTGGGCGCCCTGTATGACCGGGCGGCGATGCTGGAGGACCTTGAACGCCATCCCGTCATCGTCATTCCCGGAATCCTCGGCAGCCGACTCGTCGATCCGGACACCGATCAGATCGTCTGGGGCGCGTTTGGCGGTCGCGGTATTGACCCCGAAACCACAAGCGGCGCACAACTGCTCGCGTTGCCGATGCGCAGCGGCGCGCGGCTAACCGACCTGGGTGACAGCGTTCGCCCCACCGCCGTGCTGGATCGCGCGCAGATCCAACTGCTCGGCCTGCCGATCGAACTGGCGGCGTACGCGCAAATCCTCGGGACACTCGGGGCCGGCGGTTTTCGCGACCAGCAACTGGCCGAGGCCGGCGCGGTCGACTACGGCGCCGAACACTTCACCTGTTTCCAGTTCGCGTACGACTGGCGGCGCGACAATGTCGAGAACGCCGGAGCGCTCAAGCGCTTCATCGAGGAGAAACGCGCATTCGTGCAGGCGCAATACCGCCAGCGGTATGGCGTCGAGCGACATGATGTGAAGTTTGACATCGTCGCCCACTCGATGGGCGGGCTCGTCGCCCGGTATTTCCTGCGCTACGGCGACGCCGACCTCGCCCCCGACGGCTCGGCCCCGCCGCTGACGTGGGCCGGCGCGGCGCACGTTCGCAACGTCATCATCATCGGCACGCCCAATGCGGGTTCCGCGCTCGCGCTCCAGCAACTCGTGGAAGGAACCAGCTACTCGCCGCTGCTTCCTGGCTATCACGCCGCGCTTCTGGGCACGATGCCGTCGATCTATCAACTGCTGCCCCGCCCGCGACATCAGACCGTCGTCGACGCGCGCGGCGCGCCGATCGACGATTTCTTGCACATCGAGCGCTGGCGCGCCGAGCAATGGGGATTGGCGGATCCGCGGTCGGACGACATGCTGCGACGTTTGCTGCCGGATGCGCCATCCGCCGAGGAGCGCCGCGCCATTGCGATCGAGCATCTCGACAAGTGTCTGACGCGGGCCCGCGGGTTCTTCGCGGCGCTCGACGCGCCGGCGACGCCGCCACCCGGATTACGGATGTCGCTGTATGTCGGAGACGCCGTAGAAACGCCCGCGCAACTGGCATGGTCTCGCGCGGATCGCGCGATCCGCGTCAGCCAATCGGGCCCCGGCGACGGTACCGTCACGCGACAAAGCGCCCTGATGGACGAGCGCCGCGGCGGCGAATGGCGGCCGCGGCTTCGATCGCCGATCCAATGGTATCGGACCATGTTCCTGTTCGAGGATCACCTCGGTCTGACGAGTTCACCGGTGTTTTCCGATAACGTCTTGTTCTCGCTGCTGGAAGAGCCACATTGAATTCCAGCGGGGCCATCCTCCCTTTTTGGTCGATTGGAATACTGAAAAGGGCGCACTCCCGGCGGGAACACGATGCAGCAGAAGGCCGCACGACTGAAGCTGGACGAAGCCGCGCTGACGGCGATGGTCGACGAGCTCGACGCCCAGGATGGTATGGGCCGACCGGAGACCGTCACCATCAAGCGCCGCTTTCGCTATCGCGTGTCAAACACGCAGTTGCTCGTGCGCGAGTCGCGCGATGTCATGCTGGAGTTTCAGACGCTGACGCGCTGCATCGGGCAGGATGGCGCGTCTTTGCTGGTCGGCGGTCTGGTCCACGCCGGCCGGGCATGCGAGGTGCGCCTGCAGACGGTCGGCGGCACATGGCAGACCGTTTCCGGCGCCGTTCGAAGTTGCCGCTACATCCACGGCAGCCCCAGCATCCACGAAGTCGAAATCCGTTTTGAGCGCCCGATTGATCCCGCTTCGTTCGCGCGTTCCGCCGTCCGCGCCCGCGTCCTCGTGGCGGATGACAGCCCGATGGCGATCAAGCTGATCAAGCACCTGCTCGAAGGAATGAACGCGGATGTAATGACAGTCAGCGGTGGCGTCGACGCCCTGACCCTCGCCCGCGACCAGGTCTACGATGTCGTCCTGCTCGACCTCGAAATGCCGGATATGGACGGCTGGACCGTCGTGCGAATGCTGCGCAACAAAGGATACCTGCGAAAGGTCTACGCGATCAGCGCGCTCGAAGAGGACGGGGCCCTGACCCGCTGCCGCGACGCCGGTTTCGACGATTACGTGCCAAAGTCGCAACTGCGGCAGCGGCTGGAACAGGTGATCGAAGCCACAAAACCGACACCGCTGGTCAGCTCCATGCTGAACGACGCGACAATGCAACCGTTGATCGACGAGTTCGTCGCGGATCTGCCGAATCGCGTGCGCGCGTTTGAATCCGCCCTGACGACTGAGAGCGCCACCGAACTCCAGATCGAAACGCGCAAGCTCAAGGGCGAGGCGTCCGGATTCGGATTCGAACCCATGACGGAAGCGACCAGCGAACTCGAGCGCCTGCTCGCGGGATCTCCCGATGAAGCGGAAGTGCGAGCGCAGGTCGCGCATGTCGTGAACCTCTGCCTCGCCGCGCGGCCGGCGACGGTCAGCGTCGCTTCGATCGATCAACTCGCGTCGCTCGTCGATTCAGACGAACTGAGCGACGACCCGCCGGGCCATGACGCCTCTGACGATGACGCGCTCAGCGCGGTCTGAAGCGCGCCGCTAGTCCGCCGCGGCGGGTGGACGCGGCTGATGCAGCTTCAACGGCTTGCGCACCTTTCGCATGCGAATATTCAGCAGCTCGACCCCCAGCGAGAACCCCATCGCGAAGTAGATGTAGCCCTTCGGAATGTGCACACCAACCGCATCGACGATCAGCGTCAACCCGATCAACAGCAGGAACGCCAGCGCCAGTATTTTCAGCGTCGGATACTGCTCGACGAAGTGGCTGATCGCGCCGGAGAACGCCATCATCACCCCCACCGCGATCATCACCGCCGTAACCATGACATAAATCGAATCCGCCATTCCGACGGCCGTAATCACCGAGTCAATCGAGAACACGAGATCAAGCAGCATGATCTGTAGAATGACTCTGCCAAACCGCGCCGCGACGCGGGCCCGTTCGTCATCCTCGGACGGCACCTCGAGCTTGTCGTGAATCTCCCAGGTCGCCTTCGCCAGCAGGAAAAGCCCACCCGCGATCAGGATCAGGCTCTTGGGTGTGATCTTGTGTTCGGCGACGGTCAGCAACACGTACTGATCCAGCGCGACGATCCACGCCACGCCAAACAACAGCACGATCCGCGACAACATCGCCGCCGCCAGGCCGAGGAACCGCGCGCGAGCCCGCTGCGCGCGCGGCAGTTTGTCCGCCAGAATGGCGATGAACACCACGTTGTCCACACCCAGCACGATTTCCAGCAGCGTGAGCGTCAGCAGCGCCATGCCGCTCTGCAGGGTGAACAGGTTCTCCGTTGCGAACAGTGATTCCATGCGATCTCGCCTCTTCTTCGCCGTCAGCCCCATGACCGTTGGAGACTTTTAATCCCTGCGGTCGGATCGGGCAATCCGCGCGAACGCGCAACGAGCCCGACGCCGTACTCAAACGACGCCGGGCTCGTCAAAATGCTGCGCAGAGACGCCCGCCGGCGAACTAGCAGGACGTCCCGAACAGAGCCAGGAAGCCCGACAGATCCGACAGGTCAATCACGCCGTTCAGATCCAGATCCGCCGCCCGGATGTAACCAGGCATCGGCGACGTCGCGCCGAACGCCGCCAGGAAACCGGACAGATCGCTCAAGTCAACCACGCCGTCGCAGTTCAGGTCGCCCGGACACGGGTATGGCGGAAACTGAACCTGCCCGCGGATTTCACCGCCAGGATTGGCCGCGCTGTGGATGTTGATATAGGTGCGACCCGAAACGATGTCGATCTCGTTTCCGGCCGGATACCCCCAGACACCGAGCTTGCGCGTGCCCAGCGGCAGCGGCGTCAGCACGCCGGCGTTAACGCCCGGCGGCGCGAAGCCGTGAATGTGCGCCAGCGTCTCCGCGGCAGTCAGATTCGCGTAGCTGATGTCGTACGACAGTCGATCAGCCCCGCGGTCGATCGCGATCAGCCCGCAGCCGGCGGCCGGCGATCCGTTCGGCGGAACCTCCTGCCGCGCGTCGATCGGCGCGACGGTCGCGCAGATCTGGCCGCGAATCTCGCCACCCGGAAACGCCGCGCTGTGGATGTTCACATACATCAGGCCGTCGATGATGCTCTTTTCCAGCGCTTCGGGGTAGTTCCAGACGCCGGTCTTCGGGCTGCCCAACGCAAGCGGCTGCAGAACGCCGGCGTTCGTGCCGTGCGTCGCGGAGCCGTGAATGTGCGCCTGCGTCTCGGCCGCGACCAATCCACCGAATTCGATGTGATAGCTCAGCTGATTGGAAACCGTGTTGATGGTGAACACGCCCCAGCCCTGCGCCGGACTGGCGTTGGCGGGCACTTCCTGCATCGCGTCGATGTTGGCGTGGTGCGTAACGATCTGGCCACGGATTTCGCCACCCGGAAACGCCGCGCTGTGCACGTTGACATAGGTGCGACCGTCCAGAATCGCGAATTCGTCCGCTTCCGCGTAGGCCCACACTCCCGACTTCACGCCGCCCAGCGCCAGCGGCTCTTTGATGCCGGCGTTCACTCCCGGAGGCGCGAAGCCGTGAATGTGCGCCGCCGTTTCCGCGGCGGTCAGACCCGTATAGACGATGCGATAGCGAATCATGTTCGCGGCGGTGTCGATTTCAAAGAATCCGCAGCCGAGCGCCGGGCTGGCGTTGGGCGGCACTTCCTGTCGCCCGCTGAGGACGCACACCCGATACTCAAGACTGCCCAGCGCCGCGGGCGCGCCGAGCGCGATCAACCCCATCGCGCATCCGATCCAAGCTGCATGTCGTTTCATCAGATTCCCTCCTGGACTGATAAGTGAGGAGAGGCTCGCCACCTCGCCAGATCGCAGCGTACCCGCTCGATTCAAGCCGGACCAACCGGGGCTTCGATGACTCCGATCGTGACTTACCGCAACCCGGCCAGCTCCGCTGCCAGTTTCGGCCGCAGCGCGTCCTCCACGAACGGCAGATTGGCTTCCGCGTTCGCGCAGGCCGCGCTGATCGCCGCCCCCGCCAGGGCCACCGCGCTATCCATGTCGGCCGCCAGGTTGGGGTTGGCGATCGGGCGCAACTGTTCCACATCACCCAGCGTCGCGCGGCTCAGCACCGCGACCTGCAGCGGCACGCTGGCCGCCAGCGTCGCCGCTTCGCGAATGCGCGCCGGCCGCGCGGCGTCGCGCTTGTCCAGCTTGAACGCCGCGCTCAACATCGCATACGCGTACGCGTCTTCATCAACCAGCCGCCGCAGGATCGCGGCGGTTCGAGCGAACCGGTCCCCCAGCGCCGCGATCAACTCCGCGACATCCGCAAAACGCGGTCCGCGTGTCAGTTCGCAGACCATCCGACCCAGGGACGCCGCCGCCGCCCCCGTTAGCGCCGCCGCCGCCCCGCCGCCCGGCGTCGGCTCGGCGGACCCCAGACGGTCGAGGAACTCGCGCAGCGACATGTCGAGCAGCGGCGTCTCGGATGAAGCGGGCAACGTCGTTTCAGTCATTTCAGCCTCCGGATTCTCCGCGTCGTTTCGCAGTATCGCGGTTTTTTCGCCATGCTGACAGCGCCGGGACTGATCAACCGCGCCCATCCGGGAGATGGGCCGCCCGCTTTTCGCATACACTCCAACACTCGAATCCCCGCGGAGGGCCGCGCAGCAATGAAGAGTGGGCTAACGGTTGTGGGCGTGTGCTTGCTGGTAAGCGTAATCGCCGGCGTGGTGTTGAAGAATCGATACAAGCAGGAGCTGGTCGAAGTAGAAGATGTCGTCACCGGGCTGATCTACTTTCTTGAGCAGAACCAGGGCCGCTTCCCCGACAGCGAGGCCGAATTCGTCGCGGCGCCGTTTATCGAAAGCGGTCCCCAGGGCTTTCGCATCATGGCGCCCGCCCAGACCCGCTATCGAAAAGCCACGCATGGTGACAAGGGGTTGTGGATCGCCTCACTGGCGCCGTTCGAAATCAAGTGGGGCGCCGAACTGACCGGTCTGACCGTCGACGACTACGGCAACGCCCGCGGCGCGGACAATGAGAAGGTCCGCCTGGTGCGCTGGCCATCGAGCGACCCGTCCGCCAAGGAATTCACCCGCCTGCTGCTGCGCGTCTCAACCGAGAGCCGGCCCGCGCCTCCCCAGCCGTAAGCCAAGACCTGGCTCCCCTCGGGGATGATTCCGCCTTGATACCTAACATAATGCGAACTACAATGCCCGCATGCGGCGCGTCAGTAATCCTCCCAATCCGTGGCTCAGCCACCAGCGCGAGTGGCTGGAGGTCGAGCCGCCGGCGCGGCTGGAGGTGTTTGAAGAGCGAGCCGCGTCGATTCTGGCGCAGAATGACAGCCCGGACATCGCCTTCCGTTACAGCGTCAACCCCTATCGCGGCTGCCAGCACGCCTGCGCCTACTGCTACGCGCGGCCGACACATGAATACCTGGGACTGGGCGCCGGAACCGACTTCGATGAACTGATTACCGTCAAGATCAATGCGCCCGAACTGCTGCGCAAAGCGCTCGCGAAACGCTCCTGGCGCCGCGAGCTTGTGGTTTTCTCCGGCGTAACCGATTGCTATCAGCCGCTGGAAGCGAGTTACGAGCTCACGCGGCGTTGTCTCGAGGCCTGTCACGATTTCGCGACGCCGATCGGCATCGTAACCAAGTCGTTTCTGGTGATGCGCGACGCGGATCTGATCGCGCGGATGGGCGCCGCCGCCGGCGCGCGGGTGTACTTCAGCGTACCCTTCGCGGATGAGCGGATCGCGCGGGTTGTGGAGCGCGGCGCGCCGCCGCCGCGCAAGCGCTTTGACGCGATGCGCCGCATGCGCGACGCGGGCGTTGAGGTGGGCCTGATGCTCGCGCCGGTGATTCCGGGGCTGAACGATCGCGACATCCCCGCCATCATCGCACAGGCTGCGGACGCGGGCGCCCGCACGCTCGGCGTCGTACCGCTGCGGTTGGCGGGCAGCGTGCGCGACGTTTTCCTGGAACGCATTCGCGCCGAACTGCCGGACCATGCCGCCCGCATCGAAGCCCGCGTGCGCGACATGCGCGGCGGCGGGCTGAACAACGCCAACTTCGGCGATCGCATGCGCGGCTCCGGCCCCTACTGGGAGGGTGTACTCTCCCTGATCGAGAAAACCGCCCGCAAGTTCGGCATGCGCGTCGGCCGCGAAGGCGGGGAAGGCCCGCCCGATCAGACAACGCCCGTCGCGAACGGCCAAAAACCGCCGCCGGGCGTGGTGCAATTGCCGCTGTTCGATGGGTAGCCGCCGCTACCCCCCTTTTGGGCCATCTGCCCGATCCGGTTGCCAACCCCCACCGCAAGTAGCGGCCGTCGCTCCGGGCGCCAGCGCTAGCCCCTGCGGCGTCTGGCGGCGTTGGATCGGGGGAACCTCGAGCGCCACGCCCGAAAATACCATCCGCGCCACGCCGCCAACCGGCGCCGGCCCCAGCCTGATCGAACCAACGGCGAATCACGGTATCCCTATTTTTTCCGCGCGCCGCCGCCCAGTTTTTCCCTCCCGTCACTTGGAAGACAGGCAAGGGCGTGTTAGACTACGAAAGAATCGTGTGCGCAGATCGTATGCCCACACGGTGACAACCAAGCCTCGCAACTGCGGTCGCGACCGGTTCCTATCGCCTCCTCCGTCGCGACCGCCCTTATTTAACCGCGATATACTCCGACTCGCCCAACGCCGAACCAACCACATGCATGCGATTGGATGAGATGCGCCCCCGGATTCTGATCCCCATCCCGCTCTCCCCGAGCGCCGAAGCGCGGCTGGAACGCGTCGCCGAGATCGTGCGACCCGAAGCGCCCACACCCGAGCGCCTGCGCGCGTTGGTCCGCGACTGCGACGCGATCCTCGCGCGCACCCATGTCCGCATCGACCGCCCCCTGCTCGAAGCCGGGAACCGGCTGCGCGTTGTCGGCGTGGCCGGCGTGGGCCTGGATCGCGTCGACCTGCTGGCGGCCGAGGCCCTCGGCATTCACGTGCTCAGCCGGCCGGAGGCGGCTTCGGACGCGGTCGCCGAGTTCACGCTGGCCCTGCTGCTGTCGCTGATGCGCCCCATTCAGGCAACCGCGGAGATGTACCGTGAGGGACGATTCGCCGAAGCGCGGCGCGATCCGCACGGTGTCGAGTTGCGCGGCAGGACGGTCGGCGTGGTCGGCCTGGGACGCATTGGGTCGCGCGTCGCGCGCCTGATGGCCCGCGGCTTCGACGCGCAAATCCTGTATTGCGACATTATCGATGTGACGCCTGCGGACTATTCGGCCACGCGGGTTGCGCTGCCGGAATTGCTGGCGGCCTCTGACGTCGTCACGCTGCACACGCCACTGACCGACGCGACCCGCCGGATGCTCGATGCCGAAGCGCTGGCGCAGATGCGGGATCACGCGTTTCTGATCAACACCGCCCGCGGCGAAGTGATCGACACCGATGCGCTCGCGGCGGCGTTGAGCGCCGGACGCTTGCGCGCGGCGCTTGATGTCACCGATCCGGAGCCGTTGCCGCCGAATCATCCCTTGTTCGAATTGCCCAATTGCCTGCTGACGCCCCATGTCGCGGCGCGCACACACGCCGGCATGGAGCGCATGATGGGCGTCGTAGATGATGTGGTGGCGTTTCTGGAGGGCCGGACGGACTAGCCGCGTCAGCCACCGCCGAACCGCGAGGCCAGCTCCTGCGCGCCGGCCCACGCGAAGAACGCGACCGTGATCGCCAGCACGCAGTTGCTCAGCCATCCATTGCGAAACTCGCGCGGCAAGTCGCGCCGATTGTTGAGCCACAGCAGACTGCCGGCGACAAACGGCATGAAAACAGCGCCGAATACCGCATATGTCAGCGCGATACTCTTGACCTTCCACGCCAGCGTCGGCAACGGCGCAATCGTCATGAACAGCAGGAACCCGTAATAGGCCCACGTCCGCGTCAGCTTGGCTGATCGATCCACCGCCGGTTCCAGCCCCATCGTGCGCATCAGGTCGGCAAACAAGTACGGCACACCCTGCCACACGCCAAGCAGGCTGGAGAACACGGCGCCCCAGAAACCGAGCAGAAAAACGAGACGCAGCGGTCCCCACACCCGCTCCGCAATCCGATCCGCCAGCAGCGACGCGACCTCGCTCCCGCTCTTGTCGATGGCCGGCACGCCCATCGCGATGATCAACATGAAAATTCCGAACGCCGCCGTGACCGCGTACCCAACCGTCAGATCAAGCCGGCACGCGCGTACGCCCGCGACGCCTTCGCGGCGCTCCTCGCGAATCCAGTAGCCGTACGACAGCAGCGTCACGGTTCCGCCGACTCCGCCAATCAGACCAAGCGTCCATTGCAGCGCCTGGCCGCGAAGGCCGAACGGGTTGATGACACGCACGGATCCCCAATCGATATACGGGGTGATCATGATCGCGCAGATGGCGACCGTGACCACCATGACGCCGACAAAGAACGTCATCAGCTTTTCGAACAGACGAAAGCCGCCAATCAGCACCAGCGCCAGTCCGAGGAACGCGTGCAAGACGCCCCACGCGGCGCGCCAGGACAGCCCGAACGGCAATTCAGCGTGGAGCGGAAGCAGCGCTTCGGCGGCGACGCCACAGGCGTTGATCAGCGCGCCGCCCGTGACAAACGCCCAGATGATCAGGTACGCCAGCAACAGCCAGTGAAGGCGCATGCGGCGGACCCAGGCTTCGAGCAGTGTCTGGTTCGCGCCCAACTGCCAGCGCGCCAGCCCCTCGTTCAGCGACCACTTCAACGCGGCGCCAAACAGGACCGCCCAGAAGATGCCGGCCCCGAGTTTCGCGCCCGCGAAACTGGCGGTCATCAGGTCGCCGGCGCCGACGCCGGTGGCGGCGACGAGCACGCCCGGCCCAATGCGGCGCAGCAGGCTGTTTTTCGGAGGTTCGGACATGGAATAGCCGTCGCGCGAATTCGCGGCGCGGGTCAGCTCAGCTCGAGCGTTTTCTTGCGGGCTTTGGCGAGGTCTACGCCATAGATCGCCAGCAGCCGCTGGGCGGTGCTGCCCTCCTCGCGAAGCAGCGCCAGCAGAATGTGTTCGCTGCCGATCGAATCGCTCTCAAGCTGCGTCGCTTCGTCAATCGCGTGCTGAATCACATTGCGATAATGCGGCGACCCCGGCAGGCGGCCGAAGACCCAAGTATCTTCAAGGTCGTGTCGCACGAGCGACTCAAGCTTGCCCGCGAGTTCGTGCTCATCGACTTTGAACGCCTTGAGCACCCTGGCCCCAACACCCTCGTCATGACGCAGGATCGCCAGCAGCAGGTGCTCGGTGCCGACATACTCCAACCCCTGCTCACTTGCGACCAGCTGCGCCAGATTCTTGATGGCGGTAGCGTCTTCATTGAGATGTGGCATCGACATCGGGGGCGCCCTCCGGCCGTCACGTCATGTCGTTGGTTGAATCGAGACCCTGCGTTCACTTATAGCCGGGGGCGCGGTGATCGCCAAGCAGCCGGATCAGCGTGGATCTTCGGTTTCCACCCCTTCAAACAGGACGGAGCCCACGCGAATCACGGTGGCGCCTTCCTCGATCGCAATCTCGAAATCGTTGCTCATTCCCATCGACAGCCCGGCAGCGGTCGCGGGCATGGCATTCGCGGCGATCAGCTCGTCGCGCAAGTGACGCAGCGCCGCGAATACCGGCCGCGTCTGTTCGGCGGGCTCGACATAAGGCGCCATCGTCATCAGCCCCATCAGGCGCAGCGACGGACAGCGCGCGACGTGTGCGATGACCTCGCGCGCCGTCGCCGGATCGACGCCGCTCTTGGAGTCTTCAGCGGCGATATTGACCTCCACATAGACCGCGACGCCGCCCGGCGGGACCTCGAGCAGCCGGGCGCGCGATTCGATTTCGTCGGCGAGGCGCACGGAATCGAGCGAGTGGATTTCCCGACAGACCGCAAGCGTCTGGCGGACTTTGTTGCGCTGCAAGTGGCCGATCATCCGCCAGCGCGGCTGAGCCGACGCCGTGGCGCCTTCCCGCAACTCACACCCGAGTTCCGCGGCGCGCTGCGCGAGCTGCTGCGGCCGGTTTTCGCCGAACTCAACGAGGTGGAGCTGAAGAAGTTCGCGCACGACCGGGAGCGGGGCGTACTTCGTCACGGCGATCAGGCGGACATCGGTCGGATCGCGCGCGGACCGTGCGCAGGCCGCCGCGATCCGCTGGCGCACCTGCGTGAGATTCCGCTGCAGTTGTTCACGTGTCGTCACGACGGCAATGTACCACGCGACGCCTCGCCGCGCCCCACAATCCGGGCGGCGAGGCGCTCGACGCTGCGCGGGGCGCTCCCCTCGGCCTTGTTGTTGATTGTGCAATATGCGGGGATATCGCGCGCAATCGCCCCTTGCAGCAATTCCGCGATATCGTCGCGGGCCGCGTCGTCCGGATCGACGATCCGATCAAACGGGTCGTAGCGGCGTTGCGCGGCCGCGTAATCCAGATTGCGCCGCAACATCCAACGAATCACCGCCGCCGAAAATCGCGACGGATCACAAACGTCGCATTGACGTGGAATCGGCGGCATGTTGGGGTGGATCGTGTAGCAATGAACAGCGCCGGTATCGGTCAGCAGTGCCGCATACGCCGGCGTGAGCAACTCGTGGTTTCTGATTTCAATCGCGTAGAGCGGCCCCGGCGGCAGCGACGTCAGGAACGCATGGACGCGATCAAGCCATACCCGCGGATCGCCGAGCACGCGCGGCGCCATTGGCTCAAACTGAAAAACGAGCGGCCCCGCCCGCGCGCCAAGCCCCGCGAGCATCGGATCGACGACTTCGCGGATCGCGTAGGCCGGATCAAGAAAATGGGCATTCGGACGCCAGTTCGCCGCGCCATCGGCGCCGCGCTCACGGATCCGGGGCTGCGTCAGCCAGTTGTGCGCCTTGACCATGAAGCGAAACGCCGGCGGCGTGGCGCGGGCATACGCCGCAAAGTCGGCGGCCGCGATCGGACCATAGTAAGTGCGGTCAATGCCGACCATCCGCAGCAGCGGATGCCGGGCGTACGCCGCCAGGCCATCTCGCGCCAATGTCGCGGCCGGCAGGTTGTCGCGATAGACCAATCCGGCCCAGCCGGGGAACGACCACGACGAAGCGCCGAGGTGAATGCGCGGCGCCAGTTGTGACGCCGTCTCTTGCGCCGTCGGTGACGGCGCCGCGGGCGCGACGCCGCGCTGCGGAGTTGGATCGTCGCCGAACAGATTGAGTTGGCCAGAATCGCTCACGTCCGCGATGATATCAAACGGCAACCTCAATACGAATCGCGGAGTTCCGGATGGCCGACGCTGACCCGATGTTGATCGTGCGCGAGAAAATGCGCGACATTCCGTGCGTGCGCTCGCTCGGACTCGAACTGATCGAACACGCCGACGGATTTGCGCGGATGTCGGCCAGGCACGATCCCGCCTACGACGGCGTATTGGCCGGATTTCATGGCGGGATGCTGGCGAATGTCGCAGACTGTGTGGCGTGGTTCGCGATCGCCACGCGCCTCGGACCGCGCGAGCGACTGGTCACCACCGACATGAACATCCGCTATCTCGCCGCGTGCCTGACCGATTGTGTCGCGACCGGGCGCGTGATCAAGTTCGGTCGCACACTCTGTCCGGTCGCGGTGGACTTGTTTGATACCGAGGGCAAGCAGGTCGCCGCGGCGATGGTCACGTATATCCGCGCCGACAATCTCGGGCCAAGCGCCGGCTAGCGGCCCGGCGCCGCTAACGGGTGGCGATCCAGCGCCGCAACGCCGGGTACAGACGCGTTTCAATATCAAACGCCCCGTCGCCAAACACGCCCTCATCCAGGCGGAGCGTCCATTCCGATCCCGAGAAATCGTCGCGCTCTCCGGCGACGATCCGGAGGACGCGGCGCTCCCGCGCCGGTGGCAGCGTCGCGGCGGATTCATACGCGGTGGCGTGCTTCAGACCATCCGCCGAATCAAACTGCCAGATCACGGTGGTGTCGCGCAGCGATCCTCGCGCGAACGCCGAACCCTCCAGCGCGTCCCGCGCGATCCGTTTCAGGAAAATCTGCATCGGCTCCGGCGGCAGGCCATCATGCCGCTCAACAGCGTCGGCGCGACCCGTGCAGATCATCAACTCGCGCTGCGCGGGCCCATCCGATGTCGGCGCGACCGCCAGACCGAGGCGGGCCACATCGCCCACCGGCGCCCACCGCATCGTGCGCACCACCGGATAACGACGCGGCATTTCGCTGATGTCCCGCACCACGACCGCCGCTTCGTCCCAGCGGTTCCAATATTGAAGATCGTCGTCGATGTCCGCGCCCGCCAGCATCCGAAGCGCATGGGCCGCCAGCCGCGGCGCCAGCGCCGGACCGAGCGCGCCCGCCGCCAGCCAGGGCAGATCCGTCACGCTGAACTCGCCGCCGGCGATCGGCTGCGAGGCCAATAGCACATCACCGGTCTTCTTTTCCCAGCAGGTTTCGCTGGCCAGCAGCGTGGCGAATCCGGAAGCGTCGGCGACGCGTTTCCAACTTGGCGTGGCGCGGAGCACACGCACCGCGAACTGGTCATCGCCGTCCAGCACGCCATACGGAAACACATCCTGCAGCGCGAAGCCGCGCGTGGCCGAGTCGCTGTAGTCGACCCGCGCTGACATGATCTCATGCGGCGACGCGTACGTCTCCACCTTCGTATCCACACCCGCGGCGCAGAACAGATCGGCCGCGACATCCAGCGCGATCATCACGTGCGCGCCGGCCGACATGCGCAACAACTGATCGGCGCTCAGTCCCAGGCGCTCCACACAGGCGCGATCAAGAATCGCCACGGCGCCTTCGAGGCGTCCGCGCAGGGCCGCCTTTGAACGCGTCCCCTCCAGCCCCTCAAACCGACAGCCCGGAAACAACTCCGCCAGCGACTCCAACGCCGCCGGCGCCACGATCCGTCGCAGCGGCAGCGCCGGGGGCATCGTCGACCAGCGCGGCGTGTTCGCGAGCGGGTGGCACTTCGGATCACGCTCCGCGACCGGACGCAACTCCAGTCGCCTGAACCCGGGCGCTTCAGGATCGAGGCGCAGCCGGATCTGCCCGACGTCATCACCGGTTTTCAGCCAGCCGACACGTTGCTCGGCCCGCTGTCCATCGGCGAACGCCGCAAGCGGTATGCGATGCGACGCCACGATCTGTTCGTCGACGATCTGTTCCGCGAAAACCGCCGCCGAACCGTTCATTCGCTCGTCGCCAATCGCGCGCAGCAGGTACCACTGCTCTCGCCGGCACGCCAGCGGCGCGCTGGTCGTATCCCCCGCCGCCGCCTGCCACCGCCAATGTCGCATCGTCTTTCCGGCGAACAATCCGCCGGCGGGCATCGAATCCAAAGGCATCCTCACTCCTTGAACAACGCTTCGTCGAACGCGAGTATTATGCGAACCGGGGCAGTCGCGCCAAATCGCTCGAAGGAAAAGCCGTGCCAGACGCCTATCCGCCGCTACCGCCCGACCCGCCGTCGGTCCCCCAATCCCCCGCCGCGCCGCTCGGAGCCTGCGCGGTTCCGGTAGCGCGGAAAGTCGACCCGGTCCGAGAGGCGATGCGTCTGCAGTCGATCTCACCGTTTGCGGCGTTGCTCGCGATCCTCGCCGTCGTGCTGCTCGCCGTCGTCGCCCCGCCGATCCTGACCGAGGTCTGTGCCGGACGATGGACCCGCGAGGCGGCGCTGGTGTTCGAAAAATCCGTTTCCGCGGCTGTCGGGATTGCGCTGCTGACCTTCGCGGCCTGGCGCACGCGCTCGCCACATGAGGCCTTCGGGCTGACCGCACAGCGACCGGGTTTGCAGATCGGCGTCGGGCTCGCGACGGTCCCCGTCATTTACCTGGTGATGGTCGCGGTTGGAGTGGCGGCGCTGGTCGTGTCGCTTCTGGCGGGCGCGGATGTCGAGTCAGAAGCGGAGCAGCGGTTTGAAACCCTGCGCGATCTGCCGCTCGGAAGTTTCGCGATTTCGATCCCACTGCTGCTCGCGGTGGCGATCCATGAGGAAGCCGTTTTTCGCGGATTGCTGCTGCCGCTCACGCGACGCCTGACGGGCTCGTGGATCGCCGCCGTCATTCTCACGTCGCTGCTGTTCGGGCTGCTGCACTTTGCGCAGGGTATGATGGCGATGATCCAGATCACGGGAATCAGCATTGTGCTGAGTATCGCCTTTTACGTATCGCGAAGCCTGTGGGCCGTGATCGGGGCGCACTTTGTGTTTGACCTGATACAGTTTCAGTTGATTCATGTGCTCGCGCAGTGGATGGACGAGTTGGAGAAGGCGGCGCAATAGCGACCGTGGAAATGGAGCGACAATAATGTACAAGCCGAGACACACGCGAGTTCAGCTCGCACTACTTACCGTGGTTTGCTGCGCCGGCGCCGCGGCCGCCGCGGAAAACTGGCCGCAATGGCGCGGCCCTGCCCTGAACAGTGTCGCGCAGGGCAAGCCGCCGCTGCGCTGGAGCGAGACCGAGAACATCAAGTGGCGGGTCGAGCTTCCGGCGTGGGCCGCCGCGACGCCGATCGTCTGGGAAAACCGCGTGTTCGTGCTGACCGCGTCGAAGCTGACCGACCCGGACGACTTTGAGCTCGCCCGCCGCCTGCGGATGCGCTCGGTCGAGAATCCCGGCGGGCGGGACGTCCTGCTGCAATGTCGCGCGCTCAAAGACGGGGCGCTGCTTTGGGAAAAGAAGGTGTGCGCCGGCAACGCGCTGTTCGGCAAGCACAATATGGCGTCCTGCTCGCCTGTGACGGATGGCAAACACGTCGTCGCGCTCACCGGTACCGGCCAGCTCGTCGCGTTTGACATGGACGGGAAGGAGGCCTGGCGCCACGACCTGCAGGAGAAGTACGGCTCAATCTCGCCCGGCTGGGGATACGCTTCTTCGCCGTTGCTGTACGAAGACAAGGTCATCGTGGTCGTCATGCAGGGCGGCGGCCCCTCCTACCTCGCAGCCTTCAACACGGCGAGCGGCGAGCTCGTCTGGAAAACGGAGCGGGTCACCGACGCGGCCCGCGAGTGCCCGGACGCGTACACCACTCCCACCATCAGCCGTTCGAACGGGCGCACGGATATCGTCATCAGCGGGGCCGACTGGGTCACCGGACACGACCCCGCAACCGGGGCGGAACGCTGGCGCGCCAGCGGCCTAAACCCCGAGGGAAGAGGCAATTACCGCATTTGCGGCTCCCCGACCGTTGTGGGCGAGACGATTTTCTGCACCAGCCGGGTCGACCCGATCCTCGCATTTCGGGCCGGCGGCAGCGGCGATGTGTCCGAAAGCCACCTGTTGTGGAAGTATGACGGAAAAGGCGGGCCGGACGTGCCCAGCGGCGTCAGCGACGGTCAGCGATACTACGTCGTGGATGACAAGGGCCGCGCAACCTGCCTGAACGCCCGCACGGGCGCCCTGGTCTGGGGGCCGGAACGCACAAGCGAGGGGACCGTCAGCGCCTCCCCGGTGATCGCGGACGGACGCGTGTATGTGTTGAATGAGCGGGGAGTTACGACCGTTCTGGCGGCCGCGGATAAGTTCGAGATCCTGGCCACAAACGAGCTGGAGGATGACTTCACGCTGTCGTCACCCGTGGTCGTGGGCGATCACCTGCTGCTGCGGACGTCCAAGGCCCTGTACTGCGTGGGCGATTAGCCGAAAACCGCGACAATCTGCTGTTTTTTGCGGGATGTTCACGCGAACTTAGCGCTTCGGCCGTTGTGGTCCGCGGCGCCGATCGCCATAATGCTTGCGCTTCGCTTGAGGAGGCGAAGCGTTCCGGCGGGGAGAGAAGCACTCCCGCCAAATCGAGTTTGTTTCGCTCAATGAGCCGCGGCGTTGGCCCGCCGAGGCTCGACCATCTACAGGAGGAAGTTTGAATGAAGAAGTTTGTAGCCTTTGTGGCGTGCGTCGCTTTTACCAGCGCCGCAAGCGCCGACCTGCTCTCGTTCTGGAATTTCAACAACAGCAACAACGACAGCGACCTGCTTAATGCCACCGGCCTTGACGGCCTCCGCTCCCAGTTCGGGCACATGCTCGACACCAACACGTTTGAAGACGGTTACTACGATTCGGCCAGCGGCAATCACTACCCGCTGATGGACACGTTCAACGGCGACCCCGGCGCGCTCGTCAGCCCGTCGGTGCGCGACCCCGGTGTCGGCGCTACGCCCAGCCCGGCCGGCTTCGGCGCCGTTCTCAACACCAGCGGCCTCGTCGGTGACAACTTCGGCTCGGGAACGAGCGACAACTGGGGCTCGTTCGGCGGCACCACCGTTGGTCAGGTTGTCGGCAGCTTCCCCGGCGGCTCGCTCTCTATCACCGGCTCCGGTAACAACGGCAGCTTCTTCGACATCGTCGCTGACCTGACCGGTTGGCAGGATATCGACGTCACCTGGGCGAACCGCGGCACCGGCACTGGCTTCAACAGCCGCACGGTTTCGGTTTCGACGGACGGCGTCAACTTCACGCAGATCTACACCAGCGCCGGCGCGTTGGGCAGCAGCTTCACGGCAGAGTTGGCTGACGCCGGCGCCCTGCTGGACGGCGCGAGCAATGCGATCATCCGCTTCACGGTTGACGGCGCGACCTCGGGCTCGGGCAACAACCGCTTCGACAACATCGCCCTGAACGGCACGGCGATCCCCGAGCCGGCCGGCATCGCCCTGCTGGTCCTCGGCGGTCTGCTGATCCGTCGTCGCTAAGACACTTCTGGTCTACACGACGCGGCGTCCGGCTTTGGCTCGGACGCCGCGTTTTTTTGCGCCGTGTCGCCCCGTGACGGTTACAATTTCGCCCAGCGAGCCTTGGCGCCCTGCGCCCATTTGTTGGAGGAAATCATGAATACTCGTCACCTTGTTCGTGCTTGCAGTGTCGTCGCGATTGGAGCCGCCTGCGCATGGACGCTCGCCGTCCAGGACGCCAAACCGGAAAAGAGCGCGGCGCAGCGCGCGTTCGAGCGCCTCAAAGAAACCGCGGGCGACTGGATCGCCAAAGATGACGCCGCCAAGGAGAACGCGGACATCTGGGTGTCGCGGAAAGTCACCGCCAACGGATCGGTGATCGTCGAGCACATGTTCCCCGGCAGCGATCATGAGATGATCACGATGTACTACGTCGAAGGCGATCACATCGTGCTTGTCCACTATTGCGCGCTCGGCAATCAGCCCATGATGCGCTGCAAGCCTGACGGCGGCGCCGAACTCAAGTTCGAATTCGCCGGCGGAACCAACATCCGCCCCGACACCGACATGCACATGCACGAAGCGACCATGCGCATTCCGGGACCCGACGCGATCTGGGCCGAGTGGCGCTCCTGGAATGAGGGCAAACCGGTCGACGCGGTGCTGTTCGACCTCGTTCGCAAGCCCAAGACCGCGGCAAAATAGTGGCGCGACCCGGCGATATCTCCAGACGCGAATTTGTCCGCATCGCGGCCATCGGCGCCGGCGGCGCCCTGATCGGCTGCCGCGCGCCGGCCCCGCGCGGCGCCGCGGATCCGCGCGACGCTGCCCCGCTTTCGCCCGAATCCAACGCCGCGCTGGCGGCGATCGCGCTGGAACGCCTGCGCAAAGGCGGATGCGCGTATGGCGATATCCGCTTGCTGCGCACGCGTCGCCAGACCATTCGCGGGCGCGATGGGCGCATCGACGGCGTCGAAGATGGCGTCGATCATGGCTTCGGCGTGCGCGCCCTGTATCGCGGCGCGTGGGGGTTCGCGGCCTCGCCCGTGATTACCGCCGCGGAGGTTCGGCGCGTCGCGGATCTGGCGGTGGAAGTGGCCCGCGCATCGGCGACGCGTGTACAAGCGCCCGTCGAGTTGCTGCCGGAGCCGCCGCACGTGGATCAGTTCGTTTCGCCGCGCAGCGAAAACCCGTTCGAAGTCCCGCTCGCGGACCGCTGCGGCGTGCTGCTGGCGGCGATGGACGCGATGCGGGCGCCGACTGAAATCAAAACGGCGCGCGGCTCGCTGTGGTCGCAACAGGACCTGAAGTACTTCGCCTCGACCGAGGGCGCGGGTATCGATTTTGATCTGCTCGCGATCAATGGCGAAATCAGCGCCACCGCCGTCGCGGGCGACGCCTTCGCGTCACGCTCGTTCATGACGCCCTACATCCGCGAGGGCTACGAGCGGATTCGCGGCGTGAACTGGAATGCCGAGGCCGAGCGCGTCGCGCGCGAAGCGCTCGAAGCGGCCCGGGCGCCGGTGGTCGACGCCGGGCGGTATGACCTGGTGCTCGATCCGGGCAATCTGGCGCTGACGATTCACGAATCATGCGGGCACGCGACCGAGCTCGACCGCGCGCTGGGCTACGAGGCCAACTACGCGGGCACGAGTTTCCTGACGCCCGAGAAGTTCGGCCATTTCCGCTACGGCTCGCCCCAAGTCAATCTCGTGGCGGACAACACCGAGCCCGGTGGCCTCGCCTCCACCGGCTATGACGACGACGGTGTCGCCGCCCAGCGCTGGGACATCATTCGCGACGGCGTGTTCGTCGGCTACAGCGACAACCGCGAAGTCGCCGGCCGCGTCGGCGCGCCGCGGTCGCACGGCTCGTGCCGCGCGGATAGCTGGTCAAGCATTCCCATTGTGCGAATCGCGAACATCGGCCTGGAGCCCGGCGCCGGCGGCACGCGCGACGACCTGATCGCTGGCGTAGAGCGCGGCATTCTGATCGAGGGCCGCGGCTCGTTCAGCATCGACCAGCGCCGCTACAACTTCCAGTTCGGCGGCGACGCCTTCTGGCTGATCGAAAACGGCCGACGCGCAGGCATGCTGCGCGACGTGATCTATCGCGACATCACGCCGGAGTTCTGGGCGAAATGCGACGCGGTCGCGGGACCGTCCGAGCGTGAGCGTTTCGGTTTCATCACTTGCGGCAAGGGCGAGCCCGGCCAACGTGGCTGGATGACGCACGCGGCCTCGCCGGCGCGGTTCCGCGGCGTAGAAGTGATCCAGGGCGGCGGCTCAGCCTAGTTTGTGTTTTGACGGATCGAAGCGAAATCGCGACTCGCCCCGAAGGGGCGCCGGACAGTAGCCACGGGTGAAGCAAGGTCGGCGGAAGCCGACCGACGCGCAACCGATCAACCCTG
Organism: uncultured Planctomycetales bacterium; assembly: GCA_964528455.1. GTDB lineage: Bacteria > Planctomycetota > Phycisphaerae > UBA1845 > Fen-1342 > DSPM01. The sequence goes on along the minus strand of CAZGTH010000015.1, from coordinate 51,871 downwards.
ACGATCGTCGTGATTCGCCTGGCCTACTTGCCCGACAGCACATCCCGCTCGCGTTGCAACACGATCTCCAGCGCCTCATGCGAATCATCCGTCTCGCGTAATTGCTCCGCCAGATCGCTTTGGAACATCAGCGACAGCCTCGCCAGTGTCAGCAGGTGCTGGCGCTCTTCATGCGCGCAGATCAGCACGAACAAATCCGTCAGCCGACCATCCGGCGCCCCGAACGGCACGCCCGACGGCACCCGCGCCAGGCACACCAGCGGCTCGGCCGTCGCCCACGGCAGCGGCGCCCGCGGATGCGGCAACGCCAATCCGCCGGGCAAGGCCGTCGGATAAATCTCTTCGCGCGCCTCAAGCGCTTCGATCAGACCGCCGCTGTCGTACACCAGTCCGGTGCGCTCCGCGAGCTTCACCAACTCGCGCAAAACAGACGGCCGCGACCGCGCCGGCAGGTTCATGTCCACGCCCAGCGGCGAGAGCCGCGTCTGGAAGATCGCATCATCCGTCCCGTCGCGCATCGCGCGTTCCAGGTTGCGCAGATCCGCTTCGCTCAGACCGTGCATCTCGCGCTGCAGCCAGTCCAGCATCTCGGCCCGATGAAATCGCCACTCGCCCCGGATCATCTGCCCCGGCAGCAGGCCCTTTTCCGCCATGCGGCGGACTTCCCGCGCGTCCATGCCGATGTGCCGCGCGAGCTGCTCAATCGTCATCGTGCTGAACGGCATCAGCGCTCCTCCGGAAACAGACGCCGTAGCGTTTCCGCCTGCGTGGTCGTCGGCGCCGACCACACCTGGAAAAACATCGCCTCGCGCAGCAGGCGCTCGGCCACGTGCGGCTGGCAGTAGCCACTGCCCTTGGCGACATTCAGCAGCGTCACCGCCAGGCGCGCCAGCAGCGCGTTGACCTCCGCCCGAAACACCTCCTTCGAAAAGTCCTCGTCGGCGCCGAGTTTTTGCGCCGCGTCGTACAGGCGATCACTGACATCCGCGAATTCGCCCCGCAGCCGTTCCACCAGCCCCGCGAGTTCGCCGCTGAGCTTGCCGGAACGCGACTGCAGCTCGCCGACAATCCGCCGCGCCAGGCCGACGCCCACCGCCGATACGACCAACGACCGCACCGGGGCGCGATCGCCCAGCGCCGCCGGCATCGGCCCGCGCACAATGTCGGCCGGTTCGATTCGGACCTGCTCACAAGTGACTGCGCAGGTGTGCGACGATGTGAGCGCCAAAAGCCGCATCGGCGGTCCCACGCGGACGCCGGGGTCGTCGCGCCGCGCCAGGCCGATCACCTGGCGCCCGTCTTCGAGCTCCGCCCCGGTCACGAAGAAGTCGCACCAAGGCGCGCCGGTCACCCATGGCATCACGCCGTCAATCACCACCGCCTCGCCATCCAGCCGGCCACGCATTTTCGGCTTCCCGCCGGCGCCCTTCGAGGTCGTCAACTGGCTGATGCCCACCGACGTGAAGAACTCCCCACGCGCCAGCGCCGGCAGCAGCCGCGCCTGCAACGCGTGATTCGGACTGCGCGCCATCAGCCGACAGGCGGCGTCGCGCTGCGTCTGAATCAGCGCGGCGGTCAGCGAGCCGGCGGCAATCGCGTCATAAGCCCGAAGTTGGTGGACGTCGTTCAGGTCAACGCCGCCGAAGGCCTGGGGTAGCGACCAAAGCGCGGCGCCGCGCGCATTGATCGCGTCCAGCGCAGGGCGGGCGTCCACCGGGCCGGGCTCGAACGTGGCGTCGAGCGGAATCAGGTCGGCGGAGAGCGCGGCGAAGTCAGGAATTGGGGCGCAATCGGTCATTATTTCGCGGGATTCTAGCGGTTTTTGGCCGCGCCACCGCTATACTTTTTGCTCGTCGCCGAACAAGAACGCAACGCCCGGAAGTAACGTCCGGTCGCTGATCCAAGCGAGGGGAGACTGAGGATGCCACGAGTTTGTAAACCGATGCCCCGACGATCGCGGGCCGTCAGCAGCCTGCTGGCGCTCGTCGCCTGCGCCGCGCCGGCGATGACAGCGACCGCCGCCGACGTTCATTTGCGCATTGTGACCTGCAACGTGAAGGAAGGAATCAATGACACGGCCGCGGCCCGCGAAGCCTGCGGAAACATGCTGACGACCAACGACCTCGACGGCGCCGGGCCGAACAGCGGTCTTGCGCCGGATGTGCTGTGCCTGCAGGAAACGCGCAGCCTGACGCAATTGCAGAGCTTCCGGACGGATTTCCTGCCGGGTTACAACGTCTTTCGCGGCACGTTCGTGGATGCGGGAAACAACTCCCAGGCGTTCATCTCGCGCGGCGACCTCACGGTGCTCGATACCGCCGAACTGGTGACGAACGGCCCCCGGCGCCTGCTGCGGATCGTGTTGGATGTTCCCGGCACGGACGAACACCTCGTGATTTACAACCACCACTTCAAGGCCGGCCAGACCGCGTCAGACATCAGCACGCGCGAATCCGAATCGAATCGATCGGCCAATCATGTGTCCGCCAACTTCGCCAATGGCATCAATCTGGACGCCACCGGCGAGGACTACTTCGCCAACGCCTATCTGTTCGTTGGCGACCTGAATCACGACGATTTCGCCGGCACGACGATCGATCCGATGCTCGACGGCGGCGACAACGGCCTGCCGCCGCATCTCAACGACGTGCGCTCGGAAACCCTGTCCGGGGCGGCGGTCGGGCCCTTCATCGGCGACACGTTCAGCACGCAGGGGTTCCTCGACCGGCGGTATGACTACATTCTGGCGAGCGATTTGCTCTTCAACGCGCTTGACTTCAACGGGAACGGTACCGTCGCGCAGAATGAGCGGAACGCCGCCGGCTTCGTCTACATCGCCGGCGATGATCTGGGCCAGCGGGCGAACGGTGACTTTGACGCGACATCGGTGGCGACCGATCACGCGCCGGTGGTGCTGGACATCACGCTGCCCTGCCGCAAGGGTGATCTGAATGTCGACGGGCTGATTGACCTGTCCGATTTGTCCGGATTTCTTGGCGTTTTCGGCCTGTCGGACGGCGACCCCGGCTTCGATCCCTGCGCCGATCTCGACGACAGCGGAACGATCGATCTGGGCGACCTTTCGGGCTTCCTGGGCCGCTTCGGCACGTCGGGCTGATCCCCCGCCAAGGGCGGCCGTGAGCGTTCGTGGCCCAACCGGTGGTATAGGTCCGAGTCTGGGGCGCAAGCTATTGGCGAAAAAAACTGAAATATATTTGACTCACCGGATTCATGCGCCAAAATAAGAGCGTGACCCGTCAGGACTCACCACTCTCGCCCGGAAAACAACTATGGGCAACGGGGAGATGGAGGTCCGCGTTGGCGCGGTCGCCGGGCGATGAAGATCGCTCAGCGGGACGTTGGTGACGGCCGACGTCTTGGTCGGCTCAGGTCGAGGCGCAACATCACCTGCCTCGGTTTGAGGTGTATGCCCATCGAAAAGGAGGTGATCAATGTCGGGTGATAAACCGTAGGCTGCAGCCGCAGTGAACGTGGCTGCGGTAGTATGCAGCCGAATAAGATAAGGCCCGCCGGCAAACGCGAGTTTCCCGGCGGGTCGTTTTTTTGGGGGGACTTCGGGCGACTTCCCTTAAGGTTCCGTTTGACGATCATTTTCCGTGCTCGCCCCGAAGGGGCGCAGGGTGGTAGCCACGGGTGAAGTGAGGTCGGCGCAAGCCGACCGCGGCGGAACCCGTGGAATGCTGGCGCGGAACATCTGCCCCGAAGGGGGCAGGGGGACGCGGCGTTTGCGGTGGGTCGGCGACTTGATCCGCTTCCTTCGCCCCTTCGGGGCGAGTCACAATCAGACAAGCAAACCACGGGTTACGCGTCGGTCGGCTGGCGCCGACCGCGCTTCACCCGTGGCTACTGTCCGGCGCCCCTTCGGGGCGTGAGTATCGGCGCGGCGGCAGCGTATTGTCGCGCGCGGGGCCAGATTCATTCTTTCGCTGCGATCCGTCAAAACACGACCTAATAGCTGAAATGCTTGATCTGCTCGCCGCGCTCGCCAATCTGCGTCATCGCGTCGATTCCGATCTGCAGGTGCAGATCCACCCATTCCTGCGTTACCGCGTCGTCGCTGGCGCTGGTTTTGATCTCGTCCGGCGTCAGCGGGCGATCGGAGATCAGCAGCAGCGCCCCGCGCGCGATCTGGTTGTGATGACCGACGACGAACAGTGTCGCCGTCTCCATGTCGATCGCGATCGCCGTCATTTTGGTCTGCAGCCACTCGCGGAACTCGGTGTCGTGTTCCCACAGGCGACGGTTGGTCGTATAGATCACGCCGGTGCGGTATTCGAGGCTGCGCTCCAGCAGTTTTTCCGAGACGAACTTGTGCAGCTTGAAGGAGGGCAGCGCCGGCACCTGCGGCGGGAAATAGTCGTTCGACGTGCCCTCGCCGCGAATCGCCGCGATCGGCAGGATGAAGTGCCCGATTTCGGTCGAAGTCTTCAACCCGCCACACTTGCCGAGAAACAGCACGGCTTGCGGCGGGATCGCGACCAGCAGGTCCATCACCGTCGCGGCGTTGGCCGACCCCATGCCGAAGTTGATCATCGTCAGGCCGGCGGAATTGGTCGCGGCCTGCATCGGGCGACCGACGCCGTAGACATCGCAGCCGAACTGGTTGGCGAATTTCTCGACGTAGTTGCTGAAATTGGTCAGCAGGATGTGGGGGCCGAATTCATCGAGCGGCATGCCGGTGTATCGCGGCAGCCAGTTCTTTGCGATATCGAGCTTGGAGCGCATGGGCGGATATTAGCGTATGGGCACGCTGATCGCCCGCAGCACGGGCCGCGGCCATCGCCTAAGAAGGGCCGGCGCCACGGCGATGGCGGACCCGGCGCCCGCGCGTTGGCCTTGGCACAACCAGGATTCATCACCCGCTCTTCCGAGAGCGTACTGCTACGCCATCGGCCGCCAGCCGGCGTCGGCCCACAACTGGCCGCTGACGGCCGCGTTGCGGATCATGAAGCAGATCGCGTCGGCAATTTCCTCCGGCTCGATCAGGCGGTGCAGGCGCGTGTTCGGGAGAATCGACTGCTCGATGAAGTCGGCGCCGAGTTCGCGAACCATGGCGGTGTTCGTATAGCCGGGATGGATGATCGCGCAGCGCATGCCATGGAAGATGGCCTCAGCGCCCAGCGTCGCTTCCGCGCCTTCGAGTCCGGCCTTGGCGGTCGCGTAGGAAATCTGACCCGGATTGCCGGCGGATGAGACGGAGCCGATGAAAATCACCGCGCCCCGAATGCCTTCAATCGCCGTCCAGCGCTTCAGGCCATGCGTGTGACGATACTTGGCGACACTGGCGATGGTCTGCATCGCCCAGTAAATCGGCGCGGTCAGATCCACATCGATCACGCGCTGAAACAGTTCTTCCGGATAAAGGTCGATCTCGCCGGTGTCTTTGTCTTTCTTGACGGCCAGGCGGTCGCGGGTGATGCCCGCCGCCGGCACACACAGTGAAACGCAGCCAAAACGCGATTCCATCTCCGCGAACACGCCGCGGCGGAAGTCGCTGTTGGTGACATCGCCCGAGAACGGCAGCACGACTTCGCGGTCGAAGTGCGCATTCGCCTTGTCCGCAAAAGCCTTCACCTCATCGGCCGACATATCCACCGCGGCGATGGCCTTGGCGCCTTCACGGGCCAGGGCAATTGTCGTCGCCCGGCCGATGCCGCGCGCGCCGCCGGTGACGACCGCGCAATGCTCGGCCAATTGCAGGCGCGAATCCTGCCACTCATTTCGCGCTGCGCCGTCGTGACCGTTCCCGTTTCCATTGCCGTTTGCGGCCCCGTGGCCGTTTGTTCCGCTCGCCATGATGTCACCCCTGTCCGATAAAGCGGCGAGCGCGAACGCCCGCCGACTGTAGTCTTCAAAACGACCGCCTACTTCTCCAGCGGCTCCGACCGCTCCGCCAGCCAGTCGCACACCTTCGGCCACATGTCGCGATGGGCCCTGCTGCTGACCGCCATGCCGATGTGGCCGACCGGGAATTTGATTGTGCGCCGATCGGTCGAGCCGACGGCGTCGTTGAACGGCTCCGACTGCGCCGGCGGGACGAGATGGTCGCCTTCGGCGATCAGGTTGATGATCGGGCATTTGATGTTGCGCAGATCGACGCGCTCGCCGCCGACCTCCAACTCGCCCTTGATCAACCGATTCTGCTGGAACATGTACTTCACGAACTGGCGGAACGTCTCACCCGCGACCGGGATGTTGTCGTTCAGCCACGTTTCCATCGCGAAGAAGTCTTCCAGGTATTTTTCGTTGTCCATGTTCTGGTAGAAGCCGAGCGGCTTTTCGAACAGGTTCTGCACCGGCTTGAGCATCATGAACGACCACTGCAGCCATTCGGCGGGCGCGTTGCCGTGCACGTCGATCATGCGATCGATGTCGAAATAGCGCTCATCGGTCCACACGCTCAGCAGGCTTTCGCGGCTGGACCAATCGACCGGGGCCGCGAGCATCATCAGGTTCTTGACCTTCTCCGGACGCAGCGCGGTGTAGATCGAGCTGAGCGTGCCGCCCATGCAGTAGCCGAGGATGTTGACCTGGTCGCAGCCGCTGCGCTCCCGCAATTCATCGACAGCGTGGTCGATATAGCGGAGCGTGTAGTCTTCGATCGACAGGTGACGATCTCCGTCCGCCGGCACGCCCCAATCGATGTTGTAGACATCAAAGCCGCGCTCGACGAAGTGAGCGACGACGCTCTTGCCGTCGCGCAGGTCGAGGATGTACGGGCGATTCACGAGCGCAAACACGAACAGCGTCGGTGTCTTGTAGCGCTTGGGCGCTTCGGTTTCATAGTTCAGCAGTCGCAGGCTGTCCTCGCGATACACCGGGCGGGCCGGCGTAGCGCCGACGCGCGTCTGCTGGATCGCCTTCGCGACCTTCGGCAGCGCCAGCGTCTTGCTCATCATCTCCTGCCATTGGCGCATCATCGCGTCCGGCGTCCACGGCGTCTGTGTCATCATGCTCGACTCCCCTGCGACGATTCATGCGAAAAAGCCGGAAAGCCGACGAATCCTCATCGGCCTTTCCGGCGTACCGCGCCGCTCCGCGCTTCCACTCGCTGCGGCGTCCAGTTCGTTCGTCAGGCCGCTACGCTACCGCTTGGCGTTGCGCGCCGGCTTCGCCGCCCCGCCGCCCTGCTCCAACGCGTCGATCCGACGGCTGAGTCCTTCCAGTTTGTCCACGAGCCGGTCTTCCATGCCGCGCATCAGGCGCACCATGTGCTCGGTATCCGCCCGCGACGGCATCTGCGCGACGGACAGTCCCTTCTGCAGCGCCTGATTGACCGTCTGCTGCCAGGTCAGCGCGCTCTCCATCGACTGCTTCATCGAGGCCAGGAACTGCTCGGAGCGCATGAAGCTGTCGAGATGATCGCTCATCGCGGCGAAGAACGCCTTGCGCCAGGCTTCGGCGGCGTCGTTACTCGGCGGCGCTGCGCCGTTGGCGGACAAGCGGCCGACAAAATCTCCCCAGAAACGGGAGAATTGATCCGCCCCGGGTACTCCGAATTGCTCGCCGTTCACGCGCAGCTCCTGTCAAAACGACATCGAGGCCGCGATGGGTCGCGGCCCGACATCTGCGTCAAAGTTACTTGCCGGCCGGGACGCGCTTGCCCTTGTCATCAGCCATCGCGCCGTTCTTCTTCATCACGTCGGCGAAGCTGTTGAACATCTCGGTGTTGGCCTTGGCGACGGCCTGCGTCGAATTGCGCATCGTCTCCAGCGACGAACGCATCATATCGGTGACCTGATTGGTCATGTCCGAGAACGTGGCGTTGTCCTTCATGTCGCCCATCTTGTTCAGCATGTCGAGGCTCTTGTCGGCCTGCTCGTTGAACATGGTCTGGAAACGCTCGAAGTTCTTCTTGCCGAACGGGGCCAGCTCATCGGCCATGCGCTCCCAGTTCGTGCGGACTTCGTCCGTGGTCTTGCGAGCCATGTCCGTCCAGAACTTGGCGGCGTCCTGCTGGAACTTCAGACCGGTCTTGAAGGTCTGGTTGTAGCCGTCGGCCATGAGTTTGAACTGATCGCTCCAGAAGTCGGTCGGGGTCGTGGTGGTGCTCATTTTTCGTCCTTTCCGGGCCGTGCCGGCCCTGTTCATCTTTCTTCTATTCTGAGATTATCACGCGTTACTACCGCCGTCAAGCATAATTTGTGCAATTGCACAATCATTCTTCATTGCTCTATCGGCCTTTCCTGCATAGACTTAAGCAATTCACGATGGTCAGCCTGACGCAGACTTACGGAATCGCACAAATGGCCGAAACGCCGCTGCAGATCAAGAAATACCCCAATCGCCGCTTCTACGACGCCACGAACAGCCGGCACGTCACGCTCAGCGACCTGCGCGACGCGGTATTGGCGGGAGAGGAGATTCGGGTCACCGATTCGCGCAACGGCGATGATCTGACCAACGCGATCCTGACGCAGATCATCCTCGAGAAGGACCCTCTGAAGCTCAGCGTCTTCCCGTCGCCGATTCTGCATCAGATCATCCGCACGCAGCACCAGCACCTCGGCGGCGTTTTCGAGCAGTGGATGCGGCAGTCCATCGAGGCGCAACGCTCTACGCAGGAACAGTTTGCGCGATTCCTCCAGAACACGCTGGGTGGCGGGGCGAATGACTGGACCCGCTCGTGGTTCGACGCCCTGACGCCCAAATGGCCGACCCCCCGTCCGGCGTCGGAGGCGGGCGGAGCGCCCGGCCAAGAAACCGACGTCGAGGCGGCCCAATCGGAATTGAGCGACCTCCGCCGCAAGCTGGCGGAGTTGACCCGCCAGGTGGCCGAGCTGGCGGACGCGCGCGAGGAATAGGCGCGGGTCGCCGGCCGCGCGGCGAATTTTCCATTTGACCGATGTCCGCTTCAGGGATTAGCCTTACGGATTCCGGTCAGTGTCGGCGGGCGCCCGTCGATCGGTCGCCGGTCGGCCTCAACTCCTTTCCGGCGTTCCTTTTCATCAATAAGCGAGGCGAGTCGGAAGACGTTGCAGGCGAAAGCCGAATCACGGCGAGCGGGTTGCTTGCGCTCGACGTGGAAATGGGTGATTCTTCATGGTAGATGCGCATCTCATTCGTGACATTGAAATCTCCGACGCTGAACTGGACGCGCAGATGGTCGGCCTGGACCTGGCCGAGCTGGACGCGACGCTCAACAACACGCAGGTGCTCGAGCGCGGCACGTCCGATCTGATCAAAGCGCGGGTCATCAGCCTGCGCGGCAACGACGTCCTGCTCGATGTCGGTCTGAAAAGTGAAGCCCTGCTTTCACGCAACGAATGGGATGAAGGCGAAGAGATCGCCCCCGGCGACACAGTTGAAGTTGTGTTCGACGAGATCGAGCCGGAGACCGGCCTGGTCATCGTGTCGAAGCGCAAGGCAGATCGGATGCGGGCGTGGAACCGCATCGCCGAAAGCGCCCAGGAAGGCGACATCGTCGAGGGTCGCATCACGCGCGAGATCAAGGGTGGCCTGCTGGTCGACATCGGCGTGCCGGTGTTCATGCCCGCCAGCCAGCTCGATATTCGTCGTCCGGCCAAGCTCGACTCCTACCTCGGCAAGCGCATCGAAGCCAAGATCCTGCGGATCGACACAGATCGCCGCAACATCGTGATTTCCCGCCGCAAGCTGCTGGAAGAACAGCGGGCGGCTTCAAAGGAACAACTGCTCAGCAACATCGAGGTCGGTCAGTCGCGCAAGGGTGTGGTCAAGAACATCACCTCGTTCGGCGCGTTCATCGACTTGGGCGGCATCGACGGCCTGCTGCACATCACCGACATGGCGTGGGACCGGGTGGATCACCCGAGCGAAATCGTCAAGGTTGATCAGGAGATCGAGGTGATGGTGTTGAACATCGACCTCGAGAAAGAGCGCATCGCGCTCGGCCTGAAGCAGAAGACGCCGAACCCGTGGGAGTCAGTGGCGCAGCGCTACCCGGTCGGCAGCCGCGTGAAGGGCGAAGTCACCAAGCTCGCGAATTACGGCGCGTTTGTGAAGCTCGAGCCGGGTGTCGAGGGGCTGGTCCATATCTCGGAGATGAGCTGGACCAAGCGCGTGGCGCACCCGTCCGACATGCTGACCGTCGGCCAGGAAGTCGAGGTCGTCGTGCTCGACATCAATCCCGACAAGCAGGAAATCTCGCTCGGCCTGAAGCAGACCGAAACCAACCCGTGGGACACGATCGTCGAGAAGTATCCGACCGGCACGCTGATCGAAGGCGCCGTGCGCAGCCTGACCAACTACGGCGCGTTCGTCGAGATCGAGCCGGGCATCGACGGCCTGCTGCATGTCAATGACTTCTCGTGGACGCGCAAGGTCAGCCACCCGTCGGAAGAGGTGAAGGTCGGCGACCCGATCAAGTGCGTCATCCTGAGCGTTGATCGTGAAAAGGCGCGGGTCGCGCTCGGACTCAAGCAACTGACCGAGGATCCGTGGGAGCGCGCAATTCCGGAGCGGTACCAGCCGGGCATGGTCATTCGCGGCAAGGTCACGAAGATCGCGAACTTCGGCGTATTCGTCGAGCTGGAGCCGGAACTCGAAGGCCTGCTGCACATCTCCGAGCTTTCAGAGGAGCAGATCGACGACCCGGAGAAGGTGGTCAAGGTCGACGAAGAAGTCGACGTCAAGATCCTGCGCGTCGATACGCTTGAACGCAAGATCGGCCTGTCGAAGAAGCGGGCGGACTGGTCCGGCGACGTCGAGGACGCCGGCGGCGGCGGCGAAGCCGAGCCGCGGCGCAAGCTGCGCGGCGGCCTGGGCGACGGTCAGGGCGATACGCTGATCTAGCAAAGACGGTTGAGATGGAAACTGCGGCCGCCTCGCCCCCAAGCGAGCGCGGCCGTTTCCATTTCCCCCGCAAGCGGCACGTCGGCCGGCCGCTTTGCGGCGGCGGGGCCGGCCCGTACACTCCGCATCCTGCAACGCGATTTCACGACTGCGAAGGGCTGACTTGATGGCGATTCAAGACGATGTGCTGATTGTTCAGGACGATGCGCAGATCGCGGCGCTGACTTCGCCCGCGCGACTGGAAGTCGTCGACGCCGTGCGCGTCATCGGCCCGGCGTCGATCGCGGAGATCGGCCAGTTCCTTGGCCGCGCGCCGGATTCGCTGTACTACCATGTCCGAAAGCTGCTGAAGGTCGGCCTGCTGATCGAATCCGGGTCGCGCAAGACGCGGCGGCGCGACGAGGCGATGTACCGCACGCCGGCCCGCCGCATTCGCACGCCCCTCGATCCGGACAATCCGAAGAAGTCGACCCAGGTGGCGCGGGTCTACGCGGCGCTGTTGCGCCTGACGGATCGGGATTTCAAGGCGGCGGCGAAACGCGGCGCGATTACCTCCACCGGTCCCAAACGCAACGCGCGACACGGACGCGTGAAAGCCTGGCTGAATGACGCCGAATTGCGCGAGATCCACACCCACCTGGATGGAATCCTCGAGGTCTTCGAGCGCGAGCGCCCCAAGGGCAGCGCCGCGGCGCGCAAGCTGTATTCGATCACCGCGTTCCTGACGCCGATCGAGCCGAAGAAACGACGCAACGGCGTCGACGAAGAGGAGTAGCGCTCCGCTTCACCATCGATTCCCGATTTCGGCCGGTGTGCAGGTGGCTACAGCGACTGCTCCAAACGAATTTGCAGCCCGGATGTCCTGATCGACCTTTTGCTTGCCGGCGGCCTGCGCGCGTTTGCTCAGGACCTCGCAGAATTTTTGGGCGTATACGCCAGCATCGAAACTGGCCGCACGTCGCCGGCGACCGGGCGTATACGCCTCGTTGATCGCGATACCGTGCGCATGGTCAACATGCCACTGATAGAAGTCGGCGTCCTGCGAGAAACTCGGCAGTTTGCTGATCTCCTCCATGACGACCGTCATTGTGTTTTCGACCAGCTCGTCCGTGGCATTGTCCGCTTGCGTCCGAAAGTAGAACACGCCGCCTGCGATCGCCAGAACGACAACTCCGCTGAGGACTTTTTGCACGAGCTGACTCCTCGATTCGACATGGACGCGGCCCGACCTCGACGAGCCGCCGTTCGTGCATCCTAACTTTCTCGAATCGCGACGCACAAGCCGTATTTTTGTAAAAGATTCGTCAATCCGCCTGGCCGCGACGGGCTGAGCGGCACTGATGGAATGCAGCGGTGTCGGCGATCGCCGAGCGCCCTTATAATTCGAGGGGAAAGGCGATGGGTCCGTCGGGATGGCGGACTTGCATTGGCGTTGAAGGAGCGCGGCTATGCTCGATTTTCAAGATTCGCTGCAGGGGTTCATCGGCTCCCTGTTTGGCTTCCTGAACTCGCTGCTCAACGGCGTCTTCGGGTGGCTGACCGACCTTTTCAACGGGCTCAGCGTCAGTTTCTAGCACTGGCCCCGAAAATCGGCGTTATCGCTCGAGGGGAAGTTCCCGCTTGGCGTGGGCGTGAACCCGGCCGGGCGCGGCCCCGTAGTACACACGGGCGCGCGGCGTGATGCGCGGCTTCTGGCCGGTCTTTCGGCGATTCGCCGATATCAGATAACAGGGGCGACGGGGCAAACGCCCTGCGAAGCCCATTCTTCAAAATGGCGGAGCACGATGTTTTTTCCACGAATCATGACGCGTGTCGGTGTATCGAGTTTCGGGCCCTTGTGGATCGGCGCCTTGACCATCGGGGTGCTCGGGTCGGTCGTGCCGGTGCTGGCGCAATCCCCGGAACCTGAGCTGACGCCACCGGCGCTCGATCCCCCGCCCATCGTGGAACCCGCGCCGGCCGTCGACACGCCGCCGCCGGCCGCCACGCCGGCCCCGACACCCTTCTCGATGCCGTCCGCCCAGCCGCCGCCGGTCGACGACCGCTCGATGGATTCGATGTCCGCATCGGAGTTGCTGCGACTGGCCGAAACGCGGCGGGACTTCGCCGACGAGACCGGCGATCCGCAGGCGCGGCGCGGCGCGTTTCAGGAAGCGTTGCTGGCGTTGAATCGCGTCATCGAGCGCGAGCCGGACAACTTTGACGCGCTGAATTTGCGCGGCGAGATTCTGGCGGAAACCGGCGACCACATTTCCGCGCGCAACGATTTCATGAAGGTGCGTTCGGCGCAGGAAGGCGATTTTCGCGCCAATCTGGGGCTCGGCAAGTTCCACCTGCGGGCCAACGTGCCACGCCAGGCGATTTTCTATCTCGAGTTCGCCCGCAAAGTCGCGCCGGCGGACAAGAAGCAGGAAACGCTGGAAGCCCTGACCGAGGCCTACATGGGGGCCGCGAAATGGGACGACGCGATCAAAGTCATTCAGGAAATGGACCCGGAAGATCGCGACTCGCGCCGCCTGGCCACGGTGTACTTTTCCGAGCGCGAAGACTTCGACAACGCCCGCCGGAACGCCGACCAGTTCATCGAGATTTCGCGCGTCGCGGCCCAGGCCGAACCGTGGGACGTTCAGCTGCTGCGCGAGTTGTTCGACGCGTATGACCTGAAAATCTGGATGCTGCGCAAGCAGTCCGAGCCGCTCTTCATTCCAAACCCGAGTGGCGAACGAAGCGACCTGATCATCCCCGGCGCGGAGCCGATCGCGGCGAAGGTCCTCAGCGACACTGTGGATCTGATGATTCTGCAGGCCGAGTTGCGGAAGATGATGGAGTTTCACTCGTTCCTGGAACTGGCCAACCGCGCCGTCAACTACGCCCCCACCAACGTGGAGTATCTGATGCGCCTGGCCGCGTTGCAGGCGCAGTGCCAGAAGCGTGAAGACGCGATTCAAACTTATCTGCGGGTTTTGGAACTTGAGCCGACCCACGACGGGGCGCAGCGTCAATTGCGGGCGCTCGGAGCCCCCGCGACCGTACAAGCCCCGGTCCCGGTCGCCGAGGAAGCCCCGGCCACCCCCTGACGCGCCGCCCGATCGTTCGCGGCCCGCTACGATACGCGCATGCAGAAGCGAAAACGGCTGCGACGCTGGCTCTATGGGTTGGCCCTGCTCTGCGCCGCGGTCGCCGTGCTCTACTGGCGGGCGGCAAATCCGACCCGGCTGCGGGCGGTCCTCACCAGCGCGCTCGCCGAATACGGCGCGGACGTTCACCACATTGACGACATTGGTTTCACGCCGTGGGGCGGCCTGACCTTTTCAGGTCTGGAAGTCGTCCTCGATCCGCAGCGCGCCCCCCATCCGACCGGCCCGATCGCACCGGAAACCCCCGACGGCCAAACGCGCGTCATCGCGCCCTTCGGCCGCATCGACCTGGACTGGTCAGCCCTGCTCGCCGGCGACAACCGGCCGACAGCGATTTTTCTGCACGGCCCGACGGTTCACCTGGCCGGCGCGCCGGACCAGGTGGTCTGGGATGCGCAACCGCCGGAGACTGAATCCCCTTGGCTGCCCGCGCCGCCGGACTTACCACGGATCGAAATCGAGAGCGCGGATGTCCGCGTGGCCGGTCGAGATGGCGCCGCGGCGCGCCGCTGGCTGCTCAGCATTTCGGGCGACTACGAAGGCGTCGGCGCGGCGCGGCAGTACGTCGCCAAACTCGTGCAGGTCGGTGGCGCCGCGTTGCGCGGGCCGTCGTTTCTCGGCAACCGCCCGTTGATCGAGGCCGCCTGGGGCCCGGACGACGCCAGCGTCGCGCTCGCGCCGGTGTCACTCGCCGCAGCCCTGGCGCCGGCGCCGGCCGCGTTGCGCGACGCGATTGACGCCTGTGAGCTGCAAGGCGAGCTCAGTGTGGAACGCGTCGAAGTCGACGCGAGCGGACTGCGGCGCGCGCGACTGCGCCTGCTGAACGCCGCGGGCGTGGCGCCGATCGAAGTCGATGCGACCTCACGCTTTCTTCGCTTTCGCGAGAGCGTCGTAACGGTCGACGCGCAGCGATCGCCGAGCGCGGATGAACTGGAAGTCAGCCTGGAGATTCGCGGCGAAATCAACGGGGCGCAGGCCACCGCCACCTGGCGCTCGACCGGCGCGCCAGCCGATCTATGGTCCCGCGTGCGGGCCGGCGACGTGGAATCGATGCTCGGTGATCAGATCGTCTGGGGCTTCGAGGCCCGCGGGATTTCCTTGCCCGATCCGGCTGACAAGGCGTTTGTCGAGTCGCCGCGACTACCGAAGCCGGTCCGCGACTTTCTGCGCGATTATCTGCCGCGCGGGCGCGGAGACCTGCGCGGGCGCGGCGTGACCGAGCGCGGCGCGGACGGACAATGGTCGACACGTTTCGACGGCGAGATGGACGCCGAATCCGCCGAAACACGCTATTTCCGCTTTCCGTACTTGATCGATCATGTGCAGGGCCTCGCCATGTTCTCCGAGAACGGCGTGCGGTTTGACGGCTTGGGCGGTCGGCACGGCCCCGGGCACATCTGGGTGCGCGGCGCCATCAACAACTACAAGCCGTGGACCGGGCTCGACCTCGTCTTCCAGGCCCGCAATCTGCCGATGAACGATGATCTGTATCGGGCGCTCCCGGCCGGTTATCGCCCGATCTGGGAAGCGGCGAAACCCACCGGCGTCGCGGACGCGACTGTGCGGTTGTGGCGCGAGGATGGTGAGCCGGGTTCGCCGCGCGAAATCGAGACGGACGTCGACGCGCGGCTGATTTCGGCCAGTCTGTCGCTGGCGGGCACGCGTTTGACCGACGCCTCCGGGCGCGTCTCGGTGCGGGATGGGCGTATCCAACTGGCCGATCTGCGCGGCTTCAGCGGCGGCGCCGAAATCAGCGTCGATGGGGACATTGACCTCCGCGACGAGCGCGGCGCAGGCGTCGCCGTGCGTGTGCTGATCGCCGGCTACCCGATCGACACGGCCGAATCAAACCTCCTGCCGGCGTCATCGCCGCGACTCGTGGGCGTGGCCGATGTGCATGGCGAAGTCACTGGCAACCTGAACGCCCAAGTGGCGACGTACATCGCGCGTGTGACCGACGGCGAGCTGACGGGGTTCACGAAAGGCCCACCGTGGACGCAGGCCCACGGCATGCTGTTTGTCAGCGACGAAGAAATCGAAGTGCGCGACCTCGAGGCGACGCGATCCACCGGAAACGTGCGCATCAGCGGGCAATTCAATCGCACGGATGGCGAACTGCGACCGGTGTCGATCACGCTGACGGCCGGCGACCGCGAGCTGGGCGTGCTGCTCGGGCAGATGATTCCCACCCAATGGGCCCGATTGCGAGACGCGCTGGGCCTCGCCGGGCCCGGGCGGGTGAGTATCGCGCTCAGCGCGCTGCGCCCCGGCGGCGAATTGGATCAGGGTCAGTTCGACATTCGGGCCGATCGCATGCGGCCGGGGCCAGCCCCGCTGGCGCTCCGCAATGTCAGCGGGCTCGTCACCGTCCATGACACCACATTCGAACTCGTCGAGGCGCGCGCCGCCTATGGCGACAGCGGCGTTATCCGCGCGAGCGGCGGCGGCGATTTCGGCAAGTCCGACGGATGGTCCAACTTCACGCTGCAGGCGGAGTCGATCGACATTGGTCAGACATTCATCGACGCGATGCCGACCGCGCTGCGCGACATCCTGCGCCGTGTCGCTTTGTCCGGCCGTATCGACGCCGCATTTGACCGCATCCGCCTGAATAGCGCAGCGGCGGGCATGTGGGATGTGCGCGGACGCTTGTCTTTCGCCGATGCGGCAATGGAACTCGGACTCCCGCTGCGCGGCGTCGCCGGCCGGCTCGAAGGGGAAGCGAAGTCGCAGCCGAACGGCGGACTCGCGTTGCAGGGCGAGTTTGTGGCGGATCGCGGCACGCTGGATGGTCGCGTATTCGAGCGACTCGAAGGCACGTTCAAGAAATCCGCTGACGCCGCCTGGACACGCCTCGACGACCTGCGGGTGCGTTTGTGCGACGGCGAGGCGTTCGGCTTTGCGCGATTCAACGCCGACAGCGGCGAGTATGAATTGAATCTGACACTGCACGACATGCGTCTGGCGCAGCTGTTCCCGGAAGACGACGACGAGCAGCCCAACCGCCCCGGCCGCGTGGATGGGCAGGTGTTCCTGCGCGGCAGCGGCGAGATCGCGACACGGCGGGGCGGCGGTGAGCTTCGGATTCGCGACGCCTCATTGCTGGGCACGCGAGTGATGCGGTCCGTCGCCGAAGCCCAGGGCGGCCGGCGCAACGCCGTGGATGAGCCCCTAGAGGTCGCCAC
This sequence comes from uncultured Planctomycetales bacterium, assembly GCA_964528455.1. Lineage (GTDB taxonomy): Bacteria > Planctomycetota > Phycisphaerae > UBA1845 > Fen-1342 > DSPM01. The sequence goes on along the minus strand of CAZGTH010000015.1, from coordinate 34,755 downwards.
CATGCAGTTCGCGTGGGAGGGACAACGCCTGCGTTTTTCCAACCTCGACATTCGCGGGGCCAGCACGCGCTTTGTCGGCGAGGGCGAATGGGACCTTACCGACGACGCGATCCGCATGACGCTGTTCGCGGTGGGTGGTGGTCCGGGCGATCCGCTCTCGAAGCTGCTGAACGCCGCCGGCCGCGAGATCATGCAGTACGACGTCACCGGGAGCATGGCGCAGCCGCGCGTCACGGCCCGCCCGCTGCGGAACATCACCGAGCCGATCCGCCGGCTGTTATCGGGCGGTTGAGGCCCCCCGCTTTTTGCTGAAAATCAGCCGAATTCTTTCGATTCCGGCTTGCGCCGCGCGGTCGATCCCGCTACCATCGGGATTGGAGGCGCCATATCTACTTGGCGACGGTTTGCGAAACGGATGATGCGGGCCCTGCGAGGGCCGACCTCGGTCGGTTTGGGCTCCAGCTCCAAGCGGGGCGCCGGCGCGCAAACATTTTCTGTCTTACGGGAGGCAAGACAACATGACCCAGAGTGCAATGCGCTCATCGTGGCTGGTCGCGATGCTCGCGGCCGCCGGACTTGCGCAGGCGTGGACTGCGCAAACCACAGACTGTCAGGCGTGCCGCCACGACGGCCCGACTTCAGTGACAGATCAGGACGAAGTGAAAGCCGCGGCCGCGCGGATGATCGCGTTTCAGACGTTCAACGCGCTGCCGGCGCGTGATCAGGCGAAGATCAAGGCCAAGCTCGGCCTGACCTCCGCGACGGACTGCGCCGAAGTATGCGCCAGTCGCGAAGTGGCGCCGGAAACGTGGGCGAAGATGACGCCGCTGCAGCGCCGGATGCTGGAGCGCGTGCGCGAAGTCAACGCCAATGGCCCGCGGGTCGCGCTGTGCTTCGCGCCCGACACGCCCCAGGACATCGTGGAGGCGTTCAACACCGCGATGGTCTCAAGCCGCTATCAGCAGATCGCGCGTTGGAGCGAAACCGCGATGGACCCCGGGCCGTTCAGCCAGGGCGAGCCGACGGTGCTGACGTACAGCTTTGTGCCGGACGGCACCTTTGTGCCCAACCTGATCGGCGTAACGGGAAACAGCAATCTGTTCGCCCGCTTGAACAGCATTTACGGCTCACCCGCCGTGTGGCAGCCGATCTACGCGCAGATGTTCGACCGCTGGAGCGAGCTGTGCGGGACAACGTACGTGCTCGAAACGAACGATGACGGCGTGACGCTGAACAACAATCCCGGCATTCTTGGTGTGCGCGGCGATCTGCGGATGGCCGGCATTCCGATCGACGGCAACAGCGGCACGCTGGCGTACAACAACTTCCCCGATGACGGTGACATGGTCATCGACACAGCGGACAACGCATACAACGACACCAGCGGCAGTTCACTGCTGCTGCGCAATATCCTGGCCCATGAACACGGCCACGGCATGGGGCAACTGCACGTCTGCCCGATCCAGCAGACCAAGCTGATGGAGCCGTTCCTGGCCCTGGCCTTCGACGGCCCGCAGTTTGATGACATTCTCAACGCGCAGCGCCACTACGGCGATCCGCTCGAGGAGAATGACACCGCCGGTACCGCGACCGACCTCGGCACGCTGGGCAACGGTTCAACGACCGTCGAACTCGCCAGCATCGACGACAACGGCGATGTCGATTACTACGAAATCGCGGTCTCGGCCCCGAAAGAGCTCACCGTGACGGTTACGCCGCTCGGCTTCACCTACACCGAGGGACCGCAGACCTCTCAGTGCAACACGGGATCCAGCTTCAACGCGCTCACCGTGCATAACCTGAGCGTCGATGTGCTGGAGTCCAACGGCTCTTCGATTCGCGCTGGTACCGACGCCAACCCGGCCGGCGTCGCGGAAACGCTCACGACCATCCTGCCGGTCGCAGGCACTTATTATGTTCGCGTGAACCCGAGTTCCACGAACAACATTCAGCGCTACGACCTGACGCTGGATGTCGCCGATCCGCCGTTCATCCCGCTTTCGATCGTCATCACGTCGCCGGTCCCGGCCTTCGTCGCGGCCGGCACGGCGCTCGACGTCGACGCGACGATCACCGAAGGCGACGAGTCTTTGACCGGATCGCCCACGCTGCGCTACCGTTTCGACGGCGGCGCCTATCAGTCGATCGCCATGACCGACAACGGCGGCGGCAGCTACTCCGGCACGCTGCCGGCAGTCGCCTGCGACGATACCCCCGAGTTCTACGTGAGCGCGACCGGGACGGTGACCGGCGAAGTGACCGCCCCGGATAACGGCGCCGCCAACCCGCTGAGCGTCGCGGTTGGCGAGTTGATGCTCATCATCGACGACAATGCGGAGACCGACATCGGCTGGACCGTCAGTGGCAACGCCACCGACGGACAATGGGATCGCGGCGTTCCGGTCGACAACGACCGTGGCGATCCGCCGGCCGACGCCGACGGCTCCGGCCAGGCGTGGCTGACCGACAACGACGCCGGCAATTCGAACTCCGACGTCGACAACGGCACGACCACGCTTACCTCACCGGTCATTGACCTGAGCAGCGGCGGCGTGATCTCGTATTCGTACTGGCTGAACGACATCCCGGGCGGCCCGATCGGCGCCGAGGATTCGATGACGGTCGAAGTGGCGACGAACGCGGGCGGCACTAACTGGCAGACGCTCCGCACCTACAGCTCGGTGTTGGCCAGCTGGCAGTCCGATTCGATCGATGTGGGCGTGGAGGTCGCGGCCAGCGCCACCATTCGCGTTCGCTTCTCGGTCAGCGACAACACGCCGGGCGACGTGATCGAAGGCGGCATGGACGCCTTCCAGGTGGAAGCGGTCATCTGCGAAGATGTCCCCCCGCCGTGCCCCGAGGACTTCGACGGCAGCGGCATGGTCGATCTGGCCGACCTGTCGTTCCTGCTGGCAAACTTCGGATCGTCGGGCCCGAACCCGGCCGACCTGAATAACGACGGCTCTGTCGGCCTGGACGACCTGTCGGGCTTCCTGGCGGTGTTCGGCCTGATCTGCGGGACGTAGCCGGCGCCGAAAACAGGCGATTAACCTGATCGCGGGCGGCCTCGGGAAACCGGGGCCGCCTTTTTTTGTCGCCGGAATCCGTGGGCTCCCGCCGCGCCGCGCGTTTAGTCTGGTGGACATGCGACACCAACCGGCGACGGAAAGGCCGATGACGATTGCGATCCCACTGAATCATGCGCGCTCGGCGACAGCCGGACGCTCCGAACGAGATCGGCTCGAAGCCGCCTTCGATCGGCACGCGGCGTCGCTGTATCGCTTCTTTATCGTCCGCCTATCCGGCGATGGACACGCGGCAGACGACTGCATGCAGCAGCTCTGGACGCAGGCGCTGTCGGCCGTGGCGATTCCGCCCGGCGACGAAGTGGAGCGGTGGCTGCGGGTCGCGGCGCACAATCTGCTGCGCACGCGCTGGCGGAAACAGGGGGCCGGGCCGCGCGAAATCACGGTCGAGCAGCCCCACATCGCCGGCGAACTGGCGCAGCGATTGACGACGACGGAACTGCCGGCCGCGTGGCTGGAGCGCGAAGAAGTGCGGTCGCAGCTGATGCTCGCGATCACGGCGCTCGACAGCGAGGCCCAGGAACTGATACTCGAACATTACTTTCACGGTCGCTCTCAGACGCAGTTAGCCATCGCGCGCGGGCTGACGGCGCGGGCGATCGAAGGCCGGTTGTACCGCGCGCGAAACGCGTTGAAGCAGATCCTCGAGGAAACGGCGCGCTCGGCCGGGCGCGATAGTGAGGTGTCAACATGACCGATCACAAACAGCATCCCGATCGGTTGCTGGACGAAAACATGAAACGGATCGGCGCGGCGCTTGATCCTCCCCCGTCGCCAACCGCGGCGCAGCTCGCGCGGTGGAAGCGGGTCGAAGAAGCGCCGTTGCCCATCGCGAAAGGAAACCTACTGATGCGTAACCGACGTTTACTGGCGATCGCCGGGCCCGCGCTGGCCGCCGCCGTCGCCTTGTCTGTGCTGCTGATTACGCCGAAGCACTCCACCGTGAACGCGGCGGTGATTTTTCAGGAGTTGCGCGCTCGGATCGTCGAGGGATTTCGCCTCGAGCTGAATAACATCGTCGAAGACGGAACCCGCGTTGACGGCTATGTCTCGGTGCGGTTCGCGAATGACAACCCGGACGCCGGGCACTCGCTGGAGTGGGCCGTGGCGGATCTCCGCGTCAATCTCGGCGATGACGCCGACGAACTGGCCGGCGCGACGCTGCGCGTCGCCGGTGAGTTCAACGACGAAGCCCCGTGGATGTACCTGCGTCCCGAGAATCTGCCGGATGATCTGGTGGATCGCGAGCCGATGGTGTTCGCCGCGATGAACTTCCTGTCGGGCGGCGTGATTCTCGATCTGACCGGCCTCGATACCGACCACGGATTTTCCGCGTTCAACTTCGGTGGCGATAGCGATGAGTCTGATGAGTTTGACGATGCGTCTGCCGACCGCGCGTTGCGCATCGGCATCGGGATCGGCGCCGGCGCTGACCCGGATGTGGACGCGTCCCGCCCCGGCCTTTCGGTTGATGTGCGCATGGAAGGCTTGGCGGAAAATGAGGACGTCCCGGATGGCGCCACGATGTCGGCCACCGGTGGCTACGAAATGGGTGAGATCGGCCCGATTCTCGCCGACGTATTCGCGGGCAACGCGACGGCTGAGCAGATCCAGCAATTGGTCGCGCTGATCGAGGCGGACGCCGAGGTCACGCTCGAAAACATCGGGTCGGAGCGGGTGCGCCTGACCGCTACGCCGCGCGACGATGCGGACTGGGACGTCGGCGTGCTGATGGTGGACTATGGCGTCGGCGTCGGCATCGAGCGGGTCACGCTGATCGACGTTGGCTCCGACGCCGGTTCGATCACCATGGAGTTCGTCGATAGCGCCGATCTTGATCGGACGCCGCGCCCGTCGCGGCAGGGGTTCCTGGATGAAGGCGCCACGACGTTCCGCATCGGTGATCTGATGAACATGCTCGGCGGCGGCGACTAGGCGCCGGAGGCGAATCGCTTCAGAAACGACGGGCCGCGGGGCACTCGCCTTCCTCGCGGCCCGTTTTATTGCGCCGCCTCAAGCGCCGCGCGCAGGGCGCGCTCGCGGAAGATGAAGATACGCCGAAGATCGCGGCGGACCAGCAGCGCGTGCGCAATCGCGCCGCCCGGCACGCCGTAACGCACTTCGTCGGAGACGAGTACGCCGTCGCCGTCGCGCTCAAAGCGATGCGTGTGGATCCACCATTGATACGGGCCCCGCCGCTGCTCATCGACAAACAGCACCGGGGGCTCCCAGGCCGTGATCTCGCTTTGCCAACGGAACGGCAACCCCCGCAGCCGCAGACGATAGTCGATCCGCAGGCCGGCCCGCATCTCAATCGGTGGCGGCGTAACGACCTGAAAACGGAGCGCGGGCGGCGTGATCGCCTCCAGATTGAACGCATCCGCAAAATACGCGAATACCGACTCGATCGGCGCGGCCAGGCGCATTCGCGTGCGCAGCACATAGCCCCGCGCCGCGCGCTCGATTTCCACCACCGGCATTCCTGTCGTGGCGGACCGCGTCATCAGCCGCCCTGCCCGAATGCGGATAGGGCCCGCTCGCGCGCCGCGGCGTGCTGGATGATCGGCGCGGGGTAATCCAAGTCCAACTCACTCAGCTTGTCCGGATCGTGCAGCGCCGCATCGGGCGCGTCCGCCAACTCCGGCACAAACCGGCGAATGTAGTCGCCATCGGCGTCGAACTTCTTGCTCTGACTGAAGGGGTTGAAGATGCGAAAATACGGCGCGGCGTCCGTTCCGGTCGCGGCTGACCATTGCCAGCCGCCATTATTGCTGGCGAAATCGCCATCGACGAGTCGCCGCATGAAGTGTCGTTCGCCCCAGCGCCAGTCGATCAGCAGATGCTTGGTCAGAAACATGGCGACGATCATGCGGGCCCGGTTGTGCATCCATCCGGTCTGTTCAAGTTGCCGCATGGCCGCGTCGACGATCGGATAGCCCGTCTGGCCCGTCCGCCAGCGGTCGAACGCGCGTTCGTCATCTTGCCAGTCCACGCGCTGATCGACCTCGCGCCGGAAGGCCTGATTCCGACACACGCGCGGATAGCCCACCAGCACATGGCGGTAAAACTCCCGCCAGATCAACTCGCTGATCCAGGTGGATATGCCGTTGGCGCCGCCGTCGGCGCGCCCCTGGTTGGCGGCGCGGGCCGCTTCAAAGCACTGACGCGCGGACACCACGCCACATGCCAGATACGGCGAAAGCACGCTTGTGCCGTTAACGGCCATGAAATCGCGCCGCTGGTCATAATCGCGGATTCGTTCCGCGACAAAACGGGCCAGTCGCCGCTGCGCTTCGCGCTCACCGGCCGGCCACAGATCCGGTCGCGTCGTTCCGTCGAACTCCGCTACGATATTGGCGAGTTGGGCGGGGGCGAGGGCCAAGTCGCCCTCGGCGCCTGTCTCGATCTCGGGCGCACGTTCACGCTTTCGCGGCGTCGGGGCGGTCGGCAGCCCGCCGTCGTCGCGCCAGATTTCCAGCCAGCGGCGTTTGAACGGAGTGAACACGGTGTACCAGTCACCGGACTTGGTCCGGATCGTCGTTACATCCACGATCGTCTGGTCCGCGTGTCGGACTACGCGTAACCCGCGTTCAGAGAAGGATCGCTCCACGCGCTCGTCTCGGTCGCGCTCATTCACCTCATATTCGTCATTGAACCAGACACCTTCGCACTGCAGCGCGTCGGCGATGCCCAGAAGGGCCTGTGCGACGTCGGCGAAACGATCGACGCGCAACAGCAGCAGCGGAATGTTCAGGGCCTGCAATTCCTCGCGCAGCGCGAGCACGTTACGCAGCACGAAGTCGACCTTCATCGCGCCCCAGTCGTGGGCGCCCCACTGCTCCGGCGAAACGACGAACACGCCGACAATCTCATCCGCCTCTGCGCATGCCGCCGCCAGCGCCGTGTTGTCCTCGACGCGCAGGTCAGACCGAAACCACATCAACGCCCGCATCCGGCCCCTTTCTCCGACGACGCAAAACACTTCGCTCCGCCGCCATCCCCGGATGCCCGGCGCCGCGTTGCTCGTTTTCATGACGTTGGCGGGCGGGACAGCCGCGGCGGAACGGCCGGAAATCCTCGATGATTTCGAAAGCGGCGGCCTCGCGACCCGCTGGGTCGCCCAAGGCGCCATTCGGGCGGAACGCGCCAGCGCCGAACATCGCCCAGGCGCCTTTCTGCGGATACTGGCCGACCCGGGGGCCACATTGGCCACGCGCGCGCCGCCGTGGAAAACCCCGCTCCGCCCGAGCGACGCCATCGCCATCGACCTGCGGCCGCGCGACGCGGCCCGCGTCGTCATCGACATCCGACTGACAGCGACGGTCGACAGGCGGGCCGCGCCGCGCTGGCGCCGCGTGGAAGTCAGCGGCCCCGATTGGCGCACGATCACGCTGCCGATCGCCACGTTTCGCGATGACGAATTCACGCTGGTCAGTGAAACCGATCTCAACGGCCTGGAGATCCGCTTTCGCACCGGCGGCGACATCGAAGTGGACGATATCCGGCTCATCCGCCCACCGGAGCCAGACGCGCTGCTGACCGGCTACGCGAACAGCGCCTTTCCGGATGGCCAATGCCGGCGTCGGGTGATTGGGCCGGGCGACGGAGCGCTGGGTCGCGTGATCATCCTCACAGATGCCACCGAGCTCAACCTGGATTCACTCGCCGCTGATCTGACCGCCGCCCGCAATCGCTTCGAGGCGGACTTTCCCGGCGCGGATGTCGCGCCTGGGGATATGCCGTTGCTGATTTTCGCCAGCCGCGCGCGTTTCGAAGCATTCTGGGCCCGACTCGCGCCGGACGTTCGGGTCCATCCCGACGCCGATGGCCTCACCGCGCTGCGCATCGCGACGGCGGTCTGCGACGCGGAAGATCCGAGCCGCATCCGCGATGTGTTTACGCATGAAATGGCGCATATGCTGGTCGCGCGGCGTTTCGGCCTGACGCCGCGGCCCGATTGGCTGCACGAAGGGCTGGCGACGCGCTACCAGCGCGGATCGGAACCCGCGTCGCGCGAGGACGCGGGTGATGTTTCACTTCGCCTGGATGGCAGCGACATTCCGATTCGCGATTACGCCCGCGTCGGGGATTTTGTCGACTATCTCGCGCGCGATGCAGCCGCGCGCCGATCGTTGGCCGAGGCGATCACGATGATGCGCGCCACGGGCGCCAACGACCTCACGCGCGTCGCGCGACAGGCGTTCGGGCAGTCGGTCGCGGACTTGCTGCGCAGGCGCCGCGAATGGCGCCCCGCCGCCCCTACTCGACCGTAACGGCCTTGGCCAGATTCCGCGGCTTGTCCACATCACAACCGCGCAGCACGGCCGCGTGATACGCCATCAGTTGCAGCGGAATCACCGTTACCAGCGGCGCCAGCAACTCCGGCACATCCGGCACATACATCACATGCTCGGCATGATGCTGGATTTCCGTATCGCCCTCGGTGGCGATCGCGATCACGCGCCCACCGCGGCTGCGCACTTCCTGAATGTTGCTGATGACCTTTTCGTACCAGTGGCCGCGCGGCGCGAGCACGACAACCGGCATATCCTCGTGGATCAGCGCGATCGGGCCGTGCTTCATCTCCGCCGCCGGCAGGCCCTCGGCATGGATATAGCTGATTTCTTTGAGCTTCAAGGCCCCTTCCAGGGCGACCGGATACTGCAGGCCGCGGCCGAGATAGAGCCAGTTTTCGGTCTCGATGAACTGGGCGGCGATCTGGCGGGCCTGCGTCGTGAGCTCGAGCGCCTGCTCAATCGCGGTCGGGATTTCCTGCAGCGCCTTGAGATAATTGAAGCAGTCGGCCGGGCTCAGGTGACGCCGACGGCCGAGCAGCGCCGCGATCATCGAGAGCACCGTCAATTGTCCGGTAAACGCCTTGGTGGAGGCGACACCGATTTCCGGGCCGACGTGCAGATAAACGCCGGCATCCGTCTCGCGCGCGATCGTCGAGCCGACTGAATTCACGACGCCCAGGACCAGCGCGCCCTTGTCGCGGGCTTCGCGCAGGGCTTCGAGCGTGTCGATCGTCTCCCCGCTCTGCGAAATCGCGATGATTACCGTGCCGTCTTCGACGATCGGATTACGGTAGCGGAACTCGCTCGCGTACTCGGTTTCGCACGGAATCCGCGCCAATTCTTCGATCAGGTATTCGCCCACCAGACACGCGTGCCAGGCCGTGCCGCACGCGGTCAGGATGATCCGCTTGGCTTTGATCAACTCGCGCGCGACGGTCTGCAACCCACCCAGACGCACGCGGCCCTCTTCCAGATCAATGCGGCCGCGCATGCAGGTCCGCAACGACTCCGGCTGCTCGAAAATTTCCTTCGACATGAAGTGCTGGTGGCCGCCGAGTTCGAGCTGTTCGAGCGTCCACTCGATTTCCTCGATCTCCTTGGTCACCGGTAGCGCGTCCAGCGTGGTCGTCCGGAACCCGCCCCGCTCGATGATCGCCACTTCATTGTCGGACAGGTAAATCACCTGCGCGGTGTGCTGCAATATCGCGGCCGCGTCCGACGCGACCAGGTACTCGTCCTTGCCGACACCGATGATCAGCGGGCTGCCGCGGCGCGCGGCCACAATGCGGTTCGGCTCATCCGCGTGAATCGCGGTGATACCGAAAGTGCCGCGCACTTCGCGCAAGGCCTGCCGCACCGCCTCTTCCAGGTTGCCGTCGTATAAGTGCCCGATGAGTTGCGCGAGCACTTCGGTATCGGTTTCGCTGTGAAGCGTCACGCCCTCGTTCTCGAGGAATTGGCGCAGGACGCGGTAATTCTCAATGATCCCGTTGTGGACGATCGCCAGTTTGCCGCTGGCGTCGATGTGCGGGTGGGCGTTCACCTCGGTCGGCGCCCCGTGCGTGGCCCACCGCGTGTGGGCCATACCCACGGTCGCCCCCATCATCGGCCCGTCCAGACGCTTTTCGAGTTCCTGAATCCGACCCGCCGCGCGCCGCATGCGCAGCTCGCCGTCGCGCATCACCGCGACACCCGCCGAGTCATAGCCGCGATAATCCAGGCGCTTGAGGCCCTCGATCAGCAAAGGGCAGGCGTCGCGCTGGCCAATGTAAGCCACGATTCCACACATAGATAAGACTCCTCCGCGAGCGGGCTGAGAAGGCCCGACCCGATAACCCCGCAGGATAACCGATCGGCGACCCGGACGCCGCCCGAACTGGGTCTGATAAGCGTATCTGCGTCTTACGGCAGGACCGAACGGCCCATGCCGATCTTACGACAGCGGCGGAATTCGGTTCGATCTTTGATTGCGCCCGACTTGAGCGCTCGACCGATAGCGAGGAGTGAAGCGTTGCGTCAGACCCTGGTTTCGCAGCTCATCATGGAAGACCCGACCATGAAGGACCTCGTGGAAGATTTTGTCGAAGGCCTGCCCCATCGTCTCGCCGACCTGCGCGGCGCAATGGAGCAGCTCAATTGGGACGAACTCCGCCTGCTGGCGCACCGCCTGAAGGGCGCCGGCGGGTCATACGGCTACCCGCAGATCAGCGAAGTCGCAGCGCATATGGAAAAGGGCTTCCGGAATCAGACGGTTGATGATTTCGCGGATTGCGCGCGGCAACTGGAAGAACTCGTCGCCGCCGCCCGCGCGGGGCTGGCCTGCGAGTTGTAACCGCCTTCGCCAAACCCGCCTAATACGTCCGGGACGCGACAAATTCCGCCATGACGCGGAGCGCCTCCCGCGGGCCGCTGTCCGGCAAGCCGTCCAACTGTTCCAGCGCCGACCGCACGAACGCCTGTACCCGTTCGGCCGCGTACTCCAGGCTATCCGACGCCCGCAACCGCTCGACGATCCGCGCCTCGCGGTCTTCGCCGGCATTCGTCAAGAGCCTGATCGTTTCGGCATGATCGGCGGCGGTGACTTCGCGCAGGTGATGAATCAGCGGCAGCGTCAGCTTGCCCTTCTCGATGTCGCATCCCAAGGTCTTGCCAACTTCCGACGCGTCGCCGGTGAGGTCCAGCAGATCATCGCGAATCTGAAACGCGATGCCGAGCGCTTCGCCAAACGCCGCCATCCGGCGCGATTGCCCCTCATCGGCGCCAGCGTAGTGCGCGCCGAGCAGGCAGGATGTCGCGATCAGTGACGCCGTTTTGCGCCGAATAATCTCAAAATACGTCTCTTCATCGAGATCGAATCGCTCGCGATTCGAGACCTGAAGCAACTCGCCCTCACACAGCGCAACCGCTGTGCGACCGATCTGGCGGGCCGCGAACTGTGACTCCAGCCCGCTGCACAAATGGTAGGCATGGCTGAACAGCACATCACCCAGCAGCACGGCCGCCTCGTTGCCCTGCATCCGGCAGATGGTCGGCAAATGGCGGCGCGTCTCGGCTTCGTCGAGGACATCGTCGTGCACCAGTGTGGCGATGTGCACCATTTCCACGACCGCCGCCAGCACCGGGTGGGCCGGGATCAGCCGACCGCAGGCCCGCCCCGCCAGCAGCAGCACCGCCGGGCGCACGCGTTTGCCGTGATAGCGATCGATGACCTCGCAGAGCTCGTTCACAAAGGGCAGATCGCTCCGCAGCTCCGCGCGAAAGATCTCCGCGCTGGCGTCGAGCTCCGCCTGAATCCCGTCGTAGAGTTCGTGCCGCAAAACCGTCACAATAGTCGCCTGTGCAAAAACTGCCTCTTACGGATTATCCGCGACCGCGTGGGTCGGTCCACGGCGGTCTCCGCTTTCACGAGAATTGAAACGTGGCTTTGACCGCCCCTGAACCTCCACATCGCCGCCGCCCGGCCCCGCAAATCTATCGCGTGCCGCCACCGGTCGCGACCCGACGCTTTGTGCTGCTGGCGGCGATCGGACCCGGGGCGGTCGCGGTGGCGATGGGGGGAATGATCGCGCTGACCGAGTGGGCTCGCGATCCGGGCGCCGCCTGGAATGACATCCACACCGCCGCGGTCGGGCTGGTCGCGCTTGGCGTCGTGGCGACCGTGTTCATCGGCGTGGCGTGGGGCGCGATCAATCGCCGTCGGGCCCGATTCGTCGCCGATCATGGTCTGCCGGCCGAGGACGCGCTGACGCGGAAGCTCAACGACCTGCCGCGCCCGCCCGCTTTTCTGCCGCGGAACGACCAGATCTATCAGGCGCTGCAGGAGCTGGATTTCGCCGAGCCCGGCGCCGCGCCGGGTGCCCGGATTGTGCTGGTCGGGGCGGTCATCGCCCCGCCGGTCGAAGATGAGGTCTTTGCGCCGGAGATCATCACGCCCTCGCGGCTGCTGCTCGATGGCCATGGCTGGCTGAGCCTGGGGTTCGGGTCGCTGCTGCTGGCGCTGTGGGTGATTCCGAGTTACAACTTCGTCGGATTGCGGGTGGGCGAGCGATCGCTGCTGCTGATTTACGGCGGCCTGATCGTCGGCCCGCTCATGTTCACGTGGCTGGCGCGGGTGATTGTCGCGCCGCAGTACATCCGGATGGCGCCGGGCGTGATCCAGACGCTCAGATACAGCATTTTCCGCCGCAAGCCGACCGTCGAGACCTTCGCGATGGGACCGCGCGTCTCCGCGGTCATCACGCGGCATTGGAAAAACGACTTGTCGCTGACGATGCTGGAAACGCCGCTGAGCCCGCTGGAGCAGCCGCGGACGGTGACTATCCCGATCTCGGACGCGCGCTACGCGGGAGAAGCGGCGGACGCGATGTGGCGGGCGCTGCTGTCCACGGCGCCGACGCCGCCGCTGGCGGATGATGCGCTGGTGGGGTGAGTTGATCGGCGAACGCCGCGCGGATGTCTCGCGAACAGCGGTCCGAGAGTACACTGATAGGCATGTCCGATCAGAAAATGGAACCGTATCGCATCAGGCTGAACCGCCACAACTGGAACGGGCAGGCAAAGCACCTGTGCTCCACGCTGATGACGTGGGAATGGCGGTGGAAGCAGGCGGCGCGCAGCGTCGTGCTGGACTTCACTCAGGTTGAGTTTATGGAACCATGGGCGTTGGCGATGTTCTGCGCCTACGCGCTCCGCCTTCGTCATAGTGGCGGCCAGGTTTCGATCGAACTGGATCCCGCCAACCCAAGCAATCTTTACCTCGAAGCGATGGGGCTACGTGACTTGGTCGAGTCCGGCAAGTCGACTGATCAATGGGATGAATCCAATCAGAATACCGGCCTGCACGTCTTGCGAAGTCACTCGGATGTGACGCGGTTCATTCAGAGCGCTGGACGGCTCGGCTTTCCGGAGGACTCCGACGCCGCCGACGCGTTGACGTATGGCATGGCGGAACTCGGGCGCAACGTGATTCAGCACGCCCAATCAGAGATCGGCGGGATCGCGATTGCCCAGCGGTTTCCTGATCGGCGCGAGGTGCAGGTGGCGATTTGTGATTGCGGGCGCGGAGTAATGCCCGCGCTTGCCCATAACTACCCGGAGCTCAAGAGCGAGATAGAAGCGCTGCGCGTGGCAGTGCTCCCACACGCGTCCGGGGCGCCGGCGCCCGGGCCCTATGGCTCCACGGTAAACGCAGGGCTCGGCCTGTTTTTCTGCAAGGAGATCAGTCGCCGTTCGGGGGGCAGTTTCTGGATCGCCTCGCATGACGCGCTGCTCGGGGTTATCGGCGATGAATCCTCGTCCGGCGGCCAGCTTTACCGCCAGATCAATTGGTGGGACGGCACGCTCGTCGTCATGCACTTCCCCGATGAGTTGTTGGCGGAATTCGACGATGTGCTCGGCGTCTGCCGGGAGTTGGCCACGCTCGCGCGAACCGACCCATCGCGCGTAGGGCTGGAGTTCATCGATGAGTCCAGCGACATCAACGCGCAGCAAGTGGAGTTGATCGATGTGTCTGGCATCCTCGAAGACGTAGAAGCGGCGGAGTCTGTTCGTCGCCAGACAATCATTCCACTGGTCAATTCTGGACGTCAGGTCGTAATCGACTTCGGTAAACCGCGATTCGTTACGCAGTCCTTTGTCCACGCCCTGCTGAATGAGGTTTTTCTGATTCCGGGCAGCCTGACCAGACTCATGTTTCGAGGATGCACGAAGAGTACGCAGGAAGCGATCCGCCTCGTCGCGGCCTACTCGAAGCTGGGATATCGACAGATTCCGCTTGACAAATGAGCGTCCGGGGGCGCTTCCATCGCCCCCGTCGAACCACCCTATAATCCGGTCCGGAGCACGAATCATGCGAATTCAGATCAACGGCGAACCGCAATCCCTCGACGATGGCCTCACCGTCGCCGATCTGCTGGCGCGGTTTGAACTCGCGCCGCAGCGGGTTGCCGTCGAGATCAACGAAGAACTTGCCCCGCGGGCTACGTTCGCTGAGCGACAGCTCGCGGAGGGCGACCGTGTCGAGATTGTCACGCTGGTCGGAGGAGGATAGATGACGAGCCGCCTGACCCAACCGAACCCGGCAACGCCCCCCACGGCCCCCGCGACGCCGACGGACGCCGAGCCGCTGCGGATTGGCGGATTTTCCTTCCGCTCGCGCCTGTTGGCGGGGACCGGCAAGTTTTTGCGCCCGGACGGCAAGCCGGACTATGAGCTGATGCGCGCCGCGCTGGACGCGGCCGGCTCCGAAGTCGTGACGGTCGCCGTGCGCCGCGAGCGACTCGTTGACGGCGACGGGCGCAATCTGCTCGATTTTCTCGACCTGGATCGCTACACGATCCTGCCGAACACGGCCGGATGCTTCTCCGCGTCGGACGCGATTCGCGCGGCGCGACTCGGCCGCGAGTTGCTGGAGGGGCTCGGCAATCCCGGCGCGCAGTGGGTCAAGCTGGAAGCGCTCGGCGATCGGCAGACACTGTTACCGGACCCGATCGCCACGCTCGAGGCCACGCGCGAGCTCGTCGCCGACGGGTTTACGGTGCTGGCGTACTCGAACGACGATCCGATTCTCGCGACGCGGCTGCGCGAAGCCGGCGCCGCGAGCGTGATGCCGCTGGGCTCTCCGATCGGGAGCGGCCAGGGCATCCTCAACGCGAACAACATTCGCATCATTCTGGAGCAGTCGCGCGCCGCGGACCCGGACTACCCGATTATTGTCGACGCCGGCGTCGGAACCGCGTCCGACGTCGCGATCGCGATGGAACTTGGCGCTGACGGCGTGCTGCTGAACACCGGCATCGCGTCGGCGGCTGACCCGGTGCGCATGGCGCACGCGATGCGACTGGCGTGTGAAGCCGGCTGGCTGGCGGCCCGCGCGGGACGCATTCCGCGCAAGCTCTACGCCAACGCGTCGTCACCAACGGAGGGGTTGATCGCACCCGCCATTTCCGGTCGCCGTCCGGACGGCGCCGCGACCGCGTCGAGGTGACATGCGCGAATCACCGCCGCTGACCCCATCAGAGCTTGATCGCGCCGCGGCGCCGTTCGTGAACCGCGCGCGGCGGCGGCGCAACTTCTGGCGCGTGCTCATCATCGCGATCGGCGGCGCCAATCTGGCGGCGTATCCGATTGTCTACGCGATTCTCGGCGGCGATGCGCACAACGGTTATCGCCAGGTCGAACGCGGTCCGAGCGGTGAAACCATCAGCGCCTACTTCGTGCGCGGCCATCACCTGCGCACCCTCGCGGGCCGCGAACGCCAGGTCAGTCGCGGCGTCTGGGTATTCAGCTATGTCCACTCGATCTCCCTGCTGATCACGTCCGCCGCGATGGTGCTGGCGATGCTCAGCATCGCGCGGCCGCACATTCTCGCGACGATGCGCGGGCCGCGGTTCGGCGGGCACGCGTTTGTCGGCGGTGTGGCGGCGGTGGTGATGCTGTTGTCAGGCGGCGCCGCGGCCCTGATGATCTGGGACATGGTGGCACAACTGCTGGCAAAGCCGACGTGAGTATGAAACGCGACTGGTTGGCGGAGAATGGGCCCGTCGCGCGCATGCTGGCGGGCTTTGAGCTGCGCCCGCAACAGATCGAGATGGCCGACGCCGTCGCGCGCGCCTTCGACACCGGAAAGCACATCGCGATCGAGGCCGGCACCGGCGTCGGCAAGACGTTCGCCTACCTGCTGCCGGCGATCGACGCGGCGATTTCGAAGCAGCAGCGGGTCGTGATCAGCACGCACACCATCGCGTTGCAGGAACAGCTGATCGAGAAGGACATCCCGCTGCTGCGGCAGGCGCTCGGCGTGGAGTTCTCGGCGGAACTCGTCAAGGGCCGACAGAATTACGTTGGCCTGCGGCGCCTGAAAGGCGCCAGCGAGCGCCAGAAATCGCTTTTCCCCTATCGCGAATCGCTGATGGCGTTGCATGGCCTGGAAGACTGGGCCTACGAGACGCGCGACGGATCGCTCAGCGATCTGCCGGTCGCGCCTCCGATGGACGTCTGGGAGAAAGTGCGCAGCGAGCACAACAACTGCCTGGGGCGGCGCTGCCCGACGTACGACCGCTGTTTCTACCAGCAGGCGCGTCGCCGCGCGGAGCGGGCGCAGATTCTCGTGGTCAACCACGCGCTCCTGATGGCGGATCTGGCGTTGCGGGCTGAGGGCGTGAGCGTCCTGCCGGACTATGACCGGCTGGTGATCGACGAGGCCCACACGCTTGCCGACGTGGCCACCGAACATTTCGGGACGCGCGTGGTCAACAGCCAACCCCAGTATCTGCTCGGCGCATTGTTCAATTCGCGCACCGGTCGCGGCCTGCTGGCGACGCTGGGCGACGATTCGCACCGCAGCGTCGTGGTCGAGGCGGCGGCGGATGCGGCGGATTTCTTTGACTCGCTGCGGATGTGGCAACTCGATTGCGGGCGTTCGAACGGGCGCCTGGTGCGCGAATGCCCGATCGAGAATCGGATGTCGCCGGCGCTGCGGCGTGTGGCCGGGGCGCTGACGTCATTGAAACTCGATCTACCGCGGCTTGAGGATCAGTACGAACTGGGGGCGGCGATCGACCGGGCGACGGCGCTGGCGGCGGCGGCGGAGGCGCTGATGAGCCGGTCGTATGAGGATCATGTGTATTGGATTGACGTGGAGGGCTCGCGGCGGGTGGCGCTGGCGGCGGCGCCGCTGGATGTCGGCCCGCTGCTGAAGCAGCGCTTGTTCAGCGCGACGCGCGGAGTGGTGATGACCAGCGCGACGCTGGTCGCGTCAAACCAGAACGACTTCTCGTATGTGCTCGACCGCCTCGGCTCCGGCGACGCCGAGACACTGCGGCTCGGTTCGCCGTTCAATTTTCAGGAGCAGGCGCGGGTGATTGTCGAGGCGGGGATGCCGGACCCGGCATCGGTCCGTTTCGAGGAAGCGGCGGCGGCGGCGGTCACATTTCATCTGCGGCGGAGCGAGGGACGGGCTTTCGTGCTGTTTACCAGCTACCGCTCGCTGGCGAACGTGGCCGGGATGGTCAAGGAGGACCTGGAGGCCGAGGGCTTCACGATTCTGACGCAGGAGGAGGGGATTTCGCGCAGCCGGCTGCTGAACGAGTTTCGAACGCGGGAGCGGGCGGCGCTGTTTGGAACGGACAGTTTCTGGCAAGGCGTGGACGTGGCGGGAGAGGCGTTGCAAAACGTGATCATCGTGAAGCTGCCGTTCGCGGTTCCGGACCGCCCGCTGGTCGAGGCCCGCATTGAGCAGATTCGCCGCACCGGCCGCAACCCGTTCATGGAGCATCAGTTACCCGAGGCGATCCTGAAGTTTCGCCAGGGGTTCGGGCGACTGATTCGTTCGCGCAGTGATCGGGGCGTGGTGGTCGCGCTCGACCCGCGGATCACGACGAAACAATACGGTCGGGTTTTCCTGGAGAGCCTGCCGGAGTGCCCGATCGAGGTGTCGCGCGAGCCCTGGTAAGCGTTCCGGCCGGACACATCGGGGCAGATGATCTGAAAATCGGGCACACATTGGCAGAATCTTCTTGATTTTGGCAAAGTGACCGACTATTTTCTACATCGCAGAGACGTAAGGGAACAGATGCAGCCCAATTCAACGGGCTGGGGCGACTCGCTCCAGGAGGAGGAGTCCGGCTCAGCTTACGGCGTCGCTCAACGCCGCACCTCTTCAAACGAGGATTCCCTGATTGGTTTGGTTGGCGCAGAACGCGCGTTCTGCCCTCGGTCAGTTTTCCGCCTTCCGGTGGACGGCAGTTTTCTGCTGCGCCGGCGGTGGAATGGGTTCTCACGGGGAGAGGTGATTCTATGAAGATTCGGTTCCTTGCGGCATCCGCCGTACTGGTGTGCGCCGCGTCGGCGCTGGCCAGCAGCAGCGCCTTCAGCGTGGTCGGCTCCGCGTCGTTCAACAACATCGGGTCGATTGACGCCCAGGGCGACTTGGACAATGTGCGAATGAACTGGGTCGCGACCGGCGGCGGTCCGATCAGCGCGATTCGCGTCACCGGTCAGCTGACCGAAATCGCGACGGCGACGTTCGCGAGCGAGGCGCGCGTCCGCTTCACTGCCGGCGCCGGTTCGGCCTTCACGGCGTTCAACCTCCAGGCCTCGACGACAACCGGCTATACCGGTTCGATCGCCATCGGCCCGTCGACGATCAATGTTACGCCGTTCACGCTGACGAATGGCGGGACCGTCGGGTTGGAGTGGTTCGAGAGTGCGCAGGACGGCACGGCGAATATCGCCGAGCAGACCTGGGACAATGTGCTTTACGAGTTCGGCTCCAATGTGATCACCAACGGCGGCGCGTCCCTCGGCTCGCTCGTTGGCAATGGCTCCACGATGAGCGTCCCGGGTTCGCACGCCAGCGGCGGTCTCGACTTCTTCACGTTCTCATTCGGCGGCGTCAACGCCCCGACCGACTACCTGAACCTCAGCATGCTGGGCGGCGGCACGGGCGGCATGACCGACACCGAGATGGCGCTGTATGACGGTCTCGGCAATCTCGTCGCGAGCAGCGACGACGAAGGCCCGGGCCTGTTCAGCGAGTTGACCTATGGCGCCGCCGACCCGCTCGCGGCTCCGGACGTCGCGCCAGGCTTCAACGGCCTCTCGCTCGCCGCTGGCACGTACACGATCGTCACGGGCGGCTTCAACACCAACTTCACGCCGACGATCGGCGCGATCACGGCGGGCACGAACGCCGGCAGCTACTCGCTGGGCGTGACCTACGTGCCGGAGCCGGCCTCGCTGGCGCTGCTGGCACTGGGCGCGATTTGCCTGGGCCGCCGCCGCTAACTAAGAAGCGTGCATCACCTCCGGCTCCACCGGAGCCTCCTGTGGGTCCCTCCGGCCAGGTCGCCCGAGTTTCTCGGGCGGCCTGTCCTGCTTTCCCAAATGCTCATCGTTGATTCATTTTGGAGAATCTCGCTTTCGTTTCCTCATAAAAGTGGCGACCGTGAGCGGTTTTTTCTTGATTCCTCGCGGGAAGCCGCCTATTCTGGGCCCTTGTAGCTGCTAGGGGACTGAAGCGGTCCGTCTGGACCGGAGCGACTCTCTCTACAGGAGGAGGAGTCAAGGCTCACCTTTCCGGCGTCGCTCAACGCCGCCTCTTTTGAGGATTCCCTGGCCCGTTTCAAAACAGTGCGAGACATGTGGTCTCGCGCCGGCATTTCTCCGTGGTTCCGGTGTGGAGCAGCTCCCCGCTGTGCCGGAATGCGGAAGCTAGGGCTCTTTGGAGAGGAGTGGACCAGTATGAAGAAATGGATCTCGGCGGCGATTGTCACCGCCATGGCCATTCCGGCGTTTGCCGCGTCGGAATCGGTCAATTTCACGAACGTCGCCTCGTATAACGAGTTGGGCGACCCCAACAACACCGTGCTGACGCACACGTTCACGGGCGGCTTCAACCTCGGTCGCGTGGACTGGGCCGGCGTTCTGTCGGAAGTCAACACGGGGACGTTCGCCAGCGAAGCGCGTATTCAGATCACGCCCTCGGTTGGCGCCCCGTTTGCGCTGCAGTTGTCTTCGGTGGGCGGCTTCGGCCCGGCCCCGATCAACGTCTCGGGCTCCGGCTTCGTCGGCCCGCAGGGCATGGACCCGGCCGGCCTGTGGTCGTTCGAGTTCTTTGAGTCATTTGACGACGGCAACGATGCCGACGCGAACTGGGACAACCTGACGCTGACGCTGACGGATGAATTGACGCCCCCGGGCTTCAATCCGATTCCGCTGGGCAACCTCGCGGCCGGCACCAACAGCTACTCGAATCCGCTGGCGGCGGGTCAGGTGCAGTGGTACGAGTTGACCATTCCGGCCATCGGCGGCACGGACTTCCTGAACATCAGCACTGACGCCAACTTCGCCCCGTCTTCGGCCGACACCGAACTGGGCCTGTATGACTCGGCCGGTAACTTCATCGCGACGGATGACGATGACGGCCCGGGCCTGCTCAGCCTGCTGGCGCACGGCAATGGCGGCGCGGACGGCGATCTGGCCGCCGGCACGTACTACATCGCTGCCGGTGGTTTCAACACCACCTTCGGCCTGACGAACTTCGGCGCCACCAGCTCCTCCAGTCGTGCTGGCAAGCTGACACTGATCATCGACAGCAACGTTCCGGAGCCGACGTCGATGGCGCTCCTGGCGTTGGGCGCCGTCGCGGCGCTGCGTCGTCGTCGCTAAGACGTTCTTCAAGAGAAATGCTCCGGGTCACGGCCCGGGCGCTTTTCCTGCTCAAATGGGGCGAGCCACCTTCGGGTGGCTCGTCTTTTTTCTTCGGCGCTTGGGCGGCTTGCGACTTCGTGGATTCCCGCCTGCGCGGGAATGACGGAAGGGGCGCCCTGCGCGGGAATGACGGGCGCGGCGGGCTTACGGCGACGAACGGCGTGTAGCCAGTGGTTCCATCCGCGACGCAAGAACAGGTATCATTTCGGAACGAATGGACGCGAATCCCGATCTGATCTCGGCGGCGATCGCCGGTGATGTCGACGCGCTGGCCGCGCTGTTGCGGCAGCATGCGCCGCAACTGCGAGCGCAGTTGCAGATCGACCGCCGCTGGGCGAGCGTGCTGGATGTCGACGATATTCTGCAGGTGACCTTTACCGAGGCGTTCCTGCGGATCACGAGCTTTGTGCCGCGCGGGCCGGAAGCGTTTCTGGCCTGGATTTCCCGGATCGCGGACAACAACCTGCGGGACGCGATCAAGGGGCTGCAGCGACTGAAGCGGCCCCCGCCGGCGGCGCAGGCGCGCGGCGGGCCGGGCGACTCGGTGGTCGAGTTGTTTGAAACATTGCGCGTCACGAGTTCGACGCCCAGCCGGGCGCTGGCCTCGCGCGAGATGGTTGAGGCGCTGGAGCAGGCGCTGGCGCTGCTGCCGGCTGACTATGCGACCGCGATCCGCAAATATGATCTCGAAGGCCGCTCGATCGACGAGACGGCGGCGCTGGTCAACCGGCGACCGGGCGCGGTTCACATGCTGCGCGCCCGCGGGCACGGGCGGCTGCGCGAGCTGCTCGGCGAAAATCCGTTTCTGAGCGTATCCAGCTGATCTCATTGCGCAGCGTGTCATTCGCCGCGCGCGGAGTATGCGTATGACGTCTTCCGGCGCCCCTGATTTCAATGACGAAACACTGATCGCGCGGGCCGCGGACCAGGTGCGGGCGATCCGCGCGCGCGACGGCGACCGCAACCACCTGGCCGGCGCCCGGCTGGCCGCGATCGATGAGAGCGTGGAGCCCCCCGCCCTGCTATCGCCGGACAGCATCCCGGGCTACGACATTCTGGGCGAGCGACATCGCGGCGGGCAGGGCGCCGTGTTTGAGGCGATTCACACGGCGACGGGCCGGCGGGTGGCGATCAAGGTGACGCACGCGCTGCCCACATCGACGGCGGGGCTGGCGCGATTCGAACTTGAAACACGCATCATGGCGCAGTTGCGCCATCCGCACATCGTCACGATCCATGACAGCGCGGTATTGAACGGGCGCGGCTATTACGTCATGGAGTTTGTGGATGGCGCGCCGCTCGATCAATGGGTACATGCGCGTTTGTGCCAACCGCCGCCGGCGACGCCCTTCACGCCGCGCGACATCGCGGCGCTGTTCGCGACCATCTCGCACGCGATCCAGGCGGCGCATGTGCTGGGCGTGATTCACCGCGACCTCAAGCCGAGCAACGTGCTGATCGACGAGAGCGGCGCGCCGCGCGTCGTCGATTTCGGGCTCGCCAAGCGATTGGATACGCCGGAGAACCCGAGCGACGCGGTCGGGATGACACAGACGGGGCAGTTTGTCGGGTCGCTGCCGTGGTCGAGCCCGGAGCAGGTCGGCGGCGCAGCGCCGGTGGACACGCGTTCGGATGTCTACGCGCTGGGTGTGATGCTGTATCAGGCGCTGACGACCGAGTTTCCGTATCCCGTGGCGGTGCCGATCGCGACGGCGATCGAGAACATTCGGACCAAGGCGCCAACGCCACCCAGTCGGCTCAGTCGCGGCGTGGATGAGGACCTTGAGACGATCGTGCTCAAGTGTCTGCAAAAGGAGCCGGAGCGGCGCTATCAGACGGCGGGCGAACTGGCGCGCGACCTCGACCGCTATGTCGTCGGAGCGCCGCTGGAAGCGCGGCGCGACTCCGCGGCATACATGTTGCGGAAGACGATTCGTCGGTATCGCTGGCCTTTGGCAGTGGGCGCGAGCTTTGTGGTATTGCTCGCCGGCAGCGCGATCGCGACGACGCTGTTGTGGCGGCAGGCGGCGCACGACCGCGATCTGGCGGTGCGCGCCGAGCGTGAAGAGCGGCTGGCCCGCGAACGGGCGGAATCCGCCGAAGCGAACGCGAAGAAGCGGTTTACGCAGGTGCGTGAGCTGGCGCACGCGTTCATGTTTGACATGCACGACCTGATCCACCCGCTGCCCGGATCGACGAAAGCCCGCGCGTTTCTGGTGCAAACGGGCCTGCATTATCTGGACGAGCTTGGCGCCGTCGCGGCCGGGGACATCGAATTGCAGCGTGAGATCGCGCGCGGTCATGACCGGCTGGGCGATGTGCAGGGCAGCCAGCATGTCGGCGCGGGCCATCTGGGCAACCCGGAGGGCGCATTGGCGAGTTACCAGAAAGCGCGCGCGTTCTGGGAGGCGATCGTGCTGGCTGAGCCCGAGAACGCCGAGACGCTGCGGGAACTCAGCGACAGCCAACAGCGCATGGGTCATATCCTGTTTGATCTCGGTCGGATGGAGGAAGCGATCGAGCAATATGAAGCGGCCCGCGCGATCGCGTTGCGGCTGCTCGAAATGGACCCGGAAAACACAGCCCAGCGGGCCCTGGTCGCCGTGACCGAGGAGCGGATCGCCAACGTATTCGCCGAACAAGGACGCTGGCCGGACGCGATTGCGCGCTATGAGGCGATGCTCGCCGCCCGCGAAGCGCTGGTCGCCACCGCGCCGGACGACGCCGATCTGCAGCGGGCGCTCACCGTCGCGCTGGAGAAAGTCGGGAACGCGCGGCGGGCCATCGGCGATGGCGCGGCGGCACTGGCGCTGTATCGACGGTCGCTGGCGATCCGCGAGACGATGGCCGCCCGAGACGCTTCCCAGACGCAGCCGCGGCGCGACCTGATGGTCAGCTATGGCAAAGTCGCCGATATGCTGTTGCAGCAAAACGAGTTTGAGGAAGGCGCGGGTCTGCACGCGCGAGCGCTGGCGATCGCCCGTGAACTCGCGCAGATCGATCCGGACAATGTGCAGGCGCAGCGGGACCTGGCGGTCTGTTTCGAGAAGATGGGCGACGCGTGCATGTTTCGCGATGACCTGCCCGGCGCGTTGGCCCAATATGAGCAGCGACTGCGGCAGACCGAGGGGCTGATGCGGTCCGACCCCGAGAGCGTGGTTTCGCAGGAAGGGATGGTGATCGCGTGGTTCAAAGTCGCGACCGCGGAGGCCGCGCTGGCCGAGGACGCGGCCGCGCCGGCGGCGGAGCGGCGGTCGCGGCTGGAACGGGCGCGGGAGTTGTTCCAACGCGCCCACGACCGATATGTCGAACTGATCGAAGCCGGGCGTGTGCCGGAGAGCCGGCGGGCCGTGCTGTCGGAGCCGCTGGCGGCGGTTGAGCGGTGCGAGGCGGCCCTGGCCCAACTGGGGACTGACTCGCCGCCTTAACCTGATTTTCTCCCCCTTCCGTGAATCGGCCCCCGTGGCCGTCGCTTGGATCGACCGGGCATTGGGCCCGGCCGAAGGGAGAACCTCATGTTCAAGCGAATTGCCCTGTGCATCGGTTGCGGCCTGACGTTGATGGGCGGATGCCCGCCGATGACACCCGGCGACAACGACGGAAACGCCGACGACCTGTTTCAGGCGCGGCGCTGGTCACAGCTCCAGAGCGACGAGGAAGGGACCGGCTTCAACGCCGCCCACACGACCTATGCCCTGCCGCCGTTCATGGCGTGGTCGGTCGATGTCGGCCCGCTGGCGTTCTCGTCGCCGGTGATCGGCCCGGATGACACGATCTATGTCGGTAACCTGGCGGGCGAACTTGTGGCCCTGCGGCCGGACGGCACGCAGCGATGGCGGCGGCCATTCGCGCCGCAACGGATTTTGTCAACGCCGGCGGTGGCGCCGAACGGCGATATCTTCGTGATCACCGCCACCCAGGTAGACGAGGGAGAACTCGCGTGCAAGCTGAATAAGCTGGATTCCGGCGCCGGGTTGCACGCGGTCTCGACGTACCCGTTCAGCACGACCGCTTCGCCGAAGTATTGGAACGGCTATGTGTTCGTCAGCACGGACAATGGTCAGTTGCTGGTCTTCAACGCGAACGGCCTGAGCCTGCACAGCCGAACGGACGGCAACTGCGGACCGATTTGCGCCGAGAGCCTCTTCAGCGACATTCTTGAGGCCATATTCGTACACGTGCTGCCGTGTATCTTCACATTTGGGCAATTCAACTTCAGTGACGAAGATTGCTACGGATTCAGCATCAGCGCCGGCGGCGCGGCGCAGACGCCTTCCGTCGCGATTGTTGATCAGCCGGGGTTGATCGATGATCCAACCCGACCGATCGTGATCCTCACGACGAGCTCCTGCGCGACGGCCTATCGTTTCAATCCAGACGGCGCGAGCGATCCGCAGCGTCTCGCGGCGCTGTGGGGACAGCTGCTCTATGGCGGCGACTGTGACGATGAGTTGATCCGATCGACTTCGCCGGCGGTGCTCTCGGGCGGGCAGGTGATTGTCGGCGACAATATGGGATATGTGCGGAGCTTCGACCTGCTCACCGGGGCGCTCAACTGGGACCATCATGACCAGTACTCGATTTCGGCGCCGCCGGTGGCGTTTCTGCGTCAGATTTACGTCATGGCCGGGCAGGAGCTGGTGGTGCTGGACAGCGATGGCGACGAAATGTCGCGCGTGCCGCTGCGCGGCTATGGCGGCGGCGCGGCGATGTCGCTGGACTTCGTGTATGTCGCGACCAGCGCGGGCATTCACTCGTTCAGCCTGCTCCCGACGACGGGTTACACGTTTGATGGTTCGATCGCGAGCGGCGGATACAGCGCCACGACACCGGCGATCGGCGCCGATGGCACGGTCTATGTCAGCACCGCCGGCGGGCGACTGATCGCGTATCGCAATCCGCCGACGACGACGATCGCGTTTCGCGTGCCGGCGCTGACGTGGGATGCGCCGATGGAAGGTGAAAACGTGTCATACGCTTCGGGTCTGGCGCTGCGCATCGCCGTATCGCCCGCCGTGGCTGAGAATGTCACGCGGATCGCGATTGATTCCACAGTGGATGGGGACCTGTGCGAGATGGAGATCGACGCGACCGACGCTGAGGAACTGATGATCACGTGTCCGACGTCCAAACCCCTGACGCTGGGCGATCATGTCCTGCGGGCGTTCGCGATTGACGCGGACGGCGGAGCGCAGAGCGTCATGATCTCGATCCAGGTTGTGAACACGCCGCCGATGGTCGAGATTCTCAAGCCGACGGACAGTTTCGACGTGACGAGCGATACGCCCGTAACGATGCAGGCGGCGGTAACCGATGTGGATGAAGGCGAGTTCCCGGCGGAACGGATTGTGTGGCGCTCCAGTCGCGACGGTGAACTCGGCTCCGGCGCCGAGATCACGCGGACGCTGACGACCGGCCTGCACGAAATCACGGTGACCGCGACCGACGAACTCGGCGCCACGACGAGCGCCGCGGTGACGGTGACCGTCGAAACGCCCAATACGCCGCCCACGGTAGAGATCGATGAGCCGATGGATGGCGCGACGCTGTTCTCGGCCATTCCGATCCGATTCGAAGCGACCGTCACTGACCCGGACGAAAGCGACTTCGCGGCGGAGCGGATCGTATGGACCTCAAACCTGGACGGCGAAATCGGCAGCGGCGCGGTGATCAATCCGTCGCTGACAACCGGAACGCACACGATCACCGTGACCGCGACTGACGCCGATGGCGCCAGCGCGGCGCGGTCTATCACGATCGTGACGATTCCGCAGATTCAGTAGGGCGGTTGTCAGCGCTTTTCCGAAGCCGGCGCGCGGCGCAATCCGCGCCGCCGGCTTCGTGTTTTCCTATGGGCACGGCATCCCGAAGACCGCCAGCAGACCGGCCAGATCGGACAACCCGACGATGCCGTCATTGTCGACATCGGCGGCCGCGTCATATCCCGGCTGCCCGATGGACGTGCCGAACGAGGCCAACAGCCCGGCAAGGTCGGCAAGGTCGACCAGACCATCGAGGGTCAGGTCGCCCGTGCAGGTCGGGACAATGTTCGGATCCGCCGGATCGGCGCCGGCGTCGTGTTCGTCGCGATCCAGCGCGCCGTCATCGTCGCGATCAATTCCGATGCGGATTTCGCATCCGGCGGGGACCAGGGTGTATGTGAGTTCGGCGCCCGGCGCGGCCGCATTGCGGAGCGCGGTCTCGCTGATCATTTCGCTGGCGCGATCCGATTGGAACTGGCCGGCGCCGAGATAGGCGTAGCCGCGCTGGAGGCCGCCCTGCCGCCCTTTCACGACCAATCCGACATCGCCCGCGTCCGCCAGCGCAAGCAACAGGTTCAGGCGGGCAATGACGGGGGCTGGCGCGGTGAGCGCGTCGACCAACGTGACCTGCATGCCAACTGCCGCGTGCGTGTCCTGCCCTGGCGGACCGGGGAACTCCAGCGGCGTTACCGGCGAGCCGGTCGGCAGGTTTGAGCCGGAGAACGCCAGCATGAACGCCACCATATCGGCGGTTTCCTGATCGGAAGCGAGGCTGAACACCGGCTCATTGATGAAGCGCGCGATCGAATCGACGCTGCCATCGTGCAGGAAACCGAAGCCGACGGTGTTAACTGTTTGCGTTGTCTCAAAGCCGACACGGTCGTAGAGGTTGCGGAGTTGCGGCACCTTGATCGAGATGTTGGTTGAGCCATCGACCGAAACGACCGCGTGATGTTTCTCGCCATTCGGGCCGGGCGGCAGATCCTGAAACATGAAGCCGACGATGGCGCCGTTGGTGCCGATGCCGGTCGGCAGCGTGTGACACGTCACGCACTGCACGCCGTCCAACTGGCCGGTGCGGTAGTTGAGCAGGCCGGCCTTTGCGTCGCCATTGGGCAGCGGCATGCCGGCCGCGCCGAAGCGTCCGGTCGTGAAGTGCCCGGGCAGCGGCAGATCCGTCGGCAGCGCGTTGTTCGGCTCGCGGAACGGGTTCGGCGGAAAGTAAATCGTGGCGAGGAAGTCCTCGAATTCCTGCATGTCCGACGGCGTCATCGGGGCGTCGTCGCCGAGCAGGCCGGCGAAGGCGTCGGCGAATTCTTCGAGCCCGTCGCGATCGCCACGCCAATGATGCGGCTCTTTGCCGATGATGTCCTGCAACGTCTGCGTGAGCATCGGCCCCTTCATCGGATGCCAGTCCTGGCAGGCCATGTCGGGGCAATTCTGGTTGAACGGCCTCATCTCGCCCGATGGATCGCCCAGATCCCAGGCAAGCCGATCGATGCGGGCGTCGACGTGACAAGACGCGCACGACGTGTGACCGAGCCCGGAATTGAGATGCGTGTTGTACAGATGCTTGCGGCCGATCTTGATCGCATCGGGCGAAGGATCAAAAAACGGCGTATCTGATTGAACCGCGTTCGTGGTCGTGTCGATCACCGTGATCGCCGCGCCGAACTTGCTGAGCACGTAGAGTCTGTCGCCGACGAGCACGAGGCCGGTCGGCCCCTCCGCGACCGGGATCGGCGCGCCGACCCGCGCGCCGGCGCTGTCAATTTCAATCACATGATCTGAACCCATGCCGGCCACAAAGCCGCGCGTCCCATCCGCGCTCCAGACGATCGCGCGCGGGTCGCCGATCGACGCCTCACGCTGCGGCTGCGGAATCGGCGCGAACGGAATGACCGTGGTATACGTCAGATGCGGATTCAGGTCGGTGACCGCCAGCGTCGTCGGCGTGACAGGGGCGACGTCGACCCGCGCCATGTTCACCCGCAGGAATCGTCCGTTCAGCACCGGCTCAAACCGGACTTCATTGATCGCGTCGGTGCCGACCACCGTCACCTCGCCGCTGGCCGGATTCACCGCGAGCGCCATGCAGATGTTCATCAGGCCGGTCGCGTAGCGCACACTGAGCGTGCCGGCGTCGATGATCGCGACATCGTGATCCGGCACGTCCCAGCCTACCGGTCGGCCCGACATCGCCGCGTTCGCGCCGCTGACCCACTGCGTCCAGTCGCCGTTGTTGTCGTCCTTCCAGCGATCGTTCGGATCGCGCTTTACGATCAGCCCCACGGGTGGCGGCGCCGGATTGCCCGCCCGCATCGGCGGGTTGAAGGCCGCGCCATTGTTCGGCGGCGGATTCGCGCCGGCATAGGGCCCGGTCAGGCTGACGATGTTCGGCGGGAAGGCGCTCGCCATCGTGCTGCCGCCGCCCAGGACGGTCGAGGCGTTGCCGGATTCAAAGATCGCGACGTAAATCTCGTCGCCGGCGGCGTTCACCGCCAATTCCCGGGGTTCTTCACCAAAAATCGCCAGGCGCGAGACCGCCCCGTTGGGGTCGAGCACCATGATGGTGCTGGGTTGCGAGCAGGTAATGAAAGCGCGCGGCGGCGTGGTGGAAAAGATCACGTCGGCCGGCTCGTCGTCGGTGAGGATCGTGTCGGTCACGGTCATCGTCGTCAGATTGACGACGCTCACGGAATCGGAGATGTGATTGACCACCCACGCTTCGATGTCGGATTTTGCCCGCACGGATACGGGATCGAGTCCGACGGGAATCGAACTGATCCACACCGGCGCCCCGCCGCCCAGCGCGAACACTTCCAGCCGATTGTCCGGAGTGTTCACGGCAAGCAGCAGTCCGCCATTGGGCGTGACATCGAGCGGATGAACATGCGGATTTTCCCAGTTCACAAAGGAAGCGGACGCGGACCGCGCGAAGCACAACATCAGCGCAAGGCCGACACATCCGCACATCAGGGCGCGAGCACTCATCCTCTGTCTCCTCCGACCGGCAGCGGCGCCGGTCAATTGTGTGGCTTAGCTTCTCGAAGCGAGATAACGAATTACGTCAATCTTACTGATGATGCCGACAATCTGATCGCGATCCACAACCACCGCGACTTCGTCATGATCGAGGATGTCATTCACGCGCGACAGCGTGTCTTCCGGCCGCACAACGCCCTGCAACGGCGACGCGAATCGCGAGACGGGATCACTCGGCAGGCACCCGCCCTTCAGCAGGTTCTGCAGCAGGTCGACTTCGTGAATCATCCGAAAGGCGCGCGAGCCGCCGTTGGCGCCGGGCGCCACCGGCATTTGCGAGATACCGAGGTGGGACATGCGATCGATCACGCCGGAGATCGGATCGCGCTCATCGGCGATTTCCACCTGATGCGGTCGGAAGCGGAGCAGATCGCGGACGGTGCCCATTCGGTCATCACGATCGAGATAGCCGTTATCGCGCATCCACTCGTCGTCGTACAGCTTGCTGATATAGCGGCTGCCCGAATCGGGAATGATGACGACCACGACCTTGCCCGGCCCGAGACGCCGCGCGACATGCAACGCGCCATAGGCGGCGGTTCCGCACGATCCGCCGGCGAACATCCCCTCTTCGCGCGCCAGGCGGCGCGTCATCATGAACGAGTCCTTGTCCGACACCGGCAGGATCTCGTCGATCACGGACATATCGAGCGTGTCGACCATGAAGTCATGACCGATCCCTTCCACGGCGTAGATCCCGGGCTCACGCACCGGGCGCTTGTGAAAGACGTCTTCGTAGATACTGCCGATCGGGTCCGGGCAACTGATGAGGATTTCGCGTCCGGCCTCGGCGGCCTTTTCTTTCAGGTACTTGCCCGCACCGGAAACCGTACCCCCGGTACCGATGCCGGAGACGAGCGCGTCGATCTGGCCATCGGTGTCGCGCCAGATTTCCGGGCCGGTCGTGCGGTAGTGGGCCTCCGGATTCGCCATGTTGGAATACTGATCAATGTAGAAGGAATTGGGGCGCTCTTTGGCCAGCCGCTTCGCGACGCCCGTGTAGCTCTCCGGCGCGTCATGCGGGACCTTGGTCGGCGTGACGATCACTTCGGCGCCGAGCGCTTTCAGGGCGTCAATTTTTTCCTTCGCCATTTTGTCGGGAAGCGTGAAAATGCAGCGATAGCCCCGCACG
Source organism: uncultured Planctomycetales bacterium (assembly GCA_964528455.1). GTDB lineage: Bacteria > Planctomycetota > Phycisphaerae > UBA1845 > Fen-1342 > DSPM01. The sequence goes on along the minus strand of CAZGTH010000015.1, from coordinate 4,223 downwards.
GCCGCCGCGACCGCCAGGCCCATACCGGTGTTCCCCGAGGTCGCCTCTATGATCGTGCCGCCGGGCTTGAGTCGTCCGTCGCGCTCAGCGGCATCGATCATGCTGACCGCCATTCGATCCTTGACCGAATTGCCGGGGTTCAGGTACTCGATCTTGGCGTAGACATCCGCCATTCCCGGCTCAACCAGTCGGCGCAGCTTCACCAGCGGTGTGTTGCCGATCAGGTCCAGAACGCTTTCGTAATACTTAATGGGCACAGCCGCCTCCGACCTCGACAGACACGCCCCGCCACCGCGCGTGACCACGGACGGAAGGCGCAGCGTATGGAAACGGTCAGGATAGACCTTCGCAGGCTCCGGGCCAAGCGGATTGGGCGGACGGCGGCAGAACGGATGGGCGTCAGCGCCCCGAAACCGCTGAAACCGGGCGGCGTCCGGTGGGAAGCCGGACGCGTCGAGATTCGGGCGATTCTGTTCTCGGACCCTTCGCTGCGGGGCGCGAACGCGTGGGAGCCGGACGACACCCGACCGGGCCGCGCCTTTTCAACGTAGCGACCTTAGACGCTTAGGGCATTTCTTCCGCATCCGGGGCGATGCGGAATCGGAACCGATGGGCCCCGATGCAACAGGCATTCAACCCGTTCTCGTCAGTCCCATTCGCTTGATCCGGGACGCGAGCGTGGTGGGCGGTAGCCCCAGGAGCTCAGCCGCGCCACCCGGGCCGTGCACCTGCCAGTTCGTCTGGTTTAGCGCAGCGAGAATGTTCTCGCGTTCGCGGCGTTTCATTTCAGCGTCGGGTACGACAGTCGCCTGAGCCAAAGCCGGAATTGGCGCCGTTTTCCGCGCGCTGTTGGAGGAAGTTTGCGGGAGATCGAGGTGGATGGCGCCCGACCGCGATGTGATTACAGCGCGTTCGATGACGTTGAGCAGCTCGCGCACGTTTCCGGGCCAGTCGTATCCCTGCAGCGCCAGAATGTTCGCCTGACTCAGGGCCTTGGCTTTGCGGTTGAACCGGCGCGAGGCCTGCTGCAGGAACAGCTCCGCCAACAGCGGGATATCCTCCTTGCGCTTGCGGAGCGGTGGAACTTCGATCGGAAACACGTTCAGGCGATAGAACAAGTCCTGTCGGAAGCGCCCGGCGTCCACTTCGCCCTTCAAGTCGCGGTTCGTGGCGGCGATGAGCCGGACGTCCACCTCGCGCGTTCGTTCTTCGCCAACGCGCTCGTATGTGCCCTCCTGCAACACGCGCAGGAGCTTGCTCTGCAGTTCGAGCGGAATCTCACCCACCTCGTCGAGCAGCAATGTGCCGCCATTCGCGAGTTCGAATCGCCCGGCCCGGTCGCGGACGGCGCCGGTGAACGCGCCCTTGGCGTGACCAAAAAACTCGCTTTCGTAAAGCTCCCGAGGCACAGACGCGCAGTTGACGCGGACCATCGCACGCTCGTGTCGCTGACTGCGCCGGTGTATCTCCTGCGCCACAAGCTCCTTCCCGGTTCCGGACTCTCCCAGAATCAACACGCTGGCGTCCGTCGGCGCGACGAGTTCAATCTGCTGGATAATGTTGCGCAGCGCCGGACTCTGCCCCACGATCTCTCCGAACGCCCGGGCGTCGGACACCTCCTCCTTGAGGTAGGCGTTCTCCAGCTCCAGTTGCGTGCGGAGCGATTGAATCTCGTCGAACGCGCGCGCATTGGCGATCGAAGCCGCCATGAGATCGGCGATCATCCGCAGCCAATCCAGGCAGTGCTGGCTGAGCGTCGTGCGCGTGAAAATCGCCAGTACGCCCAGGATCTCGCCTTTGAAAACAAGGGGTTGCCCGATGAAGCCGCGGATGCCTTCCCGTCGCGTCCAATCGGGCCGGGCGATCCAATCGGTGTCCTTCTGCACGTCCAGCACCGCGACGCACTCGCCGGTCGCGCCGACTCGTCCGACCTTCCGAACGCCGAGGGGAAAACGAGAGAACTCCCCATCGAGTCGACCCCAGGCGGGCGCGTCGTCGCCGAGGGAGCGGCCGGCGCTGGCCACCAGATGAAGACAACGGCCATGGTCAAAACAAGCGTCCGGCGTCGGGCAGTTGGGGCAATCTCCGGCGGGCCGAATGAGCCAGATGCGGGCCAGCGCGATGTGTTCTTCGCCCGCCAACCGTGCGACCACCAGGCGCAGGACGGATTCAAGCGAACGCTGCTGCCCGATCTCCAGCAGCAGGTTCTTCAGGGCGTCAGAGACTGACATGCGCTCGCCGAGGCCTGGCATGTCTGCCATCGTAGCCGCATGACGCAATATCGCAACGCAATTTCGTGATTCACGAGATTGCGTCGCCGACTCGGACCCCATTGAGAATTGCGTAAACATTTGAATACAAGCGACTTGCGATCCGACCGGCCGATTGGCACGCGGGATGCAATTGACGTCTCCCATCCGGCCGTGACTGGACGGCCAAGGCTCAGAAGAATGGAGATTCACAATGCCGCGCTTGAAAGCAATCGAACCAACGGAAGCCGGAGCCAATGCGAAGCAGCTGCTGGACGGGGTCCAGAAGAAACTGGGCATGACGCCCAACCTGATGCGCACAATGGCGAACTCGCCGGCCGTGCTGGAGGCGTATCTGGGTTTCAGCAGCAGCCTCGGCAAGAGCAGTTTGTCACCGAAGCTGCGCGAGCAGATCGCCCTGACCGTCGGGGAGGTCAATCGATGCCAGTACTGCCTCTCCGCGCATACGGCGCTGGGCAAAATGGCCGGTCTCGGCGACGAGGAGATCGCCGACAGCCGCAAGGGCGCATCGCCGGATCGCAAGACCGAAGCCGTGCTGCGATTTGCCCGCAAGGTGGTCACGGAGCGCGGCTGGGTGAGCGACGATGACGTGGCTTCGGTTCGCGCCGCCGGTCTGAACGACGGCCAGATCGCGGAGATCGTCGCCATCGTAGCGCTCAATCTCTTCACGAACTACTTCAATCACGTTGCCGGCACGGAAGTGGACTTTCCCGAGGTCGAGCCCGCGCAGTCGCCGGCGTGCGCGTGCTAAGAACTGGTCTTCACGTCGGTCGGGTGGCGTTTCCGCCGCCCGGCTGACCTTTCCTGAAACACGATTCGAACGAGGAGATTACGGATGCGCTTCAGAACCAACACGAGCATCTTGACCGTCGTCGCCGCAGTCCTCATCCACATCCCGGCGCGGGCACAATTGCCTGATCCGGGCTTTGTGATCGATCCCGAGCGCACGGCACTGGTGATCACCGATCCACAGAACGACTTTCTCAGCCCCGACGGCGTGACGTGGGGCGTGGTTGGAAAGAACGTCACCGAGAACCGCACGGTCGAGAACATCGAAGCCCTGTTCAAAGCGGCGAAGGAGAATGGCATCCAGGTGTTCGTGTCACCACACTACTATTACGAGCACGATCACAAGTGGAAGTTCGAGGGGGCCCTGGAAACCCTCATGCACAAGATCGGCATGTTTGATCGCAAGGACGCGCTGAACCTGGACGGCTTCGCCGGTTCCGGGGCCGACTGGCTGGAGCGCTACAAGCCCTACATCGAGGATGGCGAGACGGTCGTCACGAGTCCGCACAAGGTGTACGGCCCGGAAACGAACGACTTGGTGCTGCAGCTGCGCAAGCGCGGCGTCGACAAGGTGATCCTCGCAGGCATGTCCGCAAACCTGTGCACCGAGTCGCACATGCGCGAACTGATCGAACAGGGCTTTGAAGTCGCCGTGGTCAGCGATGCGACGGCGGCGGCGATTGTGCCGGAGTACGACGGGTATCAGGCGGCGTTGGTGAACTTTCGCATGATCGCGAGCCACGTCTGGAAGACGCGCGAGGCGGTGCAGGCCATCGCGCAGGCGGCCCGCGGGCGCCAGACCGCCGCCGAACGGGGCGCACCGCACCCGACGCGGTTCAAGACGGTCGAGATTGACGGCCTGGACATCTTCTACCGCGAAGCGGGGCCCGCGGACGCGCCGACCATCCTGCTGCTGCACGGATTTCCGACGTCCTCGCACATGTTTCGCAATCTGATTCCTGCGCTGTCCGATCGCTATCACCTGATCGCGCCGGACTATCCGGGATATGGCGCCAGCTCAATGCCATCGGTCGAGGAGTTTGACTATCGCTTTGATTCATTTGCCGACATCGTCGACAAGTTGACGGAGCGGCTGGGTGTGGAGCGCTGAGGTTTTTGCATGAACGTGTTCATTTTGTCGCCAATCGCTGGTTGAGTCGGGCG
>CAZGTH010000014.1:0-140669 GCA_964528455.1 uncultured Planctomycetales bacterium | reverse complement strand
CGCAACGCAACCGCGACGGCCCCGAGCGCGACGATCATCACGCCCCGAAGGGGCGCAGGGTGGTAGCCACGGGTGGAGCAAGGTCGGCGCAAGCCGACCGCGTCGCAACCCGTGGATTACAGGCGCTGTAACTTTTCTGCCCCGAAAGGGGCAGGGGAACGCCGCGCATGCGGTGGGTCGGCGACTCTTTCCGGCTCCTTCGCCCCTTTCGGGGCGAGTCACAATCAAACGAACTGACCACGGGTTACGCGTCAGTCGGCTCGCGCCGACCTCGCTGCACCCGTGGCTACCACCCTGCGCCCCTTCGGGGCGAGCCAAGCGAGATTTGTGTTCCGTCAAAACAGAACCTAAAGGCGCTACCCCGTCGGCAGCTTCTATCGCAGCAGCGGTCGCCGCAACTCCACCAGCACCAGCGGCGTTCCGGGTACACGCATCGCCCGGATCGCCAGCGGCCGGGCCCACTCCGGCACGGCGTCCACGAGCAGCATGTGGTGAATGTTGTAGCGCTGCAGCAGCGCGATCCGCCGATCGAAATCCGTCTCCGGATCGAGCATCGCCGCCAGTCGCCGCGCTCGCGGAACCGCGTCATACACGCCCGCCGACCCGCGCTGCGGGGCAATCAGGCGCACATCCAGCAGCGGGGCGATCTCGCTGGCGACATCCGCCGGCGCCAGGACCGTTTCGCCCCGCGTCAGCTCGGGTTCCAGCCAGGCGCGGATTTCGATGTAGCGTCTGACGGCGTGCCAGCGCCGCTCCGCCGACTCCGCGGCGCGCGACCAATAGTGGCTCCAGAGTCGCGTGTTCTGCTGATACAGCACCGACAGCCCGACCAGCGCCACGCTCACAACCACCCGCGAAACGCCGGACGCGATCCGCGATCCGCGCGGCGTCGTGAACCAGCGCGTCACGCCGCGCTCCAGCCAGTACACCAGCGCGCCCACGCTGATCGCCGGCAGCGTGATCCAGAAAACGAAGGCAAGACGCCCCACGAGCCAGGTCGCGCTCAGTGCGCTGACGGCGAGCGTACAGATGGCGGGGACATAGAGAATCAGCGCGGCGACAACAGCGGGCGAAATCGCGACTATCGCGCGCCACCGCGCCGGTGAAATCAGCGTGAGCGCGAGCCCCAGCGCCAGAATCCACCAGCGGATGCCATTCGCCCAACCGCGCCCGCCGCCGAACCCGCGCCAGAAACTCCGCACCACCTCGTCATCATCGGTGACGGCGAATTTGCCGCCGACGGTGTCAAAGTCGACGCCGCGCTCGGCGTCCGGGTGTATGACGTCATCAAACGCGCCGGCCTGGCGCAGCTCGGCGTGGCCGACATTCACATTGCCCACCTTGCTGATCAGCGCAAACGGCGCCGGAGTCAGCAGCGCGACGGCCAGCCCGGTCGCGGCCCAGCGCTCGCGCGTCTGGCCGGCGCGGCGCCAGATCAGATTCACGCCAATCGCCGGCGCGAGGATCACGATCGCGAAAAGGGCGTACAGCGTGTGAATCTGCGCCAGCACAAGCATGCCGACGACAAACGCCCGGGCTGCGCCGCGATCGCATGTGCGCGTCACGGCCTGGATCGCGATCGCGATCAGCGACGGAATCAGCCAGAATGGCGCAAGCTTGTTCGGATACGCGAGGAAGTGCACCGGCGTCTGCGTCGCCGCGAAGAACAGCGCCGCCGCCCACGCCGGCCAGGGGCGCAGAAATATGGCCCACGTGAAGTGGAAAATGCCGACCGCAATCAGCAGTTTGGCGACAGGCAACAGCATCTGCCAGCAGACAAACAAGTCCACGCGTGTGATCTGCGCGGCGGACGCGACCAGGGCGTGCAGCAGATTCGTGTGATAAATCGGGAAAAACGTGTCTTCGCCGACCCACGGATCCATATTGTTGAAGCCGTGGTCAATCAGGAACCGCGCGCGGCCCAGGTGCACGCTGGCGTCGCCGAAGATCGCTGTGCCCACGCGCGCGGCCAGCACGAAGTCAAAGAGTAGAAAAAGGGCTTCGATGACGACAAGTGAGCGCATGATCGGCCAAAGCTCGCGCCACCAGCCGCGCCGGACAATCTCGACCAGCGCCGCGACCAGGATCGCGACCATCGCGGCGCTGAAGAGCCACAGCGGCGCCCCGGTCGCGTAGCCCGCGATCGAGAGCGGCGAGAGCAGGCCAAGCGTGGCGAGATAGCTGAGACTGATCACGACCGGGCCCGGCGCTTCGAGCGCGTCGCGCCAGAAGGCGCGCAGCGCCGCGAAACCGGGAATCAGGAGGGTTAGCCAGAACAGCAGCGCCCAGAACATCCGTTATCCCTTCCGCAGGGTCTCGCCGCGCAGCCGCGCGGACAGATAACTCAGCACACCAGCCGACATGCCGACGCCGCGCCAGAACGCGCGTGCAAAGCTCATTGGCGCGAACATCAGATAGGTGATCCGCCGCATGCGGCGCAGGATGCGCCAGGTCAGCGGGACCTGCGCCAGCGCCAAGGCCACGAGCGCAACACCCGGCGCCCAGCGCCACGCGTCAACAAAGAAAAGCGGCGCCAGCGCCAGACACAGCATCGCCAGCGGGGGCTGGATGTGATCAAGCCATGAGCTGTACGAATCGCCGCGATTGTGCCCGTGATGATTCATATGCAACCAGACCCGCCAGAAGCCCTGCTGCCGTTGAATTCGAAGATACTGCAGCCAGCGGTCCTCGTGGAAGTGCCGCACGCGTGAGCGAATGTCGAAACGCAATCGCCAGCCGGCCTCCAGCACGCGAAATGACAGCTCGGCATCCTGCGCCTTCAGATAGCGCTCATCGAACCCGTCGACCTGCTCGAGCGCGGCGCGGCGATACAACACGTTAAATGTCGCCAGAAAGTTCACATCCGCGCTCATCCGCAGGTGCCGGTCCACAATCTCCTCATGAATCAGGCGCGGCAGCAGCGTCTGCGGATTCATGATGCCATAACTCCCGCTCGCCGCGCCGACGTCGGCGGCGTCCAGATGGGGCAAAAGCCAGCGCAGCGCGTCCGGCTCGGCGACGCAGTCGGAGTCGACGAACCAGACCAGCGGCGTTTCGGCCATGCGCCAGCCGAGATTACGCGCGGAGCCGGCGCCACGACCGTGGCCCGCGACAAGCTCCACGCGCTCGAACGCGTGGGCGATCTCGCGGGAATCATCCGTGGATCCGTCATCGACGAACAGGATCCGGGCCAATGGGGAGTCCGGTTGATTCGCAATCGCGGACACCGCCTCCAGGCATTGACGCAGCGTCCCGGCGCAGTTGCGCCCGGGAATGACGAGCGTTACAGGCTGGGCGGCAACGCTGGTCACGGCGCCTCGCGCTTGCGTTCGATCTGGTTGAGCAGACGAATCGACTCGTCATCGTTCGGGTTGATCTCCAACTCTCCACGAAGCAGGTCGATCGCGAGATCGTACTGCGCCCACTTGTCATAGATTTGCGCGAGCATCCGACGGGCGCGCGGATACTTCGGATCAGCGATGGAGGCCGACTGGTAGAAGGCGGCCGCCTCCTCCAGTTCGCCAAGGTGGTAGTGCTGATTGGCGAGGTTGAATCGCGCGCGGGCGACGAGCGTCCGCGTCCAGCGCCGCGGGGTCATATCCGCCACAACGCGATACTGCTCGATCGCTTTCCGGAGCCAGTCGACCTGTTCCGGCGTCGCGTCCGCCAGCGGCGGCGGGCGACCCAGATCGGAGTAGATGTTGCCGAGCATGATCCGCGCTTCCGGGTAGCGCGGATTCAGCTTCAGCGACTCGGCGTAGGCATTGATCGCGGATTGAAAGTGCTCGCGCGCGGGCGGATCCGTGGCGCGCGCCCGGGCGTTGTGAATATTCCCGAGGTTGTACCAGATCGTGTAGTTGGTCGGCTCAAGCTCCGCCGCCGCCAGATAGTGCCGCTCCGCCTCCGCCAGGAGGGCGCCGTCGCGCTGTTCACGGGCGCGGTCGGTCAGGGCTTCGCCGTAGTTCAGGTGTGCGCGGGCGCTGTTCGGGGCCTTTGCGAGCACGTCGCGCCACATCGCGTCATTGTCCGCGTAGAGCGTGTTGCGTGATGCGCTGGCGGTGGCGAGCGGCGTGGCCAGGATGAGCGCCACAATCACGACGCCGAGCGCCGTTTTCGACGGGGCTCGAAGCGCGCGTTGAACGATCCAGTAGACCAGAATCGCCGCCAAGGTGGTGATCGCGGCCAACGGCAGGTACATGCGATGCTCAAACGCGGCGTCCCGGATCGGGATGAAGCTGGATGTCGGCGCCAGAATCAACAGCAGCCACAGACCGAGGAAACTCCAGCGCGGCCGGAAGACAAACGTGAGCAGCGTGGCGCCGATGAGGACGATCTGAATCAACATGCCGGCGATCCAGCGCGGGCTCAGCAGCGTCTCGCCGACAGTGTCTGCGATGGGCCAGGCGTAGTCGAGGCACTGGCCCACCGGCGCGATCGACAGTCGCAGGTAATGGGTCACGACCTCAACCTGCGTCAGCAGATACGCGAACGGCGATACATCGGGCACGCCAAAGCCGACGGTCGGGGCCATTCCGGTCTTACTCGTCTCCGGCGGGAACAGCACGCCCTGCAGCACATTCGTCAGCAGGATCCAACTCAAGGCAAGCAGCGCGTACAGCGGCCAGCGGCGCCTGAAAGCCGACCCGAACGAACCGGCGAAGAACGCGCGGTCATATAGCAGGACTAGCAGCGGCGCGGTGACCATCACCGCCTTGCTGCCCATGCCGAGCACGGCGCACAGGAACGCCGCGCCCGTCCATAGCCATGCGCCCGCGTCCCAACCGCGATCGCTCGTCTGGCGGCGCATCAGGCGCATCGCGCAATAGAGCGTGAGCAGATAGAAAAGGCCCATGAGGGACTCGCCGCGCTGAATAATGTAGGTGACGCTCTGCGTCTGGAGCGGATGGACCGCCCACAGCAGCGCCGCCATGAACGCGATCGGGACGGCCCCGGCGCGCAGCGCCGCCAGGGTTGGGGCATGGCGCAATGTGCCGCACACGACGCCAAAGAGCGTGAACGCCGCGAGCGTGTGGATCGCGAGATTCGTCGCATGGAACGCGAACGGCGCGGGCGTCTGGCGCGTGGCGGCCTGGTCCCACGTGTCCGGCGGCGTCATGGCCCGATTCAGGCCGAATGAAACATTGACGACCGGGCGGCGGGAGCGCAACAGTTGCCGTTGCCAACGCCCCATATCCATCAGGTCGCGATTGTCGATAATGAAGCGCTGGTCGTCGAACAGAAATTGGCCGTCGAAACTGTTCCAGTAGGTCAGCAGGCACGCCAGTCCGATCACGGCCAGCGCGGCGGGCCGCGCCCAGCCCGGCGGCTCGGTCGCGGGCGCCTCCGTCGGGGCGGCGGTCGGCGTTTTCGGCGGTTCCGACTGATGGCGACGTTTGCGCGGCAAAACGGGTCTCCGGTCTTCTGCTTAGTGCTCGGCCCGCGGCGCGGCGATCTGAAGCGCCGCGGAGAATCTTCCCATCGTGCCGGTTCGTCGAATGGTCGAAATCATATCGAACTTGCGCGGCGCGAACAGCGACGCGCAATCGGCGCCGGTTAGAATGGATTGAGCCTATGTCCGCTGAACCAGACAACTCCGACGTTTTCATTGTGATCCCGGCCTACAACGAGGGCCCGGCGATCAGCGATGTCGTGCGCGATGTCCGCGTGGGATATCCGAACGTCGTCGTTGTGGATGACGGATCGCAGGATGAGACGTACGAGCGCGCCCGGGCCGCGACGCCGTTCGTGTTGCGCCACTCTCTGAATCGCGGGCAGGGGGCGGCGATCCAGACCGGCATCGAGTTCGCGCTGCGACAGGGCGCCCAGATTGTCGTTACATTCGACGCCGACGGGCAGCATCGGGTGGAGGACATCGCCGTCATGATCGCGCCGATTCGGGCGGGGGCCTGCGAAATCACGCTCGGCTCGCGCTTCCTGGGATCCGTGGAGAACCTCCCGCTGACGCGCCGGCTGACGCTGCGCCTGGCGGTGTGGTTTACGCGCCTGGTCAACGGGATGCCGCTGACGGACGCGCACAACGGCTTTCGGGCGTTCTCGCGGAAGGCCGCCGCTCAGATTCAGATCACGCTGGACCGGATGGCCCATGCCAGCGAATTGATCGACCAGATTCGGCGCAGCGGGCTGGCGTGGCGCGAGGCGCCCGTGCGGATTCGCTATACCGACTACTCGCTGTCAAAGGGGCAGTCGTCGACGGCGGCGTTACGAATTGTGTTTCATTACCTTGTGGGACGGGTATCGCGATGAACGTGTTCCAATGGGTGTTGGTAATTGTGTTCGCGACTTTGCTGCTCGCCAGCGGCCGCGCGACCCTGCGCGGGACGATTCATCGCGCCCAAGGCGTGCTCTGGTCGTTGCTGTGGGTGCTCGCGATCCTGGCGTCGATCTACCCCAATCTGACGTCACGCGTCGCCCGACAGGTCGGCATCGACCGCGGCGCGAGCCTGGTGCTGTATTGTGTGGCGGTGGCGGGGATGGTTGGTTTCTGGATGATCTACATCCGCCTGCGGCGCGTGCGACGGGAAGTGACACTGCTCGTGCGGCATATCGCGCTGCTGGAGGCGGATCGGGAGATCGGGGGCGGCGCGCAGTCCGGGGCGGCCGCGCTCCCGGGGAAGCTGGGCGGCGCCCGGCCTGCGAAGGCGGATGAATGAGCGCAGCGACCAGCGCCGGGGACGAAAGAGTGGGCCTCGTCATCAGGACGCAGGGGGCCGTTGAATTGAGCGTCGAGGTGAAAGCGCTGACGCGATTTGTGCAGCAGCGCCTGCGCGCCGTCGCGGACCCTGAAAAGGCCGGTCCGATGGCCGCCTACATGAAAACCACGATGCCGTTCTACGGCGTTCAGAAGCCCGATCGCGCGACGATTTTCAAGGAAATGAACAAGCGCTTCGCGACGGACGATCGCCGGGTGTATGAGCGGAATGTCCTGGCGCTGTGGGCGCTGCCGCGGCGAGAAGAGAAATACGCCGCGCTGGATTACGCCCGTGGTCAGAAGGCTATGATCGGGTTCGACTCGATGCCGCTGTATGAACGCCTGATTCGCGAAGGGGCGTGGTGGGACCTGGTGGACATCGTCGCGCCCGATCTGGTCGGGCCGGTCCTGCTGGCCCGGCGCCGCAGCGTCCGCCCGATCATGCGCAAGTGGATTCGCGATGACGATTTTTGGATTCGCCGGGCCGCGATTATCTCGCAACTGCGGCACAAGGCGGAAACCGACGAGGCGGAGCTGTTCCGCTACTGCCTGCGTTGCGCCGATGAGCGGGAGTTCTTTGTCCGCAAGGCGATCGGTTGGGCGCTGCGGCAATACAGCTACGCCGCCCCGGAAACCGTTCGCGCGTTCCTGCTGGAGCACCGGGATCGGCTCAGCCCGCCGAGCTACCGCGAGGGCGCCAAGGCGCTCGTGCGGGAAGGGAAGATGCGCCGCTGAAACGGGCCCCGGGCCGCTATACTCCGGTTAGACAGGCGTTGGGTGACCAGCCGTATGCCGCGCGAGAATCAGCTCAAAATCAACGAGATCTTCCACTCGATCCAGGGCGAGGGCACGCGCGCCGGCGAGCGGTGCGTCTTCGTTCGCCTGACGGGCTGCCACTTGCGCTGCGCGTATTGCGATACGGAGTACGCGTTTCACGAAGGCGATTGGACGGGTTTCGACGACATTCTGCGGCAGGTGGCCGCCTACGATTGCCCGTTCGTCGAAGTCACCGGCGGCGAGCCGCTCCTGCAGCCCAATGTTTACGCCCTGTTGGAGCGGCTGGCGGAGGCGTACCCGACGGTGGCGCTGGAGACATCGGGCGCGGTGCTGATGGATCGCGTCGACCCGCGCGTGATTCGGATCGTCGATCTGAAGACGCCGTCGAGTGGCGAGTGCCAGCGTAACGAGTGGCGGAATATCGATCTGCTGACGCCGCGCGACGAGGTGAAGTTTGTCATCGGTGATCGGACGGATTATGAGTGGTCGCGCGATACGGTGCGGCGTTATGACCTCAGCGCGCGGGCGCCGGTGCTTTTCTCGCCGATCATCGGCTGCGCGGATCGCGGCGGGCTGAGTCTGTATCAGGGCGGGCTTGATCCGCGGGCCCTGGCGGAATGGATGCTGGAAGACCGGATCGCGGCCCGGATGAGCCTGCAGTTGCACAAGTTCATCTGGGATCCGGCGGCGCGCGGCGTATGAGGTCTTATCCGGCAGCCGGTCAATGGGCAGGCGGCACTCTCGACGAAGGAACAAGATGATTGAACCCAAACTCCGCCGTGAACTCGCGGCGCGGGCGAACCGCCTGAAGGCGAGCCTGACGGTCGGCGGCGATGACGTTTCCGACAGCGTCGTCGCCCATGTGCGGATGGCGATGAAGGACCTGGACCTGATGAAGGTCCGCGTGGCCAGCGATGAGCGGGCTGTCTGCGACGCCGTCGCGGCCGAGCTGGCGGGACGGATTCCGTGCGAGATCGTGCAGCGCGTCGGCCGGGTCCTGACGCTGTATCGCAAGCCCGCGGAGGGCTGATTTCGCGCGAAAACTGCGCTGTCTGGCGGCGGCCACGCTCCCATCCGGACGCGGCGGGTTGGAATCGCCGAAATAACGCATACCGGGTCCGGCTGCGCAGCGCGCCGACCTGATTTTGCTCGGGATTGCGACGCGGAGCCAACTTTGGATACCCAGACGATTGATCAGGCGGCGCAGCAGCGACTGTCGACCTTCCGCAAGATCGGCGTGTTTCTGAATAACTCGCCGGCCGACATGACGGCGCTGGCGTTCGCGTCGCGCTTCGCGGCGATCACCGGGGCGGAGCAGCTGCACGTGATTCGCGTGCAGGGCGGGCTCGAAGATGAGCTTGGCCCGCTCCCGACCGCCGAGGAGTTTGACGGCTTCGTGAAAACGGGCGTTCCGGCGGACGTGGCGGATCGCGTGGTGACTTCATTGCGGATTGAGGGCGCCGCGCTGGCCCAGGTCGTGCGAACGGCCCGCGATGAGCAGCTTGATCTGGTCGTGCTCGGGCGGCGACCGCAGGCGGATCAGCTGGGCGTCGGCTCCATCATCACCAAGGTCGCGCGCAAGTGCCCCTGCAGCGTGCTGGTCGTGCCGGCGTACACGCACGTGCACATGTCGCGCATGCTGGCGCCGGTGGATTGCTCGGCCCACTCCAAGATGTCACTCGAAGTCGCGCTCGATCTGGCCCGCGCCAGCGGTGAATCCAATCCGCAGACGCTCGCGCTGTGCATCTATGGCGTGGGGTATGGCTATCGCTATTCCGGCGCCACCCTGCACCAGGCCGGCAAGAAGATCGAAATGGCGACTGTCCAGAAGCTCACCGAGTTTCTGGGCGAAGTCGACACGGGCGGCGTCGAGTTTGAATCGATGCTGGTGTGCTCCGAAGATGTGCCCGGCGTGATTCACTCCGTCAGCGCCGTGTCCAAAATGGACCTGATCGTGGTCGGCAGCCAGGGCGTCGGCTCCCCCGCGACCGGCTCGCTCGGCGGCACGGCGGAGAAAATCGTCGAGTCGGCGTACCAGCCGGTGCTGATCGTCAAGCGGAAGGGCGAAACGGAATCGCTGCTGCGATCCCTGCTCGGACGTTAGGGCGAAGGGCCCAGGAAAAACCAAGGCGGCGCGACCTCGAAAAGGCCGCGCCGCCGGTGTGAAAAGAAGTGACTCTCCCCTCCGGACAGCGCCAGGCTCCCAACCGTCGCCTCCGGTGTCCGGCCGGTCCGTCGGACCAAACCTGACACGCCAAGTATCCGAATCGCGCCGCGCGGGCGGCAAATGGAATCTCCACCAGACGATTGTGTGCCGCGACGGCGCCCCTATAATCCCTGCCTTGGGCGAACCCTCTGGCGCGGATTCGCGATCGTTCCACCTCTATACGGGCCGTTCTCGGTCGTGAGGAGAGTGAATTTGACTCCTGACTTGTTGGTCGCGAAGCGGATGTTCTTCACCAAGGGCGTCGGCGTACATCGACAAAACCTGCAGTCGTTTGAGATCGCGCTGCGGAACGCGGGAATTGCGCAGCAGAATCTCGTCAAGGTCTCCAGCATCCTGCCGCCGCAATGCAAAATCGTGCCCGCCCGGCAGGGCATCAAGTCGCTGCGTCCGGGCGCCATTACGTTCTGCGTGCTGGCCGAGCAGCGAACCGACGAGCCGAACCGCCTGATTTCCGCCGGCATTGGCCTGGCCGTCCCGAAAAAGGGCGACCACTACGGCTATATCTCCGAACAGCACGGATACGGGCTGACGCAGAAGAAGACCGCCGACCTGGTCGAGGATCTGGCGGCCAGCATGCTGGCCTCCACGGTCGGCGTCGAGTTTGACGCCGACGCCGACTATGACCATCGGCGCGAGGTCTATCGCATGTCCGGGCAGATCGTGCAGACCCGCTCGTTCGTGCAGACGGCAGAGGGCGACAAGAACGGCCAGTGGACGACTGTCGTCGCCGCCGCCGTCCTGTTGTTCGACTAGTCCGAGATGGACGATTGCGCGTACGACAATTTCCTGGGACTGCCGCCCGAGATGTCGGCGTACGAGACGGCCGACTTCGCGGTTTTGCCGATTCCGTACGACGCCACCACGTCTTTCGGGGGTGGCACGCGGCTGGGGCCGCGCGCGATCCTGACGGCCAGCCAGCAGGTTGAGTTGTATGACGAGGCCCTCGGGCGGGAGGTCGCGCCGAATGTCGCGACCTTGCCGCCGGTCGCCCCGTGCGCGTCGGGTCCGGAGGCGACGCTGCGGCGGGTCTTCGAAGCGGCCCGGTCGATAGTGAACGACCAGAAGTTCCTGATCGGCGTTGGCGGCGAGCATAGCCTGACGGCCCCGCTCGTCGAAGCGGTGCGCGGCCGCTACCCCAAGCTGAGCGTGTTGCAGATCGACGCGCATGCCGACCTGCGCGACACGTATCAGGGCACGAAGCACAGCCACGCCTGCGTGATGCGGCGCGTGCATGACATGGGCGTGAGCGCGGTCGCGGTCGGCATTCGTAACTACTGCGCCGAAGAAGCGGCATTCATTCGCGCGGCGCAGAAGCCGATTTTTCACGCCCGCGATCTGCGGCACGGCGACAACTGGCACGATGACGTCGTCAATGGGCTGAGCGATGACGTGTATGTCACGATCGACATCGACGGCTTTGATCCCGCCTTCGCCCCGGGAACCGGCACGCCGGAGCCGGGCGGGCTGAACTGGTATCAGGTGACCGGTCTGCTGGAGCGCGTCGCCGCGAAACGGCGAATCGTGGCCCTTGATGTCGTCGAGGTGTATCCGGCGCCGCCGACGTCGGTGACGGAATTCCTCGCGGCGAAGCTGATTCACCGCGCGCTGGGGTTGGTGACGGCGTGAGCCGGCGCGACCGGCAACGGGTGGCGCCCGACCGGTCGTCGGGGCCTTCGTTTGGCGGTGGACCCCCGCGATGGGTTGTGGTTTTCGCGCTGATCCTGTTCGCTTGCATCTCCGCCGCCGCCGCGATCGCCTATGGTCTGCGAGTCGTCAACCGCACGCCGGCGCTGGCCATCGGCCCGCGCATGCAATCGGCGTATGATCGAGGCGTCGCGACGCTTGGGGCGTCGAGCGGCTCCCTGCGGGCGGCGTGGGAACACGACCAGATCGCGCGGATGATCAGCCGCGCGCTGGTTGACCGCACGCAACTGAGAGCGCTCCGCACGCCGCGCGAGTTCGCGGCGATCGGACGCGAGCGGTCGGGTTCGCAGCTTGGACGCGTATTCCAAATCACGATTCTGATGGCGGCCCTCGATGGCGCGCAGCCGATTGACGAGTGGCAGCCGCTCTTGTTTCCGTACTTTGAAGGGCTGAAGGACGCGAACTTCGCGTTGTATTGGCCCGAGCTGCGCGACGCGTGGCGACGCACATTCGTCACGCAGGGATTGACGCCGGGCATGGCGCGGCTGGGCGCGGCGACGCTGGCGCTGCCATACGGTCCGCCGTTGCAGTTCTTCACGTCGCGCAGTCTCGCGTACGCGGACGCGCTGGCCGCCAATGAGGCCACGCGCGGCGAGGCGGACACGGTTCGTCGCGTGACGCTGCGGCTGTTGCGGCAGTGGACATCGGAACTCGGACCGGCCGAAACGCGACTACTGGCGAGCGATCTGCTGGCGGACGCGTTGGAGCGCGAATCGATCGCCGCAATGCTGGCGGATGAATTGCCGGCCAGCGAGCGCGCGGCGCTCATCGCGGATTTGCGGAGTTTTCGGGCGGCCTATCGCGACAGCGCGAAGCGTCGCGTCAAGTGGTTCATGCGCATCGATGACCGTCCGCAGCTCGCGCCGCGGGCGGAAAACACGATCGGCTGGCGGGCGGGGCTCGGCCTGTGGGTGGGGCTCGGCCTGGTCGTCGCCCTGTTTGCGTTGCTCGTATTCTCATGGGCGTGGCTGTTGCGCGGCGGCGTCGGGCTCCGCCTGAAGCCACTCTGGCGCTATTCGGCGATGTACGCGCTGGGTGTCGTCGTCACCGGTGTCGTCGTCCTGTTTTCCGCCTGGGATTGGGTCGCTTACGACCTGAAGGCGATGCGGTTTCAGGTTGTTGTGGTCGCGGCCGCCGTCGCGATGCTCCTGCTGCTGCTGACGGCGATCGCCTCGGCGTCGGCGGGGGGGCGGTTCTTCGCGCGTGTCGCGGCCATCGGCGCCCAGAGCGCCATTTTTCTGGCCGTCGCGCTCATGATCGTCGGCGCGCTGACCAACGCGGCGCTGCGCGACTACGATCGCCAACTCGCGCTCGGCCCGGATGACTATACAATGGTGGCCGGTTCGGACGCTGATCGCCTGCGGCGCCTGCGCGACTGGCGTCCATAGTCGCCACCAGTCTGATTCGGCGAAACGATGGCGAAAGCCGCGACATTTCACCGCTACCGCCACGCGCTCGCCGCGCGATGCCCGGAGTGCGGCTATCCACTCGAGGCCATGGGGCAGCCGGTCTGCGCTGAATGTGGCGAGCCGTTTCCCGGTCCCTGGAATAATCGCCTGCGGTGGGCGCGGCAGCGCCTTCCGATTGAGCGGCGTCGCTTTCGGCCGATCTGGCTGTGGGCGTGGGCGCAATCGGTCATGCTTGTCCTGTTTCGACCCGCGCACGCCGCGGCGCGCCTGAGCGTGCCGGACCGCAACGCCGCCACGATCGCCTTCATGATGCTGAATCTCGTCATCGCCGCGTTTCTGCTCTCACTGGGCTCGACCTGGGCGGCGGCCCTCACACAGCAGTGGCTCGCGGCGGATGTGCAAATCCTGTCCGGCGGCGCGCCCAAGGCCGTCGCCGAAGCCCCGATGCGTGATCTCTATGCCGGTTGGGGCGCGGGCTTCATCGTGTGGTTGCTGATCCTGTTCACGGCGCTGCTTGCATGCCGGTTGGCGCTCAGTCTGGCGCCGGCCGAGCGCTATGCGACGGCGCTCACGCTCCGGCGCTGGTGCGATTACCTGTCGGCGCTGTTTCTGATTCCGGCCGGACTGGTGGGATTGAAGTGGCTTATCTTCGCCCTGGCGCTTGCGGCGGTCGCGGCCGATGCGCGGCCGAAATTCGCGCCGACATCGGCGCCCCCGATCACGCGCGCCGATCCGAACGCGCGGGCATCCGGGGCGACTGACGATGACTCAAACGGCGCGGCGGCGACGGTAGAGCAGGAGGTCTTCTCCCTCAGCATGGGTTACTCGTTCGACCCGAACGCGCGGCCGACGGCGGAGGATGAAGAGGGGGCCGCCACGGAATGGAAGATGATCCGTTTCGGCGACCAGCGGATCCCGGGCCGAATTCTCTCGGACACGAACGGCACGACGCGTTTCGCGATTTTTCCGCGCGGCGAGATGAGTGTGCCGACGCGCGCCATCACGGCCATCGAGGATCCCAACGACTCCCGCAAACAACTATTCGAGGAAATCGGCTCCCGGCCGGTCTCGCCGGGGCTGTTTCGTCCGCCGGCGCCCCCGGTCGCCATTTCCGCCCGCAGGGCCCCGGGCACGACCGTGTACACGCCCGGCGTCGCGCCGGTCAGCGGGCCCAACGCCGCCACCATCGCTTCCTTTTACACGAGCGGACCGTTGCCCCCCGGGTATGGCCGCCTTCCCGCCTGGGCGCATGCGCCCACCGCGTGGTACGAACTGGATGGCGCGCCGACGGATGCGCCGACGGTTTTCGCCTGGCCGGTGATCGTGTGGTTGGTGGTCTGGCTCGCGATCGGCGGGATCGCGAATCCGCACCGGCGGCGCGACGCGACGCTGACGGTGGTCACGATCGTCCTCAGCTACGCCGCGATCTGGGCGTGCCTGTCGCTGGCGGCGCCGTGGTGGGGCCTGTCATTGGCGGTGAGATAATGAACATGCACGCGCTGAATCAACCCGGCCCCAACGCCGATCCGGTCACGTGGTCGCGCCTGCGCCGCGAGCGCGACGCGCGGCCGTGGATGCGGCGCGGCGCCACCTGGGCGGCGTGGCTGATGTTGTTCGCGATCGGCGCCGTGTGGCTCTTCAAGGAGGACGTCAATCTGTTTGTCAGCATCGCCGCGTCGAACTACCCGCACCTGAAACAGTTGATTCACGAACGACTGCTGCGACAGGCGCCGAGCATATTGCCGGATCGGGCGAGATCGGTCGCCGCCGGCAGCGCGACGCCCAATAGCTACGATTCGCTCGATCGTCTGCCGGCCGGCTGGCTGACATTGCCGGAAATGTTCGCGTGGCGCACACGCAACTACACTTCGCCGATTACATGGACGCAGCGCGATTTCTTCTCCACGCGTGACGGCTGGGCCGGCTGCATCGTCGGCGATCTGATCGACCGCGCCTGGGACGAAGGCGTGGGGATGCCGCAAATGTGGTCGGACTCGGCCGGGGTTCCACTGATCGATGTCGACCACGATGACCGGCCGGAGGTGCTGTTCGGCTGGCGGCAGGGGGCGCGGATGGCCGAGGTCCGCGAACGGATTGCGCTGCTTTCGGTGGGCCGCCGCGCGCACGCGGTGCGGTGGGCGTGCCAGGCGCGCTACAGTGTGGACGCGACGATCCTGATCGAACTCGACCCCGCGGCGCAGCCGACGACCCTGCGGATGATCGAATCGGGACTCGAAGGCGATTGGGTCTGGCGGTTCGAGTGGACGCCCGTCGGCGTGCTTCGGCTCGTCGAGCGCCCGGAGGGCGGGAGCCTGCGCTTCGAAGCGTGCTGGCCGCCGCTTTCGGAGGGTGGTGATGCGGTTTCCGGTCCACGATCCGTCGGGGCGCGGACGGCTTTCAACGAGGAGTTGTCGCGCCTGTTGAGCGAATAGGGGGCGTGCGATTGCGTGCAGTTAGTGACTTGACGTCCTCACACTTCGTGGATTCCCGCCTGCGCGGGAATGACGGAATGGGCGCTGCGCGGGAATGACGGAATGGGCGTTGCGCGGGAATCACGGAAGGGGCGCCCCATTCTCTATTCGTCACCCCCGCGCAGGCGGGGGTCCACGACGACCAGAACCGTTTGATAACCTGACGTTTCCTCACTCTGTGGATTCCCGCCTGCGCGGGAATGACGGAATGGGCGTTGCGCGGGAATCACGGAAGGGGCGCCCCATTCTCTATTCGTCACCCCCGCGCAGGCGGGGGTCCACGACGACCAGAGCCGTTTGATAACCTGACGTTTCCTCACTCTGTGGATTCCCGCCTCCGCGGGAATGACGGAAGGGGCGCTGCGCGGGAATGACGAACTCGCGACGAGCGCGGGAATGACGAATCTTCGGCGAGCGCGCGAATGACGCAAGCGTTACTAAGGCTTGTCGGCGGCCGGCTCGTCCGCCGGTTCCGCCTTCTTCTTCTCGGCGTCGCTCTGCAAGCCCGCGAGGCTTTCGAAGTAGCCCTGCACCAGTCGGTGGAATTGTGGCGGCACCTCGTCGCGTTCGATGGCTTCCTGCGCCTCGCGCGTCACCGCCGGGACGGCTTCGCCCAATTGCGCGATGGACATGCCGCGCAACTGACCGGCGTCCACTTCCATCTTGCCGATGTTGCGACCGCGACTGTACTTCGTGTCGGCGCGCTCGTTCTTGAGGTCGAACGCCGAGCGCTCCTTACCGGCGCCGGCGCCGTAGCCCTTGCCGTACTGGTTGCCTGATCCGCCCGGCTGCTCTCCGGGTTTCTCGCATTGGCCGAAGCCGCCCTCGCCGATCTGCTCGCCGAGCTTGCGCAGTTCGGACATCTGCGCCTGCAGATCGTTCATCATCTGCTCGGCCATCTCCATTTCGGAGAGCTGATCCATCAGGCCGTCGAGCGCCTGCGCGCCGGACTGGGCGCCCTGCTGGCCCTCCTGGCCGCCTTTCTGGCATTGCTGACAGGCTTGCGCGGCCTGCTGCATCTGCTGGGCCATCTGTTGCAGTTGCTGCCGCATCTGCTGGTTCTGGGCGATTTTTTCGGCGAGCTGCTTGATTTCCTGCTCGCTCATGCCGCTGTTGGACAGGGCCTTCTGCAGCGCCTCTTGCATCTGCTGCGCATCCATGCCCTCCATCTTCTTCATCAACTGCTCGGCCTGCTCCTGGCTCATCCCGCCCTTGTGCTGCAGGTCTTTCTTGGCGTTCTCGCTCTGGTCCATCTGCTGGATCTGCTCAGCCATTTTCTCCAGCTTTTCCTGCATCTCGGCCAGCTTCTGCTTGGCGGCCTCGTCGTTGACGTTCTCTGCGGCCTCCCGCATCTGCTTCTTCAGATCCTCGAGCGCTTCCTTGGCGGCTTTCGTGTCGCCTTCGGCCAGGGCCTGCGAAAGCTTCGCCGCCGCGTCGTCGCCTTTCTGCTTCTCGAAATCCTTCTGCAACGCTTCCTTGATCTTCTGCAGCGCCGCGACACGTTCGTCCTGCTGCTTTTCCTGCAGCTCATTCGCCACGTTCTTGATCCGCGCCAGCGCGTCGCGACGCATATCTTCTTCCGGCGCATCCGGCATGTCCGGCAGCTTCAGCGCGTCGAGCTTGTCAGTCAGCGCCGCCAGCGCCGGATTCCCTTCGGCGAGCTTGCGGATCCGATCGGCCTGGTCGCGCAGTTCGCGGTCGATGGCCTCGTGCTCGGCGCGCACGACAGCGTCATCTGCGGCCAGCTTTTCCGATTCCTTCTCGCCGAACAGATTCAGCGCCGGCATGAAGACCGCGAGCAGCGCCGCGGCGACCACCGTCGCCACCGACCACGGCCACATGATCGGCGCCTGCATCGGCACATGCGTCGGCACGTGCACGCTCGCCGCTACGCGCTCCGCGTCGTGAATCGCCGCGTCCTGCCATGGGTCGCCCGTGCGCGGAATCGCGATCGCCGTGCTGACGCGCTCCTTCAGCCCGGCGGCTTTGTCGATGGTGACGGCCGCGAGCAGCGAGGACGGCCGGGAGAGCAATGTCGTAATGATCGTAAACACGGCCGCGACGCCGCCGGCGGCGATCAGGCTGATCTGGAACGGCACGCCCAGTTGAAAGACCCGCTCGATCAGCCACAGCAGCGACCAGGCGGTCGCGGCGATCAGGACGCCCCACGCGGCCCGCTCCATCAGCGTGTTGGTCAGCAGACGGGATCGGACTCGGCGCACCTGACGATCGAGATTGCTCATGTCGGCCGCTCCTGCGGTAGGGGTTGCGTCTCAGCTTCCATTATCATAAATCGGGCATCCGGGCGGGGCTACTGATATTTTCGTCGGTCGCCGGGTCGCGTATGCCCGATTTTCGCCCCGCGTGCCGCGTTTTCATGGACCTGTGAGGCCGAATGACCGCTACCCAGCCGATATCCATCCGCAAAGCGTGGCCGCGCGATCTCGACGAGGTCCGCGCGATTTTCCGCGAATATGCCGGCACGATCCCTCATAAACTTTGCTTTCAGCAGTTTGACGACGAATTGCGGACGTTGCCCGGACGCTACGCCGAACCCGGCGGCGTCATTCTGCTGGCCGGCGATGAGGGAGCGCCGCCGCTGGCGTGTGTGGCGATGCGGGGGCTGTCGACGCCTGGCTGCTGTGAGATGAAACGCCTGTATGTGAAGCCGGCCGCGCGCGGCGCGAAGCTCGGGCGGCGGCTGTGCGAGGGGCTGATCCACTACGCGCGCGGGGTCGGCTATCAGCGGATGCGGCTGGATACGCTCCCATCGCTCGAAGCCGCGTGGGGGCTGTATCACGCGCTCGGGTTCCGAGAAATCGAGCGCTACTACGACAATCCGATTCCGGAAGCGCGCTATCTGGAGTTGGATTTTTCGCGCGCGCCGCGGCCGGGTCCGCCCTTGAACGTCGCGGCGGGGACGATTTTGCTGGCGACGCGCAACGCGGGCAAGCTGCGCGAGCTGCGGGAGTTGACGGCGGATGACGCCTGGAACTGGATCGGGTTGGATTCGTTCGCGGACATTCCGGAAGCGCCCGAGACGGGCGATTCATTTGGAGCCAATGCGCGGCAGAAGGCGCGATACTACGCCGCAGTGACGGGGCTGACCACGCTGGCGGATGACTCGGGATTGGAAGTCGACGCGCTTGACGGCGCGCCCGGTGTGCAGTCCGCGTATTTCGCCGGCGCGCCGAGCGATGACGCCGCCAATAATCGCCTGCTGATGGAGCGACTGGGCGTCTGTCCTGACGCCTCGCGCGCGGCGCGATTTCGGTGCGCGATGGCGCTGGCCGCGCCGGAGGGCGCGATTCTGGCGGAGACGGCCGGCGTCATGGAAGGCGCGATCACGACGGCGCCGCGCGGCGAGAACGGTTTTGGCTACGACCCGCATTTTCTGGTCGCCGATCTGGGGCGCACGTCAGCCGAACTGGCGCCTGCTGAGAAGAACGCGCGCAGTCATCGTGGGCAGGCGCTGCGGGCGATGCTCACGAGGCTGCGCGCATCAATGGACTTGAGTGACGCGGCGCGCCGACCGGCCGTCTGACTGGCGCGCGATGGCGCGAATCCCTTACAATCGACACGCCTTGAAAACGAATCGCAACATCCGATCGACGAATGCGTCCCCTTCCGGGAGCGGGCTACTCCTGCGCGCGGCGAGCGACGGTTCGCCGGGCACGCGGCGCTGGTATCAGGCGCTGTGGGTCGCGAGCTTTGTCGTCACGCTGGCCGCGCTGGCCGCGAGCGATTGGCTGCCGTCGGCGCTCGGACTGCAGTCGGAAACGCCGGCCGCGGCCACGACGCCGGGCGACCCGGCTGTGGGGGACAACGGCGCGGATCATTCGGCGACGCCTCATGCGCCCGCGAAGAAAAAGGGCAATCATGCTGATGAGGGGGGCGGGCACAGCGACCCGTTCGCGCGCATTCTGGCCCTGTTCGCGGCGGTCGTTTTTGCGGCCATGACCGGGCGTTGGACGGCGATGCGCCTGGGGCAGCCGGGCGTGCTGGGCGAGCTGCTGATCGGCATTGTGATGGGCAATATCGGCTACGCGCTGGGGGAGCCGCTGTTCATTCTGATCATGCACACGGATCAGGTGGAAACGCTGATCCGTGAGGCGTTTGAATCCGGCGCGGCGATTCAGGACCTGGCGCGGGCGCATTTTGACGCCCGCCAGCTTGAGCCGGGTGGCGTCGGCGAGCGGATTCGTGACGCGATGCTCGGGCCGGGCGCCCCGCAATATGTGCTTTCCTCGGTCGCGTTGTGGATGTTCTCCAACCTGGGCGTCGTGCTGCTGCTGTTCATGGTCGGCCTGGAATCGAGCATCGATGAGATGATGCGCGTCGGTGGCCGCGCGGTGACGGTCGCGATCGTCGGCGTGGTCGCCCCGTTTTCGATCGGTTTCGGCGCGAGCATCGTCCTGTTACCCGATGCGCACCACACTGTTCATTTGTTCCTCGCCGCCACGCTGACCGCGACGAGTGTTGGAATCACGGCGCGGGTGTTTCGCGACATGGGGCGTCTGCAGACGCCCGACGCGAAGCTGATACTTGGGGCGGCTGTGATCGATGACATTCTCGGCCTGCTGATACTGGCGGTCACGATCGGCATCGTGGAATCGGGCGAAGTATCGGTGATCGACATTACGCGCACCACAAGCTTCGCACTGATTTTCATGGGCGTGCTCATTTTCCTGGGCGATCGGATCGTCGACTTCATGTATCGCTATATCCGCCGCCTGGATCCGCGCAATCACCACCTGCTGTTTCCGCTTGGCCTGCTGTTCATGCTGTCATGGCTGGCGAACCTGATCGGGCTGGCGACGATCATCGGCGCGTTTGCGG
The DNA here is from genome assembly GCA_964528455.1 of uncultured Planctomycetales bacterium. Lineage (GTDB taxonomy): Bacteria > Planctomycetota > Phycisphaerae > UBA1845 > Fen-1342 > DSPM01. The sequence continues at coordinate 120,533 of CAZGTH010000014.1, read as the reverse complement.
CCGGCCTGCTGATTGACGAGGAGCTGTTCGGGCCAAAGTCGCGACGCGGCGTCACGATCGAGCGGCTGGTGTCGCCGCTGGAGACGCTGTTTGCGCCGATCTTCTTCGTGCTGATCGGCATGCAGGTCAATGTGGCGTTGTTCCTGGAGATGGATACGCTGCTGATGGGCGCCGCGTTGACCGTCGCGGCGATCATCGGCAAGCTCGTGTGCGGCCTGGTCGCCGGAAAGGGCGTCAGCAAGCTGACGGTCGGCATCGGGATGGTGCCGCGCGGCGAAGTTGGATTGATCTTCGCCAGCGTGGGCAAGTCGGTCGGCGTTGTTTCCGGCTCGCTGTTTTCCGCGGTGGTGTTAATGGTGATCGTGACGACGCTGATTACGCCGATCGCGCTGCGCTACGTCGTCGGTCCGGCGAGCGACGACGACGCGGGCGCCGATGATGATGATGAAGACGCGCCGGCGCCGATCGCGGGCGGCGCTGAGGCGTGACCCGGGAGAACGCGCGGCGCGGCGGGCCCGACGCCCTCGCCGCGCCGAAAACGCCGCTGATCAGCGTGCTGGTCTGCACGTATCACCGCCCTCAGGGGTTGGCGCGCCTGCTGGATAGTCTGGCGGAACTGCAGTGGCTCCGGCCTGATCGACCCCGCGTCGAGGTGGTCGTGGTCGACAATGACGCCGAAGGGTCGGCGGAATCGGCGTGCGAGGCCGCGCGCGCGACGCCTGGGCCGACGATTCGCTATGTGCGCGAGACGCGGCAGGGGATTCCGTTCGCGCGAAACGCGTCGGTCGCGGCCGCCGACCCGGACGCGACGCATGTGGTTTTTGTCGACGACGATGAAACGGTCGAGCCGCTGTGGTTGAATGAAATGTTGCGCATCGCTGAAGAATATGGCGCCGATGTCGTGGCGGGGCGCGTGGAGCCGCGCTTCCTCGCGCCGGCGCCTGCCTGGATCACCAGCGGCGGCTTCTATCAGCAGACGCGTTATCCCACGGGGCGCCGATTGGATCGCGCCTACACAAACAACACGCTGGTGCGCTGCGCCGCGCTGCGGGCCATGCCGGCGCTTTTTGATGAGCGCATGCGATTCAGCGGTGGCAGTGATACACACTTCTTTCGCCGGATGCATCGGGCGGGCTACCGGATCGTCTCGGCCGACGACGCGATTGTGTACGACTGGTTTCCGGCCAGTCGCATGACCGCGAAGTGGATCTGGCAGCGGGCGTTTCGGATCGGGACATCGACCGCCTACATCGAGCGCGATTTTCGCGGACGGGCGGGCGCGGCGCCGGCGTGCCTGGCGATCGGAAGCTATCGCGTCCTGAAAGGCTTGTTAACCGCGCCGCTGGGACTGCTCGGGCGCGTCGCGTGGGTCCGCGCCATCCGCCACGTCTGCTATGGCGCCGGACTGATCAGCGGTTGGTTCGGCCTGCAATATGGCGAATATCGCCGGGTGCACGGCGGATGAGCGCGACGACCGGGCGCAGCGCGGAAAGCGCCGATGCGGCGGCGCGGGTCGCCGTGTGCGCGCTGACATTTAAGCGACCGGACGGGCTCGCGCGGCTGCTGGATGGGCTCAGCGCGCTCCGGACGGGCCAGATTGAGCCGCTGATCGTGATTGTCGACAACGACCCCGCCCGCAGCGGCGAATTCCAGGTCGCCGAGTGGGCCGCGGGCGGCGCGTGGCCGACGCGCTACGCATGCCAGCCGCGGCCCGGCATCGCCAGCGCCCGAAACATGGCGCTGGAAACGGCGATCACCGCGCTTGACGACGCCAAGGCGCGCAGCCCGCACGGATCGCGCGAAGAGTGGGTCGCCTTTATCGATGATGACGAGGCCCCGCATGAGGACTGGCTGATCAATCTCGTGAACGCGGCGCAGCGCTTTCAGGCGGATGTGGTCACCGGTCCGGTGGAGGCCGCGTTCGAATCGCCGCCGCCGGAGTGGATCGAGCGCGGCCGGTTCTTCGAGCGCCGGCGCTACGCCACCGGCGAGCGGCGGCCGTACGCATTCACGAACAACGTGCTGATGCGGGCGGAATTGCCGCGCGGCGGATTGCGCTTCGATACGCGATTTGTGTTGAACGTGGGTGAAGACCGGCACTTTTTCCAGTTTGCGGCGGAGCGCGGGGCGCGGATTGTCTGGTGTGATGAGGCGGTCGTCACGGAATGGAATCCGCCGGCGCGCGCCAATGCCGGCTGGCTGATCGAGCGGATGAGACGCGTCGGCCGCTCGACGAGCCTGGTGGAACTCGCCCTGCATCCGACCGTGGCCACGCGGGCCCGCCTGTGGCGAAACGGACTGGCGTGGCGCGGGATTGGCGTTGCGCAAGCGATTGCGGCGCTCGGCGGCGGCGAGGCGGCGCGGGTGCGGGCGGCGCGCAGCCGGGCCTACGGGCAGGGCCTGTTAGAGGGCCTGCGCGGGCGGGTGTCGGATTGAGCGGCTGTCGAACCCGGCGCCGCGCGAACGGCAAATCAGATATGATCGCGGCATGGCAATGCACACACTGATGAATCGCGCAAGTCGCCTGACCATCGGCGTCATGGCGCTGGCTTTCGTTCAGGCGCACGTCCGCGGGCAGGCGTCAGCCCCGTCCGCCGAGGCGCCCCCCCGGAAGGTCGAATGGCCGGCGCGGGCGACCGAAGGCCTCGCGGCGCTCGCGGCGCAGGCCCCGAAATCCATCGCGTTCGGCGATGTCGCCCTGCCGATTCGGCGGGTCACGCCGCGCGGGCTCGGGCTGATCCTGGAGACGCTGACGATCGGCGAGCAGGACGAGGATGACGGGCGCGTCAGTGACTTCCTGTTCGTGTCCGTGCGGCCGGGGCAGGCGGTGGCGACGCTTGATGAACGATTGGCGCGCGAAGGCGTGCAATGGCGCCTGCACGAACCCACGAAGGCTCCGCCGAAGGGGCTGATCGTGCACCTCGGCGGCAACAAGTATGTGCGTCAGGCGTTACTGGCGAAAGGCTGGATCGTGCTGCACAGCAGTGGCACTGGCCGCTATTTCCATGAGTCGGCTTTTGAAGCGCCGCTGGTGATCGACCCCGCGGGAATCGACGACGCCGCGCAGCGCCTGGCGGCGGCGATTGACGACAGCGTCGCGGACTGGCCCTACTCGCTCGAGGCCGTGCTGGCGCACCTGGCGGAGACGCGCCCCGAGCTGCCGCTGCGTCCGGCGGCGCTGATGGGCTTCAGTATCGGCGCGCTCGGTCTGCCCGCGGTGGCGCAGCGGATGCCGGACCGCTTCGCGGCGATCCTCATGGTCGGCGGGGGCGAGAATCTGCTGCGAATCTCACAAGAGTCGGCGCTCACGAACGCCGGCGTGGCGCTGCAATGGACGCGCGATCCGACCGACGCCGAGCGCGAGCGGTTGTTCGCGGCTTATCTGGACCACGCCGGACTCGACCCGCGCTGGGGCGTTGACGCGCTGCGCGGGCGGCCGATCCGCGTGTACCTCGCCAAGCTCGACAATGTGACGCCGTACGAGAGCGGGCAAGCGCTGGCCCGCCGTTTCGGAGACGGCGCAAAGGTCGACGAGTATCCGTTCGGGCACAAACAACTGTTACGCTGGCACATGCGGATGCAGGCGAACGACGTGGTTGAGTGGGTGGCGCGCGAGTTGGCGCCCGGTGAGTCGCCGCCCCCGTAGGCGCCGGTTCACATTCGGCGCCGAATCCGGCCCCAAAGCGCGATTGTGGTGCGAATCACCGCGAATCCGCCGGCGCTGATATAGCCGATGATTGCGATCACGGTGATCCAACCGAGCGAGCGGTCGAGGCTGTCGGCGAGCAGCAAAACGGATGAGCTGACGATCAGCGACGCGACGAGCGTCGCCACGGACAGGTTGAAACTGGCCGCGTCGATCGTGTCCGTCAGGCGGTCAATTCCGTCATGCTCCAGATGGATCGTCATTTTCTTCTGCCGAATCAGGCCGAACACGGTGCGAATCTGGTCCGGCAGTTCCTCAAACAGACGACCGTAGCCCAGAAAGCCCTGTTCCAGTCGTCGGCGCAATGCGCGAATGCCGTAGCGCCGCCGCATCAGGCGATCGATCTGCGGGCGAACGTGCGGCATCACGTCGAACTCCGGATCCACCGCTTCGGCCACGCCCTCGGCCGTGGAGATCGCTTTGATCAGGTACAGCAGATCCGCCGGGCAACGCAGTTCGTAGCGCTGCAACATGTCGAAGAACATCCGCAGCATCTGCCCCAGGCGCAGGTCCTTCAGCGGCGTATCGCGGAACTGGTCGATGATGCGCCAGACATCGGCCCGCAGCCCGCGACCGGACGCGGCGGCCGGATCGGCGTCGGCCAGCGAGATCGCCGCGTCAATCACACGATCCAGATCGGCCTGCACGACGGCGCGGGTCAGATCCGCCAGCAGACCGGCGGTTTGCGGATCGACGCGCCCGGTCATGCCGCAGTCGAGGAAACACACGCCGCCCTCGGGCAGCATGATCAGATTGCCGGGATGCGGGTCAGCGTGGAAGAAGCCGTTCTCCAGGCATTGGGTGAAGACGGCACGCGTCAGGGTCTCGACAAACACGCGGCGCACATCCGCAGGCCGGGCGCGCGGATCACAACGACTGAGCACAACGCCTTCCATGAAGTCCATCGTCAGGACGCTCTTGGTGCTCGCTTCGCGATAGACCTTCGGAAAAATGATCAGCGGATCTTCGGCGAAGTCGCGCGCCAGCCGCTCGGTGTTGTGGGCCTCGATGAGCAAGTCGGTTTCGCGCTCAAACTCGGCTGAGACCTGCTCAACGATCTCGGTCGGGCTGTAGCCGCGCTTGGAGAAGTAGTGCTCGGTCATCATCGCCAAGCCGCGGAAAATCTCGATATCGTGGTGAATTGTCTCGCGGATACCTGGTCGCAGCGCCTTGATGACCACCGGCTCGCCGCTCCGCAGCGTCGCGCGATGTACCTGGCCGATGGAGGCCGTCGCCAGCGGCGTCTCGTCAATCTCGGTAAACAACTCGGTGAGGCGCTCGCCAAACTCGGCCTGCAGCAGCGCCTGCATCTCCGGCCATGGGGCTGATTCCAGATCAGCCTGCAGTTTGCGAAACTCATCCGCCCAATCCTGCGGCACGAGGTCCGGACGCGTGCTCAGAATCTGGCCGATCTTCACGAAGGTCGGCCCGAGCGCTTCGAGCGTGTGGCGGACGCGCTCCGCTTCTGGCATACGCCGGATTTCGTCGGCTACGTCCGCCGGGTCATGCCCGCGCGGCAGGAAGCGATCCAGGCGCAGCTCGGAGACGACATCGTGATAGCCGTGCCGTACGAGCACGGCGATGATCGCCCCGGCGCGTTTCGCGGTCGCAAGTTTGTCGGCGATGACGGATGTGGGTCCCATGTGGCGGCGGCTCCCCGGGCCGGTTGATTGCTGGACGATCGGCATCGTAACCGGCGCTCCGCCCGCGTGCATCGCGCCGTCGCCGGTTATACTGCGGCGACCTTCGAGAAAAGGAGCGAATATGCCACGCGTATCGCCGCGCCGCGCGCGATCCCCCTACGCCCGGGTTTCCATTAGTTTGTGCCTGTTGTCGGCGATGTCCGCGACGGCCGCGCTCGCGCAGTCGCAGAAGCCGGGGGCCGTCCTGCGACTTTACTCGATCGATCAGGCCATTACCGGCGTGCCGCAATTGATGGACGGCCAGCGGCCGAATGTCGCCCGCATCGTCGACACGATCGACTTCGAAGGCGCCGGATTCGCGCCGCTCAGCGATAACTTCGTGACGCGCGTGGACGCGTGGCTGCGGGCGCCGGAAAAAGGCGCGTACGGCTTTCGGTTGATCAGTGACGACGGCTCACGCCTTTGGGTCAACAATGATGTCGCCATCGATCATGACGGACCGCACGGCCCCACGCCGATGGACGGCGTGGTGGAGTTGAACGCCGGATCAAACCTGCTGCGCATCGACCACTTTGAACTGGGCGGCGGCGAGCGGCTGACGCTGCTGTGGAAGCCGCCCGGCGCGAGTGATTTTTCGCCCATCCCCGCGAAGGCGCTTTGGCATGACGACGCGGAATCGCTCGCGACCGCGGAAGGGGTGAAGCGGATTGTGCCCCCTTTGCGGCGCGGTCGGCCGGGAGACGGCGCGCCTGTCGCCGGACCCCATCCCAGCGTGTCACTTGGCGAGGCGACGCCGGGCCGGATGTCGACGGATGCGGGGCGCGGCGTTGTTTACGGCGAGTCCGGCGCGCGGCTGACGCCGTCGCCGCGCGGGCGCTATCAGCCGACAGCGCTGCTGCGCGTGACGGGTGATGAGTCGGGCAAGTCCACAGTCGTCGGGTGGCTGCCGCCGGATGAGGCGACCTATTTGGGTGTGAACGTCGTTCCGCTGGCCGACAGCGGGCAGTATGTGTTCCAGAACGTGAGCGAACGGGCATTGTATCGAATGAGCGTGGCTGGCCCGGAGCAGGCGCCCAACGTGTGTGTGTTTCGGCATTCCGCGAATCTGCCGATCGAGCCGTACTTGCTGACGTCGACGCCCGACGGCGTTTTCACGATCGCCTCGGCGGGGCCGGACGGGCGCTCACTTCAGATCAAACCCACCGGTAAGACCGCGTTCGAAATTGCGGAGGTCGCGGTCCTGAGCAATGGATTGGAACTGCGTTTTACCGAGCCGCTCGATCCGCGCGTGGGTTGGGAGGCGGACCAGTATCAAATCGAGCAGTGGAAATTGAGCGGGGCCGATCCCGCGCCGCGCCGCGATGGCGAGTGGACGCCGGTGCGTTCCGCCAGCGTCTCCGAAGATCGTACGCGCGTATTCCTGGAGACGGATGCGCTGACCCAGGGAGCGGTGATCTACGTCCGCCTGTGGCCACCGATCCTGTCGGAGCAGGGCGACCTGCCGTGGAGCACCGAGGCGTGGCTGACGATCAACACCGTCCCGAGTGGTCGTTACGGCGTGATCCGAACGCCGCCGCGCGGCGAGCCGCAGAATGTGCTGACCGCGGCCGAGAAAGCGGCCGGTTGGCGTCTGCTGTTTGACGGGCGCACACTCAACGGCTGGCGGCGGTTCAAGAAGCCGGAGCCCGGCGCTGGGTGGCAAGTGATCGACGGCTGCCTGGTGCGGGCCGGACCGGCGGGCGATCTGATCACGACGGACGTGTTTGACGACTTTGAGCTGACGCTGGAATGGCGGGTTGTCCCGGGCGGAAACAGCGGCGTGTTCTTCAACGTCGATGAGCAGTCGGATTACGTCTGGCAGACGGGCCCCGAAATGCAGATTCTCGACAACACCGAGCACCACGACGGCAAGAACACGCTGACGTCCGCCGGCGCGAACTACGCGTTGCATCAGGCGGTGCGTGACGCGACGCGTCCGATCGGGCTGTTCAATGAAGCCCGGCTGCTGGTTCGCGGTAATCAGGTTACGCATTGGCTCAATGGCGTGAAGCTGCTGGAGTACGAGTTGAAGAGCGACGATTGGAAACGCCGCGTGGCGGAGAGCAAGTTCGCCTCGATGCCGCGTTATGGCACGCTCGATGCGGGACACATCGCGCTGCAGGACCACGGCGATCGCGTCTGGTTCCGCAACGTCAAGATTCGCGAGGCGCCCGGCGCCGAGTAGCGGGCCTGCCCTAACAAAACGCGAATATCCGCTTCCCAAACGCGGCGGCCGGCCCTACGCTGGGCGGAATGTTCCGCTATCCGCGCATTCTGCATCTCGCGGACACGCATATCGGCGCCGATATGCCCGCGAACCCGCGCTATCGCGGGCCGCGGCGCGGCGATGATCTTGTCGCGAGCTATCGCACGGCGTTGCAACGGGCCCTCGAACACGAAGTTGACCTCGTCATCCACGCCGGCGATGTGTTTGACCGGCCGAATCCGACCGACGGCGCCATCGCGGCGGCGGCGACGCCTTTGCTGGAGATTGCGGCCCGGGGTGTGCCGATTGTGATCGCGCCGGGAAATCACGAACGCTGCGCGATTCCGCGCTCGCTGCTGTTTTCTCATCCCAATCTGCACATTTTTGACACGCCGCGGTCCATCCGGTTTCGCCTGCGCGGCCTCGATGTGTGCGTCACCGGGGCGCCATGCATTCGGCGTGGCGCGGCGGAGGCGTTCGCCCCGACGCTCGCGGCCGCGGATTGGCCCAACGCGCGCGGCGATGTGAACCTGCTCGTGGCGCATCAGACATTCGAATCGGCGGTGTGCGGACCGGCGACGTTTCGGTTTCGATCCGGGCCGGACGTCATCGAGCGTGACGCGACGACCGGCGGGTTTGACTATGTCGCGGCCGGCCACATCCATCGCTGGCAGACGCTGCGCGTTCCGGAGGGGCCACCGATTGTCTACGCCGGCTCGACAGATCGCGTTTCCTTCGCCGAGATCGACGAACCCAAGGGGTGCGTGCTGATTGAAGTGTGCGAGCGCGGCGTGCGCCACACGTTTCTGGAGCACCGCGTGCGACCAATGGCGCTGATCCCACTCGACGTCAGCGGCCTGACGCGCAATCAGATTCGCGATTCGATCCTCGCGCAGGTGGAGTCCGCCGCCCCGGAAGCGCAGGTGATGATTCGCCTTAGCGGGGCGGCCACGCGCGATGCGATGGCCGGCTTGCGGCTCACGGAGCTGACACGGGCGGCGCGCCCCGACCTGCTCATCCGCCTGGCGTCGCGCTCGATCGAATTTGTATCCGAACGCGTCGCGGCCCGCCGCGCCCCGCGGGCTTCCGAGGATCCGTTTGAAGCGCTCCGCGCGCCGCCGCAGCCGCCGCTGATTGTCGCCAAAGACGAACTGAAGCGGCTGCCGAAGGCGTGCGGCGTGTATGCGATGCTCGATGCGCTCGGGCGGGTGCTGTATGTCGGCAAGTCGGTTGACGCCCGCACGCGGGCCCGGGCCCATCTGCGCGGCGAAGCGCGCGGCGGACATTTTGCCGGTTGGACGCGCCAGATTGAACGGGTTGCGTTTCGCGCGTGCGACAGCGAGCTCGAAGCGGTCCTGATGGAAGCGGAATTGGTGCGGCGGCTGCGGCCGGCGTTCAATCGGCAGATGCGGATGTGGGCTCGCTATTGCTACATCCGCGCCGGCGCGGCCCCGTTTGGGCAACTCGATGTCACGCCGGAGCCCGATTCCCGACGGCGCTGCTTTGGGCCGTATCGCGGCGCATGGCAGGCGCGCGAAACGATCGAGGCCGCCGCCGCGCTGTTTCGCGTGGCGCTTTGCCCCGAGGAATCGCGCGCCCTGCCGCTGCTGGGCGGGGCGGACGCCGGCCGGCTCTGCGAACGGTACTACGACGGGCGTTGCGGCGGGCCATGCGCCGGGCGCGTCGACGAATGCGACTACCGCGAGCGCATCGCTGCGCGCGACGCGTTGTTCGCCGGGGAGTCGGATTCGCCGTTGCTGGCCTGGGAACAAACGGTCGCGGAGTGGTCCGAGGACACCGCGCTCGAACTCAGCGATGCGCAGCAGGCCTTTCGCCGCGCGGTGGAGACGCTGCGGTATGCGTTCGAAAGCGGGGCGCGGCTGCGAGACGCAACGGCGCTGATCGGCCAGGTCGTGCCGCTGCCGGGCGATGGGGGCCGGTGGGTGCGGTTTTCATTGGCCGGTCTCGAGTTTGGCGCCGGCTCGCAAACTGATGTGGGCGAGTCGCCGGGCGGCGGCCGGAAGTCGCACGGAGTGGGGGTGATTCCCAAATTCGCCCTCGACGCCTACCTCGCCGCGGCCAGGGGGTTGGCCGTTTCCGCTTCCTGAGCGAAACAATAGCCCCCGCCCGAACGAACGGTGTTGAGATTTCCCTGGCGGAGCGTCGGCACTTGGCGGTCTTTGCGTGGCGGTGGGGCAGCGGGGCGCGAGCGCGCGTTTTTCCGGTTGAAAATCCAGCGAGCTTTGTCGGCTGACTGTTTTCCCGTAACTGCAATCCTGGTAGTCGCTTGCGCGCGTTTCTGGTCGAATGCCGCGAGCGCAGCCTCATTTTATCAGCCTTTTCTTCCGAAAAGAGTTGCATTCGGGTGGTGAGATGTGTTAGTATTTCCCTACTCAGATCAGCCAAGTGGCGGAGAGTGGGGTTGAGCGAGTTGGTCCTCTATGTTCCTGGTCGGACGGTATCCGCTGGTCATCGACAAGAAGAACCGGCTGGCGATACCGAACGCCTTGCGGGCCAAGATTAACTCCGAAACCGACGGCACATCTTACTACGTGTCGCCGGCGGATGGGCCGGGAAAGCTGTGGATTTTTCCCGAGAAGCACTTTGAAGGGCTGTACGCCGACCTGCCGCCGGCGGAAATGATGTCGCCGGAGTTGAGAGAGCAGATCGAGTTCGATTTTTCGCAGACGACGCTGGTCGACCCGGATGCCCAGGGGCGGGTGCTGTTGCCGGGCTGGCTGCTGGAACGAAACAAGATTGGCGAGAAGGTGATGTTGGTCGGCGCCAAGGACCGCTTGTTGTTGACGGCGCGCGACGCCTTTGAGCGGCACGAAGTCGACCATCAGGACGCGTATTACGATCGTCGCGTCCGCGCCTTCGAGGAACTGAGACAACTCCGTGAGCAGCAGGCTGAGCGAAAAGCCCGCTCCGGATCGTAGAACAGGGTTGGGTAGCAGGTAGCGAGAGGGTTGGATTGTGACGGCCGCGACTCGAGGTCGTGGCCGCCACAACCCAGACAAGCGAGGAGAGCAAGACCCCTTCGCCGGGGGGTCGGATCGCAGGATGCGATCGCTCCTCGCGTTCAGGCGCCAGAAATGTCGCCTGTCCCACTTGGGGGCCGCGCGTGATTCAAGGATGGATCGCGCGCGGCCACACGCCTTTTCGCAGAATAGCGTAATCGGCCTCGGTTCGCGCGTCCAGGGGTGGCCGCGAGCTGCGGAAGTGGCGAGTGTTTGGTTGTTCGCGTTCTCACTGTCGGCTCGTTTTCTCCAGATTGTCGGTTTCTGATCTCAAAGTGCCCGGTCATGCGCCAGTCCTGGTTTCACACGTACTGCGATTGCTCGATCCAAAGCCCGGGCAAGTCGTGCTCGATGGCACGATCGGTCTGGGCGGGCATGCCGCGGAGATCTTGCCGCGGATTGCGCCGGACGGCCTCTACATCGGGCTGGACTGGGACGAGCGGATGTTGGCGCTGGCCCGCGATCGTCTGCGGCCAAGGTGGGACGCTGACATACTGAAGTTGTACGCCGCCAGCTATGCGGATTTTCCGGATGTGCTTTCGGAAGCGGGCGTGGAGCGCGTGGATCACATGTTGCTTGACCTCGGTCTGAACTCGGCGCAGCTCGACGATGCGGCCCGCGGATTCTCGTTTGACCGCGACGGCCCGCTCGATATGCGTTTCGACGGCGACGGCGAGACTCAGGCCGTAGATCTCGTCAACAAACTCGGCGAAACCGAACTCGCGAATCTGCTGTACGAACTCGGCGGCGAGACGCATAGCCGCAAGATCGCCAAGCGCATCTGCCAGGCGCGCCACGGTCGGCGGATCGTCACGACCGGACAGCTCGCGGCGATCGTCGAGTCGGCCTGCGGCCCCGGCCGGGGCCGGATTCACCCGGCGACCAAGACGTTTCAGGCGTTGCGCATTGCTGTGAATCGCGAGCTGGAGAACCTGAACCGATTTCTGGATCAGGCGCCCACTTATCTGAATCCCGGTGGAAAGCTGGCGGTGATCAGCTTCCACAGCTTGGAAGACGGCGCGGTCAAACGCTTCTTCCGGGCGGCAAAGAAAGATGGCGCGTTGGATGAACTGACGAAGCGGCCCATCGTCGCGGAAACGGATGAACGCGACGAGAACCCGCGCAGCCGCAGCGCCAAGTTGCGGGTGGCGGTGCGCCCCGCGGCGCAGTCGTAAGCAAGGAGGCGGAACGGATGGGACTGAACGTCAGCGCGGCGTTGCTCACCAGCTTGTTGTTTGTCACCGGCATGTCGTGGGCGATCTCCCAGGTCAATCCGCCGCGCCAGATCGCCGTGTCGCCGCTCTACATGGAAGGCGCCATCGCTGCAGAATCGGATGGCGTCGCCGTCGCCGAAGGCGCGTCCGCCTCCGGCGGGTTGGGACGGTTGATGCTCGACGCGCCGCGCGAGCGCGAGATTCGACCCGCGGTGGAGTTGGGGCAGGGTCCGGTCGGGCTCGAAGTGAGCTATACGCCGCGGACGCCACGACTCTATGCGCCGCCGACGTACGCGCCGCCGCAGGTGGTGGCGCGGGCGAACGACGCGATGTCGGCGGACGAGGCCGAGATCGAGTTCCTGGAAATCGATGATGCCGCCTACGCCACGGCGCCGAGACACGGTCCGGAGTTGCTCATCGCGATGACGCCGGCGCCGGTGGAGCGCGCGCCGCTGGATCCGGAGCCGGCGCGGGATGACGCCCGCCCGGAGGACGCGGAGCCGGCGGTGATCGAGCATCGGGTCGCGCGTGGCGACAGCCTGATCGCGATTATTCGCCGCTACTGGGGTCGCGACGACGAAACGGCTCTGGCGTATATCGTGTCGGTCAACCCGGAATTGGCGGGCCGGGCGGATACGATCCGCGTGGGTGAGACGCTCCGTATTCCCAGCTTCGAGGTGGCGATGGCGGCCTTTGAACGGAGCGAGCGCACGCCCGCGCGGCAGACCGCGCGGGAATCGCGATCAAAGCGCGGCGCGCCGCAGCGCTCGCAGCCGGCTCGCCGCCTGACGCGCTAGTTCGCTCCGAGGGGGTCGAATCGCGATGAGTATTCCGCGCATCGTTTTCCTGATGCTCGTGAGCGCCGCGACGCTGATTCTCGTGGTGGCGCTGCGGGCGGAAACGACGCGCCTGAATTACGCCATTTCGCGCCTCGACGCCGAGGCTGTGGAACTGCGCCGGCGAACCGCCTCGTATGAGCTGGAGTTGTCGCGGCTCCGCAACCCGCCGGCGCTGCGACTGATCGCCGAACGTCTCAACGCGGAAGCGCCCGGCGGGCAGCCGGAAGCGCCGCCGTCGAAACCGTAACGCGCTGCGGCGCCTACGAAGGGGCAAGGGTCGAATCGATGCGCACAGGAACATGGCCGATGGTGCTGGCGGCGATCCTGATGGTGGGATGCGGCGCGCGCCTTGTGATGCTCGAACGAAAAGACGGACCCGACCTGCGGGCCCAGGCCGCCCGTGAAGAAACCGCCAACGTCACGATTCCCGCGCAGCGCGGCGTGATTCTCGACGCTCGCGGACGCACGCTCGCCGGCAGTGATCGACGTCCGTCCGTCTTTCTGGACCCGCGCTCCACGCGCGACGCGCGCTTTCTGGCGGCGAGCGTCGGCCCGGTGCTGGAAATCCCCCCGGAGGAAATCGAGCGCACGATTCGCGACAACCCCGAATCCGGCTTCGTGTGGCTCAAACGCCGCGTGACCGAGGCTCAGGCGGAGACGATTGAACGCTTGAAGCAGGATCGGCGGTTGGCAGGGCTCGGCGTCACGCGCGAGTCCGTGCGCGTCTATCCGTATGGCACAGCGGCGGCCGCGCTGATCGGCTTTGTCGGAGTGGATCAGCAGGGATTGGCGGGCATCGAGCTCGCGCTGAACGATGAGCTGGTGGGGCGCGAAGGGCGTCGCACGTCGACTGTAGACCGTGATCGCCGTCGCGTTCGCCTGGAGCCTGAGGCCTATCAGCCGCCCCGCGACGGCGCGAACGTCGTGTTGACGATTGATATCGAGATTCAGCGCATCCTGGAGAGCGAGCTTGCGGCCATCATGGAGCAATACGACCCGAACTGGGTGATGGGGGTCGTCATGGACCCCGACGATGGGGCGGTGCTGGCGCTGGCGTCCGCCCCCGGCTTCGACCCGCGCGACCCGTTTCCCAAGGGCATGTCGGTTGAGGACGCCTACCGGCGCCACCGCATTCGACCGCTGATCGACGCCTACGAGCCGGGCAGTATCTTCAAACCCTTCGTGGCGATTTGCGCGCTGGAGGAGGGCCAGACCCGGCTTAGCGAGGTCTTCCCGGTCCGGTCGCGCGAGCACTACTTTGGGCGGCGCCGCATTCGCGACGACCACGATCTGCACGACCCGACCTTTGCGGACATCGTGATTCACTCCAGCAACATCGGCATGGCGATGCTGGGAGAGCGGTGCGGCGCGCAGCGGATCTATGAATATGTGCGGCGCTTCGGTTTCGGCACGCCCACCGGCGTCGACTTGCCGGGTGAGCAAAGCGGCGTGGTGCGCGACCTGCGGAAGTGGAACAAGTATTCGATTCAATCCGTCCCGATGGGACATGAGATCTCCGTGACCGCGTTGCAGGCGGTTACGGCGTTTTCGGCGCTCTGCAATGACGGCGTCCTGATGCGGCCGCGGGTTGTGCGCGGTGTCGTCGGCTCCGATGGGGTCGTGCTGCGCGACCAGTCGGAGGCGATTCCGCTGCGTCGCGTCGCGCCGTCCGAACTCGTCGCCGATTTTCGCCGCCGCACGCTGGGTGACGTGGTGCGCGCGGGCACCGGCGAGAAGGCGCAACTCAGCGACTATCAGGTATTCGGCAAGACCGGCACGGCCCAGCTTCCCGACCGGGCGAATCGCACCTACTACGAGGACCGCTTCGTCGCGTCCTTCGTGGGCGGGGCCCCGCTGGAGCGGCCGCGACTGGCGGTGGTGGTCTCCGCCTATCGGCCGCGCGTCGAGAGTCACTACGGCGGTAAAGTCGCCGCGCCGGCGGTCGCGCGGATTCTGCAGCAATCCCTGCGATATCTGGGTGTGCCTCCGGATGTGGCGCCGGCTGTCAAACCCGGTGAAACGAGGCCATAATGCAAGCGTATGAGCGTGTCGCCGTGCTGGATCGGAGTAAAACGACTGTGACGATTGGCGAACTGTTTGCGGGAATCCTGCCATCGGAGACGTATGCGGGTTGCGCGGAGCGCGCGATTCGCGGCGTATTCGATGATTCGCGTGACGTGTGCGCCGACAGCGTGTTCGTCGCGCTGCGCGGCGTGAAGGAGGATGGCGCCGCGTTTGCGCAGGACGCCGCCCGTCGCGGCGCGCTCGTGATCGTCGGTGAGCAACTCCCGACAATCGACGGCGCCGTTACGATTAACACGCCGGACGCGCGATCGGTGCTGGCCCGGCTGGCCGCCCGCTGGCACGGGATCGATGACGACGAAACCCGCCGCGCGATGACCATGCTGGGCGTCACCGGCACGAACGGCAAGACGACGACCGCGCATATGGCCCAGGCGATTCTGCGGGCCGGCGGGCGCCGGTGCGCCATGCTGGGCACCGTGCAATATGACCTGTGCGGCCATAGCGTGACGGCGGGCATGACCACGCCCGGTCCGCTGCCGCTATGTCGGCATGTGCGCGAGGCCCGCGACAACGGCGCTGACGCGATGGTCATGGAAGTGTCCAGCCACGCGCTGGCGCAGCGCCGCGTCGCCAGTTTGCGATTTTCCGCCGCGGCGTTCACCAATCTGACGCGCGATCACCTCGACTATCACCACACGCTCGACGAGTACGCGGCCGCGAAGGCGGAGTTGTTCGACTCTCTCGACGAAGACGCGATTGCGGTGGTGAATCGGGATGACCCGTACACGGCGCGGATGACGCGCGATACGCGGGCGCGGATCGTGACCTTCGGCATGGACGGGGACGCCGACATTTCCGCCCGGATCGTGCGCGACACGATCGCGGGCACGCTGTTTCGACTGAACATTTTCGGTCGCGAAGTGATTGTCGAGAACGCGCTGGTCGGGCGCCACAACGTCTACAACGCCCTGGCCGCGGCGGGCCTGGCGCATGCGAGCGGCGCGACCCCCGCCCAGATCGAGGCGGGGCTGCTGGCCGTCCGCAACATTCCCGGGCGCCTGCAGCGCGTGCCCGGGGCGGACGGTATCAACGTGTTTGTCGACTACGCCCATACGGATGACGCGCTGCGCAATGTCGTCAGCGTGCTGCGACCGCTGACCCGCGGGCGGCTGATCACGCTGTTCGGCTGCGGAGGCGATCGCGATCGCACCAAACGGCCGCGGATGGCGGAGGCCGCCGCGTCGCTTTCCGATGCCGTGATCGTGACCAGCGACAATCCGCGCACGGAGGACCCGAATCGGATTATCGAGGAGATCATGCCGGGGTTCGCCGCGGCCCCGCAGCGCGCCATGCGCGTGGAGCCGGACCGCCGCGCCGCGATTTTCTTGGCGATGGAGATGGCCCGGGAAGGGGATACCGTGCTGATCGCCGGCAAGGGGCACGAGAATTACCAGATCATCGGCGAAGATCGGCGCCACTTTGATGATGTCGAGGTGGCGATACTGGCGATCGCGGCCCGCGCCGGTCGGGAGCAGGGAGCGCGTCCCCGGTGATCCGCCTGACGCTCAGCGAAGTGATTGCGGCGATGCGCGGGCGCGGACCGGAGAAGCTGCGCGATATCAGCGTCAGTCGCGTCTGCGCTGACTCGCGCGAAATCGCCACGGGCGATCTGTTCTTTGCGATTCGCGGCGAGCGATTTGACGGGCATGACTTTGTGCCGGCCGCGATCGAGGCCGGCGCCGTCGCGGCGGTCGTCGCGCATGAGCGCGTGGCTGAGTTGCAGGCCAAGCGCCCGGGCGCGACGTTGATCGGCGTGGATGACTCCGTCGCGGCGCTGGGCCGCCTCGCGCATTTTCACCGGCGACAAGGATCGGCGGATGTGATCGCGGTGGTCGGCAGCAACGGCAAGACAACGACCAAGGCGATGATCCATCATCTGCTCGCCGGCCGCATGCGCGGGAAAGCCTCGCCCAAGAGTTTCAACAACGCCATCGGCGTGCCGCTGACGCTGCTGTCGTCGGAACTGGGCGACGATTATCTCGTCGTGGAGATCGGCACCAATGCGCCGGGAGAGGTCGCCGCGCTGGGCAAGATGGCCGAGCCGGACATGGTCGTGCTGACTTGCATCGCGGAAGAGCACCTGGAAGGGCTGCATGATCTCGCCGGCGTCGCAACCGAAGAAGCTTCGATCCTGCGCTGCCTGCGTCGCGGCGGATTCGCGGCCCTGAATGTGGAGATCGACGCGCACACGGCGATCGTCGCCGATGGATTTGGCGTGGCGCGCTTCGGGCTGGACGGCGCGAAAGGCGCAGTGGAAGTGGCGCGTGGCCGCGCCACGCCCTCGGCCGAGTTGCGCGTCAGCGACGCGCGTTACCAGGCCCCCTGGCTGCATTTTCGCATCAACAACAAATTCGAGTACGCGCTGCCGACGCCCGGCTTGTGCAACGCGATCAATGCCGCCGGCGCGATTCTGATCGCCCTGCGCTACGGGTTTTCGCACGAAGAAATCGCCGCCCGTCTGCGGTCGTTCGAGCCACCGCCGATGCGGGCCGAGCTGACGCAGATCGCCGGCGTCACCGTCCTGAACGACGCGTATAACGCCAACCCGCGCAGCGCGGCGCTGGCGATCGACACGCTTGAGTCATTGCCGATCGCGGGTCGGCGGGTGGCGGTGTTCGGTGAAATGGCGGAACTCGGTCGGCACAGCGCTCGACTGCACCGCCAGGTGGCGGAGGCGCTAAGCGCGAGCCGGTTGAATCATGTCGTGCTGGTCGGGGCGGCGGGCGATCTGATGGGCGAGGTCTTCGCGGGGTCGCGGCTGTATGGCCCGACCATGCAGCGCTGCGACGATGTGGACGCCTGCGCGGCCCACCTGGCGGACTGGCTGGCGCCGGGCGATGCGCTGCTGCTGAAGGGATCGCGCAGAGTCGGACTCGAGCGCGTGCTGGTTCCCTTGCGCAGGCGCCTCGAAGCTGCGGCGGCTTCCTGATGATCTATCACCTCTTTGACTGGCTGCTGGAAGGACGTCCCTACGCGTATCAGAGCCCGCTTTTTCGGGCGACGCTGGCGCTGCTCGTCGGCTTTGCGCTGGTGTGGGCGTTTGCCCCCGTGGTGATTCGCATGCTGGTCCGGTTGCGCGTGGGCGATGCGCCGGAATTTGACCACGCCCGGCTCAACGAGATGACCGCCGGAAAGAAGAATACGCCGACGATGGGCGGCGTGCTGATCGTCGCGGCGATCGTCGTCACGACGCTGCTGCTGGCGGACACGACGAACTTTTACGTGCGAATGGGGCTGATCTGCGTCGTGTGGCTGGCGACGCTCGGCGGCGTGGATGACTGGCTGAAGTTGACGGCGGGTCGGCGGGCCGGCACGCGCGACGGCTTGAAGAGCTGGGAGAAGCTCGTCTTTCAGGTCGGGCTCGGGGCGCTGCTGGCGGTGTTCATAGTCCGCATGGGGAAGACCGCCGCGATCACCGGGCAAATGCTCCCCGACGCCGAGTACAGTCCTTATTACAACGTGCTCAGCATCCCGTTCTACAAAGGCGAGCGCATCGGCGATTACTACGGGGTTGCGCTGAGCATGCCCGTTTTTGTGTTCATCGCGATTCTCGTGATCGCGTTCACTTCCAATGCCGTAAACCTGACCGATGGCATGGACGGCCTCGCCAGCGGCTGCATGTCGCTGACCGGGTTCGCGTTCATGGTCCTGGCGTGGGTTGTCGGCACGGCGGCGATCGCGAAGCAACTGCTCTTCTTTCACATTCCCGGGGCGGCGGAGCTGGCCGTGATGTGCGGCGCCGTCACCGGGGCGTGTCTCGGTTTCTTATGGTACAACGCGTATCCCGCGCAGGTGTTCATGGGGGACACCGGCGCTCTGCCGCTCGGCGGCCTGATGGGCTACGTGGCCATCGTCACGCGCCTGGAGTTGATGCTCTTCATCGTCGGCGGCGTCTTTGTGATTGAGGCCGCCTCCGTCATCATTCAGGTTTTCTGTTACAAATCGACGCGACGACGCGTGTTTCGCTGCGCGCCGCTGCATCACCACTTCCATCTGGGCGGATGGACCGAAACGCAGACCGTTACGCGATTCTGGCTCGTTTCGGCGTTGTTTGCGGTTTTCGCGCTGGCGACGATGAAACTGCGATGAGCGCCAGACCTGTCAGCCCCGGCCGCACGACAAGCGCTGCGCGCCGGTCGGCCCCGTCGGCGCCGATTCTGCCGGTCGTGGATGACGCGCTGCCCGGTATTGTGTCGCCGGATCGCGGCGTGCTGGCGATCGTGGGCGCGCTGATGGTGATCGGTGTCGTCATTGTTTACTCCGCTTCGGTGTCGGTCGAAGGGGCAGAGTTGAATCTGCGTCAGTGGCATCGCACGCCGCTCCGCCAATGCGTGTTCGCGGTGGCCGGCTTTCTGGCGATGCTGTTTTTTTCGCATGTCGATTATCGCCTGTTCAGTTGGCGCAAGCGGTGGGACTGCGGGCTTCCGTTGTTGCTGTATTCGCTCGCGCTGGGATGCCTGCTGGCGCTCAGTGTCGGGCTTGGCGACTTGCGCATGGGCGCGGTGCGCTCGATTACCGTCATCAGTGGGCCGATCCCGATCAGCTTTCAGCCCCCGGAGTTGGCCAAGCTGGCGCTGGTGGTCGGGCTGGCGGCGGTGCTGGCCCGCCCCGGTTGGCAGATCACAACGAAATTCGGCTACTACTTTCCGCTGGCCGCCGCCGGGATGTTGATTCTGCTGACCGTGCGCGAGGATCTCGGCACCGCCGCGCTGTTGACGGTGGTGCTGCTGGTCATTCTGTACCTCGCGGGCGCACGGAAGCGTGATCTGGCGCTGACGGTCGCCGCGGGTGTCGGCCTGCTGGTGTTTGCCGCGTTCCTGCGTCCTTATCGCCTGCAGCGCGTCTGGACCTGGTGGTACGGCGCAACGGATCCGCTGGATGACGGATATCAGATCGGACAATCGCTGCTGGCGATCGGCTCCGGCGGGTGGTGGGGGCGCGGCCTCGGGGCCGGCGTGCGAAAGTACGGCTACCTGCCACAGGACAACAACGACTTTATCTTCGCGATTCTGTGCGAGGAAATGGGCGTCGCGGGCGGCTTGTTCGTCATGCTGATTTTCCTGCTGCTGCTATTGCGTGGCTGGCAGATCGCGCGCCGCGCGCCGGACCAGCTCGGCCGCCTGATCGCCTGCGGCGTCACGTTGACGATTTTCCTGCAGGCGGTGTTCAACATCGCGGTCGTCACCAACGCCATTCCGACGAAAGGGATTTCGCTGCCGTTCGTCTCAGCCGGCGGGTCAGGCATTCTGTTTCTGGGCGTCGCGGCGGGACTGCTGGCGTCTGTGGGCGGCGTCTCGCGCCAGACGCCGCGGTCGTGATCCGGCTCGCCCGGCCGCCAAGCCGAGCGCGCCGTCAAGCCCAACGCGATCGATACCGGCGATATACTCCGTGATTGTTCCAATCGCCTGTTACCCGGAGATCGGCCATGTCGCGCGTCGTGTGGTTTGTGTTGATCGCTGTTGTCGCATCAAACGGCTGGGCCCAGACTGACACGCCGCCGGCCGCGCCGGCAACTCCAGCGCCGCCGCGTCTGGGCGACGGTGACTCCCCTTATGACTGGCCCGAATCGATCTGCGAATTGCGCGACGAGCGCATTCGTGAGGCCTCCGGCCTGGTAGCCGGCCGGGCCAATCCGGAGTTGTTCTACCTCATCAATGACTCCGGCAACGAGCCGTTTGTTTTTGTCGTGAACAAAAAGGGCGAAACACGTCTGACGATCCGTCTGGTCGGCGCGAAGAATGTCGATTGGGAGGACATCTCGATCGCGCCGGGCGGCAAGCCCGACACGTGGGATGTGGTGGTGGCGGACATTGGGGATAACAACGCCAAACGCGACACGAAACAACTCTATCGCTTCCCCGAGCCCAGGATCGCCGAGGACACGCCGAAGGTCATTGACGTTGAGCCGAGCGTGTTCGAGATCGGCCTCGCGCTGGGGGCGGCCAACGCCGAGGCGTTCATGACGCATCCAAAGACCGGATTCGGCTATCTCGTCACGCGGGCGCGACCGAATTCGCGCGTCGATGTCTACAAGCTCCCCGCGCCGTGGAAGCGCGAGGGGATCACGCGCATGTTCAAGATCGACGGACCGACATTTCTTCCCAACGCCGCGCCGCTGATGCAGACGATCACCGGCGGGGACATCAGCCCGGATGGTCGACGCCTGGTGCTTCGGACATATGTCGGTGGGCTGGAGTACACGCTGCCGGACGACGACAGCGAACTTGACTTTGACAAGATATTCACGACCAAGCCGCGTCTGATCTCGCTGGCGATGGAGCCACAGGGCGAAGCGGTCGGTTATTCGGCCGATGGAAAGTCGCTGTGGACGGTGAGTGAGAAACTACCGACCTATCTGTTCGAAGCGAAACGCGTCGATCAGGCAAAGTCGCGCGTCCCCGCGCGCGATGACGCGGCGGCCGGCGGCACGCCGCATGGCGACGACTGACGCGCGTCGCTTGCCGCAGCGCGTCACTCGATTGAAACGAACTTCCGAATCGCGCGTTCCAGCTTTTCCGGCTCCGGCGTAACGGCCAGGTCGATCGGCAGGAATACGCCATGGGCGTGATCGCTCGCGAGTACGATCAGCCGCCCGAAGCGCGCGTGGCCAAACTCCTGCGGCGTGTGACCGACAATGAAAACTTCGACATCGAGCTTACGCGCCAGATACTCGATCGCCTCGGCCGAATGAAACCTTCCCCAGACGAGCGAGTAGGCGAGCCCGCCGGGGGATAACTCCGCCTCGCTCGGCTGCCGCTCAAACAGCGACATATCAAACATGTCGAACATCATCGGGTCGGGCAGGCTGTGAGACATGAAGACGCCGTTCCGCGTGCGCGCCGCGAACGGCAGGGCGGCGATATAGGCATCCACGGCGGACATGACGTCGTCCGCGCCGGCGCCATACGCGGCCCGCACGCCGTACTCAAAATCATCGAGGACCGATCGCCCGGCTTTGGTGATTTCCTGGCGCTTCCACTGCGCCAGCTCGTGATTGGACTGCAGGAAGAAGACGTTATCGGGATGATCGCGCTTCCACTCGGCCGCGCGCACGAGCAACTGGATTGAATCGTCCTGCCGCTTCATGAAATCCAGCTCAGTGTGAATCAACTCATGCAGGATCACACTGCGACCGGGATTGCGATCCAGCGCGCAATAGCGCTGCAGCTTCTCAAAGTTCCGCACCGACCCGTGCATGTCGCCGGTCATCACCAACTGACCGGCCGAACCGAACTCCAGGAGCGCGCCCTTACGATTCGGATCGTCTCGAATCAAATCGGCGACTTCGCGCAGCGTTTCGCTGTCGCGCTTCGCGTCTCGTGTTTCTGTCACTGGCAAGGCCGTCCCTGTCATCGCGAGGGTTGGAAACCCCGGATTGTCGCGCGACAGGCGGGGTGTGTCAAAGCCGGCGGGCCCGGCGCGGGATTTCGATCGCCGCCCGGCTTCGCGAACGCTACAGCGTCAGCTCGCGCCCCGTCAGGAGCCGGTACGCCTCCAGATAACGCGCCCGCGTCTTGCTCACGATCTCATCCGGCAAGGGCGGGGGCGGCGGCGTCTTGTCCCAGGCGCATTGCTCCAGGTAATCCCGCAGGAACTGCTTATCAAAACTGGGCGGGTTGACGCCCGGCTTCCAGGCGTCGGCCGGCCAGTAGCGCGACGAATCCGGCGTCAGCACTTCATCGATCAGCAGCAGTTCGCCAGCCGCGCGCCCAAACTCGAATTTCGTATCCGCCAGAATCAGGCCCCGACGAGCGGCAAAATCCCGGGCTTCGTCGTAGATCCGCAGCGACCGTTCCCGCGCCAGCTCCATCGTCTCTCGCCCCGCGACCTCGCACGCGGTTTCAAAAGAGATCGGCTCATCGTGCCCGCTCTCCGCCTTGGTGCTTGGCGTGAAAATCGGCTCGTCCAGCCGATCAGCCAGGCGCAGTCCCGCCGGCAGCTTCACGCCGCTGACCGAACCGCACTGTTGATATTCCTTCCAACCGCCGCCAACCAGGTAGCCGCGTACGACGCACTCGACCGGGACCACCTCAGCCTTGTGACAGATCGTCGCCCGGCCGGCAAGCTGGTCCAGCGCGTCGGCATAGCCCGTCGGCGCCTGCTCGCGCACAATCGAGATCAGGTGGTGCGGCTTGCAGGCCGCCAGCGTATTGAACCAGAACTCGGTGAGCGCGGTCAGCACCTTGCCCTTATCCGGGATCGGCTGCTCCATCACGACATCAAACGCCGAGATTCGATCACTGGCGACCAGCATCAGGCGGTCGCCGAGGTCGTAGATATCGCGGACTTTGCCGCGTCGCTTGAGATTCGGCAGCGCCGTTTCGCGGATCGAGGCCATCGTGGGCTCCTGATTGAAGGTGAAACCGATCAGCAGGGTGGTCGTCGGACCGAAAGATAATGGAAAGCGCGCCGAATGGAAGAGAAGCGGCGCCATCGGGCCCAGCCGGCGCGCTGGAACGCGGGGCGGTCCGGGCGCCCCAACCCCGCCACAAGGCGCTATTTCGGCTCAACCTCAAACAGCGTGCCGCCCGGCGTTTCCAGCACTACCGTCATTCCCGCCGCGGCGAGTTGGGCGGCCCAATCGGGCGTGACCAGCTCGGCGAAGCCGTAAGTGCGTCGTAATCGCGTGATTTCGCTCCACGCAAACTGGACATGGGTCACGCCGCGCTCCCGCAGCCAGGCGACCGCGGCGTCGGCATCGGCGGTCCGCGCGAATTCCAGCCACGGATCACGGCTGAAGACGACGGTGTAGTGGTTTTTCGTGAGCGTATAGAACGGCGTCGCGCCGCCGACGATCCAGACATACGCGTCGGTCGGTAGCGCGTTCAGCGGTTGGGCCTCCGGGCTGAGGAACGCCTCCACGTCGCCCGCGAATTGAAGGGCCGATTCAACGCCGACCGCGTCCGCCCATGCGCGGGTTTCGGCGCGAAACTGCCGCGTGATCTGCCAGGCGCCGAACAGGGAGGCGATCAGCGCGACGCCGACGACGGTGGGGCCGGACCAGCGCGGGACGACCCGGTCCGATGCGCCGCGGCCGACAAACAACGCCAACGGCGCGATGGCGGGAATGACGAATCGCCCCGGCATGTGTGTCAGCGCGATCCACGCCAGGAGCAAGATTCCGAACCAGACCGCGCAGCACGCGGCTTCGCGCGAACGCCATCCCACCCCAAGCGCCAGCAACGGCACGATCCAGATGCCGACGCCGAAGTGAGACGCCCGGAAACCAGTCGCGGCATCGGGCGCGTTGACGACCGCGAGGCGCCCAAACAACTCGCGCGCCGCCAGTTTCGCGCGGCCAGCGAATCCCGTGTGCTTGGGCTGCACCCGATGTCCGCGATCCCATTGGGCGGCCTGTTCATCCGACCACGCGGCCCCGTGAAAGACGCGCCAGCCGAATGGGTAGACGGGATCGCCGGTGAAGGCGAGATTTCGGGCTGCCCACGGCGCGAGTGCGAGCGCAGCGCCAAGCGCGAAAATCGCGCCCGGCGTAACGCGCGCCCGCCAGGCGGCGCGCGACAGCGCCATCCATGCGATCCACCCGGCGATGGCGACCAGCACAATCGCGGTGTACTTGCATCCGCCGGCCAACCCGGCCGCGAGCCCGGCCGCGAACATCGCGCCGCGATCCGGCCGTGTCGCGCGGATTTGCGACAGCAGTAATCCCGCCGCCACCGCCGCGAATAAAAGCATGCCGAGCTCGACATACGCCAGCACGCCGACAATCACGAGCCATGGCGCGCTCGCCGCCGCCAGCACAGCCGCGACGCGCGGCCAGCCCGGCTTCGACCAGACGCCGATCGCCAGCAACGCCAGGGCTCCGCACATCAGGTGCAGCATTTGCGCGGGAATGGCGGCGGCATGCGCATCACCGCGCAGCGCCATCAGCAGCAGATAGAGCGACTCCATCTGCTGGGGAAACGACGCGTAGACATTGTGCGGCAGGAACGTGATCCGCCCGGCTTCGTACCACTCGCGCGGCGCCTGGAGGTGATATTCGAGCACGTCGTAGCCGCGACCCTCTTCCGTCCACAGCACGCCGGGCGGCAGTGTGGCGCCGGCCATCGCGACCAGCGCGGGAATCGCCAGCCCGATCGCGAGCAAGGCGGCGATGAGTCGAGGATGTGGCCGGGGCTCCGTATGACACGATTCGTCGGGGGCCCCCGCGCCGGCCCACGCAGTGCGACCCGCTTGTACCGCGCCGCGTTTCCGGGCAATCGCGGCGCAGCCGACAACGACGCCGCCCGCGAGCAGGGCGCCGGCCGTGATCCGCGTCAGGGCGCCGCCGAGGCCCAGCGCCAGCGTCGCGAACGCGAGCATGCCAAGCCCGAGCGCAACCGCCAGGGCGGCCATTTGTCCACGCGTCGCCCCCGGCGTCAGGCGCCGCGCCGGCCATGCGCCATAGCCCGCGGCGGCGGCGATCACCGCCAGCGGGGCCAGGCCATCGGTCGCCCATGTCAGCAACACCAGCAAAACGCACTCCCCGGACCGCCCAGCCGCCAGCCGCCCTCAAGTGACGCCGCCGCGCGGGCGGGGTCCACGGCGAGCCGAAGACAACCGGGCAACGCCCAAACGGCGGGCCGTGGGCAGTATAGGGCCCGGTCGTCGATTCCCGCTCCTGCGGATTAATTGAACATCCCCGCCAATCGTGCCGATGACCGGAATGTGAGTCGGCTGTCCGCGGGCGCGGCACATGCGCCGGCACGAAGAGAGGAGAAATCGCGTATGCGTCGGATGATGAATCGCGGCCGGAAGCTGGTATTGGCCATGACGGCGGGCAGCGTTTTTGTGCTGTCGGGGTGTGATCCGAATGTGCGCGACACGGTGCTGTCGGGTGTCGAAGCCTCCACGACGACCCTGTTCGGCACGTTCCTGAGCGCGTTCTTTGAGTCGTTTGACGAGCCGGCTGACACCGGCGTGCAGACGATTTAGCTTCACGAAACAGTGCATCACCCAAGCCCACGCGCCGTCGTGGCGGAGCCATCCGCCATGACGGCGCGTCGCTGCGCGCATCAATTGCGCGGTGGGGTGGGCCATGCCCACCACGGCTGGGCAGCATGTTCGCAACCAGACAAGATTCTCCTCACCATGCGCGTCGCAACGTGATCGCGTTAACATGAAATCGTCGCCACCGGCCCACCATCCGCCACGCCGGCGCCCCGGGGGCGGTGATCGGCTTCAGGAATTGCCCCATGACCATGCGTCGCCGAAATTCAACGACGCGCCATCGCGTTGTCGACGGACGCGTACGGCGAAAAAACGGCCGCAGGCAAGATGCCTGCCCCACCCGGTAGTGGGTCAAACTGACCCACTACCCCCACCCAAAGACGCCGGCCTGGCACGCCAATTGCCAAACCTCCATCGAGCCCATCGGGCTCGCCCGGATGTGGAAGGATCCACACCCCGCAAACGCAGGAGGTTTTCCATGAACTCGCCCCAGCATCGTTCTCGCCGCGTTCGTTCTTCGCGCAAGGCTCGCGCCGCCGGCGCACTTCTCGCCGTCTCCACGACGCCGTTTCTGATGGGCGGCTGCAATGATGAGGAATCGTTGCGGGCGTTTCGCGACGCCGCGTCGACCAGCCTGGAAACCGCCGTCAATTCGTTCTTTGACGGCGTCGTCAGCGGCGCGTTCGCGGTCTTTGATCTGGGCGCCGAAGGCGCCGCGGACGCCAACACCAATACCGACACCACCGGCGCCGACACCACGACCGGCGGTTAGCCCGCGGCTGGCATAACGCGAGATTCGACTGGGTGGGGCGGGCTTCGCGCCGGGGCTTGCGGCGAATGGCAGGCAAGATGCCTGCCCCACCCATTCTCGCCCGTTGCGAGCGTCCCGTCATGCGGGTACACCACGCGCTCGTAACCCGGACATCCAGCGAGAATCTGAACCCATGCGCAGACCCGTCACACTCATTACCGGCGCCAGCGGCGAAATCGGACATGGACTGATCGAGTGCTTCGCGGCGCGCGGCGATACGGATATTGTCGCCGTCGATCTGCGGCCGCTGGATCCGGCGATGGCCGAGCGCTGCGCCGCCTCGATTGTGGGCGACATTCTGGATGAGAATCTCTTTTCGCGGCTGATCAGCGAGTTCGAGATTCACAGCATCCACCACCTGGCCGCGCTGCTCAGCACGCGATCGGAGTACACCCCCGACACGGCCCATCGGGTAAACGTCGACGGAACGCTGAACCTGCTGCGCATCGCGCATGAGCAGGCCCGCTGGCACGGGCAGCCCGTCAAGTTCCTGTTTCCAAGTTCGATCGCGATCTACGGCCTGCCGAACCGCGCCGCCAAGGCCGAAGCCGGCCGCGTCTCCGAAGACCAGTTCAACGCGCCCACCACGATGTACGGCTGCAATAAGTTGTATTGCGAACACGTCGGCCGCTATTACGCCCTGCATTTCCGCCAGCTCGCGGCGGATCGCGCCCCGACCGGCGTCGATTTCCGCGCCCTGCGATTCCCGGGATTGATCAGCGCTGTCACGCAACCCTCCGGCGGTACAAGCGACTTTGCCCCGGAAATGCTGCACGCCGCCGCGAAGGGCGCGCCATACGCGTGCTTTGTGGAGGAGGAAGCCCGCATTCCGTTCATGGCGATGCCCGACGCGATTGACGCGCTGGTAAGCCTGGAGGCGGCGCCAGTGGAGCGCCTCACGCGGCGGTCGTACAACGTCGGCGCGTTCAGCCTGAGCGCCGGCGAAGTGCGCGACCGGTCGCGCAAGGCGTTTCCGAACGCGGATATCTCTTTCGCGCCAGACGTGGCGCGGGCGAACATCGTCGCCACCTGGCCCGCCGATGTGGACGACAGCGCCGCGCGCGCCGACTGGGGCTGGAAGCCGGCGTATGACGTCAATCGCGCGTTTGATGAGTACCTGTTGCCGACGATTACGGATTTCTACAAATCGCAGAATTAGGCCGCGACGCCGAGAGTCGCCGGCTGTCTGGCGAGCGCGTTGGAACTGGTGGTCTCAGCCGTGTCGTCCGGGCGCCTCGCCCGTACCCGGCCGGCCCACCCGACGATTCACGACACAATCCCCAGCCGGGCCCGCGCTTCGATGCAATCGTCAGACCCGGCCTCGAACACCCGGCACAGGTTCGGCCGGTCCTCGTAAATCGTGCACGCGCAATCGCCCAGCCCGCCCGCCAGCGCCGCGCACTTCCCGTCCGCCTCGCGCCGCATGAATCGCGGCGGCGGAAAAAACGGGCCGTTGTACAGCACCGTCAGTGATCGCAACGCCGCCCGATCGGCAAACTCGTCCGCCTCGCCCGGCGTCAGCAGCACATCAAACGTCAGGCAACACGCCCCGCACCGCCGGCAGTCAAACTCGGCGCTGTTCACACGCTCGTCGCTCATTCCCGAATCGTAACCGAACCGGATCGGCGACGACCGGAATTCCGTTTAGGATGCGGCGCAGTGGCGGATTCTGTCCGCCGGCGCCGGGAAAGTGAGCCGCCGTTGATCAACGACTTCCGCAATCTTCGTGTGACCGTCATGGGCCTCGGCCGGTTTGGCGGCGGCATCGGCGTGACGCGTTGGTTGGCGCGGCAAGGCGCGCGCGTCACCGTGACCGACATGAAGCCCGCCGAGCAGCTTCAGGACGCGCTCGAAGCGCTCTCTGGGCTCGACTTCAAGACCCGCCTCGGCGGACACGACGCGGCCGATTTTCGCGAGACGGATCTGCTCGTGATCAATCCCGCCGTCAAGCCGGATCACGAGTTGATTCAAACCGCGCGCGACGCGGGCGTGCCGCTGACGACCGAAATCAATCTGTTTCTAGAACGCTGCCCGGCCCGCGTCATCGGCGTTACCGGCTCGGTCGGCAAGAGCACCGTCACCGCCATGATCGCCACCATCCTGCGCGGCGCGGGTGTGCCGTGTCGGGCCGGCGGCAATCTCGGCGGCTCGCTGCTGGACGACATCGAGTCGATTACGCCGCAGCACGTGATCGCGCTGGAGTTGTCCAGTTTTCAACTCCACTACACGCCGCTGATTCGCTGGAGTCCGCGCGTCGCGGTGATCACCAACATTTCGCCCAATCACCTCGACTGGCACGGGGCGTTTGCCGCTTACGTCGCGGACAAGCTGAACATCGTCCGCTTCCAGGACCCGCAGCACGACGCGTGCGTGATTCCCGACGAAGGTCCTTTGCGCGAGCAGTTCAACCTGCTGCACGGCGATCTGGCCGGCGTGTGGCGGTTCGGCGTGGATGACGGCAAGCCCGCGGCGCGACTACAGACGACCTCCGCGATCGATTGTGACGATGTGCGCATGACTTGGGATGTCTCGCTGCGGACGCCCGGCGCGCACAATCTGCTGAACGCCGCCGCGGCGCTGACGGCGACGCACGCGCTCGGTGTCGACGCGGCGCACGCCGGCCCCGCGCTGGCCGCGTTCACCGGGTTGGAACATCGCCTGCAACTCGTCGCGACTCGCGCCGGCGTCAGCTACTACAACGATTCAAAATCATCCACACCCGCCGCCGCGATCACCGCGATCCGCGCGATGTCAGCGCCGACCAGCGTCATCCTCGGCGGATACGACAAAGGCGTGGACCTGCGCGAAATGGCGGAATTCGCCGCGCGTCACTGCGCGTTCATCGCTTGCCTGGGCGCGACCGGGCCCGCGATCGTCGCCGCCGCGCGCGCCGCCGGCGGAAACGCGGAGTGTTTCGAATCGCTCGAAGCCGCCTTCGCCGCCTGCGCGTCGCGCGCCAAACCCGGCGAAGCCGTGTTGCTGTCGCCGGGCTGCGCATCATGGGGCATGTTCAGCGACTTTCGCGAACGCGGCGAGCGGTTTTGCGCATTGGTCGAACGTGGCGACTGAGCCGGCGATTGTGGACACGTCGCGCGTGACGCCGGCGCGGCGCGCGAGATTGCGGCGGCGGCTGCTGGCGTGGTTTGACGCGCATCAGCGCGATCTGCCCTGGCGCCGGACGCGCGACCCGTGGCGGATTCTGATCTCCGAAGCCATGCTGCAGCAGACACGCGTCGAGACGGTGATTCCGTATTACGCGCGATTCGTGGCCGCGTTTCCCACACCGGCCGCGCTGGCCGGCGCGCCGGTCGATGATGTGCTGCGATTGTGGGCCGGCCTCGGCTATTACAGCCGGGCGCGAAATCTGAAACGCGCCGCGGAGGCGATTGGCGGCGCGCATCGCGGCGCTGTGCCGCGCTCGGCGGCGGCACTCGGCGGCTTGCCCGGCATCGGGCCGTACATCGCCGGCGCGGTCGCGAGCATCGCGTTCGGCGAGCGCGTGCCGGCGGTCGACGGAAATGTGTTGCGCGTCCTGGCGCGGGTGTTCGCGATTCAGGCGCCGATCGACGCGTCCGCCACGCGTCGCGCGATCACCGACCTGGCGGCGGCGCTCGTTCCGGCCGAGCGCGCCGGCGATTTCAATCAGGCGCTGATGGAACTCGGCGCGCTGGTCTGCGCGCCGCGCGCCCCGCGCTGTCCTGAATGCCCGCTGCGGGCCGCCTGCCGCGCGTACGAGCGCGGCGTCGCGGCGGAACTTCCGACGCGCGCCGCGAAGCGCAAGCCGAAACGCGTCGATGCGATCGCCGCGGTGATCCGCCGCCGCGGGAAGCTGCTGATGGTCCAGCGCCCGCCGATCGGCCTGCTGGCGGGGATGTGGACATTGCCGAGTGTCGAAGTGGGAGCCATGGGTGGTCCGGGCGTCTCGGCCGGACGCGTGAGCCCTACGGGCGAGACGCCCGTACCACCCGGTGAATCAGAGTGGAACGGCGCCGATCCGGGCCGCGCTGCGCATCCAGGCCGTGCGCCGCGCGAAGTAGAGTCCCGCTTCTGTCGCGACTTCGGACTGACGCTGACGCTCGGCGAATCGGTCGGCGTCGTGCGGCATCTGTTTACCCATGTGGATTTGCGACTCGACATCCGCGCCGCGAACGCCACCGGTCGCGTGCGCCTCGCGCGTCACGCCGGCTTCGCATGGGCCACGCCGCGCGACGCAGACGCCTACGCCGGGTCGCAGGCGCTACCGCTCGCGACGCTCGACCGCCGCGCGCTGGATGTTGCGATGGAAGGATGAGGTGGATCGCGGACGCCACCGGTTTACGGACAACGCCCGCCAACCGCTACTCGCAGCCCTGCCCGTAGTACGAAAGCAGCACGCTCAGGTCGGCGAGGTCGGTCGTCCCGTCGCAAGTCAGATCCCCTTCGGCGTTGACTGCGAAGGACGACAGCAACAGGGCCAGGTCTGAAAGGCCGACGATCTGGTCACCGGTCAGGTCCGCGAGACAGGGCGGGGCGCCGCCGCGGAACGGGGCGCGGAATTCGTAGGGACCGATGTCGATCGGGCCGCCGAAGCCGGTGTTCGGCGTATTCGGGTCGTCGAAGACCCGGGCGTGAAGGTCGAGGTCAACCTGCGGGCAGATGCCGGGCAGGTCGATCGTGCCGGCGTCGATCGCCGGCGAGCCGGGCAGCAGCCCAAAGTCGTTGTTGTTGGGGTCCACGAACATCGGGTCGGCGTCGATGTTGCCGGCATCCGGCCAGCCGCCATCGACGATGGAGTATTGAACCGACTCAGCCGGGCGCGCGACGGCGATCCAATCGTTGTTCCAGTAAATGCAGTTCCTAAGGGCGGCGCGCTGGTTCGGCCCGCCGAACCTCAACATGGGGGGCAGGTGCGGGCGGCCGTTTCGGACGAAGATGCTGCTGCTCAACGTGACGTTGCCCTGTATCGTGAATCCGAGCGTGCTGTTTCTCGCGAACACACAATGGTCAAACTCCCAACTGGCGGTCCCGCCGCCGCCGCTGGTCAACTCGTTGAAAGAGTTATCAAGAAACCAACTGCGATGAACAGCGATGCGGGCGTTGCCACTTAGGAGGCTGATGAGTTGGGATCCCGCGACGTTTTGTTCGAAGACGCAGTCGGTGATGAATGCGGAGTCGCCGTCGCTGATGAACCTGAGCAGCACCTGCGCTTCGTTGTCGGAAAATCGGCATTGTCTGAATACGCAACTTCCCGCCAAGAAAACACCAATGTTGTCTGCCCCCCGAAACTCACATCGTTCAAACGTCTGCGCAACCCCGCGGGCGTCGACGACGGTGGAGTAGTCGATAAACTTGCAGTCGTAGAACCGAGGCCACATTCCCAGCTTGCAGAATCCGCCGCCGCACCCGACGGGCGTTCCTCCGTTGCTGAAGACGCAACGCTGCACGATCGGTGACGAGTTCACCGTCTTCAGCCCCAACCCAAAATTCTGCAGGCGAATCCCATCCAGAGTTGCCCCGGATTCGCCACTGACCATGAAAATCCCAGGCCCGCCATTCGCGTCGAGCACACACGCGTTCGGGTCGCCGGATGCGGAGCGCAACGTCAGCCGCTTGCCGTTGAAATTGACCCCGACGTTGCCGGGGCCGGTATAGACGCCGTCCGCGAGCACGATCTCATCATTCGGGTCGGCGATGTCGATCGCAAATTGGATCGTCGGCGCGGACCCGCTGGGCACGAAGATGGTGTCAGCGTGCGCAACGCTGAGGACGATCATCAGGATCATGACGGCTATGGGACGCATCTTCGGGGACTCCATTGACTTGGTTGACCACTGCCAGAATAGCGAACGCGGGGTGGGATCGGTACGTCAATTCGGCGCGAGGCGACCTTGGCGATCGGCGCTAAAGCCCGTCACAAGAAAAATGGTGGTGGCCGGCCCTTCCCGGCGGCGGCGGACCAGCGGGCGGCCTTTCGAGCCCATGCTCGCGATTTTCCGCCGGCAAACCCGCCGCCCGGCGATTTTCAGAAACCCACGCTTGACTGTTAGGGGTTTGTTTGTATTATGGCGAAAGCTGGCGACGGGCCGGGCGGCCCGCGAAAACTCTGTCTCAGGAAGGATGCCGGTCATGTCGGACAATCGAGAGCAGACCCGCACTGACGCGCTGCGTACCGCCATTCAGCAGATCGAAAAATCGTTCGGCAAGGGCGCCATCATGTTCCTTGACGGCAAGACGAGCGCCTCCATCGACGGCATCTCCACCGGCGCCGTTTCGCTCGACCTCGCCCTCGGCGGCTCCGGCGTGCCGCGCGGCCGCGTCGTCGAGGTCTTCGGCCCCGAATCTTCCGGAAAAACCACGCTGACGCTGCACATCATCGCCGAGGCCCAGCGCCACGGCGGCTCCGCCGCGTTCATTGATGTCGAGCACGCCTTCGACCCGGCCTGGGCCAAGCGGCTCGGCGTGAATCTCGAAGAACTGATGGTCAACCAGCCGAACTGCGGCGAAGAGGCGCTCGAGATCTGCGAGATGCTGGTGCGGGCGAACGCGCTGGACGTGATTGTGGTGGATTCGGTCGCCGCGCTCGTGCCGCGCTCGGAACTCGAGGGGCAGATGGGCGATTCGCAGGTCGGCGTGCAGGCCCGCCTGATGAGCCAGGCGATGCGCAAGCTCACCGGCATCAGCGCCAAGAGCCGCACCTGCGTGCTGTTTATCAACCAGATTCGCGAAAAAATCGGCGTGATGTATGGCAGTCCCGAAACGACGCCGGGCGGCCGGGCGCTGAAGTTCTACAGCTCGGTGCGCATCGACGTGCGGCGGATCGGCATGATTAAAGACGGCGACGCGATTGTCGGCTCACGCGTGCGCGGCAAGGTGGTCAAGAACAAGGTCGCCCCGCCGTTCCGCGAGGCGGAGTTCGATATTCTGTTCGACTGCGGCATCAGTCGCGAGGCGGACCTGATCGATCTGGCGGCCAAGCACGACGTGATCAACCGCACCGGCGCGTGGTACGCGTATGGCGAGCTGAAGCTGGGGCAGGGGCGCGACAACGCCCGGCAATTCCTGCGCGACAACCCCGAAGTGTTCGACAAAATCAATGTGGAAACGCGCCTCGCGATCGCGCCGAAGGAGCCCGTCGCGCCGCCATCGGCCAACGGCGTCGCCGCGCACGAGAAAGAGGACGCTTCGCCCCCCAAGGCCGCCGAGCCGGATGCCGTGGCCCCGGCCAAGCGCAAGAAGATGGCGGCGGGCGCGTCTCGTAAGAAGTAGGGCTGACCCGCGGATCAGGCGCCGCGGGTCGTTTCTGCGCGGCGTGACGGGGCGGGTTGACCGACGGCCGCCTGGCCCCGGTTGGCTGGTGTTGGCGGGATGGCGGCGAATCGCCGACAATCCGGATAGCCATGTATCCAATTCTTGCGCCAAAACCGGGTAGTCACGGCCTGCTTGATCGCAGAGCGTGGCTCATCGCGCTGATCTTGTTCGCCTTGTGCGCGATTCTGTTCCCGCGCCAGGCGCATGCCCAGAACGACGACGGCGACATCGACCTGGAGGCGCTGGAACGCGCATTTCAGAAGGTGGTCGATCGCGTCTCGCCCAGCGTCGTCAGCCTGCGCGTGCAACGCCGCTACGGACTGACCAACGGCGCCGGCTTCGAACAGCTCATCATGGTCAACGGCAGCGGCACGGTCATTTCCGCCGACGGACTGATTCTGACCAATGAGCACGTCGTGCAGTCGGCGATGACGATCGACGTGATTTTCCACGACGGCGTGACACGGGCCGCGGATGTCGTCGCCACTGACGCGCGGGCGGATCTCGCGGTGCTGCGGGTTGGTCGCACGGGTTTGCAGCCGGCGCGGTTCTGCCAGTGGGACAGTGTTTCGCGCGGGCAGTGGACGCTCGCTTTGGGAAACCCGTTCGGCCTGGGGCGTGACGGCAAAGTCAGCGTCTCGATCGGCGTCATTTCGAATCTCGGTCGTCGTCTGCCGGGTCTGGCCGAGGTCGATGACCGCATGTACGACGACATGATCCAGACCACGGCCACGATCAACCCGGGCAATTCCGGCGGTCCGCTGTTCAACGTGCGCGGCGAAATCATCGGCGTCGTGACGGCGATGCACACGCGGGCGGCGGCCGATGAGGGCGCGGGTTTCGCGATTCCGCTGACGGCGACGCGGCGCGACGTGATCGAGCGCTTGCGGCGCGGCGAAGCTTCACGGCACGGTTTCCTGGGCGTATCGGTGCGCGAGCCGGAGGAGGCCGAACGGTTGCTCAACCGTCTGCCGGCCGGCGAGGGCGTCGTGATTGAGCGCGTCGAGGCGGACAGTCCCGGACAAACCGCGGATATGCGCGCCGGCGACGTGATTTTGCGCGTGAATGAGGATGTTGTGCGCTCGCCCGGTCAGTTTGCCGGTCTGCTCAGCGCATTGGGCCCCGGTGAGCCGGTGCGCGTGAAGGTCATCCGCGGCGGCGCGGAAGTGGCGCTCACGGCGCGACCGACGGAGCGCAGGGTCAGCCAGGTGAGCTGGATGCGCGGCGGGGCGATGATCTGGCGCGGCTTGCGCGTAGCGGACCTGACGGCGCAATCCCGCGACAAGATGCGCGTGGGCGACGCGGCCGAGGGGGTAGTCGTGATCGACGTCGTCGAGCGCACGCCGGCGGCCCGCTCGCAGTTGAAGATCGGCGATGTTGTGGAAGCCGTAAATGGCCGGGCGGTGGACGGCATCGCGATGTTTCGTGAGGCCGTGCGCGGCGAGGGGCGCATGACGCTCCGCGTACGCGATCGCGGTGACATTGTAATCCAGCCTTAGCGATCGCTGGCGGCCGGTTATTTAGTCACCGTGTTTCGCGCGCAATCGACCGGACAGCCGCAACAGCAACTGTGCCCGCTCGAACTCGTTCAACCAGTCCTGCAACTCGGCGCTGATTCGTTCCTGCGCAATCGGCGCGCCCGGAACCGGGCAGTTCGGACCGAGTTGCGAGGCCGCGATCGCCCGATAGCGAGATAACGTGCGGTCGCCGTACATGCCGACGAACTCGAAGTCCTCCGCGCAGAAGATCACCACCGGCACCCGATTCCCGCCATTCACGCGCAAACCGGACGTAAACCCGGCGTGCTCATCGCGATCAAACACACGCAGGTGAACGCGGTCGGAAGCCTCCGCGATGCGCGCCAGCAACGGAACCTGCTGCACACAGTCGCCGCACCAGATGCCGGACGAGACCAGCACCGGCATCTCGCGCGAAAATCCCGCAACCAGCGTCCGCTGTGCGGCGGTCAGCTCCGCGCGGTCAAACACCTGATTCCAGTTCGATTGCTGCTCCGGGCGCCCGGTGGCGACATAGTCCGCATAAGGCAGGGCCGCATCGAAAACCGCTCTGAGCGTATCCGCAGAAAACAAGGGGCGTTCCTTTCCGTGCTGCCGCCCGGCGATCGTCGGCCGCGGGCGAGTCCGAGAGTGTAGCGGCATGGGGTGGCGCGTGGCCGCGATGGAGGCTCAAGGCGGTGGTCCTCCATGGTTGGTATATCGCGTATAATCCGGACCTATGAGCGATCATCAGCCGATCTCCCTGCGTGTCGTAGCGCGCGAAACAGCGCGCGGTGATGCGCCGATCAGCGCGGCGGCCGCGGAGTTATCCGCGAGCGCGCTCGGCCCGCGCGATATCCGCTCCGTGCGCACCCTGCGCGTCAGTGTTACCGATCATTGCAATTTCCGCTGCCTGTACTGCATGCCGGAAGACGGTGTGGAGTGGCTGCCGCGCGAAGACCTGCTGACGTATGAGGAAATCACGCATGTCGCGCGGGCGGCGATCGCCCTCGGCGTGCGCGATTTCAAAATCACGGGCGGCGAGCCGCTCGTGCGGCAGGATGTGCCGGACCTGGTCCGGATGCTGCGCGCCCTTCCGGGCATCGGCGAGATCTCTCTGACGACGAACGGCATGTTGTTGGATCGCTTCGCGAAGCCGCTGGCGGAAGCGGGTGTCGGACGTGTCACGGTGAGCCTGGATACGCTCGACGCGACGCGATTCCGCCAGATCACGCGCACCGGCGACCTCGAACGGGTATGGGCCGGCATCGAGGCGGCGGAAGCCCACGGTCTCGGCCCGGTCAAGCTCAATTGCGTCGTGCTGCGCCAACACAACGTGGACGAAGTCGCGGACTTTGCGGCGTTGACGCGGCAAGCGCCGCGCACGATTCGATTCATCGAATTCATGCCGCTCGGCGAAAGTCGCACGTTGATGAGTGAAGCGGACGAGTTCGTCCCATGGACGGAGATGCGCGACCGGATCGAGAGTCGGCTGGGGCCGCTGGAGCCCGCGGATCGCGATGTGGGCTCGGGCCCGGCGCGCGTCTTCAGGCTCCCCGGAGCGCAAGGTCGCATCGGCTTTATTCACGCCATGTCGGCGCCGTTCTGTTCGACCTGCAATCGCATGCGCCTGACGCCGGACGGCGAATTGCGCGCGTGCCTGTTTGATGGCGGGGAGATCGATCTGAAGCCGCTGCTGCGCCCGCACACGCGGCCCGCCGCGCTGCGACAGGCGTTTGTCGACGGCGTGCGGTTCAAACCGGATACCCACCAGGCCTACGGCAATCGGCAGATGAGCCGAATTGGCGGCTGAGTGCTGCGCGCGATGACGACAATTGCCGAGGCGACCAGCAGCCCCTCCGTAGCATGCGCATCGCGCGCGTTCGCGCCTCTGGAAATCGACGGTGTGGTCTGGGATGCGCGACCCTCGTTCGAATCGGGGCTGCGCTCGCTCGGCGATTGGCATCGCGACCCGGCCGCGGCGGGATTTGAAGCGGTGAAGCGCGGGCAGGGGCGCGAAGTCTGGCGCGGGGCGCTTGGCGGCGTGTCGGTCTACATCAAAGTGCTGCGACTGGGCGGATGGTTCGGGGTTGGCCAGCGGCTGCTGCGGCGCACGCCCGGCGCCGCGGAGTGGCGCGGGCTGCGCCGGCTGGCGGCGGCGGATGTCGCGACGCCGGCGCCGTTGGCGTTCGCGCGTTCGCGCGGTCGCGGTGGCGAGCCGGTCGAAATGCTGGTGACCGAAGCGGTGGAGCGGGGTTACGAGCTCGACGCGTTCTGGCGCGGCGTCATGTCGGATAGCGAGCAGGCGCGGCGTCGGCGCCAAGCGACGGAACTGGTCGAAGCCGTGGCGGCGCTGGTGGCGCGTTCGCATCAGGCGGGGATCGCGCATCCGGATCTTCATCCGCAGAATATTCTGGTGCGGGTTGATGGGCCGGGCGCCTACACGCCGCTGATGGTCGATGTGCGTCTCGACGGCGCCCCGACGGCGGTCGACGCGGATGGCGTGGTGCGCAATCTTACGCAACTCAATCAGTGGTTTCAGCGTTACGCGTCGGTCGCGGATCGCTGGCGATTTCTGAAAGCCTATGTGCGGAATCACCAGCAGCTCGAAGACGCGTATGAAACGGCGATTCCGCTTTCGTTGTCGATCGACGCGCTGTGGCGGGAAACGCGCCGGCGCGGTCCGGCGTATGCCGAGCGGCTGGCGCGGAAGCGCGACGCGCGGCTGCGCGGGGTGAACGCGTACTTCACGACGCTGCGACTGGCGGATGGCGCCGTGGGCCAGGCGTGTTTGCAGATGAAGCGGCCGCTGGCGGGTTCGGCCCTGGCGCATGGGGCGCTGCCGCGCGCGTTCTGGGAAGGCGCGCTGGCGGAAGCGTTAATCGCGGGTGGCGCCGGCGCGGCGCTGCGCGTGGCTCCGCCGACGCGGCGCGACGATGGTTCGACGGTGAATCTGTTTGCTTTTTGTCCGACGGATCGGCCGTCGGGATGGGCGCGGGCCGCGTTTCGTTATGCGCACCAGTTGGCGCATCGACATGCGCCGGTCGCGCCGCCGCTGGCGTGGGGGCGGCGCGGTTCGGCGGAGTGGCTCGTGTTTGAGTCGCCGACGGGTTGGCGACTGCATCCGGTCGACGCGGCGCTGCCGGACGAGCTGTCCGCGTTTTCGCGGCCTTTTGATGCGCGAGGCGGGTTGGGACGGAGTCGACGCGCGATCGCGCGGTTGACGCGTGAGAATGAGGAACTGTGGGTGCTGGGTTAGGGCGTGTTGGTTGGAACTTGACCTTACGAGTTAACGTCGGGCCGACGCGCGCCGCCAAACACAACTAATGTGAGGCGCTCTTGTCTCGCGCGCCGATCGGGAGAAGCCGATGAGGAAACGGGCTCGCCTGCTTTCGTGTGACCTTTTGCGCGGCGCTTCGTGCGCGGCCATGGCGCTGTTCCTGATGATCAGCGGCTGTCCGGCGCCGCCGCCGGGCGGAGAACCCACGCCGGCCGCTGTTCCCGAAACCGCGCGGGCCGTCGAGTCGGCGCGGGTTGCGCCGGATGAGCCGCTGGCGCCATTGGCGTGGATGTCGACGACCTGGCGCGGCGAGTTTCTGGGCGGTCCGTGTGAGGAGATGTGGAGCCTGCCGCGCGATGGGGCGATGATGGGCGTGTTTCGCATTACGACCGGTCGCGGGTCGCGGTTGTATGAATTGATGCTGATCGAGCGTCGCGGCGAAGAGACGTGGCTCTCGTTCCGGCACTTCAAGCCGGGCGTCGAGCCGATTGACGCCGAATCGATCGAACCGAAGCTGGTCGCGGCGAACGACACTGAAGCGGTGTTTGAAAACGCGGCGCGCGAGCGTCCGGCGCGCGTGCGGTATGCGCGCTCCAGCGCATCAAGCGACGAGGTGACGGTGGAAATCTACGCGACAATGGCCGATGCGCAGCCGCAGTCCTTCACGATGCGGCAGGCGCGCTGAGCGCGATTTCGGGCCGCTCGCCCCGAAGGGGCGCGGCATGCGGGGACTGAAGTTTCTTCCCCGAAGGGGCAGAGGGATGTCGCGCTGACGATGGACGGTCGACTCACTCCGGCTCCTTCGCCCTTTCAGGGCGAAGCGGAACGACGGAACGGACCACGGGTTACGCGTCGGTCGGCTGCGCCGACCTTGCTCCACCCGTGGCTACCTTCCTGCGCCCCTTCGGGGCGTCCCCTTCGTCGACATTCGGGGGCGTCCGCTTCGTCGACATTCGGGGCGCGTTTTGGCGTCGCGCTTCTGGGGCTGCCCTTCGTGGCTTTCCGGGCGCGATCCTCGTCGCCTTCGGAGCGTAACACTCGTCGCCTTCGGGGCGCGATCCTCGTTGCCTTCGGAGCGTGACCTCTTGGCCATCGGGGCGTGATCCTCTTGGCCTTCGGGGCGTGCTTCTCCTCGCGCTTGATGCGATTGGGCTTCTGATTTTCTCTTGCAATCCGCTGCTTCTTCTTGCTAGCCTGTTGTTATCGGGCGGTTCCGCCCGCCGATCAAATCGAAGCAACGGAGAAGCCACATGTCAGCCGCGTTTCGACTCATGGTGTCCGGCGTCCTCATCGGCGCGCTTGCTGGCCTCGTGGCTCCCGCCGCGGCGCAGGGCGTTCCGACCGATCAGGCCTGTTGTTTTCCCGGTAGCGGTTGTCTGAACCTGGACCCGTGCGACTGCTTCCTGCAAGGCGGGACGCCGCAGGGGCCGGGCTCAGATTGCGGTTTCACGCCGTGTTCCATGCCGATCGTTGACGCGTGTTGTTTTCCCGGGGGCGTTTGTGTGAATCTGGATCCGTGCGATTGTTTTCTGCAAGGCGGCGCCCCACAGGGCTTTGGGACCGACTGCATCGACTTCCAGTGTTTTGAGCCGAACGAGACGGAGGCGTGCTGCATTGTGGGGCAGTCGTGTCAGGACCTGACGCCGTCCGCGTGTATTGGCTTTGGCGGCACGCCGCAGGGCCCCGGCTCGAATTGTGGGTCGGTGGTGTGCATCCAGCCGACGCAGGCGTGCTGCTTCTCAGATGGAAGTTGTGCGAA
Source organism: uncultured Planctomycetales bacterium (assembly GCA_964528455.1). GTDB lineage: Bacteria > Planctomycetota > Phycisphaerae > UBA1845 > Fen-1342 > DSPM01. The sequence goes on along the minus strand of CAZGTH010000014.1, from coordinate 80,201 downwards.
TCTTGACCCGAACATGTGCAACGCGCTCGGTGGGATGCAGCAGGGGTTCGGCAGCGACTGCAATAGCGTGTTTTGCCCGCCGCAGATTCGGGCGTGCTGTTTCTTTGATGGCTCATGCATCGACACCGATCCCAATTCTTGCCTGAATCAGGGTGGATTGCCGGATGCGCCGGGTTCGGACTGCTTTACGGCGCCGTGTTTCGACCCGAACACGCAGGCGTGCTGCTTCAACGACGGATCGTGCCTGAATCTGAACCTCTCGGCGTGCTTTGAGGCGGCGGGCACGCCGCGCGGCTTCGGCACGATGTGCGAGACCATCATCAGCTGTGTCGAGGCGTGCTGCTTCCCGGATGGCTCCTGTCAGAATCTCGATCCGTGCAACTGCGCCAGTCAGGGTGGGACGCCACAGGGCGGCGGCACGGATTGCAATGGCGTGATCTGTCCGAGCATTTATGAAGCGTGCTGTTTCCCGGATGGCTCATGCCAGATTCTCGATCCGTGCGATTGCGCCAGTCAGGGTGGGACGCCACAGGGCGTCGGCACGGATTGCAACAACGTGGCTTGCCCGAGCAATACTCAGGCGTGCTGCTTCTCGGATGGCGATTGCCTGAATCTGGATCCGAACTTCTGCCTGTTCGTCGGCGGCGCTCCGCAGGGGCCGGGCACAGACTGCAACAATGTGTTCTGCATCCCGACCAATGAAGCCTGCTGTTTGTCGGACGGCTCTTGCGAGCACTTGGAGCCGAACGTGTGCGTCCTGCTCGGCGGCGTCCCGCAGGGGCCGTTCAGCACCTGCCAGGAGACGATTTGCCCGGAGCCGAACGATCCAAACAGCGAAGCCTGCTGCCTGCCCGACGACGTTTGTCTCGATCTGACGCGCTCTGAATGCCTGGCGCGGGGTGGCCGCCCGCTCGGCGGCTGCACGACATGCGCGAATGACGCGTGTCCGAAATGCGCGGGTGATGTGAACGGCGACGGCGAAGTGACCTTGTCCGATCTTGCCGGATTGTTGTCCGCGTTTGGCTCGATGCCCTGTGACGGTTCGTTCATCGGCGGGGCTGATATCGACGGCGACGGCGATGTGGACCTGAGCGATCTGGCGGGCCTGCTGGGGCAGTTTGGCGTGACGTGTCCGCCGGACGAAGATCCGAATGATCCGAATTGTCCGGACCCGAACGACTTCTTCGCGTTTGTGATTGTCGATAGTCGCGTCACGAATATTCCGATCGCGCGGACCGCCGATCGACCGGCGGTCGAGGCGTGGTCGGGCGCGATTCGCACGTTGATTGAGAAGGACCGCTGCGAGTTCCGCGGCACGTTCTTCCCGAACGTCAATCGCCCGCGTTACGAAGTGCGCCAGTACCCGAGTGTTGCGGCCCGCACGGCGGATACGCCGTTCGTCGTGTTCGCCGAGGGACCGGGGACGAGTTGGACGCACACCGCGACCACGCCGCGCATTCTGCGCGTGTACTTCTACTGCGACGCGAACGGCGACGGCGACCTGCAGAAGGCCGCGGAAATCAATGACTCGGTCGATATCGATACCGTCACGATTGTCGTCACTTCGCGCCTGCGGGCGGTGGCGCCGTCGCTGACGGTCGCGGCCGGCGGCGGCGTTGTGCAGGTTGATACCGCGAACGGCGGGCAGGTCGGATATCGACAGGTATCCAATGTGACGCTCACCGGCGGCGGTCCGCTGATGAACGCCGGTGTGGCGCGCGTGCAAATGTGCTACGTGCAGGAAGTTTCGAGCGAGCCCGGCTTGATCAACTACAAAGCGGGCGCGCCGCCGGCCGGCGCGGTCGTTCGCAGTTGCCGCCGCGGCGTGATCGCGCCGTCCGCGTTCCCGTTCTCCGACGCTGACCCGGCGAGCCCGCCGCGCTACAACCTGGTGGCCGGCGGCGACCCGCCGAATAACCCGAATGCGAACCGCATGCGAAGCGTCATCATGGTGGACAGCCCGCGCCAGGGTTATACGATCATGGTTCCGACGAATCCGGCGGGTGGCATGTTGACGCTGACGGATGGCAATCTGAAACCGATCTTCCGCAATGCCCTGGTGGCCGAAACGACAGATACGACCGGTGGCTTCCGCTGCTTCGCCGAAGATCATTGGGACGCGCGGTTCAACTTCCAGCTCGTTGGCGGCGCCTACATGGCGGGTCCCGGTATCTCGGGCGCCACGCTGCTTGGGGGCGGAGGTATCAATGTCGGGTGTCCGGCCGGGCTGACGGTGGACCCGCCGATCATCGGGGCCGCCGGCACCGTACGCACCGAATTTACCGATACGGGCCTCGGGCATCGGACCGCGGCCGGCGCGCCGGCGCTGGAGCAGGTGTTCAAGACCGGCGGCTTCGTCCTGATCGGCACGGTGACTGAGGTCGAGGGATTGGCGGATCGGACGGGCGGATTTGTGCGCCTCGACGTGACCGACAGCATTCCGGCGGGCCAGTTCATTGGCTCGCGCAAGGTGACGTTCGACGCCAGCAACGGCTCAACCGCGTTCAACGGATTGTCGCGCACGCAGGTTGGCTCGGTGGTGCGCGTGTTTGTCGCGGTGGAGGGCGGCGAATTGTGGGCGCATCCGCTTGCGATGGATGACGCGATCGCTCGCCTGCCGGCCGACGCCGACCTGTGGCTCGAAGCGGCCGCGCAGATCGCGAACGTCGAACGCATCGCCATGCCAGCGGTGAGGATCAGCGCGGCGCTCGACGCCGGCGCTTCCGACAATCCGCATCTGCGCGCGTATTACGTTCGCCAGGTGCGCGCGATGTACGCCGATCAGCCGGACGGCGTGGTCGATGCGGCGCGGGCGCTGCTCGCGGTCGTGACGGATGAGAACGAGACGATGGAATTGCGGCGTCTTGCGCTGCTGCAAACGCAGTATGCGCTGAGCGACGCGGCCGGTACCGCGGCGGGTCGGTGGGCGCTGGCGGACGCGGTTCCGGCCTGTGTCGTGATCTACGGCGATCCCACCTCGCCGCTTGCGGATTTGGCGAAGACAATCCTGCTGCTGGCGTACGATCTCACCGAGGTCGGCGATGCGCCGTTTACGATTGATCTGGATGCGCGGCGGACGCTCACGCGGGAGATGATCAAGGCCGTCGAGCAGTACGATTGGCTGCGCTAGCCTGATCTGGGCGGACGCCTTTGGTTTCATGCGACGCCGGGAGCGAGCAATCGCGTCCGGCGTCGCATTATTATCGCGCCGCGAACGTCCGAGAACCTGTAATTTCGTTGATTGTGGCGTGGCCGCGGCGTAGGATGCGAGGACATCATGTCTCTCTCGAAAGAGGGGCTACGTTCAACGCCGCCAGGAGGAGCTCGCCCATGATCTCTGGCTGTTGTACGCAGCGCTGCTGCGCCGCTTTTGTTGTCACTTGTTGTATCGCACTCTCGAGCGCCGTCGCACACGCGCAGGACCAGGCGTGCTGCTTCCCGGACGGTTCGTGTCAGGACCTTGATTTCGAAAGCTGCGTGTCGCAGGGCGGTTCGCCGCAACCCGCGCCGTCCAGTTGTTCGCGCGTGACGTGCGAGCCGTTCGAGACGGAGGCGTGCTGTTTCTCAAACGGGTCTTGTCTCGATCTGCGACCGTTTGATTGCGGCACGCTGGGAGGAGTTTCGCAGGGCCCCGGTACCAACTGCGCGCAGGGGCCATGCGGCCCGCCGCCCGCGGAAGCGTGCTGTTTCCCGGACGGAAGTTGTGTCGATCTGAGCCCGAATGACTGCGTGGGCCAGGGGGGCGCCGCGCAAGGCCCCGGTACGTCCTGCGCGACGACCGAATGCGAAGCGTTCGAAGCCTGCTGCCTGCCGGACGGCTCCTGTGTGGAAGTCACACCGACCGACTGTCAGTCGAGCTTTGGCGTTCCGCAGGGTGTTGGGTCGCGATGTCAGTCCACGGAATGTCCGGTTGCGCCGACCGAGGCGTGCTGCTTCGAAGATGGGACCTGCGCCGACCTGACGCGCGATGAGTGCCAGGCCAGTTCGGGAATTCCGCAGGGTCCGGGCACGAATTGCACGACCGCCATCTGCTTTGAGAACATCGAGGCGTGCTGTTTCGAGGATGGCTCGTGTGTAGAGACCGATCCGAATACGTGCGTCGTATCCGGCGGTATCCCGCAGGGGAACGGCTCGAGTTGCGCGTCCGCGTTCTGCGGTGAACAGCCCGAGGCGTGCTGCCTGCCGGAAGGCGACTGCGCGGATTTGACGCCAACGGACTGTCTCGCGAACAGCGGCGTTCCACAGGGGCCGGGTACGCGGTGTTTGTTTGTCGAGTGTTCCGAGCCGCGCGAGGCCTGCTGTTTGGAAGAAGGTTGCGCGCTGTTGACGCCGACTGATTGCGTCGCGCAGGGCGGCGCGCCACAGGGCTTTGGCACAGACTGTAACGGCGTCAACTGCTTCCCGGACCCCGAAGCCTGCTGCTTTGCGGATGGCTCGTGTCTGGATCTGCTCCCGGCGCAATGCCAGGCGAATGGCGGTACGCCGCAGGGTGTCGGCTCGGCCTGCTCGGGCACGCAATGTCCGCAACCGCCGCAGGCGTGCTGCTTCGCGGATGGGAGCTGCGCCGATCTTGATCCGGCGATCTGCGAAGCGCAGGGTGGCGTGCCGCAAGGCCCGATGACGGATTGCACGCGCGTATTCTGTGAGCCGTTCGAGGCTTGTTGCCTGCCGGACGGTGTCTTCTGTTTCGATCTGCCGCCGAGCAATTGCGTCACGCTGGGTGGCGTGCCGCAGGGCGCCGGCACATCCTGTGCGACGACCGGATGCGCGCCGCGCGGCGCGTGCTGCTTCCAGACGTCATGCGTGGTGCTGACGCGCTCGGAGTGCGACGATCAGGGCGGTCAGTATCAGGGCGATGACGTGACCTGCGGCGGCGGCGCTTTGCCGTTCTGTTACACCAATCCCTGCTGCCCGGACATTGATGGCATGGGCAACGTCGATCTGGCGGATCTCGCCGGGCTGCTGGCCGTGTTCGGATCGTCAGCGGGCGACCCGAACTATGACAGCAAGGCGGATCTGAATCAGGACGGGACGATTGACCTGTCCGATCTGGCCGGGTTGCTGGCGAAGTTTGGGGTGTCTTGCCCGTAATCGCCGGCGCGCGTGCGTAGCGCGTCGTTGGCGACGTTGAGGTGACCAATCGGCGGCGTTGATCTTTGCGATCAGCGCCGCCTTCTTTGTTGCGCTTGAGTTGAGGATTGGCGCTGCGGGATGCGCGATCGGGCGCACGCTGTGATGTTCTGCGTCGCTACTCGGTCGCGTATCTCTGGAGCGCGTCTCGGACCGCGCGCGAGATGTTCGCCGTGGTCTGGCGCAGCGCCGTGTCCACGGGGGTACCGGGCGGCGTAACGACAAGCACGCGTTGCCTTGCGCTGGCGCCGTCGTTCTCCAACGGTTGCGAGGCGACCCGCGCATCCGCGCCGGTGACCACCCAGACCGGTTTCCGCGCCGCCGCACAGCGCTCCAGCACGCCGGCCACGACTTTGCCGGCGGCGGTCTGGTCGTCGAACTGACCCTCGCCGGTGATGATCAGGTTCGCGTTCGCGATGCGCTGCTCAAGCCCGACGGCGCTGGCGACAAAGTCGAACCCGCGGCGGGCTTTCGCGCCGAAAGCCGCCATGATGCCCGCGGGCAATCCGCCGGCGGCGCCCGCGTGGGGCGCGTCGCGGACATCGACGCCCGTCGCGCGCTGGTAAACCTCCGCCAGGCGTTCAAGTCTGCGCTCCAGGCGCGGGATCTGCTGCGGCGTGGCGCCTTTCTGCGGCGCGAACACGGGCGCGGCGCCGTTCGGGCCGAGCAACGGATTGCTGACATCGCACAACAGTTCGATTTCGCCGCGCAGGCGGGGCGGTGAGTCCATTGCGGCAATGCGATCGATTTCGTTGGCGTCGACCAGCTGCGGCAGGGCGGCGCCATCCTGATCGCGAAAGACGCATCCGAGCGCAGACAACGCGCCGGCCCCGCCATCGACGGTCGCGGACCCGCCCACACCGAGCAGCACCTGCGCGCAGCCGGCGTCGAGCGCGGCGCGAATCAGCTCGCCGAGGCCGAACGTCGAGGCGCGCATCGGATCGCGCTCGTCGTCGCGCAGCAACTTGTACCCGGCCGCGTCCGGCATCTCGATCAGGGCCGTATCCCCGTGACGCCGCCACGGAGCGCGGATCGGACGCCCGAGCGGGTCGTGGACCGCCGCGTACTCGATCGCGCATGGATTCTCAGTCGCAGGGTCGGCGTTCCAAACCGCGGAGACGATCTCACCGATTCCCTCACCGCCGTCGGCGAGCGGGCACAGATCGAGCTGGAGGTCGGATTGCGCGGCGCGCGCGCCGTCGGCGATCGCGCGGGCGATTTCGATCGCCGAGGCGGCGCGTTTGAACTTGTCGGGCGCGACGAGAATACGCATTCAAGGTGATCCGGATAGCGCGCCGTCAATCCCGCGCAAGGCGGGAATTACTTGTCTACGAACCAACGACAGAAGCGCGCTCCCGCAAGCCCGCGTCCCCCCGCGCGGGGGGGGGGCGAGCGTTGGAGACGGCGCCGCGCGCTAGGTCTTGCTGCCGGATTCGACCGTGATCCGCGGAGTCGCGACGGCGACCGGTTCACCCGCGGCCCGGCGGCGGACGACGGCGATCTCCTCGTCGGTCCGCACCGCGAGCGTGGCCAGCAGGAACGGGGTCAGCAGCGCCAGATTTGACGCCAGGCCGGTGGTGCCCGCCAACATCGCCGCGGACATCACGGCCAGCAGACCGCCGACGACGCGATGCTGCGCGGCGCGATCCGCCCGCAGCACCGCCAGCGCGACCAGCAGTCCGATGATCCCGGCCACGATCCGCACGATCCGGCGTATCAGCGCCGCGCGCTCGTGCCCGCCCAGCCAGGTATGCCACGCGTTGAACTGTCCGCGTGGCGGCGTCCGGCTCGGCTTCCATGTCGATTCGAGCACGGTGCGCAGCGACATCCGGGCCCGTTCCAACGGCGCCGCTCCGGCCAGCAGATTGCGATAGCCGATCTGAATGACTTCGCGCGCCCGTCCCTCAGCGGCGATTTCATCGAGCGGCGTAGACGATGCGGCCGACGGTTCGACTTCGTAGCCAAGATCGCTGGCCGCGATCGCGTCACCCAATGTCAGTTCGGGACCGCGCAGCAGGAATCGCCACACCGGTGTCGTCAGATGGTCTTCCGCGGCGACAGGTTCAGTCGCCACCACGCGCATCTTTCCTTCTTCGATCGTGGCCTGATAGCTCGGCGCCTGCCCGGCGGCGGCCAGCGCGCCATCGGCGCGAGGCAGGCTCGGGGCGGTGAAACTTGCGATCAACCACAGCGCGCCGACAAAGCCGCCGACGGCGCCGAGTATCGCGCCGAACCCGGAGGCGGCGCCGCGCTTGATCTCATGCGCAATGAGTACCGGCAGGCCAAGCCACGCCCAGACCCAGCCGAACCCGGCCACCGTCATGCACACGGCGCTCAGCAGCGGACCGAGCAGCGGCACGCGCAGGAATGCCAGCGACCAGGTCATCAACACGGTCGGAATCATGATCTCCGGGCGCGTGAGGCACTCAAGCATGCCGGGGAAGATGCAAAAGAGCGCGACCAGCGTCTGACCCATCGCCACGGAGTGCTGGCGGTGGCCGATGCCGGCGACGCCGAGCAGCATCAGTACGAACAGGCCCGCGTTCACCAGGCGAATCGGCAGCAACTCCTGGTAGCGCCACCAACCCGGCGTTTCCCAGCGATGCCGATCGGCGAGCGTGAGCGGACGAGAATCGCCCTCGTTACCGTATGGCGCCTGCATCGCGAGGGCGTGCGCGCCGTATACCAGCGGCGAGCGCGCGTCGTGCCCGTGGTTGTCGCCGTAGGGCAGTTCCCCCGTTTCGACGACATGGATCGCGCCGATGAAGCCGTCGCGCGAGCCGGCCGAATAGTCCGCCTCGGCGATCCGCTGAAAGGCGATCAACGCCGATGCGATCACCAGCACGGTCATCGCGCCTTCGTTGACATTCGCGCCGAACGGCGGCACGCGCTTGATCGCGACCAGCTTCAGCCCGCGCAACAGGAAGTAGCCGCCGGTGATCGTCAGGCCGATGAACGCCCACCATTGCGCGGTGCGCTCAAACCCGCCGAGCTTGACCAGGCCGGTATCGGTGCGCAGCGCCATGAAAACGCACATCAGCGCCAGCGCCAGACCGTCGAGATTGTGCCATGAGAACCAGGTCGGGCGGGTCTGCAGCGTCAGCGCCAGAATCAGCACGACCGCCAGCCATGTCAGCGTCGGCGTGTTCAGGCGCGGCATCAGGTCCAATTTAATGTTCGCGTCGCGCAGCGGCAGCGGCGCTCGATCCAAGTCGGTCGGCGTGTCGCTTCCCGTCACGGTTGTGGCCGCGGGCGCCGGTTGCTCCGCCTCGACGGCGGGTTCGTCCACCTCCGGCTGCGCGGCCTCCGCGGCCGGAGGCGGCTCGGTTTCAGCGGCGGGGGGCGGGGCGGGTGTCGCCGCGGGCTGTGAGACGGCGGCGTTGGCGTTGTTGGGGTCAGCCTGCGCCGCCTGGGCGAGCGGCAGGGCCAGCGCGCCGATGGCCAGCAGGGCGGCGACCACCTTGCGGGCTGTGCTGGGGTGACGGGCGTCGAAGATCCGCTTGAGACCGATCGTATCTTGCATGGCCGTTGGCCTTACTGCGCGGGCGCCGAGTGGTTCGGTTCAATAATTGGAGGGCGGTAGGGCCGCGCGCCCGTCCGCTGTCCACATGCTAACGCGCGGCGCGACATGCGCCGACTACGCCGGGTTGGTGAATTACCTGTCACGCCCCGCGTGGCGGCGACGCCCGGCGTTGGCTAGACTGGCGTCTTCTACCCGATGAATTCCACCGGCGCGGTGATTCATTTTTCGGTTTTTTCTCATCAGGCGAGATTCATGGCGAAGCGGAGCGTGGCGTCGAGCGGATTTGGCGAGTTTGACCTGCTGAAGCGGCTGACCGAGACGCCCGGCGTGCCGGGGCGCGAGGAACGCGTGCGGGAACTGGTCCAGAAGGAAACCAAGGACCTGTGGGACGAGACGCGCGTCGACAATATGGGCAATCTGATCTGCCTGAGGAAGGCCGCCAAGCGCGGTCGGGGCAAAGCCGCCCCGCAGCGCGTCATGATCGCCTGCCACATGGATGAGATCGGCTTTTATGTCCGCCACATCGACGACAACGGCTACCTGCGGGTGCAGAACGTCGGCGGATTCGACACGCGCAACCTGTTCGCCCGCAAGGTGCTGGTCCAGGCGCGGCGCGATCTGGTCGGCATTCTGAACCCCGGCGGTAAGCCGGTGCATATCTCCACGCCCGAGGAGCGCAACAAGATTCCGCTGATTCGCGAGTTCTTCGTCGACCTGTGCATGCCGAAGGCGGAGGTGGAGCGGGTGGTCGAGATCGGCGACCCGGTCACGCTGGCGCAGCAGACGGAGATGATCGGCGATGCGATCGTGGGCAAGGCGATGGACAACCGCGTCGCGTTGTGGACCGGCATCAACGCCGTCCGTAAAGCCGCCAAAACGTTGAAGTATGACACGTATTTCGTCGCGTGTGTGCAGGAGGAAGTCGGCCTGCGCGGGGCGATGACGGCGGCGTTTTCGGTGGAGCCCGACATCGGCATCGCGATCGATACGACGCTGTGCTGCGACACGCCGGGCGTGACGAAGGACGACGCGGTGACGGAGTTCGGCAAGGGCGTGGGCATCAAGGTGCTGGACGGCGCGAGCATCAGCCATCGCGGCTTGTTCGAGGAGTTCATCGCCGTGGCGCGGAAGAAGCGGATTCCGCATCAGCGCGAAGTGCTGCCGGCCGGCGGCACGGACGCGGGCGCGCTGCAGCGCAGCCGCGGCGGCACTCGGGCGATCACGCTGTCAGTGCCGACACGGTACATCCACACGGTGACAGAGTCAGTGCATCGCGAAGACGCGAAGGCGGCGGTGGCGCTGCTGGCGGCTTGGTTGGGGGAGTAGGGGGCGTCAACGCCGTTCCTTAGGGATGAGCATGTAAGGCCGGCTTGCGCCGCCATCACGCCGGGCTTCACACTGTGCTGCATATTGAGCCAGACGAAGGGGCGGAACAAAATGCTCGGGAAACTCAATTACTTACTTCCCTTCGTCACAGAGGTTCGTAGCTCTCTTCCGTCTACAGATCTGGCACGCGGGAAGCGGGCTGGATTCTGGCATGGCCGGGGGCAACTAGGGGGTTCACAAAAAGCCGACATTGCCACTCTCGAGGAGTACCTCTCCCTCTTGGAAGAGGCCCTCAGTGATATTGTCCGCAAGAGGTCAATTGCCTACTGGCTACACTGGTCCCGCCGGACTCTCGCGATTGCCTTTGGCCCAGACAACGCCCCAGCCACGCGCGACAACGTTCGGTCAACCTTTGAGGCGGCAGTCCAGAGGGTCGCAGTTCAATCCGTGTGTGATGGCTTGGGACGGTGCGGCGATACCGACCCATCAAGGATATTGGGCGGCAACATCTCAATTGAATTCTGCCGGAAGTTGCCGCCTGATAGTATTGTACTTGTCGATACGACCCAGAGTGACGTAGTAGAGTTTCTTCGCGCCATGGCGCTGTCCTATGAGATTTGGCTTGCAATGGCCCGAAAGCGGGCGATCGCAAAGGGAGCGGGGGCCGCTTTGGCTTCCGCTCCTCCACCCGATTATTACCGAACTGAGCGAAGCACCGAACTCCAGTTCTTGCTGGCATCATACGACCGACGGAGTGCAAGGATCTGGTCGACTGAAGCTGGGGTCGTTTACTCCCTCCAGGGGTCTTCGCCAGATACCTGCTGGTTTCCCTCGGCGAACACGGATCGTTCGGAAATCGTTGTCGACGATCTCTACCAGGCAATGCTTGGACTGCCGAAGGGCGCGAGATATGTGCCGGGCTTCAACTGGCACCCATTTCCTGTACGGCGTTTCCTTGACTCACAAGAGTTCTTTTTTGACGCCTTCCGTGCACGATATTGCATTCAGTTCGAGAACGTTGTTGGGGCGCTGGTTGCGATTGCGCTTCACTGCATGTCCTATTGGCCGCGTCATGCCCTATCTCTTTTTGAACACGGATACTGGGGGCCCTGGGAAAGAGCAAGATTGATACGCGAGGCTGTGGCGTTGCGGGCTCATGTTGAGACTGTGCTGAGGCGACCCTTCACGGACGAGTCACTTCGGACCGCGATTAGTTTCTGGAGTCTTCAGGAAACTCCGGTGAGGGTTGATGTGCAGCTTGGCGACAACCACTGTCCGATTATGCCCTACGATGAGTCTTGTGTTTTCGTCGATTTTTCTTGGGCCGCGCGCCGTCTCCAAAGCCTGACGCGCGGGCTTCACCTAGGAGGTGGCGACAAACTAAAGAGCGAATCCATGGAGACCATACTCCGCGACGGACGTGATCTTGGTCGTGGAAAGAAACTCAAAGCAACCGACGGGACGATAAAGCAGATCGACGCGGCCTTCGACTACGGGGATGCCCTTGTGATCGTCGAAGCGAAGGCGATTACGCGTCGCCCGGGCTTCGATTGGGGTAATCCTGAGTCCATCCAGGAACGCACGCGCCGTGCGGTTTGCGACCCACTGAGTCAGATTGACGACAAGGCACAATGGCTTTCGGAGCGCCCAAAAGGGCGAAACTATGACTATTCACGGTTTAAGTGGATCGTGCCTCTGGTCGCCTCTCCGTTCGTCGAGTACATCCCTAGTATGGAGCGGAGATACTGGCTGACCCAACACATCCCGCGTGTCCTAACGATCTCGGAGATCCATGAACTTCTTGCTGAACCGTCTTGGTCGGGTAGGTGCTTCAATACGGTTCTGATTCGGGGAGCCGTCTAAACAAAGCGATGACTCAGGTTGCTGCGAATAGCCCATTACTCCTTCGCGGCCGCCAGCGCGTCATCCAGCGTCGCATGCACCGCAAAGAAATGATCCAGCCGCGTCGTCTGCAGCAGCCCGCGCACAAACGGCGTCGGCGCGGCCATCAGGACGCGTTGTTCCTGCACGTTCGCCTGGGAAACCAGCGTCACCAGTTCGCTGACGCCGGCGGAATTCAGAAAGGGGACGGCGCTCAGGTCGAGCACGACCACGGCGCCGCGCTTGTCCAGCAGCTCACGCACGGCGGACGCGACCGAGCCGTCGCCGTCGATCTCGCCGGCGAGGGCCACGATCGGCACGCCGTCCTGCCGCGTTGTGCTGACTTCGACCATATCGCCGACTAGCGGAACGTCGCGCCGGGGCCGGCCTGGCCGGTCAGGAACAGGAACTGGTTCTGCGTCAGGATCGGGATGTTGAGCTCGATCGCGCGGTCGACCAGTTCGCGGAAGTTCGTCTGTCGCAACTCCTGCACTTTCGCCTGCTCCGCCGCGATCGGGCTGCTGAAGCGGCGCGGGCGGGAAGAGGCTTGCGGCGTGACGCCGATGACCAGGAAGTCGGTGGTTTCGTTGAGATCCGGGGCGACCTCGCCACCCCATTCGTTGATCAGGCCGGCGACGGTTTCGGCGCCGGTGATGTCGATGATGCCGTCATAGTCGAGATCGAACTCGCCACGAACGACGAAGCGCGGCTTGCGGTCGCGCTCATAGGCGATGTTGGTCACGATGTCGCCCTCGACGACCGGGCGGCCCGGCAGTTGGCGCGTCACGCGGCATTCGGAGACCGTATCCAGCACCGCGGTGATTTCGAGCGAGGCCTTGCCGCGATAATCGCTGAAGTTGTCGCCGGCCTTCGAGAAGACCTCAAAACCCATGCCGGGCTTGACGTTTTCGCCGGCGCCGAGGTTAATGAACACCACGTCGCTGCCGGGGACGGCGCGGGCCACGCGGCCATCCGCCTTCGACAGGATGTCGTTGCGGTCAAAGCTCGACGGCTTGAGTTGCTGCAGCTGCTCCTGCAAGTCCTTGTAGGAGTTCTCCAGCTTGGTGTACGAAATCTCGTTCTCGCGCGAAACGTCCGCCAGGCGCACCTTGAGCGCGGCGAGTTCGTTATTGGCGGCTTCGAGCGAGGCCTGCAGACGGGCGACCTGTTCGTCTTTTTCGGTCAGCGATTCGGTCTTGTCCTGCGTCGTGGCTTCGACGCTCTGGCGCAGGTCGGCGATTTCCTTGGCGTTGGCGTCGCGCGTCGCCTGCACATCGAGCACCAGCTTCTCGCGCTCGTCGGTCAGCTTCTGGTTTTCGTCGGTCAGCGCGGCGGCCTTCTCTTTTTCGGCGGCCAGCGCGCGGTCCAGATTGACAATCGCGGTCAGCAGCGTGTCGCTGGCGTTCAACGCGCCGGGGTGGCGGGTGGCGACGGAGGTCAGCACCTGGTTCGCGGCCTCGCGCAGGGCCGGGCGGCGGGCTTCCGGCATGCCCGCGACCAGCGTCGCGACTTCGCGGAAGTCAGACTCCATCACCGCGAACACCGGCTGGCCGCGCGACGTGGCTTCATCGGAATAGTATTGCGGGGCCTGTCCGGCCTGCTTGAGGCGGCGATCAGCGCTGGATGCGGAATCCTGCAACTGCTTGTTTGCCGTGAGTTGCCAGATGAAAAGACCGAGGAAGGCCACGGCGAGAATCACCGCGACAATCAGGCCGATTCGGGTTCCGGCTCCCTCGCCCGATCGCGCTACGGGACGAACCGCCATCCGCTATCTCCTATTCGCACGCATTGATAACGCCAAGGTCGGCGCGCGGTCAGCCGCGCCCGGCCGCTTCGGTGTGGCTTGCTGCTCGGCGGAGTATCCGGGAAGGCGCCGGGGTTGTCAAAAGCAGTTTCGGCGGCTCGAATCGGCCGCTTGACCGGGACGCGCGATCGCGCGACGATCGTCGAAAACGAGGGACGCCGATGGCGAAAATCAGCCAGAAAACACCATTTGAAGACGCGATGCGCCGGCTGGAAGAGATCGCCGAGCGGATGGAATCCGGGGAGATCAACCTGGAGGAAGCGGTCGATCGCTACGAAGAGGCCTGCGCGCTGGTGGCGCATTGCCGCGCCAAACTGGCGCACGCCGAACAGCGGATTCGGGTCGTGCAGCAGAACGCGGATGGGAGCGTGCGGGTTGACCCGCTGAACCCCGACGGCGACGCGGACGAGGACGCCGAAGGTGGGGATTAGGCCGGTCGGGGCGCGGGCGAATCGTCGTCCGCCGGGCCCCGATCCGCGCCCGGCGCAGCGACGTGTCGTCATCCGAGTTTTCAGTAGGCTTTGACGGGCGAGATGAATCCGGGGGGTTTCAGCGCGAGCAGAGAGCAGCGAATCTTCTGCAGGATGTTCTCTGCCGTGTTCCCGATCAGGAAGCCCGGGATACCAGTGCGCGCCACCGTCCCCATCACGAGGATATCGAGATCCAGCTCCTCGACACGCGCTGGGATCACCTCGCTCGGCTGCCCGCGGAGATGGTGGACGTCACACGCTCCACTGATCCCGGATTGGGCGATCAGGTCATTCAGCTGTCTGCGATGCGCCGCTTGCGCGTCTTCGATGATGCGATCCAGCTCGTCCTCCGGGACGCGCGCCCAGACGTTGTATCGCAGGATCCCTTCGTGTTGGAACTCCCAGCATGAGATGATCGCCAGTTTTCCGCTGCAAGTGTCCGCGAGTGATCGGGCGACCGTGAGCAGCCGCAGCGACAAATCATGACCGGCGGCTTCCTGGCTCTCAGGATCGACGGCCACACCCACATGAATCTCATTGCGACTACGGGCGATCGGGCGACAGAGCCACACGGGGCACGGGCACTTTCGCAGCAAGTGCATGTCGAATGCCTTGAAGCCCCTCTGATTATCGCTGGGTTCCCCCTGCTTGACGATCAGATCGTAGCCTTCGCGAAGCACGCGCTGGATGATGTGTACCACAGGCGTACCAGCCCAATCAACATGCACAGTGACGGGCACACTGTTGGGATCGAGCTTGATCGACTTGCAGACGCGATCAATCGCCTCTTCCAAGCCCTGTTTCAGCGACTCCGCGAGCTTCTCTTTGTATGGCGCCATCGCGCCTGGTACTTCCGGGCCGACGATGATCGCCGTGAGTTGCGCCTTGTTGTTGCGCGCGAGGCTCAGCGCCTGTTTGAGCGCGTCAGTCTCATCCGTGCCGCCCCGACTCACAAGCAGAATTTTCCGAAAGGACTGCATAGGTAAGTACTCCCCCATCGGCGCGACACAGAGAAACGGCTCGACCGGTCAGCTAATGCGCCCCGAGTCCGGCCGGGCAACCCCACCAGACGTCACCGACATGCGCTGCGCTCGCCCTCCGCGGTCGACCTGCCGTGATACCGTATCAGCGATATGCGCGTGAGGTCGCCTGCTCGCATCGCTTTCGCGCGTTCCCACAGACCCCCTAATAATATCATAGCGCGTGCGCGGTGAGGAGGGCGACGACAACGAGTCCGCGTCAAGCCCGGGACCCCACGCCGAAACGAAGCTGGAAAGGGGGAGGACGCGAGCGTAAGGAAGGTCAATGTCCTCGTCCGGACGCGAGCTCGCCCAGCGCGGCGCGCAGGTCGTCGGCGTGGCGGGTGAGTTGTTCGCGGGCGGCGGATAGCGAGACGCGCGTTCGGGTCATCAACACCGCGGCCTTGACACTCCAGTCGGCCGCTTCAAGCGCCGCGGCCGCTTGTTCGCGCGGGAGCTCCGTCAGGCGCATCACGATCCGCGTCGCGCGGTCGCGCAGTTTCTCGCAGCCCAGCGCATTCACGTCCACCATCAGATTGCCATAGACCTTCCCGAGCCGCGTCATGGCCAGCGTGCTGATCATGTTCAGCGTCATCTTGGTGGCGATCCCCGCTTTCAATCGCGTGGAGCCGGTGATGATCTCGGGGCCGGTCAGCACGCGGATCGATACATCCGCGTCGTCCGGCGCCTGTTCGGCCGGTACGCAGGCGAAGAAGACGGTCGCCGCCCCGCGCTGCTTCGCGCGACCGATCGCGCCGTGGACATACGGGGTTGTGCCGCCGGTGGTGATGCCAAACAGCACATCGCGTTCGCTGAGGCGCAGTTGGTCGACGACGGCGGCGCCCGCGTCGGCGTCGTCCTCCGCGTTTTCGATCGCGCGGGTCAGCGCCGCCGCGCCCCCGGC
Source organism: uncultured Planctomycetales bacterium (assembly GCA_964528455.1). Classification (GTDB taxonomy): domain Bacteria; phylum Planctomycetota; class Phycisphaerae; order UBA1845; family Fen-1342; genus DSPM01. Next base: position 64,144 of record CAZGTH010000014.1, on the reverse strand, counting down.
GATCACGCCTTGCACCATGTCAGGATCAGTAAGAAACGTCGGGGGGCACTCGGCGGCGTCGAGCACGCCCAGGCGGCCGCTGGTGCCGGCGCCGATGTAGATCAAACGACCGCCGGCGCGCAGCGCGGCGACGACGCGTTCAATCGCGGCCAGAATCGCGGGTTTGGCGGCGGCGATCGCGTCGGGGATTCGCCGATCCTCGCCGTTCATCACGTCGAACGCGTCCGCGAGCGGCAGCGCGTCGAGCGCGGCGGAAGCCGGGTTGGGTGTTTCGGTCGTCAGATGGCCACGGTCGCGCATTGCAAGAGCCTAAGATGCGGCGGCGCTTTGCTCAATGCGAATTCAAAAAGAAGAGGCCGTCGAGCACGGATGCGCTCGACGGCCCACTGTCATCGCCCTCTCATCGGGTGGTAAGCTCGCCTTATGCCCGGCAACTACCCGGGCCAGCCATCAAGCCACCATCGGCCCTTTAGCAGATCGTGCCAAAGAAGCCCAACAGACCGCTCAGGTCGCCAAGGTCGACATCGCCGTCGCCGTCGATGTCGGCGTTGGGGTTGTAGCCCGGACTGCCGGCGGTGGTGCCAAACGCGGCCAGCACACCCGCCAGGTCGCCGAGGTCGACGTCGCCGTCGCCGTCAATGTCTCCCGGGCACGGAATCGAGCAGACCAGCAGACCCTTCGGCAGCGGGACGCCCGGCATCTGATTTTCGCTGACTGCGCAGGTAACCGGATCGATGTCGCAGATTCCCGGTGGCTTTGTCGGGCTGCCAGCGGTGCCGACGAACAGCACACTCGCGTCCGGTTTCCAATCGATCGTCTGGCAGCCGCCGCCGACGTCAATAATCGGCTTAAGCAGATTCCAGTCGCAATCCCACGCGCCGACGGTGCCGTTGGCCATCGCGACCCAGATCTCCTGGTCGCCCGGACGGATCGTCACGCCGCACGGAATCGGGCGGAACGGCAACGGGCAGTCCCGAATGATCTGAAGCGTCGCGCAGTCGATGTCGCAGACTCCCGGCGGCTTCGGCGGCGGCGGCGGCGGGAAGCAGATGCGATCGCAGCGCACCACGCCGGTCGGCGGGAATGCCGGGTTCGTCGTGATCTGAATGATCGGAACCTGCACGCCCGGCGGCGTCCGCCACCAGTCGCACGCAAACGGAATGCGGGTCAGCGGCGGACCATCGGGATCCAATTCAAGCCGGACATTCGCACCCGGTGGGGTTTCGTACACGACCGGCCCGCCCGGCGCTTCCGGAATCGTGATGCGATACGTGATGTCGAAGAACGAGTCGACGGCCTGAACCGGGAAATCGGTCAGCGGATCCGGAGCGCCCAGCACGCGTCCAGGTGCGGGACCGAGATTCTCGACGATGACCGGCCCGATCGGCGAAATGCCTTGCAGGTTCATCGCCACGATTTCGATCGGAATCTCCCGATTCCCAAGCGTGCCCTGCGGATCGGTGCGCTGCACCAGCATTTCGCCACTGCCGGCGACCGGCATTGGCCCCTGCCCGAGGTCCAGTTCAACCTGGAACGCAATGTCAAAGAAGCTGTCGACCGTGAAGTTGCCCGTCGGCGGTGAACTCGGATTGAATCCGACCGGCGGGAAGAACTGTTGCGGCACATCGCCGCCGACGTTGCCCAGGAACACGGTCGCGCCGTTGCATTTGCCGACGATGCTGTTGCAGGCGCCGCCAACCGGAATCTTCGCCACGATCTGACCCGTGAGGCAGTCGAACACGCACACACTGAAGTCAGAGAGCATGATCCACAGCTTGCGGTCGTCCGGCGTCAGCCACATGCCGTTCGCCACCGGCGGAACCGGCAGCGGGCGGGGCGTGACGACCAGCGTCTGGCAGTCGATATCGCAAAACCCGGGCGCGATGCCGGCGGCCGGATCGCCGGCGGTGCCGACGAACACGCTGTTTCCGTTGCACTTCGCGAGGATCGTGTTGCAACCGCCGCCGACCTGCACGAACTGCATGGCGCCCGTCACGCAGTTGAAAACCGCGACGACGCCATTTTCCATCGCGATCCAGACCTGATCGCCCTTGCAGATTATGCCATTCGGAATCGGCCGCGCGGGCAAGGCCCGCTCTGTCACCTGCAGGGTGCGACAATCGATATCACAGAATCCGGGCGGCTTGGGCGGATTGGCGGTCGGGTTGCCGGTTGTGCCGACGAACACGACCGAACAGTCTGCCTTGGCCACAATCGAGTTGCAGGGCCCGCCCATCGGTACGAAACCGAGGATCTGCCCGGTGCGGCAATCGATGACTGCCACCGTTTGGGTGTCCAGCATGACCCAGACTTTGAACGGACCGGGACGGAAATCGCAGGGACATACCGCTCCCTGCGCTAGCGGCTGCTCAATACAGAGCAACAGTGCGATCGCGACAAACACGCCGCGACATAGTGCTGGGACCTTCCTCATCGTAGACCTCTCCTTTAGATGTGATGCCGCCGGACCAGCCAGGAGTTGCGGCTCGAGACGTGACGGGCCGAGCGCCTGAACTGGCTGATCCCGCAGCGGGCATTATACATCCCATAGCCGTAAACTTGCGAACGAATTTCGCCTGTCCAGAATGGTCGCGTCAACGCGGAAGACGGACGAGGGGCCGGCGCGGCTACTTTGGGATCGGATTTTCGGACCTTGGCGGGCTGGCGGCGGGTTTGAGGGGGTTCATAAGGCCCCATAGAATCACGGCTTGGGTGGTTGTGCTCGGTTCCGCGGAGATTTCGCGCGAACGCCGGCGAAGGAGGACGCTTGACGCGAGATTTCGACAGGACCGCGCACGAGAAACTGACGCGTGAAATCGGCGAGCGCATGTTTGCGGCGATGCGCTCGGCCCGCCCGAGCCTGCTTCAGGCGCGGTGGTGGGAAGAGCGCGCCATGCGCTGGCTGATGAACGACGAGTGGCTCAAGGTGCAGGCGTTCCGCTTCGTGGACGTGCTGCCGATGATGAACGACCGGCGTGACGTTGCGCACCACCTGCGACAATACTTCGTGCATCCGGCCGTGCGCGCCGCGCGCCGCGCGCGACTGACCGCGAGTGGCGCGCCGCTGCTCGCGCCGCTGGCCGACGCCGCGCCCGCGCCGTCACGCATGTCGCGACTGATCTCCGCCGTCATGGATTTTCCGGGCGTTGATTCGCCGCGCGCCCGGCTGCTCTCCGGAATCGCTTCGAATGTCTCGGTCGCCATGGCGCATCGCTTTATCGCCGGCACGCGACCGGCGGAAGCGGCCGCCGCCGTGCGGCGGATGCGCGACCGCAGCGCCGCGTTCACGATCGACGTGCTGGGCGAGGCGGCCGTTTCGGAAGTCGAGTCCGAGGATTATCAGAAGATTTACTTTGATCTACTCGATGAGTTGCCGGGGCTTGCGCGGCAATGGCCGGAAGTTCCACTGATTGACCGGGCGAACGGCGTGGCGCTGCCGCGCGTGAACGTTTCGGTGAAGCTGACGTCGTTGTACTCGCAGTTTGACCCGATCGACCCCGAGGGGACCAAGCGCAACGTGAAAGACCGGTTGCGCCCGATCCTGCGCAGGGGCATGGCCGGCGGCTGTCACGTGCATATCGACATGGAACACTACTTCATCAAGGACCTGACGCTGGCGATCTGCCGCGAGGTCTTCATGGAGGACGAGTTCCGCGACTATCCGCACTTCGGCGTCGTGCTGCAGGCGTATCTGAAGGACGCGGAGCGGGATGCGGCGGAACTCATCGCGTGGTGCAAACAACGCGGAACGCCGATCTGGGTGCGACTGGTCAAAGGCGCCTATTGGGACACCGAAACGGTCGTGCATGATCAATTGCACTGGCCGTGGCCGGTATGGGAACAGAAATGGATGTCGGACGCGTGCTACGAGCGGATGACGCACATGCTCCTGGCCGCGCACGCGCACATTCACACGGCGCTCGGCAGCCACAATATTCGCAGCCTCGCGCACGGATTGGCGCTCAAGCGGATGTGGGATGTCCCGCCGACCGCGTTTGAGTTGCAGATGCTGTTCGGCATGGGCGATCCGATTCGCGAAGCGGGCGCGGAAATGGGCGAGCGCTGCCGCGTGTACACGCCCTATGGCGACCTGCTGCCCGGCATGGCCTACCTGATCCGGCGTCTGCTGGAGAATACGGCGAATGAGTCATTCCTGCGGCATTCCGTGGACCCGGATACGCCGGTGGGCGAGCTGCTGCGCGACCCGCAGTCGGTTGGCGATGACACGGCGCCGTTCAAGCGAACCCCGCTGAAGCGCTACGAGCGTGGAGAAGAAATCATGCAGCCGTTTGTGAATATTGCGGAGACCGATTTTTCGCGCGAGCCGAATCGGCAAAAAATGCTGAAGGCAATCGACGCGGTGCGGGCCACGTTCGGGCGGCAATGCCCGCTGGTCATCGACGGCGAGCGCGTCGTCACCGACGCGTGGGATGATTCGCGTTGCCCATCGCGCCCGTCGATTGTGGTGGGTCGCGCGGCGCGCGGCACGCGCGCGGCGGCCGATCGCGCGGCGAAGGTCGCGGCTTCACGGTTCGAATCATGGCGCCGGACGCCGGTCGCGGAACGTGCGGATGTGCTGTTCGATGCCGCGAAGCTGATGGAACGCGATCGCTTTGAGTTGGCCGCGATCGAGTCATTTGAATGCGCCAAGCCGTGGCGCGAAGCGGACGCGGATATTGCCGAAGCGATTGACTTCCTCAATTACTACGCGACCGAGATGTTGCGCCTGGCGCGCGGCGCGCGGCGGCGCGACGTGCCGGGCGAGACGAACGAGTATTTCTATCGCCCGCGCGGGGTGGTCGCGGTGATTGCGCCGTGGAATTTCCCGCTGGCGATTCTGACCGGGATGACGTCGGCAGCGCTGGTCGCGGGAAACACCGTCGTCATGAAGCCGGCCGAGCAGGCGCCGGTCATCGCTTATCGCCTGATGGAATTGTTCGAGGAAGCCGGCCTGCCGAAGGGCGTGTTGAGCTACGTGCCGGGTCCGGGCGAGGAAGTCGGCGATGCGCTGGTGCGGCACGAAAAAGTCGCCATGACGGTGTTCACGGGTTCGCGCGCGGTGGGTACGCACATCAATCAGGTCTCCGCCGACACGCTGACGGACCAGCCCGGTATCAAGAAAGTCATCGCCGAGATGGGTGGCAAGAATGCGACGATCGTCGATTCCGATGCGGATCTCGATGAAGCCGTGAAGGGCGTATTGCACGCGGCGTTCGGCTATGCGGGGCAGAAGTGTTCCGCGTCGAGTCGCTGCATTGTGCTCGATGGCGTGTATGACCGCTTCACGAAGCGCCTGGTCGAAGCGGCCCGTTCGTTACAGGTCGGCCCCGGCGATGATTGCGGGACGTTTGTGCCGCCGGTGATTGACGCCGAGTCGTACGACCGCTGCCGGCGTTACATCGAGATCGGCAAGGGCGAAGCGAAACTGGCTTTGGAGGTCGATACGTCGGCCCTGGTGGCGGAAACCGGCGGTTACTACGTCGGTCCGACGATTTTTCTGGATACGCCGCCGGAGGCGCGGATTGCGCAGGAAGAGATCTTCGGTCCGGTGCTGGCGGTGATCCGCGCGCGGGACATCGCCCACGCGATCGAGATTTTCAACGGCACGGACTACGCGCTGACGGGCGGGATTTTCTCACGCAGCCCGGCGCACATTGAGCGCGCCCGCGAGGAGTGCGAGTACGGTAACTTCTATATCAACCGCAAGATCACCGGCGCGCTGGTAGACCTGCAGCCGTTCGGCGGTTTCAAGATGTCGGGCATGGGCAGCAAGGCCGGCGGGCCAGACTATCTGCTGCAGTTCTGCGAGCCGCGCACGGTGACGGAAAACACGATGCGGCGCGGCTTCGCCCCGAGCGAGAAGGTAGCGGAATCGCTGCGGGCATGAGTGTTTGGGTGATGGTGTTTGGGTTTGGGTGACGGTGTTTGGGTGATGGTGTTTGGGTGCTGGGTGATGGTATTTGGGTGCTGGTGTTTGGGTTTGGGTGCGGTGTTTGGGTGATGGTGTTTGGTGCTGGTGTTTGGGTGATGGTGTCTAGGATGTGCCGACCCAGCAACGCGCGCGTCATTCCCGCGCAGGCGGGAATCCACGCAGTGAAAAACCCGCCTGAAGCGCCGCGCCACCGGCTGTCGCGCGCGTCCGCGCCGCCCACGGGCGCAGACGCATGACGTTACTTGCGATCGAAACCGCGGCGCCGGTGGGTAGCGTGGCGATCGGCGCGCGGCGCGCATCCGGCGCAACCGAACTGCTGGCCCAGCGTGAACTCCACGCGCCACAGCGTTCCACGACCGAACTCCTGCCGACCATCCAGGCGCTCCTCGCGGAGCTGGGGCGCGCGCCGCGGGATATCGCCGCCGTGTGCTGGTCGCGCGGGCCCGGGAGTTTCACGGGGATGCGCGTCGGCGCAACGGTCGCGGCGATGCTGCGCTCCGCGATCGGTTGCGAAGTCATCGGCGTCCCGACGATGGCCGCGATGGCGCTGCGGGCGCTGCGCGTGAACGCCGCGGAGGTCGCTTCGCCGCCCAGGTCAGCCGGGCTGGTCGTGCCACTGCTGAATCTGCGCGGCGGGCATTTCGTGGCGGGGCTGTACGCCGCGGATGGCGCGGACGGCGTCATCGAACGAATCGCGCCGGCGACGGTTGATCTGAATTCGTGGCTGGGGGCGCTCGGTTCGCCCGTCCTGTTTACCGGCCCGGGGTGTGAGAAGGCCCCGCTGGATCTGGCGGTGTTTGGCGAAATCGTCGCGCCGTCGGCGTGGCACGCGACCGCGGCGGATGTGCTGGCGCTGGGCGCTGCGCGGGCGGCTGCGGGCGCCTTCGACGGGCCCGGCGAAATCACGCCCCTTTATATGCGGCCGCCGGAGTGTGAAGAGGTTTATGAGGCCCGCCTCGCCGCGGCCCGCGCCCGCCGCGGGGAATGAAGGGGGCATCTGGCGCGACCGTACAGCGGCGGACTGTTACAATAACCAATGAGCGCGCGGATCCCGACGGATGCAAACGCTCAACGCGGATTCGCGCGTCGGTTGTTTGAATTCCACCCTTTGGGCGTAACGCAATGATGAGACTTGCCAGAATCGGTTCGCTTTTCGCGGTCGTCGTCCTGCTCGGCTGCGACAATCGCCCGCCGCCCGCGCCGATTGATGAATCCCGCCCCGCAGCGCCGCTCGATGCGCCGCCGCCGAAGGAGCCGGGGACGAACGGGTCGCCCGAGGAAGACGGCGCGCCGTTGCGACCATTCGGCCCGGGCGGGACCGACATGCGGCCGCCCGAGTTGCCGAAGCAGGGGGGCGGCTTTATCCCGCCGTCGCTGTTGCAGGTGCAGGACGCGCCGCCGCCGCCGGAAGATCCGACCGGCGAATACCGCTCGACGACATTCAAGGAGTTGGCGTCGTTCCCGTACTACAGCTTCGGCGCGCCCGGGTTTCAGGATGTGGATCTGACGGAACTGGGCGTCAATGCGATTCCAGAGCCGATCGCGGCGCTCGACCAGAAAAAGGTCGCGGTCTCGGGTTTCATGATGCCGCTGGAGATTCGCAACGGGCTGGTGCGCGTGTTTCTGCTGATGCGAAATCAGTCGAGTTGCTGCTTTGGCGCGCCGGTGAGTATGAACGAGTGGATCGACGTGACGGTGGCCGATGGCCACTGGGCGGAATACACGATGGATCGGCCGATCATCGTGCGGGGCGTGCTGCAGGTCGGCGAGGACAAGAACGAAGATGGAATGGTGATGAGCCTGTACCGCATGACCGAAGTGAAGCAGATCAAGGTTCAGTAGGGGCTCTTCGCGCGAATCGCGCGGTGGGCAGGCGTGTCTGCGCGGCTGGTTGAGCATCCTGCCCGCGGCAAAACGGAAAGATTCCGAGTGAAACCGCGCCGATCAACCTGGGGCCTTGTCGCGGTGCTGGTCCTTTCGATGTCCGGGGCGCATTCCAGCGGCGAAGTCACCGGGGCGGAAGTGCGGGCCGCGATTACCGCCGGCGCGCGACACCTCAAGGCGCGGCAGCAGGCGGACGGCTCGTGGCCGGCCGCGGGACGCTATGAGCACGGCTATACCTGCCTGGCGACGCTGTCGCTGCTGCTCGCGGGCGAACCGGCGACAGCGCCGCACATCGCGCGGGCGCTCGACGTCATCGCGGATTCGTCCGATGAACACGTCTACGTCGTTTCGCTCAAGATCATGGCGCTCGCGCAGGCCGATGGCGAGAAGTACCGCAAGCAGGTCGAGCGCAGCGCCCGGTGGTTGATGCGCGCCCAGGGCGAGACCGGCCTGTGGAGCTATCAACTCAATCCGGTCAGTTTCGATCACTCCAACTCTCAGTTCGCGTTGCTGGGGCTGCACGCCGCCGCGCAAATCGGCGTGAAGGTGCCGGGCGGCGTCTGGGGCGCGGCCCGCAAACGGGTGCTGACGACGCAGAATCGTGACGGCGGTTGGAGCTACACGTTTCGCGGATCGAGCTATGGCAGCATGACCGCCGCCGGCGTCAGCGATCTGCTGATTCTCGGCAGCGCCGTCGCCAGCCCGACCGAGAAGGGGATGCGCAACGGCCTCGCGCCGAACTGCGGGCGCTATCGTGAGGACGCCCCGCTGATGAACGGCCTGCGCTGGCTCGGGCGCGAGTTTACGGCGGAGCAGAATCCCGGCCGCGGCCGCTCCAATGTGCAGTATTGGCTGTACGCGGTCGAGCGTTGCGGCATTCTCAGCGGCTTGCAGACCTTTGGTCGCCATGACTGGTATCGGGCCGGCGTGGCCAAGCTGGTGCGCGATCAGCGCGGCGACGGCGGGTGGGGCTCGCTGGAGAACACCTGTTTTTCGATCATGTTTCTCGCGAAGGGGCGCAAGCCGCTGCTGGTGCAGAAGCTGCAATGGTCGGACGACAACGCCTGGAACCCGGATCGCAATGACCTGGAACACCTGCTGGCGCGGCTGGGCGACAAACTCGGGGAGCCGCTGAGCTGGCAGACGGTGGCGTTTGACGCGCCACTGGAGCGCTGGCTGGCGGCGCCGCTGCTATATATGCAGGGGCACGATTTCCCCAAATGGACGCAGAACCAGCGCGACAAACTGCGCGCGTATGTGGAGCAGGGCGGCACGCTGCTGGTCGAGGCGTGTTGCGGGCGTGACGATTTCAAGCAAGGGGCCGAGGCGTTCTTCGCGGAGACGTTTCCGCTGACGCCGCTGCGCGAACTCGATCCCGGCCATCCGGTCTACCACGCCTATCACGAGATTGCCCCGGCGGGCCTGATGGGCGTGGATATCGGCTGCCGTACGAGCATCATTTACAGTCCGTTTGATCTGTCATGCCACTGGGAGCAGGCGAACATTCCCGTGCTGGGTGAGCGCGCGTTTCAGATTGGCGAAAATATTGCGGCGTTCGCGACCGGTCGGCGTCCGCTGCGCGATCGCCTGGATGTGGTGAAGCTCGCCGCGCAGGATGATCCCGACGAGCCGCCGCCGCCGGGCGATGCCCTCGTACTGGGGCAGGTGGCGTATCAGGGCGACTGGCAGCCGGACCCGCACGCGCTGGCGCATTTCGCGGAGTATTTGAATGAGAACGCGGGGCTGAGTGTCGCGCCAGCGCCGCGGCCGACGCCGTTGGAACCGGCGGCGCTGCGCCGCGCGCCGGTGCTGTACATGACGGGGCATTATTCGTTCGAGCTCTCAGTCAAGGAGCGCTTCGCGCTGGCGGAGCATCTGCGGCGGGGCGGCTTTCTGCTGGCGGACGCGTGCTGCGGTCGGCGCGAGTTTGACGCGTCATTCCGGGCGATGCTGGCGTCGGCTGTGCCGGATGGCGCGCTGCGCCGGCTGGAGCCTTCACACCCGATCTTTTCCGGATCGCCGGGCTATCGCATCGAGTCGGTCGCGTATCGGGCGCAGGCGTTGGCGGAAAACCCGAACCTGCGCACGCCGGAGTTGTGGGGCCTCGAAATCGACGGCCGACTGACGGTGGTGTACAGCCCTTACGCGTTGGGCTGCGGCCTGGACGGGCACGCGTGTTACAACTGTCGCGGCGTGCTGGATGACGACGCGCGGAAGCTGGCGACGAACATCGTGCTGTTTGCGCTGACGCGGTGAGGGCGGACTGGCGACTCGCCGGGGGCCTCGAACTCGGCTAGTTACGGCGCAGCGAAAGCGCGAATGCCCCCGCTTCTCGCAACTGCTCCGTGTCTACCCCCGTTTCGAATCCCGCCGCGCGTAGCGTTTCCAGCAGCCGTTCTGTCGCGAGGTTCCCCGGCGCGCGGCGTTCGGGCGTGGACGCGTACGGGCAGCCGCCGAGGCCGCCGGCGGCGCTGTCGAACGAGCGCAGGCCGCGCTGCAGCGCGACCGCCACGCAATCGGTTGCCCGGCCGAACGTGTCGTGCAGATGCAGCGTCACTGTCGGCGTTTGCGCCTCAATGGCGGGTTCCGCCAACGGCGCGCGGGCGATGACGGCATCGAGCATCCGCGCGACTGAGTCGCGGTCGCCGGCGCCGATCGTGTCGCCGAGGTCGATTTCGTCGACACCGAGATCGCGCAGCGCCAGCGCCACATCCGCGACCGCGGCCGGCCGGATCGCGCCCTCAAACGGGCACGCGATCACGCAGGAAACATACCCGCGCGTCAGCATTCCTTCCCGCTTCGCCTTTTCGATCACCGGACGGAAACGCTGCAGCGTTTCGGCGATTGACGCGTTCGTGTTTCGCTGCGAAAACGTCTCCGACGCGGCGGTGAAGACGGCGATCTTGTCGATCAGCCGCCCGCCGGCGTCCTGGTTGACGCGCGAAGCCGCCAGCATGCCCTTTTCGTTCGGAACGAGCGCGCTGAATAGCATTCCCGGCGGCTTTGCAGCGCGCACCGCGGCGAAAAGCGCTTCGGCGTCGCCGAGTTGTGGAATCCAGCGCGGCGATACGAAGCTGGACACTTCGATCTCATCGACGCCGGCGGCGCATAACAGCTCGACGAGGCGGGCCTTGTCCTCGGTCGCGATCGGGTTCGGCTCGTTCTGCAGGCCGTCGCGCGGGGCGACGTCCGTGATGCGCACGCGCTTCGCGTCTGGCGGATTCGGGTTGGGTCTGGTCGTCATGTGCGGCAGGATAGCGTTTGTGGTAGCGGCGCGGCAGGGGGGCGCATAACATGCGCGCCCGTGAGTCGGAAGCCACAGGAGCCACGCATGAATTCTCGTCGCGCCGCCGCATTCACGTTGGTGGAGCTGCTGGTCGTGATCGCGATTATCTCGCTGCTGATCGCGACGTTGCTGCCGTCCTTGGGCAAAGCGCGGGCCCAGGCGCGGGCGACGAAGTGCATGTCCAATCTGCGCCAACTTGCGCACGGCTGGCACATTTACGCGGACGAGAACGCCGACATCGTGCTGCCCGGGCGCTATGCGAACGTCGGCGGCGGCACGTCCAACCCGCTGAATTTCTACAACGTCGGGAACGGGAAGAAGTATCGGCCGCGCTGGATCGCGACGATGGGCGGCTATGTCGGCCTGCACGCCTTCAACACGCCGGACCCGATGAATGACCGCCAGGACTACGACCATGAAGTCTATTCATGCCCGGAGGTCCCCGAGCGCGTCGACGAGCGCAATCACGCGTTTGGCTACAACCACCAGTTCCTCGGCAACGCCCGGCGCCGGGCCGATGGGCAATATACGAATTTCCCGGTCAACCGCTCACGCATCAGGAGTTTCGCCGCGACGGTGATGGCCGGCGATTGTTTCGGCACAGCGGCCGGCGTGGCCGCGGCCGATCGACAGGAGTACCAGAACAACGGGACCGACTACGCGGCGCTGGGCAATCACGCCTGGACGCTGGATCCGCCGCGGCTGGCGGCGAATACGGATCGCGGCTCGGGCGACGCGGATAGTCCGCGCACGGCGCTCGACCCGCGCCATCTGGATCAGGCGGTGGCGGTGTTCTGCGATGGCCACGCCGAACGGAGCACGATGGAATACTTCGGGTACCGGCGCCTTGGCGATGGGCGCTACGTTGATTCCGAAACGGTCCCGGATATGCCCAGCAACGCGCTTTGGAGCGGAAGCGGAAACGACGAAGACGCCCCGGCGGCGCGCTAAGGCTACCCGCCGCTGGCGTCGATGTACGAATCCGGCCCGCGGAACAGCAGGGCGGCATCGCCGTCGCTGAGTTCGAACGTGCGACCGCTTTCCACCCACGCGCCGCGCTTTGAGGGGCCGAATTCGGGCGCCTCGAACTGCAGCGTCACCGTTCGCCCATCGTCGAGCGTCAGCACAACGGTGCGCGGGGCGGCGGACAGGCTCGATACGGCCAGGTCCGCGTCGAGGTATTTGAGGAAGCGCTCCACCCGCAGGTCCGCGATCATGCGAGTCAGGTCATTCACGACGCGCTGCTTGAGCGAGACGGACTTGTCGATCCCGAACAGCCAGGCTTCATCCGCGGCGCCGCGCTGAAAGCTCAGCACCTCGGCCCCTTTGCGGATTTCGATCGAGCGAATCTGGGCCGGCGAAAACGTGAACAACTGCGGGTTGATCAACTCGGCCGACAGCACATCAAACACCGTGCGATCGATTTCGTACACCAGCGCGCGACCATCCAATGCGGCGTGCGCGTGACCGTCGGCCGTTTCCGCGACGCGCAGCACATTGGTCTGCCACTCGCCGTTTTCGCCGGGCGTATCAAACGCGATCGCCGCCTGGGCGCCGGCGGCGCCGAAAGCGCCGAGCTCACCGCGACCGATGACCCGCTTGGCGCGCAGCTGCGAGATGTCCAGCGCCAAACGCTCCAGCGCCACGCCGTTGGCCGGGGCGCCGCCGGGCTTCAGCAGCTTCCAGCCGTTGTCATGGCGCATGGCGTCATACGCGCGGTCGCCTTGCTCGATCGTGATGCGCCCGATGTCCGCGGCGTCAAAGTCAGTCATCCGCCGGGCGGCGAACGCAATCGGCGGTAATGCGATCTGCTCGACACGGGCGGTCGTCAATATCGCCACGCTGCCTGATTCGTCGACCCGGGCGAAGGTGTTGGCGCCGCTTGGGGATGTGCCGCCGATCCGCAGGCGCGCGGTTTCGCCGTCACGGGTAGTGACCTCAAACTCCGTCTTCGGCGCGTCGAGGCCGTACAGGCCAAAATCCGCGGGCTCATCCTCGAAGTCGGACGCGCGCAATTCAGCCAGGGCCTGCACAAACTCGGTGGCGGCGTCCGGGTCAATTTCCACGACGCCGGCGTCGGCCAGGCCTTCTTCGCCGATCCAGCCGCCTTCGCCGCGCCGAAGCGCGTATGACTCGCCATCGCGCGTGACGCGTACCCGCTCCATCGCGCTCGCGGGCAGCGCGAAAATGCTCGGATCGCGGAGTTTGTCGAGATTTGGCTGCAGCGCGTCAAGGGCGGCGCTGGACGCCGTCGCCACCCACGGGTTGTCGCCCCATTGGATGTAGCGCGTGTCCTTCTTCTCCAGATCCGCAAAGCCGCCGACCTTCAACCGGTACGTCTCTTCGTAGCGCTCGAGTCGGGGTTCTTCGTCTTTGCCGTCGAGGATTTCGGGGTTCGCCAGGCGCTGTTTCTCAAATGTGACTTCGAAGGTCAGATGCGGACGCTCAAGGCCATAGGCCCGTAATGACGCCGGGTTGTCGTCAATGAAATCAACGATGCGCACGACGGCGATCTTGCGGGCCAGTTCTTCGACGGCGGCGGCGATGGCGGGCGCCTGCACCGGCGATGTCAGCCGCCACGCGCCGTCGCGCGCGGCGAATTCCCATGACTTGCCGGCCCAGTCGATCTTCAGCGACTGCGCTGCGCCGCCGCCCGGCGCCACGAGTTGCTTTTCCCGGTAGGCCTCGACCTCGGTATCCAGCAGGCGCGAGAACATGAACGCCCGCCGCGACAGGAAGACGCGATCATCGCCCATGACGCCGAGATAGAGATCGCTGCTGAGCGGAACGTCCGCGCCGATTTGAAACGCGAGTGACTGATCGTCGATGGTCGTCAGCGTGACGACGCCGCGTGGCTGATCCAGCCCGGCCTGCTCGCGCGAAACTGCGCCGCGGGCGCCGGGTTTCCAGGCGACATCGGCCTTGGCGCTCAGCAGTTCATCCACGAGTCGATCGAGCATCGCGCTCTGTGCGGGGGCGGCGACCGGCTCGCGCAGCTGCCATGCGCCCGTGCCCGCCTTCGTCCCATCCGCGTCGCGCTCAAACACAATCCCCGGCTTGGCGCCGCGCTCGATGCGGATGCGCGCGACGCGCTCGCGCTCGGGCGGATCGGTGACCATCGGCACGGTTTCGGGCTGGGCGGGGCCGGTGTCTTCCGGTTTTTCGCCCGAAGTCATCCACACGATCAATCCGATCGCGACGAATATGGCCAGCACGGCGGTTGTCTTGAAGTTCATGCGCTATCTCCGACGCGACAGCCACACGCCGCCGCCGACTACCAGGGCCAGGGCGGGCCAGATCGCGACGATGAACAGGCGCCAGAAATCGAGCGTGGCGCCGGGCTTCAGGCGGTGCAGGCGAGGCGCGTCCGTTCCGCGCGGGCCGACCGCGATGCGATCCGCGTCGCCGGTAAGCCAGTGCAGCGTGTTGACGAGGATGTCTTTGTTGGCCGGAAACGCGGCGGCCTGAAACACGAGCGCGCCCACCTGCATCGGGCGCGACGCGAATGCGATACCGTCGGCGACGAACTGGTCGTTGGCGAAGACGACGACCTTCTGTCCGTTCTTCTTCTCGACCGCGACGCCGAGCGGGAAGGGCGGCAGCAGGTCCTGCGACCGGGGCGCGACGCCGATGTCCGCCTGCGCGTCGAGCGGGTCGCGCGTGTTGAGCGCCCAGACATCTTCGGTCGCCGGTACATCCAGCAGCACGTCGCGCGTGGCCACATCGGCCGGCGTTTCCTCGGTGAGCTCGAGCGGGGCGGCGTTGATCATGCCGGCCGCCATCGATGTCAGTGGATTGACGATCGGATGCGGTTGATAGCCGACTTCCGAAAGCAGCGTGCGCAGGTTGTTGGGCCACTTGAACCACCACTTGCCGGGCTGCTGCGGATGGGGCTGAAACTCGATGATCACATGATCCTCGCGAATGC
This sequence comes from uncultured Planctomycetales bacterium, assembly GCA_964528455.1. Taxonomy (GTDB): domain Bacteria; phylum Planctomycetota; class Phycisphaerae; order UBA1845; family Fen-1342; genus DSPM01. The sequence goes on along the minus strand of CAZGTH010000014.1, from coordinate 49,114 downwards.
CCACGCCGTACTGCTCGCGAATCTTCGCCGCGAACGGATGTCGGCCGCCGTTGGGGTAGTCCGGCTGAATCGCGGCCAGCAGGAACACGCCCATTCCGGCTTCGTTGACGGCCTCAAACAGGCGATCGACCTGCGCCGGGCGAATCGACTCGGGCGGCAGTTGCGGATTCGGCTGCGGCAGCGGCGTCGGCGTCAGCGCGACGTAGATCGTCCGGACCGTGTTCGGCACGGTCGGCGGATCAGGCTCGATCGAAATGTCCCACTCCGCGAGCAGGAAGTTCTCGGCCTCGAGTTCGCGCCGCATTTCCGCGAACGGCGCCGGCGGAATCGCCTGTCCCGGCATGCTGATCTGAAGGCTGTACAGCACGGAGGGGCCGCCATGTCGCACGAAGATCACCGCCGTGCGATCCGTGGCGGTCATGCGCAACACGGCTGACGACGTCACGCTCTCGGCCATGAAGTCGCGGTTGTCGCCGTCAGCGCCGGGCGCGCCGTCACGAATCGGCCAGACCTGATCAAACGGCAGAACGATTGCGTCGTCATCGGTCTCCACGACGATCGTCTTGTCGGCCAGTTGGCTGTAGAACTGTTCGATCTGCGTCGAGCCAAGCGGCTTGGTTTCTTCGAGATAGCGGCGGATCTGGTCGATGGTGGGGGCCATGCGCCCCGGGGCCGAATGAAAGTCGGCGACGAGTTCCGGCGGCAGCGGGGGCAACGGGAAGTCCACCGTGTCGCCGGCCATCCACATCTGCAACCAGTCCAGCCCGGCGACGGCCCGCGTCAGGAACTTGCGGGCGCCGGCGATCGCGGCGCCGGACACCGGGCGCTTGCCGCCCGCCAGGGCGGTGTTCACCAGCTCGGCGCTTTCCGCGGCCGTGGCGCGCATTTCACGCAATGAGCGCTGGGCATAGGTGAACCCGATGTCCTGCGCGACATTCGTATCGGCGCCGGCGCGCTCGAGCAGTTCGAGTTCGCGCGTGATCAACGTGTCGAGCGCGTCGCGAATCTCGCCAAACTTGCGCAGGGGCGGCTCGTACGCGGTCAGTTCCTCGGAGAATTTCGGCAGGCGCGACACGCGGGCGATCAGTTCCTCGATCTCGGCCTGATCGCGCGTCGGCTCGATCATACGGACGGTGACATTCTCGCGTCCGGCGGTGTCGTACAGATCGAGGAAATCCGCGACGGTGTCGCGACGCTTCTCGTCGAAGCGGCTGACTTCCTTCAGCGCGGTGCTGTAGATGCCGGTGATGCGCACGGGGGTCTTCAGGTTTGTCAGCAGGTTTCGCGTGCGCGGGCTGAGGCTGTTGACGTTCGCCGCCGAGAGATCGACGCGGCCGCCGTAACGGCCGGCGGCCCACACCGCCAGGCCGGTGGCGGCGATGGCGAGGATGACATTCAACCCGAGATTGACGCCGAAGATCAGGCGGCGCCGGGACGTATTGGTTACCGCCATCGGCGCGACTCCACAGTTTTGATCGTGAGAAAAATGAACAGCGCCGTGATGGCCACGAAGAACGCCACGCTTTCAAATATCACCAGACCGCGATTGAAGTGCTCCATGTGTTTCCAGATATTCACCCGCTGCAGAATCTCGCGGAAGGCGCCCTCGACCTCGTTGACGACCCAGTTTGTGGCGAAAACGAACAAAATCGTCGGGATCGCGGCCGTGACCCAGGCGACAATCTGGTTCGGCGTGAAACTGCTCGTAAACAGGCCGACCGACAGGAACATCGCGCCGGCCAGCAGCAGGCCGAGATACGACGTGAGCATCGAACCGAGATCCGGCGAGCCGTAGATCAGCATCAGCAGCACGTAGATCAGCGTCCCGGCCAACATTACGCAGTAATAAAGGAACCCCGCGACGTACTTGCCCAGCACGACCTGCATGTCGGATACCGGCGCGGTCATCAGCGTTTCGATCGTGCCGGTGCGATATTCATCGCTGAGCATCCGCATCGTGATCGCGGGGGCGAAGATCGTCAGCATCACCGGCATGAAGCCGAATACGGAGCGAAGGGTGGCGGGTTGCCCGGGCGCGAAGGAGTTCGTCGCGACCACCAGCACGCCGGTCATGGCGAGGAAGAACGCGATGACGATGTAACCCATCGGCGAGCAGAACAGCGACAGCAGTTCGCGATTGGCGATCGCGCGGATGTTTCGCATGCTAGGCCGCTCCCGCGCGCTCGGCGGCCTGCGCGTTGGCGACGATATTCACGAAGAAGTCCTCCAATGACGCGATTTCACGGCGCAGCTCCCGCAGCGGCCACTGGTGCGTGACGGTGAGTTGGTGCAGCGCCTCGCGGACATCCTCCCGCGTTTCGATTCGTAAGGACTGCCAGCCGGGTTCATCGCCGCTGAGTTCGGTCGCCGCGACGTCGGAAACACCGCTCAGGTCGCGAATCGCCGCGACAACCGCGTCCGCCGGGCCGCGGACTTCGGCCACGATCCGCGAGCGCCCGGTGACCTGCTGGCGCAATTCGTCGACCGACCCGGCGGCGACGATTCGGCCGCGATTGATCATCACCAGTCGACGGCACGTGGCTTCGACTTCGGGCAGGATGTGGCTGCTGAGCATGACGGTGTGTTGTTCGGCGAGTTCGCGGATCATCGAGCGGGTTTCGCGGATCTGGCTCGGGTCCAGGCCGACGGTCGGCTCATCCAGAATCAGCACTTTCGGGTTGTGCAGCAGTGCGTCCGCCAGGCCGACGCGCTGGCGATAGCCCTTCGAGAGCTGGCCGATCGGACGCTTGATGACGTCCTTGATCCAGGCCCGCTCCGCGACCCGGTCGATGGCGGCTTGCTGGTCGCCGGCGGCGATGCCGCGCAAAGTCGCGCGAAATCGCAGATATTCGCGCACACGCATTTCCGGATACACCGGGGCGGATTCCGGCAGATAGCCGATGATCCGCCGCACGGCCATCGACTCGCGAAACACGTCGTGCCCGGCGATGCGGGCGGACCCGCCGCTGGCGGGCTGAAAGCAGGCCAGAATGCGCATGGTGGTGGTCTTGCCGGCGCCGTTCGGCCCGAGGAATCCGACGATTTCGCCGGCGTTGACCGAGAAACTGATGTCATCAACGGCCAGAAAAGCGCCGTAGTACTTGGTGAGGCGTTCCACTTCGATCACGGCGTAAGGCGCCTCCTGCGCGTTCATCCAGACCGCCGTCGCCGGTCGGCCCCCGTCAAAATCCGTCGCGAAACGCGTCGCTCGGCGCGTGACAATGGCGAGAATGCGTCGCCGGCACGCGGAAGGGCGCCGCCCGAATGGCGTGAGCGAAGAATTCTAAGAGCGCTCCAAGGGCTGTCAATGCTACCCGCGAGTCGCTTCGGGGTTGCGGGGCGCCCATGCCGCCGCGAAGCCGCCGGACGAACATGCCGATAGAATCGAACAAACGCCGAATTTCGGGAGCGTGCGCCCATGGTGCTGCGAAAGTTTCCGCGACATCTCGAAAAATACAGAGCCGAGATCGAAGATCGGGCCCGCACGGAGGGTCTGGATTTCTACGAGACGATCTTCGAAATGGTCGATTTCGACCAGATCAACCAGATCGCGGCCTATGGCGGTTTTCCGACACGCTATCCGCATTGGCGCTTCGGCATGGAGTATGAGCGCCTGCGCAAGCAGCACGCCTACGGGCTTGGCAAGATCTATGAGATGGTCATCAACAATGATCCGTGCTACGCCTATCTGCTCGACGACAATGAGCTCGTCGATCAGAAGACGGTCATGGCGCATGTGTACGGCCATTGCGATTTCTTCAAGAACAACAACTGGTTCAGCCGCACCAGCCGCAAGATGATGGACGGGATGGCGAACCACGCCACGCGGGTTTCGCGACATATCGAGCGCGAGGGCCATGACCAGGTCGAGAAATTCATCGATGTGTGTCTGTCGATCGATTCGCTGATCGATCCGCATTCGCCGTTCATGCAGCGCGGGCCGCGGCCGGTTCCGCGCGACACCGGGGGCGAGCGCCGCCACCTGCGCGACGAGATCGAGTCGCGCGTCGTGCGATACAAGACCAAGCCTTACATGGAGCGTTACATCAATTCGCCGGAGCGCCTGCAGGCCGAGCGCGACCGTGCGGAAGCGGAAATCGCGGGGGCGGCGGCGGCCTTTCCGGCCCGGCCGGAGCGCGATGTGCTGGCGTTTCTGCTGAAGTACGCCCCGTTGCAGGACTGGCAGGCGGATGTCCTGCAGATCATCCGCGACGAGGCGTATTACTATGCGCCCCAGGGTCAGACCAAGATCATGAACGAGGGCTGGGCCACCTACTGGCACTCGCGGATGATGACGCGCTATCACCTGCGCGATGATGAGCTCATCACGTATTGCGATCATCACTCCGGCACGCTGGCGACTTCGCCCGGGCGGCTGAATCCGTACAAGCTGGGCGTGGAGCTGCTGCGCGACATCGAGGAGCGCTGGAACAAGGGGCGTTTTGGCAAGGAATTCGATGAGTGTCGCGACATCGCCAAGCGCCGCGCGTGGGACACCGGCCTGAATCAGGGACGCGAGAAGATCTTCGAAGTGCGCCGCGTGCACAACGACGTGACGTTCATCGATGAGTTTCTGACGCCGGAGTTTGTGGATCGCTATCAGCTGTACCACTACCGCCACGACCCTTCGACGGGCCGGATCGTCGCCGTGGATCGTGATTTTGACCGCATCAAACAGCGTATGCTGTTCATGCTGACCAATCACGGCCAGCCTTACATCTACGTTGTCGACGGGAACTACAGCAATCGCGGCGAGTTGTATCTGGCGCACAAGCACCTGGGCATCGATCTGGACATCAAGTACGCCAGCGCCACGCTGACGAACATTCAGAAACTGTGGCGCCGGCCGGTGTGCCTACAGGCCCGCATCAACGACGACATGATGCTGTTCGTGTGCGACGGCGAGACGGTCAAGCAGCACAAAATCGGCGACAACACGCCGCCGCCGGCGCATCGGTCGATCTTGTAGTCGGCGCGCGTCTCAGGGCGCCGCGGCCGCCAACGGCTCCGGGGGGAGGGTGGCCCCTGCCCCCGTTTGTCATTATTCCGGCTCGCCGCGCAGGCGCTTCGCCAGCGCCGCGAGCTTCTCCTGCGCGAACGACGCGATCCCGCCCCGCTCGCCGCTCGGCTCCTCGGCCACCGTGGGTTCGTGGGGCGCCGGGGCGGTCTCTTCGTGCGGCTGGGCGCCAAAGCGCGGCGCCGGCGGATCTTCCTCGACAATCAACTGCGGTTTCGGCTGCGGCTCGGGCACGAAGCGGCCGGCTTCCTTGCCGACGACGGCGCCTGTGCCGTTGATCAGTTCGTCATCATCGTGGGCCGAGCGCTCCTGCCGCCACCAGCGCTGCACGATGCGATCGACATCGGCCGGGTCCGACGGGATGCCCCACAGCTTGAAGAAGTCCATGTTCGCGCTTTGCGGCTCGCGCGGCGGCATGTCGATCAGTGTGCGCATCGGCATCAGCACCGAATCGCCGATGATGAATCCTTCCCCCGGCTTCATGCTCGGCAGCAGGCTGATGAGACTGCGGAACTGATCGCTGACGACGCGGGCGGCGTATTCCTGGTCGTCCGGATTGTTCATCCGCATCAGCACCATCGAGTTGCACTGGCTGAGCACTGTCTCCGAGATTTCGCTCGGGCGCTGGCTGACGATCATCGCCGACACGCCGTACTTTCTACCTTCCTTCGCGACCTTCTCCACCGCGTCGCGGGCGAACGTCTTGCGGCCCTTGAGCGGCACGCGCGGCAGGTAATTGTGGGCCTCTTCAAACACCAGCAGCACCGGCCGTCGCACTTCCACCGGCGACCAGAAGTTGTAGTCAAACAGGGCCCGCGTCAGCACGGCGACCGTCGTGTCGACCACGTCGAACGGCAGGCCGGAAAGGTCGACGATCGTCAGGTTCTTGCGCTGATCGAGCTGGCCGAGCATCTGCCGCAGCACCCAGCCGACGATCCGGCTCTTTTCGCCCGGCGTCGAACCTTCGGTCAGGTGATCGCGCAATCCAGCGTTCCGCTTTGCCTGATCAAACGGCCGCAGCAGGAAGTCATAGCGACGGTCATTCAGCCGCGACTCCATCTGGTTGATCAACCCCAGCAGGCGGCTGTAGAAGGTCGCATGCGGCACTTCGCCCTCAGCGCTGGCGGGGTTGAACTCCATCCGCTTCCGCAGCAGCATTTTGTGCTGCTCATCGGGCGGCAACTGGCGATAGGGCAGGCGCGAAAAGGCGTAGTTGTTCGTGTTGAGCACGTACCGCGCCTTGTTCATGTTCTCGGCGAAGATCTGCAGCTGGTTCAGCGAGTAGTACACCGGCGTGTCAATCGTGAATTCCCACTTCAGCCCGAGCTCTTCGGCGGATTCGGCTTTGAGCTGCTCGAACGCCTGGCGCAGGAACACGCGCTGCGCGTTGATGTTCAGCGGATCATTCGGATCGAGAAACAGCTGCTCGAACTCCTCGTACGCCAGCATCCAGTAGGGCAGCACGAGATTCCGGTCCGACAGATAGGTCACATTCGGCAGCGGCTTGCCGTTTTCGTCGCTGAACGCCCGCAGATACTCGCCGTGCATGTCGAACATCACGACCTGCGAGTGCGGCAGGCGCACGGCCTCGTGTACGATCTTGGCGGTCGTGCAGCTCTTGCCGGAGCCGGAGTTGCCCATCACCGCCACGTGCTTGGCGAAAAACTCCTTGCCCAGCACCTTGACCTCGAAGTCGGTGTCGATCGCGAAACGGCCCATCGAAAAGCTCTTCCGCTCGCCATCGGCGACAGAGAGCTCGTCGAAACAACCGAAAATTAGCTCAAAATCTTCATCAACGCCGAGGCGGACCGGGTCGCCGAGCGTGGGGTACTCGCTGACGCCGCGCATGAACTTGTCGCCCTGGACCGTGCCGAGCAACTGGAACGAAATCGTGATTCGCCGCGGCTTTCCAGGGTCGGGGCCGGGCTCCAGTTCGCCGGTGGCGCCGACACGCGTGATGTAGCCGATCAGCGTCCGGCGTTCGAGCGGAATGGTCACATATGTGCCCAGCCGGCCGACGCGATAGGACTTGCCGTGGTAGTCGATGCGCAAATCCATGACGCTGATCTGCGCGTCACAGGAATCGCCCTCGACACCAATAATGTGTCCGATCTGAAGCGGATCCATACCTGCCCCTTTTCCACGCGAAGCCCGGCGCGCAAAGCCGGCCCTCGCTTCAGAAGTATGGCAAACACATCGGGCCGGGGGCGGGAATCTTCGGCAGGTCCGGGATAATCCGGCCCGCGCCGGCGACGGACCCGTTGGGCGCGCCCGGCCGATCCCGATAAACTGCGGTCGTACCCAGCCCGGCGCCAGATTCGCGGCGCGCCGGCGTCCGCTTTGAAGGAACCACTGTGGAACCGCAATCGATTTCGCCGAGCCGACATGGACTAGACACTCTCGGACTTTCGCACGTCGGCAAGGCGTACTGGAACCTGCGCCCGCCGGCGCTGGTCGCCGAAGCGATCTCGCGCGGCGAGGGCCAGCTGGCCGATAACGGCGCGCTGGTGGCGCTGACCGGTTCGCGCACCGGGCGTTCACCAAAGGACAAGTTCTTCGTCAAAGAGGCGAGCAGCCAGGAGCACATTGACTGGAACGACACGAATCGCGCGATCGAACCGGCCGTGTTCGACAAGCTTCAGCAGCATATTTTCAGTTACATGCGCGAGCGTGACCTGTTTGTGCAGGACCTGTATGCCGGCGCGGATCCCGCGCACCGCCTGAATGTGCGGATCATTACCGAGTACGCCTGGCACAGCCTTTTCGCGCGGCAGTTGTTTGTCCGCCCGACCGCCGAAGAAACCGCCACGCATCGGCCAGGTTTCACCGTGATCTCCATGCCGGGCTGCCGCGCCCATGGCGCAGACGATGGCGTCAACTCCGACGCGTTCGTGCTGGCGAATTTTGCGAAGAATCTGGTGATCATCGGCGGCACGCGCTACGCGGGCGAGATTAAGAAATCCATCTTCACCGTGATGAACTATCGCCTGCCGCTCGAAGGCGTGATGTCGATGCACTGCTCGGCGAATGTCGGCAAGGCCGGCGATGTGGCGCTGTTCTTCGGGCTCAGCGGCACGGGCAAGACCACGCTGTCCGCGGACCCGGAGCGCCGCCTGATCGGTGACGACGAGCATGGCTGGAGCGATACCGGCGTCTTCAATATTGAGGGCGGTTGCTACGCCAAGGTCATCAACTTGTCCGCGAAGTATGAGCCGCAGATCTACAGCGCGATCCGCTTCGGGGCGGTGCTGGAGAACGTCGCGCTCGACCCGGTCGATGGATCGTGTCGTTATGGCGACGACCAGTACACCGAGAACACCCGCGGCGCGTATCCGCTGCACTACATCGAGCACGCGGTCGAGCCGAGCGTCGGCGGCCATCCGAAAAACATCATCTTCCTGACGTGCGACGCCTTCGGCGTGTTGCCGCCGATTTCGCGCCTGACGCCGGAAGCCGCCATGTATCACTTCCTGTCGGGCTATACCGCGAAAGTCGCGGGCACCGAGGCGGGCGTGACCGAGCCGCAGGTGACCTTCTCGACCTGCTTCGGCGCGCCGTTCATGGCGCTGAATCCCGCTGTTTACGCGAAGCTCCTGGGCGAGAAGATCGAGCGTCACAACACGCGCTGCTGGCTGATCAACACCGGCTGGAGCGGCGGCCCTTATGGCGTCGGGTTGCGGATGAGCCTGCCGCACACGCGGGCGATGGTCACGGCGGCGCTGAAGGGGCACCTGGACGAGGTCCCGACCGAGCGTCACGCGATCTTCAACGTCGACGTGCCGACCAGTTGCCCGGACGTGCCGCCGGAAGTGCTGAACCCCAGCCGCACGTGGGCGGATCAGGACGGGTATCAGGCGAAGGCGAAGGAACTGGCCCAGCGGTTCGTCGATAACTTCAAGCGGTTTGATCAGGCGTCCGACGCAATCCGGGCGGCGGGGCCGCGCGTGTAACAAGAAGGCGGGCATCGATGATCGCGGTTGTTCGGTCGCTGCTTCGGTGGTTTCGCGGAAAGCCGAAGGCTCCGCGTATCGAGGTGATTATCGACCCAGAGCGAATCGAGGCGGCGCGCCGAACGGCGCGAGTCTTCGATCCCCTATCGCAAGAAGCGTTATCGAACACGTTCATCGTGTCGAGGCGCGCGATAAAGGGGATCGACGCCCAGGACGCGGCTCGCCGCCTCAAGGCTACAATCGACGACGCGTCCTGCTCATGGACCATTCGCCAGACAGCCGCTGATTACCTGATGTTGGTCGACGCGCCCGCCGGGGAGGCGGCAATGCTGCGTCTGTTACGCGAAGCGCCCGGTGATTGGGCCCAGCTGAGCTTCGGAAGTCGCATCGCTGAGCCAGAGCGGGCGCCCCTGCGCAACACACAACTGATCGACGAGATCGGGCGATTGCTGCGCGAGGTCGATACGGGCTGGATTGTGCGGTCATGTGCGAGTTTCAGCTTCGCGTCTTTCGAATCGATGCTCTATGACGCGCTGGAATCTTCGGGAGCCGACAAGCGCGCCGAGATTCTTTATTGGCTGACGGCGCGGTTTCCGTGCGAGCGGGCGTTGGAAGCGGTGATCACTCTGCTGCCCGCGCTAGAGTCCGTTCCGTGCGCGCATGACCGCGCCCTCACCGCCCTCACGGCGTTCCTCCAATGTGGCGACGAGGCGCTGCGGCGCCGGGCGAGCGACACGCTCGCGACTGAAGTGCTGAAAGCGATCGATGCCGAGAGGAAGTTCTTCGATTTTCCGCAAATGACCGCCGCCGAAACGCTGGAAAGCGGCGTCGGCCCGCGCGTGCTCGAGTTGGCGGCAGCCGCGCAGACGCGGGCGGCTTATCGTCTGAAGAACGCCGGATACGCTTGCGCTAGGCGCCTTGAAGGTGAAGCCGGCCTGCAACGGACATTGTCTGATCTGGGGGAACCGGCGACGGCGAAGCTGGCCGCGATAGCAATACAGCATAACTACGCGGACACGGGTGATCCGAGGCTCGTGAAGGCGCTCACGACAGCGATATCGGGCGAAACGAGAGAATCGGTTTTGACGGCGATGGCGAAAGCACTGCTCCATGTGGGTGGTGAATCCGCTGACGCGGCACTACGGAGCGTCCTGGCGAGTCTGCCGGAAGACCTGCGGCATGACATTCAGAGCATGATGATGGAGCGGCGTCCGCATTTGCTGGTTGCCGAACTGGCGCAGGCCGGAATCCTGTCAATCGAAGAGCCCGGCGCGTTTGTGAACGAACTCCGCGCGGCGCGCGAAGCGGATGAGTGCGCTGACGTTCCGCTGACGCTGATCGATATTCTCTCCCACGCCGGCGTCGCGATACGCTTTGATTTCGAGTCGACGATGATTCCGCCGGATTACGACGACCTTGTCGCGCAGTTTGGCCAGGCCGGCGCGGGCGAGTTTCGGCCTGAGTGTTGTCAGCAGGAGGGCGATGACCGCCACGGTCCGCAGTTTGTTTCGTTTATCCATGGGGGTCGTCTGTATCGCTTTTGGACGAGTCCGGCGGGAGACTGGTACGATGTGGAAAGCGTTGTCAACGCCTGCAACCAGGCCTTAGCCGACTGCGGGTCGCCGCGACGTTTCCATATGACCACCGCGGATACAGAGGCCGAGGCCGTCTGCGTTACGGTGGAACAGAAAGACGCGCTCGCGCGATCGTTTCATGTAGACTGGGCGATGTAACGCTCGGTTCGCGAAAGCGCGCCAGCCGAGATTGCCGCTTCCGAAGTGTCTCCGCCCGATTGACCGACTTTCCGCCTTCATCTCGCCTCCGCTTGACTTCTGTGTCATAATTCTGATCGCTGGCGCAGGGATGCGCCGGCCACACAAGGGGAGGTTCACATGTCCGCGCTTTTCATCCGCAAGGGCGGCGCCCGCGCGCTGTTCGGTTTCGTCATGCTGTCACTATCACAGGCCGCATTCGCCGGCAGCGGCTCCGTAAACGCCGACGGCACGATCGACATGACCTGCGCCATCCGTTTCCCGGCGACGGCGGATGTCATCACCATGCTGCAGAATGAGATCACCACCGCCAGCCGCGTATTGTGGGACGCGTCCGAGGGGCAGTTGCGGATCGGCGATGTCACCTTCACCTGCAGCGACGCCACGGAGGATGAAGCGGACGTCTACTTCTTTGTCTCCGGCGGTCGCTCGAATGCGCCCGGCACTCGCTGCGACGCGTCAACGTGGGATGATCGCGGCGTTCACATCAACCAGTTCAACGCGATCGACGCGAACATGGGTTTCGTGCTCGCACACGAAATGGGGCACCTGGCGCTCGGCAATCTCGATGAATACGCGGAAGGCGACAACGGCTTCTGCTTCGAGGAAGTGCCGACCATCATGGCCGACGCCCAGAACCAGTGCCTGATGCAGCAGATTCCCGGCTTTGACTGGTCCGAGTTCTGCGTGCCCGGCAACCATGACCCGATTCAGGGCGATGGCGAGACCAGCGGACAGCAGCGCGCCTGCGGGCGCAGCTGCTGGGCGAATCTCACGAACAACTTCAGTTTCCTGACCGCGCCGACCGGGCTGCCGGTGGCCGCGCCGCCGGCGGGCTTTGTGGCGCCGACGTTCGAGAATCGCTGCGAAGCCGCTGATTCCGTCATGATCGTCATCGACCGCAGCGGCAGCATGGGCTGGAACACCGCCAGCGATTCGGGCGAAGTCTGCGGCAACGGCATCGACGACGACGAAGACGGAATGGTGGATGAGACGGACGACTGCACCGGCCCGCGGATGGACTTCGCTCTCGCCGCGGCCCGCGTATGGCTGAATCTGGCCAGCGACGATGGCGTGCGGGCGGGAATCATTTCCTTCAGCGACACGGCGACGCCGGAAGCGCCGATGCAGGATGTCGACAGCACGACCTTGCCCGGCCTGCTCGGCATCGTCGGCGGACTCATGCCGGACAACTGGACCGCGATGGGGGCCGCGCTGCGGGCGGCGATCGCGCCGCTTTCCGCCGAAGCCGGCAGCAAGGCCGTGCTCCTGATCACCGACGGCATCAACACCCGCGGCGAAGATCCGGAAGATGTGCTGCCCGATTTGCGCGCCGCCGGCATTCGCGTGTTCGCTGTCTCGACCGGCGACGCGTCGCGATATGGCGTGCTGGATGACCTGAGCGACAACACGCGCGGCGCGCGGTTCGATACGGATGACGCCAGCACGTTGGTGAACACGTTTGCCCAGCAGTGGGCGCGGTATCAGAACCAGGGCCTGCTGATCCCGCAGTTGCCATACGCCGTTTCGCTGCAGGGCGAAAAAGACACGATCGAGGCGATCATCGATTCGTGCGGCTCGCTCGAAGCCTATTTCGAGAACCCGGATTGCCTTGAGACCGGCCGCAACTCGCTCAGCTGGGTCGCGGGGCTCGGGACAGGCGTCAGTTCCACCCGGCCGCCGCGCTCGAATTTCTTCCAGTTTGTTGTGGAAGACGGGGCGGAGCGCGTCGGCGTGGTCCTGGCCGGCGACTTGCAGGACATGAGCCAGTTCGGCGTCAAGGCGACATTGCGCACAACCGCCGGCGGCGGCGGAAACGCCAGCTTCGACACGCGCGTGCCCGACCCGGATATGACCATCACGCGCGACGGGTTCTTTCTGCTGATTGAAGTGAAGAACATGAACCCCGGCGTCTGGACGCTGAACATTGAGGGGGACCCGACCGCGGGCGTGCGCCAGACCGGCAATGTGACTGTGTTGATTGACAATCCGCTGGTCGATCTGTTCACGGACCTGGATCGCCGCGTGGTGCGCGACGCGTCCACGCCGGTGACGATGATGCTCGTGCCGATCTATCTGACCAATCTGATCGAGGGCGCTGCGCTGGAGGCGACATTGATTCGCCCCGACCGCTCGCGCGTGGCGCTCAGCGTGATTCCCGATCCGAACGCGATACCCGGCACGTACCTGGCGAAGGTCGATCCGGCTGATATGCCGATGATCGGCGTCTACACCATCCGCGTGCTGCTCACCACCGATGAGACGACGCGGAACGACCCCGGCGAGGAGCGCAGCGGCGATGTCAGCAGCGCGGTCGATGTGCCGATTTTCACGCGCACCGCGACCGAGCGCTTCCTCGTGCTCGTCGGAGAAGAGGTGTGCTGCGATTCGCCCAAGATCGAAGACTGTGACGGCGACGGGATTCCGAACGCGGGGAACGCCAATATCCAGGAAGGCGATGGCGACAACGACGGCGACGGCATCCCGGATTCGTGCGATGGCGACTCTGACAACGATGACGTGCCGGATGTCATCGAAGCCGCGGATGACGACCTCGATCCGGATGGCGACGGCATTCCGAACTACTTCGACCCGGATTCGGACGGCGACGGCGCGATCGACAGCGCCGACAACTGCCGGCTGATCCCGAACGGTCAGGAAGACAAGGACGAGGACGGCGTCGGTGACGCGTGTGACAATTGCCCCGACGTCAAAAATCCGCTGCAGGAAGACGAGGACGGCGACGGGATCGGCGACGCCTGCCCGCCGCCCGCTGCGCCAAGCTGCCCCGCGATCGGCGCGGCGTTGTTCGCGACGCCGTTGGCGGGCCTGATCGGCGGGTACGCGCGGCGCAGGCGCCGGAATCACTGCTAATCGCGCACGCGCGCCAAGCCGCCGCTGCGTGGCGGGGCACTGAGGGCCGGTGTGGGCGACCGCGTCCCGACCGCGCCGCGGTGTCCGCGCAAGGCGGGACCGCGCGGCCGGCGGGTTGGCGTCCCGCCGGGCGCGCGGCGTTGGGGAGGTGTGTGGGGCAAAGTCGTGCGCGGGCCTCGCCGGTCGCCGGCGCGGCGTCGCGTTCAATTTCCGGTTCTTGCACGTCAATCTCGCGGTCCCTGCGGCAAGACCCGGTTCCACATCGAAGCGGCGTTCGACGCGATGCGCTGGACAGACGTCCATCCGCGGATTATCGTGCTTTTCTAGATATCAAAGCTCCCGTTCATATTGGAGACATCCTATGGCGGATCGCAAGCCGCAGATCAACTTCCAGGTCGAGCCCGCGCTGAAGATCCTGTACGAACAGGCCCGGGCCAGCGGTCACTGGGTGACCCGCCTGTGCTCGGCCGGGCTGCTGCTTATGGTGGAAGACGCCGACGCCCGCCTGCGCGCCCTGAACCGGCTGCGCGACTGGGAGAGCGAGTACGCCGAGGCGAGCGAGGACGAGATCCTCGACTTCGTGCAAGGCGCCGCATCCGCAATGCGGCGCGGCGCTCGAGGAAGTCGGCCAGTCCGCACAGCTCGCCCGGCCCGAAAAAAGGCAAAACGCAAGTAATTCGAAGCAGTTCCCGCTCGATGGATGTCGTCGCGCCGCGCTCGGCCATGTCGTCACTCCCTTGTTGGGCGCGCTCGCGGTCGCCACGCCGGATGCGGCGCTGAACCCGATACGAACACGCTTGGCGCGAGATCTCGCCATCCCTGGCGACCGATTCCCTGGCCGAAAACACTGGCGCCGAAAAGCCGGGCGGCATTCGCCGTGTACTGCAGCGAATCTCCTCGGATTATGTACGGTGTTTGTTAGGTTGTCAACCCTAAATCTGAGCGCGATTCGATTGGGGCGGGTAGCCGGTGGAGGCGCGGCCAGTCCCGGCCGCGTTTGGCTACGCGACAACGGCGGTCAGCATGAAAAAGGGCAGGTTCTTACCTGCCCAAGCGGGGAGAGATTTTCGTGTGGCGTCCGTTTTCGCGGGCCACCGCCGAAAACGGCCGGGGGCGCCTTGCCGACCGGCCTACGCCACGGCCGGCGCGCCTTCAGCGCCGTCGGCGTCCTTGGCCTTGCGTTTGCGGGTCTGCATCCAGTTGTAGATAAACGACGCGGTCCAGACGCCGCCGACCAGGAACCAGGCGCCGCGGTCCTGGCTCATCATCCAGTTGTAGGCGGCCGGCCAGTACATCTGACACAAGCCGACCGCGCCGGCGCCGCATAACAGCGTGCCGATCGTGGCGGACCAGACGGCGCGCGACGCCCCGGGCAGCAGGATGCCGAATACCAAACCCGCGATCGAAGTCAGGATCGTGATCGCCAGGAACATGTTCTGGAAGCTCGGAATGTTCGCCCCGAGGTAGGTCCAAAAATCGCCAATCTGGGTCAGCCAGCCCTCCGCCACCGCGCTACCGCCCTCGGCCTCGACGGCCCGCAACGTGGCAAGGCCGTTCTCGGCATCGAAATTGCGGGAATCGAACTCATGGAGCAGGTCCGGGTGCGTGCGGTTGAGCTGGTATCCGTAAACGCCGACGGCGGCGCTGACGAACAGCGCGCTCACCAGCGCCGCGATCCAGAAGCGCATGAACACGATGCCGAGCACGCCGCCGACCGCGCCGGTGATCAGCGCGCTGATCCACGGCTGGATCGCGTCCGGGCTGAATCGAAAGCCGGCCCAGGCGGCCAGCGTCGCGACCGCGCCGACCGCGATGGTCGGGACAATCTTCGCGCCGCGGCCGAGCACGGCCACGCCGAACAGCGCGGCCATGGCCAGCAGCACGGTGGGGGCCCAGGCCCAGTCAGCGTTGAGACTGGTGCGCAGGGTATTCATCAAGGCGTCAAAGAAAGACGTCGGGTCCATCAGTGTTTCCTCAGTTGCGCGGGGCGATTTCGCGCCACGCGTCGATGTTCAGCCCGAAACGCACGTCAATCGGGCCGTATGCGGGCAGGGTCTGGCCGAACAACTCGAACAGCTTGCCCAGGTCATTCAGCTTCTCGGTCGCCGAGATATCGACTTCATATTCTGACCCGGGCGCGAGGCCCCAGTTGATATAACTTCCCGGGTTTATCGTAATCAACTTGATATCCGCCGATTTCGCGTCCTCCCGCCGCTCAAAGTTGCTCACGTCGATCGCCTTGATCCACGCGTGAAACGGCAGGCGACCGGCGTGCATCGCGCGGTCCAGAAAATCGACCATCCGCAGGCCGGCTTTCAGATCGTCGCCCGACCAGACCTCACCGTGCTCCGGCGGGTCGGAGGCCACGCCACGAATGACGAACCACTCGCTGGTGTCGATCGTCAGATTCGCGCTCGGGCGGGGCAGGTGTACGCCTTCCTCGCTGATCAACAGGTACATGCCATACTTCTCGACCAGCGCCTTGGGCCGCCGGGCGTGGACGCGCACCTCCACCGCGCCGCGCCGCGTCTTGCGAACGCGCTCCACCTCGTCGATCCACGGCGAGTCGCTCAGCATCTGGCCGACCGCGGCGCACGACACGTTGAATATGTCGCGATCCATGTAGTACTCAAGGTCGGCTTTCAAGTGATCAAATTCCATCGCCCAGGTGCCGTCGGCGTCCCACGTCAGCCACGGCGGATCCACCCATTCGATATACGACGGCGTCGCGGAAAGGTCGCGGGCCGCGGGCTCCAACGCGTGCAGGCCATAGGCCGCTCCGCCCAGCGCCGCGATCCATCCGGTCGCGATCCACAGTCGGAGATTGCCGGCCAGTTTGCGCCAGACGGGCGTTTCCTGCCGCCCGCGGCGCTTGCTCTTTGCGCGACTCATCGACGGTCCTCCATGGCCATTCGGGCGAGTCGATCCACCAAACTCGAAAAATCCAGCCCGCTCCGCGCCGCCGCCTTGGGAAACAGCGAGTGCGACGTGAATCCGGGGATTGTATTGACTTCCAGAAACCACGCCTGTCCGTCGGCGTCGACGATCCAGTCCACGCGGGCCAGATGCCGGCAGCCGATCTCGTGAAACAGACGCACGCTCCAATCCGCCACCTGAGCCAGCACAGCGGGGGCGCAGGCGGTTTCAAAGAGGTATTCGGTGCAGTCGACCTGATATTTTGCCTGATAGTCGTAGAACTCGGCCTTGGGGCGGATCTGCAGCGGGGGCAGGGCGACGCCGTCCAGCACGCCCACCGTCAGTTCGTGGCCGGGAATGAACTGCTCGACCAGCGCCCGGCCGAATTCACGCGCGACGCGCTCGATCGCCGGGCACAGCGCCGCAGCCTCGCGGACGATGGCCGCGCCGACGCTGCTGCCGCGGTCGGCGGGCTTGATGAACACCGGCGGGGGAATGGCGCAAACGCGCGCCTGCACATCACTGGGCGAGAGCACATCCGCGGCGGGCGTGCGAATGCCGAGGCGCGCGGCGACGGCTTTGGTCAGCGGCTTGTCCATCGCCAGCGCGGATGCGCGGGCGCCGCTGCCGACAAAACGCAAGCCACGCTGCTCCAGCAGCGCCTGTAACGTTCCGTCCTCGCCAAACTCCCCATGCAACACGGGAAAAACCAGATCGCACGGCGCGTCGAGCGCGCTGGCATCCTCGGGCGTGATGTCCCGCACGGTGACGTCATGTCCCGCGGCGCGCAACCCGGCCGCGACCGCCGCGCCGGAGTCGAGGCTGACCTCGCGCTCGGCGCCGGGGCCACCCGCGAGCGCGAGAATCCGCAGTTTCTGGGCGGTCGCCGGCGCGTCGGCCCGGGGCGATGCGTTACGCGTGTCGGGCGCGGCTACCAAATCTGGATCTCCAGTTCGAGTTCCACATTCGCGTCGCGGCGCACGCGGTCGCGGGCTTCGTCAATCAGGCGCAGCACATCCTCGGATCGCGCCGCGTTGTCCGCGACGATGAAGTTCGCGTGACGCTCACTGATGCGCGCCCCGCCGACACGAAAGCCCTTCAGCCCGGCGCGATCAATCAGCAGCCCGGCGGAGGACCCATGCGGGTTCTTGAAGATACAACCGGCCGACCGCGCCGCGACGGGCGGCTGCTGATCGTGCTTCTCAATCCAGATTTTGCGATAGCGTTCTTCAGCCGCCGCGCGATCGCCGAACGGCAATGCGAACCGGGCGGACGTGATGACCATGTGATCGAGTTGTGTCCGACGATAGCTGAAGCCGACATCGGCCGCGGACAGCACGCGCTCCGCGCCGTTGGTATCAATGACCGTAATGTCCTTGACGAACCGGCCGATCTCGCCATAGCGACCGCCGGCGTTCATGCGGATCGCGCCGCCCACGGCGCCGGGAATACCCGCCAGCGCTTCCAGGCCGACGCGACTTTCATTCATCGCCGTGCGAATCAGGCTGGGAAAGTCGGCGCCTGCGCCGGCGGTGACGCATTCGTCTGTGAATTGAACATCCTCGAATCCGCCCGCGCGAAGCGAGATGACGGCCCCGTCAAAACCGGCGTCCGGCACGAGCAGATTCGCGCCGCGGCCAAGCACGCGCCAAGGCACTTGCGCCTCGCGCAATCGGACCAGGAGCGCCGCCAGCGTCGGGCTGTCCGCGGGTTCAAACAGCCAGCGGGCGGGCCCGCCGAGTTTGTACCAGGTCAGGGGCGCCAGTGCGGCGTATTCTTTACAAATGGGCTCGAAGCCTTGCAGCCAGCGCATCCGCCACCTTCCAGATGTTGCCGGCTCCCATGGTCAGCACAAGATCGCCTGGGCGAAGCCGGTCGGCCAGGCGCTCAACGATCGCGTCGAAGTCGGGTTGATAGGTCGCGTCGACGCCTTTCTGGGTCAACTGGTCCACAAGGTCGTTGGCGCTGACGAGCTCCTGCTCGCGGCGCGAATCGCGAACGAAGTAGATGTCCGGCGCAATGACGTGATCCGCTTCACTGAAGCTGGATGCGAAGTCCGCCAGCAGGAAGCGCGTGCGCGAATGCTGGTGGGGCTGAAAGACGCACCAGAGATTGTTCGGCCGCCAGCGTTCGCGCGCTGCGCTGAGCGTCGCGGCGATTTCGGTCGGGTGATGGGCGTAGTCGTCCGCCACGATCACGCCGCCGATATCGGCGATCTGCTCGAGACGGCGTCGCGCGCCGACGAAGTCGCGCAGCGCCGCGCGAATCGCGTCCCACGTCGCGCCGGCCTTTCGGGCCAGCGCCGCGACCGCGAGGGCGTTCATGACGTTGTGACGGCCCGACAGGCCGACTTCGAACGCGCCGATCGAATGCCGATCGACGATCAGTTCAAAACGCCGGCGACCATCGGCGAGCGTCAATTCGGCCGCGCGCCAGTCGCAGTCATGTCCGAAGCCGAACGTCACCGCGTTGGGCCGTCCATCGGCGATCTCGCGACAGCACGGATCATCGCCGTTGACCAGCAGCAACCCGTCGGGCGGCACGCGATCGGCAAAGGCGGCGAACGCGTCCGTAATCGCGGCGAGATTTTCGTAACAGTCGAGGTGGTCTTCTTCGATGTTCAGAATCACCGCGTGGCGCGGGGCGAGTTGGAGGAACGAACGATCATACTCGCACGCCTCGACGACAAAGTCCGGCCCGGCGCCCGCGCCCGAGCCGCCGCCGAGTTGCGCGACGTCCGCCCCCACCACGAACGAAGGGTTGAGCCCGGCGACGCGTAGCGCGTATGCCAGCCAGGCGGTCGTGGTGCTTTTGCCGTGCGTGCCGCTGACGGCGAATCCCGTCCGCTGCGCCATCACCGCGCCCAGCATTTCGGCGTACTTGATGACCGGATAGCCGCGCCGCCGCGCTTCCGCCAACTCCGGGTGCTCGCTGGGAATGGCGGCGGAGGCGACGACCAAGCCGATTTCGGTCGGCAGGGCGGCCCCGGTTTGTTCGGTGATTTTCACGCCTTTGGCGCGGAGCTGATCGATCGCGGTGGAAGACGCGCAATCGCTGCCGGTGACGCGGGCGCCGCCAAGATGCAAAATCGCGGCCAATCCGGACATGCCACATCCACCGACCCCGATCAGATGAATCCGGGCGTCTTGGAAGTGACCTTGCGCCAGCCATCCTGGCCGGGCGGCGTTGGTCGCGATGCGGGCGCCATCCATGACTGGACGAAGATACCGCATGCGGCGCGGGGTGACAACGCCGCCGCTTACGGCGCGCCGCGACAGGCGCCGATAGGAGCATTGGAACGATGCGCACGGGCGGATCCCGCGAAGACGCGCTCGATGAGGGTTGGCATGTTCGGTCGGAAGAATGAAACGCGCGGCGTGGCGTACTCTTTCGTATTTGGCACGCTCACCGTTGCCGCCCTGATCGCGGCGATGCCGGTTTGCGCGCCCCTCGCCGAGGCGCCGATCGACGACGCCCAACAGGATTCGCCCACGACGCAGCAAAACCCGGGGCTGATCACGCTGGATGAGCTGATCGATTTGCTGGGCTCGGCTGACCCGGACCAGCAGGATCTCGTGCTGGTCGGGGCCGTGCCCGGTCCATCCGGTGAACCGGGGGCGCCGGGGCTGAACGGGAGTCAGGGGCCGCCGGGGGCGGGTGGTCCGACCGGCCCGCGCGGGGCGCAGGGGCCTGTAGGGCCAAAAGGGGCCCAAGGGCCTCCGGGCGTAGCCGGTCCGACTGGGCCGACGGGGCCGGCCGGCGCGAATGCGATGGTCGGCGAGGTCCGCATGTTCGCGGGGCAGAATGTGCCGAGCGGATGGCTCAAGTGTGACGGCTCAGAGGTGTCGCGCACGATGTTCGCCGCGCTATTTGCGGAGATCGGGACGCGGTATGGGGCGGGTGACGGCTCCACGACATTCAACGTGCCGAATTTCGAAGACCGCTCGCCGATGGGGGCGTCGGTCGCTGACCCCAACGGCACACTGCGCACCACAGTCAGCGGCACGCCGAGTCGGCAGGGAGGCGCCGCCTCGCATGTGCTGCTGATCGCGGAGATGCCCGGCCATAGCCACGACATGACGCACACGCATGACATCACCACGAATCTGAGCACGACGGTTGGCGCCGGAGTGGCGAGCGAGGGGGTCGCTGGCGGGACGCCGTCAATGGTCACGACCGCGAGCCAGAGCGTCTCCACGACGGGAACCAGCGGGTCCGGCGCACCGATGAGTCTGCTCGATCCCTACTTCGCGATCGCGTTCATCATTTACGCCGGCGTCTGACGCGCCGTCAGCGGACGCGGTTGCGCAACGTCCCGATGCCGTCGACTTCCACTTCGATCACGTCGCCCGCTTTCAGGAACACCGGCGGCGTGCGGGCCATGCCGACGCCCTCCGGCGTGCCGGTCAGGATGATCGTGCCCGGCAAGAGGGTGAACTGCGCAGATAGATAGCTGATGAGCTTTGCGCATGAGTGGATCATGTCGCTGGTGTTGGCGTTCTGCATGGGCGCGCCGTTCAGCCGGCTCCGCACGCCCACGCGGGTCGGATCGAGTTCGTCGCGCGTCACGATCCACGGCCCGAGCGGGCAGAAGGTGTCAAAGCCCTTGGCCCGCGCCCACTGCTTGTCATTTCGCTGACAATCCCGCGCGGAGACATCGTTGGCGCACGTAAAGCCGAGCAGATGCTCGAGCGCCGCGGCTTCGTCTACGTTCCGCGCCCGACGCCCGATCACCAGCACGAGTTCGGCTTCGAAATCGACTTCGGAAGGCGCCGACGCCGGCAGCACGATGTCAGCGTCGGGGCTTTGAACCGCCGTGGTCGGCTTCATGAAGATCAGCGGCGCTTCCGGCGCCGTTGAGCCGGTCTCGGCGGCGTGGGCGGCGTAGTTGCGGCCGATGCAGAAAATGTTGGGCGGATCGAGCGGGGCGAGCAGCCGGCCGATGGGGACCGCGTCCTTTTCAAAACGGTGATCGCCAGGCGGGGATGCGCCGTCCGCGTCATCAACAAACAGCGGGCCGACCAACGGCGCCGCCTTGTGTTGGTCGATCAACCTGCCAAAGCGAACCTCACCGGACTCCGTGACAAACCGCGCCAGCCGCATGCGAACCCCTTATGGATGCCTGAAGCGGAGCTTAGCATACGCGCCGCTGGGGTGCTCACGAGTACGCCGCGATTCGCGCCGCGGGAGGGCGGCGCTGCCGCATTCGAATGCTTATCGATGGTCACTCTCAAGGCCCGCGCATCAATAGAACATCGTCAGGATCAGGTGCGGGTCCGCGTGCTTGCCCTCGATGATACCGATCGAACTGGTTGCGAATTTGATGTGCACATCGTCGTGCGCGTCGACCCATTCGTTGATCATCTCATCCAGATGCGCCAGCGAACCGTCGGTCAGTTTGGCGTGAAACGTGCGACAGCGTGTCGCGGTCGGGCAGGTGGCCGGGTCGAGGCCGCGTTGATAGTTCATCTCGCGCCGGATCTCGGCCGCGCTGATCCCCGTATTGTGGGAGATGCGCGCTGACGGCCCGCCGACCACGCGCGGCTTCAGCGTTTCCTCGATCAGTTCCACGCCGGGATCGTCGGCCGGCGTCTCGGTAAATCCCGCCAGGCAGTGCCGGCAGAGCAACTTCCCGCCGCGTCGACCGGCGACGCCGGTGTCGAGATGCTCGTGATACACCGTGGCGCCGCACGAATCGCAGGTCAGCACATGATCGGTCATTGGCTTCTCCTCAGAGCGGGGCCGGGCGAACGGCGCCGGAGGGAGCCGCCCAGTTTCTCGCGATTGCGCGGCGCGGGGCGCGCCAGCCCGGCAGACTTGCCGATAACCGTAGAATAACCCCGACCGGACGAAATCGGCAAGAATTGCCGGGATCCGGCTCGCGAGCCAATCACGGACAGTCGCGGAGAATCCAAGTGTCCCATTTCAAACGCATCCTGTTTGCGGTTGGCGCCTTCGGCGCCGCGATGTCGGTCGGCTGCCTGACGGCCCCCGATCCGGCGTCGGGCGACCCCAACGTCCTGCCGGACCCCAATGACGTGGTTCAGAACAGCGTGCCCGTGGCCCGCGCGGGCGACAACTTCACGGCGTCATCCGGCGAACTCGTGGTGCTCGACGGCGCCGGCTCGACCGACGCCGACGGCGATCGCCTGACCTTTGTCTGGCGTCAGCTCGAATCGCGCCCGACGATCGTGCTGGAGGACGGCTTTTCGACTCGCCCGCGTTTCTTCGCGCCGATGGTGGACGCCGCGACGACGGTGACATTCCGGCTCACCGTGATCGACGGGCTGAGCACCGACGTGGATGACGTGCGGGTGACCATCAACCCGTAGCGCCGCGCTGTTCGCTTTGCCGCGACTGCGGTCTTTCGCGTGCCGCGCCGGGCGTCTACCATGCCATCTTGCGCGATGTCGGCGCACATGGCGGCAATTGGCGCGACGCCCGGGGAGATCGCAGGTTGCATCGATTTGAGTATAAGCTCGCCTCGCCAAACGGCGGGCTTGACGCCGGGGCCGCCTATCTGGTCGGCGCTGATGGCGTCCCCCTGCGCGGCGACATCCGCGTCGAAGACGGCGTGATCATCTGCGAGTGTCGCGCTTCCGACCCCTTCGGGATCAGCGTGGTCTGGAATTGCCCGGGTTTCGGGGCGGTCCAGTTGGAAACGACGCGCCTGCCTTTTCGCACCGACCCCTACTGTCTGAATCTGGAACTCGTGCGCCACCGTTTGATGCGCATCTCCGTCAAACGGGAGGAGTGGGGCCTGTTTGACTATTCGGGAATGGATGACGTCGCCAGCGCCGTCGACCTGGGGCGCGACGAGTTTGTGCTCGCCCTGCAGGAGGCGGGCAACGGCCCGCGCATGATCACCCATGCCGATGACGGCCTGCGCCGCTGTCTGGAGGCGTCGGAGCAACTGGCGCGTTTTCACGCCGGGGTGTTTCTGACCCGCCGGCGACAGGCGGGTGGCTTCGGCGGGCCGTTTCTCGGTGGCACGATGTCGCCGTCCGGTCCGGCGGATCAGGTGGAGGCGGCGCGTGAGCTTGGTTTCGCGCGGGTGCCGTTTACCTGGCGCGATGTGCAGCCGCGCGAGCAAAGCGCGGAATATGGCGCGTATGACGACCTTGTGACGCAGCTGGATAAGGCGCGCGTCCCGATGGTCGGCGGTCCGCTGGTTCATTTCAGCCTGCGGTCGGCGCCGGACTGGATGTACCTGTGGGAAAACGACTACGAAGCGATCCGCGACTTTGTCCGCGACTATGTGCGCCAGACGGTCAAGCGCTACGACAAGAAAGTCACGACCTGGATCGTCGCCACCGGCCTGCAGGTCGAGGGCGTTTTCAGCCTGACCTATGAGCAGATGATCGATCTGACGCGGGTCGCCGTCGCGAGCGCCCGGGAGGCCAGCACGCGGGCGCGGATTGTGCTCGACCTGGCGTTCCCGTGGGGCGAATACCTCGCCCACAATCCGCGCACCATGCCGCCGATGGCCTATCTCGAACGCGTGCTGGAGAGCGGGCTGCCGATCGACGCGATCGGCGTGCCGCTGCGATTCGGCCTCGACGCGGAGGGGTACCGCTATCGCGATCTGATGCAGGTCAGCAGCATGTTTGATCGCCTCGCCAATCTCGGCCGGCCGCTGCTGGTCACTGCGCTGGCCGGGCCGTCGGATGCGGCCCAGACCCCGGCGGGGGCGGGCGGTCCGGGAGCCGGCTGGGGCGAGGCGGCCCAGGCGGACTGGCTGGAGACGACGACCGAAGCGATGCTGTCCAAGCCGTATGTCGAGAGCGTGTGTTTCGACACGCTCTCCGATTCGGTCGGGCCATTGGTGCCCAGCAGCGGATTGCTGGCCTCGGACGGGCGAAGAAAACCCGCGCTGGAGCGAATACTCACGATGCGTCAACGGTTGATCAACGCATGACCCACCGCCAGGCGAGCGCAGCGGCGGCGCTGGTCGCGGTGGTCGGGCTGCTGGCGCTGCCGCTGGGGGCCACCACGCCGCGCGGCGGCATCGCGTTGCGGCTCAACCCGAACGTGGCGACCGAGGCGGAGCTGGCGCTGTTGCCGGGGATCGGCCCCGGACTGGCGCGGGCGATCGCGGCCTATCGCGAGACGGCGGAGCCGGCGTATCAAACGGCGCGCGACCTGGAGCGGGCCCCGCGGATCGGTCCGGTCACGGCCGGTCGGCTGGCGCCGTATTGGCGGTTTGCGGAGTCTGGCGGGCCGTAGCCGCCAGGGCAGGGAGGGCGGTCGAGGTTTTGCGATCGGTGGTCAACGCGTCTATGATCGGGCCGCGTTGGGGAGGCGATGTCGCCGCGGGCGTAATGTTTGGATTGGTTGGATTCAGCCCGCGCCTGGCGGGTTTGAGAAGGGGGCAGTCTCCCATGACGCGCAGTTCTCGCCGGTTGGCCGGCGTTGATGCAAAACTCATCATCGCGCTCTCGCTTTTCGCGATTATCGGATTGATCTGGGTCATGCGGTGGTCGTCCGAGCCATCCCGGTCGGACGTGCCGGAACGGCTCTTCAAGGTCGTCTGCAGCGAGTGCAAGCACGAGGCCGAGATTCCCGCCAGCGAACTGGAGAAGCTCGAGACGGACCCGGAGACGGGCCTGTACAAGTGCCCCCAGTGCGGCAAATTCGCCTTCCGAGAGCGGCGAAGCGGGGGCTCAATCATCGAAATGGACCCGTAGCCCGCTTTTTTTGCTGATCCCGCCGGAACCGATTGCCGTTTTCGGACGTAATAACTCACAGCGCGAATGCCGACGATAAAACCTAATGGCTGCGCCTGCTACAATTGAGGTAGCGGGGCGCGAAGGCCGCTCGCCTCGGCCGCGAATGCCGCGCTGTTTTGAAGGAGAAGTCTATGCTCGCTGGAAGAAGGTCGCGTCGGGGATTCACGCTGATTGAGTTGTTGGTGGTCGTGGCGATTATCGCCCTGCTGATTTCGATTCTGTTGCCGAGTTTGACCGCCGCGCGCGAGCAGGCCAAGCAGGCCAAGTGCCTCGCGAACCTCAAGGGCATCGGCGTCGCGACGCAGACCTATGCCAACGAGGACGAAAAAGATCTTCTCCTCCCGATTCATCCAATGCACGTGGCCGGTGGCGTGCGAACGTGGGACGAGCAGACCGGTATGTGGTTTCTGTTCGGTGGCAGGTCCGCGACACGCATTTTTCAGGCTCCCGGTCAGATCAACCGCGTGTACAACGGCCCGCTGTTGGGCGCTGCCGGCCGACCGCTGAACAAGTTCATCTATCCTTCAGACGACTTTGTGGAAGTTGACGCCGCGCTGCCGTCGGCCACCCGCCGGCCGCTCGGATCGGCGTACGAACTGCCGCTTTTCGAGTGTCCTTCAGACACCGGTTATACGGACTCGCAGTTCGTCGATGACGCGCCGTCGACGATCTTTGACGTGCCGTGCTACGAGGTCTTCGGAAACAGCTACCGCGCGAGTCTGGCGATGATTCGGCGGCTCGGCGGAAATGAGCGGTTCTCGCGCGGGCCTTGGGGGCAGAAGCTCGGTGACCTGCCGAACGTTGGCCTGTTGGCCCTGATGGGTGAACCGATGTGGTTCAACCAGATCGGATTCAACAACGTCGATGGCGTAGCGGATCCGCTGTTGATCAATGGCTGGCATAAGAAGCCGCTGGCGGGGAATGTCGCGTTTTGTGACGGCTCGGCGCGCACGCAGAACGCCACGCCCGAAATCGAAATGAGCGCGGATGTGGCCGGCAGTCAGGAGGCCGCGGATCTGATCGCGCGGGGCGATGGCTGGCAGCTCGATGTGTTCCCGAGCCCGGGCGCCAACATCCGGGGCAACTGGCCCGGGACCACTTGGCCGTTCCGCGGGCAGAAGCAGAACCTGATCCCCGGTCCGTAACCCCGATAAGTCAATAAATCATCGCGAATCCGCCCCGGCCAGCGCGCCGGGGCTTTTTTTATGGCCCGCAGGAGATTGGCAGTCGTTCTATCTTTCGGTCACGAAGCGTGTTATATTCGATGCGTTACCGGGCCGAGTGGCGCATTCGCGCCGGCCTTGTCGCGCGGCGCGCAGCGTTGGCGGATCGCCGTGTCGGCTGTAGCGCATCCGGGGAGGACTCATGCGTACCGCGTCGCAAACGGCGTCCCGCGCCGGCTTTACGCTGATTGAGTTGCTGGTCGTGATTGCGATCATTTCTTTGCTGATGGCGATCCTGTTGCCCAGCCTGAGCAATGCCCGCGAGCAGGCCAAGCGCGCCAAGTGCCTGGCGAACCTGCGGAGTATCGGGCAGGGCGCGCATGGCTACGCCACAGAGGACAGCAAAGAGCTGATCCTGCCGATTCACACCACGCATGTGGAGGCGCAGCCGTTCTGGATGGGGCGCACCGGCATGTGGTTCCTGTGGGGCGGCCGGTCGGCGGTGAGCGAGTTTCGCTATCCGGGCGGCGTGCGTTATCTGCTGGGCGACAACTTTGGCGCCAAAACCCGCCCCATGAACAAACTCATCTATCCCCAGGCGGATTTTGTCGAGCCCGACCAGGGATCGCCGCCGTCCACGCGCCAGAAGACGGGCGAGGCGTTTGAACTGTCGGTCTACGAATGTCCTTCCGACACCGGGTATCCCGAGTCGCCGTTGATTGACGACGCGCCGGCGGAGGCGCAGGGCAAGCCTTGCTACGAGATTTTCGGCAACAGCTTTCGCGGCAGCATGACGCAGGTCGGCGATGTGATCGCGAACCGGTTTTCGGTCGGCGTGTGGGGACAGAGTCTGGGCGATCTGCCGGACACGTCGCGGTTGACGCTGATTGGCGAGCCGACGTTCTTCAACATGATCGGACTGGATGACACCGCCGGGACGGATGACCCGCTGGTGTTTACGGGCTGGCACAAGCAGCCGCGCAACGACAATGTCCTGTTCGCGGACGGGTCGGCGCGGGTGACGTTCGCGTCCGATCAGGCGCCCTTGTTTGAAGCGGGGATCAACGCGGGGTTCGCGAATCGCGGCACGGACTGGCAGACGGATGTGTTTCCCGCGCCGGGGGCCCGGATTCGCGGGTTCGGCCAGTTGTTCACGCCGGGCAACTCGCTGTCCCAGAACTGGCCCTATCGCGGCTTCAAGAACAACCTGAACACCCCCTGAGGGGGCGATCGACGCGTGGCCTTATGTATTCGATCGGCTCCGCCGATCGAATATGGCGGGCGTCTTTTTGTTGTTTGGAGGTTGCGAGCGGGCTACCATGCTATATGGAGTCAGCCGTCCGCCGCCGCATTCGCGGCTTGGCGTATTTTCGCTGGGAGGCGATTTGAATGAGAGAGCGCACATATCCGCGCGGGTTTACCCTGATCGAATTGCTGGTGGTTGTGGCGATTATCGCGCTGCTGATCTCGATCCTGTTGCCCAGCCTGAAACAGGCGCGTGAGCAGGCGAAACAGACCAAGTGCCTCGCGAACCTGAAGAACATCGGCACCTCGACGCAGACCTACGCGGTCGAAGACCAGAAGGAACTGGTGCTGCCGGTTCACCGGAAGAATGTCGAAGTCATCAATCAAGCGGCGCTGGTTCGAACCGGCATCTGGTTCATGACTGGCGGGCGCTCCGGCGTCGAGCGGTTCACATACGGGACGAACGTCGGCGGCGGTGGCATTGGCACGTGGATGCTGGGCGATGAGTGGGGCGCGAAGACGCGCCCGCTCAACCGACTGATGTATCCGAACGCGGACTTCGAGGAGGACACGACGGGCAACGTGAATACGCGCCTGAAGGTCGGCGCCGCGTTCGATCTGCCGGCGTTCGAGTGTCCCTCGGACACCGGCTACCCCGACTCGATCTATGTGGACGACATCGCGCCCGGCGGGCGCGGCAAAGTCTGCTACAACATGTTCGGCAACAGCTATCGCTCGAGTCTGGTCGCTTTGCACTGGGCCAACGGGACAGCCGATCGCTTTTCGCTCGGCCCCTTTGGCCAGCAGCTGAGCAAAATTCCGAATACCTCCCGCGTCGTGTTGATGGGAGAGCCGACCTGGTTCAACATGATTCACCGCGATGATGGCGCCAATGATGTCGACCCGATCGTGCTGATCGGCTGGCACAAGCGCTTCCGGATCGACAATCTGCTGTTCTGTGATGGCTCGGCGGCGCCGACCTACGCTTCCGTGCAATATCCGTTGCCGCGGGAGGTGGTGGGTCCGAACGCCGATTGGACGGCGCGCGGCGAAACGTGGCAGCTCGACGTGTTTCCCTCGCCGGGCGCGCGGATTCTCGGCGCCCGCAACCAGATCCGGAATCAGTCGGCCTGGCCCTACGGTGGGTACGCGGACAATCTCAACTCCCCCTAAGACCTGATCGGAAGGCTGCGTAAACGACGGGGTGGGCCATCGGCCCGCCCCTTTTTTTATTGGCGCCCGAGTTTGTTTGTCGATTCGGCCCCTCACCGGATACACTATCAAGACCATGGGGTGGCCATTCGGCGCGCGTTCAGCGGCCCCGTTTGCTTGGGAGGCAAATCCGGTGAGAGCAAGACGACATGGTTTTACGCTGATTGAATTGCTGGTGGTGGTGGCGATCATCGCGCTGCTGATCTCGATTCTGTTGCCGAGCCTGTCCGGGGCGCGTGAGCAGGCGAAGCAGGTCAAGTGTCTCTCGAACCTGAAGAACATTGGCAACGGCACGCAGACCTATGCGGTCGAAGACTCGAAGAGCCTGCTGGTGCCGGTGCAGCGCATGAACGTGGAGGTGGTCAGCAAAGCCGCCCTCGCGCGCACCGCGGTGTGGTTCATGACCGGCGGACGTTCGGCGACCGAGCCGTTTGACTACGTCAACGGTCAGACCTGGGTGCTGGGCGAGGAGTGGGGCGCGCAGACGCGGCCGCTCAACCGGCTGATGTACCCGACCGCCACGTTCCACGAAGACACGACCGGCGATCCGGCGACGCGTCCGAAGAATGGGCCGGCGTTTGATCTTACCGCCTTTGAGTGTCCGTCGGACACGGGCTATCCGGAGTCGCCGTATATCGATGACATCGACCGGCGCTCGCAGGGCCGCGCGTGTTACAACATCTTCGGCAACAGTTACCGCTCGAGTATGGTGGCCCTGTTCTGGGGCGGTGGCCAGCGCGACCGCTTCTCGCTCGGCCCCTTTGGACAGAGCATCGACAAGCTGCCGAACGTGTCGCGACTGGTGATGATGGGCGAGCCGACATGGTTCAACATGATTCACCTCGATGACGGGACGGCGGTCGACCCGATTACGCTGGTCGGCTGGCATAAGAAGATCCGTCAGGACGGGCTCGCGTTCTGTGACGGGTCAGCGGCGGTGACATTCGCGTCGACGCAGCAGACCCTGCCGCGTGAGGTCGTGGGGTACAACTTTGCGTGGACCGGTCGGGGCGAAACGTGGCAGCTTGACGTATACCCCGCCCCCGGCGCGCGCATTCTGGGCGCCACCCGTTATATCGAGGGCCGCACCGGCTGGCCGTTCCGTGGTTACGCCAATAACTTTGACTCGCCGTAAGCCGCCTGTCGGCGCTGCCGATCGAACAGATTGAACGGCGGTCTTGCGCAGGCGGGCAGCCACATAGTCGAAAGGCGCGGAAGCGATTCCGAGGCGGGCCAGGCGCCCGCCTCTTTTTTATTCCGGGGGCGCGCGGCGGAGGCGCTTGGTTTCGCCGCGCTGTTTCTTGCTTTGAATGCGGCGCTCGCGGGCGCCGCGACTCGGCTTGGTGGCGATGCGCGCTTTGCGCCGCCGCAGGGCTTCGAACAGCAGCTCCACCAGCGCCAGCTCGGCCGCTTCGCGATTCGCGCGTTGCGAGCGATCCGCGCCGCGCGTGACCTGCAAGCGGCCGTCGCTCGACATGCGCGTGTGGAGGCGTTCGCGGATGCGCGCCCGCTGTCCATCGGTGAGCAGATCGCAATTCGCAAAGTCGAACAGCACGGTGACGCGCGTTTCGACTTTGTTCACGTGCTGGCCGCCGGGGCCGGACGCGCGCGAAAAGCGCATATCCAGCCACGGGCGCAGGTCATCAGGCTCGAAGCGCGGTGTGGACATCCGCGGTAGTGTAGCGGGTCTATCCGCCGGAGCCGACAAACGACATCTGCGACAGCGCGTTCTGCTGCGACTGCATCGCGGCCAGCGCTTCTTCCATCGCGAGGAACTGTCTCGTCAGCCGGTCGCGTTTGCGGTCGAGACGTTCGGTCAGGTCAGTCACTCGGCTGGAAAGGGATTCGCGTTTCGAATTCAGCGTGCCTTCCGCCCGCTTCAGCAGTCCGCCCTCGCCGGTGATCGCTTCGAGCTGCTGCTTGAGGTACTCCCCGGCGCCACCGGTCTCGGCCGTGAAGAACTCGGCGACGGCTTCCGGGTTGTTCTCAAACGCCTGACGGAACTTGGTCTCATCGAACTGCAGCTCGCCGTCGCGGATGCGAATCCCGACGTCCGACCAGCGCCGCAGCGTGCCGCCGGCGCCGGGGATCGAACCGCTGAACAGGCGGAAGAGCCGGTTCTCGACGTTCAGCGCCGACCCGTTCCCGAGCAGCACGCCGCGCTGTTCGGTTTCCGCGTCGAAGCCGGTGGCGGTGTTGAGGGCGCTCATGGCGGTGTTGAACGCTTCGACCATTCCGGCGACGTTTTCGACCATGCCGTCGATATCGCGCCCGACCGTAACGGTGATCGGCTCGTCAGACACGCTTTCGAGACTCAGCGAAACGCCGGGAACGATGTCATTGAACGTATTGGAGCTGTTGCGGACGATTACGCCGCCGTCGGCCCCGCCGATGACGACGCGGGCATCCTGCGCGCGGGCCAGCGTCGAGAAGCTGACGCCGAGCGACGCGCCATCGACCAGCAGCGCGCCGGCCTCGCCGCTGCTGCGCGACGTGATTGACAATCGAACCGGGTTCGCGGATCCGTCATTGATCAGACCCGCCGTCGCCAGGCCGCGCTCATTGATGCGCGCCACGACATCTTCCAGCGTGTCGCCCGCGGCGATATCCACGCGAATCTCGAACGAGCCGTCGGCGACGCCGGATTCGTGGGTTCCGGCAAGACTCAGCTCGGTCGCGGTCGTCGAGTTGGCGCTGTTTTCGACGGTCAGATCGAACGGACCGCCGGCGGAGTCGACCAGTTTCAAGCCGTCGCCGGTGTCGTTGATCGACGCGGTGACGCCGAAGGAGCGGCGGTTGATCTCGTCGATCAGGCCGCCGAGCGTGGTGACGTTGGCGGTACGCAGGTCGATCGTCTGGCGAACCCCCGCACTGTTTGTGATTGTGAAGGCGCCGAGGTTGACGCCTGCGCCATTGTTGAGCGCGCTGAGCGCCGTCTGCGTGCCAAGATACTGGCGCTCCAGGTTGCTCGACACGATCCGCGCGGCGGGATCGCCGTTCAGTCCGAGGACCTCGGCGAAGTCTCCACTGACATCGGACACGCGCACGCTTGCGTTGGCGTCGACCGCGCTGAGCGCGAGCTTTGTGCCCAGCGGGTCGATCGTCGCTTCGACACCCAGGTCGCCGGCGGCGCCGTTGATGCGGTCGATCGCCTCCTGCAGCGTTTCGGCGTCGCCGAGGTCGACATTGACCGTGCCGAGGTCGGTTGTGATCTCGATGACGCCGAGGTCGAAGCCGCGCCCGCCGTTCAGCGTCTTGAGCAGGGTTGTGTCGACGCCGCCGAGGACCCGTCCACCGCGATTTTCACCGGCCGTCAGGTCGCCGGCCTGGAAGCCGAGCTGTTCGAGCGACGCCTGGTCGGCGCCGGAGGCGATGCTCACACCGGCCGCGGCGTCGAATACAAGCCGTCCGCCGTCGACGCGGGCGGTCAATTGTCCGGTGTTGCCCTTGGCGAAGTTGACGGCGCGTAGCACGTCGCCAATGGTTTCGACTTTGTAAATCACGCGACCGCTGATGGCGCCATTGTCGGCGGTCGCCGCAATCCCGAGGTCGCGGGCCGCGGTTCCCTGCGCATCCTCGATCGTGATCGGCCGACCGCCCTGGCCGTTGATCAGCAGGCGACCACTGGACAGCGTGACCGAGAGCCCCTCTGTCGCGCCGAGGATTTCGTCGCGGATTTCGCCGATCGTCTGCAGACCGCGCAGGTCGATTTCAGTCGACTGCTCGACGCCGGACGCGTCGGTTGTCTTTACGCGAATCACGCCGAGGTTCGCGCCGCCGCCGCTGTTGAGTTGTTCGATGCGCGTGTCGTCGGTCAGCAGGCCGCTCAGATCGACGCGGAACGCTTCGGCGCCATTGGCGCTGACGATAAGGTCGCCGCCGGCCGCTGACCGCCGCACGCCGAGGCCGTCGTTCAGCGCTGAAAGGGGCGTCTGCTCGCGCAGGGTCGCCAGACTCGCACCGGTCAGCACGCCATTCGCGGAGAAGCCGGTCCCGGCTGGAAAGCCGAGGTCGGCGGCGGTGGTCCCGCCGTCGATTTCGCGCACGCGGATCGCGCCGCCGGTGGTTTCTGTCAGCGTGAGGCGCTCATCGCGGATTTCGGCGCGGATGTTGAGACCGGCGTCATTGATGCGCTGCGTCAGCTGGCTGAGTGTGTCGATGTCGCCGATCTGAATCGTCGTTTCGGCGCCGCTGGCGTCGATCAGGCGGAACCCCGATCCGCGCACGCCGGTGAATCCGTTGAGCTGGTCGAGGCGCGTGGCGAGATCGACGCGGGCCTGAGCGGATTCGATCCGCAACTCGCCCGGCGTCAGCGTGGCGTTCCTTGCGGCGAATCCCTGGCTGACGACCTGATGCGTGGAGGCCAGCGACTTAACCAGAAACTGGTACGTCCCGGGCGTCGCGGACGCGCCGGCGGAGGCTGACAGCGCCGTCGGGTTCGACGACGCGGCGGTCGTGCCGAGGAATGTCGTGCGGTTCTTGAGCGACGAGACGCGCGACAGAATGCCGGAGATTCGCGCAGAAATATCCAGGAACGCCGTTCGTTGCGCGTTAAGACGGCCGATGCGCGTGACGAGCTGATCGCGCGGCCGCGCGTCGATCGAGATCAACTGATCGACGAGCCCTTGGATATCGAGGCCGGAAATCAGGCCTACGCCGGAAGAAATCGTGCCCATGCGCGCCTCCAGTGGCGCCGGCGTCGCGGCCGCAATCCGAAGCGCGGCCGAGCCCGACGGCGGGACATCGTGTCATCGGCCGGATAAAGAGCAAGCTGCATGCCAATCCGAGTTTTCGGACGGCGCGGAATGTGCGCGGAGGGGATTGGTCAGAGACCGTTGACTACTGAGCGCTGGCGACGACCAACAGCGGGCCGGCGGAGACGACTACGCCACCCGGCTTTTCGCGGGTGATCGCGAAGGCGGCGGGTTGCCGAACGGCGAGTTTGGCGTCAATCGGGATAATGACTTCGCCGGCGGCGGTGACATCAAAGACGCCGCCATCGACTGGCTTTTCGTCACGATCCGGGTCGACGATCCAGAGTTGGTACTGGCTTTCGGACGGATCGTTGGGCGGCAGATCGCGCAGCTTCATGAACCCCGTCTGGCGGCTGTCGCTCCACAACACTTCGCCCGTGACCTTGGCATAGGCCGGCTCGGCGCCTTTGAAAGCGACCCGGCGGACATCCGGAACCTGCTCAACGAACGCGCCCAGAGACGGAGGGGACGTTTCCGGGCGCGGGCCGAGCGCTTTCCACCAGCCGACCGCGGCGAGTAGCAGGCAGGCGGCAATCGGCAACCAGGCGAACGTCTGGCGCGGGGCGGCGTCGGCCACGCCGGTCTGGCTGCTTTCCGGGCGCTGGCCGGAGATGAACGCGATCGTCCGCGGCGCCGAAGAGGGGCCGTTGGATGCGAGAAACTGATCCGCAGCGCCACGCAAGCGGGCCATCAGGTCGGGCGGCGGGGCGGCGCTCGCGGCGGCGCCCGGCATCAACGCCAGCATCGCCGCGGCCGCGGCCAGATCGAGGCCGTCGGCGTCAAAGTCGGGCGTATTGGCGGCGTATTGGCTGATTTCTCGATGCATTTCTTCGTCGAGGCCCTCAGTAGCGCGGTCTGCCAACAATTGCAGCATGCGTTCGTCATCCGGCAGGCGCGTCATGTCGACACCCGGCCTTCCGCCTGCTGGCCGAGCATTTCGCGAATTCGAATCAACCCCCGGCGGACCTGCGA
This sequence comes from uncultured Planctomycetales bacterium, assembly GCA_964528455.1. Taxonomy (GTDB): domain Bacteria; phylum Planctomycetota; class Phycisphaerae; order UBA1845; family Fen-1342; genus DSPM01. The sequence goes on along the minus strand of CAZGTH010000014.1, from coordinate 14,510 downwards.
CTTTACGGTGCCCAGCGGTAGCGACAGTCGCTCCGAAATTTCCGCGTGTGACCAACTTTCGACGACCGCGAGGCGCAGCACGCGGCGCTGCTGCTGCGGGAGCCTCGCCAGCGCGGCGCGCACCCGGCCGACTTCATCCGCGGTCTCGACCGAATCCGGACGTTCATCCTCGGCCACGTCGATCTCATCGATGGGTGTCGACGCGGCTGAATCGCGCCGGCGCGAAGCGCGGCGTTTTCTGTCGATCGTTCTCCGCCGCGCGACCATCGCGACGAAGGTCTGCTCAGCGGCGATGTTCGGGTCAAATCGGCCGGCGCTCTTCCATAGCTCCAGAAAAACTTCCTGCACGGCGTCTTCGACTTCGGGCGCGGCGCCCAGGATGCGGCGCGCAATCGTCCAGACCAACGGCGAGTATCGGTCGATGCACTCGCGCACCGCCGCTTCGTCGCCGCTCGCCACTCGTTCCAGTAAGCCGCTTGTGTTCACACTCATTACCCGCTGCCGGGAGGACCCCGGCGCCCGACCACCGCACGGTCGATTGGCGGTGGGGCGCACTGACGGACCACATGATACCCCGGGAAGCGTTGGCATGCCTGACCACACAGATTTTGTTCGACTCCCCCTGATTTCGGCGATTCGTTACCGGCGGATGCGGAGAATCGCGGTCGGCATCCGGTCGCGTCGCATTCGCGAACAGACCAGTGGACGTCCTGATGTCGACCAACCCCGCGGCGGGTTGGCAAACTGGTAGGAAACGGAGCTTCTCCAAATGACTTTTCGTAAGTTCAGCGCACTGACTCTCGCCTCTTTACTTGTTTCCGCGACTACGATCGCGGGCTCGAAGAACATCGTTCAGACGGCCGTGGACGCCGGATCATTCAAGACGCTTGCGAAGGCGCTGCAGGCGGCGGATCTGGTCGACGCGCTGCAGGGCCCCGGCCCGTTCACGGTTTTCGCCCCGACCGATGACGCCTTCGCCGCGCTGCCCAGCGGCGCGCTGCAAAACCTGCTGAAGCCGGAAAACAAGGCCCAATTGCAGACTGTGCTCAAGTACCACGTGGTGTCCGGCGCCGTGCCGGCCTCGGCGGCCCTCAACCTGCGCAGCGCGACGACGCTGGCGGGGCAGCCGGCCACCATCAGCTTCGACGGCGGTGTGCTGCGCATCGATGGGGCGACGGTCGTCACGTCGGATATCAATTGCTCGAACGGCGTGATTCATGTGATTGACCGCGTGATCATGCCCGAGACGAAGACGATTGTCGGCGTTGCGCAGCAGGCCGGCGCGTTCAACACGTTGCTGGCGGCCGCGAAGGCCGCCGACTTGGCGGGTGTGCTGTCCGGTCCCGGTCCGTTTACGGTGTTCGCCCCGACCGATGACGCCTTTGCCAAGCTGCCGGCCGGCACGGTCGAGAATCTGCTCAAGCCGGAAAACCGCGAACAGCTCGCAAACATTCTGAAGTTCCATGTTGTTTCGGGACAGGCGTTCGCGACGGATGCGCTGGCAGCGCAGACGCCGGAAACGCTCATCGGTCAGACGGTCGCGGTGCGGATCGCTGACGGCAGCCTGCGCGTGAATGACGCGCGGATCGTGCAGCCGGATGTGGCTGCTTCGAATGGCGTTGTGCATGTGATTGACACGGTGCTGTTGCCCAACAAGGACAGAAAGGTCGGAAAGGCGTCGCCACGCGAGATGATTCGCGAAGCGATCAACCGCGGCGCGCCGATGTTCAACCACGGCGACGCGGCGGGCTGCGCGCAGGTGTACATGACGACGGCCCGCACGCTGGTGTCGTCGAATCATGCGGCGATGTCATGCCAGGCGCGCAAGGCGCTGATGGCGGCGCTCGAAGACGCCGAGCGGGCCGATGACGCGCACGACCGGGCCTGGACGCTGCGCCGGGCGCTGGACGACGCCTACATGGCCATGATGTAAGCCTGAGCGCGCCGCTGGCGGCGCGTGACGCGTGAATCGCGCTTTCCCGGAGCGGGTCGTGGACACGGTGTCCGCGGCCCGCTCTGTTTGTTGGCGCGGGAATGTTGACCCCTGCGCGCGGGTCGCCGACGATATGCGCGGCCGGGTCGAGCGATTCGGCGCCAGTGTCAGCGCATCGCGGAGGTTTCTGGAATTTGACGCAGCCGCCTCGCCCGACACCCGGACGCGTGCCCCGGCCCCCGGGGGCGCCAACCCCCACGCCGCGCCCCGAGGACCCGCCGGCGATCTCGCCGTCGGCGGCGGCGGCGCAGGAGCGTCGGTTTCCGTGCGCGGAGTGCGGCGCGATTCTGCGGTTTGCCCCGGGCGTGGGCAAACTGAAGTGCGATTATTGCGGGCGTGAGAATGAGATCGCGCGCAGCGACGCGGAGATTCGCGAAAACGATTTTCTCGCCGCCCTGGACAAGCTCGCCGACGAGGCGGTTACCGAGTCGCACGTCATCGTCAAGTGCGACGCGTGCGGGGCGGAGGTGGAGAAGCCTCCGCATGTGACGTCGCTGGCGTGCGCCTTCTGCGGCGCGAACATCACCACCACCGGCGTCACCAAGCGGCTGATCAAGCCGCAGGCGCTGCTGCCGTTTCGTGTGACGCGTGAAGAGGCGATGGCGCGGTTTCGGGCATGGCTGCGAAGTCTGTGGTTCGCGCCGAACGCGCTGAAAAAGTATCACCGCGCCGAAACGAAGTTGACCGGCATCTACACGCCGTACTGGACCTACGATTGCCGGACAACGACGGTGTATACCGGATCGCGCGGCGATCATTACTACGTTTGGGTCGGACATGGCAAGCATCGTCGCATGGAGCGGCGGACGCGCTGGTCTCCGGCCGCCGGCACGGTCTGGAATCGATTTAACGACGTGCTGATTCTGGGCAGCGCGTCGTTGCCGCCGAAGCACGCGGACGAGCTGCGGCCCTGGGACCTTGAGAACCTGACGCCGTACCGCGATGAGTATCTGCCGGGCTTTGTCTCGGAGAGCTACACGATCGATCTGGCAGCCGGATTTGGTCACGCCAAGCAGGTGATGGCGCCGGTGATCGAACAGACGATTCGCGGCGATATCGGCGGCGATGAACAGTCGATTCACTCAGCGCACAGCGAGTATCACGACATCACGTACAAGCACGTGCTGCTGCCGGTCTGGATCAGCGCCTATCGCTATCGCGAGCGGGTGTTTCGTTACGTCGTGAATGGGCGCAGCGGCGAGGTGCAAGGCGAGCGGCCGTACAGCGCGTGGAAAATCGCGGCGGCGGTCATGGCGGGGCTGGTGGTCGTCGGCGGGATCGTGTGGGTGGTGCTGGCGAATCAGTAGTGCGCGCCGGAGGCGCCGCGATCCGCGGCGGCCGCGCTCCAAATAGAGACTGCGCAGCGCCGCTTCGTGGGGCGGGCGTTCGGGCCTCGACTCCGTCGCGCGGGGCGCCAGTCTACGCCTTCTTGACGACCAGCACGGCGCATGGCGCATGTTGAACGATGCGTTCGGCGGTGCTGCCGATCAGGACATGCGCCAGGCCGGTCCGTCCGTGCGTCGATACGACGATCAGGTCGATCGCGTGTTTCTTCGCATAGTCGCACACGCCGGACCATGGATTGCCGTAGAACGCGTCGAGCTTCACCTCGGCGACCTCGCCGCAGATCTGCGTCGCCTGACGGCGTAATCCGTCGCGGGTCGCGTCAAGCGTTTTTGGATCGGCGATCATGATCGGCGCTTCCGCCGGCAGGACGGCCGCCACGTCCGGGGTAATCGGCGGCGGGATGACATGCACGACATGCAACTCCGCGTCGAACATGCGGGCGATCGCCCCGGCGGCCCGGCCGGCGCCATTCGATAGCTCGGAAAAGTCGGTTGGCCAGAGCACTTTTTTCGGTGTGTCGTCCATCGCGCGTCTCCTTCTCGAATATGATTTCCCGCGGCGCGGCGGTCGCCGGCGCGATTCCAATCCAGCGGCGTTTGTGGAATCGGCCGATCGACGCGGTTGTCCGCGGCCCGCCGGCGCCCCACAATCCCCGGAATGAAGCGCCATGTCCACTACGAAGCCGCCTTTGAGGACTACCTGATTCGCCTCGGGGCGCCCCATGTGCCGGTCGACGAGACCCGCCGAGCGGCGTTTCGGGAGGCGAAGCTGAAGAGCTTCGACTTCGTTGTGTACTCGCCGGGCCGCAACTGGATCGTGGACGTGAAGGGGCGGCGCTGGGCGGGTCGCGGCGGGCTGACCAAGCCGTCGTGGGAGAACTGGATCACGGAGGCTGACGCGCAAAGCCTGTCGCAATGGGAAGAGGTGTTCGGTCCCGGCTTTGAGGCGTTGCTGGTGTTCGCCTACTCGATCGATCCGGCATTCGCGTCGCCGCCGGAAGTGACGCACACGTTCCGCGGCGAGCGGTATGTCTTCGCGGCGGCGACGCTGGCGGAGTATCGCACGCACGCGCGCACACGCAGTCCGAAATGGGGGACGATCAATGTGCAACGCGCGGCGTTCGTGAAAATGATTCGTCCGATGCGCGAGTGTGTGGCGTAGCGTCGCCGCCTGCGCCATTGCGCGATGGAGAGTGGTATGGCGAGTGCGCCGCGTCCCGACGTTCGGTTGCCGACCTCGACCTATGAGCGGATTTGCGACGGGGTCGCGTTTCTATCGCTGATCGCGTGTGTCGCCTTGCCGCTGGCGTATGTCGGGTCGCTGCCGGAGCGCATTCCGACGCACTTCGGACTGTCGGGCGAGCCGGATCGCTGGGGTGGGAAAGGAACGCTGGTCATTCTGCCGCTGCTGGGTGTGCTCCCATGTTTCTTCCTGGCGATCGTGCGCTTCATCCCGCCGCGCTACTGGAACATTCCTGTGTCCGTGACAGAAGCAAACGCGGCGCGGCAATATCGCCTGGCGCGCGACATGGTGGCGACGCTGCTGGCGTACATGATGCTGGCCATGGCCGGGCTGATCTGGCAGATCCTGGAGTCGACCCGTGCGGAGCGGTTGACGACCGGCTTCTACATCGCGCTGGGCGGGTTACTCATCGGCACGACCGTGATCGTGTTCGGCTACCTGATCATGGCGGCCAGAAGGGCCTAGCCACTGCCGCCGATCAGGCCCCGAGTCGCCCTGTAATTTGGTTTTCATGCCCGCTTTCGATTAGTATCAACCCCCAGCGCGTCTTCGAGCTTGCAGGCGTCGCGAACGGCAATTCCGCTGAGGATCGAACATGAAGTCTCGACGATTTACGTACCCGGTGTCGGTTTCCGCGCTCATACTCTGCCTCCTGATCACGGGGTGTCCAGACGCCACCCTCAACAGCATCTTCGGCGGCGGGTCGGCCGAGCCACGGGTGGATTCCGTGGCGCCGACGAGCGGCTCGATGGTCGGCGGCGAAAAGGTCACGCTGCGCGGCGCGAACTTTGACGAGCAGACCGTGGTGATTTTTGGCGACACGCTGGCGACCTCGGTGCGTTTTCTGAATCAGGGCGTCATCGAAGCCACGACGCCGGAAATGTCGGCGGGGATGGTCGACCTGACGGTGGTGACGGCGGAAGGACTCCAGAGTACGCGGGCCCAGGCTTTCGAGTTTATTGACGACTCGGCGCGCCAGCCGCAGCTGGCGCTGTTCGCCGTGACGCCGGGCTCGGGGCCGACGGCCGGCGGCGACACGGTGACGCTGGCGGGTGACGGATTCAAGCGCGGGCTGGTGGTGCTGTTCGACGGCGTGCTCGCGGAAGACACTGAGTTCGTCAGTGAGACGCTGGCCAAGGCGACGGTTCCGCCGCACGGCGCGGGCAAAGTCGTGGTCGCGGTGCGCAACGCCGATGGCGAACAGACCACGCTGCCGGACGCGTTTGAGTACTTTGCGCCGATCGTCGCGCCGGAGATTCCGGAGCCGCTGCGGGTGGTGGGCGCCGTCGCGATGGACAACAAGACAGTTTTGGTCACGTTCAACGAGGCGCTCGGGGACGGCGCTGAAGACCCGGCGAGTTACGAGATTCGCGGATCAGGCGCGTCGTTCCTGGCTGTCACCGGCGCCGGGGTGCGGGCGGACGATCGCAGCGTGCTGCTCGGCACGCTTTCGCAGAACGCGGACATGTACACCCTGCGCGTGATCGGCGTAAAGGACAGCCTCGGCCGGCCGATGGCGGCGGCGGAGGGCGTGTTCGCGCCGCCGGACGGAGTAGACCCGGCGCGGGCCCAATTCGCCGGTATTCCGCCGGGGTCGAGCGCCGATCAGGTGGATACGGACCTAGACGGCATCGCCGACTGGTTTGAAATGGCGGGCTGGACGGTGACGGTTGAACTGGTCGGGGGCGGGACCAACGTCTATCACGTCACGAGCGATCCGTTCAATCCGGACACCGACGGCGACGGCGTCCTCGACGTTACGGAGAACGCGGCTTCGCTGGACCCGCGCAGCAACGATACGGACGTCGACGGTTTGCTTGATCTGGAGGAGCGCGTCGAGTGGCGCAGCTCGGCCGCGGACCAGGATACGGACGACGACGGTCTGAGCGACGCGATCGAAGTGACGCAGTTCAAGACATCGCCGATTCTGGCGGATACCGACGGCGATCAGTTCGACGATAACGACGAGCTTTTCCAGCGCAACCGCAATCCGCGACTGGCGGACATGCCGGCGGTGCAGATTCGGATCGGCCAGGTGCGGCTCGAGGTCGATGAGACGTTCAGCTTCACCGACGAAATGGGGCAGACGCGAACGCGAGCGCAATCTTCGAGCACATCGTTCTCGCAGTCGCGCTCGCAGAGCCTGAGCACATCGGACTCGCGCACCAACAAATCGTCTTTTGAGTTCGGCCAGAAGATCGGCACGGAAATCGACACCGGCGCGAACTTCGTGTTGAAGGGCGTCAAGATCACCGGCGAAGTGTCGTTCGGGCAGAGTTTTGCGCGCGAGTATACGTCGACGGTCACGGCCGAATCGGCGGAGCAGTCCCAGAACGCGTTTGAGTCGTCGATCGAGGAATCGCTGTCATTCAGCGAGCGCCGCGAGGTGACGCGTACGGTCGACGGGGGGCGCATCTCGGTGGATGTTTCGGTCGTGGGGGCGGGGGATATCGCCTATCGCCTGAAGCGCCTGGAACTCAGCGCGTTGCAGCAGGATAATCTCGACCGCACGTTGTTCCTGCCGGTCGCGAGCATGACCGCCCAGAGCGGGCCCGATCTGGAACTCAACCTCGGACCGTTCGTGCCGGAGCGCGGGCCGTTCATCTTCAATAACACCGCGGAGGTGTTTCCGAACCTGATTCAGCAGCTGATGGCCCGGCCGCGCGGCCTGATCTTCCGGGTCGCCAATTTCGACATCGAAGACGAGTTCGGCCGCAATTTCGCGTTTACGTCGCAATCCATCAACGACCGCACCGCCGGCGTCACGATTGACTACGGCAACGGCGTCATTGAGAGCTATCGCGTCGCGACCAGCAGCCGCTTTACGCCGAACGGTCGGACCGAGGGCATTTCGCTCGGCACGGCGCTGACGGACATCCTGGAAATCGCGCATGTTCCGAATGAGCGGCAGTTCTTCGCCAACCCGTCGACGGTTCCGGGGCTGCGCGATTCGTTCGGCACGGTCGTCAACGAGGATGGCGTCGAAACGCTGACGCGCGTCCGCGAGCGGCAGGCCGACATTCGCTACCTGACCGATCCGTCGCTCGACCCGGATGATCCGAATGATGTCGATCAGCGCTTCTGGACGGTGATCGCCGATCGCCAGTTGCCGACGTCGCTCAAATTCACCGACATCCGGCTGCTGCCCGGCGAGCAGTACATCATCGCGTTTGTGCAGGATGTGGACCGCGACGGGCTCTACGCCCGCGAGGAATACTATTGGGGCAGTTCGGACACCAATCCGGACACGGACGGCGACGGTTTGAGCGACTTCTTCGAGGTGCGCGAGGGCTGGGAAGTGGCCATTCCGGGCGCGGCGTACATCTCGCGGCCGGATCCGACGCGCGCCGATTCCGATGGCGACGGCATTTCGGACGCGGATGAGCGCACGCTGGGCCTCGATCCGCGAAAAGGCGATACGGACGAGGACGGCCTGAAGGACCTGGAGGAAATTGACGGCTACGACATCGAATTGACGACCGGCGCCAACCTGACCGTCGCGAAATACAACGGCGACAACGGGCGTGTGATCATGATCACCGCCGGCGCTGATGGCGTAGTCGACACGCCGGCCGCGGGCGATGACGAGCAGTTGGATCCGCCGGGGACGGTGGTCGGCGCGAACGCGATCGCGGTGCTGCCGGGCGATGATGGACTTGTCGAGACGCTGCCGCTCGGCGATGACGAGGTTCGGCGCGAGGCCCGCCACAACGCGTCGACCGCGACCAGCGCGCTCAACCGCGACACGGACGGCGACGGGATTTTCGACGGGCGCGAGGCGCTGCTCGGCAGCAATCCGAACAACCCGTTCGACGCCGGCTCGGTGCGCGACACCGATCAGGACGGCCTGATCGACTTCGCTGAAGAAGTGCGCGGGTGGCTGGTGGTCGGCGTTGGCGCCGACGGCGCGCCGTTCAGCTATCGCGTCACGTCTGATCCGATGGAGCCGGACAGCGATTTCGACGGGTTGCCCGATCTGTTTGAAAAGGACCTCGGCTCCGATCCGCTGCTGGCGGATACGGATGGCGACGGGTTGGATGACCTCGACGAGCCGACATCCGCACGGCTGCGCGAGATCGTGCCGGACTGCGCGCTGGCGCCGGGCTGCGCGCAAAACGCCGACCCGAACGCGGGCGCCCAGTACGGCACCGATCTGCTGTTGGCGGATACGGATGGCGACGACCGCAACGACGGCGAAGAGATCACGACGCCGTGGGTGGTCAGCGTCTTCCCGGGCAATATGCCGTATCAGGTGTTTTCGGATCCGAAGGTCGCGGACGCGGATTTCGACGGCTGGAACGACGCGCAGGAGCGGGCGGCGGGAACGGACCCGGCGCTGGCGGACACGGATGGCGACGGCACGCCGGACCGGGCGGAAACGCTGATTTCCGGGCCGATCCGCAATCCGTTGCGGAAGGATAAGCAGATCACGCTCCGCTACACGACGATCAACATTCTGGGCGATTGCGATCCGGGCGGAAGCGGCGGCGAGTTTGAAGGCACGCTGCGGCTGCGGCGACCGGACGGGCTCGAGATCAACATGTTCACGATCACCGGCCACTGCGACAATGTCGCCGAGGGCGATAACTGCAACATCGGCGCCTCGCGCGTGTTCCTGCTGTTCGAGGGCCAGGGCTTCGCGGCGCTGAGTTCCAACATCGAGGAAGATGACACGACCGGCGACGAGCAACTCGGGAGCTTTGAGAAGGCGTACGACTTCAATGTGGGTTCGATGACCGACTCCGCGCGGCTGATGGACGGCGGCGGCTGCGACATTCGGATCAACTGGGTGATCGAAGTCCGGTAGGCGGTCCGGGGTCAGCGTGCCTCGGCAGCGGGGCGACGTCCGGGGGGGTTCGCGCGTCGCGCAAATGGGCCTGGCCCCGCGACCTGTGGCCGAAGCTGGGTGGCCAAGCCCAGCAAAGCGGGGAGCCACCCCTTGGGAAATGAACGCCCGCGTGATTTCGGAGAAGTGGCACGCGACGCGCACAACGAGCGAGGCATTGATTGGCTTATCAAATCGGAGGCACTGTGACGGCGGTCTTGCTCACGAACCTACTCATCACTGGTCTACAAGTGTCGGAGATGCGCGGCGATCTTGAGTTGTTTCCCTTCCACGACGAGGGCTATGCGATCGTATCCGCTGCGTCAGTGCAGAGTCGGTTGGTCATTTGGATAGATGAGAAGACCGCCGGCCACACGGTGGCAGGAAGGGTGTTGTTCGTAGGCAAGAATAGCGAGGGCGTGTTCACTCTCTCGGCGATTCAGAGTCTGGCTAACCCTGACGCTCGCGAGATTGTGATGGACTGGCCCGGTTCGGACAATGTCCGAAGGTCTTTTGGGGTTATCTACGATCATGCCCTCTATCCGGTCGTTTCACCCGATCTTCCGCACGTCGCCATCTGCTCTCGGGATTGGCCCTTAGTAATCGACTATGAGTACATGAGCAGCTGGCGTTTTCGCGCTGGGCATTATGGCATCTCGCCGGGGAGAGCCGCCCTGGGGTTCCTGGCGGACGGTGAGTTGCTTGTGTCGTCGTTGAGCTCTGGACTGATTTGGAGCTACCGGTCAAATGCAGTGCGGGAAAGCGACTTCCGTGCGCCGTTTGCGGTCTCGGCATCGGGTCAGCGAGTTGCGTTTGTGAGCGAGAGCGGCGAGATGCTAATTGTTGCCTCGCACGAAGGTAACGCGATCGAGTCGCATTCAGTCGGGTTTCCTATTCACCCCGTTGCGGTTACTGACAAAGGGACAGTAGTGTTTTCGCGATACCATGGGGGTCTTCGCTCTACGCCTGAAGTGACCATCGTCTTGCGCCCAGCGGGGATACAGTGCGAGATTCCGATTGAGACGACATTTGGGTCCGAAACCGGAGGGGTTCTGACTATAGGAAGTAACCTTGAGCGCGTTGTCATATTCCCGGATGGGACCTACGAAGTGAGCAAGCGTGAGTGTTTTCTGATTGGTATAGATGGGACGGCCACCGCCATTTCAGCGACGGGGCATCGCCGTCGGATTCGGTGAATCAACTGCACGTTGAATGAAGCTCTGTAGGATGCGGCTTGCCGCATCGCTGATGGTTGGTGCGGCGAGCCGCACCCGACTCAACTGCGTCACTGATGCGCTACAATGAGGAACACTTGGATAGGACTGTGGGTAGTCTGCGTTCTCATCGGCTTGCTCGCCGATGCAGGGGCACGAATCGACCGATGGGCAGCTGTGCGCGCGTTTGGGTTCGTCCCTGATGGCCTCGTCGCGTTGGGGCTGCAGCGATCGGTTCCTTATGAGGGGCGAATTCGGCGGTGGCGACTCGCGGGACTTGGACCAGACGGACGTCTATTCATATTGTCCGAGTGTCTTCTACCTGAAGAGGGATCAGTCGAGCGCATGTCCGCCTACAGCCGAGACGGTGTCTGGCTCGGAACAGTGAGCCGCGCCGCCGCCTCTCTGCAGTCATGGTGGTCATTGTGCAGCGCGGATTTGCACGACAACGATTGGATTGCGCTGTTTAGCCTCAGTTATCGATCGCGTCCGGATGAGTATCTGGTGGCGAGGGTGTCACGCGCCGGCTGGCGGCCCATCTGCCGCGTTCGAGTTCCTGAGACTTTCGATCCGCCCGTAGTTCAATTCGATGGCGGTGGGCTCTATGTGTTCGCATCGTTGTCGACGCCGGTGTATCTGGGACCAGTGGATCGCACAGAACGGCGTGGCCAGCTGGAACTGCCGCCCGTGTCCAGTTGGCGGTTGATTCAGCGCCCCGAATTCGTGGAGTACGCGCCCATTCGATGAGCGAGCCGTCACGAGCATGCCGAGTGTGCCGATATCCGCTCGTCACCGATCAAGTGACGTGTCCGGAGTGTGGCGGGACCAGCGATGGCGTGGAACTGCCTGCGCTGGAGTTTGAGCGCGGGCGATCGGGCGTCGGCCTGGTTCGCTCGCTTGGGGAACTCGTGCTACGCGCGGGCGTTCCGTGGGCGCTGCGCCTTCGGCTCAATCCCCGGACCGGGCTTTGCGGAGCCCTAACGGCTTGCTCGCTGATTGTTGTGGTTTGCGCGATCCTGTCCGGAACTCCGATGCCGGGACGTCAGACCAGCCTCGCGACGTTCCTCGGTCAGTCAGCGCTGATCGCGATTGGATACGGCGCCATTGTCGGGTCTGCGCTTGTGGTGATTCGGGTATTCAGCGTCTCGCGTGACGTTGGGAAGTTAATGTTGTACTCTTTCGTATACTTGGTTCCGGTGTCCACACTCTTTGGAGTGGCATGGTTCCTGGATTACATGCGGCTGATCAGCCTTTTGGCCATACAGGAATGCGCGGATGACGTGATCGGAGTTCCGCTTGCGGCGATACAATCAGGCCTCAGTTTCGTTCTGATTGCAATCATGCAGGTCATCGTGGTTGGCCCCCAAGTGCCGATTCTCCGCCGACTTGGGTTGGTCGTCTCCGAGGCGATTACTTATGCGGCCGTTTTTCAGTCGATCCCGTGGTGGGCGCTCGAGGTCGCCCTCTTTGGACAGAACTGGTGAGCTCTGCAGATGCGGCTTGCCGCATTGCTCATGGTTGGTGCGGCGAGGCGAGCCGCACCCTACTCAACTGCAAGAGGGCTAGCTGTGGATCTTAGACCCCCCGCCATGCTCGGTAGGATGACAACTCATGCTGTGGCGTTGCTGGCTGTCGGCTTGGTCGGATGCCAGCATACCAACGTTCGTTACATCGACGTGGCTCGCAAGCCTGTGTGGGACGCCGAGATAAGTCCAGATGGTCGGTCAATCGTTGCACTTGTTGGTGGGCAGGTGCGGTGCTTCGAGATTCCCTCGTTGGACGAAAAATGGTCGCGTAGGTTGCTCCAATCCGATCTACACCAGGTCGTTCGCTTTGACAGCACCGGCAGCAATGTGTTGGTTGTCGTATTAGATTATGCGGACTGGGAAAATTCCACTCAGGCACTACTTAAACTGAGCGCGGAGGACGGGACAGACGTTTCGAGAATGCCTCTCCCCCAAATGCCGCGTATCGTGGATATCGAAGGCGATTCGAATATCTGTGTTGTTGGCGGTCGTTCGGAAAAATTTGTCGGCAAGATTGTCGATGGTCAGATTCAATTATTGTCAAGCGGACACGAACGAGCAATCCTTTCAGGGAGTGATGCGATCGTCGCCGTTGAAGATCGTGATCACGTGTTCGTCATTGACTACTCGAACGGGCGGCAATTGTACTCATGCCCTCGTGACGGATGTTCTGTGATTGGCTTTTCCAACGGCTCGGTATTGATGTCTGACGGTCACTCGAGGACCGTTGTCGCCAGTCCTGATGGCGGCATCAAAGAGTATCCAGTTGGATTTGAGTCGGCGACTGGCAAGCGTCCCGGACACCTGGTTGGTCTCCGCGAGGGAGAAGTGATCAGCTATAATGCCGTATTTGGGGAGGTTCGAAGGCTGGCGGGCTTTCGATCGAGCCACGCGTTCCTCACGACAGATGACGAAGCGAATCTAGTCCTGGTCGCGGGAGGTAGCTTAGGGCCATTTGTTACTCATGACGGATTTCTTTTTCTGGTTGTTCCATAGCAAGCTCATAGTTGGTGCGGCGAGCCGCACCCTACTAAACTTACGCCTGCGGCGAAAGCATGCCACCCGACCGGCCTTACCATCGCGAGGCCGAAGAAACCAGAGACGACGCCTTAGCGCAGGTTCGTCTGGTTGGCTTGCGATGGCCCTCGCGTTGATTTCGACTTCAGGGTGTGCGCCGCTTCGCGGGTACCATCTATTGTGGACGGACTCAACCGGACGTGTGTTCGTCTACGAAGCGGACAGCGCACATCGTATCGCTTCACTATGCGCCCCCTTTCCGAACGCAAGGGCCACTTCAGTCGACGCAAGTCCGAACAGTCTATTTGTCCTGTGGAGTACGCGTCAGCGCAGCAGTGTTCAGGAGTATTGTCTGTCATCCGGCAAGCTTGTGAGCGAGATGGATGAACCGTACGTGGTTGATCTCGCCATCACTCCCAGCGGCGGTGGTCTATCTTATCTAGTTGCCGGAGTTGATCGCGATTCAATCGATGAGGTGCGGGTATCCAGTTTCGATGGCGGAATCGAGGTGATCAAGGTCGATACGCCCAGCTTTACTTGGCCGCTCGCGCACGTTCCTCCAGTGAAGCTGCGATGGGACATGAGCAGCCTCGCGATTTCCACCACGCACCAGCCGAGACCCGCGCCGACCTGGTCTCTCATATGTGCAGACGGCGCAGATTGCGAGGTCTTAGTGGGACACGGCGAGCTGGGATTTGTTGGCGAGGGAACCGTGATCTACAGGACGGGACCATTCTCGTTCAGTTGTTACAACCTTGAATCCCAGAAACAAACTGAACGACTTGCTGGAATTGAGTATCTCTTGGACGTGGATTCTCGGTCGAGGCTGGTCTGGTACGTCGAGCAGAAACCGGCTCTTTCGCTCAACCCTGTAGCTACACGAGTAAGTTCGGAGTGCGGTTCGAAACGGAGCCGGCGGCACCCGCTGGTGAATGGGAACGGTCGAATAATCGATGGCGAAACGGCGACGGCCTTGGTTGAGGCGCGTGGGAGATTGCCGACTCGGTGAGTTGAGGACGCCGCCGCGCGAAGGGTGTTTGCGGGCGTGTTGAGGGCTTGCGGCGAAGGCGTAAACATGTGGTGCGCGCAACGAGTTGATCCGCGGCACCCGCGGTCGTTACTTGAACTCCAGCTTCACGTCGTTCGCGTCGCCCCTAGCCGCCTGCACCGGTCGTGTGGCATGCTTTCGCCGCAGGCGTAAGCATGGGTTGCGCGCAACCGCCTGACCGCTCTCAGGTGCGAGTCGCGGTAGTGGTCAATGATCGCCCCCGCTCGTGCCGTCGCTCCCACACGGCCTTTTCTGACGGGCACTATGGAGCCGGCGCCGGCCCCGGCAAGCGGAAAAT
>CAZGTH010000013.1:13369-149804 GCA_964528455.1 uncultured Planctomycetales bacterium | reverse complement strand
ACGATCCCGCGCCAAACATGCTTACGCCTGCGGCGAAAGCATGCCACCCGACCGGTCCGTCGCGGCCTTGTCGCGCATCCGAATGACTATCAATGGTCGAGTGCGGCGTTTTTCGCGGGCGTCCGGGAGGGCCCACTGCGGCCGGACGTGGCGTCGATACCCTCGCCACCGACACATTGGCGCTTTTGGAGCGTGTGGAGTTAGAATGCGTGAACTCACAGGAGATTCGCATGCGAACGATCCCGCGCCAAACATGCTTACGCCTGCGGCGAAAGCATGGCACCCGACCGCACAGTCGCAAATCGATGAGGTTATTGGGGAGTTGAGGGCTATCGACCCCGACTTCTCGATTTTTAGGTGCTACGATTTCTTGTTCCCATAGAAAAAGGAGTGAGCGTGAGTAGTTTGGCAAGCGAATTGAACCGCCACCGAGAGTCGCCGCAAGCACTGATCGATCTGATTCGAGGCTTGAATCGTCGAATTGACGGCACAAGCGACCCTGCGGATCGAGAGGCAATGTTAGCTCTGCTGGACATTCCGCGACCCGCAGTCCGAGAAGCCGTAGTTCGCGCCTTCGCTGATGGCGACAATCAACTTGCCAATAAAGCGGCCGATCTTTGGTCGCGATCGCCCGAGCCTACATCCGACCTCCTCGAATTCTGTGCCAGTTGTATAACGTCGCCCAGTCAACTTACTTGCAGCACTGTTGACTTTCTGGTCACACACCTCGTCAGCTTGGAGCCAGCGTCGGACCGATACCTTGATAGAGTGTTACTATCGGGCTTCCTCCTTTCCCGTGTTTTACGCTCGTCCAGATGGCCTGAGACCCAACGAGCGGTTGACACCTACCACTTGGCGGCGATTCTTCTATGGCGCACGTACTTTCGGGAAGACGCAAACCATCCCCCCTCGAACTGGACTCCTGAAAGGAGCGCGCAACTTGAGGCTTGGCTGGCCGGACATTTGCTCTCAATGAAACAACCGGTTGTGATGGCTGACCTGTCAGAGGGGATCGTCTCGCTTGCAAAGTACGGCGACCTAGCCTCGATCGCCGACACCAGTACCCTTGAGCTAATATCAGACCAGATCAATCATCCCGACCGAACCGTCAGGCGCGAGGTCGTGTTCGCCCTAACTCTCTTTCGCGTGCCTGTTGAGCAGATACTTGAGCGGGCTGCCTTTGCCTGGATGCGCGACATCAGCGAGGCTAGCTACTTCAGCAAAGTCATGGACGACGCCCTTGCGCGTGGTCCCGTCACGCATCAGGCACTGGCATATTTGGTCGCGCCGTTGTTTGAGACTCCGGAGCCTACTCATGATGATTATGAGATCGGCGAGAGTGCGTTCGAATATCGAGAAAGCTGCTTGGAGTGCCATCGCCTACTTGCACATATCAACAGAGCTGGTGCAGACTCGTCAAACATCTGGGTCCTTGCAACCCGACTGATGTGGATACTTCGGGCGTCGACCTCTTAGCCGGGCTATCGTTGGCGGCGATTGAGTCGCTACCGGATGCGGACGCGCCGATGGCGCCGATCGAGGAGTTCGAGAACGACGGCCTGAACCGCCGGATTCGCAAGACCGTGACGAACTGGGGAACTGGCATCGTGATGGATTTGCAGATCGATGACGAAGGCGTGCAGGCCGGCGACCGCGAGGAGCGGTACTTCTACGCCGGCTGGCGCGTGATCGAGGAACGCACGGGCGGCGGCGACGTGATCGCCCTGCAAGTCCGACAAAGCAGCCCGCAGCCAGAGGCAGGTGACGAGCAGGGGGTCGGATTTCGACGGTCGTGCATGTTGGCCACAATGGCCCATGGGCCGGAATGCCCCGGAGGCCTTCGCCCGGTAGTGGGTGACCCACTACCATCGGCCTGGCCGCATTGACCCCGCTGTCCCGGCCTGATATCCTCCGGAGTTCGTTCAGCGGCGCTCGGCGCCCGAAATGGCCGTTTTTCAGGGATGTGAGTCATGGCACATAAGAAGGGTCAGGGTTCTACTCGCAACGGGCGCGACAGCAACCCGCAGTATCGCGGCGTGAAGCTGTTCGGCGGCCAAGCCGCCAAGACCGGGGCGATTATCGTCCGTCAGGTGGGCACGCCGTTCAAGCCGGGGCGGAATGTCGCCCGCGGCCGGGACGACACCTTGTTCGCGCTGACCGAGGGCACGGTCGAGTTTCGCGGTCGGCTGGTCTCGGTGATTCCCGCCGAGGCATAGGCCGCGTCAATGGGTGATTTCAGCCGCTCGGGCGAATGGTCGCCGGGCGGCTTTTTCATGCGCCCGCAATCGGTTTCGTGGACGGCGGGGGGTGTTGACCGGCGGTCCGACGCGCGTAGAGTGGATAACACCAAGCCTTGACGGACCCGGCGCGGCCGGAACAAGGCGGGTTTTGGCAAGGAGGCTACGCATGAAACGGCGAATCACACTGGTGGCGGTGGCGGGGCTGGCGGCGATGACGATGGGCATGGGCTGCCCGCTGTTTGATCAGTTGGTCGAACAGCTCGATTGCCCGAACCCGGCGGCGACGGACATTACATTCTCGGTGGTGTCCCGCACCGGCGAGTTCACAGGCGTGGTCCGTGTCACCGGCACCGTCCAGAACATCGGCCTGCAGGACTTCGACTCCAGCGCGGGCCAGCAGTCAATCCGATTGCTGCAGGACGGCATCGAGGTCGCGAGCGGCGAATTTACCGATCTGTCCGCCGGCGAGAGCACTTCGATCAGCTTTACGCGAGCGTGGGACGCGTCGTCGCCGGCCGAAGGCGAGTTCCCGCCGACGTATCGGGTGACGATCAGCTACGACCCGGACATCACGCTGGATGGAAACCCGAACAACGACGATTGCCGCACGAGCGACAACACGCGCGAGGAGAGCGGCTCGCAGATCAACGCGCTGTTTTAGCGGCGACAGTGGGTAGGGCAGGCATCCTGCCCGCCAATGAACGCGGCGCGGCTGGTGGGCAGCATGTACCTGCCCCCGGCCTTCGCGCCCGGCGCTTAGGCCGCGGCCGCGTCCTGTTTGCGGCGCTCATAGCGCGCGGAAAGGAACATCCCCAGTTCGAACAACAGGATCATGCACGTCGATAGCAGCACATGGCTGATCAGATCCGCCGGCGAGAGAAACGCCGCGACGATCACGATCACCAGCACGATCAATCGCCGTGAGCGGCGCATCGACGCCAATGGCACGATGCCGGACATTGTCAGGAACATCACCACCAGCGGCGACTGGAACGCCAGGCCGAACGCGATCAGCATCATCAGCAAAAACGAGATGTACTCGCCGAAGCGAAAATGCGTCAGCATCATCGATCCGCCCTCGACCGGGCGCATGTCGATGACGTAGGTCTTGCCCTCGAGACGTGTCTTGATTTCCCGCGATTCCCGATTGATCCACAAGTCGCCGTCAGCGGGATTCACGGGATCCTGCGCGACGATTGGCGCGCGCATCTCGGAAAACACCGCCTCGGTGGCGGGGTCCGGCGTGGGTTCCGCATCGGCGCCGATCACCATCCGCTCCAGAAAATTCGCCTCAATATTGGGGGCCGGAAACCAGGTCGTAAACCCGATCAGGAAGTGCAGGCTGATCACCAGCACGAAAAAGTACATGAACGCCACGCCGAGCAGGAACAGCCCGATGCTGAAGGGCACGATTTTGTAGACCCATTGCCTTTCGTTGGCGTGCAGTCCCTGGGCGACAAAGTGCCACAGCTGATAGATCACATATGGCCCGGCGATAATCAGCGCCATCACCAGCACCATCTTCAGGTAAATCACAACGCCTTCCAGCGGGCCGGTCGACAGGAATGTCGTGGGCTGGTGGTGGGCTTTCAGGGCGACCAGCACCGGTCGCGCGACCAGCGCCAGCGCGTACTGCGCCGGCCACAGGCAAAGGAGAAAGGCGACGAACACGGCCGACGCGGCGCGCACAACCACCACGCGCAGCTCGTCGAGATGCTCGCCGATCGTCATTCGCGCTTCTTCGATCGGATCCAGTTGTGTTTGGGCGGTTTCAGGCATGCGGCTTTGCGATCTTATCGTCAACCGAGGATGGATTCAGCCGCGCATCGGTCGGCCGCGCAAAACGTGCCTCAGGCCCCCGGTATCGGCGCGGCCCGCAGTGCCATCGCCAATCCCAGCCCGATCACGAGAATCTGACACAAGAGCGTCACAGCCGCCAGGGCCATCGGGTTGCTGTTTTCGCCGCCGGGGTAGATCGCCGCGACATCGCGCGTATGGGTGATCGTGTAAACGGCGCTGAACACGACCGCCACGGGAACCGCCGGGAGCAGGACAACCAGGATGATTCCTGACACAATCGGCGACTGCAGCGGTGAAATCGCGATCATGATCGCGGCGGCGCCGAGCGCGATGGCCGGTCCGAACAACACGCGGCGCAAAGTCTGCGTGCACGGGCAGATCGGCTCGTCGCCTTCCCACTCGACCGGATCGGTCGGCAGCCGCTTGAATTCGGTCACATCGTCCATTTCGCTTCTCCTTCACCGGCGTCTGTACGCGGGAACGCTATAGCGACCGCATCGGAACCGCAAGCGATCAGGCGTCAGCCGCGGCCCGTATGGCCGAAACCGCCGGCGCCGCGGGTCGTCTCGGTCAACGCCTCGACTTCGACCACTTCCACCTGCTGGATCGGGCAGATCACCAGTTGGGCGAATCGCGTGCCGCGTTCGATCGAAAAGGGCTTCTTCGAGACGTTTCCGACGATCACCTGCAACTCGCCGCGATAGTCGGCGTCGATCGTGCCGGGCGCATTGGGGAGCATCAGCCCCAGATCGCGGGCCAGCCCGCTGCGGGCCCGCACCTGGCCCTCGAAGCCGACGGGAATCTCGACGAAAAGCCCGGTCGGGATCACGCGAATCTCGCCCGGCGCGATCTCCACCGGCGTGTCGTTGGCCGAGTATAAATCCATGCCGGCGGCGTGGTCGGTCATGTAACGCGGTAACGGCAGGTCATCGAGGCCGGGTTTGCGTCGGATGCGCATGGTTGGGCGCATGGGCTTTCCCCTCAGCGTTGGTCGAAAGCGCGAAGTATACGCCAATCCGCGGGTTGTCGGCATCCGGGCCTCAGGCTGACGCAGCGCCGCCGCGAAACATGAAGTACACGGCCCCGACCATGCAAAGCCCGGCCCACAGGTAGTCCATCCGGATCGCCTCGCGCAGATAGAAGATCGAGAACGGCACAAAGACCGTCAGCGTGATCACCTCCTGCAAGATCTTCAGTTGCGCAACGCTGAAGGCGGTGTGTCC
This sequence comes from uncultured Planctomycetales bacterium, assembly GCA_964528455.1. Classification (GTDB taxonomy): domain Bacteria; phylum Planctomycetota; class Phycisphaerae; order UBA1845; family Fen-1342; genus DSPM01. The sequence continues at coordinate 144,541 of CAZGTH010000013.1, read as the reverse complement.
GATTCGATTGGCGGGAACCTGGAACAGGTACTCGAACAGCGCCACGCCCCAACTGATCAGCGCCGCGACGATCCAAGGCTTGTGATTAAGCTCCTTCAAGTGGGCGTACCAAGCGAAGGTCATAAAGACGTTCGAAATCGCCAGCAGCACCACGGTCTTTGCGAGTACCGGCATCGGCGTTTCCCCCTGAATGTTGGCGCAGGCCTGAGCGGCGCCGGAATCGGCGGCGAATTGTAACGAGCAATCGAATCCGCCCAGCCCCCTCGGGGCGGTACGCCCGGGCCCCGATTCGGATAATTGCCCGCGTTTCTTATGGCGCCCGGATCGCGCGACTGTAATCTTGTGGTAACGCGGCGGCGTGTTCCGCCGATGGAGGAACCCACTATGTGGACCGGGATGCTGGCGGCCGACTGGTCGGCCATGGCGATCGGAACCTACTGGATCACGCTGATCGTGGGCGGCGGCCTCGTGGCGCTGTCCACGCTGTCGCTGGGCGACATGTTTGGCGGAGATGTCGAACTCGACGCCGACGTGGACATCAGCCATGGCGATATCGGGCATGCCGATGTCGGCGCCGCCGCCGGCGTTTCGTCGCTGGCGACATGGCTGAGCTTCAGTTTCCTGGTGTACTTCCTGTTCGCGTTCGGCGCGGTCGGCCTGCTGCTGGCGTCCGTGGCCGAGGTGGGACCGGTTGGTTCATTGCTCGGCGCGCTGATTGGCGGCGGGCTCATCGGCCAGGCGGCGCATCAGATTCGTCGTTCGGTACAGGTCAACTCCGGAAACAGCGCGACGCGTTCGGAGGACTATGTGAACCGCATCGGTCGTGTATCGATCGCGATTGAGGCCGGTCGCCGCGGTGAAGTCGCGCTGCAGGTGCGTGGCGCGGAGCGCTATGTGCCCGCGATGGGGGCCCATGACAATGGGCAGTTCCCGATCGGCGCGCGCGTGTTTGTCGTCGCTTATCGCGCGGGCGTGGCGGAAGTCGTCAGTCCGGATGAAGCGCCGGCCTGAGCGGCGAGCGTCTCTTTTCAGTTCGGTCGTGCAAACCCCTTGAGGCAGGAGAACCGCCCATGCAATACCTGACGCTGGCCGCAAGCTCGATTCCTACGCCGGTATGGATCGGCCTGGCCGTGCTGTTCGCGATCGTCACCGTGATTATCGCGGTCTTCAAGCTGATCGTCGTTGGCAATCCGAATGAGATTCTGATTATCGCCGGTCGTCGGCAGACCGACGGTGTCGGTTACGAGACGTTGATCGGCGGACGCAAGATCGTCATCCCGATCATTACCCGCGTGTCGCGCCTGAGCCTGCGCAACATGCAGGTGGGGCTCGAGGTCAAGGCCCAGGCGGGCGGCGGCACCATGATTCCCGTGACGGTGACGGGCGTGGCGAATGTGAAAGTGTCGTCCGATCCGATCGAAAGGGCCAACGCGATTGAGCGGTTTCTCGGTCAGCCGTCGGATGAATTACAGCGGGTCGCGCGGGAAACGCTGGAAGGCGGCCTGCGGGCGGTGATCGGGAAGATGACGCCGGAAGAAATCGTCAGCGACCGCGACAAATTCGTCGCGACGGTGATGCAGGAGGTGACGGACGACTTTCGCAAGCTTGGCCTGCTGATTGACAGCGTCAACATTCAGAACATTCACGACGAAGAGAGCTATCTCGAGTCGATCGCCCGCAAGGCGCGGGCCGAGGTGATCTCAGCGGCGCGGAAGTCGGAGGCGGAGCGCGCCTCTGAAGCCGTCATCAAGGAAGCCGAGGCCGGCGCGGCGGCGCGAACGGCGAAGGCCGAGCGCGACGCGGAAGCCCGGGCCTCGGAGGCCATCTCGCGGCAGCGGGCCGAACAGGCGCGCATCTCGGCCGACAAGGCCGTCGCCGAGGCCGAGAACGATCTGCGTATCCGCCGGGCGGAACTGGAGCGCGAAGCGGCGATCAAGGAAACCGAGCAGCAGAAGGAGGTCGCGCAGGCAGAGAACGCCCGCCTGAACGCTTCGCAGGTGCAGGCGGCGCTCGCGGCTCGCGACGTGTCGCGGGCCCAAGCAGAAGGCGCGGCCGCGCGCACGCTTGAAGAGGGCCGGGCGCGATCGGCCTCGATCGAGATGATCGGAAAGGCGATCGAGCAGCACCCGCAGGCCCTGCAGGTGATGATGGTCGAGATGCTGCCGAATATCGTGCAGGAAATGGCGAAGACGATTCAGAACGTCGACCTTGGCAACGTGACGGTGATTGACGGCGGAAACGGCTCGGCGGTGACCTCAGCGGCGCTGAGCCGCGCGAAGATGCTGGCGGAGTCGCTGGCGACAATCGAGACGGTGCTGGGTGTCGACCTGAAGGGCGTCAGTCAGCAATTGGCCGGAAAAATCGGAAAATCAGAAGACAATTTGGCGTGACGGGACGACGTGATTTGTCGTTATAGATGGTAACAGCTCTTCTCGCCTCCCCGGCGACGTGTTGGGCGCAAGCTCGGGCGTCGCCGGGCCTCTTTCTGCGGCAGTGCGGAGGGAGGGACCGGGCGCCGCGCGCATAGCGAAACCGCTCAGGGACAAAGAAACCGGCCCGCTCCGGTGAGGCTGACCGGAGCGGGCGCAGGTTTCGGGAGGAGAGTAGATCGTTTTCGAAACCGCCCGGCTTACCTTCGCCGCAGGACCATCAATCCGCCGACGGCGAGCAACGCCAGCGCGCTCGGCTCCGGCACGACGCGCAGCACGCGGTCACTATTGAAGTCCGCCAGGTACAGCGCGCCGTCCGGGCCAAAGGCGATATCCCACATCGGGTCAAATCCTGTGCCCAGGACTTCATACTGCCCGGGCCCGGTGTAGCGGCGCAGCTCACCCGCGCCGAGCGTGAACAGCGCCGGCAGCGTCGCGCCGCGATTGATGATCACGCCGCCGCCCTCGTCGTCCATCGGCAGAAACAGCGAGTTCTCCGGCTCGACGGCGATCGCCGGCTGCGTGCCGAGACCCGACGCGTACGCCGCCATCGTCAGTTGGCCAGTTGTGGTGTGAACGCTCACATCGCCGTGTTCGTTGCTCGTGAAGATCGCGCCGGTCGGTTTATGCGTGTCAATCGCGATCGTGCGATAGGGCAGGCTGAACAACGTGCTGACGGCGCCATTGCTGAAAGACTTGACGTCGTTGCGGCTGATGTCCGTAAACAACAGTCGACTGCCATCGACCACCATGTCGTTCGGATTGTCGAACGCGCTCGTCGGCCCCGCGAGAATCGTCGCGGCGCCGCTGGGAGCGATGGCATACAGCACGCCGCCTGTGCTCTTGCCACCGGTGATGACTGATCCGGCGATGCCGGTAATGGCGCCGCTCACGTCGTAGGCGACCGCGTCAGGATCAGGAACTTCCGCGCCAAACTCGGCGCCAGCGCCACCGGCCGCGCCCACGCGATGAATCCGCGTCGCCGCGAAGGAGGATCCGCCCGAGCCGGCCGGATCGCGACCGATGAACGCTTCTCCGTTTGGCGCGAACGCCAGCGTCACCGGATCGGTGACATTCGCCCATGTTTCCAGCCCGAGCCCCGGGGCCATCACCGGCTCCGCCCACGCCGAACCGCATAGACCGATCGCGCTGACGCCGCAGACCGCGGCGCGCATCAGAAACGAACGCATGGCTTTCCCCCCGCGCGCGGATTCCTCGCTCAGCGGACGCCGCGCGGAGGGCGGCCGCCGTGTGATCCATCAGGTTGTCGTTCTGGACGATTCCGTTCGCCGCGCCGCACAGCGCCGGCGTCGACCGGGCTGCGCACCTCAACGCCTGTGGTTGGCGGTGTTCACGCGGTGAGCGCGACGCGCCTCAGGCTCGGATGTGTGATACTTGGCGGCGGATGCGGCGCAATCAAGCCGAATGCGGACAGGGGGTCGCAATCGGCAAATTTTCGCGGCATATCAGACGCGATTACAAACAGGGCCCGATCGCATAGCGCCGCGCGCCCGGCGCGCCGCCCTATAATGTCCGCGTCACACGCGCCGCGGTGGCGCGTAATCGGAGCATTGTCGCCCATGGCCGAACCCACCGCTGAAATCTTCGTGCGCGGACGCTGCATATGCGGACGTCGCTATCGCGTGCGGCACGCGACCCGCAACTCGGCCGTGGCGTGTCCCAGTTGCGGCCGGACGATCACGATTTCGGAGGCGGACCTGCGCCTCGCGGACGGCGGCGACGAAGTCATCCTGCTGAAGTCCGACGTGGCGCTGGAAGAGCCGTATGTGGTCCCGCTGGAGGGCGGTGGGCTGCGGCTGGCGGAGCGTGGCGCGCGTCCGGGGCTGACGTTCAAGAGCCGATATACGAATCCCGACGCCCAGATCAGCGCCGCCATCGGCCGGCAATCATTCAAGGGGGCGATTAAGGACGTCAACGAACGGTTGGCGGCGTCGGGTGGCGGTTGGCGACCCGACGATCCCGCGATCATGGACTTCCTCGACGCGCTGACAGTGGGCCGATCCCCGAAGAATCTGCTGGTCGTGTTTCTGTCCGCCCTTGGATGCGCCATTCTGCTGGCTGGAATTGGATTTGCCCCGCTGCTCGGTTTCGCGCGGCCGGTGCTGATCCTGCTCGGGCTGACGGCGATGGCGGGTTACGCCGCTCACCTGATGTGGTCGACGCTGTTCCACTCGGCGAACGGCGAGGATGAGCTGAGCATGACCGAGAACTGGAACCCGTTCGACGACGGCGTTCGACCCCTGATTTACCTGCTGTTCATTTCGTGTCTCTGCACGCTTCCGGCGTTTGCGATGGGTTGGTGGGGGCCCGCCGTGAGTCGTCCGGTGCTGACATTCCACTTTCTGATCGCGGCCGGCTGGTTCTTTTGGCCTGTGTCGGTTTTTGCCGTGGCGCTGGGCGATTCGATCCGCGCGCTGCGGCCGGATTTTCTGATCCGCTGCCTCGTCGCGATCGGGCCGAGTTATGTGCTATGGTGGGGACTGGTGTACGGCATGTTGTGGCTGTGGAGCGGACTCTTCCAGTTCGCCCTTGGGCAACCGATGGCTTTTGCGATCGCGCCATTTTTTGTGTTCTATTGCGCCTACGCGTTGGGGCGCGTCCTGGGCCTCAGTTATCGCCGCTACCAGCGGCGGCTGCCGATTTGACGACTCGCTACAATCAGGCTTCGAAGGTCGCCGAACGGACGGGAGGGCGTTCGCCCATGTGCGGATCGAAATCGTTGATGGTGGCGCTGGGGATGATCCTGGGCGTTTCACTGGCCCACGCGGACGGCGTGCCGAGCCAGACGCTCACTTTCAGCATCAATTACCTGACGACGCCCGGCGACAGCGTGTTCGTGCTGGGCAATCGGCCCGAACTTGGCGGAAACAACATCCGCAAGGCGGTGAAGCTCATTCCGCAGCCTGACGGAGGCGGGGGGCTGGATTGGTCCATCGACATCGCGATTCCCCAAGGGGCCTCGTTCAATTATTCATACCTCGTGCGCGAGGACGCCGTCAGTCGCCTTTCCGATCCGACGAACGGGGTGGTGATCGCCGGCCCGTTCGCGGGCGCCACTGATGCGCCGATTCCCGCGACGCGCGATTTGTATGTGTTTGTTCCGGGCGATACCACGGCGCCGGAGGTTCTCTTCACGGTCGGCGGCGGCAGTGTGGCCAAGCCGTTGCTCGCTGCGCTGCCCGGATCAGACCTGAAAGTCGCGCGCCTCGCCGGGCAGCCGAACGGGGCCGGGATCGAGGCGACCGTCGGCGCCGCCACGATTGATACGCCGTTGCACGTGGTGATGCGGCGCGGCAATCGCAAATACAACTATGTGGCGCTGGATACCGCGACGAACTTCGGAAACAAGCTGGAGGGAGTCGTGCCGACGACGACGATCGTCGCCACGCGGTCCGTCGGCGGGCAAACCGGGCGCGGCTATCAGGTTTACCTGCCGCGCGGTTACGAGGCCCATCCCGAGCGCAGCTATCCTGTGCTCTATATGCACGACGGGCAGAATTGCTTCCTGCCCGGCGGGCCTTTTGGATCCTGGGGGGCTGAGGCGATTGCGGATGAACTGATCAACGAGGCGCAGATTCGCGAGATCATCATTGTCGCGATCGACAACTCGTCGAATCGACTGACAGAGTACAACCCGCATTGGAGCGGCTCGATCAACGCGGCGTATAACAGTTTCATCGTCAATGAGCTCAAGCCGCAAATCGACGCAAACTACCGCACCTTGCCGGGTGCGCGGCATACCGGCGTTTGTGGATCGAGCTTCGGCGGTGTCGCGACGCTGTCATTGCTCTTCAATCATCCAGATGTGTTCGGTCGCGGCGCGGCGATGTCCACCTCGTTCTGGGCCACGACATTCGATGATGACCTGAGCGCCGGGCTGCTCGATCCGAACGTCGTGCTCTATCTGGACGCCGGCGATCAGAGTGATGGCGGTGACGCGACGGTCGCGGCGCGCGACGGGGCGTTGGCGGCGGGTCGCACGCTGAATCGGGATTTGTTCTTTCAGATCGGTTTCGGCGACGCCCATAACGAAGCCGCCTGGAACCGCCGCTTTGATGAAGCGCTCGAAGCGCTGTTCCCGATCACCGATGAACAGAATGCGCTGGAATCGCAGGTTCCGCGCGGCGGCGATCTGACCGGCGACGGCTGCGTCGATCTGGCTGACCTGGCCGGGCTGCTGGCGGTCTTTGGCGCGTGCGAGAGCGACGCGGGCTTCAACTGGTTTGCCGACGGCGACGGCAGCGGCTGCGTTGATCTGGCGGACCTCGCGGGTCTGCTGGCGGAGTTCGGGACCGGCTGCGAGTAAGCGATCGCTCGTCCGGACGAGACGCCCGGACCACCCACGCGGGGATGCCCGGACCGCCCGAAGCAGAGACGCCCGGAACGACGCGGGCGATTGCCTAGCGGCGGCGGCGAACGGTCAGCAGCCCCAATGACGCCATCAGTGCGAACGATGTCGGCTCCGGCACGATCGTGTCGACGTAATCCAGCAGCGTCCGCAAGGTAATCTCCGTGGCGCGGATTCCCTGCTGCGTCGTGACGCTCGTCCCGACATGGATATGTCCCGCTGCCACGCTCCAGGCGGGGTCGGCCGGATCGCTGTGCAGCGATTGATACCACACGCCGTGATACGCGATGAATTCGCTCAGGAAACCACCGCCGAAGCCGTCGGCGTCGATGAAAGGGTTGATGACCGGGTACTCGTCTTCCAGGCGATCGACGATGTCCTGCATGGGCAGGGTGGAGGGTCGCACATGGCCGGCCGGCACGCTCGGGTCCGGCGGAGAGGGCGTCGGCTGGAAGGGGGCCGTGTAGTCGTTCACCCAGTTTTGCAGGTTCCGCTGCACGCCTTCGACTTCCCAGTTCCGGCCGCTGCGCCCGCGGCTGAATGTGATGAGCGCGACCGGCTGGACCTCGTTGACGATCCGCCAGAAGTCCTCGGACGTGTCCTGATAATCGACTTCGAGATCGCCCTCGCCGCGACCGACACCGTTGGGGAACTCGGGGAAATACGAGTAGATGTCGTAGCCGCGGCCCTCCCAGTTTCCACCGGCCCAGCCGTCGGGGTTCTGGGTTTCGCTGGTGCTGAACTGGCGGACCATCTCGTTGGTTGGCGGCCAATAGCCGGTAATCATGATGTTGTTGGTGTGGGCGGCGAGCGCATCGGCGGCGCACAGGACCAGAGCGGTCAGGGTGAAAGCGGCACGGGTCATTCGCATCGGCTCCGCAGGAGGAGGTAGGGGCAGACCGTTCCCGGAAAGGGGCGCGGCCCCGAACTGCTCAATGCTAGGCCGCGCGGGGCGGCAATTTCCGCAGAAAATTGACGGGCGGGTTTGGCGAGCCTAGGATTCGTCGCGGTTTCGGTCGGCGCCTAAGGTGTGCGCTGATTCCGACCGCGCGAACTTGAGAGGAGCCCGTTTGTCGAGTCAAGACACGATTTCAATGGAGGCGACGGTCATCAAGGCCCTGCCGAATGCGATGTTTCTGGTAGAGGCCGAGGTCGGTGAGAATAAGCACGAAGTCCTGGCCCACGTCTCCGGCCGCATGCGTAAGCACTTCATTCGTATCCTGCCCGGTGATCGCGTTACGGTCGAACTTTCACCCTACGACCTGAAACGCGGCCGCATCACGTACCGCCAGAAATAGCGTCGACACCCACGCGGTCGATCATCGGCGCGGTCGCGAAGTGGCGAACGCGGCGCATCTCGCTACACTTGGTCGGCATGCACGGATGCTGCGCCACGCGACCCATTGTCGCTTACACGACCCGTTTCGGGCTGCGGACCTGACCACCTCATGATCGTCGCATCCATCGGCGCTGAACCCGCCCACCTGATCGCCACGCCGGTCAACCAGTTGATCGTGCTGTGCATCTTTGTTGCCGTTTTCGCCGGCATCATCTTCGACAAGATTGACAAGGCGATCGTGGCGCTTGCCGGTGGGGCCGTGATTGTCCTGGCGGGGTTCCTGACGTTCGAAAAAGCGATCCATTACGTTGACTTTGAGACGATCGGATTGCTGCTCGGCATGATGCTGCTCGTCGCCTGCGTACAGGAAGTGCATGTCTTCGAGTGGGTAGCGCTGAAGATGGCGATCCTCTCGCGCGGCAGTCCGGTGCTGATTCTGATCTCGTTTGGCGCGGCGACGGCCGTCTTCTCCGCGTTTCTCGACAACGTCACGACCGTGTTGATCATGGCGCCGCTGGTGATCTCGATTTCGCGCGGCATGGGGTTGAATCCGCTGCCGTTCCTGCTGTGCTGCATATTCCTGTCCAACATCGGCGGCGCCGCGACGCTGGTCGGCGACCCGCCCAACATCCTGATCGGCACGAAGGTGCCCGAGCTGACTTTCGGCTCATTCCTGAAATACATGTGGGCGCCGGTGCTGGTCTCCGGCGTGCTCGGGCTGATCTACCTCAAGTGGGCGAATCCCGGGATTCGGTCGCGGCGGCGCGATTTCCCGTGGCTGTTCGCCAGCAATCTGATGCTGGAGCAGATCCGTCGCCAGGAGCGTGAACTGCATATTCCCGCCAGCGTGATGATCCGGGCGGTGAGCGTGATGGCGATCGTGATCGCGGCGTTCCTGTCGCATACCTGGCTGCATCTGAGCGTGGCGATGGTGGCGATCGCGGGCGCGATTCTGATGCTGGTGGTGTTCGGTCGCCGCGTCGATTTCCATAAAGTCGCCCATCATGTGGAGTGGCCGACGCTGTTGTTCTTCAGCGGTCTGTTCATCGTCGTCGGCGCCATGGAAGAAGTCGGGATTCTCGAGCGCCTCGCGCTGTGGATGGTCTCGCTGACCGACAACACGCTGGTGCTGATCATGCTGATTCTGTGGGGGTCGGCGATTTTGTCCGGTCTCGTGGACAATATTCCGTTTGTGGCCGTCATGATTCCGGTCCTGCAGCGGATGATGAGCGCGGAGCCGCTGGTGTCCGACGGGAGTTCGCACCTGCTGTGGTGGGCGCTGGTGATGGGCGCGTGTTTCGGCGGCAATGCGACGATGATCGGCGCCTCCGCCAATGTGGTCGCCTGCGCCGTGGGGCGCAGTCGCGGCGTTCCGATTTCCTTCGTGCAGTTCGTCCGCACGGCTATCCCGGTCACGCTCATTACGCTGATCGTCAGCTCGATCTATCTGACCGCGCTTTACCTGGCCCACGCGTCGGGAGTGGAATGATGAGCGACCAGAATCTGCTGGAGACGTTGAATAACCAGCTGCTGCTGCTCGATCGGGAAAACGGCTCCGACGCGATCGCGGGCGACGTGGTGCGCGCGATCAGCGCCACAATGGATCTGTTTGTCGGCGACAAGTCGAACGCGGCCGTGCTGTCACACCTGATCGACCTGCATGATCTGATGTTGGAGATGCGGCCGCGGATGGCCAATGTCATCAGCGACATTCAGTTGATGATTGTGGAATTGAAGCGGCGCGACACGGAGCCGGATGCGCTGCGCGCCCGACTGCCGCGCATGCTGCAATGGAAAGAGCAGCGCAAGCGCGTCGCCGCCGAACGCGCCGCGACGCTGATTCAGTCTGGGCAGAACGTCCTGCTGCACAGCTACAGCGGCACGCTGGAAGTCGCGCTGCAGATCGCGGCGGCACAGGGGCGCAAGCCGCTGGCCTATGTGGCCGAACAGGAACACGCGCGCACCGGCCGCATCGTCAAGTCGCTGACGAACACGGGCGTTCCGTTTCGCGTCGTGTCGGAGTACTCGCTATCGCACGTCGTCGGACGCCTGAACCTCGCGCTCTTTACCGCATTGACGCTGAACGCGGATGAAGAGCTGATCATGGCGCCCGGGTCGGCCAACGTCATCAATCTCCTCGGCCCGGCGAACGTGCCCACGTACGCGACGCTCACGACCAATAAGTGGAGCTATTGGACGGACGACGCCTCCATCACCTGGCGGGAGACGCGGCGAAAGTCGATTGCCGGCGTGGAAGTGGAGAAGGAGGTCTTCTCGCACGACTGGATCGCGCTGGATCGCGTAACGGGTGTGATTACCGAGGACGCCGTGCTGACGCCGTCGGAAGTTCGCGCGGCATACGCCGCCAAGCGCGATGATTTTCTCGAGATCGAGCGGCAGATCAAAGACCTGCGATCGGCCCGGGCCATGTCGATTCACGCCGCGCGCCTGCCGGAGGCGTAAGAAAAGACGTCAGAGAGCCGACCCTCCTGACCGGCCCCGTCACGACCCTCCATGGCGCTACTGACGCCCTATAACGACATCGTCAACGCAAAATACCCAGCCCTGTCCGTCCGCCGTCGGATCGGGGCGAAAATTCTTTGGGGATAATCTTCCGGCCCCGCGGACGGGGGCTTGGAAACAGCCGTAGTTCCGGCTTATAATGGGAATAGTCTCAGACCGCCCGGCCCTCTGCCGGCGCGGCCCGATTCAAATTTGGAGCGTCAGGAACCCGCTCCGCGTAACGCCTATTCCGGTTTCACATATGACGGCGCCGCCGATGCGCGGCCGCCGCCGGTGTGTAAGCGTGAGCAGGCGCCGCGTCGACCGAGGAGCGTCGGCGTTGAGGAGGCAGTATATGAAAGGGATGAAGATGCGAGGAATCGTGAGAGCGTCGTTGCTGTGTTGTCTCGCCTCGGCGGCGTTCGCCGGGCCGGATGTGATTGTGGCCGACTTGCCGAACACGTCGAACTGGGGCGCCTCCGGCGGCACGCGCGCCTACTCAATCGGCACGACTTCGTGCAACATCGGTGACTTTGAACTGCTGTGGATTTCCGGCACCACGAACCATCCGGTCATCGGTCAGAACCTCTATCGATTGAAGAACGGCCGCTTTCAGATGGTCGGTCAGAGCTGGCTCAAGCACGCCTTCGCGGCCGTGAACAACGGCATCTGCGGCACGTGCGACGGCAACCTCGGCGATCGACTGGGCCTTTTCTGCTCGGACCCATACGGCTCCGGCCTCAACGGGTCTCAAAGCCGTCTCGGACCCAAGTTCGAAGTCAACGCCTACACCGGCGCCTTCATCGCGAACCACACCGATCCGTCAGGTGATGCCACGCTCGCCGGACGTCTGAATGTGCTCGAGTCCGATGTCGACCCGGCCCAGAACGCCGGCGCAACCTACTGGGTTGAAGGTCACTACGTGACGCCGGACGACGCTGCGGCCGGCAACGGTTACAACAACGCGTCGTATCGCCGCGTCACTTTCGGCTCCAGCCCGTTCAACATGGCGCTGCAGGGCAGCACGGTGCAGCAGCAGCCGGCGATCATGGCCTGGCAGGCGGTTGATCCGAGCGTCGTCATCTCCACGGTCGATTTCCCGTCCGACGGTCGTTGCATTGTCGCTTACAAGGCGACGAACACCGGCGGTGGCAACTGGCATTGGGAAATGGCGATCCATAATCTCAATTCGCACCTCAGCGTCGGCAAGGTGACCGTCAACTTCGACAACGCCGCCGCGATCAGCAACATCGGCTTCAGCGATGTGCTCTATCACTCCGGCGAAATCTCGGACAACGCTGATTGGACCAACGCGAACGCCCCGGGAACCGTTTCCTGGCAGGTGCAGCCCAACGCTGACCCGAACCAGGCCAACGCGCTCCGCTGGAGCACCACCTACAGCTTCTGGTTTGATTCGACCTCCGGCCCCGCCAACCTCGACGGCATCGTCCTCAAGCCGTTCCGCGTCGGTCCGCCGGCCGCGCCGACCATCACCTTCCCGACCGGCGGCGAAATGCTGCCCGCGAATCAGTCGACCAACGTGACGTGGACCGTCGGCGAGCCGAACGTGACGTATCACGTTCAGGTCAGCGCCAACGCCAACGACGTGTCGATGCTCAACGAAGGCTTTGAGTCGCCCTCGCTGCCGGCCGGGTTCACGACCGGTGGGAACGCGAACTGGATCACGACCACGCAGTCCGACCACTCGGGCGCCCGCTCGGCGGTCAACGGGAACATCGACGATGACGAACTGAGCTGGATGGAACTCGAAGTCGTCGGACCCTCGGCGCTCAGTTTCTGGTACCGCACGAGCACGGAGTCCAGCTGGGATTATCTCAACTTCTACATCGACGGCGTGCGCTTCCTGCATGTGTCCGGTAGCAACGGTTGGACCCAGTACAGCGACTCGATCCCGGCCGGCACGCACACGCTGCGCTGGGAATACGACAAGGACGGCTCGGTCAGCAATGGCGAAGACAACGTCTACATCGATGACGTTCTGTTCACCGCGAACAACGTCGTGTGGACCGACATCATCGCCGAGACCGGCGTCGACGCGACCAGCACGCCGTGGACGCCCACGGTTGTCGGCAATGACTACCAGGTCCGCGTCCGGGCGCTGCGTGACTTCCTCGTCAGCGACTGGAGCACGAGCGCCACGTTTGAAGTCGTCGAAGACGAAGCTTGCGTCGGCGATCTCGACGACAGCGGCTCGATCGACCTCGCCGACCTGGCCGGTATGCTGGCTGTGTTCGGTCTGTGCGACACGGACGGCGGTTACAACCCGCTGGCCGACCTGGACAACAGCGGCTGCATCGACCTGTCGGACCTCGCGGGTCTGCTCTCGCTGTTCGGCCTGTCGTGCCCGTAAGTTGACGTAACGCAGCGACGCCTGTCGTCGCCGCAAGTCTGGCAAATCCGAGCGTCGCGGCCCTTTGCGGGGTCGCGACGCTCTTCTTTATTGCGGATTAGAATTGCGGCTCGAAGAGTTTCGGGTGAACCCGGGGAGCCGCAACTTGGACCGACAGCAGACAGAGACCCGCCTGAAGTTTGATGCCCTGCGCGGCGCGGCGAATCACGCGCTCGCCTACCTTGAGAATCTCGACCAGCAGCCGGTCGGCGCGCGCGTGGAGTATGAAACGCTGCGCGCCCGCCTCGGCGGCCCGTTGCCCGAAAGCGGGTCGGACGCGGCACGCGTGATCGACGACCTCGTCGCGGCGACGGAAGGCGGGCATCTCGGCTCGGCCGGCGGGCGGTTTTTCGCATGGGTCATCGGCGGAGGCGTGGAATCCTCCGTCGCGGCGGACTGGCTGACCTCCGTGTGGGACCAGAACGCGGCGCTGCACGCCTGCGCGCCGGCCGCCGGCGTTGTGGAGGAAGTCGCGGGCGCGTGGCTGAAGGAGCTGCTCGACCTGCCGCGTGACGCGTCATTTGCGCTGACCACCGGCTGCCAGTTGGCGCACTTCACATGCCTCGCCGCGGCGCGGCACGCGGTGCTGCGCGACGTCGGCTGGGATGTGAACGCGCTCGGCCTGTTCGGGGCTCCGCCGGTTCGGATCATCACCAGCGACCAGCGTCACGGCACGTTGGCCCGCGCGATCCGCTTTCTCGGCTTCGGCGATCGGTCGGTTGTCGCGGTCGGGGCCGATCAACAGGGGTGTGTCGATGTCGCCGCCGTCGAAGCCGCGCTGCGCGCCCATGCGGGGCCGGCGATCGTGGCGCTCAACGCGGCGGACCTGAACATTGGCGCGTTTGATCCGTTCGATGTTGTGATTCCGATCGCGCGGGCGGCCGGCGCGTGGACGCACGTCGACGGCGCGTTCGGCCTGATCGCCCGCGCCAGTCGCGCGAAACGCAAGCTGACAAGTGGCGTGGAACTGGCCGACAGTTGGGCCACCGATGCGCATAAGTGGCTGAATGTGCCATACGATTGCGGCGTGGCGATCGTGCGCGATCGCGACGCTCACCGCGCCAGCATGACCATGAGCGCCAGCTACCTTACCGCCGATAAGCAGGCGCGCGACCAGATGGACTGGAACCCCGAGTGGTCGCGACGGGCGCGCGGCTTCCCGCTCTACGCCGCGCTGCGCGAACTCGGCCGCGCCGGCGTCGAACAAATTGTCGATCGCTGCTGCGATCACGCGCTGGCGATCGTCGACGGCATCGGCGGGTTGCCGGGGGCCGAGGCGTTATGGCGTCCGACGCTGAATCAGGGCCTGGCGCGGTTTCGGGACACGCGCCCCGGGGCGTCCGCCGCCGATCACGACGCCCGCACCGACGCGATCATCGCGGCGGTGAACGCGTCCGGCGAAGCGTTCTTCAGCGGCACGACCTGGCGCGGGATGCGCGCGATGCGCGTGAGTGTCGTCAACTGGCGCACGAACGCCGAGGATGTGCGCCGCGCGATCGCGGCGGTTCGGTCAGCCCTCAAGCGGGAGAGCGCGTAGCCCAAGGAACGGCGGCAGTCGCTTCCGCCGCCAGTCGCCGCGCGACGACGCCAGCCGGCGGCGCGCGTCCCGCCCGCCGAGCTTCGCTTTGGCCGGCCCATAGTGCCGCAAATACAATGGTGAGGCGGGCTGGCGCGGCGAGCGGTGGAGGGGAGCGAGTGCAAACGGATCGCGCGTTGGACTGGATCGTGGACGAGGCGGAGCGGCTGGCGGTGGCCGGCGCCACGATCGGCCGGGCGTGGTCGCTGGCGGAGGTCTGCGAACATCTCGCGCTGGCGATGGAAGCGACGCGGCGGGAGCCCGACGCTGCCGTCGAACCGCGGCCGTTTCTGACGCGGGCGAAGCAATGGGTGATGAAGCACGCCGTGTTGATGCGCGGTCGGCTGCCCGAGAACGCGCCCTCGCCGGCCTTCGTCGCGCCATCGGGGCGTTTGGACAATCAGGCGGCGATTGAACGGCTCCGGCAGGCGGTTGGCACATTCAGGGCGCGGCTGGATCAAGGGGCCGCGAATTGGGTACCCCACCCGATTCTGGGCGAGATGACCGGCCCCCAGTGGCGGCGGTTTCACATCATCCACGCCCGACACCACTTCGCGGTGCTGGAAGCCGGTCGGCGGAGGCCTTTGTAGGATGCGGCTTGCCGCATGGCTGGTTGCTGCGGCGAGCCGCACCCTACGCGGCTCGGCGTTTTCGAGCTGCGCCGGGTGGGCGCTTTATCGGGGTGGCTTACGGCGTTTGTGCAGGAGTTGCCTGGCCAGTTGCCGCATGTCCGCAACGGCGTCCGTTTCGTCGACGATCTCCAGGCCGAGCAGCGTTTCGACGACGTCTTCCAGGGTAACGACGCCCGCGCTGCCGCCGTACTCGTCGACGACCAGGAACAGGTGTTCCCGCCGATGAACGAAATCCTTCAGGACATCTGGCAGCTTCGCGACTGACGGCACCGCGTGCAACGGACGCGCCAATTCCGCGAGGGTTGTCGCAGTCCGCGCCTCGCAGACGGCTCGAAAGAGATCCTGCCGATGGACCAGTCCCTTCGGATCGTCGAGCGATGCGCCTGTAATCGGAACGCGCGCGAACCGCGGCAACTCTCCGGCAATGACCTCCCCGACCGTCTGGCTCGCCGGCAACGCGAAGACCACCGTTCTGGGGGTCATCACCTTCTCGACGGTCACGTCCCGAAGCGCGATGAGATTGCGAAGCAGCGTGGCCTCGGCGTCATCGATCGCGCCCTCCGCCAATGCCATTTGCGCGAGGCTCCGAACCTCGTCTCGGCTCAATCGCGCAACCGCCTGCTTCCCTCCCGAGAGGCGCAGGGAGACCCAGTTGCAAAGCGCGACTACCGGCCGCAAGACGATGATCAACCATTGAATCGTCCACGCGGCGAAGGGGGCCAGGCGTTTGGCGTGGACCGCTCCCAGCGTCTTCGGGATGATCTCCGAGAAGACCAGAATCAGGATGGTCACCACGAAGCTGACCACGCCGACCCACGCGTCACCCCACAACAGCGCCGCCTCCGCGCCAACGCCGGCCGCCCCCAGCGTATGCGCGAACGTGTTCAACGTCAGGATGGCGGCCAGGGGTTGGTCGACGTCGTCTTTCATGCGCTGCAGGCGCTTGCCCGAGACGCTGTCCTGCTCCACCAACACCGCGATATATGATCGTGGAACGCTCAGCAGCACCGCTTCCAGGAGCGAGCATAGAAACGACACGACCAGCGCCATCAGCAGGAATGCCACAAGTAGGATCATGACTCACGATCTCCCCAACGACGCGGTTCCAGCGATGGCCTGCATGAGCCGATTCCCATTCTCGCCTCCCTGATCCGGTTTCGTCGCGATCCCGGGCGGCGGCGTTCGATGCCTGCGGGCGGGCCGTCCATGGCCGGGGCGCGAGCTGGTGCGGCGAGCCGCACCCTACTCAACTGCGCGGCGACGCCCAAGGCGCCCCGGGGCGCGCGGGCGTTCAGTGCTTGGCGTGGCCCGCGCACGGCCAGGGGGGCCGCGTTTCCGTGCCCGGAAACGGGGTTTGCGGTTGACTTGCCCCCCGCGTGGGGTACATTAGAACACTGGTCGGATGGCCATTTCGGCGGGACGCCGAACCGGGCCTTCGTCGCGACGACAGCAGAGGTTCCGCTTTTCTTATGCCGTTTCATTTTGCGCCGATTCAATCAACCCGCTGATCCATGCCGAGTGTAACTCCATGGTGAAGGCGCGGTTGCCGGACGGCAAAGTCCTCGAACATCCCAATGGCGTGACGGCGCAGGAGATCGTGGCGGGCATCGGCCCGGGCTTGGCCAAGGCCGCGCTCGTGGCCCGCGTCAACGGCGCGCTGGTCGACCTGAAAGCCCCAATCCACGACGCCGAAGTGGATTTCGCCGTGCTGACCGCCAAGGACGCCGACGGGCTGATGACGCTGCGCCATTCTTGCGCCCACGTCATGGCGGAGGCGATCTGCGACCTTTTCCCGCAGGCGAAGCTGGTCTACGGCCCGCCGGTGGAAAACGGCTTCTACTACGACATTGACTTGCCGCGACCGATCACGCCGGATGACTTCGAGAAGATCGAGGCCCGGATGGCGGAGATCGTCGCCGAAGGGCGGCCGTTCACGCGATATGAGATCTCCCGCAGCGAGGCGATGTCGAAACTCGCGGCGGAGGGGAATCCGTACAAGGTGGACAACGCCGAGCGGGCCGAAGGCGACACGCTGAGCTTTTATGTCACCGGTACGCGCGATTCGGGCTGTTTTGAAGACCTGTGCCGCGGGCCGCACGTGCCGGACACGACACGCGTCGGGGCCTTCAAAATCATGCAGGTCGCGGGCGCGTATTGGCACGGTGACGCGACCAAGCAGCAGCTTCAACGGGTGTATGGCACTTCATGGCCGACGCCGAAAGAGCTGAAGGCGCACCTGACGCAGATGGAGGAAGCCCGCAAGCGGGACCATCGCAAGATCGGCCAGGACCTCGGCTTGTTCACGATCGACCCGATGGTGGGGTCGGGGCTGGTGCTGTGGAAGCCGCGCGGCGCGGTGATGCGTCATTCGCTCGAAACGCTGATGCGTGAAGAGTTGATGGCGCGCGGCTATCAGCCGGTGTACACGCCGCACATTGGCCGGCTGGATCTGTATCGCACCAGCGGGCATTATCCGTATTACAAAGAGAGCCAGTTCCCGCCATTGTTTGAGTCGGCGCGGGCGCGGCTGTTGAACGACCTTTGGGAAGTCGCGCGGACGGACTCGGCGCCGAAGGCGACCGACGCCGAGCGCAAGCTGTTCGCGTCGATCGCGGCGGATCACCCGGAGCTGAACGATCCCGGTTATCCGTTTGACGCGCCGGTAGATGAGCGTTTGAAGCGGATTCGCACGTGGCTGGCGGCGGATGATGGTTATCTGCTGCGGCCGATGAACTGCCCGCATCACATTCGCATTTTCGCGTCGGACGCGCGGAGTTATCGCGATCTGCCGGTGCGGCTGGCGGAGTTCGGCACGGTGTATCGCTTCGAGCAGTCCGGTGAGATCAGCGGCCTGACGCGCGTGCGCGGCTTTACGCAGGACGATGCGCATATCTTCTGCACGCCGGAACAACTGCACGCCGAGATGGCGGATTGCGTGGACCTGACGCGGAAGGTCCTGACGCTGTTGAATTTGACGGATTTTCGCGTGCGTGTCGGCCTGCGGGATGACAGCGACAAGTACGTCGGCTCGCGCGAGAACTGGGCGCGGGCCGAGGCGGCGGTGCGGGCGGCGGTGCGCGAATCGGGGATGGAATTCACCGAGGAAACCGGCGAAGCGGCGTTTTACGGGCCGAAGATCGATTTCGTGGTTAAGGATTGCATCGGTCGCGATTGGCAGCTCGGCACGGTGCAGGTCGATTACAATCTGCCGGAGCGGTTCAAGCTGCGGTATGTCGGCGAGGACAACGCCGAGCATCAGCCGGTGATGGTGCATCGGGCTCCGTTCGGCAGCCTGGAGCGTTTCTCAGGTATTTTGATCGAGCATTTCGGCGGGGCGTTTCCGCTGTGGCTGGCGCCGGTGCAGTTGGTGGTTTGCTCGGTCAGCGAGAAGTCGGAAGACTACGCGCGCAGCGTATTCGCGCAGGCGCGTGGGATCGGGCTGCGCGTGGAACTGGACGCGAGCAGCGAGCGGATTGGCGCGAAGATTCGCCAGGCGTCGCTGATGAAGATTCCGTACATCCTGGTCATCGGTGAGCAGGAGGCGGCGCAGGGGAGAGTGAATGTGCGTACGCGCGAGGGCAAGCAGCTCGGCGATACCGGGCTGGCTGAGTTTCTGGCGGCGTGCGCCAATGAGATCGCGGAGCGCCGCGCCTAAGGGGCGCTTGGCGACACACGCAAAAGACGGGAGCGTATGGCGAAACACACATCAGCACCAAGTTTCAGAGCAAACGACCAGATTCGTGTGCCGCGCGTGCGGCTGATCGACGATCAGGGGCAACAGCACGGCGTTGTGGACACGCAGGAAGCCAAGCGGATGGCGCGCGAGCGAGATCTCGACCTGGTCGAAGTGGCGCCGAACGATCGCCCGCCCGTCTGCCGCATCATGGACTACGGCAAGTTCAAGTATCAGCAGAAAAAGAACGTCAAGAAACATCATGAGCAGCAATTGAAGGAAGTGCGCCTGCGTCCGAAGACGGACGACAATGACCGCGAGATCAAGCGCAAGAAGGCGCTGCGGTTCCTTTCCAAAGGCGACAAGGTGCAGTTCCGCGTGAAGTTCCGCGGGCGCGAACGCGCCCACCGCGAACTCGCCGCGTCTCAGCTGCTCGAAATCGTCGAGCACTTCGGCGACCTGGTGAAGGTCGAGCGCTCGCCGGCGATGGACGGCCGCGACATGCTGATGATCCTGTCGCCGCAGAAGAAGGCCTTTGACAAGCTGATGGCCGAGACGCCGAACGCGATCCCGACCGAAGCGGAAGTCGAGGGTCATGACGATGATGATGACGATCATGACGATGGCGATGATCACGGCGATGTGGATGTGAAGTCCACGCAGCAAGAGTCGTCGCCGGAATGACATCGCGGGTCGGCTTCATCGGCCTGGGCATCATGGGCCGGCCGATGGCGGGGCACCTGCTGAAGGCCGGCCACGCGGTGGCGGCGCATACGCGCAGCCGGGCGAAGGCGGACGCGCTGCTCGCCGCCGGGGCCGAATGGCGCGCGACGCCGGCGGCGCTGGCGGCGGATTGTGATGTCGTCTTTCTATGCGTGACCGATACGCCGGATGTGGAGCGGGCGCTGTTCGGCGACGGGGGCGTCGCGGAAACGATCCGGCCGGGCAGTGTCGTTGTGGACTGTTCCACCATTTCTCCGGCCGCGGCGCGTGATTTCGCGGCCAAACTCGCGGGACAGCAAGTGGCGCTGCTCGACGCGCCCGTCACCGGCGGCGAGGTCGGCGCGCAAAAAGCGACGCTGACGATCATGGTCGGCGGCGACGCGGACGCGTTTGCGCGGGTCGAGCCGCTGCTGCGCGTGCTGGGGCGCACGATCAGGCATGTCGGCCCGAGCGGGGCGGGGCAGGCGCTCAAGGCCTGCAACCAGATTCTGTGCGCGGTGAACATGATCGGCGTTTGTGAAGCGATCATGCTGGCGCGGCGCAGCGGCGTGGATCCGGCGACGGCGATCGAAACGCTTGGCGGCGGGGCGGGCGGCTCGTGGGCCTGGAGCACGCTCGGGAAGAAAATCGTCGACGGCGAACTCAATCCGGCGTTCATGATCCGTCTGATGCAGAAGGACCTGCGCATCGTGCAGGAGACGGCCCAGGAAAACGGTGTGCCGCTGCCGGGGACGGCGCTGGCGCAGCAGTTGTTCCGGGCGGTGGAATCGGGCGCGGGCGGGGGCGACCTGGGGACGCAGGCGATGATTCGGGCGTATGAGGGGATGATGGGGTAGCACACCGAGCGTTGGGGCGCCGATGGGCAATGACTTCGACAACGCGCTCTGGCGTTTCCTGGCGCGGCCAAGGGCGTTCCCCGCGGTGGCTTCCCTTGCCGTGTCGCTCGTGGCGTTGGGCGGTGTCGGCATCTGGCTTGTCATATTGCTGCTTCGCGTCGACGCCAGCCAATGGCTGGGATTCCTGGTCGTGGCGGCGCCGATGATGGCGGGGGCGTATCTGCTCTTCCGCTGGAACGTCCGTGATGGGACCGAGCGCGCGTGTGCCGAGTGCGGCTATCGCCGCTCGCCGCGCGGACGGGGCGACCCGAAGCGCTGTCCTGAGTGCGGCGCGTACTGGAAGCGGGGCGGCGGAACGGCGCGCACGCGTCGCGCGGGTAAAGGGTGGATGTTTGTCGTCGGCGTGACGTGCCTGTTGGCGGGTGGTCTGGGCGCGATCGCGATCGCCCGGCGGCCGACGGTTCTTCAGCGCGCTCTACCCACCTCGATACTGGTTCGAAATGCAATCTCTGAGTTCATGCCGGGGCGTTCTGAGGTCTGGGATGAACTTTCGCGCCGTGGGCTGAGCGATTCCGAGATGTCTGACTTGATTGCCAAGCTCGGCGCGCGCGTGCGCACTGCTTCGCGGGGATACTATCACGACGTCGTCAAGTGGGTTTTGTTCGAGCGCCGCCTGGGCCGTGTCTCCGACGCGCAGATGGACGAACTGACCAGCGCCTTGGTTGAGTTTGAAGTGATCGCGCCAGATCGTGTGGCGGTGGGCGAGCCGTTCGTTGTCATCCTGAAGCGCGTGAGACACGCGTTGTTTTTGCCGGAGGTGATCTTCGGCGGCGTGTCCGTTGGCGGCTATCCGCCGGTTGGGCGCGCCGACCACTGTACGAATTCGCCCACGATCGCGCGCACGTTGGTCTTCGATGCGCCGGGAGAATACACGTTGATGGTGCGGTTTTGGCCGGTGATTGAAGATTCTCCGTTGTCAGTCCGGTCGTCAGTCGATTGGAACGACGCCGGCGAGCCAATGCTGCCCAAAGGGGCGACTTGGATGGCGAGGACCGAGATTCCGCGATCGATCATTGTGACGGCTGCACCGGCTGATGCGCCCTAGGTGGCGTTTGGCGCGGCCGGGGAGGCCGCTTTCCCCTGGACTGGTCTTGCGGTTTGAGGCGCGGCCGTCAGTCTGATTCGGACGCCGCGTCCAGCAGTACCGGCTCGGTCCGTTCGCCATTTCGCGCGTTGATGATCCGCTTCGCCTGCCAGCGGCGTCGGTAGATCAGCCACAAGTTCCTCAGGTAAATCACCATTCCCAGCGATTGTCCCAGCAGAATCACGGGGTCTTCATCGAGGATGGCGTAGGTCAGCAGCATCAGTGCGCCGGCGACGCTGAGATACCAGAAGGCGATCGGGACGTGGCTGCGGCCGCGGCGCTCGGAGGCGAACCACTGCACGACGAAGCGCATCATGAATACGCATTGGCCGATCAGGCCGAAGATCACCAGCGGATGGCTGATCTTCTCCAGCGACCAGGCGGCTAGCGTCAGCGCGGGCACGGATTACTGGTTGCAGTAGTCGATAATGCGGGCCAGTTCGCTGCGCAGGTCGCGGCGGTGCACGATGCGGTCGATGTAGCCGCGCTCCAGCATGAATTCCGCCCGCTGAAAGCCTTCCGGCAATGTCGCGCGAATTGTGTTGGCGATGACGCGCGGGCCGGCGAAGCCGATCAGCGCGCCGGGCTCGGCAAGCGTGACATCGCCGAGAAAGGCGAAACTCGCCGCGACGCCGGCGGTGGTCGGGTCGGTCATGACGACGACATATAGTCCGCCGGCGTCATTCAGTTTTTTGATCGCGGCCGAGGTCTTGGCCATCTGGACCAGCGAGACCATGCCCTCCATCATGCGGGCGCCGCCGCTGCATGTGACCATGATGAACGGGAGTCCATCCTTGGCGGCGCGCTCGGCGGCGGCGGTGACTTTTTCACCGACGACCGAGCCCATTGATCCCATGATGAACGTCGGGTTCATTACGCCCATGATGACGGGGCGACCCTTGATAAAACCCTTGCCGACGACGATCGCCTCCGGTTCCCCGGATTGCGCTTTTGTTTCGCGCAGCCGATCGGGGTACGGGATGCGGTCCGTGAATTCGAGCGGGTTGGTGGACTCCAGATGGGGCAGGAACTCTTCGAACGTGTCGGCGTCATTGAGCTGGCGGATGCGCGTGCGGGCGTCGACGCGATAGTGATGGTCGCACTCGGGGCAGACGTGCAGTTCTTCTTCCAGAATGCGGCGGTAGATCATGGCGCTGCAACCGACGCAGCGAATCCACAGCCCCTGCGGGACCTCCATGCGGCGACGCGGGGCGGCGGCGGCGGGCGTATCCGGTGATTCAGCCATGCGTATCTCTCCTGCGCCTGACGCCGGGGTCAGGCGGGGTCGGCGACGGCGTCCGCGCGGGGCGCGACGACCATCGGCGCGCGAACATTCCGCGCCTCTTCCAGTAGTCCCATCAGCGGATCGCCACTGAGCGCGTGGGCCGCCAAGGCCAGCGCCATCGGTCGCAGCACAATGCCGACGCCGCCGTCGCGCTTGGCGATCTGCGCTCGCAGCGCCTTGCTGAGCCGCGTTAAGGCATCGCTGAACTTCTCGCCGTCGGGCGGCGTGACGCTCAGCGGCGCGTCGTCGAGCTGGCGGATCGCGGTCGCAAATCTTGTGCGCACTTCGTCCAGTGTCAGCCCCGCCCACAGCCCAAGGTCGACTTCACTGAAGTCCTGCACGGCCTTTGTTCTGGCGCCCAATTCGGACGCCAGCCGCTGCGCCGTACGCTCGGCAAGCTCGTCCGGACTATGGAGGATTGTATCCAGCGCCAGGGGGCCAAGCGTCGAAACCCAGGCGGCGATTTCGTCGGCGCCGTCGTCGGGGGCGACTTCCACCTGGCCGAGCAGCCGTCCACCGCGCGTCCAGACACAGTTCAAACACGGTATGAGCGCGACGCTCATGGCTTTCCCCTCGCCGCCGCCTGGGCGGCTTCCCGCAACCGGCTGATGCTGACGGACGGATCGCCATTGAACACGGCGCTGCCGGCGACGAGCGTGTTGGCGCCGGCGGCGACCACGCCGCCCGCCGTTTCCGGCGTGATTCCCCCGTCGACTTCGAGCCACTGATGGGGCGCGAGGCGCGGGGCGATCAACTCGATCTTCGGCAGGGTGTCCGCCATGAATTGCTGCCCGCCAAAGCCGGGCCAGACCGTCATAACCAGCACAAGGTCAACCAGTTCTTCCAGACCGAACACGGCCTCGGCAGGTGTGCCGGGGTTCAGCGCGACGCCGACTTTGACGCCGAGATCACGAATCGCCTTCACGGCGTCGCGCGGGTGGTCGACGACCTCGATATGAAACGTGATCAGATCGGAGCCGGCCGCGGCGAACGCGGGCGCGTAGCGCAGCGGGTCGGCGATCATCAGATGCGTATCAAGGAACATCTCCGTAGAGCGCGAGATGGACTCAACGACCGGCACGCCAAACGAGAGATTCGGGACGAAGTGCCCATCCATGATGTCGAGATGGAGCTGATCGGCGCCGGCCTGCTCGACGGCGGCGATCGCGTCGCCCAGTCGCGCGAAATCAGCGGCCAGGATCGATGGTGCGATGCGAATGTCGGTTTCGGTTTTTGGCATTCGTCTACTTGTCGTCAATGATGTCGATCGTCTCAAACGCCGCGCCTTCGAGGAAGCTCAGCGACGCGCCGCCGCCGGTGCTGATGTGCGTCATCCGATCCGACAGGTGGGCCTTTTCCACCGCGGCCGCGCTGTCGCCGCCGCCGATGATCGACGTCGCGCCGGCGTCGGTCGCTTCGGCGATCACCTTGGCGATGGCGTTGGTGCCGGCGTCGAACGGGGCGAATTCAAATGCGCCGACCGGGCCATTCCAGATAATCGTGCGCGCGTTGCGCAGAATCTTCGAAAAGACCGCGACGGTATCCGGGCCGATATCGACGCCCATCAGGTCCGGCGGTAGTTCGCCGCGCACGACCTTCGGACTCGCGCCGGCATAAAGCTCGTCGGTGGCGACCGAATCCATCGGCAGGATCAGCTTGTCGCCGGCCTCGGCGATCAGCTCTTTCGCGAGGTCGACCTTGTCCTGTTCGCACAGGCTGCGCCCGACCGCCCAGCCCTTGGCGGCCCAGAACGTAAATGTCATCGCGCCGCCGATCAGAATCTGGTCGACGCGCGGAATCAGGTTGCGGATGACGCCGATCTTGTCGCTGACTTTCGCTCCGCCCAGAACGGCGACGAAGGGGCGCTGCGGATTCTCCAACGCGCTGCGCAGGTAACGGAGTTCTTTTTCCACGAGAAAGCCGATCGCGCGGCGGCCGGGGCCGAGGATCACCGGCACGTCGTACATGCTGACGTGTTCGCGATGACAGGCGCCGAAGGCGTCATTGACGTACAACTCGCCCAGAGACGCCAGGGCATTCGCGAATTTCTGCCGCGTCGCTTCCTGCTCCGGCGTCAGCTTGCCGTCGGAGTTCTTCTTGGCCTTGTCGACGATGGTCTCGGCCTTGTGGAAACGCAGGTTCTCCAGGAGCAGCGTCTGGCACTTCTTGAGACTCGCGACCGCCTGCTCGGCTTCGGCGCCGACGCAGTCCGTCGCGAAACCGCACTTCTTGCCGGTGAGTTCACCGATGCGCTGCGCCACGGGCTTCAGGCTGAGTGAGGCGTCCTGGGCCGGGTCGCCGGTGGGGCGGCCGAGATGGCTCATGACGATGGCGGCGCCGCCGCGCTCAATGACGTTTTGCAGGGTGGGGAGAAACTGGGTAATCCGCCGGTCGTCGGAAATCCGACCGTTGGAATCGAACGGGACATTCAGGTCGGCGCGGATCAGGACCCGCTTGCCGGCGACATCGAGATCGCGAACAGAGACTTTGGCCATTTATCTGCCCAATGGGCCTGTAGCGACAAGGCCCACCCGCCGTGGGATGGGCCCTGTTGCCGCTGGATCGTATGGTACGGGCGTGGCGGACTAAATCAAACCGTCGCGCTTGGCGATGACCCGCAGGAGGTCGTTGACGCGGTTGGAGTAGCCCCACTCGTTGTCATACCAGCTGACCAGCTTGAAAAACCGCGAATTCAGCTCAATTCCGGCCGTCGCGTCGTAAATCGACGACAGCGGGTCGCCAATGAAATCGCTGCTGACGACCTCTTCCTCGGTGTAGCCGAGGATACCTTTCATGGGGCCGTTGGCGGCGGCCTTCATGGCGGCGTTAATGTCCTTCAGCGACGTTTCCTTTTTCGTGCGGACGGTCAGGTCGACGACGGACACATCCGGCACGGGCACGCGGAAGGCCATACCCGTGAGCTTTCCGCTGAGTTCCGGGATCGCCAGCGTGACGGCCTTGGCGGCGCCGGTCGCGGCGGGAATGATGTTCTGGTAGGCCCCGCGACCGCCGCGCCAATCCTTGCGAGAGGGGCCGTCGACGGTCGGCTGGGTCGCGGTGGCGGCGTGGACGGTGGTCATCAGCGCTTCGTCGATGCCAAAGCTGTCATTGACGACCTTTGCGATCGGAGCCAGGCAGTTTGTCGTGCAACTGGCGTTGCTGATGATCGTGTCCTTGTCGGGGTTGTACTTCTCCTCGTTCACGCCGAGCACGAAGGTGGGAATGTCCTTGTCCTTGGCCGGCGCGGAGATGACGACGCGCCTGGCTCCGGCGCTCAGGTGCTTGCTCGCGCCTTCGCGGTTCGTGAAAAGGCCGGTCGACTCGACGACGTAGTCGATCTTCATGTCTTTCCACGGCAGGTTGGCGGGGTCGCGCTCGGAGAAGCAGCGAATCTCCTCGCCGTCCACGATAATCGACGACTCGGTTGACTTGATTTCGCCGGCATAGCGCCCGTGCGTCGAGTCATACTTCAACAGGTACGCCAGGGAATCCGCCGGGACGAGGTCGTTGATCGCGACGTATTCGATATCGTCAAACGCGATGCCCGATCGGCAGACCAAACGGCCGATTCGCCCAAATCCGTTGATCGCGACACGCACGCCCATGGCATTGCTCCTCTCAATTCGAACTGTGCAGAACGCCGGGTCGCCACATCGTGCGGCCGGCGGGTCATTTCCGGACATAGCGTCAGGGAGCGCGGCCACGCCTGTCAAGCGGCGCGGGCGGAATCGTGGTTTAGCGCGCCTTAACCCGGTGGACCATGGTCGTATCCGTATTGCCCGGGGAGGTCGGGTTTGTCGAGGTCACGACCACGACCAGGTCGCCGTCTTTGGCGAGGCCCGCGGCAAGCAGTTGCTGATCGAGCGTCGCGGCCATTTCGATCGGATTCTGCAGCGGCGGCACGCGCAGCGGGAATACCCCGTAAAGCAGGTTGATGCGGCGGAACACGCGCTCATCATGGGTGAGGCCGATGACGGGCATCGGCAGGCGGCGACTGGCGACCAGGCGCACCGTTTCACCGGAGGTTGACCACACGGCGACGAGTTTCGCGTCGAGACTGAGGGCAACTTCCGCGGCGCCGTTGGCGATGGCCGAGGTCGTGCGGTAGTGCGAGGAGACGGTGCGCGGCGGTTCGGGTCGGTGTTCGCCGCGGCGATACGCCTCGGTGGTGAGCGCGATGCGGCGCATCATCTCGACCGATTCGATCGGATACTCGCCGGCCGCTGTTTCGGCGGAGAGCATCACCGCGTCAGCGGCGTCAAAGATGGCGTTGGCGACATCGCTGACTTCGGCGCGGGTCGGCGTGGGCGTGGTCACCATGCTCTGCAGCATCTGTGTGGCGACGATGACCGGCTTACCGGCTTCGCGGCAACGGGCGGTGAGCGCTTTCTGCACGAGTGGCACGCGCCACACGTCCATTTCGACACCCAGATCGCCGCGAGCGACCATAACGCCGTCGCTGAGCGCGACCAGTTCGTCGAGGTGTTCGAGGGCTTCGGATTTTTCGATTTTGACGATAACGCCGAGATCACTCTTGTGCTCGGTGATGATGTTGCGCAACTGTCGGAGGTCATCAGGATGGCGCACGAACGAGAGCGCTACGAAGTCGAGGTCGTTCTCGATCGCCCATTTCAGGTCGCGCTGATCCTTCTCGGTCAACGCCGGGACCGACAGACGCGTGTCGGGCAGGTTGACGCCTTTGCGCGTGGAGATTTCGCCGCCGACGGTGCAGGCGCAGATCAGTTCTTCGGCGCGCTTTTCGACGACCAGCAGTCGCACGAGACCGTCATCGATCAGGATGCGCTGACCGACCAGCACTTCGTCGACCAGGCGTGGATACGTAATCGTGAGGTGTTTGGCGTCGGATGGGCCATCACCGCGCCCGATGCGCACTTCGGCGCCGCGCTCCAGAATAACCTTCCCGCCGGCCACATCATTCAGTCGGATTTTCGGTCCGCTGAGGTCGCCAAGCGCGGCCACCGCCAGATTGCGTTCGGCGGCGAGTTCCCGAATCAGAGTGAGTGTGGCGCGGTGGGACTCCAGCTTGCCGTGGCTGAAATTCAGACGGCACACGTCGACCCCGGCGTCGATCAGGGCCGCCAGCCGCTCGCGCGTATTGCTGGCCGGGCCGAGCGTTGCCACGAGCTTGGTAAAGACGTGCTCACCGTAGGTGCTTTGCATGGGAAGTCCTTCAGCGCTTATCGGCAAATAGCGGCGGCCGGCGGGAGCGCCAGTCGGTTTCCCGCTCGTAAATCCGGGCCGCGGCCAGCAGGCCGGCTTCGTCGAACGGCCTGCCGTGCAGTTGCAGGCCGATCGGCAGGCCGGCGGCGGTGAAACCGCAAGGCAGCGAGATCGCCGGAACGCCGGCCAGATTGGCGGGGACCGTGTAGATGTCGGCCAGGTACATCGAGAGCGGATCGTCGGTTTTCTCGCCCAGCAGGAAGGCGGGGGCGGGCGTGGTCGGGCCGATGATCACATCGACCTGTTCAAACGCGGCCGTGAAGTCCTGCTGAATCAGACGCCGGACGCGCAAGGCCTTGTCGTAGTACGCGTCGTAGTAGCCGCTGGAGAGCGCATAGGCGCCGAGCATCAGGCGTCGCTGCACTTCGGGGCCAAAGCCCTCTTCGCGCGAGCGGCTGTAGAGATCGAGAATGTCGGTCGCGTCCGCGGCGCGCCGGCCATAGCGGACGCCGTCATAGCGGGCGAGATTGCTTGACGCCTCGGCGGTCGCGATCAGGTAGTACGCCGCAACGCTGTAGCCGACATGCGGCAGCGAAATGTCGATGACCCTGGCGCCGAGGTCGCGATAGCGTTCGATCGCTTCGCGCACCGCGGCGGCGATCTCCGCGTCGAGACCCTCGCCGAAGAATTCGCGCGGCGCGCCGATGCGCAGCTTGTCGGCGTCGCGAATCTCATCGGCGGCCACGGCCGCGAAGTAATCGACGACCGGGCGGGTGGCGCTGGTCGAGTCGTGCGGGTCGTGCCCGGCGATGACGCCCAGCACAAGCGCGGCGTCGGTCACCGTCGTCGCGATCGGGCCGATCTGATCGAGGCTCGATCCGTAGGCCGCAAGTCCATAACGCGAAACGCGGCCATACGTCGGCTTGAGCCCTACGACGCCGCAGAACGCGGCCGGCTGGCGGATCGATCCGCCGGTGTCGGAGCCCAGCGCCAGTGGCGTGATCCCCGCGGCGACGGCGGCGGCTGATCCGCCGGACGATCCGCCGGTCACGCGGGCCGGGTCCCACGGATTGCGGACGGGGCCGAAGGCGCTGTTCTCGTTGGATGACCCCATCGCGAACTCGTCGAGATTGGTCTTGCCGATGATGACCGCCCCGGCCGATTCCAGGCGCTCGACGGCGGTCGCGGCATAGGGAGATTCGTAGTGCTCCAGCAGGCGCGAGGCGCAGGTGGTGCGGCCGAACGCCGTGCAGATGTTGTCCTTGACGAGGACCGGAACGCCGGCGAGCGGGCCATGGGCCTTGTTCTGGGCGACGGCGTCGACTTCGGCGGCGTGGGCGCGGGCGTGTTCGGCGGTGACCTCCAGGACGGCGTTGAGCGAGTCGTTCAGGTTGGCGAGTCGCGTCAGGGCGGCGGCGCAGAGATCGGTGGCCCGCCGCGTCTGGGACGCGACGTCGCGAGCGATACAGGCGGCGGTGTGCGACTCTGACAACTGCGGTTCCTGTTGCGGGGTTCCCGATGAACGCGAAGTGTCGGGCGGTTTGCGTCGGTGTGCAAGTTGGGGGCGGCGCGCCGAGACGGGGACGCCGCAACGGAAAGGTAGGCTGGGCTCTCGCCCGCTTCCTTGCGCGCGCGAGCGCTTTGCCCCGAGTGAAGCTGGGCGGAGCCCAGCGTAAGGGGCGAGCCGCTATGTCGACCAGATAATGGGATTGCCGATTCGAACGGACGCCTCGAATGCCGTTCGGAGGTCTTGAATGATGTACTTGAAGTCGCTGGCGCCGATCGTACGGCGTACGACGAGAAAACGGATATCGGAAGGTTCAGGATGGTCGGCATAGCATGGAACCTGAAATGGGAGATTCCTTGCCCGTGCGTTGGGTAATCGCACGCGGGCGCCGGAAGGAACGTCCACAAAGATCAGGTGTTTGGCGTCGACAATCTGGCGGAAATCAATTGTCCGGAGGAGCATTCGATCCGGAACACGGGACCGGGTCCGCGAGTGTTTCCATGGCTGGACACGAATTGTGAGACCGGCCTCGCCGACCGCGAGTACGAACTCGCCGATCGTCTCTCGAACACGCGCCCCGACATACATGCCCCAACTGAGCCGGTTGGTGTGCAGAGTAAATCCGCTGAGATGATCCCAATCCTCACAAACGTGCGTGTAGACGGGGGCGCCGGATTCAGCGTTCACAACCGCCCACCTGTCACCGAGGTCGGTTTCCTGCTCAATCATGTCGAGTTCCATCAGGGCGCTTGCGCAGACTTCGGGGGGCACAGGACGGTCGTCGCGTGGCGCCGCTCGGCGCAGAGACAGCTTTCTTCGCGGATCGAACTTGTCCAACGCGGCGAAAAAACCCGCAAGCGGGGTTCGGCTGAACTCTGCAAAGAACGCCTCCATCCGCTTATGTTCGCAACAAGTTTCTTCCCACTCCGAGAAGAGCGATTGCGCGCGGTCGATCTCCTTCAGGCTCCCATTGAAGCGGCAAGACAGTGAATCGACGTCCGCGTCCAAGTACACGGGCACTGGAGGCGGCGTGGTCTTTCCCTCTTCCCAGCATCTGCAACGGATCGAGGCGCTGGCCGGCATCGGAGTCCTCCGGATTGGCCGATCAATTGGTGCGACGTACTCCAACATTGCCGCTTGGTCGGGCGGCCCCAACCGCCTCATTTGGCTCGCTCAGAACACGCCCGGAATCAGCCGCTTGGTATGCCGGCGATACTCGTCATACGCGGCACCAAACTCCGCCCGCATCATGCGTTCTTCCTGCGGCAGTCGGACGGCGATCAGCAGCGTCATGACGACCAGATACGACGGGCCGGCCAGGTAATTTGGCAGCACGAGCGCCTGGCCGACGCCGAAGAGCAATAGGGCGGTGTACATCGGGTGCTGCACGCGGGCGTAGACGCCGTGTGTGACCAGCGCATGCGTTTCGCGGACTTCGAGCGAGATGGACCAGTTGGTCCCGAGGTCGACGTGTGAGCGGTGAAACATGTACAGGCCGATGATGTACGCCGCGACGCCGGTAAAGAACGCCGGCGGTCGTAGCGGGTAATCCGCGAACGCCAGCAGGGGGGAGACGACCCAGAGGAGCGGCACGAAGAAGCTGATCCACGCCAGCGTGAGGAGCGCTTTCTCCAGTGCGCCTTTGTAGCTCTTCCGCACCGGGACCTTGAGGCTGCGGCCGCCGTGCGGGGCGCGAATCGCGACGAGGGCGATGCTCGCGAGCAGGACGGCGGCGCGGGCGTACCAATGGTTCATGGGGCCTCCCGACGGGCGGATCGACTCGACGCACGCGCGCGTCTCGTTTTGCGAAAAAAGCGCGTAGGCTGGGCGCCGCCCAGCTTCTTGCGGGTTCCCTTGCGCGCGAGCGCTTTGTCCGAGCGAAGCTGGGCGGCGCCCAGCCTACAAGTTAGTTGCGAGCCGCGTCTATGGTGACGCCGGGAGGCTCAGTGCTGTTTGCGCTGTCGCGCGGTCGGGATTCCCATTTGCGAACGATACTTCGCGACCGTGCGGCGTTTGATTTCGATGCCGGCTGCGCTGAGCTGTTTGACAATCTGGTCGTCACTGAGCGGCTTGGCGCGGTCTTCGTTTTCGATGATCTCGCGCACATGGGCCTTCACGCTTTCCCAGCCGAGCGCCTCGCCGTCTTCCGATTCGGTGCCGCCGGTGAACAGGCGGCGCAGCGGGATCACGCCGCGCGGCGTCTGCATCCATTTCTCGTCGACCGTCCGCGAAATGGTAGAAGGGTCGCAGCCGAAGCGTTCGGCCAGGTCGCTCATGCGCAGCACGGTCAGATGCTGGTCGCCGCGCTCGAAGAAGTCGCGCTGGGCGTCAACCGCGGCTTGCGCGACCTGCACCAGTCGTTCGCGCCGGAAACGGAGCGCGTCGATGATGGCGGACGCCTGTTCAACTTTCTGGCGGGCGAAGTCGCGGACGGATTTGTCATGTCGGGCGCGCTCGAGCAGGCGGCGGAATTCCGGCGAGATGCGCAGCTCGCGCTGGTTGCCACGCGCCAGGCGGGCCACATAGCGGCCTTCTTCCTCATCAAACTCGACGATCAGATCCGGGACGATGCCCGGCGCGGCGCGCTCTGCAAAGTCGTGACCGGGGTGCATCGAGAGCCGCGCGATTCGATCGACCGCGGCCTTGACATCCTCCAGCGCCACGCCGAACGACTTGGCGATCTGGGGCAGGCGATTGCGCTGCAGGTCATCGAAGCGCTCTTCGATGATGCGGGTTTCGAGTTCGCTGTTGTAAGGCGCGTGTTCCAGTTGCAGCAGCAGACACTCCGCCAGGTCGCGCGCGCCGACGCCGATCGGCTCCAGCGATTGCACCCGCGCGAGCGCGTCTTTGACCCGCGCGATCGGTTGATCCAGCCGTTCGGCCAGCGATTCGACCGACGTCGCCAGTCGGCCGCGCTCGTCGATCTCGTCGATGATCGCGCCACCAATGGCGCGGGTCGTGTCGTCGAGATCAATCAGGGACCATTGTTCGAGCAGAAAATCCCGCAGGCTGGTCGGCCGGGCGGGGGCGCGGGCCATCGCTTCGAGCTTGGCGTCGCCGGCTTCGGCCAGACTGGCGGCGGAGCGACTCGGGCGAAACTCCTCGTCCTCGATCCAGTCGTACTCCGACACGAGCGAGTCGAGCCGGGCAAAATCTTCGGCGGAGTCGTCGCCGTTGAGGACCATCGCCCGCTCGTCGTCGGAGCGGTCGATCGCTTCCGGGGCGGCGCCGGGCTCGAGATCGTCGGCCGCCCGTTCGAGGGCGGGGTTGCTGTCCAGCTCCTGCTCGATCCGCTCCTCGAGCGCCACGAGTG
Source organism: uncultured Planctomycetales bacterium (assembly GCA_964528455.1). Lineage (GTDB taxonomy): Bacteria > Planctomycetota > Phycisphaerae > UBA1845 > Fen-1342 > DSPM01. The sequence continues at coordinate 111,622 of CAZGTH010000013.1, read as the reverse complement.
GCAACTGGAGGATGTCCATCGCCTGAATCAACTGCGGCGTCAGCCGTTGCTGCTGGCTGAGCAGTTGCTGGGGGACTTGGGAGAGCGTCTGTGACATCGATTCCGCCGATCGGGCGTCCGCCGGGGTCGGGCCGCGGCGGGGTGGTCATTTATCAGGAGTATACCGCGATCGCACGGGGAGCCGCCGTCGATCGGGCCGCCAACTGGTCAACTCGTCGCTCTCGCACTACGCTGATGAACCGATCGGCATGTAGCGGACATCGGCGATAGCCACTGCGCATGCATTGGAGAGGCAAAGCGGATTACGGACCAGCCGCGCGGAATCTGCGCGCCGTCCAGGACGACATTCAAGGAGCGACCGAATATGGCCTACAAGACCACCACCGTGCCCGCGGGCGAGCGGATTTCGATCTCGAACGGCAAGCTGACCGTGCCGAATCACCCGATTCTGCCGTTCATTCGGGGCGACGGCACCGGGCCGGACATCTGGGCCGCGTCCGAGGTCGTTTTCGACGCCGCCGTCGAGAAGGCTTATGGCGGGAAGCGGAAAATCTCATGGATGGAGGTCTTCGCCGGCGAGTCGTCGTTCAACAAATTCAATGAGTGGCTGCCGGACGAGACGGTCGAGGCGTTTCGCGAGTTTCTGGTCGGCATCAAGGGGCCGCTGACGACGCCGGTGGGCGGCGGGATTCGTTCGCTGAATGTCGCGCTGCGGCAGACGCTGGACCTGTACACGTGTCTGCGCCCGGTGCGCTGGTTCAAGGGCGTGCCGAGCCCGGTGAAGCGGCCGGAGGACACCGACATGGTGATCTTCCGCGAGAACTCGGAGGACATTTACGCGGGCATCGAGTTTGAAGCCGGCAGTGAGGACTGCACGCGCTTCAAGAAGATGTTCGCCGAGGCGTTCACGCCGCGGTTCAAGAAGATTCGCTTCCCGGAGACATCCGGCATCGGCATCAAACCGGTGAGCAAGGAAGGCACGACGCGGCTGGTGCGGGCGGCGATGCAGTATGTGATCGACAACAACCGCAAGTCGCTGACACTGGTGCACAAGGGCAACATCATGAAGTTCACGGAAGGGGCGTTCCGTGACTGGGGCTACGCGACCTGCGCCGAGGAATTCGGCGCCAAGCCGCTCGACGGCGGCCCATGGCATGTCGCCAAGCACCCGAAGACCGGGGCTGAGATCGTCATCAAGGATGTGATCGCCGACGCGTTTCTGCAGCAGCTGCTGACCCGTCCGGCGGACTACGACGTGATCGCGACCATGAACCTCAACGGCGACTACATCTCCGATGCGCTGGCGGCGTGCGTCGGCGGCATCGGCATCGCTCCGGGTGGGAACATCAATTACGTCACCGGCCACGCGATCTTCGAAGCCACGCACGGCACCGCGCCGAAGTACGCCGACCAGGACAAGGTGAACCCCGGCAGCGTGATTCTGTCGGGGGAGATGATGCTGCGGCACATGGGCTGGACCGAGGCGGCGGACCTGATCGTCAAAGGCGTCGAAGGCGCGATCTCGGCGAAGACGGTGACGTATGATTTTGAGCGGCTGATGGAAGGCGCGAAGTTGCTGAAGTGCTCGGAATTTGGGGCGGCGGTTGTGAAGCATATGGGGTGAGAACCGTGAATCGACGGCTTCACAGCGGACGAACCGAGCTGCGCAAGGTCGGGCGACATCGACTATCGGACGCTCGCAAACTTCTAGCCGCAGGAGAGTCACATTGTCGAGGCGCGGCATATCTCGCCGGCTATGCGATAGAATGCAAGCTAAAGGCGGTCGCGCTCGAGATGCATAACTGCTGGAATCTGAACGAACTCGCGCTGAAACTGGGCGCTTCCGACAACGCCTTATATACCCACGGGCTTGAAGCCCTGCTATCGACCATGCCTCGACTGAACCGTTCGTTGCGGGAGTCGAAAGACAATTGGAGGTTGTTCGCGAGCCACGTGAATCTATGGAAGCCCGCTTGGCGTTACAATCCCGCGCCGCTGAATGTCGATTGGACCTCCAAGTTCGTCGAGGCAGTTGAGCGGGTATATCGGTGGCTCGACGCCAATCGGGCATGACGAACGGAGCAAGGGGCGCCTACGATGCGAGATCGCAACGAGATTAAGTCCATTCTTACTAAGGCATTCCGGAACGAGTTTCCGGAGGACACCGTCGACATCAGTGACGGCTATCAGGACAACATCCACGTCGTCGTGGTTTCGCGTCAGTTCGACGCGATGAGTGAACAGGAAAAGCAGGATAAGCTCTGGAATATTGTCGACCGCACGCAATTGTCAAACGAAGAAAAGAGCTTGATTAGTCTGATTTATCCGGTAAGTCCGGCCGAAATTAAGTAAAGCACTCGGGGGGAAACCGTGACTCGCCTGCTCACCGCTTTTGCTCTCGCTATCGTCCTGACCGCCACCACGACCGCCGACACCCTTTATGTCTCCGTCCTCGACAATCTCGACACGCAGATCGGCCCGCTCGTCTTTCGTGACGGTGATGTCGTGCGGTTCGAGATGGGCGATCCGAATTCCGCGACGATTTTCTTCAACGAAGACCTCTTCGGCGGGACCAGTGTCGATATCACGGCGTTTCACCTGCTGCCCGACGGGCGGATCGTGCTCAGCGTGTTGTTCAACGGGCGGACGCTGGGCGGATTGACGTTCGATGACGGTGATCTGGTGGTGTATGACCCGGTCGCGGACGTTGCGCAAATCTACTTCCTGGGCGAAGCCGACTTTTCCGGGGAGAACCCCGACATCAGCGCGGTATACGTCGCGGATGACGGCAAGATTCTGCTGTCGACGTTCGGCGCTCAGACGCTGCGCGGGTTGAGCTTCACCGATGGCGACATTGTGCAGTATGACCCGAACGCCGACACCGCGACGGAGCTCGTGGACGAAGCCGCGATTTTTGATGATGGCGACGGCGATATCGACGCCCTGCATCGACTGTCCAACGGGCATTACGTGTTTTCGACCGCGACGGATGAAGTCGTCAGCGGCGTCGCGTTTCTGGATGGCGATCTGATCGAATATGACGCGGTCGCCGACACCGCGACGCTGTATTTCTCCGAGGCGACCTATACGACGACATCCACATCGTCATTCGATACGAACGCCGCGTACATCGCGGAAGACCCGGAGGGGTGCCCGGCGGCGTGCTCCTGCGATATCACCGGCGACTGCCTGATCGATCTGAGCGACTTGGCGGGGCTGCTGGCGAACTTTGGCGTTTCGGGTCAGCCGGGCGTCGCAGGCGATTGCACCGGCGACGACGCGGTCACGCTGGAAGATCTCGCGGGCTTGCTGGCGCAGTTTGGCGAGGATTGCCGGTAGTTCGATGCGGCCAGGTTCTGATTGACGATCACGTCCCATGCTCGCTCGCGCCGAAGGGGCGCAGGGTGATCGCCCTGGGTGGAGCGGTCCCTAGCCGACCGCGGCGCAACCGAGTTCAAGCGCGGAACATCTGCCTCGGAGGGGCAGGGCGGACGGCGACATGCGGGCGTTGAGAATCGGGAGAAGCAGGAATGATTGATAACGCGGTACGCATTGCGGTGGCAGGGCTACTGGTGGTCGGAATCGCGCGGGTTGACGTCTCGCGCGGTGGAGTCGGTCCTGCGCTGGCGCAGGCTTCGCCGCCAGCCTCTCCCGCCAAGGGGGATGAGGCGGGCCGGCGCACAAAAAGCGCCAGGTCGTTGGCCGGGATGGTCTGGATCGTCGGCGGTGAGTTCAGTATGGGATCGACCGATCCGCTTGCCCGACCTGACGAGTCGCCGGTCCATCGCGTGCGCGTCAAGGGGTTCTGGCTGGATCAGACGGAGGTCACGAACGCGCAGTTTCGCGCGTTTGTCGACGCGACAGATTACAAGACCGTCGCGGAGCGACCGCTCGACTGGGAGCAGATGAAAAAGCAGGCCGCGCCGGGCACACCGAAGCCGGCGCCCGAAGACCTGCTTCCCGGCTCACTGGTGTTCGCTTCGCCGGCGGGTCCTGTGGATCTGCGTCACCACTCCCAGTGGTGGCGGTGGGTGGACGGGGCAAGCTGGCGCCGGCCGGAAGGGCCCGGCTCGTCGCTCAGTGGTCGCGCTGACCATCCTGTGGTTCATATCGCCTATGAAGATGCGCTGGCGTATTGCGCGTGGGCAGGAAAGCGGCTGCCGACAGAGGCGGAGTGGGAGTACGCGGCGCGCGGCGGACTGGACGGAAAGGTCAATTCCTGGGGAGACGAACCGATCGACCCGACGCGCGCGAATACCTGGCAGGGCGTTTTCCCGAATGAAGACCTCGGAAAGGACGGTTTCAAAGGGGCGGCGCCCGTGAAGTCGTTCCCGGCCAATGGTTACGGCTTGTACGATATGGCCGGGAATGTCTGGGAGTGGTGCAGCGATCTCTATCACCCGGACACGTATGCCCGTCGAGTGCGCGAGAGCGGGCCGCAGGGAATCACATCTGATCCGACCGGACCGACGCGCTCATTCGATCCCCGCAATCCGCACGAGCCTGTTCTGCGCGTCATGCGGGGCGGTTCGTTCCTGTGTCACGACTCGTATTGCGCGAGCTATCGACCGAGCGCCAGGATGGCGTCATCACCCGACACGGGACTCAGCCATACGGGGTTCCGCTGCGCGGCGGATGCGCCCGCTTCGGGCCGACCGTCATCGACAAAGAAGGCAAAATCGAACGAGGCCGGCGAATGAGCGGATCGAAGCGGAAAGAAACCCGTGGCCTGCGCGCATTGTAAGAACGGCGACCAGCGCTTATCGTCATCGAACATGTGACGCGGGATCGCGTCAGGCTTGTCGTCTACGCGGCTTTCGATGTGACTCGGCGCCTGCCAGCGCGCTGGTTCGACTCAAACTCCGAGGGGACCTTGATGGTACGAGTGAATGTGACCGCCGTCTGCCTGGTTATGACGACGCTGCTCAGTCTTCCATACGCGGCCTTGGGGCAGCCGAACCAGGCCGCGGCAGATCATTTTGATCGTACCGTTTTGCCGATCGCGGAGCCCGCGTACCCGGGGTACACCGAACTGGATGTGCGGAACACGCAGCCGCCTCCACGCTTTGAGGTGACCGCGCCCGACGGCGCGCCGAACGTGATCATTATCCTGATCGACGACCTCGGTTTCGGCGCCACTTCCACGTTCGGCGGGCCGATCCCGACGCCAGCGCTTGACAAGCTCGCAAAGTCGGGCCTTCGATACAACAACTTTCATACGACGGCGCTGTGCTCGCCCACGCGCGTTGCGCTCAAGTGCGGTCGCAACCACCACACCGCCAACGCCGGTTCGATCATGGAGACCTCCACGGCGTACCCGGGCAACACGGGCGCCATCCCCAACCGCGTCGCCCCGCTGGCGGAGATGTTGCGGCTGAACGGCTTCAGCACCGGCGCATTCGGGAAATGGCACGAGACAGCCGCGTGGGAGACGAGCGTATCCGGGCCGTTTGACCGGTGGCCGACCCATCAGGGTTTTGACAAGTTCTATGGCTTCATCGGCGGCGAGACGGATCAGTGGTCGCCGCTGATCTTCGACGGCGTTATCCGTGTGAATCCGCCGGCGGTGGAGGGTTATCACTTCACGGATGACATGACCGAGCAGGCAATCAACTGGATGAAGGCGCAGCAGTCACTGACGCCTGACAAGCCGTTCTTCATGTATTTCGCCCCCGGCGCCGTGCATGCGCCGCATCATGTGCCAGCCGAATGGATCTCCAAGTTCAAAGGGCAGTTCGACTCCGGCTGGGACGAAGTGCGCCGAGCAAGCTACGAGCGGCAGAAGAGGGCGGGTATCATCCCGGCCAACACGCAACTTCCGCCGCGCCCTGACGACATCAAGGCCTGGGAGAGCTTGACGGACAATGAGCGCAAGCTTTTCACCCGGCAAGCCGAGACGTATGCCGGTTTCGTCGCGCACACCGATCACCACGTCGGTCGCCTTGTGGATGCGCTCGAGGCGATCGGCGAATTAGACAACACGCTGATTTTCTACATTGCCGGGGACAACGGCACGAGCGCCGAAGGCGGGATGGTCGGCATGTTCAATGAGATGACCTACTTCAACGGCGTCGAGGAGAAGGTCGAAGACCTGCTGCCGCTGCTTGACAAGTGGGGTAGTCCGGCGACTTTCCCGCACATGGCGGCCGGCTGGGCTGTCGCCTTTGATTCGCCCTTCAAGTGGACCAAGCAGGTCGCTTCTGATTTCGGCGGCACGCGCAACGGGCTGGTGATTCACTGGCCGGACGTTATCAAACCTGGCGGAGGCCTGCGTACGCAGTTCAGCCATGTCATCGACGTCGCCCCGACGGTCCTGGAAGCGTGTAAGCTGCCGGAGCCGAAGATCGTCAACGGTACGGCGCAGGTTCCGATCGAGGGAACGAGCATGGTGTACACGTTCAACGACGGGGATGCGCCGGAGCGGCACACAACGCAGTACTTTGAGATTTTTGGAAACCGCGGGATATACCGCGATGGCTGGTTTGCGCGAACGATCCACCGGGCGCCTTGGAACATCGGCGCGCAGAAGCCGCTTCCCCAGGACACATGGGATTTGTACCACGTGCGTGAAGACTTCAGCCTCGCGAACAACCTGGCCTCTACGCGGCCTGAGAAGCTTGCCGAACTAAAGGCGCTATTCATGACTGAGGCGGCTAAGTACAACGTGCTGCCGATCGATGATCGCGTGGGCGAGCGCATTAATCCTGCTACTGCCGGACGTCCGGACCTGATGGGTTCGCGTACCAGCCTCACGCTGTACGAAGGCATGAACGGCATGATGGAAAACACGTTCATGAATGTGAAGAATCGCTCGAAGACCATCACCGCGGAGATCGAGGTTCCGGAAGGTGGGGCGTCGGGCGCGCTGCTTGTTCAAGGCGGTCGGTATGGTGGATGGTCGCTGCACCTGCGCGAGGGCAAGCCTGCGTACGAGTACAACTGGCTGGGGCTCGAGCGGTTCGTGGTCGAAAGCCCGAATGCGTTACCGGCGGGCAGGGCGACGGTCGTTTTGGAGTTCACGTACGACGGGGGCGGTTTCGGCAAAGGCGGAACGGCCACGATCTCGGTCAACGGGAAACAGGTTGCGGAAGGACGAATTGGTCGCACGCAACCCAATATCTTCTCTGCCGATGAAACGGCGGATGTCGGGCTCGACAACCAGACGCCTGTGGCGGAGGGGATCGGGTACGGCCCCATGGAGACGAAGTTCACCGGCCGGATTCATCGCGTGAAGATCGATGTGAAGTAACGCCGACAGACTTGCGAGGCTCTCAGCTGATTCGACCTTACGACATCTCGCCGCCGCGGGCCTGGCAGACGCTGTGTCGCGTTCCGCGTCGCGCAGCGCTGGCGCTGACGGCATGCGCATCGGTCATCATCGGGTGCGCGACGCTTGGGCCGACGAGTGTGCCGGGCGACCGGTTTAACTACAACAAGGCCGGGGCCGAGTCGGCGAATGAGCAGATCCTGCTCAACATCGTGCGGCTGCGATATCGCCAGCCGGTCTACTTCGTCGAAGTTACGTCGATGCTCAATCAGTATACGTTTCAGGCCGGGGCCAATTACAGAACGTGGTGGAATGACCTGAACATCTGGCCAAACGCCGCGCTGCGGGCGGCGTACGGCGTCGACAACGACCCGAGCGAACAGAGCGAGTGGGGCGGCAACGTCGGCTATGTCGATCGCCCGACGATTTCGTACGCGCCCCTGCAGGGCAAGGACTTTGCCGCGCGGGTGATGACACCGATCCCGACGTCCGTGATCATCTATCTGAGCCAGTCCGGGTGGGATATCGACCAACTGCTTGAGTGCTGCGTCCAGCGACTCAACGACGTGCGCAACACGCCGATTCACAACGTCGGTGGCGATCAGGCTTGGAGCACCGCCGAGTTTGCCCGCGTGGCGTCCCTGCTGAAGCAGGTTCAGGACACGGGCGAACTCAACCTCACGGTCGAAGTTGACCGCGCGCAAAATGCCAACTATCTGGCTGTGCCTGCGCCGACGCAGCAAACAGCCGCGCTGGCGAAGGAGTTGTCCGAACTGCTCGATCTAAGATCCGATGTCGAACGGATTCGGATCGTGCCGGCCGGCGTGCGGCATAGCGAAAACGAGCTCGTGATGCAGACGCGTTCGATGATGGGCGTGATGAACGCCCTTGCCCAACTCGTTGACGCCCCGAGAGATCATGTCGCGAGTGGTCAGGTTCGGAATGCCGGCAGAACGTCCGAAGCCGCGCAAGAACACGTTTGGCTGCGCGTGCGGCACGCGCGCCTGCCGCAGCCCGACGCGTTTGTTCAGGTTTACTATCACGACTACTGGTGGTACATCGACGAGTCGGACTGGACCTCGAAAGGGACGTTCGCGCTCCTATCGTATCTGTTCCAACTGCAGGCTTCGGAGGTCACTTTTCAGACGCCGATCGTCACGGTTCCCGCCGGGGGTTAGCCTGGTCGTGGCGTCAGGCGCCCGACTCGGACTTGTCCTTTTCCTTGGTCTCCGTCCGGCGTTTCTGCCACATTTCCGGCGTCATGACGCAGCGAAAGCCGAGATGCTCGGTGGAGGTGTCGGGGCTGTTTCCGCGGCGGGCGCTGGGGCGATAGGAAGCGCAGTAGCTCGGATGGCAAAGAAACGAGCCGCCGCGCATCACGCGCTGTGGCATGAACGGCTGTTGCGGATCCCAGGCCTTGTCCGGACCGGTCGGGTCTTTCACCGTTCGCGAACCGTTGGCCGCGATTGACTGCTGATAGGCGTCAAAACGGTACCAATCCGAACACCATTCCCACACATTGCCGGCCATGTCGTATAGCTTGTAGCCGTTCGGGCGAAAAGATCCGACGGGCGCGACGCGCTCGAAGCCGTCGGCGTTGGTGTTCTTGGCCGGGAACACACCCTGCCAGGCGTTGCATTGCGGCTTCTGTTCGTCATAGGCGTCCTCGCCCCAGACGAACTCCTTGGACTCCAATCCGCCGCGCGCCGCGTACTCCCACTCCGCTTCGGTCGGAAGGCGCTTCCCGGCCCACTTCGCGTATGCGACGGCGTCGTCCCATGAGACGTGCACGACCGGCAGGTCGTCCTTGCCTTTGATATCGCTGCCAGGACCTTGCGGGCGCCGCCAATCCGCGCCCGGCGTCCAGGTCCACCATGAGTGAAGGTCGTCGAGGTTCAGCGGCTGCCGCTCGGGTGGTTGAAAAACGATCGAAGCCGCGACGAGCATTTCGTCCGCGGGTTTGGGCGTGCCGGGCGGCAGTTGTTTTTTCAGTTCCTCCCAATCGGGCTTCTGCTCGGCCGTGGTCACATAGCCGGTCGCCTCAACAAACGCGCGGAACTGCGCATTGGTGACTTCGGTCGCATCCATCCAGAACCCGCTCAACGCGACCCGATGGGCGGGACGCTCGGCCGGCCAGACGGTCGGATCGTCGGTTCCCATCGTGAATTCGCCGGGGGGGATCCAGACCATGTTCGGCGGGTTGGGCTCGGACGTATTCAGCATGGCGGCCCGGCTACCGGCGCAACAAGCGGGCGGCTCCGCGTTCAGCGGCACGCCGTAAGGCAGCGTGATCGCGATGGCCACGAGGGTTCGTAAGCGCGCGGAGACTCGCGCATGGTGGGTCATTGCTGTACTCGCTTTCCGACGCCGCCCGACACTGCGATGGCTGAGAGATTTCTCGCGCAGGCTCGCCGGTTTGTCTTCGTGGGATAGGTCATGGTCATTTCCTTGCGAGTCTGATGTCTCGTGATCCGAGTTTCAGTTGCGTCGGCGAAACGAGAAAATCAGGTTTGGGACTATGAGCCCGTCAAGGCCTGCCGCGACCTCGCGAACGGCCCCCTCGACTGGCGCTTCGATCTCGAGAACTGAGCTTGGCGCCTCGATCGCGCGACCATGCATCGCGATTGAGCTCCTTCTTGGACGACCCAGCCGACCTGGATTGTTGCCGAGTGCCCGCGGTCGACTCACGCGCGTCGCCTCGATTGCCGCCGCTGCCTCCCTGCGTCGTGTTGCGTTGATTGACCTGGTCCCACTGATCCGGCCGCGTTCGGGACTGGTCCTTGGTGTAGCTTTTCTGTTCAGTCGTGTTCCAGTTTCGCGACGTATTCGAATGCCCCTGCCATTGATTGCTCTCGTCACGCCGATACACGCGGCCGTCACCGCCCGCGTAGACGTCACCATCCTTCGACTTTCCGACGTACTTCCAGCCGTCGTCGCCCTTGTGGACAACTCCCTTGGCGCCTTCAGAAGTCTCGAATCCGGCCGTCTTGCCGTGCTCGCCGCTGTGGTGTCCAAACCGGGCCCAGTCGTCGCCGTCTGATACAACCGAGCGTCCCCACGAACCGTAGGGCGTGTCCACCTGACGGGTTGCGGCGCCTCGCCCTGTGTTCGGGTTAAAAGTGCTGCCGCCTGCGATCGTCCCCCTTTGACCGCTGACGTATCCGCCGCGCGCGTATCGCCCCGTGGCCGGGTTGTATGCCGAACCGACACCGGCCGAGCCATAGGGACCATACGCATAAGCGCCGCGGGCGTATCCGCCGGTGACCGGGTTGTAGCGAGCGCCGTAACCGGCGCCACCGTAGGGACCGTAGTAATGTCCCGTCCGAACGAATCCACCGGCGTGATAGTCATAGTGAGCGTGACATCCGTAGCTATAGTAGCAAGGGGAGCTATGCCAAGCGTACCAATCGTCGTCCAGTGCCGCGCCGACCAGCACACCCGCGCCGAACATCACCAGGCCGTTTGCGACGTAGGCGCCGCTGTATCCCGACGTGTACCCGACGGTCACTTGCTCGGCATCGGAATCGTAGACGTACACGTAAGTCACGTTGTGCTGCGGGCTGCTCGGCGGAATGGAGTAGATCGCCTTCGGCACCTCGGAGCAGACGACCCATGGTCCGGTCGGCTGCGGCGCGACAAACCAGACGCCCGCCTCACAACAGTAGTATTGACTACCGACCATCAGCACCGTGAAGGTCGTGTTCGTCGCATAGGAGACACCGTCGCTGCCGTCGATCAGCTTGAATTGCGGCGCGCCGCCGTAGGCCACTTCGACCTTCGCCTCCGAGCGTGTCACAGTTGCCTTCTGCGGGATGCTTGCCTGTATCACCGCCTCCTCGGCCTCCGGAGTCCCCGGGACCGACGCAAGGACGTTGGCCTTCGCGCTGTCATCAGGAATCTGTGCGAAGTCCGGCGGCAGATTCGTTGTGGCCGCCTCCCACGGTCCCTTCAGACTATCCGAGCGGAACCAGCGACCGGCAACCAGGTAGTAGAATTTTCGATCCTCGGTACGGAAGAACAGATCGCTATCGGTATTCGTCACGAAGAGCAGCTTGGCGCCGGGGATCGGCGTCATCTCGGCCTCGCCCTCGGTGATGATCAGCTCCGCCGGGCCCGCGCTAACAAAGACCGCCGGAGCAACGGCATCGGGCTTCACATGCAGGTGCTTTCGCACCTCGGCCCAGTTTTCGTCGTTCGGGAGCTTCGCCATATCGGCGGGCAGTTCGGTCGCGACATTCCAGGCTGCGCTCCACGGATCACTGGACGTGAGCCAGGAATCGCCGTTGAGCAAGAAGTATCGCGACGAGCTTGTATCCAGGAACACATCCCAGTTCGTGTTGGCCGCGAACAGAAGATTTGTACCCGGCGCCGGCTTGAATCTCGGCTCGCCCATGAAGATCACGAGGATCGCGGGCTTGTCACTGTAGAAAATCGGTGGCGGCTCCAGGTTCACGGCAATCTCTTTCGCCTGCACTTCAGACCTTGATACATACGACAGGATGCGGTCAAGATCCACGACCATCGTTTGCCGGTTCGGCAGCGCCTCGCGTACGATTTGCTCCAAGTCCCCGATTGCGGACGCCTGCAGATCAGGGAAATGGACCTGCACCTGAGGATCGGTCAAGAGGACCGAACGCTCCGCCATGCTGACCTTTGTCTTCGCCTGCGCCGTGATCACGCCAAGAACAGGCTGATCCTCGCCTGCACGCTTCACTGCGATGGCGGATCGGAACGAAAGCAATTCCTCGTTTTCCCAGGCGTCAACCTGCGGCTGGTACATCACGATCGTGTTGCCGTTGACTTCCCGTTGCCGCGGCCATGCCGTTTCCTGAGCGCCGGCGGTACCAGCAAACAAGAACCCGAGCAGTGCAGCGGTTAGTCCGTGATTTATGCCCATGCCGATTCCCTCTCTGAACAAATGTCGAGCTCGGTGCGAAGCCGGCGCCGGTAAAGACCAGAATCGCGAGCGCCGCCGTCGGGCTGTCGCTGGAGCCTCCTGACGATACCGCGCGCCGAATCCGCTGTCCAAGGAACTTGCACAGGCGCCCGGGCTCCGCCGCGGCCGAGCAACCCGGCTCCGCCGACGGAGAAGTCGATTCTTAGGCAGGCTCAGAAACTGATCTGCGTGCGCAAGCCGAAGACGACGGCCGTATCGCGCGCGTCCGATCTGCCCGGATCGATGATCACCTGAATATCCGGGGTGATGTGCAGCCATGGCGTCACTTCGATGTTGTAGAACAGCTCGACGCCTTGCTCCGCATTCAGCCCGATGATGCCGGGGATGTCATTGGAGAAGTTCATCAAGTAGTAACCGACGCCAAAGCGATCCTTCTCGCGCGTGGGGATCAGTCCGGTCCCCCCGAGGCCAATGCTGTAGAAGGTGCTGATCGGGTTCAGCTCGCCGGGCGACCAGCCAAACCGACCGAAGACGCCAAGACGACGGCTCGGATCCTCCGCATCGCGATAGAGCTCCTGGTCAAAGTCATAGGAGATCATCCAATCATCGGACGATGGTTGCGGATCCAACAGCCGGGCGAACGCAGCGCGGCGCAGGAAGCGAGCCGGGCGCGGCAGTTGCCCGCCGGGCTGCAGCGCGCGGGGGACATTGAGGCGCGAAAACGACGGGGCGGTGGCGCCGGCGAGAAACAGGCGATCAAGATCTTCGAGGGCTACCTTATCTCGCGACGACCAGCTCGCGGCCACGCGCTGATTGCCCTTGAGGCCACTGAGGTGATAGTGGAACGCGAGCGACTGAACGATCGTGAGGCCGTTTGGACTATGAAACGCCGTGTCGAATCCGGAGCGCGTCGGTGAGCCAAACGAATCGAGGAACAGTGTAGCGCCGTCGAACCACTCGGTGGGCTTGTAGCCGACGCCGGCGGCGAACGCGGTGTATGGAATTGTCGAGAACGTCACCGGGTTCTGCCAGAGCGAGGTGTTCATGAAGTGCGCGTAGTAGTCGCTCGCAAACTCATTCTGCCCCGGCAGTCGCGACGGGTCGAGTTTACCGCCAAGCACGTACAGCTCTTCGCTGAGCGCCTGCAGGTACCAGACCTCGGTCAGCGTGGTGAGGCCGGGGTCGTTCGCGACGGGAAAGAGCGCGTCAAAATTGGGGTTCGACACGGCGCCGATGCGCTGATTGGCGTTTCGGCCCCACGGCGTCTCGCCGCGCACCCTGAAATAGCCGCCCGGCCACAGGTCCATGCGATAAGTATCAAACTCCAGCAGGTAGTCCGCCGATCCGAAATACTCGAAACCGGTGTCCTTTCCGCCGTGTACGCTCCCCTGCAGCGTCTGCAGCGTCTCGACGCGGAAGGAGATGCCGTCGTTCGCGAGCCCCGTGCGAGCGCCGCCCCAATCCCCGGTCAGCGCCCGGCTGTCGAGGAAGTCGCCGGAATAGTCGAGCGGAAAGAACGCCGGATAGTCGTCGATCGGCGCAATCGCGTCGGGCTCGGCGGCTTCCGTCGCCTCCGGCGCATCCGGTGTGTCGGGGGCGCCTGCTTTCGGCGTTGTGGTGGCAGCGGGCGCAGGCGGTTCCGCGGGCTTGTCCGGCTGCGCGCTGGCGGCGGCGGCGGCGCAGAAGCCGCAGGCGATGATGACCATGGTGATGTGTGCGCTGTTCATTTTCCTCAACCTCATGCTGAAAATGGGTGGATCGACAACCAGCCGTCGGAAGATTGCGTCTTTGGGCGCTCTTCCGATCACTTCGGGAACAGAAATGTAACGATGAATCGCACGGACCAGTCGGGGGCGGATTCCGGCCCCTCGACCCAATAGCGTCCGGCGAGCGACAGGTTGACGGGTTGTTCGCCGAACTTGAAGACTTTTCCGACGCTGGCCTGCACCGGGACAGTCCATTCGTCTGTGTTCCAGTCGAATGTCGCCTCGGTATTCAGGCCCAACGTCGTCGAGTCTTCAAAGGTGTATGACATAAACGGTTGCAGGAGTGTGGCGTTGACTTCGCTGCGCTGATCATCCCGCGCGAACGACCAGATGTGGTTCGCCAACATGCCGTATGTCCATGGGCCGTCCTGCTTGAGGATAACGCCCGTCGGCCCGATTCCCCAGCGCTCCGAGCCGAGCACATCATCGGTAGCGGTGGGCAGGAGGAACACCGGACCGACACCCCATGTTACGTCCGAGTCCTTGGGCGAGAAGAAGAAGCTCTGCACCACATCACCCATGCCACCGCGATCACTCGTGCCGAAGACATCGTCCTGATACGTCACGGGAAGGATGGTGCGACTGATCACCAGCCAGTCGTCCGACAGGTCGATCGGGATCACTGGCTGAAGGTTGAGCGTGTAGCGGCGCGCCTGCCCGCGATCTTCACGACCCGCGCGTCGGAAGGCGCCGACCGCGAGCCGGCTGCGAAGCCCCGGCAGCAGTCGTCGCACGAGGCGCGGAAGCCGCTGCTGCGGCACGTCAACGCCGCCGCCAAATTCGAAGTTGAACTGAAACGGCACGCTGATCAGGTTGGCGATCGGGTTCTGCAATTGCTTGGCGAGATCGGAATCGCTTTGTGACGCGCCCGTCGCGCCCGGCTCCGCGCCGGATGTCGCGGGCGCCGCGTTCGGTTCAATCGGCGCCTGCGCCGCATCGTAGGCCAGCAGCGGCGAGTCAATCGCGGCGATCTGGTGTTGCAGCGGTGTTTTGCGTGCGCCCGGCCGCGGCGCGGTTGATGGCGCCGCTGTTCGAGGCGGCGCCGACGGAACGAGCGGCGTCATTTCGATGAGGTCATTGCTATCGGGCTTTGTTTGACGGGCGTCGGCAAGGGCCGGCGCCGCGCACAGCGCGCAGACGAGCACGCTGAGGACCGGCTGTCGAACTGATCGTCGGCGCATCACGCTCTCCGCTTTGGCGAACGGTCTTCAGCCCTTCGCGTCCGAACCGCTTGACCTCTTTCGTAGGGGACCGGCTAACGTCCGCGTCCGCCGCTGCGATTCTTCACGCGGTTGCGCGCTTCGGCCTGGTAACCGTTGTGGCGATGGTACGGACGGGGGCGTTGCGCGTTTGAAAGTACGCCGTTGTACCAGCCGGGGTACCAATCGCCGTCGTCTTCCACTTGCACAACGGCGCCGACAGCTGGCTGCTGAACATGGGCGAGCACGTCCTGTGCTTTCCGGCTCTCCTCCAACTCGCGCCGCTCGCGCGCCGCTTCGCTGGCGGCGGCCTCCGCCTCGCGCTGTTTCTCGCCAGCGGCAGCGCGTCGATCTTTCATTTCACGCTCGTGCGCGGCCTGGCGACGTTCTGTTTCGGACGGCGCCCACGCCATGTATTCCTTGAGCTTTCCTTTGTCTTTCAGATAGGCGACCATCCGCCGCACATCACCGGTGGTCGCGGTAAGCTCGCTCCACTTGTCGCGGCAGGTCGGGTCGTAGAGCTTCAGATACGCCTGCAGTCCGGCGTCGTCGGTGTTTGACAGTTCGGTCGTGTAGCGCGAGTCCGACATCGGCCCCTTGAGCAGCGCGTTGGAAATCTTGCAGGCGTCTTGGAAGCTGTAACGCGGCGTGTCTTGTCCGGCGGGGAGCGCGGCGTATCCTTCTGCGAGCTTCTCCTGCTCGAGGAAAGCGCCCAGGAGGTCCGCCTCGGCCAGCGAAACTGCGCCCAGTTCTCCAAGGGCGTGATTCATCAGCATGAGCGTGCGGCACCGCTCCAGTGGCGACAACGCGTCGAGATCGACTTCCTTCCAATTCAGCTTTTCGATGGTTTGGTGGATGTTGGCGGTTTTCTCGCGCTGGTCCGCGTTCTGCGCGAGACCGGTCGGCGATCCAAGCGCTGCCAACAGTGCGCACAGCGACACGACTCGGACGATCATTGCATGCTCCTCGCGGGCGGTTTGATTGTGGCGTTCCCTGGCCGATGCGGCGATCGGCGTCCATCTTTTTCACTTGGCGACATAATACTCGCTCAGTTCAGCGCTCAGCGTCAGCGGCTGACCGTTGAGGCTGGTTTTGATCCGAAGCTTCACGATTCCGCCGGGGATGCGCTCGTTTATGTGCACAGCCGCGTCCGGATCGGTTCCCCACGCCGAAAACGTGCCCGGGGCGCCACCCTGGAAGACGCGGCAATCGAACGACTGGCCGGCCGCGAAGACGGTCGCGCGGGATTGCTCGCGGATCGTGCTTTGCGGATGGGTGAGGGGCTGTTCCTCCGGGTGGATCTGGGCGGACTCGTAGATTACCTGATCAAGCGCGCCCGGGCGGCGCGCACCCGTCGCGTCGAACTGTTCGCGCTTCAGCACGAGCACCGAGGCGGATTTCCGCGCCAGTGTCGTCTTGACCCGCAATCTGGCGCTTTCGCCCTTCGTCGCCTGCTCCACTTCGTGCGTCACCCAGGTTCCGGGCGCGTAGCGCGCCCAGCGTTCAAAGTCCGGATTGGCAACGAGGTCCGTACTGACCGATGCGACGGCGGGGGCCGCGCCCGATGTGTGTGGCTCAACCAGCGGCGCGATGTAGCGCGCGACGAACGGGGCCGCGACGGAGTCCGTGTGGCCGCCAGAATTGCCATATCGCGCGAATTCGCTCTTCCACGGGATGATCTCCAGCTTCGAGGCGTACAACTGGCGCGACTGCGCTGACGCGGATACCGGCAATTGCGGTCCTTCGACGCCGATGGTCGCATTCGTGTCGGCGCCCCGATCGGCGGTGCCGACGACCGGCAGCAAAGCGCCGAGCACGACGTCGCGCGCGGATGTCGACACATACATCTTGCCGCGCACATGCTGAAGCGCGGCTGTCAGGTCGTAGTCCGCGCTCAGGGAACCTGACAAAAGGATGACATTGTTTACCTGTACGCCGGGGGGAAGGCTTTCCAGCGCGAAAACGCTGATCACCGTGCCGGCCGAGAGGCCAATGAGATGAACGGGCGCTCCGGGATGCTGGTTTCGATATGCGACGATCTCATCGGCCAGCTTGCGCGCCTTGCCGCGTTTGAAGTCGTTTGTCGCCGTCTGGTCGGCCAGCAGGCCAAGCCCCGTCTCCCACGGGAACATCTCTCCCGCGCCGGCGTAGCCGCCGTCGCGCAAGCCGTTTCGAACGCCGGCCGACCAGTTGGTGATACCGCCGCCGCCGGCGCCATCGAGATAGAACACATAGCCGCGCTGCGCCCGCGCCTCGCGGTCCGGACCTGGCGCGGCGCAACCGGCGGCAAAGCCGAACAGGCACATCAACGCGGCGACGGCGACGCCGGCCTGCTTGCGGATCATCGGACCAAACCGGTCATGCAATCGATGCGAGATGTTCACTGTAAAGCCTCCATGGCGCCGACTCGATCGGCGTTCGTGTCGTGCGCGGCACTGGCGCTTTCGGGACGGTGATGATGGGGGTCGGACTGCGCCCGCGCGCTGCGCGCAAGCAGCGCTCGCGCCACATCGACGATATTGTCACCGTATGTGTCTGGAAATGTCCAGAAGGCCGACTTCTCGTCGCGCACCAGACCGCGCTCGGTCGGCGACGCGCTGAATGCGAGCGACAAGGCGACGTCAGAGCTGACCCAGGGGTTCTGATGGTAGTAGCTGTGTCCAAGGAACGTTCCGGACCGCTCCTCCGCGCTCGTGACGTCGATCGCCTGCGTGGGCGCGCGGCGCAACGCCGCGCGCTCATCGGGGGTCAGCCGATTCACCGACGAGCCGAGACGATCCGCGCGAAAAATGGCGCTGGACAGCAGCAGCGCTTTGTCGGCGGTCGAGGCATAGATCGAAAACGACTCGGGCACGCGCCCGGCGCCGTCAAAGCCCGCGTTCAGGGCTGACAGCAGGTCCATGTCCGGCGCCGCCAGCACGACGCGGCCGATCCGGCACGCGGCGCGAAGTTCCGCTTCGCTCTTGTCCCGATTCATCAGACTCAGATCGCGCAGGCTCTCCATCACGACCGGTCCGCCGGCGCTGTGGGCGAGAATGTTAATGCGCGTGGCGGATGTGTTTTCCGCGAGGAACTCCAGCAGCGTTCGAAACTGCCGCGTGGAGTAGGCCGCATTCGCCTTGTCCGCCTGATAGGCGAACAGACTGGCCTCGGACGGCCAGTCAAATGAGATCATCGCGCCGTCACGACCCATGTAGTGCCAGAACTCGGCGGCAATGCCCAGATTCAGATCGAATTTCGTGTTGAATCCATGGACATAAATTGTGATTTCGTTTCGCCTCGATTTGTCCAGCATCTGCTCGATGGCCGCGACAAAGTCCGCGGCGGGGGCGCGGTCGGGCTCGGCGGCGTCCTCCGCCATCATCGTCGGCGGAATCGATGACCATAGGATGCCGTACTCACGGTAGGCGTCGAAACGGATTTCCGGGTCCTCGTCGCGGCGTTCGGCCTTCGATTGTTCGACGAGCTCGGCCCAGTTCAGCCCGGGACCGATCGTCATCGTCGCGACGCCGAGCCGCAGCGTTCGACTCCGCTGTCCGGTGTAGAACTTCCCGGGGGTGGCGCTCCCGGATGGCGTTCGGCCGCTGACGACAAGAACCGGGAATGATTGCGTACGGTTCTCGGGGCCGACTTTCGCAAACGGGTCAACGCCGCCCGCGGCCACAATGACCGGCGTCTTCATCAGGTGCTGCCGCGTACAGCCGACACACGCAAGCAATGCGGCGAGGATGATGGGCGTCAGGATCGTAATCGGACCCCGACGCGAATCACTCAGGCCCGCGAATCGTTTCTTCATGCGACAGACCTCATTCGGTTTCGTTTTGATGCGTTAGCTTTACGGATCGCGCCGGAGACCGGAAACCTACACGGGAACCGGCGCGCTGTCACGGAACAAAAAAAGGGGGGCTCGTCCGCCACGGGGTGGGGGCCGCGCAATCACGTCGAGCTTGCAGGCTTCCCCGGTCCCAGCCAAGCCACTAAAGTTGCACAACCTCAGACCAAAGTGTCGTTTGGGGCCCTTTGGCGAGCCTGGGAGAGTGATGCGATGAACCGACCCGGTATTGGCGGCACGAGGCGAAATCAGCGCCTCCGGCGTTTTGCGCACGGCGGATTGCTCGCGTTACTGGTACCCGTTTGCGGTTGCTTTCAGATCTACATTCCGGCCGGCCCCGGCGAACCGATGCCGGCGCCACCGATCGACTTCGATCGAGCGCACGAGCTGATGGCGCTCGCGTTGGATGTCACACAGAATTTCGCTCTGACGTCCGCCGACCTGCGCCAGCGGTACGACCGCGCGGACCGACCCGCGTCAGTCTACAGCGTCGTCTTTCCGGGAGACGACGGGGAAAGTCGGTTCATGCTCCTGACCGACCCGGCGCTCCGGACGCAAACCCTGGTGCTTGGGGGGACCAATACCTACCTGCAATGGCAGATCGACGCGCAGGTGGCGCCGGCTTACCAGGCCGACCTCGACGCGAATATTCACAGCGGCTGGAACTTTCTTAGCCTTCAAGTGCTGAATGTCGTTCTGCCCGACCTTCGCAGCGACTACGAATTGACGATTACCGGGTTTTCGCTCGGGGCCGCGATGGCGACGATCACATCCAACTATCTCACGCTTGCCGGGTACGATGTGACGGAGGTCGTCACGTTCGGTCAGCCGCGCGTGACGGACACCGCCGGCGTGACGGCGCTGCGCGGGATCCCGATCACACGCTTCGTGAATGATGAAGACCCGTTCCCGCATGTAAAGGGCGCCGGAGTCGACGCGACCCATTTCGGTCGCATGGTGCTGCTGTTCGACGGTCCATACTTCGCGTTTGTGCCTGACGGCGATCCGCTGCTGCAGGCGGAATCGCGGCCCTTCGGCGAGTTCCGGGAGGACGAGTTCAACTATCATTCGGAGACGCTCTATCTCAGCCGTCTCAACACGCTTCGATCTCAAGGAACGCGCGTCTTGTATCAGCCGTGACCTATCTGTGTGCGCTACATGTGACTAATCGGCCTTCTCGTTGAGAAGAATGCGATCGCTTCAGAGGAATCTCATGATGTCGAAGAATAATCAGAGAATCATCGCGGTATTGTTGCTCGGCGCGGCAGGCCTCGTCGTCGGCTGCCCGATGCCTCCGATCGGTCCAATTGTGCCTGAGCCGCCGCCCCCAGTGCCGAATCTGCTCGGGCGCGTGATTACGTTCGGAATGCCACCCGACAATCTCCCGTACGGCCGGATCAACCCGACGACGAGCGAAGTCAGTGGGCTGGACTTTGATCTGATCACGGCCTTGGCGGAGCGGCTGAATTTTCGCCCGCGCTTCGTCGCCGCCGCGCCGCAGGACGTCGAGAGTGATCTGGAAGCCGGCGAATTCGACGTCGCCACAGGCGGCATCGCGTTCACGCTTGATCGGGCGGCGGAGTACGACGTCACGGAGTCTTACGCGCTGGCCAAAGTCAGGATCGTGGTCAGCGCCAGCGCGGCGCCGGCCGACACGTTGGCCGCGTTTCACGACGCGGCCCTCCTGCGCGCCGGGGCACAGCAGGATACCTGGCGACTCGATCAGGCCAGGGAGTACCTCGGCCCGCTGCGCGTGCAGGAGTTTGAGTCGACGTCCGCGGCGGTGGATGCGCTGGTGAGCGGGCAGATCGACGGCGTCGCGATGGACGATGCGCAGTTCGAAACCGAGTCCGCGCGGGTCTTGCCGCGGATCGAGAAGCTGCCGGGGCCGCTGGCCGGCGCGCTGCTGGTTTACCTGTTGCCCCGCGACTCAGACCTTACGGAAGCGTTCAGCATCGCTTTGCAATCCATGCGCGCGGATGGCACGCTGGCCGCGGTGCGGGCGAACTGGGGGCTGTAGCCAAGGACCCTACGGCTCCTGCGGGATGGCGATCGCCGAGACGATCTTGTCTTCCACGTAAGCGTAGAATGGGTTCCAGCGCAGCCGGAGCATGTCCGTCGCTGATACACACAACGCTCCGCGCTCACCGCGGAGCGCCAGCAGGCCGAGTTGGAGCTGGCCCGGCCGCTGGCCCGCCGGCCCGCCATACAGTTCGTCCTGCTCGGAAAACGGGAGGGCAATGTGTGAGAGCGAATAGACATCGGCCGGCCAATGCAGGTCGAGCGGCGCGATCGTCGGAGACAGCGTCTTCGGTGTCCAGCACTTCGCCACAACGGCCTGACTGGAATCGGACTGGTTTGTGATCGCGGTCAACTGAAACGCCCGGGCGCTGCGCTTCAACACGGCCAGCATTTGGTCGCGCGAGGCGGATTGAAGAACGAGCGAATATTTGGCAAGCTGATTTACATCGAACAGCACGAGTTCATGATTGCCCTCGGGCAGGCGGTCGAACAGGTTCTCGATCAGGGCCGGCGCTGAAACTGTCGCGTCAGCGACGGACTGAAACGCGAGCACATCCGGGAAGCGGCGTTCGGGCGCTTCGCGTTCAATTTGCGTGAGGCGCCGCTGGACTTCGTTCGTCAGGCGATAGGCCTGTTTGCCCGCGTTGAGCGCGAACGACACATACTTGAAGGGATCGTACTCCGTTCCGATCGAGTTCCAGGACAGCTTGCCCATACCCAGCACGCGCCCGAGGCGTTCCTGCCAGACGGCGAGCCCGGCCAGCTTGCTGATGCCGATTTCCGGCGAGAGCAGAATGAGTTTGCTGGGCAGGGGAAGCGTTTTGTTGCGGACCGCCATGGCCGCGTACTGGACGGCGAGCGCGCCCCCATTGGAGTACCCCACAATGTACAGTGGCCGTCCGTCGCACTCATCCGCGAGGCGCTTCATCGCCAGTTGAACAGCATCCGCCATGTCCTCCCAGCGCACATGCAGCAGGCCGCTGGGCGCCGTTCCGTGTCCGGGCAGGCGCAGCCCGATCACCGTGCAGCCTTCAGTGTGAAGGCGTCGGCCGATCGTGCGGAGACTGTAGGGAGAGTCCGACATGCCGTGGAGTAACAGCACGCCGGCGCGCGGGCTACTGGCAGTCCAGATGAATGTGCGATTCCAGTTGGTGGGCCAATGCGTGGGATCGGCCCGAGAGCCCTCGGAATACCGGTCGAAATCGTGTGTGTCACGCGGATCGATCTGGTTGTAGATGCGCTCATCCAACTGCCGGAACAGGCGCGTTTCCAATTCCAGGTACTCGTCAAAGGTCCTGACGCTGCTTCCCGCGGTGAACTCCTGATCGAGCGTTACCGTATGCCACGGCTTCAAGTCTGGTCGACTGTTCAGCGCCAGCACGGCGACGGCGAGCAGCGCCAGCACCGCGCCGGATATGGCGCTGGCGAGAATCAGCGCAATCCGGACGATCCAGGAGCGAAGCGCCGTGACACGTGTTTCTACTGGTGGGGGCTGAGCGGCGAGGGGGGCATCGGACGAAACACCATCCGTAACGCGCGTTGAATTCATCCTGGCATTATGGCGTGACGCCGGTCCATCCTCAATGTGTCGGGCTGCGACAAGTAAGCGCATCGCCGCCGTCGGACGGACGGACGATTCCAGGCGCCCCGCCGGATCGGTAGAATGACGGAATGACGCAAGAAAAAGATCGTGACTATGCGGCGTTGAGCCGGGCGGCGGTTGAGAATCCGAACGGGAAGGCCGTCGATGAGCTGATCGACGCCGTGTACGCCGATCTTCACAATGTCGCGATCGCCTACTTTCGCAAAGAGCGGAAGAACCACACGTTGCAACCCACCGCCCTCGTGCACGAGGCTTACCTGCGATTACTCGCGGAATCAAAGCCGGACCGGGCGACGCGGTCCCAGTTCATCGGCGCGGCGGCGCGCGCCATGCGCCAAGCCTTGATCGACCACGCGCGCGGGCGAAATCGACAGCGGCGCGGCGGCGAGCGAGAGAGGGTTTTGTTGGCGAGCGACCTGTCGCCGGCGGAGTTTCGTGAGGTCGAATTGATTGAGTTCAGCGACGCGCTGGACGAGCTGTCGCGCCTCGACGCCAGGCAGGCGCGTATTGTTGAGCTGCGTTTTTTCGGCGGGCTGACGGTGGAGGAGGTGGCCGAGGTCCTGGCCGTCTCCAAACGCAGCGTGGAAGGCGACTGGACACACGCCAAAGCGTGGCTGCGCAGCCAGTTTGATCCGGGCGCATCGACATGACGCCGGCGCGGCACCGGGAGATCAAGCAAGCCTTCCTGGCGGTTTACGATTGCCCCGAGTCCGAGCGCGCGGATCGGATCGCCGAATTGTGTCGCGGCGACGCGGAGCTTCAGCGTGAGCTGGAGAAACTACTGGCTCAGGCGAGCGCGGCCGACGCCACGCGGCCGATGGCCGATCACGACCCGGAATCGGCCCAACCGCAGATCGGCGACATATTCGCGGGGCGTTACCAGATACTCGATCGTGTCGGCGCGGGCGGTATGGGAGAAGTGTATCGGGCGCTGGACCGCATTTTGGATCAGGTCGTGGCGTTGAAGCTGCTTCGGCCGGATGCGGATCACAGTGAGGCGTGGCTTCTGCGGTTTCAGGGTGAAGTGCGGATTGCGCGCGAAATCACCCATCCCAACGTCTGCCGTGTGTTCGATATCGGCTACGCGGGGGCGCAGTGTTTTTTTTCGATGGAGTATGTCGAGGGGGAAGACCTCGCGGTTCTGCTGCGCCGCGCCGGCAGGTTGTCGCCGGAGCGCGGGCGAGAAGTCGGGCAGGAGATATGCCGGGCCTTGGCGGCGCTGCACGCGAAGGGGATTCTGCATCGGGATCTCAAGCCGACAAACATTCTGCTGGATCGAAGCGGTGGCGTTCACCTGGGCGACTTTGGGCTCGCCACGCGCGACCTACCCCGTGGCAGTGAGTTGTTTGCGGGCACTCCGGCCTACATGGCGCCTGAGCAGATCGCCGGACGGGGTGTTTCGGAGGCGAGCGATCTCTATTCGCTTGGCCTGATTCTGTTCGAGATATTCACGGGTCGTTCGGCGCTGGTCGGGTCGACGCTGCGCGAATGGCGCGACGCCCATCAGTTTGCGATTCCGCCATCCCCGGCGGAGATCGTGCCGGAACTCGATGACGACGTGGTCAGGACGATTCAACGCTGCCTGGAAAAGAAACCCGAGAATCGCCCGCCGAGCGCGATCGCGGCGCTTGCGATGCTCGGCGGCGATCCGTTGGCCGAAGTGATCCGCCGCGGCGACGTGCCCAGTCCCGATCTGGTCGCCAACGCGCGATTCGACGACCGACGGCCCTGGCCCGCGCTGGCCGGGGCGTGTGTGGTGCTCATGGCGCTCGTCGCTGCCGCGACTTCTCTGTGGATCCAGCGCGTCGCGGACGTCTCGGACGCTATTCCGGTAGCGGTGCTCAAGTTCCGGGCGGACACGCTCGCCGATCATTTGGGGCGCCGGGCCGATCAGCGCCGGGCGCATGGGTTGGATCGGTCGGTCAGCGTTGAGCCGTTTGTTACGGACGCCGAACCTTGGGTCTTGGCCGCGCGAAGCGGGGGACCGCTGCTGTGGCTTCGCACATCGACACAATCGCTCGCGCCGATCGGAGCTTTCAACAACCTGCTAGGGGGCGGGCGTGCGACCTGGGACGATCCGCCGACCGCGCCGCGCTCGATGCGACTGCTGGTCGACGCCGATGGGCAGCTTGTGGCTTTTTCGCGCGACGCTCTCCAAAGCGCTCACGAAGGTGTGGCGTTCTCGGCTGACGATTGCCTGCGCGCGGCGGGGCTGGCTGTCGAGCGGCTTGAGGAAGCGGCGCCACGACTGCGACCGGCCGTTCCCGTCGATGCGCAGCGGGCTTGGACGAGTCGCGATGGCGACACGATTCGCGCGGAGTATGCGTCACTCAACGGTCAACCCGCGTTCTTCGCGGTCGTGCGTGACGGCGCTGGGGCCTCCGCCGCACCGGGTACGCCGGACGCGATTGGAGCGCGCGGCACGCTACTGCTCGTGTTGCTGATTATTGCGTTTCCGCTGGCGCGCCGAAATGTCCTGAGCGGACAGGCCGACACGCGCGGGGCGACCAGGCTCGCGACGGTTGTGCTTGGTTGCGCGATGTTTCGTTGGCTGCTCGGCGCCACGCACCCGATGACGATATCCGCCGAGCTGATGCAATTCGGCGGTGCGGTGCTGGGCGCGTGCGGGCTATCCGCCGTTGTCATGGGCTACTACCTGGCGCTGGAGCCGCTCATCCGGCGTTATTGGCCGCAAACGATGGTGGCGTGGAACAAGGCGCTGCTGGGTCGGCTACTTGATCCAACAGTCGGACGGGAAGTCCTGCTCGGGATGATCGCCGGGGCCTGGATCGCGATGTTGTACGCCATCCTGCCGTTTATTGACGCGCGCTTTGGTCTGGCGCCCGGGCATTGGGCGCCGCCGCACGATGTGCTGCAGAGCCTGCTCGGCGCGCAATTTGTCGCCGCCGAGATGATCCGGTTGTTCGTCCGGGCGCTCTATGACGCGGTCACATTTCTGCTGGTGGTCGCCATTGCGCGGGTGATTGTGCGTGTGGATTGGGCGGCGGCGTTGCTTGCCACGGGGGTTACGACACTTGTGTTCCTGCCCTTCGCGACGGCGGCCTGGCAGTCGATCGTGGTCGCGGCGGTTTTTGGCGCCGGGGTGATGGCGTTCGTGACGATCCGGTATGGTTTGGTCGCGACCAGCGCGGCGCTCTTCACCAGCGCGGCGCTGCGTGTCTTCGTCGGCGCTTCGATTCCCGCAAATTGGCAGGGAATGTCGCGGATCAGCGGATTTGCGCTGGTGGCAGTGTGCGCGATGATCGCCGTCTACGCCGCGCGTCGGCATCCGCGGCGGACATACGCTGTTCGCGCATGAAAAATGGGGACGCCAACCCAATCGTCGGCGCCCCCAGAACGGAGCAAGGTCAAGTTGGTCGACGTACTATCCGCCGAAGATACCACCAAACAGCTGGCCGAACACCTCAAGCAGCGAGGTAAAGAGCGACGCAAACTTCTCGAAAATCGAACCGAAATCAAACATGGGCACGTCTCCTTTCAAGATAGGGCCATTCGAAACCGTCCGGGCGCTGGGTTTGGTATCAGCGACCGGTGCTACGTGGACGCCGCACGGGCTTGCTCGCTAACCCAGAACGAACTGGGTTTTGAGCCACGGGTGAGTGTCGGCGGGCGCCGCCGGGGGCCTGTGGAGGACGCCCGAATCCGATTCTCAGTCCCCGGCGGCGTGGGCTTTCGGATTCGAGCGCGTTCAGAGGAATAGGCGACGTTTCGGCGCGGACCCCGCAACTCAATCTGGGAAATCCGCGGTATCGCCCCAGCCCGACATCCTCGGATGATATTATCGGGCTATTCCTGTTTGCGGCCGTGGCTCACCTGCGCCCCTTCCGGCGAGCCCGCCCGGGGCTCGATCCGGCTTTAGCACCATCCGGCCGGTTTTGTCCCGCGGTGTTTAGCGGTCGATTCGCGTCAGCCTCCGGTTGGGACCGTCAGCAGGGGGACGACATTGCCTTCCATGGACGATTGCAGCGAAAAGAGATACGTCAGTAGTGCGAAGGTGCGTTTGGACGACCAGTCTGACTTCTTGATGTAAAACCAATAGCCGTTGTACTGGACCTGGACGAACGCGTCAGGCTGGGGGAGCAGGCTGTGTTCCACATGCAGCCAGACGTTGGAGTAGTCAAACGGATTCTCGATCGTTTCGGGCCGCGTCTGTTTCTCAAGCATGTGCAGTGTGGGCACGCTGACCTCTTGCGCGAGCGCGTACATCGTCGCATGCAATGAACGCGTGTGGATCCCGACTTCGTCGGGGCCCCCGCGCACGGGATTCGACGTTAATCGCACCTTCTCGTAGGTTTTGTCATCCAGCCCAAGGAGCTCGCAGATCTCAGTGGACGTGGCGTCAAGCTCCTCAGTGTTCCTGGGCAGATACAGAAACGGATCGTGCGAGTGAGGGTCATTCGCCACTCCAAACCGCAATTGCCCCGCGTTTTGAAGCGTCTTGAGAAGCACGGCGAGTCGCAGGAAGGAGTGGGGGCTGAGCCGCTCGGACTCGCCCGTGTCGAACACCGGCTGATTGGTCAGGTCGTCGATCTGCTGCACGCAGCATCCCAGGAGCCGATCGATTCCCCAGCCTGATTGCGAGAGGTAAATGATGGTCGCCGGTGGAATCGGCGCCAGCACGCGCGCTGAAAAGTCCTTGCCCGTCACAGGATAATACGTGATCGTCGGACTATCGGAGTAGTTCACCTCGGCGCCCCAGGACTGGCTTCCCGGGACGGGCTCTCCGCGCATGCCGTACAGCGCGCGCAGGGCCGGATTGTTCCAGACGTTTAGCTGGCTGTGATAACCGGAAAGGCTTCCTCCGGCGCTGACTGTGTAATGGCTGAGCATCGAGCCGATATCCACGAAACTGATCGACTCTCCATAGCGCAGGCGGACGATATTGAGCAGCAGCTGGTCCTTGGTCGAGTCCGCGTAGGCTTCATTGAAATTGAAGCGATCGCTGCGAATGGTCACCGGGCCGCTTGTCGTGCAGCCCAGGGCCAAGCTGACCAAACACAACGCCGCGGCCGTCGCCCAGCGCCTCGAAGCCTCTTGCATGATGGCCTGCATTGACTGCGATCTCCACAGGGATAGTGACCGGCGCTCGGGTCGCGTTCCCGCTCAAGGCCCAACTGCGATACGCACGCCGGAATCGTCGTGCGCCCAAGGCGCTTCCCGGTTATTTTTCTGGAAAAACCTGCTTCCAGTCCTTCTTCATGTCGACGATCGTCCAACCGCGGGCCGCCGCCTCGTCGAGGCCTTTGTCGAGCTTGCCGACATGCGAATCGCGATCGTAGGCAGTCTCGCGCTCCGCGTCCGTATGGTGGACGTACAGGCAGAATCGCGGCCCCTCTCCGGCGGCGGTCCACTGAAGCATCTGCAGGTCTCCGTCCGAGTTGCCGAAGGCGGCAATGGGGCGGCGCCCGATGAAACGATGGATCCCGACTGGTTTTCCGGGGCCGTCGTCCACAAATTCGATACTCGCCTGCTTCACCAACACCGGCACACCATCGCGCGTTTCCAGTTTGACAACGCCGCTGCTGCCTACGACCTGCTCAGGCGGTATCCCATAAGTCTCTTCCGCGAACGCGCGCATGAACTCCACGCCGCCACCCGAAACAATGAACGTCTTGAATCCGTTCGCCCGCAGATAGGTGAGTAGCTCGAGCATCGGCTGATAGACGCACTCGTTGTACGGACGGTTGTACTTTGGATGCCGGGCGGTTCTGATCCAATGCTTGACGATGGCGTTGAACTCATCGGTAGTTACGCCCGAATGCGTCGCGCCGATCATCTCGACGAGCCCTTTCTCGCCCGCCGCCGCAAGCCCCTTGTGGTCGTCGGCCAGCACGGACCGGTACGGCTCGGTCGTCTTCCATTCCGGATGCTGCGGCGCAAGGGCCTTGATGCGATCGAATGCGAACAGCGCCTGAAAATACAGCGGCTGCTCGCACCAGAGTGTGCCGTCGTTATCAAATGTCACGACGCGTTCTTCGGGCCGCACATAATCCGGCGAGCCTTCGGTCGTCACTTTCCGTACGAAATCCGTGATCGCGCGCTTCGACGCGCCATCGTTCCAGGATGGCAGCGGGTGGCTCGCGCACCCGGCGCCGGCGAACGAACCGGCCAGCAGGAGCAGGGCGGCGCAGCGCTGTCGGCGTGAGTTCGGCATCGGAGGGCTCCTTACAGAAATAAACGCCGCGACGACGTTCCCGTCGCCGCGGCGCATCGTCGGTCCTTGTTCAGGGTGCGATCAACGTCCGCCCAAGGAGGATTCGATCTGCTTCTGCACCTTCTCCAGATTAAACGAGCCGGGTGTCTGGCTCGGCGGGTAGTCCTTCATGGTCATCAGGAACTTCGCGGCCAGTTGCTGCATGGGGGCGAGCACGTACACGCGGTCGAGGAACCAGTCGTCGTACGTGTTTGCGTTGTGCTGTGCCTTCTCGAATGGATCGCGGCGCAAATTGAAGAGTAGTGGCACACGCAGCTCTGTGAAGGGCTCGCGCCAGACGCCGAAGGCCTGACCCCGATTTTCCAGGAAGACCGCCTTCCAGTCCGCGTAGCGGATGGCGACGACCTGTCCGTCGTCGTTGACGTAGAAAAATTCCTTGCGCGGCGACTCGTCCACCTTGCCCGTGAGGTACGGGAGCAGGTTGTATCCGTCGATGTGGTTGCGATACTTGCGGCCGTTGAGGTCGATCCCCTTCAGCAGCTTCTCTTTGATCTCGGTGTCCCCGCCGACCGCGGCAAACGTCGGCAGCCAGTCCTCGTGGGCGACGATGCCGTTGAGGGTCTTGCCGGCCGGGAACTGGCCGGGCCAGCGCACGAAAGCCGGCACGCGGTAGGCGCCCTCCCAGTTGCTGTTCTTCTCGCTGCGGAAGGGCGTGGTGCCGGCGTCGGGCCAGGTGTTGTAGTGGGGCCCGTTGTCGGTCGAGTACATCACCAGCGTGTTGTCGGCGATACCCAGTTCGTCGAGCAGGTCGAGCAATTCGCCGACGTTCACGTCGTGCTCGATCATTCCGTCGGTGTACTCGTCATTGCCCTTGTGGCGATGCGATTCGCGGACGTGGGTTCGGAAGTGCATGCGGGTGCCATTCCACCACACGAAGAAGGGCTTGCCGGCCTTGACCTGGCGCTTGATGAAATCGGTGGCGGCGGCAACCGTCTCGTCGTCGATCGTCTCCATCCGCTTCTTGGTGAGCGGGCCGGTGTCCTCGATGCGTTGGCCGCCATTCCCGTCCGCCCACGAGTGGATCACGCCGCGGGGGCCGTAGACCTCCTTGAACGTCTTGCCGTTGGGCAGGACCAGGTCAGCGGGATAGTCCTCATTCTCAGGCTCTTCCTCGGCGTTAAGGTGGTAGAGGTTGCCGAGGAACTCGTCGAAGCCGTGCAACGTGGGCAGGTGCTCGTCGCGGTCGCCCTGGTGGTTCTTGCCGAACTGCCCGGTGGCGTAGCCGAGCGACTTCATGACTGTGGCCATCGTGACGTCGGTCTTCTGCCAGCCCTCTTTGGCGCTCGGAATGCCGACTTTGGTCATCCCGGATCGCACGGGCACCGAGCCGCTGATGAACGCCGCGCGGCCGGCCGTGCAGGACTGCTGGGCGTAATAGTCGGTGAACGCGAGGCCATCGCGGGCGATTCGGTCGATGTTGGGTGTCCGGTAGCCCATCATGCCGCGGTTGTTGTGGCTGATGTTCCAGGTCCCGATGTCGTCACCCCAGATGATCAGGATGTTGGGCTTTTTCTCCGAGGCGCTTTGAGCGCTCGCGAATGCGACAGTCAGCAGGAGTGTGCCGACGACGACAGATAACCTACACAATGCCATTTTCTTCCTTTCTGGGTATGCATCTAGGATCGGGCGTGCGCGACTTGTTCGGCGCGGCTGACACGCGTCGGCGAAGAATATACCGGCTCGACAATCGCTCACAACTCCCGCGATCTTTTTTTGCTCACTCTTTGAATGGCGGACAAGTCCCGCCTGTTTCCCGAGACGCGCGTGTCAACGCCCGCCCGCGACGCAAACGTCGCTGGTGGCGGTGTTTGCAAAATGTGGACCATTTGGCGGAGCGCCCGTTCGTGCGCGTTTCCGGCGGCGGGTGTCGTGCGCCGGACGCGGCCACGACGTATCAATCACCGCGCTCGCGGCGCCGGCAGTAGGCGGCGAGGGCTGTTCGCAATCGCGTGTTTGCGCTGAGCAACCGCACGTATGAGCGGCTATCCGCCGCGCCCTTCGCTCGCATCAGCGTGACCAGGCGCCGCTTGTCCGCTTTCGGCCAGCCGGCCAAGTCGCGGATCAGACCGACGACCGGCGCGAGGCGATCGAAGCCAGCGCGCTCGCGTCTGGGCCATCGCGACCGCGACCGGGCTTCAAGTTGATCGGCGACGTGGCCGATGACCTGCGCCATCGCAGCGCGCCGCGTTCGGGCCTGTTGTGCGGCGATCAGGCGCGCCGCGCCTTCGCCCAGCACGATCAGCCAGCGCTCTGGAAACATGGTGGAGCGGCCGGCGCCCGGCGGTGACAACACCAGATCGCTGCGCGCCAATGCCCGGAGTGTCTTCCGGTCGCTGCGGTATCCTTTTCGTGAAGTGAGTCGGCGGGCCTCGCGCTCCGCGAGTCGGCTAATCTCCGGCTCGGATGGTCGAAACCCAAGCCGATAGTAGAACCAGAAGGCCCCGCTGCCGATCGCCTCCGCGTTGTCCGCCCCGAACTGGTAAGGATTTGCGATGAAGTGTCGACAGCCGAATAGCGTGCGAAAGGCGCGTAATGTCTGGGCGAACAGGTAAGCCGCTTCGCTTCGACGGTACTCCTCAAAGACATTGATGCCGGTGTTTCCCTGATCGAAGATCGGGCTCACTCCGCCGTATCCGATCGGCGCCCCGTTCGACAGCAGCATGTATCCGTAGTTACTCTCGACCACCGGCCGCTCCTCGTCGCGCACACCGAATACAAGGAGCTGCGCGCCCAAGCCGAGTGGCGCCTCCCACACTTCGGCAGGATTGGCGGCATTCATGCTGAAGACTTCCCGATGTCGAACGAGCAGGGCGCTCATCGCGGCGCTCCACGCCGCGAGTCCGGCGCGGCGGGAGAGCAGTTGGATCCCCGGCAGGGGGCGGGCGATCAGCCGGGAGGGCCTGGCGGGAAGCTTGCGCATGGCCCGGCGAAAAACAGCAGGCCGCGCCGCGAGTCGATTCCGGGTGATGGAGGCGGCGCTTTCCGCGAGCCTCCAGCGGAAGGGGACATCGGCCTCATTGAAGAGGTCAGCGCCCGTCGAGCGCAGGCGAGGTTCTGCGGCGATCGCGTGAACGATCCACTCGAAGTCAGTGTCGGTTGATGCGCCGCGCGCGATGTCGAGCCACTCCCGCGTGGAGTAGTCGCCCTCCTCGAACGCCGGTTTCTCGGCCGGCGCAAGCATCAGCGCCAGAATCTCATCGAGCGTCGCCGTCTCCTGAAAAGCGGACCAGTCGATCTCGACGGCGCCGGGATGCGCATTCACGAGCCAGCGCGCGGCGGGCAGCGAACAGCGGTGAAAAATGCGCGTCCCGGCGATTCCACTGTCTGCCAGTTTCTCGCGGGTAATCGCCGATAAGCGCCCCACGCGCTCGTGGAATGTGCCGAGTGCGACCGTCACCCGTTCGAGCACGACGGCATTATCCGGAAACGCGCGGAAATAACACAGGGCGTGATGCAGTCGCCGCAACTCGGGGGCGCGCCTGAGTTGGGCGCCTTCCAGCTTCCTGAGCAAATCGACCTTCTCGCCGCCAGCGTGGAAGACACCCCGGAGTTCGAAAAGTCGCTTGATGATGGAACGGGGAGACGCCAACGATTCGCTCTCTGGATCAGTCCGCAATTGTGGCGTTGATGATCCTTGGCGTCGAGCGGTCGTAGAACGTGCTTTCAAAAGATTCGTTCAGCAGATCACCCGACCGCGACCCGAACCCCGTAACAAGATCTCGATCTCGCGTTGCGAATGGCGCTTCGTCGTGCGGCGTCGCGTTCCGCGGCGGCCGCCGCCGGTGTTGACGAGGCGCGACATTCGCGACCGCCACGTCTCAGCGCCGCTGGCGAGGCGTCAGGGCTTATGTCAAGATATCCGCGTTAGATGATTCGCCTACGCTGGATGTCTCGGCACAGAAAGAGCGTCATGTCCACTCACACGGCAGTGCTTGATGGGAATGAGGCGGCGGCCCGGGTCGCCTATCGCCTCAGCGAAGTGATCGCCATTTACCCGATCACACCCGCCTCTCCGATGGGCGAACTCGCGGACGCGTGGGCCTCACAGGGTCAGCCGAATCTGTTTGGCGTCATTCCCGATGTCGTGGAAATGCAGAGCGAGGGGGGCGCCGCGGGCGCGATCCACGGCGCGCTTCAGGCGGGAGCGCTGGCCACGACGTTCACGGCCTCGCAGGGTCTGTTGCTGATGATCCCCAACATGTTCAAGATCGCCGGCGAACTGACGCCGGCCGTGATTCATGTCGCGGCCCGCGCGATCGCGACCCACGCCTTGTCCATCTTCGGGGATCACAGCGACGTCATGGCCGCGCGTTCCACGGGCTGGGCGATGTTGTGTTCGAACTCGGTGCAGGAGGCGCACGACATGTCGCTGATTGCGCATGCCGCGACGCTCCGCTGCCGTGTCCCCGTCGTTCACTTCTTCGATGGTTTCCGCACCTCACACGAAATCAACCGGCTTGAGCTGCTTGACGATGCGACGATTCGGGCGTTCGCGCCCGAGGACCTCATTCGGGCGCATCGCGATCGGGCGCTGAACCCGGATCGACCGGTGCTGCGTGGTTCGGCCCAGAATCCCGACGTTTTCTTCCAGGCGCGAGAGGCCTCCAATCCCTTTTATGACGCGACCCCCCGAATCGTCCAGCAGACCATGGACGAGTTCGCCGAGCGCGTGGGCCGTCGATACCAACTGTTCGAATATGTTGGTCATCCCGAGGCCGAGCGGGTGCTGGTCATGATGGGGTCCGGCTGCGGCGCCGCCGAAGAGGCGGTCGAACGACTGTCGCAGGAAGGTGAGCGCGTCGGGTTATGCAAGGTGCGACTGTTTCGCCCGTTTGACGTGACGAAGCTGATCGCGGCGCTTCCCGCGACGACCGCTGACATTGTCGTGCTGGACCGAACCAAGGAGCCGGGCGCCGTCGGCGAGCCGCTCTACCAGGATGTTGTCACGGCGCTGGCGGAGCAGTGGCCGCGCGCCGCAGGGGCGGTTCCGCGCGTCATGGGCGGTCGCTTCGGTCTGTCGTCGAAGGAGTTCACGCCGGCGATGGTCAAGGCGGCCCTGGATGAGGCTGCCGCCGCCGCGCCGCGCCGCCATTTCACGGTAGGCATCGTGGATGACGTCACGCGCCTGAGCATCGCCTGGGATCCCACTTTTCAGACGGAGGACAAGCAGGGATTGCGGGCGATCTTCTTTGGTCTGGGCAGCGACG
Organism: uncultured Planctomycetales bacterium; assembly: GCA_964528455.1. Classification (GTDB taxonomy): domain Bacteria; phylum Planctomycetota; class Phycisphaerae; order UBA1845; family Fen-1342; genus DSPM01. The sequence continues at coordinate 77,594 of CAZGTH010000013.1, read as the reverse complement.
GCACCGTGAGCGCCAACAAGGCCAGCGCCAAGATTGTCAGCGACTTGACCGGGTTGTATACGCAAGCCTACTTCGTTTACGACTCCAAGAAGTCAGGCTCGACGACAGTCTCGCACGTTCGTTTCAGTCGGCGGCCGATCCGCTCCAGCTACCTGATCCAGCAGGCCGATTTCATCGCGTGTCATCAACCGCAGTTCCTCGATCGCCTCGATGTCCTGGAGCGCGCGGCGGACGGCGCGACGTTTCTTCTGAACGCGCCATGGGCCGCGGATGACCTGTGGCGCCATGTGCCACGCGAGGCGCAGGAGCAGATCCTCGCCAAGCGCATCAAAGTCCACGTCGTGGATGCCGCGGGCGTCGCCCGCGAAGCGGGGCTTGGCGGCCGAATCAATGTCGTCATGCAAACCTGCTTCTTGAAGCTGTCGGGTTTGCTGCCGCCGGAGGAGGCCATCGAGGCGGTTCGAGCGAGCGCGCGGAAAGCCTACGCGCATCGCGGCGAGGCCGTGCTTCGCCGCAACATGGTGGCGATTGACAATGCGCTGGCGGCCTTGTCGGAGGCGCCGGCGCTGACGGAGATCGTGGAATCACCGCGTCGGTCCCCGGTCTTGCCGCCGGATTCGCCGGATTTTCTGACGCGCGTGACGGGCGTCATCATGGCCGGCCGTGGCGACCTTCTGCCCGTCAGCGCTCTACCCGTTGATGGCACGTTCCCGACCGGAACGGCGCGGATTGAGAAGCGCGGCATTGCCCACGAGATCCCGATCTGGGACCGTGACATTTGTGTCGAATGCAATCTTTGTGCCCTGGTCTGTCCGCACGCCGCGATTCGCGCAAAGTTGTTCGAACCGTCCGCGTTGGCGGACGCGCCCGATGACTTCGATATTCGGCCCTGTCGCGAGCGGGAGTGGGTCGGAAAGTCGCTGCGCATCCAGGTGGCGCCCGACGATTGCACCGGATGCGGCATGTGCGTCGAAATGTGCCCGGCACACTCCAAGTCCGCCGTAAACCACAAGGCCATCAATATGCGTCCGCGGGATCAGCATGTCGACCGCGAGCGGCGCAATTTCGACTACTTCCTCGCGACCGCGGAGGCTGAGGTCAACGGGACGAGCGTAAGCGTCAAGACCTCGCAGGTGCGATTGCCTTTGTTTGAGTTTTCGGGAGCGTGCGCCGGGTGCGGCGAGACGCCATACCTCAAGCTGATCACCCAGCTGTTCGGCGACCGCATGATCATCGCCAATGCGACGGGGTGTTCTTCAATTTACGGCGGCAACCTCCCCACAACGCCGTGGACGACCGACGCGAACGGACGCGGCCCGGCGTGGAGCAACTCGCTGTTCGAAGATAACGCGGAGTTTGGGCTCGGAATGCGCCTGGCCGTTGATGTCCAGCGGCGTCTGGCGGCAACACTCCTGCAGCGGCTGGCTCCGCGCATTGGCGACGACCTGGTCACGGCGCTGTTGTCAGCCGAGCTGCGCACCGACGCCGGGCTGCGCGAACGGCGCGACGCCGTCGCCGCGCTCAAACGGCGCCTCGGGACGATCAACACGCCGGAGTCGCAAGCGCTGCTGGCTGTGGCGGACGCGCTGGTCCGGCGCAGCGTGTGGCTGATTGGCGGCGATGGCTGGGCCTATGACATCGGATTCGGCGGGCTCGATCATGTGCTCACGACCGGGCGCGACGTGAACATCCTCGTGCTCGATACGGAGGTTTATTCGAACACGGGCGGGCAGGCGTCGAAGTCGACGCCTCGGGCCGCCGTGGCCAAGTTCGCGTCCGCCGGAAAGAACGTGAGCAAGAAGGACCTGGGTTTGTTGGCGATGATGTACGGAAACGTCTATGTCGCGCAGATCGCAATGGGCGCGAACCCGCAACAGACCGTCCAGCGCTTGCTGGAAGCCGAGTCTTACCCGGGGCCGTCGCTCGTACTGGCTTACAGCCATTGCATCGCCCACGGGATCGATATGTCGAAGGCGATGGGGCGCCAGAAGGACGCGGTCACGAGTGGCTACTGGCCGCTGTTTCACTACGACCCGCGTAAGGCGCAGGCTGACAGTCACGCGCTGCGACTGGACAGCCGCAAGCCGACAATACCATTCAAGAAGTTCGCGGAGCAGGAGGCGCGGTTCGCGATGCTGCGGCTGTCCGATCCGGATCGGGCGGACCGCCTTTTCGAGCTGGCGCAGCGCGATATTGATGAACGCTGGCGGCTCTATGAACAGATGGTCGGCGTGGCGCGCGGCATGCCGGATGGTCCGGCGGACGGGGAGGTGGCCGGTGACAGTTGACCTTCGATCGCGCTACCTGGGGATTGAACTCAAGCACCCGGTCATTGTCGGCGCCTGCCCGCTCAGCGCGAAGCCCGATATGTTGCGACGCCTCGCGGACGCGGGCGCGGCGGCGGTCGTGTTCCCCTCACTGTTCGAAGAACAGATCGAGCACGACGAGCTCGCGCTGGGGCAGGTGCGCGATATGGGCAGTGATTCTTTTCCGGAGGCGATGAACTACTTTCCGGCGCTGGATCGCTACAACGTCGGGGCCGACCGCTACCTTGAGCAATTGGAACAGGCGCGGCGGGCAGTGGACATTCCGATCATTGGCAGTCTCAATGGCGTGACGCGCGGCGGCTGGACGCGGTACGCGAAACGGATTCAGGACGCGGGCGCGACCGCGCTTGAGCTGAACGTCGCCTTGATCGCGGCCGATCCCGCTGACACGGCTGCGTCGGTGGAGGCCCGCTACGTTGATCTTGTGGCGGAGGTGCGCCAGGCGATTACGATTCCGCTGACCGTAAAGATCGGCCCGCACTTCACGGCGCTGACGCACTTTGTAAAGCGCCTGACGACTACCGGTATTGATGGGCTGACGCTCTTCAACCGGATCGTGCACCCCGATATCGATCTCGAATCGCTACGTCTGGTAACCGATCTACCACTGAGCCGATCGGCGGATATACGCCTCCCGTTGGCCTGGATCGCGATACTGCGCGAGCACGTGACGATCTCCCTGGCCGCGGCGACCGGCGCGCATACCTGGCAGGATGTTTTGAAGGCGGTGCTGGTCGGGGCTGACGCCGTCATGCTGGTGTCACGGCTTTATGAGGCCGGGCCCGGCGAGCTTGGGCGCGTCATTAATGGGGTTTCGACGTGGCTGAGCGAGCGCGGCTATCAATCGGTGGCGCAGATGAAGGGGAGCATGGCTCGACACAATTGCCATGAGCCGGACGGCTTTGAGCGGGTCAATTACATGCGCACACTCACCTCCTTCGGCGGCCCGACACTGGATTAGGCAGCGGTTTGGTTCCGCGTCTGCGCGGGGCGACAGCGCCCCGGCGGTGGTCATGGTCCGTATGACAGGTTGACATGCCGCACGCCGTGGCAGGTCAGCGTGCAGCTGCCGGCGAAGCGGCCGCGATCGATAAACTCGCGCTGGCCGCTGACAATCGACAAGTCAAAGTTGATAAGGTGGCTGTGACGCAGAGAATCCCCGTTCACGCCATGTGGCGCGTGGCATGCGCTGCACGGCGTTCGGGCGTCCACCACGTGGCGCCGATGGCCGGCGAAGCTCTCATCTCCGAGGATCGAGTTGCGGTCGTGGCAGCTATAGCACAGCGCATATGATTGCGCCGACTCAATCGTGAAGTCGGCGGTGTCGTAACGCGCGACGAGCAGGTTGGCGAATCGCGAACCGTGCGGACCGTTGGCAGAGCCGCCGCCCAACTGTCGGGCGTCGGGATTGTTATGGCAGTCCTGGCACGAAATGTAGGAGCGCGATCGGTACTCCGGCAGCAGGCTCGGATTCTCGTCGCGATTCCGCGCCGGGAAAGTAATCGGATGGGCGGACGCGACGTTCGGTTGCAGCTGCCGACGGATGTTTCCCCCGTCATCGCGCTGGCGGATGATGCGATCGCGCGTCGGAACGGGTCGATCCGCGTGACAGCGAAAACAGACCTCGTAGTAGTTCTCCGCCCGGTCCAGCGTGACGCCGGTCAGTGACACGCCGGGTACTTCGCGCATGGTCGGCATGTGCAGCGGCCCGAGCTCCGCGGCGGCCCGGGTCGACAAGCTCAGAATGTTCGGCTGCACCGCATGCGGGTTGTGACAGTCGACGCAGTCAACATGCGGCGGCATGAGCCGCGGATCCTCGGCCGGATCATGTCCGTCAATAAAGCGGCTGGGACGATGCCCCGAACGCAATCCGTTGACACTCTGAACATCGCGGGCGGTGATGCCGTTGTGGCACTCGAGGCACAACTCGTACGATCGCCGATAAAGCAGCCGCTCGCGTTGCGTGGCGCCGTGACTCGCGTGGCATGATGCGCAGGCGTTTTCGGCCATCGTGGGGAATGGCAGGGGGGCATCGGGCCGCAGACTGATCGGGACCGGACGCGGTGATGTCGCGTGCGCGCTTTCGCGCCAACCGTCCATCTGGTGGCACGCGTTACACAATGCGCCATCGCGCAGCGGTACGCGAAGAAAGTCCCCGAATTCGTTGTTGTGCGGATCATGGCAGGCCGTGCACTCCAACTCGCCGCGACCGCCGAGGTGAATGCGTCGATCCACGGACGCGGGTTCGCGCAGCTGCCGATCGCGATTTGTAAGCTGGCGGTCATAGCGCAGGCCGATCGGGTGGTCATCGGACAGATCGTTGGTGAGATTCGCGCGACCGGTCGGCAATATCGGATGCGACATGGGGATCGGCTGGGGACGGTTCAGGACCAGTCCCGGCGCGATCGTCCCATCGTGGCAACTGAGGCACAGCTTGCTGTCGCCGGTCGGCTGATCGATGCGCGCGTCGGTGGTGCTGCTGGAATAGACGCGGTAGTAGGCGCGGGGATTGTGTCGGTTCCAAAGTGGGGCCGCCGGACTCGTATTGTGTGGGGCATGACAGAAGATACAAACTTCGGTCTCCACCCGCGCCCGGACCGGGCCCGGACCCGCGGCTGAAAGATCGTGCTTGGAATTGAGGATGCGGTCGTCCGCGTGGACGGATACCGCGACCGTCAGCGCCAGCATGCCGCGCCACAGCGCATCGCGTTTCATTCCGCAGACTCCTGTGCCAAATACTGAAAGACCTGAACCCGGCGATTGTAGGTGTCCGCAATCCAGATCCGGTTCAGATCGTCAATCGTGATCCCCGATGGCAGCCAGAACTCACCCGGGCCGGAGCCCTCCTGTCCGAACGCCATCAAGAGCTGCCCCTGCGCGCTGAACAGTTGCACGTTCTCAAACTGATTGTCCAGAACGTGCAGGTTACCGTCTCCGTCGACCGCGATGTCTCGCGGCAGGCCGAAGTCTCCGGCCGCGTCGCCTTTGCGACCCACGCTGACAAGCGATTGGCCCTGATCGGAAAACACCTGTGCCCGAAAATTGAGCGCATCCGCCACCGCGACGCGCGCGGAATCGCCCCGCGCATCAAGTCCGATGCCGGCCGGGGCGTGCAGCTCGCCGACGCCCGCCCCCCGCGCGCCGAAGCGGCGCGCCAGTCGGCCGCCGGCGTCAAAAACAAACACCGCGCACGCGACGGCGTCCGCCACATACAACTCACGCCGCCGCGCGTCCCACGCCAACGAGACCGGCCGCTGCAGGCCCGCGCCGCTGATGGTGCGCACGTGTCGCCCACTGAGATCGACGAGAAACACGGCGTTTCGATCAGAGTCGGCGATGGCCAGCAACTCATCACAGATGGCGACATCCACGGGCCAGCGCAAAGGGCCGCCGGCGACATCGCGAATCGCCGCATAACCCCGCTGGTCCATATCCAGCGCGTGCACGCAGGCCGCTTCGCCGGCCGGGTCCGCGACGTATACGCGAGCGCCTTTCACGGCGACGGCCATCGGCGTCACAAATCGCGCCTGCGGGCGGGGCCCGGTCAGGAGCTCGCCCAGCGCATCCAAACCGCGCTTTGGCGCATGCAGGCTTTCCTCCCCGACGATCTCTCCGATGTGCACGATGCGAGTCTTATCCGGCGGCGCGGGCCAGGACCGCGGGCTGGCGCCGGCCGAAAAGATCGGGCGCGCCGCGGATTGACAGCCGGCCAGCGCGAGCAGCAGCGCGGACAGGGCGGTTGCGTTCGCGATCCGCGGGCGCCGCGTCATCGCGGGCCACCAATGACCGGAAACCCACGTCTCAAGCGCAGCCAGACGGCGAAATTACGATCCTCGGATGAGCGGATGTTCAATTGGTCATATTCGACTTCGAGGGCCAGAGAGAACTGACCGATCTGCCGGTTCAATCCGGCACGGAGGTCCAGGCCCTCCGTGCGGCCATACAGGTTGCTGTTTTCGAATCGGTAGGTGGCGGAGGCGGTCGCGTCGAAATCAGGGGAGAACACCGCCTGCCAGGTGAGACCGAGGTCGCTCAGGAAGACGTCGTGCGATTGCAGGATGGCTGTGCCGGTGTAATGGAAGTAAGAGGCGCGCCCCCCGGCCGTGACGGTGTGCGGCGCGGCGTCCCAGACGGTGACATCGCCGTTGAGATGCCCGGCGTGATATGGATCGATCGAATCGTCATTGAATTCGTACTCGGCGCCGGCGGAGAAGCGCGGTTGCTTATAAGTTACGCCGACGCGATGGCGATTGATCCGCCGCGCCAGGAAACTCGTGAACCGGCTCCCATCGATGTCCTCGTCCTGATAGGTCAGCGCATAGTAGGGGCTGAGGCCGTTGGAGAAGTCCTGCTGCACGCGGGCGTCGACGCGATTTCGCTCGAGCGTCACGGTTTGATCCGTGCGGTAGCTATAGGTGATGAGCACGGACTCGCCATCGCGGATGCGCCCATTGCGTGCGCGGAAGAGCGACGTATAGCGGCCGCGCTGAATAACGGAGAAGTCGCGGCCGACGAAGTACACCTGCCCGCCGGAGAGGTCCGTGACCACCAGGCTGGCGCGCCGCACATCCGCGCGCGTCAGCGTCACCGGAAGCGGATCCTGAAAGGTATGCGATTCGCGCAATACAAATCCGCTGGATCGCTCCGCTTCGTATCGCGTGGCGGCATGGTTCAAGGCGACACTCGCTATCAGCCGACCGTAGTCGTTCTCACGGCTATATTGCGAAGTGAGCAGCAGGCCCCACTCGCCCAGGTCATCCGCTTCCTCGACGCGCTGATCCAGGCCGTAAATGCCGAGAGAGGTCGTAAGGGCGTCATCATACTGGTAGGTCACGCCAGCGTCAGCGCGCCACATTTCCAGCTCACGGTCGATGAATTGCTGACGCAAGTACTGCACACCAAAGTCGCTCGACAGGGCATCGCTGTGCCACAAGCGCAGACGCGGATAAACCTCGAACATGTCTCGCGTCAGGTCGCCGGACTCGTCCTGAAATCGGATGGTCGTGTCCAGGCGACTGCGGGATTGTTCCCCAAAGCGGATCAAGTCGTTGAGTGTGACGTAGTGGCGGGTCCGACGGTATGTCTCCCGCGTTCCCGCGTACTGATCGCTGCGGTCGCTGTATTCGTAATCCAGCCGCAACTGATGGTCATCGCTCGCCCGCCATGTGGCCTCGTATCGCAACTGCCGTTCCTGCGACGCCTGATCGTCGGTGGAAAGGGGGCGTGGATCGTCGAGCCGCTCATAGAGGTCCTCGACCATTAACCGCATCGGAAGAACCTCATCGTTATAGAGCAACTCGGCGGCGTAACGTTCCCGATCGCGGTCGAGGCTGGGCAGGAACAGGCGCGGGATGCGGTCTTCCTCGCGTGACGCGAACACGTTGGCGCTGAACTTGCCCGCCGGGAAAAGCGAGGCGCGGGCGTTGAATTGCGCCAGACTGCCCGACGGGCTCTGCCGCAGGTCGGGCCCCGGTCGCTGTTCGCGGTAATACTCCTGGCTCGCCCCCCCGAGCAGGCTGAAATCGAACGTCAGGACCGAGGATCCGCCGATGCTGCCCGCGCCGTCAACGCCCAGCACTTCCTGGAAGCGGCGAAGGCGATCATCGAGCTCATACTCAGCCAGGAAACCGCTGCGAATCCGCGACTTGGTGTTTCGACGCCGCCACTCGGCGTCAACGCCGGCTTCGAGATAGAGCTCGTCGAACTGCACGAGGTCGGCATAGCTCGTCGCGGTCACGACCTCGGGCGCGGCGGCAAGCGGCTCGGTGGTCGGCGCGTCGGCATCGTCGAGCGCCGCTTCCTCCCGCGGCGCCGGGGCGCCATCGGCGGAAATGTCTGACGCGGCGGCGGCGGGGGGCCGTATGGCTACCGCGACACCCAGCGCGCTAAGTAAGGCGCAGATGATCGAGGTATGCGCTAAGCGTTTCAGTGGCATGACCTGCCGCGCGATTGAGAGAAATCGAAAGGTCCACTATATGATTCCATCTGGGGCGTGTCGAGTTGACCGGCGCGCCGGTTCATTTCCGGGAGTATCTGCTGATGACGGCATTCCGACGCGCCGCGTGCCGAGCCGCCATGTTGGTCATCGCGCCGCTAGCGCTCACTACGATCGTGTCGCGCGGCGCGCCGCCCGCCGACAGCGCGGCGCCGTCGGTCGATGAAATCGCCAATCGCCTGAGTCTTGGCATCATCGGCAGCAAGCATGATTTCTCAGATGAAGGCCGCGTGCCGCGCGACCTTTGTCTGCCGTGTCACACGATGCACCTGACGGCAACCCAGGCGCCACTGCTGGTCCAACGCCCGAACACGAAAGAACTGCTGAAACCGTGGCAAACGCAAGGAATTGTGCTGGATGCCGCGTCGCTGCTGTGCCTGAGCTGTCACGATGGCATCGCCGCCTCTGACGTTTTCGCCGCTGCCCACGCGACGACGTGGGCGGATCAAGTTGGCACGCTGGCGGTGCGCCGCAGACTGACGGGGCATCCGGTCGGGGTGAAGTATCCGGTCGGTCGGCGCGACTACGAATCGCCGGAGTACGTGGAGCAGACCGCTGGCCTGAAACTGCCCGAGGGGCGCATGCAGTGCACAACGTGTCATGATCCTCACAACACGCACAACCACAAGGGCATGCTGCGCATCAGCAATGAACGCAGCCGCATGTGCCTGTCATGCCATCGATTGTGATGAAACTTCTGAAACCCAGAGCATCGCGGTGGGGTTGGCCGGCGCGGTTGTGTTCAACTGCCCTGATGGTCTCGCTCGCGATCGGCTTTTCGTTGAATTGCGCGGAACGGAACGCTCCCATAAGCGTGGGCGGAACTGCTTCAGTCGAAGCGTCAGACGCCATCGTGGCGGCCCTTGGCAATCTGCGCGTCGGACGCGCTCCGACCCGCACCGAAACTGCTCTCAGCGAGGCGCTGTTTGGCACGGCTCCTGAACCATCGCTGAACTTCGTCAAGCCGGTCGACTTGCGGGCGGCCGAAGGTGGATTGCTGGTCGCGGACGGGGCGCTGTCGACCGTGCTGTTCTGGCGGTCGGCCGGGGCGGACCTGACGTCTACCTCGCTTCAGACCTCGCCGCGCTCAATCGCCGCGCTTGCCGTGGCCCCGAATGGCGATCTGTTGATCGCTGATGCGGGCGCCAGACAGGTGCTGCGGACAGATGCCGCTGGAAAAGTCGTTCGGCATTATGCGCCGGAGTCCGCGGAATCGTTTCGGCCAGCGGGTCTGGCCGTCGTCGGCGCGCAACTGTGGGTCAGCAATGCCGCCGGCCACCGCATCGAGGTCTTTGACGCGGGTACGGGCGCGTATGTGCGATCGATCGGGCGCCGCGGTCGAGGGAACGGTGAGTTTGGGATTCCCCTCGGTATCGCCGTTCTTCGCGACGGCGCCGTGGCGATCGTCGATATGTTGAATTGCCGCGTTCAGGTGTTGGCGGCGGACGGGTGTTGGATTCGTAACATCGGCGGGCCCGGCGATGTCGTGGGGCGTTTCGGCCGGCCGCGGACCATCGCCGTGGGTCCCGACGGCGTCATTTTTGTCACCGACGCCGCCAGTCAGCGCGTCCACGCGTTTTCCCCGGAGGGACGGGCGTTGGGGGCGTTCGGCGGCGAGTCGGGTGACGCCGCTCCGCTGGTGTTGCCGGCCGGCCTCACTGTCGTGACGGCGCCGCCAAACGCCGATCGCGTAGCGAGCGCTGCGTTCGGGGCGCGGTACTTCGTCCTGGTGTCGGAACAGCTATTGAGACCCGGAATACGCGTGTACGCGTGGCGCGGTCCGCCATCCGCCACGGCCGCGCGCGATCAGCCGCGGGTGTTTGCGAGCGCCGTCCCCAGTCCGCATTGGTCGCCCCAGCGGTGTGACACATGCCACACCATGACGCCGGCGGGGCAACCGCGCCCGATCGTCGCGGCTGAGGTCGATCGCATGTGTCTTGAGTGCCATGACGGGACAAAGGCGGCTCAGGAGGCGCATCCGATCGGTCGCCGGGCCGTCACCGCGCAGACCCGAGCGCCTGCCGATTGGCCGCTGGTCGATGGACGAATCGGATGCCTGACCTGCCACGATATTCGAGCGCACTGCGACCCAGCCGCCGTTCGGCCGGCGCAGAACAGCGCACTCGTACGTGGTTTTGACCCGTCGGAGCCGCTGGCTTCCTGTCGCAATTGTCACATCGCGGAGCAGTGGCGCATCAACCCACATCGGGCGACGGACAGCGCCAGTTGCGCGTTCTGCCACTCGACGCCGCCTCCGCTGAACGGCGGCCGGCGATCCGGCGAGGCGTCGCTCCATATCGACGACTCGCGCATTTGCCTGGGCTGTCATACGCCGCATGCCGACCCCGCGCCGCGCGGGCACCTTGGCGCCGCGATGGGCGAGCCGTATCGGTCCAATCTGGCTCGGGCGCGCGAGATGTTGTCCGCCGATTTCTCCAGCGTTATCGATCCGTTACCGATCGCGAACGATCGCATTACGTGTTACACATGCCATAATCCACATGCGCCGGGGTTGTTTCCGGCGTCAAGCGACCTTGGGCTGCGCGCCGCGCAGGAGCCGTTCGATCTGCGACTGCCGGCCGCGGCGCTCTGCACCGCATGTCATGGGAAATGACGTGAGAAGGGACCGAATTCAATTGAAGATCGTCTCGGCGCCGCTTGCGTTCGGCGCGCTTGGGCTTAGCCTGGTGATCGGAGCGGGTGGCTGCCCGCAGCCCCCCGACGCCACCATTCCCGCCGCCAACCCGATCGATCGAACGAATGGTGGCGCGAGATATGTCGGGGCGACCGCATGCGCCAGCTGTCATGCTGAGTATGCGGCCACTCATGCCCTGCATGGACATGCCAATACGCTCACGCCGGTGTTGGACGGCGCGCCGGACCTGCCCGGCCCGTCCGCGGGCGTGCCTGATCCTCCACCCGGCTTCACGTGGGATCAAATCAGCTATGTGCGCGGCGGCGATCGCAAAGGGGCGTTGTTCCTCGATCTGAGCGGGCACATCCTCTCGACCGGCGTCAGCGGCGTCCCCACCCAATGGAATTTGGCATTTCCCGCAAATGGCGGCCCCGGGGAGTTTGTCGCGTTTGAGCCGAACGCGGACGAGCCGGTTGCGTACAGCTTTGACGACATCGCGCGCGAAACAACCGGCGCCCAACCCGCGACGGACGACCGTCCGGGGGCCCAGGACAATCGACCGGGCATCCGAGGAACATGGAGCGAGCCCGGGGTTCAATGTGAGGCGTGTCACGGTCCGGGCGGATCGCATTTCTTCACGGTCGACGATACGCCCCGCGTTGACACTTCAAGAATCTTCGTCGACCTGACGGGGTCGCAGACCTGCAACGCGTGCCACTCACAGCCACTTGGCGACCAAAGCGGCCGTATTCGCGCCGCCGGTGGTTTCATCAGCGGCGGGCAGCAATACGCCGAACTCCGAGCGAGCGGGGGGCACAGCGCCTTTTCGTGCACGACCTGCCACGATCCGCACCGGTCACTGGCGGAGGGGCGTGAGGCGGCGATCCGCAATGACTGCACGGCGTGCCACACAGACGCGACAATGGCCGGCCATGCGGGCAAGGTGTTTCGGCGCGCCGACGGGTATGAGGAAGCCCTGCGCTGCGAAAGCTGCCACATGCCGTTTGCGACACGCGCATTTTCAAATGCTTCTGAAGCGATCGTCGGTCCGGTCGGCCGAATCGGCGATACGCGCTCGCATGTCTTCCGCATTTCGACTGACCCGATTGACGCGGACGCGCTTTTTTCGGCAGACGGCGGGGAACTTCCGCGAGACGATCTCGGCCGCGCCGTAATTTCGGTGGATTTCGCATGCGTGCGATGCCACAACGGGCGCGAGTTGTTTATGCTATCCGTTTCGCGCGCCGCGGAGATTGCGCGGCGCGTTCACGAGCTGCCGGAAGACTAAACCCAGTTGGAAATCGGTAGCGCGGAGGGACGGGCTGTGAGCACTCATTTCATCGCGAATGGCGCCTCGCCGCGGGTGGGGACCTGGACAAGAAATCCGCTTGTGCGGTTTTTCTGCAGCGTGCGCACCGGTGTCACTTTCCTGGCGCTGGTGCTGATCTACGCGTCGGTCATGTCGGCGATTCCACAGGTGCGCGGCGTTCTCGAAATGACCGAGATGCAGGCGTTTTCGCACTGGTTGTTCACGGCGCTCATCGCGCTGACTTGTGTATCGGTCACACTGGTAACGATCGTGCGCATTCGCTGGCGTCTGATTAATGCGGGCGTGCTGACGGTGCACGCGGGCATTCTGATGCTCGCCCTGGGCGCGATCTACTACTTTGGCTCGAAGATCGAGGGCGATGTGCCGCTGCGCACCGCGCGCATCGAACTGATCAGCACAGCCGGTGAGCGGCGCGTAATCGGCCAGTTGCCAATCGAGTCCGGCCAGCGCTGGTCGAATTTCATGCCCGCCTTCGGCGGCGAAGTGACGGTCGCCGTTGAGTCTGTCCAGCGCGGCGCGCGGGGGGAGATCGAGAGCGTCAGCCTGAATACCCGCCGGGGAGATGACACGCGGACGGTTGCGCTCACGGCGGCCGCGCCAATGTCTGCGCTCGATACGTCGCTGAATGTGCGGTTGCGGGAGTTTCCGGCCGAGTCCCGGTTCTACGATCGTGAACGGGCGGCGCTATATGCGCGACCGGTCGGCGACGACACGTGGCAGTTCTACGCGCTCGATGGCCTGCCGATTCACCGCGAGCGATTCCTCGATCGCGAATACGCCATCACGGATACAACTGGCAGCGTCGTGCGTTCGCGGCGCATCAGGCCGCATCTTGAGTTGTGGGGGGGCTGGATTCCGACCGGCTGGTTTGAGAATTGGCGGATGCCGCTCCCGGTTGAGATGCCGGAGGCCCCATTTGAAGTCGCAGTGACCGGGTACCTCCCGTACATCGCCGGGATGCGCAAGACGGCGGCTCCGGACGCCACGGGCGCGCTGAACCCCGCCTTGCGGGTTCGATTGAACGATGTTGCCAGCGGGGAAGCGGTCGAGCAAACGCTGCTGGCGCTCAGTCCGACGCAATCGTATGTTCCCATGACGCCGCCGCTCGAGTTTCGCTGGCTTGACGACGAGCAAACGTCGGAGCAGTTGATGCGCCCGCTGGCCGGCGCCGAAGAACTGACGATCTCGGTATCAGATCCCCCCATCAGCTTTACGACGGCGGTGCATGAGGGCCAGGTCATCGAGGTCGAGGGCACGCCGTATTCGCTCCGCGTGCAGCAGGTGTTTCCGCGCTGGCCATTGATGTCACCCGGGTTTGAAGGCGCCGCCTCGCCGGCTGCGCTGGTGGAGGTGACGAACGGTGACGTGCAGTTCACGCGGACGGTGATTCAGCGCTTCCCGGAACTGTCACAGGACATTGACGACGCCGGAATGCGGAAGCGCGACGGGCTGCTCGATACGAATATCCAACTCCGGTATCGCTCATCGGCGATGGGGGGGCTGCTGTTTGCCTGCAGCCCGGCGCTGGCCGAGCGCGGTGAGGTTTTGCTTGGCGTTTTTCAACCGGACGGCGGCGTGACGCGTTATACGCTCAACGCCGCTTCGATGACGCCGGTGCGAATCGCGCAAGCCCAACTAGGCGTTACTGTCGAGAGTATCATGCCGCGGGCGCGACAGATCGACGCGCCCGTGGTCGAGCCCACCGCTACCCGCCGGCCGAACGTCGGCGTGCGCTCCATGTCGGCGGTTCGCCTGCGTTTCTCTGAACCCGGCGCCTCGGATGGATGGGGCGATGAGCGGTGGATTCCGTTCAGTCAGTATCCCGAGATCGACCCGGACCGCATCGTGGTGCGACCGCCCGGCGCGACGTCGGACTGGGAGTTCGTGTACTCGCGCGTCCAGCATGACCTTGGCGTCGACTTGCTGCCCGGGGCGCTGACGGTCAATTTCTTTCCCGGTCGGCGGGTCGCCGAGTCATGGCGGAGCGACTTTACGGTCGTCCCGCGCTCGAGCGAAGGGCAGCCGTTACGGGGCGAAGTGGAAACGAACCGGACGTTTACGGTCAACGGTTGGACTCTGTTTCAAAGCAGCGCGGCCACGGATCATTGGAGCTTCACGGTCCTGGGTGTCGGCAGCCGGCGGGGAATCTGGCCGATGACAATCGGTTGCGTGATGATCACGCTCGGCTGCCTTTTCGCGTTCTACGTCAAGCCGGTCCTGCGACAGCGCGCTTCCGCGCGGGCGCGAACCGCTGAGTCCGCGGACGTCGAAGCGATCGCGGCGCCAAGCAGGCCGCTGGTCACGGTATCGGTGGGGGATCAGCCATGAAGCATCTTTACAGACGAAGAGTACTCGCGGCGCTGATTCTGGCCGCCCCGCTGGTGGGTATCGCCCAGGCGGCGGAACCGATTCCGTCACCGGCGTCGACGCTCGCGATTGGCCTCGACCGCCAGATCCGGTGGGACAACGCGCGTCAGCTGGCAGTACAGGATGATCAGCGAAACAAGACGCTCGATTCGTTCGCGCGCGAGAAGATGATGGCGATGACCGGTCGCGATCATCTGCCGGGGCTGAGTCCGATGGCGTCACTTTTTGAGTGGCTCTTCAACTGGCGGGCGTACGCGGATGAGCCGCTGGTCTACGTCAAAGACAAGGGGCTGCGGATCGAGTTCGGGCTGATCCTGCCTCCCAGCGACCGCGACTATGTGACGCGCACCGGGCGTTTTTCGCTGCGCCAGATTGCGGATCGCGCGATTGCCGCCCGCATCGACGAACTGGAGCCGCGTTTCGAGATGGTGACCGCGATTCGGCGAGTCAATGAAGCGCGCTTCGTCGCGTTCAACTTGTCGGAGATGCTGCGGATTGTGCCGGCCGCTTCCGGTGATCCCGATGCCGCATGGCATCGGCCGGAGCAATTGATCGACAATCTCGATCCCGAGGCGCTCGAGCAAATGGGGCTCAGCCTGTCTGACCAGCGGCAGCCGGTCGAGGGGATCGACGCGGCGCAGGCCCGCACGGTGTTGGTCGCGTGGTCAAAGCTGAAGTTCGCGTGGCTGGCCGGCGACGCGACAAGCGTGCAGCAGAGCCTGGACCAGTTGACCGTGACGCTTCCCGCAATCGCCGGTCCGGACGTATACCCGAGCGCCTCGCAGCGCGCGGCGGAAACGCGCTATTACGCAATGGGGAAGTTCACCTGGGGCTGGATGCTCTACTTCACGGCGGCGCTCGCCGGCTTTTGGGCGCTGATTACGCGCTGGCGGCTCCCATGGCTGCTGGCCGCCGGGTTGCTTTTGATCGCGATGGGCCTGCACGCATATGGGATTGCGCTGCGCTGGCATATTCTCGGTCGCATTCCGGTCGCCAATATGTTTGAGGCGGTTGTGTCGTCCGCTTGGGCCGGGATCGCGCTGGCGTTCGTGCTGGAGATGATCTATCGCACACGCGTGTTCATGTTCGCCGGTGGTGTGGCGGGGTTCCTCGCGCTGATTCTGGGCGGGTATGTGATTCCGGGGCACGGCACGCTGACTTCGATCATGGGGATCCTCGACGATGTCATGCTCCGGATTCACACGGTGCTGATCATCTGGTCATACGCGCTGATCTTCATCGCGTCCGTGATCGCGGTCGTGTATCTCTTTCAGTACTACTTGAACCGGGCTCCGGGATCCTCACTCTTCATGGGGGTCGCGACGGCCATTTGCGGCGGTTTGCTGGTCGTCGGTACCAGCTGGTTGTTTGTGGGCACGCCGGATGGCGTAGATACGATCAAGCATCCCGGCGTCGCGACGACAGCCGGCGTCATCGTCGTCGCGCTGCTGGCGCTGATCTTCGCGCTCGCGTCGCGCGCCCGCCCGGGCACACCGCTGGCGCTGGCCACGCTCACAGCCGTCGCGGTTTCGATTGTTTTCGTCGGAAACCACGCGTTCGTCTGGGGCGCGGGGCTCTCGCTGCTGCTCGCCGGGCTCGTATGGGCCGCGCTGACCGGGGCCGGCATTCTCGTTCCCCTCGTGCAGTCACGGCTTGCGATGGCGACTTCGCGCGCCCCGGCGATGGCGACCAACATCGGCGCCGCGATCTCCACGGACATCGGGCCGATGCGGCGGCCGGTGCTGGCCGGCGCGCTCCCTGGCGACGAATCGCGTAAGAAGGACCTTCCGGCGTGGCTGAACCAGCTTGATTGGTGTCACCTGATCATCCTTAACATGGTCTTTGTCATGTTGTTCGTCGGGCTGATTCTCGGCGCCGTGTGGGCGGACTACTCGTGGGGACGTCCATGGGGTTGGGACCCGAAGGAAGTCTTCGCGATGAACACATGGTTGATTTACGCCATCCTGATTCATGCCCGTTTCATCGTGAAGGCGCGCGGACTCTGGACGGCGTGGCTGTCCGTCATCGGGTGTCTGATGATGGCCTTCAACTGGTGTTTTGTGAATTTCTTCATCGTGGGTCTGCACAGCTACGCTTGATGTCGCCCATGGATCAGAATCAAGGACCGATCGCTATGAGTGCTGGTTGCAGGGTTGGAGCGCTGCTGATCGCGTGTGCCGCAATCATTTCGGGGTGTGAGAAACCGGCCGAGCCGCCGGCATCGGCTGTGCCGGCCGCGTCCAGCGCGGCGCTCGCGGCGGATGAAGCCGCCGCGCTGCGGTCCTTTGTCGAATCGGAGCGAAGCGATGTCGCGTCACCCGCCAGGCCGTCCGCCGCCGCGGGACTGCCGGCGAATCATCCGCCGCTTACGCCTCCGCCGGCCGCCAGTGGCCTGCCGGCGGGACATCCGCCGGTCGGCGGAGGCGGGGAGCTGAAGTATGAGCCCTCCACCGAGTGGAAGCCTGTGCAACCCAGCAGTTCGATGCGGCGTGCGCAATTCGTGCTTCCGCGAGCCGCCGGCGACGGCGAGGACGGAGAGCTGGTCGTCTTCTACTTTGGACCCGGCGAAGGCGGAAGCGTCGCGGACAACCTCGATCGCTGGCGTGGCATGTTTCAGTCGGCAAGTGGCGAGCCGGTCTCCGATGCCGACGCGACGCACGAGGCCTTTGAAGCAAACGGACTGCGCGTCACACTGCTGGACGTGGCGGGGCGCTACGCGCCTTCGATGATGCCGGGCGTGCCGAATACCGGCCCGCGCGACGACTTCCGCATGCTGGCCGCCGTTGTTGAAACGCCCGGCGGTCCGTGGTTCTTTCGGGCGCTTGGTCCGCGCGAAACCGTGGCGCGCCATCGCGAACCGGTCGTGGCGATGCTGAAGTCCGTGCGTTACTAGCCCGATGCGAAAGCGCTCATGATGCACCGGCCGAAAACGCTCGTCGTGCTGCTCGCCTGGTTGGGCCTCGCGGCCACGGTTCCGGCGTCGGCGCAGGACCGCGAGAACTGCCTGTTTTGCCACCAGTTTCCCGGTCTCAGCCGTCTGGAACCGGAGTCGGACCGCGTCCGCCTGTTCTATGTCGACCCGGGCTACACACACGGCATGCGCGGCGCGCACGCGCGGTTGGCGTGTACGGATTGTCACATCGCCGACGAGGTGCGCACGATCCCGCATCAATCGACGACGCCGGTCGATTGTGCCCGACAGTGCCACATCACCGGCGCCGACGGCGCGCCGCGGCGGTTCAGTCACGACGACATTGCTGACATGCTCTCAGTCAGTGCCCATCCGCCCGCGAAGCTGGCGGACCTGCCCTTCACAGGTGGTCCGTTGCTGGAGTCGGGCCAATCAAGCTGCCTGTACTGTCATGACGAGCCGCTCTACCGTTCGGCCGGGCCGATCGGCGCGCGGATCGAACAGTTGGGCGCGCGGGCGTTGGACCGCTGCGATGTCTGCCATCAGTCGCAGATGCCGATCGATACGCGTTTCTTCCTCAGCCATGTCGCGAGCCGCCTGGAGCCGGCGCGCTCCACGCTGGCCACGGCGCAGACGTGCGCGATGTGCCACAGCGATCCCGCCGTGATCGCCGCGCGCGGCCTCGACGACGCCGTCGCCAGCTATATGCGGAGCTTTCACGGCAAGGCGGCGCTGCTGGGGGACACGACGACCGCCGGATGCGTGGACTGCCACGTTCGGTCGGGCGCGAACGCGCACATGATGCTGGGCAGGGATCGCTCGGAATCGGCGGTAGCCCCCGGAAATCTCGGTGACACGTGCAGCAACATGCGTTGTCATCCCGGAGCCGATCCCGCGATCGCCGCGACCGCGGTTCACCTGGACCTGGCGGTCAGCGGCGGGCCGCTCGAGTTTGGGATTGCGGTCGCTTTCGTTGTATTGACGATCGTCGCTTTCGGGCCGACGTTCCTGATCACCGCACTCGAATTGATCCACCTGGCGCTCGGCTGGCATCACGGCGGCAGGGGGCCGCGGTATCGGCTCGCGGAGCGACTGATGGCCGACAAACGCGGGCGGGCGATGCTCACGCGTTTGACGCCGGCCCAGCGCGTGCAGCATTGGGTGCTGGTGTTGCTGTTCGTCGTACTGGTGCTGACTGGCTTTCCGCTGAAGTTTCCGGAACAGAACTGGTCGGCGACGGTGATCGGGGCGATCGGCGGCGCGGGGCCGGCCCGGCTCGTGCACCGCTGGTCGGGCGTCGTGCTTGTCGTCGGTTTCTCCGTTCACCTGCTGGTGATCCTGCTGCGCCTTGTGCGAAGGGCGCGGGAGCGCCGCGCGGACGGCGAGCAAGTCGGGTGGTTGGCCGCGACCATGGCGCTGCCGATGACGCCTAACCTGGACGACATGCGGAAGTCCGGGCAACTGCTGTCGTACCTGCTGTTGCGGCGTAAGGAGCGACCCGCTTTCGGCCGGTTCACCATCGCTGAAAAGCTGGACTACATTGGCGTGGCATGGGGCACGACGCTGCTGGGCGTCACGGGGTTTCTGATGTGGGGCGAGCAAACCGTGTCGCACTGGCTGGGTGGCCGCGTGTTCAACATCGCCCAGATTATCCACACTTATGAGGCGTTTCTTGCGGTGATTCACGTTGGCATCCTGCACCTCTGCGCCGTGATTTTCTCGCCGCTTGTATTTCCGTTATCGCCTGCCGCGCTCTCGGGGCGCACGCCAACCGCAAAACTCGCCGAGGAGCACGGCGAGTTTATTGCCGATGTGGCGACAAAACTGGATCTGCCGAGCGAGGGAAACCCCGATGCCGGATGACGTCGCGGATGGAGCCGTCACGGCGGCGCCCGGTCCGAAGGGACGCGTCCGCCGGTTGGCGCGCTGGATATGGCGCTCAGCCATTCAGCTCACCGTGCGCGTTTATGCGCTCGCGCTGGTCGCCGTCATCAGCTACCTCACCTATCGCTCGATCAACTACCTGATCACCGCGTTGGTTGTCCCCTCACAGGCGCCACCGCAGGTGCGCTCCATCCCCAGACGGCTGGATTCTGAACTCCTGCATGGCCATCGACGCGACTGGCTAGGACTTTCCGCGGTCGAGGCTGCGCGAACACCGCCATCACACTACCACCGGATGGACACGTGGATCGCCGCCGACCCGTCCAACAATTGCACCCAGAGCGGATGTCATTCGCCGCTTCCGCATGCGGAGAACAAGTCGACGCGCGCCTTTTTGAATATGCACGCCACCAGCTTGCATTGCGGCGTATGTCACATGGAATCCGAGGAACAGCCGCTCGACCTGACCTGGTACGCGCTGGCGGATGGGCGCCAGGCGGCCGCGCCGGCCGTGTTGCGCGCGTATGACTGGCTCAGCCGCCATACGACGCCAGAGGCGCGGCGGGCGTGTGACCGCGCTGCGCGCGATCAGATCGCGGACCTGCTGCGTCAAGCCGGCGTGGGGGCGGATGGCGATCCAGCACTGCTGCGAATCTCGGATCACATCCGCGCATCGCGGCCTGGTCGCGAGGAATTCTCGCGTATGCTTGATGTCGCGACCGACGCGGTCGTTCGCTCATTTCGCGGCGCATATGGCGTGAAACTCGCGCTGGCCGATCCGCGCGGCGGCCCGGTGCTGGCGCATCCTGATACCGCGGAGAAGGTCGCTCGCTTCCTGAGCAGGCCGCCGAAAACGGACACGCAGGATTACGCCGATCAACTGGCGGCGATCCATCCGATGCGCCGCGCGGTCCCGCGCAATTGCGTGGCATGTCACAGCCCGAACGCGGGGCTGATCCCGTTCGAGGATCTCGGCTATCCGCCGGCGCGCGCGGCGATGCTGCGCGGCGGCGCGATTTTCCCGATGATCGAGAAGATCGGAAGCGGCGAGCCGTTCCAATACCCGACGTTCGTGGCGCCGCGGCCCGAGCCGCAATAGACGCTCTTCAGTTGGTCGAAGTTGGGGCGGGTCCCCGCCGCTCGGCGTCGTGGAAGTAAAGATACCGGCGCAACCCATCATCACCGTGACATGACGTGCAGACGTTCGGCGCGACGAATGGGCGCAGCTGCAGCCGCATCTGCGCCCGTTCGCGCTCGCTCGCCAGAAGGGCGACTTCCAGATCCGCCGGCCGGCCATGCGGCAGGTGGCACGTGCGACATCCGATCGCCCCGAACTGCGACGGACGCCCCTGCGCGTCAAACACCGGCAGGTCGGCGAGCCCCGGTCCGGTGAGCGCGACGATCGGCACGTCCGGGTGGGTCGCCACCGCCGGCCCGGCGGCAGCGCCGCCGGCGACGTGACAGGCGGTGCAATGGGTGTCGTCCGTATGGCGCATCGGCGAACCGGGCGTGTGCGGTCGAACGACTCCGTCAAGCGTTTTCGGCCACAGCAGCGCCGCATTGATGGCCTCGGACGGGCCGTGCGGCTGATGGCAGGGGAGGCAGGCTTCGTGCCGCAATCCGGCCGCCGCCATTCGGTCCGGCGAATGGGAAGTGAGTTGGATCTGGGCCATGTCGGAATGGCACTTCACGCAAAGGTCCGTCTGCGCAAGTCCATGCGCGTCCTTCGTCGCAATGGGGTCTCCGCGAAGGAGGTCGCGGCGATTCGCATGCGCGTGCGGATCGTGGCATGTCTTGCAGCCGATGCGCGACCCGCCCGTCGATGTATGCACCAGCGGCAGTTCGTCGGGCAGCGGACGATTTGTCCCCGCCGCGACAGGATGGGCAGCCGCCATCGCGCCGCTTCCAAAGGCGGCTTCCGAGTGGCAGGCGATGCACACCGCGTCCTGATCTGCGATTGACCCGTAGAGTTTCCCGGCCGGCTGGGGGGCGAGCGCCGGTTGCGCGGGTAGCCGAAACAGCCCGGTAGCCGTATCTCCGTGCGGCCGGTGACAGCCGAGGCACGCGTCCGCCGGCGCCTGGGCCACGCTGCGCCACGGGCTGCCGTGCGCATCATGCGCGCCGCCAGCCATTGCGCCCATTTCACGATGGCAGTTCACACAGAGCTGCTGGGCGGGCGCCGTGAGAAACGGGGCGTGCATCGGGCTGTGTGGATCATGACAAACCGTACAACTGTCGGAACTGTGGTTGACAGTTCCAATGCCCGCCGATTCCGCGCACGCGCCATCGCTATGGCAGGTCATACAGAGCCCCCTTGAGTCCTCCAGCGTGGGTTTGGGAACGCGCGCATAGCGATGGAACATATGGCACGAGCTGCATGGTCCGCCGGAGGAGGCGGTCATGCCGAGCCGATTCCGTTCGTCCGGGCGTGAAATGCGGAGGTCATGTGTCGATCCCAGCAATGTCGCGCGCTGCGAGTGACAACGCAGGCACATTTGACCTTCGTTCAAATCGTCGGCCAGCATGTAACGATCGCCCTTGCCATGATGGAGCTTATGACACGACAGGCACACGAGTTCATCGTCCGGTCCCAGCCGCGTGCCCATCGCCTGCACCGCCGCCCGCTGCTCGTCGTTGACCTTGGCCATCAGCGGATGTTCGAGATGCGCCCCGGGGCGAAACATGCCGGGCCGCATCTGGTCGTGGCACTGCATGCACAACTCGTTGGAGTTCACACCGAGGACAAGCAGGTGGTCATACTGGGCGCCGTGCGGCGTATGGCAGACCTGGCAGGTTAACTCGCGCGGATCAGGGCCCACCTTTGCCCCGGCCTCAATCAAGGCCTGTGGGACGGGCCAGGGCATCCCGCCGGTCGGATGCGTGCCGAAGGCTGCGCCGCGCGTCTTGTCTGTGTGGCAGCTCATGCACATTTCGCTGGCCGCGTTCGGCACGCGGAGAAACACGGCTGTTTTGATGTCGCCGGTCGCCTGTCCGGACGCGTGCGCCGAGTGGCACGTGCGGCATGCGATCTTGCCGTCGACAAGTGGCAGGTTGGACGGGACCCGCATCGACTGTGGCGGGTCGACGCCTGTCGCGTGTCCATGGTCCTCCCATACCCGCCGCCGCGAGTCCACGACGGAACCGTCATGACAGGACAGGCAGCTCTCCGCCCGCGCGACAAACGGATCATTCGGCGGACTGTCCGGCGCCGGCATCAGCAGGTTCGGCGCGGCATTGGCGAATTCCGGCAGCCACTCTGTGTGGCATATCGTGCAGTTTTGCGCCTGCTGGCCAAAGCCGGATGGCGGCGTGTTGGGGGGCTTGGGGATCCAGCCCTCAACCGACACGGCGAGGGTCACTTTACGGATGCGATCCGCCCCCAATTCCGCGACATAAAGGGCTCCGTCGGCGTCGAACGCAAGGCCGTTCGGTTGCGCGAATCGCATCGGACCATCCGACGCGTCTCGCAGGACGTCCAGAAAAGCGCCATTTCCGCGGAAGACCTGAATCACCCCGGTGACGCTGTCTGATACCCACACGCGCCCGTCCGCGTCGACGGCGACGCCCTTTGGCCGGTACAAACTCCCCAACGTGACGCCATACGCGCCGATCGAGCGAAAGGGCCTGCCCTCCGCATCAAATCCTGCGATTCGGGCGTTGATCACATCGGATAGAAACACATCGCCCGACGCGGCGACCGCCAACATATATGGGTACTGGAGTTGACCAAGCGCGGATCCCGATCGGCCGAAACTCGCCCAGACGCCATTGGCGCGCTCGAGGCGCAGCAGCCGGTGCGCGTGATTGTCGACGCACCATAGCCAGCGACCGTCGCGCGAGAGCGCCACATCGGTCAGTTCTGGCGGCGCCCCATCGCCGGCCAGGGGCGGAACCACGATCTCAACCGTCGCGCCATCCCCGTCAACGCAAACCAGGCGGTGGTTGCCCACATCGGCGATCCAGACTCGATCCGCCGTGTCAGCGCCCAAGCCGCTGGGATGCTTGAGGTTCTGGTCCTCACCGGCGCCAATTTCGCCGGCAAAGGCGCCGTCCGATTCAAACACCAACACGCGGTCATGCATGCCGTCCGCGACATACACGCGCCCGCTGGCGACCACCGCGACATCGGACGGCATGCGCATCGGCCGCTCCCCGCGCCGCTCGAACGCCTGGTCGAGCGTCCCGACGAACGGCGATGCCGCGATTGCTCCCGCGACGAATGCGCCGATTGTCAGTGTCGCGATGAAACCACTGAAACCTGATGCCGGCAGATGCGCCGGTATGTCGATAGCGATCAGTGGACTGAGAGAATGCGAACGCAAAGCCGGGCGCCCTTCGCTTGCGAATGGCTCAATCGAGCCGTAGTGTAACTGTTCAGACGCTCAGATCGAAAGGCCTGCTCATGTCTGAATCATCCGCGGATTCTTCGCCCGAGACAACCAATCCGGGGCCCGAGGCGGCGCCACCCGCCGCGCCGCGATCGCGCGTGCGCCGGTTCTTCCGCATCGCGGGGGCTACGCTGCTGACGATGCTGGTTGTCGGCGCGGTCGGACTCGGCGCTGCCGAATACTACACCGGACGCCCGCAGTTCTGCGGAAGCTGCCATGTCATGGACCCTTATTATGAGTCATGGTCGCACGACCTGCATGGCGCCAAACTGGGCGCCAAGTGCATCGACTGTCACTACGCCCCCGGTGAGCGGCTGACAATCAAGGCCAAATTCAAGGGATTGTCGCAGGTCGCCAGCTACTTCAGCGGCCGTTACGGCGCCGGTCGCCCGCGCGCTCATGTCTCCGACGATAGCTGTCTCACATCGCCCTGTCACGGCGATGAGCGTTTCATGTCCAAGAAACTGATGGTCGGCAGTCTGCGTACGGAGATACGCCTGATCGGGGACCGGGAAACGGAAATCGAACGGGAGCCGACGGTCAGTTTCTACCACGAGAAGCATTTGAACATCGAGGACAAACTGTCGGACGTTCAACGCCAGCGCGAGGCCATTACCACCCGGCTGAAGAGCAACATTCGCGGGGCGGATTTCGACCGGGTGCAATCGCTGACGCGTTCGGTGGCCCCGGCCACGCAGCGCGCCGCGGCCCTGGATCTCGCGGTTCGCGAGCTCAACCTGCCGGAGGAGGTCCGCGCCGATGCGCGGGCGCTGCTGGAGCTTGAGCATCGCCACACGCGTCTGAAGCAGCTCGCGGGGGTCTCGTGCGCGACCTGTCATAATTACGATCCGTCCGGCGCGAATCATATCGCGGTTCACGTGCAGAACTGCTTTACCTGCCACTTTACGAATGAGGGGTTCAACCAGGGCGCCGGCGAGTGCCTGAAGTGCCACGAAGCCCCGGCGCGCACTGTCTTCGTGCATGGTGGCGAGGGCGCGGCGCCGGGCAAGGCCGTCCTGATGGACCACCGTGACCTCGTCAACAAGAACGTCGACTGCGCCAGTTGTCACCTCGACGTCATTCGCGGCGCGGCCAGCGTATCCATCCGCGAATGCCGCCATTGCCACGATCAGGATCATTTCCTGTCCGAGTTTGAAACGCGGACGACCCAGACCGTGGAGATGTATCACGAGCAGCATGTCGCGCACCAGCGGGCCCGCTGCGACGATTGCCATCAGTCGGTGTCTCACGCGCTGCTGGATCCGATGCGTCTTACCGCGACGGGCTTCCTTGAGCCGGTGCTCAATGACTGTCAGCATTGTCACCCGGCGCACCACGCGGAACAGGTGCAGATGCTCAGCGGCGTCGGCGGGGCGGGCATGACGGCGAAGACGCCGAACGCCATGCTCGGTTCGCGATTGAACTGCCGCGCCTGCCATGTTCAGTCGGGAGAGGACGCCAAGGGCGAGTCGGTGGTTGCCGCGACCGAGGAATCCTGTGTCGCCTGCCACAGCGCGGACTATGCCCGCCTTTTTGAACAACAGCGCGACGAGATTGACGCCGCCCTGCGGGAGGCGCGGGGGATGCTCGCGCGCCTGGAGGAGCGCGCCGCGGCGGATCCGACCGCCTTATCTAGCGCTGACCGGGCCGCCCTGGAAGTCGCGCGGAAGAACATCCGCTTTGTCGAGATCGCGGGTGGAATGCACAACAAGCATTTTGCGATTCAACTGCTCGACGCCGCGCGGCGCGACCTGGCCGGGTTGGAGGCCCGGTTCGATCCGATTCCGTGACGCGATCTTCACAATCCCGGCGCGTTTGCAAGTTTCAAAAAGTTCAAACACTACAGCACTCATGCGAAACTCGGCCTTTGACGTTGCGGACGCGACCGCAACGTGCGATAATTACTAACGGATAACCTGCTCAGCACAACTTGTGTGGCGCTCCGTCTTTCGGGAGCCGGCTGATTCAGGTCGCGGTCACGTCAGATCAGATTCGAGGTGGCACATGTTTTCAGGCTGTAGGTTGAATCTTGCGACTCGCGCACTTCTCGTCTCACCCTTCCTGCTGCTGATCGCTGGCTGTCCGCAACCGATGGACGACCCCAATGATATGGAGCCGCCGCCGGTCGTGAAGGGCAATAGCGGTCTGACCGGCAAGTTTGCCGGATCGGAGCGCTGCTCGCTGTGCCACGCGAATGTCCACGATGACTGGTCGGAGACATTGCATGGCAAGGCGTTGGAAACCCTGGAGGAAATCGGTCAGGGAACCAACGCGGACTGTCTTCCGTGCCACACGGTCGGTTTCGGCGAGTCGGGCGGTTTTGTCGATCGCGCCACGACGGACGCGTTGGCCGGTGTCGGATGCGAATCCTGCCATGGTCCCTCGGCTGAGCACGCGAACAATGTCAACGACGCGTCGTTGCGTCCGCCGGTCGATATCTCCGCGAATGTCTGCGGGGTTTGCCATCAGGGTGATCACCATCCGAACTTCGAAGACTTCTCGATGTCGAAGCACGCGATGGTTCAGCCCGAGCTTGTCCCGCGATTCGCCTCGGGCAGCTCGCTGAGTTCTTGTGGAAAGTGTCACTCCGGCGACTATTTCTACCGCGCTGTGATCAAGGGCGAGGATGTCCCGGATGATCTGCTGTCCGGCCTGGAAGCGGATGAGATGAACGGCATCACATGCGCCGTTTGCCACAATCCGCACGCCCGTACCGGAAACGCCGCGAACCCCGAGGAAGGGCGCGACTATCAGCTCCGCTTCGCGCAGGTCAAGTTCACCACGCCGAGCGTCAAACTTTCCGACGCGACCAATCCGGAGCGCTTCAATCTCTGCGGCCAGTGCCACCACTCCCGCGAACGCGTGTGGACGGATACGTCGCGCGAGCCGCATCCGAGCGACCAGGTCAACGTCTTCTTTGGCGAACTTCCGGTTCCGGACGATCAGCCCGAGCCGATCGTCACGCCGCGCATTTCGGTGCACCTGAATACTGCGGAGCAATGTTCCACCTGCCACGTCGTGCGTGAAGCGCCGATTGAGGGCGCGGCCCCCGCTGTCTCGGGTCATACGTTCGAGGTGAACTTCGCCGGCTGTGCGGAGTGTCACGGTTCGAAAGAAGCCGCCGAGGCGCTGTTCAACGGACTCACGGTGGAGATCGACCTGCGCGCCGAGCGGGTGAAGGACGCGCTGGACGCGTGGGCGACCGACAACGGCAAGGATGACCTGTACTGGGAATACACCAGCGAGGGTGGGCCGGAAGCCGATGAACAGGCGAAGATTCCGGATGACATCAAGAAGGCCCGTTACATTTACTACTATGTGATCGCAGGTGGCGGCAACGGCGTCCACAACCCCGACTTCGTCCGCGACGCGCTGATCACGGCGTTGGAATACGCCACAATGGCCCCGGCCCCGTTGCCGTAGATCGGCACAAGCGCCAGACGTGCCCCAACCAGGACGCCCGCGCAACCCGTTGCGCGGGCGTCTTTTCTTGCCGAGGGTGCCGCAGCGGGCCGAGGGCCCGTTCGTCGTCGCGGGGCTACGTGTCCCGCGGTTGAGCCAGCGGCCGAGGTTGGGAGCGGTTGGCGCGGTAGCCGAAGTACGAGGAACCTGTGACGGCGTCGGTGATCTTCGTGCTGCTCGACCGTGCGCGTCTGACGAATCACGGCCTGATATTCAAGGATATGGCCCGAAGGCCCCAGTTCGTTTTGCCAAGACCACGCCAACCCGCGCCACGGGAGCGCAATATCAAGCAAGCCCGTTCTTCCTCGCATCGGCGTGTTAGAATGATCGTATGCGACGCCTGCTCAACCACGCAATCCGACTTGCGCTTTTGATCATCCTGACAACGCCGCTCGTCGGCTGCGGCGGGGGTAAGGATGTCCGGGTTTCGCGTGAGCGGGATGCGGGGCGGGCCAAGCCACAGGCCGGTGTCATCCACGTTACCGACTTCAACTCGTCCCGCTGGAGCCGGGACTGGGACGTTCTGCATCTGCGCGACATCGCGCGCCTCGATGAACCCACGCGCGGCTTCAAGCCGCTGGATGAGGACGCGCTGCGCGTGCGCGTCGGCCGCGGCCGACACTATGGCGTCGACTTCCGGTACGACTTCGATGACGAACTCGACTACGAACCGGAAGAGATTTACTTTCGCTATTACATTCAGTTCGCCGACGACTGGAACCCGGACGAGGGCGGCAAGCTGCCCGGATTCGGCGGGACGTACGGCGACGCCGGTTCCGGCGGCGCCCGTTCCGACGGACGCAACGGCTGGTCCGCCCGCGGATTTTACGGCGTCGCCAAGGGCGGCGTGATTCCGGTTGGCAGTTATTGCTACAACGCCGACATGCGCGGCGACTTCGGCGACTCGTGGGTGTGGAGCGTGCCCGGCGGCGGGCTGGTGCGCAACCGCTGGTACTGCGTCGAGCAATACTGCAAACTCAACACGCCCGGCCGCCGCGACGGCGTGCTGCGGGCCTGGGTCGACGGTCGCCCGGTCTTCGAGAAACGCGACATTCGCTTCCGCGACACGCCGAAGTTGAAGATCGAATTCATCTGGGTGCAGGTCTACCACGGCGGCCGAAAGGTCGCGCGACGGAATCATCATCTGTATCTGGACGACCTGGTGATCTCGGCTGACTACATCGGCCCGCGAGATTGATTAGCGGCTACGGTGTCGGCTGTGGCCGGCGGCTTCGGAAGTAGGAGATCAGAAAAGCCAGCGAGACGAGGTGTCCGAGGACGATGAGCGCCGCGACCCACACCAGCCACACGCGTGTCCGCGGCTCGCGCGTTTTCATCAATACGGCCACGACGAACGCTCCGGCGTAGACATCTATGAGCGTTACGATTCCCCAGCGATCGGCGATGAGGTAACGTAGCCCGGCGACCACGTCTGTCGCCGAACTGGCCCAGATGATCGCGCCGAGCAACAGGGCGGCAAGTAGCGCTGCCAGTGAAAGGGTGACGCCTGACAAGCGCTGCCGATGTGGGCGAGAGGGGGCGGTCATGTCGCTTCACCCGTCTCCGGGCGCTTTTCGAACAGATAGTGTGAGACCCACCATTCATTGCCGCGGGCGTAGCCGAACATTTCAGCGCACGCCATGAAGAAGATCCGCCAACGTTGCGCCCATCGACTCTTCTCCGCGCCGTAGACGCCGTCAAAAACCTGCAACACTTCGTCGTAGGCGTCATCCATGTTGCGTAGCCAGGCGTCGGCGGTCAACTGATAGTGACGACCGTTCTGGCGCCAGTGCTCGCGCAAGAGTAGGTCGCGCTGGAAGTTGTACAGCCAATGATCGTCCGGCATCACGCCACCCGTGAAGAAGTGCCGGGTCATCCAGTCCGAATGCCCGCTGGAATCAAACAGATATGCGCAGCGACCATGCACGAACATGTGCACGAATAGTGTCCCGCGCGGCTTGAGCCAGCCGGCGATGCGTTCCATCAGGATCTCATGGTTACGCATATGCTCGAACATCTCGATCGACAGGATCCGATCGAATCGTTCGCCGATCTCGAAGTCATTCATGTCAGCGGTGAGCACGCGCACGTTCGACAAGCCCCGGGCGGCGCACCGCGACTCGATAAAACGCCGCTGCGTGGCCGAGTTCGAGACGGCCGTAATCCGGCTATTCGGGTAGCGCGCCGCCATCCACAGCGTCAGCGAGCCCC
The DNA here is from genome assembly GCA_964528455.1 of uncultured Planctomycetales bacterium. Taxonomy (GTDB): domain Bacteria; phylum Planctomycetota; class Phycisphaerae; order UBA1845; family Fen-1342; genus DSPM01. The sequence continues at coordinate 48,084 of CAZGTH010000013.1, read as the reverse complement.
AGCCACAGCCGAGTTCGAGGATGTCGATTCCATCGCTGAGCGCGGCGCGCTCGCAAACGAGCCGCAACGAGGCCTCCTCCGCCTCGGCCAGTGAAGTGACGCCGTCGGGCCAGTAACAGCCGCTGTACTTCAGGCGGGGGCCGAGCACGATCTCAAAGAAACGGGCGGGCAACGCATAATGTTGCTCATTGGCGGCATCTGTATCGACCGCTACCGGTCCGGAGCGCAGCGAGCGCATGAGCGCGCGTTGCCGCTCCAGTTGAGCGCACACGTCGACAGCGGCGCGCGTCCGGAGGCCGTCAGCGACCAGGCGCCGGATCCCCCGTCTTACGAGCGTGTCGGGCACGCGGCCACGCTCTACCCATTCCAACGCGGTCTTGAGCGCGGGGATACTCATGCGGGCTGTTCCTTTGGAAACCACGGGATAAACACACTGGTCGTGCGCTGATATTCGCGATATGCGTCGCCGCGACTCCGCAGCGCGCGGGCCTCTGTTGGAGGTACGCCGGTTACTTTCAGCAGAAAGAGGAGCATGATCACCGGTCCGAGCAGCGTCAACACCGCCCATGGCCCCATGCCGATCGTCATCAGCGGGTACGCAAACCAGTGCAGCCACTCAAAGAAGTAGTTCGGATGTCGGGAGTATCGCCACAGACCGATCCGGCAGACCTTCCCGCGATTTTGCGGATCACGCCGGAAGCGCGCCAGTTGCCGATCGGCAATCGTGGCGCCCACCAGCGAGATGGCGAAGATCGATACAGCCGCGAAGTCATGCCAACCAAGCGGCGTGGGATTGCGCAGCGCGATGTACTGGGGCAACGCGAAGAGCACGATCCATGTCGCTTGCAGCATGAAGAACATCAGCAGCGCGGCTTGCTCGCGCTGACCGGCCCACTCCCTTAGATTCTGATAGCGACCATCTTCCGGCTCAGAACGCACGCGCTGAATGAGGTGGGCGCCCAAGCGCGCCGACCATAGGCCGGTCATGCCGGCGACCAGCGCCCGCCTCCAGCCATCGCCGTCTGTGAATATGGCCAACGTGACGACGAGGGCCCCGATGCCTAGCGTCCAGCCGACATCCACAATGCCGGCGTTGTGCGTACGCCGCTGCCGCAGCCACAGGGCGAACATCATGACCGCGGCGGCGGCCAGGCCAAGGCCCAGATGGTTCAGCCACATTGGCTCAGCTCCCGTGACGCCGGCGCCGCAGCGCGCGGCGCGCGGCCAGCCCGTGACGCGGCCCGGTCCGCCAGCCATACGACCGCCGGCAGCAGCGCGCCCCACGCGACAAAGAGGACTCCCAGACTCCAGCCGAGATGGGGCAGTGAATTGACGCCAAACGCCGCGCCGGCCGCATAGGCGAGGGGGCCGGCGGCGCCGCCGACAATCGCCGCCAACCAGTATTGGCGGCTGAGAAATCGAAATGTCACGCGCAGCGTCGTGGCGAAGCTAAGCCAGAGCGCCGCCACCCATAGCGGCGCCGGCAGCGGAGACACACTGTGAGTCGGAAAGGCGAGCGCATCAAGCAAAGCCGCAAGCGTATCGACCCCGTACCCCAGGACAGCGACCAGAGGAAGGAGCCACCATTCGAACGATCGTTCTGCGGATATCCCGAGGTGAAAAGTGACAACAAGCGCGGTCACGCACAGCCCGATCCAGCTTCTGCCGGCCGCGGCGCTGAGGATACAACTCCACCAGGCCAGCTGATAGCCGATGATGTTGAGCGCAATGCGTCCCATTAGTGATCCAGGGCTCCCAGGGGCGGCTCCCCGCGGAATCCGGGTTTTGCGAGCAGCATCTGCACGTCGCCGACGGAGCGCTCGAGGTACGCCGCCTCACAGTAGCAAAGATAGAACTCCCACAGGCGGATGAAGGCGTCAGAGAATCCCAACGCCCGCACTTCGGGAAGACGGGCCATGAACCGTTCGCGCCAGGCGCGTAACGTCCGAGCGTAGTGGGGGCCGATCTCCTCCACGTGGATGATCGTCATATCGGTCGCCCGCGCGACCGACGCGCTCATGGCCCCCAGCGCCGGAATACAACTGCCCGGGAAGACGTAGCGTTTGATATAGTCCACCTCGCGCTTGGCCTTTTCGTAATAGCGGTCGGCCAGCGTGATCGCCTGAATGCACGCCACGCCATCCGGCTTCAGCAAAGCGGCGCACTTTCGGAAATACGCGTCGTAGTATTGCCATCCGACCGCCTCGATCATCTCGATCGAGACCAGCTTGTCATAGGTACCGGACAGGTCGCGATAATCGTCGACCAGCAGCGTTACGCGATCAGACAGACCGGCTTCGGCAATCCGCTGACTCGCCAGCGCGTGCTGCTGTCTGGAAATCGTCGTCGTCGTTACCCGACAGCCGTACCTGGCGGCCGCATGCAGCGCGAAGCTACCCCATCCCGTGCCGATCTCGAGCACGTGATCGGTCTCGCGGAGATTCAGCTTGCGACAAATGCGGTCCAGTTTGGCGACCGAGGCCTCTGTCAGCGTCGCGTCGGCGCGCGGGAAGATACCGGACGAATACGTCATCGTCTCGTCCAGGAACAACGCGTAGAACTCGTTGCTGAGGTCATAGTGCGCGGCGATGTTGCGGCGGCTGCCACTGCGTGAGTTGCGCCGCCAGGCGTGCGCGGCGCGCTGCGCGAGACTCGACAGCCAGGCGGTGGGGCCGTTGATGCGCTCGAAAGCCGCCTCGTTGCGGATCAGGAGCTGAACCACGCGCGTCAGATTGTCGCTTGACCAGAAGCCGTCGATGTACGCTTCACCGGCGCCGAGGCTGCCTCCGAGCGCAGCGGCGCGATAGAAGCGCGCATCGTGGACCGCCAGCATCGCGCGGTCGTTCGCCGCGGCGCAGTCGTCCCCAAACACGTGCGATCCGCCATGCTCCTGGAGCGTGATGGCGCCTTTTGACATGCGGCGCAGGGCGCTGTGCACCGGGCCCCGACAAAGACGATCCAGCAAAGCGGTACTTGGCCGCCGTTCGGTCCGTCGGGTCGATGGCACAATCGAATCAGTCAACATGGCGTGGCTCCGTGGGCGGGCGCTCGGCGGGCGAGCGCGGGTGTGGGAAGCTGGGGCACCGCTTCAGCCAGAGGCGAAACGCCTGCCAGTAGATCGCCGCCAGCACATGGGCGGTCATCAGTGGAAAACGCATCAGGACTCTCGTCAGCGACCAGCGGGTGATATCCCGGCGACGCAGCGACAGCGTGGCGTCGAAATACCGCTCGCCGGACTTGAAGTTCTCCATGTGAATGGCAAGCTGCTCGTCGGGCGGCGTAAAGCGCCAGACGTAATCATGCTTCATATCCATGAACGGGGAGATGTGAAAGTCCTTGGCAAACTCAAAGCGCGGCCGCGTCGGCGAGCCCGCGCTCCCCTTTGCGGACAACACATAACAGTGCTGCTCGCGCCAGGGCGTGTTATTGATCTCGGCGATGATCGTTTCCACTTGAGCGCCGGCGGCGTCAAAACAGAAGTAGAAACTCACGGGATTAAAGCGATGCCGAAAATACTCGCAATGTGTCAGCAGACGAATGGGCCCGGCGGGTCGTACGCCGGTCCGCGCCTCCACCAGATCGCGAACGGCCTCCGCCAGCGGGCGGTCCGCGGGCGCGTGACACTTGAGGTGATCGCGTCGGCGAAACCGCGCCAGCGACCAGCCCTCGTTTGACCACAGCGGATGGCCGCGAAACACGCGCGGAAGCTCGTCCAGGTCAAGATACATCATGAACAGGCGGTATTGGAACTCGTGCTTCACGGGAGTGAAGCGCCGATGGCGCACGCGGCCTTCGTAGATTGCGCTGTGCACGACTACAACTCCTCGCCAAAAGCGCGCCCAACGGCGAGCGCGCTATTGACGCCGTCTTCGTGAAACCCATACCCCCAATAGGCGCCGCAATAGTGGGTGCGGTTCACGCCGCTGATTTCCGCCCATCGCTTCTGGGCCGCGACGCTCGCCGGTGTGTAGATGGGGTGATCGTATGAGAACGTCCGAATCACTGACCGGGCGTCGATGTGGTCGATGCTGTTGAGCGTGACGCAGTACGTATCGCGCGTCGCCAGCGACTGAAGCATGTTCATGTTGTAGGTCATCGTGGCCGTCTCCTGACCACGATCCCGGATTGAGTAATTCCAGCTCGACCAGGCCCGTCGGCGACGCGGCAGCAACCGCTGGTCGCGGTGCAGCGCGACTTCGTTGCGCTGATAGCGCATCGCGCCGAGGACTTCGCGTTCGGTCGGCGAGGCGTCCGCCAGCAGCCGCAGCGACTGGTCGTGTGCGTCGCCAGGATCGCGTGGTCGAATCGCTCGCGGCCGCCGGTCGCGGTCGTGATCTCGACGGCTTCCGGCGAGCGGCGGATCGATGTCACGGGCGTTCGCAGGCGAACGTGATCGCGATAGCTTGCCGTCAGTTTCGCGACATAGCGCTGCGAGCCGCCCGCGATCACGCGCCATTGTGGCCGCCGCAGCACGTTCAGCATGCCGTGGTTGTGACAGAAGCGGACGAAGTACGCGGCTGGGAACTCATGAAACTGCTGCGGATTGGCCGACCAGATCGCGGCGCCGACCGGTACCAGGTAGCGTTCGACAAACTCGTTCGAAAAGCCGCGCTCACGCACGTACGCGCCGAGTGTCACATTATCCTCCGGATGACGGAGTAGCTCGCGCGACTTTCGATAGAATCGAATGATCTCATACAGCAAACGATAGTGCCCGGGCCGCCAGAGGTTGCTGCGTTGCGCGAACAGCGTGTTGAGGTTGTCGCCTTTGTATTCCACGTCGGCGGCTTCGTCGCGGACGCTGAAACTCATGTTACTGGCCTGCGTCTGGACGTCCAACGTTTTCAGCAGCCGGCAGAAATTGGGGTAGGTCCACTCATTGTAGACGATGAAGCCGGTGTCGATATCGACCGGGCCAACCGGGTCTTCAACGGTGACAGTATTGGTGTGCCCCCCGACATACTCGCCCGCCTCGAACACCGTGATGTCATGAGAGCGGTTAAGCAGGAAAGCCGCCAGCATGCCCGAGATCCCACCACCAACGATCGCCACGCGCATCGCTAGCGCTCGCTCGTTCGGGCCGCGCTTCCCAGCGCGTGCCGGGGAGGGGGTTGAAGGTTCCAGATCAGACCCAGTCGCTCCAGCAGCTTTAGCCCGTAGTAGGTGATGTCGATCTCCCACCACCTCAGCCCCTGGCGGGCGGAGGCCGGGAAGCGATGATGATTGTTGTGCCAGCCTTCCCCGAGCGTAAGCAGCGCGAGCGCGAAGCTGTTACGGCTTCCGTCGGGCGTCTCGAAGCGTCGCGTCCCGATCATGTGCGACAGCGAGTTGATCGTGCAGGTCGCATGAAACAGCACCACGGTCGAGATGAAGAATCCCCAGACGAGCATTTGCCAGCCGGACACGCCGAGTTGGGGCGCGAACCGGCCGAGGATCGCGCCAAATGCGAACAGGCTGATCGCCAGAACGGCGGGAACGAGCATCTCGAAGCGGTCGATGAATCGTAACTCCGGAAATTGCGTCAGATCGCGCACGTAGCGACTGTTCGTGGCGAGATTGTCGCGGGCTGTCAGCCATCCGAGATGGCTCCAGTAGAAGCCATGCTGGTGGGGTGAATGCGCGTCTTCCTCGGTGTCGGAGTGGGCGTGATGCTGACGGTGCTGACTGGCCCACCAGATCGGACCGCGCTGCGCAGACGAATTCCCCCAAACGGCGAAAACGAACTGCATGCGTCGCGACGTGCGAAACGATCGGTGCGAGAAATAGCGGTGATAGAATCCGGTGATGGCGAACATCCGGATGAAATACAGCGCCACGGCGACCGCGACCGATGTCCAACTCCACCCAACCCAGATGACACCCAGACAGCCGGCGTGCAAAATCACGTACGGGATGGCGCGAATGGGGTCCATTCGTTGCACACGAGGGTTGGGCGAGCGATTGTTCAGTTCGCTCGAATCGAACCATCGAAGCAGTCGATCGATCGCAGTTGTTCGAATTGTCGGTTCGGCTTCATCCATCGTGTTGCGCTTCGTTGGCCGCAGCCGTCGGACGGCTTTCGTTCCCTTATTGTCGTTCCGGTAAAGTGACCTACTCACTCTTTCGCAGCGGCGTGCGGTTCGGATGAGCCTGCCCAGAATATTTGGTCGAGCCCGGCATCCGGAGGCCCGCCGGGTCTGAATCGGACCGTGGCGCCGGCTGGTCCCATCCCCGGGCGATGAGGCGTGGATGGGGCTGACGCGGCGAATCCGATCGCCGCATCAAGGCAAAACGCTCGATGTCTCGGGAGGATCGACTCCGCCTGGGTGGCATTGGGGGACCCGCTTGACCTTTTCGGCAGAGGAGATTTCGACCGCGCGCATGATGCGGGACAGCGGTCTTGGGTGGGAGCCGGCGGTCGGGCACTTCGTTTTCGACGAAACCGCATTGATCGAGCTACCCTCGCCGTTTCAGCCGAGTGTCTTTTTCATTCTTGATATGAAGCACTTTCTTCGCCGTTCGGGCGACGTCGCAACGCTGAAGAAACGGATGTTCTGGTTGCCCGCCTGGTCAGACGCGCGGGAAATCGCTCGGCGGCTGGAGATCGCGGATCAAGTCGTGCGAGACCGATTGATTTCCGAACGGGCGATTGAACACGGCAAGGAGCGGCTCGTCCTTTACAGACTGATACTTGAAAATCTGTCCGGCCGGCCATGTTGAGCTTTGCGAGCCAGGAAACGGTCGTCCAGCCCGCTGAGCGCGCTCGGGGGCGGATCGCCGTGATCGGCGCGGGCGTGGCCGGTCTGGCCGCCGCCAGCCTGATGCGTGACCGCGGGCATGATGTGCATGTGTTCGATAAGGGGCGCGGCGTAGGGGGACGCTTGTCCGTTCGCCGCGCCGGTCCGTTCGAGTTTGATCACGGCGCACAGTATTTCACCGTGCGTGATGCCGAGTTTGATCGGGTCGTTCAGGCGTGGCGCGCCGCCGGGGTCGTCGCGCGCTGGAACGGTCGAATCGCCGTTTGTGAGCAGGGGCAGTGGCGCGAGATCGCGTCGGGTTGTCGCTATGTCGGCGTTCCGGGCATGAACGCGGCGCCCAAGCTTCTCGCCAAGCACCTCAATGTGCGGACGCAGGCTCCCGTTGTCCGGCTGGAGCGCGCGGGACGTCGCTGGCGGGTCCTGCTCGAAAGCGGGGAGCGGGCAGGGGAGTTTGACTTCGTCATTGTCGCGAGCCCCGCGCCCCAGGCGGCCACGCTGACCGAGGGGCACACCCAATTCGCCCGCGTCGCGCAAGCCTGTCCGATGATGCCGTGTTGGGCGGTCTTGCTTGGCTTCTCGCGACGGCAGCCGTTGCCATTTGACGGCGCGTTCATTCACGGATCGCCGCTGGCGTGGCTCGCGCGGGGTTCCTCAAAACCGGGTCGAACGCCGGCGGAAGCCTGGGTACTTCATGCCAACTCCGCGTGGTCCATCGCCCATCTTGAGGCGGATGAAGCGGATGTAATCGCCGCACTGGAAGGGGAGTTCCGACGTCTGATCGAATCCGGCGACGCGCCGGTGTTCCGAACGGCGCATCGATGGCGATACGCGCGTCCCGGCAAATTACCCGCGGGGGTGCTGTTTGACGCGGATGCGCGGATCGGGATGTGCGGCGATTGGACGAATGACGGTCGCGTCGAGGGCGCGTTTCTGAGTGGCGTCGCCATCGCGAGACAAATTTTGGATCATCCTGATGTGGCGTTCGTCGACTTCGCGTAGGTGACCCCGAGCTCAACTATCGGATCAGGGACGACGAGCGCTCGGCGATGATGGATCACGGGCAGCTTCATCAATATCGCGTCTCTCCATGACGCCGATATTCCAGATTGTTACACCAACAATCATGCTGACGAACATCCCGAGAATGAAAATCGGCCAGTCGCTCACGCATCGCTCCTTCGACCTGCCAGCATCAGAGCGCCGAGCGAGAGAATAGAGGGCACCCAGATGCCCACGAACTCGCCACGCTCGCGATCGCCCGAAAACCAGAGGTAGACGGAAAGGACGAAAGAAATAAACGCGGCGATGCAAAAGCCCAGCTTCGCCCTCGAAATCGTCGTCAACTGATGCTCCTTCCGTGTCATGACGTCTGCTCTACAAAAAGTACTTCGCCTTCGATCCGTGACTGGATTCGCAAGCGGCTTCGAGAACGCGCTGCGTGGCGCCAAGGAGTTGAGGCGGGGATCGAGACTGACGGTCCAAAACGAAGAGGCAAGTGGTCGCATCGGGCGCACTGGTTTGGGCGAATAACCAAGTGAACCGGAGGCGAATCGGTCGGGCCTCCAAATGGCTTGGCGATCGCTATGTCGCATCGAAGAGAAAACGGAATCGGATTCTGAACGATCGTGCGATTCCTTGCGGCTTGCAGGCTTCTAACCAGCGAAGGGGTCTCGTGACATTGTCGAAAAACGAAGACTGGCGCGGCTCAGTCCAAGTCATGATCGGCGCGGGCAGCGCGATCGCCATGCATGTCGCCCGTCGGCTTGCGGCGCTCGGCGCGCGGCTGGCGCTCGTCGGCCGGGACGCGGAAAAGCTCCAGCCGCTGGCAGAGGAGTTGAATGGGAAGGCCTTTCAAGCGGACGCGACGAGCTTCGACGAAGTGGAAAACAGCGTACGTGACATTCGGGAGTGGGCCGGCCGAATTGACGGCGTGTTGAATTGCGTGGGTTCGATCCTGCTGAAGCCGGCGCACCTTACGACGGCCGCCGAGTTGCAGCAGACGCTGGCGCTCAATCTCGTTTCCGCCTTCGCAACTGTGCGCTCCGCCGCGGCCGCGATGCGTGACGACGGCGGATCAATCGTACTGATGAGCTCTGCGGCGGCGCGAGTTGGGCTCGTCAATCACGAGGCGATCGCCGCCGCGAAGGCGGGCGTGATCGGACTGACGCGATCAGCGGCCGCCACCTACGCCGCGCATGGCGTCCGCGTGAACGCGGTGGCGCCCGGACTGGTCGACACGCCGATGAGCGCTCGGCTCACGACCAGCGAAGCGGCCCGAAACGCGTCGCTTGCGCTCCATCCGCTCGGAATGATCGGAGACCCCGCGGACGTCGCCGTCCCGATCTGTTGGTTGCTCGGCCCGGATAGTCGGTGGGTGACGGGCGAGGTGATTGGCGTCGATGGCGGGTTGGCGCGGGTGAAGGCGCGCCCTCGACGTGAGCCGACCGCGCATTAGCTTGAACTCGGCGATCTCACAACTTGCTCTACTCAAGCAGACGCGTTCGCGCGCTCTCGGTCAGTGCGATCACCGACGGATTTCGGAGGCGACGATCCACGCTGATCGCGTAGAACTGCTCGCGCACGCCTTCGAGCGCGCCAATCGCATGTACGTTGTACTGACGGCAGATTTCATCCCGAATGACGGTCGGGCCTACGAAGGCCCCCATCCCGGCGCCGCCCAAGGCCTTGAGCAAAGCGCTATCGTCAAACTCCGCCACGATGCGCGGACGCGCATCGTTTGCGGTAAACCACCGATCCAGGCGGCCGCGCAGCGCCGTCGCCCGCATCGGCGCCAGAAAAGGCTGATGCCGCAGACTGGCTGGGAAACCCCGCCGGATTCGCGCTGCGAGCCCTTTCGGCGCAAACAAGGTTACGCCTGATTCACCGAGCAGATGGCTGAAAACGCGAAAGCCAAGTCCGGGACTGCTCGGCATATCAGTGAGAAGGATGTCGAGCTTATGGGCGGCAAGGTCACCGAGAAGATCGAGCGTTTTCCCCTCGCTGCAGACAATTCGTCCGGCGTCCTCGAGCTCCAGCGCGGGGCGGAGCATCTCCCGCACGATCAGCTTCGGCAGCACATCGGCGACGCCGACGTGCAGCGGGGCCACTTCCGCCGGTCGTCCGCCGCTGATCGCCCCTTCAAGTTCTCGGGCGATGGTGAACATCTCATCCGCGTACCGGAAGACCAGCTCTCCGAGCTCGGTGAGCGCCATTCGTCGACCCCTCCGATCGAACAGGGGGCTCCCGAGGCACCGTTCGAGTGTTCGAAGCTGGGTGGAAATCGTCGGCTGGGCGACGCCCAGTTCTTCACACGCCGCCGTTACGCCGCCACTCCGCGCGACGTTCCAAAAATAGAACAGGTGATTCAGATTGAGCCAGTCCACGCTGCGGCCTCCTATCGAAATTATCGATGCAAAATTGATGATATATCAATTTTGACGATACCAAAAGCGCGACTACACTTCTGATGAATGGACGATGAGTCCGGGTTACATTGGTTCGCAGGGAGCTTAGACCATGAGCGCTCGTTTTACGTTCCGCGGCTTGGATTCGCGACCGAAGCTCGAGGCCAGCGCCAAGCGGTCTCTGGACTTTGCCCTCGGCCGTTTCGAGGATCAGATTCGGGAAGTGGAGGTCGTGCTCGAAGATATGAATGGGCATAAGGGTGGCCTGGACAAGCGTTGCCGGATTGAACTCGCCCTTGCGCACGGCGGGCGTATGCGCGCCGTCGTGGTGGACACGGATGGCGAGAGCGCATTGCGACGGGCGGCGGCGCGGGCCCGCCGACTGGTTCAAGAGCGACTGGCGACCTATCGTAGCCGGCGCCGGTCGGTCCGCTAGTGGATCACGGGCGCGCAACGCTTAGATGACGACATCAACCGCACATTCCGAGGCGCCGGACCCGAATCCGCCCGCCCCGATCGGCCGACTGCTTCAGCTCGTCGCGCCTGATCGGGCGGATGTGTTCATCGTGATCGGTTTCGCGATTGTGGTCGGAATCCTGAGTCTGGCCGTTCCGATCGCCGTCCAGGCGCTGGTCAATTTCGTCGCCTTCGGGGGGCTGGTCCAGCCGCTGATTGTCCTTGGCGTGCTCTTGTTCGCGTTTCTCGGGCTCGCGGGTGTGGTGCGGACACTCAAGGCCTGCGCCGTAGAGCTCATTCAGCGACGCCTGTTTGTTCGCGTCAGTGTTGATCTTGCCCGGCGGCTCCCGCGCGTGCGGATGGAGGCGTTCGATCGTCAGCATGGGCCCGAACTCGTCAACCGCTTCTTTGACGTATTGACGGTTCAGAAGTCGGGTTCGACGCTCTTGCTGGACGGCGTCGGCATGGCGCTGCAGAGCATCATCGCCCTGGTCATTCTCGCGTTCTACCATCCGTTTCTGCTGGCGTTCGATGTCGGTCTGATTCTGGCCATCGTGTTCATTATCCTGGTCTTGGGGCGGGGTGGTGTGCGCACCGCGATCTACGAGTCGAAGATGAAGTACGCGGTCGCCGCGTCACTCGAAGAAATCGCGCGCAACCCGCTCACGTTCAAGTCCGGCGGCGGCAATGGGTACGCCGCGCGTCACACGGACGCGGCTGCGGTGAAATACATTGAGGCGCGGCGAGACCACTTCCGGGTTGTGCTGCGCCAAGTCATCGGCGCGGTCACGCTTCATGCGGTCGCCGGTACCGCGCTGCTGGTCGTCGGCGGCTGGCTGGTGATGCAGGGTCAGCTTACGCTCGGCCAACTTGTCGCCGCCGAGTTGATTGTGGCCACGATGCTTGCGACTTTTGCCAAATTCGGGAAGCAGCTGGAGAGCTTCTACGATCTGCTCGCCGGCGTGGACAAGCTCGGCCAGTTGCTTGATCTTCCGCTTGAGTCAGAGCGCGGTACCCGCATCCATCTCGGTACGGGGCCGGCGGCGCTTGAGCTGACCGAAGTCACCTACGCCTACCCGGAGGGCGCTCAGCCGCTGACGGGTTTCAACCTGCGCGTCGAGGCGGGTGAGCGCGTCGGAATCGTGGCGACGCAGGGCAGTGGCAAGAGCACGCTCTCGGAACTAATGTTCGGCGTGCGGCACCCGACCAGCGGGCGCTTGTCGCTGGCGAACGTGGATTATCGGGAGATCCAACCGACATCCCTTCGCGAGGCGATCGCCCTGATCAAAGGCGCGGAGATCATCGAGGGGTCGCTCTACAACAATGTGCGGCTTGATCGGGAGGGCGTTGATGATGACGCGGTGCGTGGGGCGTTGCGTCGCGTGGGGCTGCTGGAGAAAGCGTTGAGCCTTTCAGATGGGTTACAGACGCCGCTTTCCGCAAACGGTCGCCCGCTGTCGGATGGCGATGCGCGGCTGGTGGTTCTCGCCCGCGCGATCGCCGGCCATCCGCGGGTGATCGTGGCGGATCACTTGTTCGACGACCTGGACGACAGGGCTCGCGCCAGCGCCGTCGAGGCGCTGTTCGAGGAGGACCGGAGGTGGACGATTATCGCCTTCGCGCACGACGCCTCGCACCTGTCCGGCTTTGATCGGGTGATCACACTTGATTCAGGCTCGCGCGGATTGCGGCCCGGAAAGTCGCGGGTGACCGGATGATCCGCGCGATGGCACAGCCTGATTCCCGGGCGCTCGCCATGGTCCACTCGTCACGGCTGGTCCGTTACGGCGGCGCTGTCGTGCTAGTTGTTTTGCTCGGGCTGGTTGGGGGCGTGGCCATTGCGCCATGGCAGCAGCATCTGGTCGGCGCCGGACGGGTGGTCGCGTTTGCGCCGCTTGAGCGACAGCAGCCAATCGAAGCGCCGATCTCCGGGCGGATTGTCAATTGGTGGGTGCAGGAGGGATCCCAGGTTGCCGGCGGCGATCCCTTGCTGGAGATCCGCGACATCGATCCCGGCCTTGTCGGGCGCCTGGAGCGTGAGCGCGTCGCCCTCGTCGCGAAGATCGCGGCCAGCGAAGGGAAGATTGACGCGTATCTTCAGCAGGTCGCCAGTCTCGAAGATGGTCGTGACCTTGCTGTCGCCGCGGCCCAGTTCCGCATCGAAACAGCGGCCGAACGCGTGCGCGGCGCCGGCGAGGCGCGCGCCGCCGCGCAGGCCACACTGCAGGCCGCCGGGGCGCAGTTCGATCGAATGCGCAATCTTCTGGACGAAGGTATTGTCTCGCGCCGCGAGTTTGAGCTGGCCGAGCGAGATCGACAGATTGCGCAGACCACCCTGGCCCGCGAGGAGGCCATGTTGCGCGCCGCTGAGGCGGACTTATCCGCCGTGCGGAGCACACTGGAGGAGATCCGCGCAACCGCTCAGGCGAAGATCGACGCGGCGGTGGCGATGCGAAACGACGCCAGCAGCCAGTTGGAGGACGCGCGTGTCAGTCTGGCGCGGCTGGAGGTGCAGATTGCCCGTCAAGCGTCGCAGATGGTTGTCGCTCCGCGTGACGGAACCGTATTGCGGCTGATCGCGAACCAGGGCGGTGAGGTGGTTTCAGCCGGAGATCCCCTGCTGGTCCTCGTCCCGGAAACCGAGGACCGCGCGGTGGAGTTGTGGGTCAGCGGAAATGACGCCCCTCTGGTTGCGCCGGACCGTCCCGTTCGGCTACAGTTTGAGGGGTGGCCGGCCATCCAGTTTGTCGGTTGGCCATCGGTCGCGGTCGGCACGTTCGGCGGGCGCGTCGCGTTTGTGGACTCGACCGATGATGGAAAGGGCCGATTTCGCGTCGTTGTGCGGCCGGACCCGCAGGAGCCGGATTGGCCGGAGCCGAGGTTCCTGCGGCAGGGGGTCCGGGCTAAGGGCTGGGTGTTGCTGGATCAGGTCTCCCTGTCTTACGAGCTTTGGCGGCAGTTGAACGGGTTCCCGCCGGTCACGGCAGCGCCCGATTCGATGACAGGGGTCGCTCGGAAACGGCTAAAGTGAGTCTTGGTCGGTGCGGATGGCAGGTGTGGTTCATTGGGCTGGTGAGCCTGTCCGGCTGCGCGCTGGACGGACTCGGCCGCCCGGATGCGCTGGTCCGCACCAATGAGATCCGCACCGTCGATCTCCGACAGGCGATCCTCGATCGGCGCGCCGCCGAAAAAACGGCGATCGCGCCGCGCGAGCCAGAAGTAGATTCCGACGAACCCCTCGCGTTGACTCTCCCGGAAGTGCGTCAGATAGCGCTCGAGCAAAACCTCGAACTCCGCGTCGAACTGCTCGACCCGCTGATTGCGGAAACCCGCGTGAGCGAAGAGGAAGCGAAGTTCGATGCGACGATCATGGCGTCTGCCCGTTACAAGCGCTCCGACCTGCCGGCATTGGACGATGAGCTGGTCGAGTTTACCAGTTCGGCGAAGGAACTGGACAAGCAGATCGCCAAGCTGACCCGCCTTGAGCAGACGAAGCGCGATGTGGCGATGGAACTGGGGATCAAAGCGCCGTTGCCCACTGGCGGCGAGATCACGGTGAAGCAGGAATGGGATGAGCAGGTCAAGCTGGAGCCCCAACGATTTGAGCAGTATGTCACGGGGTTGCGATTCTCGCTGAGCCAGCCGCTGCTGCGCTACGCCGGCGTCGGGGTCAACACGGCGTCGATTCGGATCGCGGCATATCAGCAGGGGATTGCCGGCGCGCGGACCAAGCTGAGCGCGATTCGTATCCTCGCCGCCGCCGAGAAAGCGTACTGGCGAACCTACGCCGCACAGCAGGCGCTGCGCGTGCGAACACAACAATACGAACTGGCGGAGCAGGGGCTGACTCTGGTCAATCGGCGGGTGGAGGAGGGGTTGTCTCCGGAGATCGAAACCGTGCGCGCCGAACTGGGCGTCGCTGAGCGCCAGGAAGCGCTGATCGTCGCCGAGACCGCGGTGCGGATCCAGCAGCGCCGCCTCGCGGCCCTGCTGAACCGCGGCGTGGTCACCAAGCCGCGATCGATCATTCCGCGCACTGATCCGCTACTGACGCCTTTGGAGCTGAATCGCGAGCAGTTGATCGCCACCGCGCTGCGCGAACGCATGGAGCTGCTGGAGTTGGAGCTGGAGCTTGGGGCGGACGCGGTGCGTGTCGACTTTGCCCGCAACCAGACCCTGCCGCTATTCGTGCTGGACTTCGAGTACGGCCTGGTCGATCGCAATGGGTCTTTTGGTACCGCCTGGGACGGGATGTGGGACTACGACAACAATCGTCTTGCGGTCGGTATTCGCGGTGAAATCCCGGTTACAAACGAAGCCCGGCGGGCGCGCTTGCGACGCGCGATTCTCGCTCGCTCTCAGCGACTCGCAAGTGTTCGCCAGCGCGAACTGGCCGTCCGTCAGGAGGTCCACGAGACGGTTGATGTGCTTGAGCAGAACTGGCAGCGCGTGCTCGCGGCGCGCAAGAGCGTCGCGGTGGCTGGCACAAACTACGACGCGGAAACCAGGCAGTTTATCGCGGGCACAAGGACCATGCGGGAGGTGCTGGAAGCGCTGGCCATTCTGGGGGATGCGCAGTTGCGGGAAGTGGGCGCGATCGTGGATTACCAGATCGCGCAGATCGATGTCGCCTTCGCGACCGGGACCCTGCTGGGGTACGCCCGTTTTGGCGATATGGCGCCCACGAAGCGTATCGAACTCCCCCCGGCGCAAACGACGCCTTGAGTCCCCGATCGCGAGACACGCGTCGGATTCCTCGCGGGGTGGCGCACGTCGATCGTCTGGGTTAGGCGCGGCCCGTTTTCCGCTACTGGCAACTCGTCCCGAAGCGCGAGATCAACAGCGCCAGATCCTCAAGGGCCGGTGACTACTCGCGCAGCAGGACGCCTGTCCTTCGGCGGCGAGTTTGCGGGGCACGCGGCAAGTGCACCTTACACGACCAGTTCGTTGTGGTGCGCGAATCGATCAGTGCGATTCCGCATGACACGCCTTTCGAGCGGTTTCATGGCGTACGCGCCTTAATCCCGTGTCTCGCCGGGCTTGTTGGGGCGATGCGCACCGAACGCGGCGCCACATGGCTCGCGCGGGAGGTTCCGCTATGATCGTCGCTGGCGGGATCGCGGAGATCATCCTGACCGCCGCCTATACTCATAGGGTATGTATCTGACGCTTGGACAAGGGGCCGAACGACGGGGCTGATGTAGCGCAATCGCCTGCCGGGGATTGGGGGGATGATGCGACGAGACACCGATAGACGTCAGGATAACGACACGAAGAATCCCGTTCCGCCCGGCATGCCTCAGTCCGAGGCTCCGACTTGGCCCGCTCGCCGGATCGACCGGGCCGGGCTGGAGGCGCTTTTCTCGACGCTGCGCAATCGGGGCTACACGCTGGTCGGCCCCCGCGTCGTCGATCAGGCGATTGTCTATGACGAGATACATTCCACCCACGATTTGCCCGTCGGTCTGACGGACGAGCAGGGCCCCGGTCATTATCGCGTCAAGCCGCGTCACGACGCCGCGCTCTTCGGCTATGTCGTCGGCCCGCATTCCTGGAAGAAGTACCTGTTCCCGCCGGAGCAGAAGCTGTACAGCGTGACGCGCGAGGGAAAGGCGTTGCGCTTTGATGAATCGCAGTCATCGTCGGAGAAGATCGCGCTGATCGGCGCGCGTGGCTG
Organism: uncultured Planctomycetales bacterium; assembly: GCA_964528455.1. GTDB lineage: Bacteria > Planctomycetota > Phycisphaerae > UBA1845 > Fen-1342 > DSPM01. The sequence continues at coordinate 31,810 of CAZGTH010000013.1, read as the reverse complement.
CGAGTTGGCGGCGATCGCCGTGCAGGATCGCGTGTTCCTCGGCGGGCCGTATGTCGATCGGAGCTATCAGGTCCGGCGAGATAATCTGTTCATTCTCGCGATCAACTGCACCGAACCCGGTGGCGCCTGTTTCTGCGCGTCAATGAACACCGGCCCGCGTGCGAGCAATGGCTACGACCTCGCACTGACCGAAGTGGTACGCGGCGGCGCGTCGGTCTTCCTGACGACCGTTGGATCTGACCTCGGCCGCGAAGTGCTGAGAGAGATTCCTTCGAGCGAGGTGGATGCGGGCCTGCGTCAATCAGAGGCGGCCGCAATGGAGGCCTCCGCAGGTCGAATGGGACGCCGACTGAACACGGAGGGGCTGAAAGAACTGCTCGTCCGCCGCTACGAAGACAAACACTGGGACGACATTGCCGAGCGATGTCTGAGTTGCGCGAACTGCACGCTCGTGTGCCCGACATGCTTCTGCTCGACGGTCGAGGACGTGACCGATCTGAGCGGCGACCACGCCGAACGCTGGCGCAAATGGGATTCCTGCTTTAACGGCGACTTTTCGTACATCCACGGCGGCGAGATCCGCCCGTCGATCCGATCACGCTACCGGCAGTGGATGGTCCACAAGCTCTCGACCTGGCACGATCAGTTCGGGACGTCGGGCTGCGTCGGGTGTGGCCGGTGTATCACCTGGTGCCCCGTCTCGATCGACATCACGCGCGAAGCAGAGATACTCCGCGAGCGCGACGCGGCTGCCGCCGCGACGGCGGTACAAGGAGGCTCCGATGAGGGCGGTTGAGTCCATGTTGGCCGAACACCCGTTCGTCGAGGGACTGTCCCCGGCGCACCTTGAGATTCTTAAATCCGGCGCTGCGATCGCGAGATTCGATGAGGGCGAGTTTATCTTCCGTGAGCATGAGACCGCGCGACATTTCTATCTGATCGTGGAGGGTTGCGTCGCGCTCAAGATCCATGTGCCGCAGACCGGGCCAATCCCGATTCAAACACTCGCGCCCGGACAGGCGCTCGGCTGGTCGTGGCTCGTGCCACCGTACAAGTGGCACTTCGACGCCCGCGCCTTCACGCCCGTGAAGGCGCTGACCTTCGACGCCGCGACGCTGCGGCGCGCGTTCGAGGAGACGCCGGAACTGGGTTATCAGATGTTCCTGCGAATCAACCGGGCGCTGGCCGAGCGCTTGCAGGCGACGCGGCTTCAGTTGCTCGACGTGTATCAGTGCGGAATCGTATGACGGAATCGAGGCGGTCGATGCTCGCACCGCTTCACACACATCCTCCGGTCGACGCGATGCTGCCGTCGCCGCATCAAGTCGTCGGCGTGCGCCGTGAGAATCACGACACGTTTACGCTGACCTTGAAACCGGAGAGCGGAAATGCGCCGTTGGTCTTCAAGCCGGGGCAGTTCAATATGCTCTACGTCCATGGTGTCGGCGAGGCGCCCATCTCCATCAGCGGCGACCCGTCCCAAACCGCTCGCCTCATGCACACGACTCGCGCCGTCGGCGCGGTCACGCAGGCGATGGGCAAGCTGCGGCGAGGCGACACCCTGGGACTGCGCGGGCCGTTCGGTACCCACTGGCCTCTGGAGGCGGCGCGCGGCCGCGATCTGGTGATCGTGGCCGGCGGGATTGGTCTTGCGCCGCTCCGGCCGGTGCTTTGCCACATCTTCGGGAGGCATCGCTCTGACTTCGGACGCGTGACCGTTTTGTATGGCGCGCGATCTCCCAACGATCTGCTGTTCGCAAAGGAGTTCGCGGAGTGGCGGCGGCGCAAAGACAGCGACATACGCGTTACGGTCGACCACAGCATTGGCGACTGGCGCGGCGACGTCGGTGTCGTAACGGCGCTGATTCCCAGAGCGGCGATGGATCCGTCCAGCGCAATGGCGATGGTGTGTGGACCGGAGATCATGATGCGGTTTACCGTGAAGTCGCTGCTGACCCGGGGCATGCCCGAGGAGAACATCTTTGTATCGATGGAGCGCAACATGAAGTGCGCCGTCGGGTTCTGTGGGCGCTGCCAGTTGGGCCCTGAGTTTATCTGCAAGGACGGCCCGGTCTTTTCACATGCGAGAATCGGCCGGTTGTTGACGATTCGGGAGTTGTGACATGAAACGGGCCAGAAAACCGAAACTCGCCGTCTGGAAATTCGCGTCTTGCGACGGGTGTCAGTTGAGCTTGCTCGACTGTGAGGATGAGTTGCTCGCCATCGCCGATGCGGTCGACATCGCCTACTTCCCCGAGGCGACGCGGGCGATGGCCAGGGGCCCGTACGACCTGTCGCTGGTGGAAGGATCGATCACGACTCCGCACGACGCGGAACGGATTCACACAATCCGTCGGCAATCGAAGCGCCTCGTGACGATCGGGGCTTGCGCGACGGCCGGCGGGATTCAGGCGTTGCGCAACTATGCCGACGTTCGCGAGTTCGCGTCGCTGGTGTATGCCTCACCGCAGTACATCTCGACCTTGGATCGGTCCTCGCCGATTGCCAGTCACGTCCGCGTGGACTTCGAATTGCGCGGCTGCCCGATCAACAAGGAGCAACTCGTCGAGGTCATCAGCGCGTACTTACACGGGCGACGGCCGAACACACCGGCGCACGCGGTCTGCGTCGACTGCAAGCGCGCGGGCATCGTGTGCGTCACAGTCGCCCACGGCACGCCGTGCCTCGGTCCCGTCACGCATGGCGGCTGCGGCGTCATCTGCCCCGCATACAATCGCGGCTGCTATGGCTGCTTCGGGCCGAAGGAGACGCCCAACACGAATTCGCTGGCGTCGCGCATGACGCAACTCGGCGTGTCACGGCCGGAAATCCTGCGCGCCTTCCGGTCATATAACGCCGAGGCCGAGTCGTTCCGGAAAGTGAGCGAGGCCCATGAAGACTAGGACTATCAAGGTAGACTACCTCGCCCGCGTCGAGGGGGAGGGCGCGCTATACGTCAAAGTGAAGGGCAACAAAGTCGAGGAGGTGAAACTCAAGATATTCGAGCCGCCGCGGTTCTTCGAGGCGTTTCTGCGCGGGCGCGACTTTCGCGAAGCGCCGGATATCACGGCGCGCATCTGCGGCATCTGCCCGGTCGCCTATCAGATGGGCGCAGTCCACGCTATGGAGAGCATCTGCGGCGTCACAGTCGATCCACAAGTGCGTCTCTTGCGACGACTACTGTACTGCGGCGAGTGGATCGAGAGCCACATCCTGCATGTATACATGCTGCACCTGCCGGACTTTCTCGGCTACCCCGACGCGATTCAGATGGCCAGGGACCACCCGGACGCGGTCAAACGCGCGCTCCGGATGAAGAAGATCGGCAATGGAATCATGACGCTGCTGGGCGGCCGCGAGATTCACCCGATTAATGTCCGCGTCGGTGGGTTCTACAAGACGCCCACCAGGCGGCAGCTCGACGGACTGCGCGGAGATCTCGAATGGGGCCTCGACGCGGCCATCGAGACGGTGCGCTTCGCCGCGACGCTGCCGTTCGCGGACTTCGATCAGGACTATGAATTCGTTTGCATTCGCCATCCGGACGAGTTTCCATTTAATGAAGGGCGCCTCGTTTCGAACAAAGGCGTCGACTGTTCAATCTCAGAATACGATCAGCACCTGATCGAAGCGCACGTCCCGCACTCGACGGCGCTACACTCGCGCGTCCGCGGTCGCGGCACAGCCCACGTCGGACCGCTCGCGCGATACAGTCTGAATCACGATCGCCTGTCACCGCGCGCGAATGAGATCGCCAAAGAAGTGGGACTCGGCACGACATGTAACAACCCGTTCAAGAGCATCATTGTCCGCGGCGTCGAAGTGATCTTCGCGTTTGAAGAAGCACTGCGAATCCTCGACTGCTACCAGGAGCCGGACCATCCCAGCGTCGAAGTTCACCCGCGTCCCGGAACCGGCTACGGCTGCACCGAAGCACCGCGCGGCATCTGCTATCATCGCTACACGATCGACAGCGGCGGAATCATCCGCGATGCCAAGATCGTGTCTCCGACGGCGGTGAATCAGCCCACCATCGAGGCGGACCTACGTTACTACATTGAGCCGAATCTTCACCTTCCCGACGAGAAGCTGAAATGGGAGTGCGAGCAGGCGATTCGCAATTACGATCCGTGTATCTCGTGCGCGGCGCACTTCCTTGATCTCCGCGTTGAAAGAGACTGATGGGCCCGGCGCGCGACAACCCGATCGTTCTGGTGATCGGCGTCGGAAACTCCTTTCGCAGCGACGATGGCGTCGGCCCGCGCATCGCGCGGTCCATCGCGGCGATGAACCTGCCGGGGGTCGAAGTGCGCGAGGAATCCGGCGAGGGCGCATCGCTCATGGACACATGGCATGGATTTGCTCGGGTGTTCTTGATTGACGCGACGTCCAGCGGCCGGCCGCCTGGGACGGCCCTACGCTTTGACGCCGCGACGACACCGATTCCGGCCGAGTTGTTTCACTACTCTACGCACGCGTTCAGCGTGGCCGAGGCCGTCGAAATGGCGCGGGCACTGGGAGAACTGCCGCCGCGCCTCGTGTTGTACGGAATCGAGGGTGAGACGTTCGCGGCCGGGCAGGCGTTGAGCGAGCCGGTCAATGCGGCGATCGATGACGTGGTGCGACGGTTGTGTAACGAGATCAGCGGGGTAGAGTCGCCGAATGCAGCGACATCGCCCGGTGGGTCAAGCAGTAGAGATGGAGAAGGCTGAAATGCACGAAATGTCGTTGATGAACGATCTGATAAACAAGATCGAATCCATCGCGCGCGAACACGACGCCGCGCGCGTAATCGCCGTCCGCGTGTGGCTCGGCGCCCTGTCGCACATTTCCGCGAGCCATTTTCGCGAGCACTTTGTCGAGGGGGTGAAGGGGACACGGGCCGAGGGGGCACGGCTCGATATTGACACGAGCGATGACGTGACGGACGAACATGCGCAGGAAATCCTCCTACGCAGCGTAGATGTCGGCGAATGAAATGACCGCGATTGACGCCATCTCTTCAGCGTCTTCGTCGCTATGGCGGCGTCGCCTGGTCGTTCGCGGCGCCGTGCAGGGCGTCGGCTTCCGGCCGTTCGTGTATCGATTGGCGACGGAGCTGCGCCTAACGGGCTGCGTGCAGAATACGTTGCAGGGCGTGATCGTCGAGATCGAGGGCGACGCGGCGGATGTCGCGGCGTTTGGCGACCGGCTTCGCGACGACCTTCCGCCGCCGGGCTTCGTCGAACGCGTCGAGTCGTCCGATCAATTGCCGACGGGCGCGCGGACGTTTGAGATTCTCGGCAGTGACGCCACCGGTCGCCGATCCGCCGTCGTGCCGCCGGACCTGGCGATGTGCAATGCGTGCCGCGATGAGATCATGGACCCGTCGAACCGACGGTTCCGCTACCCTTTCACGAATTGCACGCACTGTGGGCCGCGCTTCACGATCATCGAGTCGATGCCCTACGATCGGGCCAACACATCGATGCGCGGTTTCACGATGTGCCCCGACTGCCGCGCCGAATACGACGATCCGCGCGATCGCAGGTTCCATGCCCAGCCCAACGCCTGCCCCCGCTGCGGCCCGCAGTTGGAGTTCTGCGACTGCGCCGGTCGGCCGCTCGCCGCGCGCGACGACGCGCTCCATCGCGCCGCCGAGGCGATTCGCGACGGACTCATCGTATCCGTCAAGGGGATCGGCGGGTTCCATCTGTTTGTCGATGCGCGGAATGAGTCGGCCGTGCGCCGCCTGCGCAGCCGGAAGCATCGCCACGAGAAACCGCTGGCGCTGATGATGACGAATGTGGAAATGGCCCGGCGCTACTGCGAGTTCACCGACGCCGAACGCGAGTTGCTCACCTCCGCGGCCGCGCCGATTGTATTGGCGCCTCGCCGTCGCGCGCCACGCGAAGCGGCCGCGCCGATCGCGCCGACCGTCGCGCCGGGGCATCCGACACTGGGCGTCATGTTGCCGTATTCACCGCTGCACTACTTGCTCCTCGCCGAGTTGGGCTTCCCGATCGTCGCGACGAGCGGCAATCGGGCCGACGAACCGCTCTGCACCGACCAGCGCGAGGCCGTGGCCCGGCTCGCGAACATCGCCGACGCGTTTCTCGCGCATGACCGACCGATCGTCAGGCCCGTGGATGATTCCGTCGTGCGAATCGTGGCGGGTCGGCCGCTGACGCTGCGCCGCTCGCGCGGCTACGCGCCGCTCCCGATCGCCGTCGGCGGAGACCATTCTCCCATCCTCGCCCTCGGGGCGCACCTGAAGAACACCGTGGCGCTGGCGATGGACGGCAACGTCATCATCAGCCAGCACCTCGGCGATCTCGATACGACCGAATCGATGGACGCCTTCGAACGCGCCACCGACGCACTCGGGCGGCTGCACGCAACGCAAACCGACATGATCGCCTGCGACCTGCATCCCGATTATGCCTCGACGCGCCGGGCGGAGCGGATGACCTCCGCGCCGATTCGCGTGCAGCATCATCACGCCCACGTTGTCGCCTGCATGGCCGAGCACGGACTCTCGGGTGAGGTGCTCGGCGTGTGTTGGGACGGCGCCGGCTACGGCCCAGACGGCACGATCTGGGGCGGTGAGTTTCTCCGCGCGACTCGATCCGGTTTCCATCGTCTGGCGTGCTTGCGCCCGTTCCCGCTGCCGGGTGGTGATCGCGCGGTGCGCGAGCCGCGCCGCAGCGCACTGGCCTTGCTGTACGAAGCGTTCGGCGCCGACGCGATGGAGATGGAAGATCTGCCCCCGATCGGAGCGTTCGCCGCGGCCGAGCGCGCACTGCTGACGCGCATGCTGCGCCAACGCGTCAATACGCCGTGGACGTCGAGCATAGGACGGTTGTTCGACGGTGTCGCGGCGCTGCTGGATATTCGACAGATGACGCAGTACGAGGGACAGGCGGCGATGGAGTTGGAGTTCGCCGCGGCGCGGGCGGATTCGATCGCCGCTTATGTGCTTTCGATCGAGACCGCTGACACCATGAGCAATGAATCGACCGTGGTGGACAGCGCGGCGCGTTTTGTCGTCGATCCGCTGCCGATGGTCCGAGCGATGGTCGCCGACCTCCGCCGCGGCGTTCCGCGCGAAGCGATCGCCGCCGGGTTCATTGCCGCCCTCGTGGATGCGATCGTCGCCGTCGCTGTGCGGTCCGGCCTTTCGCGTATCATCCTGACTGGCGGCTGTTTTCAGAATGCGCGACTGCTCGACGGGGCGATCGGGAAGCTGACGGATGCGGGGCGGATCGTCTACTGGCCGCAGCGCGTGCCGGTCAACGACGGCGGCATCGCTTTGGGCCAGGCGGCCGTCGCAATGTCACGACTGTCGCACTCGGAGAACTGACCATGTGCCTCGCCGTACCGGGAGAGATCGTCAGTATCGACGGCGACGAGCCGCTGGACCGGACGGCGCGCGTGCGCTTCGGCGGGATCATCAAGGACGTCTCGCTCATGTGCGTGCCCGAGGCGTGCGTCGGGGACTTCGTGCTGGTTCACGTGGGCATGGCGATCAGCCAAATCGACGAGGACGAGGCGCGGCGGGTGTTTGAGTACCTGGACCAGATTGAAGAACTGGGCGAATTGACGGAGACCGACACGAGATCCGTTGCGGCCGGCGATTCATCCGAACCTTCTCCGGGCTGACGGCATGAAGTACATCGACGAATACCGTGACGCCGATGCGACGCGACGCCTCGCCGACGCCGTGCGACGGATCACGACGCGCCCGCATCGGCTGATGGAGATCTGCGGCGGGCAGACGCACTCCATTGTCCGCTTCGGCATCGACACGTTGCTGCCCGAGGAGATCACGCTGATCCATGGCCCCGGGTGTCCCGTCTGTGTCACTCCGATCGAGTTGATCGACCAGGCGATCGAGATCGCCCAGCGACCGGACGCCACATTATGCTCCTTCGGCGATATGTTGCGCGTGCCCGGGACGGAGCGAGACCTGCTGTCCGTCAAGGCGGCGGGCGGCGACGTGCGCATGGTCTATTCTCCGCTCGACGCCGTTCGGCTCGCCGCCGCCCGGCCCGAGCGACAGGTCGTCTTCTTCGCCGTCGGGTTCGAGACGACCGCGCCGGCCAACGCGATGGCCGTCGTGCAGGCGCATCGACAGCGACTTACGAATTTCTCGATGCTCGTTTCGCATGTGCGGGTGCCGCCGGCGATCGAGGCGATCCTCGCATCGCCGGAAAATCGCGTGCAGGGGTTTCTCGCCGCGGGGCATGTCTGCACGATCATGGGCGTCGAGGAATACGAACCGCTCGCGCGCCGGTATCGCGTGCCGATCGTCGTGACCGGGTTCGAGCCGGTGGACATCCTCCAGGGCGTCTATCGCTGCGTGAAACAGTTGGAGGAGGGGCGGGCCGAGGTGGAGAACGCCTACGCGCGAATGGTTCGGCCCCACGGCAACACGCCGGCGCAATCGCTCATTCGCGACGTGTTTGAGATCGTGTCGCGGGCGTGGCGCGGCATCGGTGAGATTCCGCGCAGCGGCTTGGCGCTCCGCGCGCCGTATGCCGCGTTTGACGCCGAAAAGCGCTTCGGCGCTGCCGCGCCGCGTGGGGAGTTCGAGACCGAGTGCATCGCCGGGATGGTGCTCCAGGGGATTCGCCGTCCGGATGAGTGCCCTGCGTTTGGCAAGCGGTGCACGCCGGAACGTCCGCTCGGGGCGCCGATGGTGTCGTCCGAAGGCGCATGCGCCGCGTATTATCGTTATCGAATCCAAGGATAGCCCGAATGCGCGATCCGTCTGCTCGCCAATGTCCCATGCCCCGCTCGGACCATGCGCACATCCAGCTTGCGCACGGCGGGGGTGGGCGGCTTATGCACGAACTGATCGAGCATGTCTTCCGTTCCGCTTTTTCCAGTGATGCCCTCGATGCGCAGCATGACGCGGCCGAGTTCGAGATCGCCGGCGCTCGACTTGCCATGTCGACCGATTCCTATGTCGTCCATCCGTTGGAGTTTCCCGGCGGCGATATCGGCTCGATGGCCGTGCACGGCACGGTCAACGATCTTGCCATGAGCGGCGCCAGACCATTGTATCTCTCGGTCGGCTTCATCATTGAAGAAGGGCTGGCGATCGCGACGCTTCAGCGCATCACGCAGTCGATGGCCGAGGCTGCGACGGCCTGCGGCGTGCGGATCGTCACGGGCGACACGAAGGTCGTCGATCGCGGCAAAGGTGACGGCGTTTTCATCAACACGGCGGGCGTTGGAATCGTTGAGCACGGGATGGTCATCACGCCACCGTCCGTCCGCCCGGGCGACGCGGTCCTGCTGAGCGGCGACATCGGCCGACACGGCATCGCGATCATGGCGGTCCGCGAGGGGCTCGCCTTTGAGAGCGAGATTCGCAGCGACTCGGCGCCGCTCATCGAGTCGGTCCAGTCCCTGATTCGCTCGGGGATCGAGGCGCATTGTCTGCGCGACCTGACGCGCGGCGGACTCGCCACGGCCCTGAACGAGATCGCCATGACGGCAAACGTCGCCATCAAGATCGACGAGCGCGCCGTCCCGGTCGGGGATGCGGTCCGCGGCGCCTGCGAGATCCTCGGTCTCGATCCACTTTACGTCGCCTGCGAAGGGCGGATGATCGCGTTCGTCCCTGCCGCGGACGCCGAGCGCAGCCTGGAGTGTCTGCGCGCCGGCCCCGGAGGCGCGCATGCCGCCGTGATCGGCAGCGTCGCCGACGCCCCGCCCGGCCGCGTCACGCTGCGCAGCGCCATCGGCGCGCAGCGCATCCTCGACATGCTAAGCGGCGAGCAACTGCCGCGAATCTGTTGATGCGTCCGGGAGTAGTGCAGGATTGCAGCCATCGCGGCTACGTCGAAGAAGTGCTTGCGACTGGACCACTCCACCGTGATCTGCCGTGATGAGCCGAAGTTCATTCGGGTCGAAAGACACACTCAACGGAGAGTCAAAGTGAGCAGGTTGAAGAACTGCCGGGGTATCAGCCGCTGCACAGCGGCCGGAATCCGGGTCACTAATATTCGCGCAAATGGTTTGTAAATCGCAATAGACTACGCCAGGCGGCGTGGCCGAGTGGCTCGCTATCTGCGGTGAAGCGAACCCGCCCCGTCATGCCCAACGGCAAGTCATCACCTCCCGGCACGGAGCCAGGTGTGCGGCTTTCGGGCGCCGCCAGCAGGCGAATCTCCACTTCAAAGTAGGGTTGCGCGGCTTGTCCGCTTTCGGGCGCGATCGGAATGTCGCCGCCACCGGGCAGCGTAAGCGCCGCATGTGAAATCTCCCGAGCGCCGAGTGGGCGGACGCGTTCGACGAGCGCGTCAATCGTGCGACCGGGATCGCACGCCGGTCGGAAGACGCAGGGCGAGCCCGCGCGCGGTCGGGCCGTCGCGATCTGCTCCCCGGACAGCAGCGCGCGAACGCGGCGTTCGCCGGTGACGAGCCGCGCTACGGGTTCCCCAATCTCGAAGCGGCGTCCCACCTCGGTGGGCGCAATTGTCGACGCAAGGTATCCGCTGAACGGGGCTGTAAGCGTCAGTCCGTCTGTCCTTTGTGTCGCGCGGCGCCACTCCGCTTCCCGGGCCGACACGCGCCGATCCCATTCTTGCGCAGCGGCCGGCGCTTCGGAGACGGCGGCCCCCGCGCGAAGGCGAGTGGTGACCAGGTCTGTTTCCGCCTGCCACTGACGCTCGACCACGTCGTCGTCCCGCAACAGCGCAACCGGCTGATCGACCTCGACATAGGCGCCCGCTTGCGCGGCCAGGCTGTACAACACGCCGGGCGTCTCGACATGCAGCGTGGCCTCGCGCTCGGCGCTGATCACCGCCGCCGCCTGCACCGAGCGCGGCGCTGGAACGAGCCCGAACAGCGTGGGCGCGGCGATAAGCGGGATCAGGCTCAGCGCAACGGCCCAGGCCCGGCGCGAGCGCGTTTCATCGGCAAACCACAGATACCGGATCATCTTGCGGGCAAGACTGAACACCAACATGCCCAGGAAGACACAGGCCATACCCAGCCCGGCCATTCCGAACTTGACTGCGAGCAGCGCCGCGATTCCCGACATGATCATGACGCGGTAGAGCGAACTCGCGACGCCGAAGCTGAGCAGCAGGGCGGCAAGGCGACGATCGACGCGCAGCGCCGCGTCGCGGATGCCCAGCGTATAGCGTTTGAGCGTCGCGGTGGCATACGCCGTGGCCCGGGCGCGCAGGTTCGGCGTTTCCACGAGGTCGCTGAAGACATAGTAGCCGTCATATCGCATCAGCGGATTGATGTTGAACAGCAGCGTCACGACCGAGGCCAGGAAAACGATGTTGTACGCGATGGCGTTGATCAGCCCGGGACCGGTCGCAGCCCAGATGAACGTGGCTCCGGCGGCGATGGCCAGCTCGATGTACATGCCCGCCAGCGCGACGATGATGCGGTCGCGCTTGCGCGGAAACCCCCACGACGCCGTCGCGTCCACATAGGCGCAGGGCGTAAAGACGATCAGAAACGCGCCCATCTCCGGCACGTGTCCGCCGAAACGCCGGCAGGCGTAGGCGTGGCCGAATTCGTGAAACACCTTGAGCACAATTAGCGTCGGCCACATGACGGCGAGGTTGCTGGTCGCGAGCAGGCCTTGGGCCGTGTCTGTCAACTCCGCGCGATTGATGAATGCGACGCCCAGCGCCGCAAGGCACCAGATGATCCAGATCGCCAACGCGACCGGCGTGAATAGCGGGCGGAAGTAGCGCTCGGTGCGCTCCAGAAAAGCGTTTGGGTTCCACAGCGGAACTTGTAAGAACAGAAACCCGAGCGCCTTTTGGCGGAACTTTGCGGCCTGTTTCGCGCGATAACGGCGGTACAACAGCTTGTCGTCGCTGATCGGCAGGCGCAAGAACCCGAACTGGTGGAGCGAGAAGACGAACTGGTAAAAGCGTTCGGCCTGGTCACGTTCCGTCAGCTTGTCCTTTACCGCCGCCTCAAACACCTCGGCCAGTGACACATCGGCGTTGATGCGGCAGAGCAAATTGTAGTCGGCGACCGAAAACCGATGGGAGTTGAAGGTGATCGGATCGCGCAGGATATAGAACGCCTCGCCACGAAACACGTGCCGCGAGACCTCCAGGTCTTCGCGCACGTCGACGCGCACTTTCGCAAGACGCTCTGAGAGTCTCGGCTGTCCCGGAATCTCGCTCATAGCCAATAGTTCAGGCGGAGGTAATCGACGAGCTTGTGCGACCAGAGCCACCAAACCGGCCTGCGGCCGGCCTCGATGTGCGCTTTGCCTTCCATGCCGAGCTTGACCCAGCTCGGATCGATCCGAATGTCCGCCTCCACGACGAATACGTTGCCGCTGCGCCGGGTTTCCGCGGCGGGGCGCACGCGACTGATCTCGATCCGCCGGAACTCTTCCGGACGGGCGTTGCTGGCGAACCAGCCGGTGAGCCCGGCCTGCAACTCATCGACCGCGGCCTCCGGCGCTTCGATCTCCAGGCGCCAGCCATCGAGGGGCGCGACGACCAGCAACGGGTCGCCGTGACGCAACACGGCGCCGACCTGTGGTCGCAGGTCTCCACTGACGACGATGCCGGAAATCGGTGCGCGGACCACGGACAGGGCCTGGCGCCGCGCCGTTTGTTCCAACCGCAGCCGGGCCAGTTTGGCGTTGGCCTCCGCGATACGGGCGTCGACCACATTGTCTTCGGCCAGCGCCCGCAGGCGTTGATTCTCGGCGATGCTGAGTTCCGCCTGGAACTGATCGCTGGCGAGTTGCAAGTCGCGCGCATCGAGGCGGCACAATACGTCGCCGGCGTTGACGATGTCGCCAGGCGCGACGATCGCTTCACTAAGCACGCCGTCAAACGGCGCGCTGAGCTGTCGCGGGGCGGCTGGGTTCAATGTCGCCGGCGCCATGATCGCGTAATCCTGCACGCCGAACGCGAACCACGCGGCGAAGAGCAACAGGACCGCAAGCGTGACTCTCCGCCCGGCGCGACCGCGCTGAAACAGCGACGCGGCATAGGCCCGTAGATCATCCCGGAGATGTGTGATCGAAGACCGACTCGCCCGCTGCACGAGCATCAGCGCGGCGGCGTAGGGCTCCACGAGACCGCGAATCTGCTCGAGCTTCTCGGCCGTGAACGGCTCGCTCGCTGACCGGCGCAGACTCAGCACGGCGACGACGCGCTCGTCGACACGCAGCGGAAGTGACGCCACGGCCGCGCCGCGGGCGAGGCTGTGCCATTGTCGGTGCATGCGATGGCCGGTCGACGCCGTTTGATCCCAGTTGGCGTCATCCTGCGCGACGATCGGTTGTCTGTGATCGAGGCACTCTTCCATCGCGGCGCGGAGCGCGGCGATACCCGGGCTCGCCTTGCGGATTTCGTCGAGTCCGCTGACGGAGGCGATCTGAATGTGTGGCCCGCGCGCCAGGCCAAGCGCCACCTGCTCGCAGGTCAGCTTGTTGCGCAGGTTGTTCGTGATGGAAAACGCGAGTTCCTCGGCTGAATCGACGCGAGCCGCCTGGGTCAGGGCCTGATTCGGAGCGCCGGCGCCGCGCGTGGCGCGCTCGGTCCCGATGGTGGCCGCCAGGCGCGACGCGAAAGCCATCGCGCCGGCGAAAGCGCTAAGACGATCAAGCGCCTGCGCGCGATCGCTGCGCACTACAATCACGCTTGCGCCGATTACTGTGCCGGTTGGCGAGAACAGCGGCGCGGCGAGCAGCGAGATTTGCAGCGTCGCGCCGCGCGCGCTGAGCACCCGGGCTCGGGCGCAACCTTCGGCGAGCGATTCGGTCAAGAACTGCTGTGCCGCGGCGCGCCAATAGCCCGGGTCGGTCTGCTCGCCGTGGGTTTCGTGTTCGATTGCGCTGGAGGGGCCGCCGGCGTAGAGCAGCCCGAACGGACTGTTGAACGCGTCGGTCGCGCGCTCCAGCGCGCCGCGGAAGAACTCGTCGAGCGTCGCCGCCCGTGCGGCCTCGGCCAAGAGGTCCGCGTGGAAGCCGCGTCCTGCGCTCCCCGTCGGGGCGACCGGGGGCGGGGCTGGTTCGGACAGTTTGGTTGGGACAAATGCGCTCAAAGCCGCTCCGAGAGTTCTACTGGCCATTCACCGCTTGTGCGCCGTCCCGGGCGCAAAGGCGTTCCGGCAATGCGATGGGCGCAAAGAACTTGAAGCCGGCCTCGAACGCGTCTTCGCGCACCAGGGAGCAGCGCATGCAGCGGGCGTAGGTCGTCGCGAGTCCAACTTCCTGCGGGTCGAAGCTTAGACGGTAGATATCGCCGACACGGGCGGGCAACGGAAAGAGCGCCCGGCAGCCGCCCTCGGACAGGTCACCGGTGACGCCTTGCAGCTTGAACTTCAGCGCGTCGCTGGCGTTACCGGGTTGCAGAATGATCTTCGCGCGCAGCTCAATCCGAAACGAAGTGCGTAGCTGACGAATCTCGTCCGACGTGTTACGCTCAAGTTCTTCGAGCGCGTCTAACGCGTCGCGCTGCGCATCCCGGGTCAGCGTGCTGTCCAGTTCCTCAAACATGCGAATCTCCGATGATGACGCGGTAGCTCAGTCGCCTTTCGGCGCATGCGAACCGACGCTCGTGGCGACAGCCGGGGCGGGCGCGGGACCGGGCACATCCATCTCCACACGAACGCCGGCGGGCCAGTCGCGCGAATCGTTGCCAACGCTGACGCGCACCATCACCATCTGGCTGGCCGGGTCGACCACGGGGCTGATGAAGTCGATGTGGCCAACCCGCTGCGATGCGCCCGGCAGTGTCGCGCGCAGTTGCACGGGTTGCCCACGGGTCATTTCATGCGCGATCTCGATCGGGCAGTTGAACGTGACGCGCAGCGGATGCAGCTTGACGAGCCGCATAATCTCCGCGCCGCGCTCGACGGTTTCGCCGACTTCCGGGGCGATCTGAACGACGACGCCTTCAAACGGCGCCGTAAGCGTCCGTTGTTGCAGGAGTTCCTGCTCCAGTCGGTGCTGACGGGCCGCCTGCGCGTGTTTGAGTTGGGCGATGCTGTGTTCAAGCCGGGCGGCCTCGGCCGCGAGTCGCGCGTCGAGCAGTTCCTTGGTCGAGGTTGTGCTTCCGAGGCCTTCGATTCGGGCGAGTTCCGACTCGGCGTGCCGGACGCGCACCTGCGCGAGCTCGAGATGCAACGTCGATGAAGCTTCGAATTGCGCAATCTCCGCCCGCAGGCGATGGGCCTCATCCTCAAAGCGGATCAGGGGCGCGCCGGCTGTGACGGGTTGCCCCTCGCGGATCAGTAAGTCACGCACGCGCGCGTCGAAATCGACCGCGAGTGCGGCGTCCTGAGACGGAGCGCTGAGCCCGACGAGCACTTCGCGGTCAGGGGCGGTCTCAGTGGGTGGCGCCGGTGGCGCCCAGGCGGTCGCGGCGACGGATCCCATGATTGCGGTGATCACAAGCACGCCGGTGCGGGCCGTGGGCCACGATCTGGATCGGTTCCTTTCAGAACCGCGCAGAAAGGTCTGCATATCGACTCCTTTCGAAGGCGGCGAAATCCGCGCTCCCGAAAGGCGTATCGGCGTTCAAAATCAGCATCGTTACTTGGCGCCCTTATCGCGCTCGGACGCGTCGCGCGGGCCGCTGAAGCCGCGCACCAGGCCCCATAACTTCGCGAAAAAGCCATCGGCTGCTGCCGCGCCGGCCAACACCGGCTCATCTTCACGATCGCCATAGGTTACGCCGTCCGGGCTTGACCGCTGCGTCTCCTGATAGCCGGGCGGCGGCTCCGACATGCGGTCGGGTTCGGCGATGAACTGGCCGGTGCGCGGGTCCGTCGCGCCGCGGATCGTCTCGACCTCTTCGAAGCCGGCCTCGAGTGAATCGCCCTGGAACCTCGGGAAGTAGATCTGCTCGTCGACATCGTAGGTCGCGTCAAGCCGCACCTCGCCGGGCTCGGGCGTAAAGGTCGTGTCGTTGACGACAATCTCGCGGATTGCTTCGAGTCGCTGCTGATCTGAAGTCCGCCGGTCGTCGGCGTCGGGGTCGTGGCTGTGCATGACAACGCCGCCAAACGCCGCAGTCGCGTCCATTACCTCCAGGTCGGACACATCCTGCCATTCATCGGTCTCCGCGTCGCGGACGAAGCGCGAGTCGCCATCCGTTCCCGGCCCGCTGTTGCGCGTGCTCGGCGTCTGCGCCCGGTCGTCGTCGGACGCGCGCGTCGCGCTGTCGACGGCCGTCTCGGATGTCACGAACGGATCGGCGTTTGCTTGCGTGGGCGCATCGCTTTGGGGCGCCACGGGCGCGTCCGGCGTATCGGATGCGCGGGGCGCGATTGCTTCCGGCGTCCCACGATCCGGGTTGACGTCGGGCGGAGCATCTGACGCGGACGGGGTTGGCGTCGGTGGGGCAGCGGGTGGCGTTGGCGCCATCTCGGGCGTCGCAGGGGCTTGCGCAGGTGTGACCAGCACCTCAATCACGCGCGTCGTCGTCGTGGCGCCGTCGCTGATGTCTACTTCAAACGTCAGCACGGTTGGCTCGGTCACGCCGGGCGTCGTGAAGGTCGGCGTCGCGCTGTTGGGGTCCGACAGATTTACGATCGGGCCATCCAACTGGCGCCAGAAGATGGTTGTGTCGTCGCCGTCGACGTCCTTTACGCCCGGATCGAGCGTGAACGGCGTATCCGCCGGCATTTCAAAGCTCGTGTCCGCATCGACGGTCGGCGCGTCGTTTACCGGCGTGACATGGATTGAGAAAACGCCGGGTTCCGACCAATCCTGCCCGTCATACGCGCTGAATTGCAGGTCCACATCGCCGTTGAAGTTGGAGGACGGCACAAACGTCAGCAATCCGTCGGCGATGTCGGCGGCGGACAGTTCCTGACCGACCTTCACGAGTTCGCCATTCAATAAGAGCTGACCGCCGGATGGAAGGCGGTCGATCCGGAACGCCTCGATCGTGTCACCGTCATCGATGTCAAAGGCGGCCAGATCAATGACGCCGGACGTGTCTTCATTGATCGTCAGGGCGCCACCAATCGCGTCCGGGGCGTCGTTGACGGGGATCACGCGGAGATCGAACCGCGCGGATTCATCCGACCAGGCCTGGCCGTCGAACGCGCTGAACGTGAAGCTCGTGTTTCCGTGCCAGTCTTTGGACGGCGTGAACTTCAAGCCACCTTCGCCGAGCTGGGCAGTGGTGATTTCGTCGCCCGCGGAGAGCGGGCGGCCGTTCAGCGTCAAGACGCCACCATCCGGCAACGAGTCGATCCGGAAACGCTCGACGCTGTCCCCGGCGTCAATGTCTACCCCGACGAGTGAAATCATCGCCTCGCCATCTTCCGGCAGGCTCGCGCCGAGGCCGATGCCGACCGGGGCGTCGTTCGCGGGCGCGACGTGAATGTTGAACGGCGCGGGAACCGCCGACCAGTCGTCGCCGTCGGAGACCGAAAACGTAAACGTCGTGGCGCCGTTCCAGTTGTCTTTCGGTTCGAACGTCAGGGCGCCGTCAGCGATCTGCGCGGCGCTGATCTCATCACCGGCCTTCACGACGACGCCATTCAGCTTCAGCACGCCGTTTTCCGGCGCAGCGTCGATCCGAAAGCGCTCGATGCCGTCGTTCACGTCAAAGTCGACGCCGCGCAGTGTAATCACTCCGACGCCGTCTTCCGACATCGTCGCCGAGCCGCCGGTCGCGATTGGCGGCGTGTTGTAGATGCCCGCATCGTACAAGCCATCGCTGAACGCGACCGCATCGATGCCGGTGTGTACGATTTTGAACTGCTCGCCGTTCCCCAGGTCGATGACGATCACGCCATCGCCGATCGTCGCCTGTCCGGCATCAAACTGGCGCAGGTCGAGGGTGTCGCGCCCGTCGCCGCCGTCGACGCTGACTACGTCGCCATCACGCGGGTTCTCGAATGAGAAGCGGTCATCGCCTGCGCCGCCGAGCAGGTGGTCATCGCCGCCGCCGGCGATCAGCCAGTCGTCCCCGGATCCACCGTCGAGCGTGTCATTCCCGGCGCCACCGGCGAGCACGTCGCGTCCGGCGCCGCCCGCCAAGACATCATTACCATCGCCGCCGATCATGTTGTTTACGTTGCTGTTACCGCTGAGCGTGTCATCGCCGCTCGCGCCGACAAACGTGACGCCGGCGACGTTCGCGTTGATCGCACGAATCTGCTCATGCGATAGCGCGTCGCGTTGGGCCGCGTCAAACCGGCTAAACCAGTACGCGTCCGGGATGGAACTGATCTGTTCTATTGTCAGGGCGGGAATCCGACTCGGCGGTAGATAGCGGAAGTCCGAGTACGACAGGGATTCCACCTGATCGACGGACAACATCTCGCGCTGATCCGGGGTCAGGTAGCCGATGCTGACGGTCTCGACCTGCAGCGCCTGTACCTGGTCCGCGTCGAGTTCGGCGCGGGCTTCGGGCGACATGCGGCTGAACCAGTATGAATCCGGGATCGTGGCGACCTGCTCCGGCGTCAGGTGTTCAACCTGACTCGCGG